>NZ_FNKP01000001.1:2425037-3637556 GCF_900099835.1 Paraburkholderia fungorum
CGCGCTATCCCGGCTGGTATCGCCGGCCGCGATCTGCTGGTGTCGAGCCCGACTGGTTCGGGTAAGACCGCTGCGTTCATGCTGCCCGCTATCGAACGTTTCTCGCAACTGCAAAAGGCGCAAGCCAGCCAGCCGCGCGAGCCGCGTCCGGCCGACGGCGCCCGCAACACTCGCCGTCCGCAACCGGTTGCACGTCCGACCATGCTGGTTCTGACGCCGACCCGCGAACTCGCGATGCAGGTCACGACCGCTGCTGCCACGTACGGCAAGCACCTCAAGCGCCTGCGCACCGTCAGCATTCTGGGCGGCGTCGCTTACGGTCAACAGCTGATGCTGCTGGCGAAGAACCCGGAAATCCTGGTTGCTACGCCGGGCCGTCTGATCGACCACCTCGAACGTGGCCGTATCGACCTGTCGCAACTGCAGATTCTCGTGCTCGACGAAGCTGACCGCATGCTCGACATGGGCTTCATCGAAGACATCGAAACGATCGTCGCCGCTACGCCGGCTACCCGTCAAACGATGCTGTTCTCGGCCACGCTCGACGGCAAGATCGGTTCGCTGACGGGCCGTCTGCTGAAAGATCCGGAACGTATCGAGATCGTTCAACGCCTCGAACAACGTACCAACATCGCGCAAACCGTTCACTACGTTGACGACCGCGATCACAAGGATCGTCTGCTCGACCATCTGCTGCGTGACGAAGGCCTCGACCAGGCTATCGTCTTCACGGCAACCAAGATGGACGCCGACCAACTGGCAGGCCGTCTTGCCGACGCCGGTTTCGAATCGGCTGCCCTGCACGGCGATCTGCCGCAAGGCGCGCGTAACCGCACCATCAAGGCACTGCGCGAGCGTCGCGTTCGCGTGCTGGTCGCAACGGACGTCGCGGCTCGTGGTATCGACATTCCGGGCATCACGCACGTGTTCAACTACGACCTGCCGAAGTTCGCTGAAGACTACGTGCACCGTATCGGCCGTACCGGCCGTGCTGGCCGCTCGGGTATCGCAGTGAGCCTCGTGCATCACGCCGAGCAAGGCGCGCTCAAGCGCATCGAGCGTTTCGTGCGTACCCCGTTGCCGGTCAACGTCGTTGAAGGCTTCGAGCCGCGCAAGTCGGCTCCGTCGGGTAATGGCCGTCCTGGCTTTGGCGGCCGCGGCCGTCCGGGCGGTGGCAATGGCGGTGGCCGTCGCTTCGGTAGCGGTTCGGGCAAGCCGGCTGGTAACGGCGGCGGTGCGCGCAGCGGTAGCGGCGGTGGCAATGGCGGCGGCTGGGCTGGCAAGTCGGCTGGCGGCGGTTCGCGTGAAGGCGGCGGCGGCTTCGGCGGCGGTTCGCGTGAAGGTTACGGCGGTTCGCGTGACGGCGGCTACGGCGCACGCCGCAGCGACGGCCCGCGTACGGCTCGTCGCGGCAGCTAAGTGACGTAGATGGCACGCATGCCCTCGCGGCGTGCGGCATGTTGCGTAGCAGTACAGCAATCAGCCAGAAAATGACCCGGACGGCCTCTTCGCCGTCCGTCAGTCGGAAGAAACCGGTGCTCAGGCGCCGGTTTTTTTTCGTCTGTACTCGCCGTCGCGCCGGCCAACCGTGAAATTTCACGATGTGGAAAATTTTTTTGCGTCGTAAAAAATCGTGCTGCACGGCACAAGACGACCTATTGCAAGATGGAAAAAGTCGTTTCTTAATGCGAAATGATATCCGCAAACCATTGATTTAAAACATAAATAAATATTATAAAAGCGCGTTCCCGCGACTATTGCGCACACCTCTATTTGCCTAGACTCTTATACAAGACTTCACGAAACGAAACGCCAAACCGGCCGGCAGCTTCGACGAAGATTACCGAGTCACCTATCCATTTCAGGCAAATCAAGGAGAACAACATGACTGCATCCCGTCAGGAACAAGCCAGGCAACTCCAGCAGCAATGGGACACCGATCCGCGCTGGAAGGGCATCAAGCGCAGCTACTCGGCGGAAGACGTGATCCGTCTGCGCGGCTCGGTGCAGGTCGAGCACACGCTCGCGAAGCGCGGCGCGGAAAAGCTGTGGGCCAGCGTGAACAGCGAGCCGTTCGTCAACTCGCTTGGCGCGCTGACCGGCAATCAGGCGATGCAGCAGGTGAAGGCCGGCCTCAAGGCGATCTATCTGTCGGGCTGGCAGGTGGCGGGTGACGCGAACGTCGCCGGTGAAATGTACCCGGACCAGTCGCTGTATCCGGCGAACTCGGTGCCGCTCGTCGTCAAGCGCATCAACAACACGCTGACGCGCGCCGACCAGATCCAGTGGTCGGAAGGCAAGAATCCGGGCGACGAAGGCTACGTGGACTACTTCCAGCCGATCGTCGCCGACGCGGAAGCCGGTTTCGGCGGCGTGCTGAACGCGTTCGAACTGATGAAAGCCATGATTGAAGCCGGCGCTGCGGGCGTCCACTTCGAAGACCAACTCGCTTCGGTGAAGAAATGCGGTCACATGGGCGGCAAGGTGCTCGTGCCGACGCGTGAAAACATCGCCAAGCTGACGGCCGCGCGCCTGGCCGCTGACGTCTCCGGTACGCCGACCGTGCTGCTGGCCCGCACCGACGCGGAAGCCGCCGACCTCGTCACGTCCGACATCGACGATAACGACAAGCCGTTCCTGACCGGCGAGCGCACGGTGGAAGGTTTCTATCGCACGAAGCCGGGCATCGAGCAGGCCATTTCGCGGGGTCTCGCCTACGCGCCGTACGCCGACATGATCTGGTGCGAAACCGGCAAGCCGGACCTCGAGTTCGCGAAGAAATTCGCCGACGCGATCCACAAGGAATTCCCGGATCAACTGCTGTCGTACAACTGCTCGCCGTCGTTTAACTGGAAGAAGAATCTGGACGACGCGACGATCGCCAAGTTCCAGCGAGAACTCGGCGCGATGGGCTACAAGTTCCAGTTCATCACGCTGGCCGGTTTCCACGCGCTGAACTACTCGATGTTCAACCTGGCGCACGGTTATGCCCGCAACCAGATGACAGCCTTCGTCGAAATGCAGCAAGCCGAATTCGCGGCTGCGGACAAGGGTTTCACCGCGGTCAAGCATCAACGCGAAGTCGGCACCGGCTACTTCGACGCCGTGACGCAAACGGTCGAACGCGAAGCATCGACGACCGCGCTGCACGGCTCGACGGAAGACGAACAGTTCTTCGACAAGAAAGTCGCGTAACTGGCCGCAACCGGCCCCGTGGCCTGAGCGAACGACGACGCAGAAGACGAAAAAGCGGCTCCGTCAGAGAGCCGCCGTCACAGGGAGGAGCCGTGCCGCTGGAATCGATGTGCGCAATCTGTTTTGCGGACAATCGACCCGGCGGCCGGAATCCGGTAGAAAAAATCGCAGCAGCGGAGAAAGAACCGGCACAGCGGATCGCGCCGGTTAATCAGGGACGCGGCGGACTTAAAATCCGCCGCGTTTTTTCATGATGCCGCTCAGCGATACACGATCACTGGGATCTTCGTATGTGTGAGCACGCGTTGCGTTTCGCTGCCGATCAGCAGGCTGCCCAATCCGCGCCGCCCGTGCGAAGCCATGAAAATGACGTCGCAGCCACCCCGCTCCGCCGCTTCGATAATCCCGAGATAAGGCGCGGGATGCACGCTGGTGTGACTCTCGACAACCACGCCTACCCGCCGCCCCGCCATTTCCACTTCCCGCAGATGCACCCGCGCCTCGCGCTCGCTGCGTTGCAGGAACTCGGACGGCGGTTCGACCACCACGTCGGAGAAAGGCGAATACGGATATTGAGGCAGGCACGCGTAAGCCGTGACGCGCGCGCCGACGGCCTGCGCCAGATCGATCGCGCCGTTTATCGCCTTGCGCGACAGCTCGGAACCATCGGTCGGAACCAGGATGTGCGTGAACATAAGGCCCTCCGTCGCCGGCTATGCACGAGCGGGCGTGCGCACCTGCGCTCAGCATCGAATGTGGACTGGCGTGCCAGCCGCTCAAACGATTGTAGTTCGCACAAGTACAGGTTTGGAGAGCTTGAAGGGTCTGTCCGCATATCGGAAACCCCGGGTCGACAACCCGTTCGACGTTTAGCCCCAGTAACCGGGATGGCTATACGTATGCTTGAGAAAATCCAGAAACAGCCGCACCCGCAACGGCAAATGGCGACGCTGCGGGAACACCGCGTGGATGCCGATCGGCGGCGCAGCGAATTCGTCGAGCACCGTGACGAGCCGCCCCGCTGCGATCTCCGCGCCAACCTCCCACCACGAGCGCCAGGCAAGACCGTGGCCTTCGAGACACCACTCGTGCAGCACCGCGCCGTCCGAACATTCCATCGTGCCGGACACCTTGATCGACACGACCTTGTCGCCCTGCTGGAACATCCAGCCGCGTTGCTGGTTGGCGCTCGCGCCGAGCGCGAGGCAATTGTGATGCGCGAGATCGGCGAGGTTGTGCGGCGCACCGCGTCGGCTCAGATACGCGGGCGACGCCACGCACACGCGCCGGTTTTCGCCGAGCCGGAGCGACACCAGCGACGAATCCGGCAACTCGCCAAGACGCACTGCGCAATCAAAACCTTCGTTGACCAGATCGACCAGGCGGTCGGACAGGTCGAGCGTGATCGATACGTCGGGATGCGCGACCGTGAAAGCCGGGACCAGCGGTGCGACGTGCCGGCGGCCAAAACCCGCCGGGGCGGACAGCCTCAAATGGCCGCTCGCTTTTACGCCACCCGCCGACACACTGGCTTCGGCGTTCTGCATGTCGTGAATGACGCGCTGGCAGTCTTCGAGAAACGCCGAGCCTTCGAACGTCAGCGTGATCTTGCGGGTTGTGCGCACCAGCAGTTTGACGCCGAGGCGCTCTTCCAGTGCGTCGATACGGCGGCCGATGATCGCGGGCGCGACGCCCTCCGCCATGGCCGCCGCAGACAGACTGCCCTTGGCCGCGACGGTGACGAAAGTCTCGATCTGCTTGAATCGGTCCATGAACGAGATGGGGAGAGTGAAGGTTCGAAGCGGGCAAGATTAGGTGGATAAAAGTAAAAGATCAAGTGATGTTTAGCCTCTTTTTTAACGTCAATCATCACTAATACAATTCATCCTGACCTCTGACTGGAGTGCACGGCAATGTCGGCCATAACGACACTTCCCCCTAAAGCAGTGATTTTCGACGCATACGGCACGCTTTTCGACGTGCATTCGGTGATCGCTGCCGCGGAGCAGCTGTTCCCCACACACGGCGACGCGCTGTCGTATTTGTGGCGTCAGAAGCAGATCGAATACACGCAACTGCGCACGCTGGCCGCTCCATCGGACGCACCTGGCGCGCATTACCGTCCGTTCTGGGACATCACGCTCGATGCACTGCGTTTCGCCGCGAAAAAAATCCAGCTGACGCTGGGGCGCGCGGCCGAGAAACGTCTGATGGACGAATACGCGTGCCTGTCCGCGTTTCCTGATGCAGTGCCGGCGCTGCGCGCGCTGCGCGATGCGGGTGTCAATGCGACGGCAAGCGCTCAATCCAGCAGCAAAAAAGCTTCTGCGTCAGGCGAAAAAGTTCATCGCCTCAATCTCGCGATCCTTTCGAACGGCAATCCGCAAATGCTCGACATCGCCGTGAAAAGCGCGGGCATGAACGGCCTGTTCGACCACGTTCTTTCCGTCGACACCGTGCGCGCCTACAAGCCCTCGCCGGCCGCGTATTCCCTCGGCACGCAGGCGTTCGGCGCGCAGCCGCGCGAACTTGTCTTCGTGTCGTCGAATGGATGGGACGTGGCGGGCGCGACGTGGTTCGGCTTCACCACTTTCTGGCTCAACCGGCAAAACGCACCAGCCGAAGAACTGGGCGTCGCGCCACATGGCACCGGCGAAGACATGAACGATCTGCTCGTTTTCCTGCAGACGCTCGCTTCGCCCGGCCGCAGCAGCACACCGGGAAGCTCCGGCAAGTCCGCTGGCAACCGTACGCGCCACAGCCCTGGCGCATGACGGCAATCAACGGACCCGCAATACGCATGCATTACACACGCCGCACACGTTCATCGCTCAACAACATTTGCATCATTGCAATCTGACCGACCAAGGAGAAACCATGGCGAATTCGCTGTCATCGTCGTCGCTGCCGCAGGGCATGGAAATTTCGGCTGAGATCAAGCCGGGCTACGAAGCAATCCTCACGCGCGAAGCGCTCGAACTCGTCGCCGCGCTGCATCGCACCTTCGAACCGCGCCGTCAGCAGTTGTTGCAGGCGCGCGTGGAACGCACGAAGCGGCTCGATGCCGGCGAGCGTCCCGATTTCCTCGCGGAGACGAAGCACGTCCGTGAAGGCGACTGGAAAATTGCGCCGCTGCCGCAGGATCTGCAATGCCGCCGCGTGGAAATCACCGGCCCGGTCGAGCGCAAGATGATCATCAACGCGCTGAATTCGGGCGCGGATTCGTACATGACCGACTTCGAGGATTCGAACGCACCGAGCTGGGATAACCAGATCGGCGGCCATATCAATCTGAAGGACGCGGTGCGCCGCACGATTTCGCTCGAGCAGAACGGCAAGTCCTACAAGCTGAACGACAAGGTCGCCACGCTGATCGTGCGTCCGCGCGGCTGGCATCTGGATGAGAAGCACGTGAAGGTGGACGGCAAGCGCGTGTCGGGCGGTATTTTCGACTTCGCGCTGTTCATGGTGCACAACGCGAAGGAACTGGTCGCGCGCGGTTCGGGCCCGTACTTTTATCTGCCGAAGATGGAGAGCCATCTGGAAGCGCGTCTGTGGAACGACATTTTCCTCGCGGCGCAGGAAGCCGTCGGCGTGCCACGCGGCACGATTCGCGCAACCGTGCTGATCGAAACGATCGTGGCCGCGTTCGAGATGGACGAAATCCTGTACGAACTGCGCGAACATAGCTCGGGACTGAACGCGGGCCGCTGGGACTACATCTTCTCGGCGATCAAGAAGTTCAAGGCCGATCGCGACTTCTGTCTCGCCGACCGCTCGCAGATCACGATGACCTCGCCGTTCATGCGCGCGTATGCGCTGTTGCTGCTGAAGACTTGCCATCGACGCAACGCGCCCGCGATTGGCGGCATGAGCGCGCTGATCCCTATCAAGAACGATCCGGCGGCGAACGACAAGGCCATGGGCGGCGTGCGTTCGGACAAGGCACGCGATGCGGGCGACGGCTACGACGGCGGTTGGGTCGCTCACCCGGGCCTCGTGCCGATCGCGATGGAAGAATTCGTCAAGGTGCTCGGCGACAAGCCGAACCAGATCGGCAAGCAACGCGACGACGTGCTCGTGACGGCCGCCGATCTGACGGACTTCCGTCCCGAGGCGCCGATTACCGAAGGCGGTTTGCGCAACAACATCAACGTCGGCATTCACTACCTGGGTTCGTGGCTCGCGGGCAATGGCTGCGTGCCGATTCACAACCTGATGGAAGACGCGGCGACGGCGGAAATTTCGCGCTCGCAAGTGTGGCAGTGGATTCGCTCGCCGAAGGGCAAGCTCGAGGATGGCCGCAAGGTGACGGTCGAACTCGTGCGCGAGTTGTCGGCGCAGGAGTTGGCGAAGGTGAAGCAGGCGGTGGGCGGTACGGCTGGCGCGGATACGAAGCCGTATGAACGGGCCGCGCAGATCTTCGAGGAAATGTCGACGTCGGAGCAGTTCACCGACTTTCTGACGCTGCCGCTGTATGAAGAGATTTGAGGCTGAGCTTTTTTATGCGTCGTGAAGTCGGCCCCATGAAGCCTGCCGGGACGGCACACGTCGTATGAAAACAGCCTGACTCGCAAGACTGACCGACCGGATGGCCCGACAGGTGTATGCCTGCCGGGCCATTTTTTTGTGCGGGTTTTCGAGTGGTCAGCGAGTGCTGCGATAACCGACCCAATCGCCCGATTTGATTTCGGGTAGCCCCTTCACTGCACTGGGCGCGACCGGATAGAAGCGGCAATTCACCACGTTGCCGTCCACTTTCAGCATCACCTCGCGCGCAAGAAAACGATCTTCGACGCCCGGATAAACCGCTTCGATTTCATCGAGCACCGCGACGAGCGCGTCGTCGATTTCGTAGACGTCGCCGATCACGTCGATACCCGCTTCGTCGACCACCAGCCCCGGGTACAAACCGAAGTCGAACAGATGACCGCGCACCGTGGCCGTGCCAAGCCGGTTCGGCTCGGCGATCTCGTTACGCGCCGCTGCTTCGTGGATGTCGTTCACTTCACCGGCGCGCAATGTGCCGTAAATAAAGACGGTCTGCATCGTCGTTTGCTCTCCTGGAAAATAAGGAATGGGTGGCTTCGGTTCGAGCCGGGGTTCCGCTGACGCTTCAAGTCAGTGCGGTGTTCGCGACGAGGACGCCGTCAAGGTCCGCGTAGATCCAGTCGCCGGGACGCACTAATGCGCCGGGTAACTGCACGGGGACATCACGCTCGCCGGCGCCGAGCTTCGGCGAGCGTCGCGGACAGGTTGCCAGCGCCGCCACGCCAACATTGGCGTCGTTCAATTCGAGCGTATCACGCACGCAGCCGTTGATAACCACGCCCGCCCAGCCGTTCTGCTCCGCGATTTGCGCGAGATTTCCGCCCAATAGCGCGCAACGCAGACTGCCGCCGCCGTCGATCACCAGCACCCGGTTTTCGCCTTGCTCTTCGAGCGTGGCACGCACGAGCGCATTGTCTTCGAACACTTTCAGCGTCACCGCCGCGCCGCTGAAACACTCGGGGCGGCTGAACAGATGGAAGACCGGTTCGAGCACGCGCAGCGTACCGAGCGCCAACTGGTCTTCATGTGCATCGCACAAATCCGCTGTAGCAAAGCTCATGGGATTCTCCTCGGGACCGGACAATCGGGACATTATGCACGCCGTATCGCGGTCAACCTCTACAATGAGAGGCCGACTGCGGTTTGGGGCTTTGAATCCGCGCGGTTTTTCGACTCACGACTCAAGCCTTTGGCGCGTGAACATGACAGCCCCACCTGCGGCATTCGCTCTCTGGATCGCTCTTCGCCATGACTTCGTCCGCCGACTCAGACCTGTTGAGCTTCGTACGCTTCGCCGACATTCCGCCCGAGCATCAACCCACGAACGAACATCCGATTCGTGTGCGCTCGCGGCCCATGCCGATGGGTTCGCGCATCGCCAGGCATCGGCATGCGTGGGCACAAGTGGCTTACGCGTCGCGCGGCGTGCTGCGAATCGCAACGACCGGCACTACGTGGATGGTGCCGCCGTCGCGCGCAATCTGGGTGCCTCCGCATGTGACGCACGAAGTGGTCGCCGTCGAGGATGCGTTTCTGCGCACGCTGTACATCACCGAGAATACGGTGCCGGCCGGACTGGATACGCCGCGGGTGGTGGAGGTCTCGGATCTGCTGCGGGAAGTGATTGCCGCGCTCGACACGCCCGGCATTTCCGTCACGCGCGAACAGCTACTCGGCGCGCTCGCACTCGACGAATTGACGCGTTCGGAGCCTTTGCCGCTTTCAGTGCCGATGCCTAACGAGAAGCGCCTGCGTGCGCTTTGCGAAGCCGTGATCGAAGATCCGACGCATGGCGAATCGCTCGAACAATGGGCGTCGAGCGTCGGCGCGAGTACCCGTACGATCGCGCGGCTGTTTCGGCAGGAATTAGGGGTGAGTTTTTCGCAGTGGCGTCAGCAGGCGATTCTGGCTCGTGCCATTCCGCTGTTGAGTCAGGGGCGGCCGCTTTCGCATGTGGCGCAAGAGCTTGGCTACCAGAGCCAGAGTGCGTTTTCCGCGATGTTCCGGCGTGCGTTCGGCGAGAGTCCGCGTGCGTTTATCGAGCGCGGTTCGGAGCATCGTCCGGAAAATCATGTCGCGCGTTCACAGGATGATGAAACGGCGCGGGAAGTGTAGGCGTATCGGGCAGCAACGACCGCTGGGCCTCGCTCTCATCAGACCCGTCGCGCCAGATGACGGATCGCGCCAAGCTGGGCGAGACGCGGTCCCGCCAGTTTGTAGCCTTTACGTTGATAGAGCCGCGCGGCAGGATTGTCGACGAACACACGCAATTGCAATTCGCGCAGCCCGCGCTCCCGCGCCCACTGATGCGACGTATCCAGCAGATACGTGCCCGCTCCCAACCGCCGATGTCCCTCGGCAATCTGCACGTCGCGGATATGCAGCGAATCGCCCTCTTCCGTGATGCGCAGCACGCCGATCGGCTTGCCATCCACCTCAAGAATAAAATTCTCCGATTCGCGCCAACTGCCGAGAAAAAGATCACCGCGCCAAACCAGGTGATGCCGGTGATAGTAGCCACCCATGTTGTTGCGAGTCAGCGCCTCGGCGAACTCGAAATCGTCCATGCTGGCAATGCGCAAATGAAACGGTGAGGTAGCTTCGGTTGGATCGAACATGGCGAAACGACGAAGATAGGTGACGCAGATGAGCGACGAGAATGAGTGGGGTCAACGGTAAAACAGGGGAAGCCTGCTGGCAATGGCTGTTTGTCCCGAGCATACCCAGGCGAGCTACGTTGCTGAGCAGCGGAAATAAAAAAAGCCCACTTCTTTCGAAGTGGGCTTTCTAAAATCTGGCGGAGCGGACGGGACTCGAACCCGCGACCCCCGGCGTGACAGGCCGGTATTCTAACCAACTGAACTACCGCTCCAGATTTTGCACCGCTGGCTTATGAGCTACGCTCACTTACCTTCAGCAACCTACTGCACCGTTCAAACTTCCAACCGAACGACGCCGACGTTTTGGCGTCCCCTAGGGGATTCGAACCCCTGTACTCACCGTGAAAGGGTGATGTCCTAGGCCTCTAGACGAAGGGGACAACGTACTGCTTACAACTTTAATGAAAAAGCCCGTTCATGTTCGTGCGAACGGGCTTTAACTGGCGGAGCGGACGGGACTCGAACCCGCGACCCCCGGCGTGACAGGCCGGTATTCTAACCAACTGAACTACCGCTCCAGTTTTCCACCTACTTGCGAGCGTTGGTTTTTCTCTGCAAGCTGCGCTGCTTTACTGCCAATCGAGCATTAACTCGAACACTAAAGCGACGCTTATGTTTGGCGTCCCCTAGGGGATTCGAACCCCTGTACTCACCGTGAAAGGGTGATGTCCTAGGCCTCTAGACGAAGGGGACATAATCTTTTCAGATCTGTCTTTAACTCGCTGCCAACTCGCCGGTAACTGGTGCTATCTCGTTACTTCGTTTCATCAACTGCGAAGACCGCTACTATAACAACGTTTCGGTCATTTGTGAAGTCTTTTTTACTACAACTTGCTGACTTCTCAACAACTTTCTACTACTCGCTCTGCTGTGTTGGTGGAGGTAAGCGGGATCGAACCGCTGACCTCTTGCATGCCATGCAAGCGCTCTCCCAGCTGAGCTATACCCCCGCGGCACATCAGAGAAACGAGATTCTAGAGGCCAATTTGCGTCTTGTAAATACCCTTTGAGCAATTGCATGCGACTTTTTTCGCAAGTCGCATGCAAACCCTCTCAACGCAGGCGCGAACGCGCTTAAGCAAGCGCCTTTTCAATGCGGCCGACAACGACATCGCGACCGAACAACATCAAAACGCTGTCGATAGACGGCGTATGTGTCGTACCTGCCACCAGCAACCGCACCGGCATCGCCAGTTGCGGCATCTTCAGCTTGTGCGCGCCTAACGTCGCCTTCAATGTGGCGGCGATTGCTTCCTTGGTCCACTCGACCGTCTTGAGCGCGGCGGCGAGATCGGCCAGCGCCGGACGCACCGCGTCCGTCACGTGTTGCGCCAGGGACTCCGCATCAGGCGCAGGTACGCGATAGAACATCGCGGCGTTTTCAGCGATTTCCTTCACCGTCGACGCACGATCCTTCAACAAACCCACCACCGCCGTCAGATCAGCGCCTTGAGCGAGTGCGGCTTCATCAACACCCAACTCCGCGAAGAACGGCTTAGCCAGTTCGGCGAGGCGCGCGTTATCCGCTTCCTTGATGTAGTGAGCGTTCAGCCAGTTCAGCTTGTCGTGGTCATATTGAGCCGGCGACTTGCCGAGGTGATCCAGATCGAACCATTCGACGAACTGCTCGCGCGTGAACACTTCCGCGTCGCCATGTGACCAGCCGAGTCGCGCCAGATAGTTGACCACCGCTTCCGGCAGATAACCGGCGTCGCGGTAACCCACCACGCTCATCGCGCCGTGGCGCTTGCTCATCTTCTCGCCCTGCTCGTTCAGCACGGTCGGCAAGTGCGCGTACACCGGCGGCTCGCCACCCAGCGCACGCAGAATGTTGATCTGACGCGGCGTGTTGTTCACGTGATCGTCGCCGCGAATCACGTGGGTGATCTTCATGTCGAGATCGTCGACGACCACGCAGAAGTTGTACGTCGGCGTGCCGTCCGGGCGCGCGATCACGAGGTCGTCGAGTTCTTCGTTCGAGATCTCGATACGCCCCTTCACCGCGTCGTCCCAGGCGACCACGCCGGTCAGCGGATTGCGGAAGCGCAGCACCGGTTGCACGCCCTCGGGCGGCTGCGGCAGGACCTTGCCGGGTTCCGGGCGCCACGTGCCGTCATAGCGCGGCTTTTCGCCGGCTTCGCGTTGACGCTCACGCAACGCATCCAGTTCTTCCGTCGACATGTAGCACGGGTACACGAGGCCGGCGTCCTGCATCTGCTTGAGCACTTCGCGGTAACGGTCCATGCGCTGCATCTGATAGAACGGACCTTCGTCGAAATCGAGGCCGAGCCAGTCCATGCCTTCGAGAATGGCGTCGACGGATTCGCTCGTGGAGCGCTCGACGTCGGTGTCTTCGATCCGCAGCACGAAGGTCCCTTTCATCTTGCGCGCGAACGCCCACGGATAAAGCGCGGAGCGAATGTTGCCCAGGTGGATAAAGCCGGTGGGACTCGGTGCAAAACGGGTACGAACGGAGGTGGTCATTAGCGGTTACTCGGAAGACAGGCGCCGGCGCCCCGGCAGACTTCAACCGTCGGGCGCGGCAGCGGAACGCGCTCATGCGGCAGACAACGCCGTGCACGAGCACGAAGGAATTAAATACGAGAGCCGAATTATACCTTCCGTAGGTGTATCGCCAGGCCTCGGCCGAATGGCCAGGGCTGGCGTTCAGGGCGCATGCGCGCGGCTGAAGGGCAGGTTTCCTTCGACGTTAGCGAGGCTCGCCCGATAGCCGCATTTGTGCTCAGGCTCCCCCACGAACCTCTTCCGGAAAATCCCCTGAGCCACTCTCTGCAACGTTTCATTACCAGGCCGCCGCGCGCCCGATCCTTTGATTTATGATGTGCGCGCGCTGCGGCAAGAGTCGGATCCACAGCGTGGAAAATGCCTGTCCGTCTGACTATGCGCCTGATCGCGGCCTGTAGCGACGCTGATTGCGTCGTCCGCGCCGTTGCTGGAGAACTCGTTGAAATCGTCATCGCCCCGCCTCGCCCGCCGCAACTTCTCATTGGCAGCCGCCTCCGCTGTGCTTGCCGCCTGCACCACAACTGGCGGCAGAATCGATAACGCGCCGATCGCCGCGACGCCCGCCGTCAAGCCGCCGCCCGTCGACAAAACCGAACGGCCGATCCGGGTCGCACTGGCGCTAGGCGGCGGCGCCGCGCGCGGGTTCGCGCACATCGGCGTGATCAAGGCGCTCGAGGCGCGCAATATTCAGGTCGATCTGGTGGCCGGCACCAGCGCCGGCTCGGTGGTTGCCGCGCTTTATGCGTCGGGCATGAACGGCTTCGCGCTGAACAAGCTCGCGCTCACCATGGACGAAGCGTCGATCAGCGACTGGGCTATGCCGTTCCGCACGCGCGGCTTCCTGCAAGGCGTCGCGCTGCAGAACTACCTGAACACGACCCTCAACAACCGTCCGATCGAAAAGATGGTGAAGCCGCTCGGCGTGGTCGCCACCGATCTGAAGACGGGTCAGCCGATTCTGTTCCAGCGCGGCAACACGGGCATCGCCGTGCGCGCATCGTGCAGCGTGCCGTCGATTTTCGAGCCGGTGAAGATTGGCGGCCATGAATATGTAGACGGCGGCCTGGTGAGTCCGGTGCCGGCATCGTTCGCACACAAGATGGGCGCGGATTTCGTGATCGCCGTGGATATCTCGCAGCGCCCGGAAACCGGCCTGACTTCAAGCTCGTTCGACGTGTTGATGCAAACCTTCACGATCATGGGCCAGACGATCAAGGCTTATGAACTCGACAAATATGCCGACGTGGTGATTCGTCCGAATCTTGCCGCCATGAGCGGCAGCGATTTTTCGCAGCGCAACGCGGCGATCCTTGCGGGCGAGGAAGCGGTCGCGAAGATGATGCCGGAGTTGCAGCGCAAACTGGCGGCGAGCCGCGCTGCGGCGTAAGACGACGCCAATCGCGCATTGATATAGCGCAGGCGCCTGGATAAGTCGTTCAGGCGTCCACTGGTACCTTAACCGTCAGGCATTCCGCTGAGCGATCGCTCAAACGCAAAAAAGCCTGCTTCGTTCGAAGCAGGCTTTTTTATAACTCGACAACCGCCGATCGGCGATTCAGGCAGGATTAATTGTTCCCGCCCATCGTCGCATTCACGCGTTTGCGCAGATCTTCGCCTTCCTGATACGACGTCTCGATCCGGCGAGCGCCCGTGAAACGCTTTTCCCAGTAACCGTCGTCCATATCGTCAACGCGGATCGTGCTGCCTGTGGAAGGCGAATGCACGAATTTGTTGTCGCCAATATAGATGCCGACGTGCGAGAACGTGCGACGCATCGTATTGAAGAACACCAGATCGCCCGGCTTCAGGTCGCTAACGCGAACCTTCTCGCCGACCCGGCTCATTTCTTCAGCACGACGCGGCAGCGCCATACCGAGCGTGTCCTGGAACACGTAGCGGACGAATCCGCTGCAATCGAGCCCGGAATCGGGTGTATTTCCACCCCAACGGTAGCGAACGCCGATCATGTTCAACGCGCCGACGACCACGTCGCCCGCTTTTCCAGCCATGCCGGAAAGGAACGATTTGGCGCCGCCGTCGCTATTCGAAGCAGCCGGTTGCGAATTGGAGAGGGACAAAGGATTCGACCCGGTGGAGGTCGAATATGAGGCATTCTGATTGAAACTGCTTACTTCGTCGGCGAAAGCGCCGGGAGCTGCTGCCATCAAGACGCCAATGAACATCCCGGCGACGACGCGCGTGCAAGCCTGGGTTAGGTTTCTGTGCTGCATTGGTCGGTAGTTTTTGCCTAGAAATCAGTGGTCTACGGAAAAAAGTTTGGTCGATACTAACCAGTAGGTATTCATGTGTCAAAACAAATAGAAAAATTCAATCGAGATACGCACCCAATTGGTGAAAGGGTGAAAAATCAATGGTCAAGCGCTGCTTTCAGCAGCTTTCGCGTGTAAGGATGAGACGGCTTCGCAAAAATCTGCTCAACGTCACCGCTTTCAACGATCGAACCGTTTTGCATCACCGCGACACGGTGCGCCATTGCCCCGATAACGGCCAGATCGTGACTGATGAAAACGAAGCCGAGGTTGTACTTCTGTTGCAACCCGGCGAGTAATTTCAGCACTTGCTGTTGAATCGAAACGTCGAGCGCGCTGGTTGGTTCGTCGAGGATCAGGATGCGCGGCTCCAATACCAGCGCGCGAGCAATCGCAATCCGTTGCCGCTGGCCGCCGGAAAATTCATGCGGATAACGATAAAGCGCCGTCCGGTCGATACCGACCTCGCGCAGCACCGAAATCACTTTGTCGCGGCGAGCCTGTTCGTTCATTTGCGGACGATGCAGCGCCAGCCCCTCGCCGACGATCCGCTCAATGGTCTGACGCGGCGAAAGCGAACTGAACGGATCCTGAAAGACAACCTGCATATTCGACCGTAAGGTGGTCTGTTCGGCGCCGCGATAGCTGCCGAGCGCCCTGCCCTGAAACTCGATCTCGCCGTGCACGGTGCGTTGCAGACCGAGCAGCGCCATCGCAAGCGTCGACTTGCCCGAACCCGACTCGCCGACAATGCCCAGCGTCTCGCCCTGCCGCACCGAGACATTCGCCTCAGCGACCGCGCGAAAACGCCCGGCGCGGAACCAGCCGTTGAAGCCCGGCAGCTTCGTTTTGAAATCGACGGAGACTTCACGGGCTTCGAGCAGCACCGGCGAGATCGGCAGAACCGGAACCACCGTGCGCTCAGGGCGGCTCGCCAGCAGCCGCTGCGTGTACGGATGCTGCGGCGACTCGAACACCTGCTCGACGGTCCCGCTTTCCACCAGCACGCCCTTTTCCATCACCGCGACGCGCTGCGCGAAGTGACGCACCAGATTCAGATCGTGCGTGATCAGCAGCACGGCCATGCCGCGCTTTTCCGCTTCGTCGCGCTGCAATTCCAGCAGCAGCTCGACGATCTGCGCGCGGATCGTCACGTCGAGCGCGGTGGTCGGTTCGTCGGCGAGCAGCAAACGCGGGCGGCACGCGAGCGCCATCGCAATCATCGCGCGCTGCCGTTGCCCGCCCGACAGTTGATGCGGATAGCGGTTCACGCGCTTGCCCGGCTCGGCGATGCCTGTGCGCCCCAGCAAAGCGACCGCGCGTTTGCGGGCCTCGTTCGCCGACACGCCGTCATGCACGACGATAGTCTCCGCGATCTGGTCGCCAACCGTGTAGAGCGGATTGAGCGCGGTCATCGGCTCCTGGAAGATCATCGCGATATCGGAGCCACGCAGGCCGCGCATCTCGCGCTCGCTTTTCGCGAGCAGATCTTCGCCGTCGAAACGGACCGAACCGCTGATGTGCGCATCGCTCAAGAGCCGCAGGATCGACAGTGCGGTCACGCTCTTGCCCGAGCCCGATTCGCCGACCAGCGCCACGCGCTCGCCGCGCTGAATCGCGAGCGTCACGTCGCTCACGGCAACCGTGTCGCCGAACGTCACCTGCAAATGATCAAGCTCCAGCAGCGGCCCCGACGACCCGTCACCCTGCCCCGCGTTTTTCCCCAACGTCGCGCTCATTGATTGCCCCCGGCGCGCATCGCATCGGAGATACGGGTGTCGAGCGCGTTGCGCAGCGCGTCGCCCATGAAAGTCAGCAGCAACAGCATCGCGACCAGCACGCCGAAGGTAGACAACGAAATCCACCACGCGTCGAGATTCGCCTTGCCTTGCGCGAGCAGTTCGCCAAGGCTCGGTGTCGGCGACGGCACGCCAAGGCCAAGAAAATCGAGGCTCGTCAGCGCGAGAATGGCGCCGCTCATTCTGAACGGCAGGAACGTGATCACCGGCGTCAGGCTGTTCGGCAACACGTGCCGCCACATGATCTGCCAGTTCGACAAACCCATCGCGCGCGCCGCCCGCACGTAGTCCTGGGTACGATTGCGCAGAAACTCGGCGCGTACGTAGTCGGACAAACCGATCCAGCCAAACAGCGACAGCAGCACAATCAGCAGAATGAACCCCGGCTCGAAGATCGACGAGAAGATGATCAGCAGATAAAGCTCGGGCATCGCACTCCAGATTTCGATCAGCCGCTGTCCGACTATGTCGGTGCGTCCGCCGAAATACCCTTGCACCGCGCCCGCCGCGATGCCGAGCACCGTGCCGATCAAGGTCAGCACGAGCCCGAATTCCACCGACACACGAAAGCCGTAAAGCAGCCTCGCGAACAGGTCGCGGCCGCGATCGTCGGTGCCGAGCCAGTTATCGCGCGACGGCGGCGCCGGGTTCGGCAACTTCGAGAAGTAGTTCAGCGTGTCGTAGTAATAGCGGTTCGGCGGATACACGGCGAAGTTGCCGGGCGCGTCGAAGCGATGCGCCACATACGGATCGAGATAGTCGGCCGGCGTGGGAAAGTCGCCGCCGAACGTAGTCTCGGCGTACGTCTTGAACAGCGGGAAATAGAACTGGCCGTCGTAGCGCACTACCAACGGCTTGTCGTTCGACCACAGCGGCCCGGCGAGACTCGCCGCGAACGCGACGACGAACACGATCAGGCTCCAGTACCCGAGACGCTGCCGGCGAAACCGCTGCCACACGCGACGCGCGGGCGAAGGCGAAACGAACGCGCGAGCCGGTTCGGTACGCGCCGATGCATCGGCGGAAAGGCGGGCTCGATTCATCAGCGCTCCAGTTGTTCGAATTGGATGCGGGGATCGACCCACACATAGCAGAGGTCGGAAATCAGCTTGGTGGCGAGACCGATCAGCGTGAACAGATACAGCGTGCCGAGCACGACCGGATAGTCGCGCCTGACCACGGATTCATACGACAGCAGCCCGAGCCCGTCGAGCGAAAACAGCGTTTCGATCAACAGACTGCCGGTGAAAAACGCGCCGATGAACGCAGCCGGAAAACCGACGATCAGCGGCAGCATCGCGTTGCGAAACACGTGCTTCCACAGCACACGTCTCTCGGACAACCCTTTCGCGCGCGCAGTCAACACGTATTGCTTGCGGATTTCGTCGAGGAACGCGTTCTTGGTCAGCATCGTGACGACCGCGAAACTGCCGACCACCGACGCCGTGATCGGCAACGTGATGTGCCACAGATAGTCGACGATTTTGCCGCCGAAACTCAACTGCGCCCAGTTATCCGACGTGAGATTGCGCAGCGGGAACAGTTGCAGGAACGAGCCGCCGCCGAACAGCACGAGCAGCAGCACGCCGAGCACGAAGCCAGGAATCGCGTAACCGATCAGTACAACAAGGCTCGTGACCAGATCGAAGCGCGAGCCGTTGCGCACCGCTTTCGCTATCCCTAAAGGCACCGATATCAGATACGTCAGGAAGAAGGTCCACAGCCCGATGCTGATCGACACCGGCAGCTTCGAGACGATCAGCGACCACACGCTCTGATGGCGGAAATAGCTCTGACCCAGATCGAACGTGGAGAAACGCTTGAGCATCAGCACGTAGCGTTCGAGCGGCGGTTTGTCGAAGCCATACAGCTGCTTGAGTTGCGCGATCTGCTGCGCGTCGACCCCGCTATGCGCACGCAGACCGAACGGCGCGCCGTTCTCCGCGCCCTTGCGCAGTTCGTGCTGCATCTGCTCGACCGGTCCGCCGGGCACGAACTGGATCACGACGAAGGTCAGCGTCAATACGCCGAGCAAGGTCGGAATCATCAGCAACAGACGTTTGACGATGTAGCTCCACATAAGCGGCGTTCCGGTGCTAAGGCGGTGAATGAATGACGTGTCAGTGCGAAGACGAAGGCGGCTGCTTGTGCGTCGGCTCCTGCCACCATGTCGAGGTGATCCAGCCTTCCGCGCCATAGTACAGGGGCAGGGTTTTCGGCCACGCCAGGCCGCGCCTGAACGCCACCCGATGCGTGCCGCTGTACCACTGCGGCACGACATAGTAGCCATGCATCAGCAGACGGTCGAGCGCATGCGTCGCGTCGACCAGTTGCTCGCGCGTTTGCGCATGCACGAGCGCGTTCAGCACGGCATCGACGACAGGCGACTTCACACCGATAGCGTTGTCCGAGCCTTGCGTATCCGCCGCCTTGCTGCCGAACCGCTCGATCTGCTCCGAACCCGGCACCTGCACGTCGGGCATGCGGATCGTCGTGACGTCGAACTCGAAAGCGTCCAGACGCTTCTGATAGACGGCGAAATCCGACACACGAAACGTCGCGGTAATACCCAGCTTCTGCAGATTGCGGATGAAGGTAGCGACGATCGGCTCCATCGCCGCCGCCGAGCCGGAGTCGTCGAGAATCTCGAACTGGAACGGCTCGCCCTTTGCGTTACGCAACGCGCCGTCGCGATAGGTCCAGCCCGCTTCCTGCAACAACGCGCGCGCCTGCAACAGGTTGGCTCGCAACGAGCCGGGCGGATCGGTATCGGGCTGCTTCGGCGGCGGACCGAACACCGCCGGATCGAGTTGCGCGCGCCACGGTTCGAGCAGCGCAAGCTCACCCGGGGACGGCAGCCCCTTCGCCTGCAAATCCGTATTGGCAAAGAAGCTGTCGATACGCGTGTACTGGTTGAAGAACAGTTGCCGGTTCAGCCACTGAAAGTCGAGCGCGAGATCGAGCGCCTTACGCACGCGCACGTCCTGGAACAATGGCCGCCGCGTATTCAGCACGAAGCCCTGCATGCCGGTGCCGTTATGTTGCGGGAATTCACGCTTGATCAGCTCGCCGTTATCGAATTTCTTGCCGACATCGCGCCTCACCCAGTTGCGCGCCACGTACTCGACCAGCGCGTCGTACTCGCCCGCCTTGAATGCTTCGAGCCGCGCGGTGGCATCCGAATACAGCTTATAGACGATGTGATCGAAGTTGTTCGTGCCGACCCGCACCGGCAACGCCGCGCCCCAATAGTTTGGGTCGCGCCGATACGTGATGGTTCGGCCGTTATCGTACGAATCGATCAGATAGGGACCGCTCGCAATCGGCTTTTCGAACGCCAGTTGGTCGAACGGAATGCGGGTGCCGTCCGGCTTCAAGCCCCACTTGCGCGAGAACACCGGCATGCCGCCCGCAAGCAGCGGCAATTCGCGATTGCGCTGATGGAACTCGAAGCGGATCGTGCTCGGATCGACCACGACCGCGCGCGTGATCTCGCCGAAAATCGACGCGAATTGCGGCGCGGCTTGTGGGCTTTTCAACGTGTCGAGCGAGAACTTGACGTCTTCCGCCGTGACCGGATCGCCGTTCGAAAAACGTGCTTTCGGGTTGATGTGGAAAGTGACCGACAAGCCGTCAGGTGCGATCGCGATGTCGTCGGCGAGCAATCCGTACGCGGATGCCACTTCGTCGCTGCTGCCGGTGGTCAGGCTTTCGAACATCAGGTCGACGCCGGGTGCCGTATTACCGCGCAGCGTGAACGGATTGAATTTATCGAAGCTCGTGAGACGGCTCGGATTCGCCAGCACCAGCGTGCCGCCTTTGGGCGCATCAGGATTGACGTAGTCGAAGTGCTTGAAATCCGCCGGATATTTCGGCTCGCCGTATTGCGCGATCGCGTAGACCGCTTGCGCTTGCGGCGCTGCAAGCAAAGCGGCCACGGCGACCAGACCGCCCAGCAGCGACGCACACGCCGAACGCCACGGCCGCACGATTCGCGGCACAACCGCCTGACCGACACGCGAGGGTCTATGAATCACGCTGCATTCAAGTGCACGAGGCGTTTGATCCCGTCGCGAGCCAGATGTCATAGGGGCCTTGTTGGTCAGTGGGCAAGATTCGATGTTGGGGAATTCTACCGAATAAAGCTGTGCTCTCCGCGCGGTCGTCACGCGCAATGTGCGGGTGGATTTCTAGCTGCGCGGCGCACGAACCCGATCGGGAAACTGGCCGCAGGCGGCTTTCAAGGCTTCGGAACAATTCCCGATTTCGTCGAGCAGATGCGTCCTCTCAGACGCAACGTGACGATCAAGCCGATGGGCAACACCGCAACGTTTCTGTTGTCGGATCTGGCGGCAAGGGTGACGGCGGCAATCGTGCACGCCGATAGTGGATTCAGTGCGGTGGTGGGCGGAATGGCACCCGTGGGCGGAGTCAATATCCACCCAGCGTTTCGCTCGATGGAATAAAAAAACCGCCTTTTTCAAGGCGGTTTTTTGAACCTGCTGAATGAGCTCAGCGATGAACTCATCGACGCATCACAGCTTAGTGCCAGCCGCGGTGATTGTCGTAGTGGTCGCGGCCGTAGTCGGCGCGGCCCGGGGGATGATGACGATACCAGTCGTCACGCGCCCAGTAGCGGCGGCCGTCCCAGTAGCGGTCGCCATGCCAGCCAATCACGATGGCCGGGCCGCCGTAATACACCGGAGCCGGTTGATAAACGACCGGCGGCGGGGGCGGCGGAGGCGGTGCGTAGACCGGCGCGGGTGCAACGTAGACCGGCGCGGGAATACCGATATTGACCCCGACGTTGAGACCCGAGGCCATTGCTGCGCCTGATGCACCCAACGTCAAAACCCCGATAAGCAGTGGAACAAGACGAGCGGACTTCATCGATCACCCTTTGGAAGAACCTGTTGTGGCCGAAATATAGCGCAAGGGATTCCCTCGCGTATTTCAACTTTGTAATAACTGATGCATAACATCGCGCACCTGCCCAGTGGGTAACTTCTGGTTACATCGGACAAGGTTTCGGCGAAAAAGCAGCGGGATTGTAACTGAGCTGTCTGTCGGCCTGCCTTGCACATCACTCACGATCCGGGCATTGGGATAGCGTCGCAATGTGTGCTCGTGAGATCCGACTGTGCCGCCCTCTTCTTTTGTCCATCTCGCCCCCTCTTCTACGCAAGGCGCGCACGGCGGCTGGGGACGGCTGTCGGCGGCACAAGTCCGTCGCGACGGACGCACATACGAAAACAGCACCCCCGGATAACCACAAAAACGAACATTCAACGTTCGAAAGAACATTTAATCAAAATTGACGATGTGCGCCGTCGTCAGATGACCTCTCAAACCATTACGCAAATTTAATAATATTTGCTCATGAAACAGGCATTTTTTTCAAATGACCCATGGTTTTCCCTAGTGTTTAGCAGCCATCCAGGTGATACGATGACTGACGCTGAAAATCTGAAAAATGTTCGAATTCGCGCATGGACCTCTGAGCAGCATCGAAGCGGCGGACCCATGAGCCACGGAGACCGATTTTGAAAACAATCGCTGGACTGCGCTGGTGGATCATCGCGCTCGTATGCGCGGGAACGATCGTCAATTACCTGTCGCGCAACTCGCTCGGCGTGATGGCGCCGCAGTTGATGACGCTGTTGCACATGAGCACGCAGCAGTATTCATACGTAGTCGGCGCTTTCCAGATCGGCTACACGGTGATGCAGCCGGTCTGCGGCGTGATCATCGATCTGATCGGTTTGCGTTTGGGCTTCGCGCTATTCGCGTGCCTGTGGTCGATGACCGGCGTATTCCACGGTTTCGCGAGCGGCTGGCTGTCGCTCGCCGCGTTGCGCGGGCTGATGGGGTTGAGCGAAGCCGTCGCGATTCCGGCCGGTATGAAGGTGGTCGCCGAATGGTTTCCCGATCGCGAAAAATCCGTGGCCGTCGGCTATTTCAATGCGGGCACGTCGCTTGGTTCGCTGCTCGCGCCGCCGCTGGTCGTGTTTCTGTCGCTGCGCTATGGATGGCAAAGCGCCTTCGCGGTAACCGGCGCGCTCGGCTTCGTATGGGCCGCCGCATGGTACGTGCTGTACCGCTCGCCGGCTGAGCACAAGCTGATCGGCAACGCCGAGCGCGAGACGATCACGAGCGGGCAGGCACCGGCCGCCACGCACCGCCGCAGTATCCGCGAAGTGCTGCGCACGCGCCGTTTCTGGGCGATCGCGCAGGCACGCTTCTTCGCCGAACCCGCGTGGCAAACCTTCAGTTTCTGGATTCCGCTTTACCTCGCCACACAGCGTCACATGGATCTGAAGCAGATCGCGCTGTTCGCGTGGCTGCCGTTTCTCGCGGCCGACCTCGGCGGACTGTTCGGCGGTTACCTGTCGCCGTTCCTGATGAAACACCTGCGCGTGCCGCTGGTGTGGTCGCGTATCTCGGGTGTGGTGCTCGGCGCACTGATGATGCTCGGACCGGCTTGCATCGGCCTCGTCGCGTCGCCGTATCAGGCGATTGCCCTCTTCTGCGTCGGCGGCTTTGCGCACCAGATGATTTCCGCACTCGTGAACACCCTCGCCGCCGACGTATTCGACCCGAGCGAAGTCGGCACGGTAGCCGGTTTTGCGGGCATGGCCGCGTGGGTCGGCGGCCTCGGCTTCTCGCTAACGGTCGGCGCGCTCGCCGACTCGATCGGCTACACCCCGCTATTCGGCGCCCTCGGCGCTTTCGACATCATCGGCGCGACGCTGCTGATCATCCTGATGCGCGGCGTGCCGCCCGACGGCCGTCCGCGTCAGGTCGCCAGCCACGGCGCAAGCTTCCCTGCGTGACCTCATTCGAAGACCCATCATGCGCTCACTGAATCTGAAACATCCGCCCCGTTTTGCGTTGTCGTCGCAAGCCGACAACCACCTCGTTCTGACCGCGCAGGAAAACTGCCGGATCGAACTGTTCGTTCTCGCCGAGGACATCATCCGCGTGCTGGTGCTGCCCGACGGCGAAACGCACGGCCCGCGCACCTGGGCGATTGCGCCCGGCGCCGAAGATGTCGCGCTCGAAGGGCGTGAGCGTCGCGATATGAGCGGCTTCGTGCCGCCGCCGTTCAAGCTATCGAACGGCGCGGATCAGGTCGTGATCGAAACGGCGCGCGTGCGTCTGACCGTGACGCTCGAAGGCGGCTTCTGTGCGTGGGACATCCTGCACGACGGCACCTGGCATCGCGTGATGAGCGACCGCAAGACGCAGGCGTACAACTTCGGCTGGTGGGACAAGCGCGCGTATCACTACATCGAGCGTCGTAAAGACGAGATGTATGTCGGTCTCGGCGAGCGCGCGGGTTCGCTGGATCGCGCGCATCAGAGCTACGAGATGCGCAATATCGACGCGATGGGTTACAGCGCACGCACCACCGATCCGCTCTACAAGCACATCCCCTTCTACGTGACGTGGCAGCCGGAGACGTCGACGGGCTTCGGCCTGTTCTACGACACGCTCGCCGATTGCCGCTTCGACATGGGCCGCGAGCTGGACAACTACCACGGCCACTACCGGCATTTCGTCGCCGAGCATGGCGACCTGGATTACTACTTCATCGCGTCCGCTGCCACGCCGCTGAATGCCGTGCGCCGCTTCACGTGGCTCACCGGCCGCCCTGCGTGGATGCCGAAGTGGGGCCTCGGCTATTCCGGCTCGACGATGAGCTACACCGACGCGCCCGACGCGCAGCAGCGCATGGGCGAATTCATCGACAAGTGCCGTGAGCACGACATGCTGTGCGACTCGTTCCATCTGTCGTCGGGTTATACGTCGATTGGTCCGAAGCGTTACGTGTTCAACTGGAATCACGAGAAGTTTCCCGATATCGACGGCTTCGTGCAGGGCTACCTCGAACACGGCGTGCGCCTGTGCGCGAACATCAAGCCGTGTCTGCTGCAGGACCACCCCGCGTTCGACGAAGTCGCGAAGGCCGGCCTGCTGATCGAATCGAAAGACGGCGACCCGGCGTGGGTTCAGTACTGGGACGAAGTGGGCGCGTACCTGGACTTCACGAACCCCGACACCATCGACTGGTGGAAGGCGCGCGTGAAAGACGCGCTGCTGAAGTACGGCATCGCGGCGACCTGGAACGACAACAACGAGTTCGAGATCTGGTCGCCGGACGCGATCGCTCACGGCTTCGGCAAAGCGTTCCCGGCGCTCCAGGCGAAGGTATTGCAAACGCATCTGATGATGCAGGCGTCGCACAGCGCGCAGCGCGAGCACTCGCCTGAGAAGCGCCCGTTCCTCGTGTCGCGCTCGGGCGGCGTCGGCATGCATCGTTACGTGCAGACGTGGTCGGGCGACAACTACACGTCGTGGGAAACGCTGCGCTTCAATCTGAAAATGGGCCTTGGGCTCGCGATGTCGGGCGTGTCGAACAGCGGCCACGACATCGGCGGCTTCTCGGGTCCGGCGCCGGGCCCGGAACTGTTCGCTCGCTGGGTCGCGTTCGGCATCTTCCTGCCGCGCTTCAGCATTCACTCGTGGAACGACGACGGCACCGTCAACGAGCCGTGGATGTACCCGGAAGTCACGCAGCAGGTAGCCGACCTGATCAAGCTGCGCTACCGGTTGATCCCGTATCTGTACGAATTGCTGTGGCAGTCGCACAGCGCGTACGAGCCTGTGTTGCGTCCGCTGTTCGCCGAGTTCCCGCACGACCCGCGCTGTCTCGTCGACGGCGACGACATGATGCTCGGCTCGTCGATGCTGGTCGCGCCGGTGGTCGACGCGGGCCAGTCGACCCGCGACGTCTACCTGCCGGCAGGCACGCGCTGGGTCTCGTACTGGAGCGGCGAAGCATTCGACGGCGGTCAGACGGTGACGTTGCCCGCACCGTACGAGCGCCCGGTGTTCCTGCTCCGCGAAGGCAGCGTGGTGCCGTTGAACATCGCCGAACAGCACTTCTGCCGTCCCGCCGACGAGCGCGCATTCATCGCGGTGCCGCCGGGCGGCGTGGGCAGCGCGCACGGCACCTGTGTCGAGGACGACGGCGAAAGCCAGGCGTGGCGCAACGGCGAACAAGGCCGCTGGAACGTCACGCTCAGCGGCGACACAAACACGTTGAGCGTGTCGGTCGAACGCGAAGGTTGGGTCCAGCAACCGCAGACGCAAGTTCGCGTCTATGTGCCGATGCATGAGACACGCAACGTGGAATGCACGAACGGCACGCTCGCATCCGACCAGACCGCCGATGGCTGGCGCTGCCTGACGATCAATCTGGCGCAGTAAAAAACACGCAGCAACACCGGCCTGAACGATCGCTTCAGGCCGGCAATTCAATCCGGAGACCAGTACCCATGAACGCATTCAAGCGCGCGCGGACTCGCGCGTTCGTCCTCTCCTGCCTGCCGCTCGCAGGCGCAGCATTGTCGGCCAATGCGTCGGCGCAAAGCAGCGTCACGCTGTACGGCGTCGTCGATAACGCGCTGACCTACGCCAGCAACCAGAAAGGAAGTTCGAACGTCTACATGAGCCAGGGCAACCTGCAGGCGAGCAAGTTCGGCCTGCTCGGCTCGGAAGATCTCGGCGGCGGCACGAAGGCGATCTTCCGCCTCGAAAGCGGTTTCAACTCGCTGACCGGCGCGCAAAGCAGCGCGGGCTACATGTTCAACCGGCAAGCGTACGTCGGACTCAGCAACGACCGCTACGGCACGCTGACGCTTGGCCGTCAGTACACGCCGTACTTCCAGATGGTCGGCGCACTCGGACCGACCGGCGTGCTCACGGGCGCGACCGGCGCACATCCGGGCGATATCGACGCACTCGACACCACGCTGCGTTTCAACAATTCGATCACCTACTTGTCGCCGACCATTTCCGGCTTGCAGATGAGCGCGCAATACGGTCTGGGTGGCGTGCCGGGCAGCGTTGCAAACGGTAGCCATTTCAGCGCGGCACTCCGCTACGACTACAAGCCGTTCGCGATCGCCGTGGGTTACGTGAAGCTGAAGGACATTGCGACGAGCGCAGCGCTCGGCAGCTTCGCGATCAACTCACCGGTGAACAGCGGCTATGCGACCGCGCGCAGCGCGCAGTTGTTCGCGGCGGCGGCCCGCTATAACTGGCAGGATCTGATGGTCGGCGTCAACTATTCGAACGTGCAGTACGCGCCGGGACACGACTCGCTGTTCGCGAGCCAGGCCGTGTTCAACACGTATGGGCTGATCTCGACTTATCGCGTGACGCCTAGCGTGATTGTGGGCGGTGGTTATAGCTATACGCAGGCCAGCAAGGCGAATGGGATCAGCGATCCGGCGCGCTATCACCAGATTTCTCTGGAGCAGACGTACAACCTTTCGCAGCGTACGACGGTGTATCTGCTGGAAGCGTATCAGCACGCAAGCGGCAAGACGCTGGTGAGCAGCGGCACGGGCACGACGGCGATTACCGATGCGGTGGCGGTGGTCGGTGACTCGCAGAACACGACGCCGTCGTCGGGACCTTCGCAGTTTGTCGGCATGGTGGGGTTGCGGCACGCGTTTTGAAGTGAGCGCGGCTGATTGAACCGAAGGGGACGTGCCCGCGTTCCGACTTAAAAGTAGTGGCGAGCCGTGCGATTTGAGCGGCTCGCCTTGGTGATCACAATGGGCGTAACGGTATGGCTTTGCAGACTTTTGTCGTCTGCGGAGCCATACCGTTTTTGTTTTTGCGGCAGGCGAATGAGCGTGTGCGCATCGATTGGCGGAATGCGCCACCTTGTTCGCTCGCGATGAAACTATCCGAGTGCTCCTACGAGTTGCGGCGAGGTCTGCGGGTAGCATCGGCGGGACAAATTTGCTTCGGCTTTTGCTTATGGCTTTTGCCACTTATCAATTATCTGGTTGGGCGAGTGGTAGCTATCCGCCGAACCTTTCTCCCCCGTTCCTCATCATCTAATTGCGCGCCGCCGCTTCGCGCGCTGTCTTCCGGAGGCTTTAATCCGCATGCCCGTGATTCTGTATGGCCGCCTGGTTTATAGCTATGCAGTTTCAGGCGCATTCGCAAAGATTGGCGACCAGGCGTTCTCTTATCGTGGCCCGGTTCACCCGAGCGAGAAGCCGGGCGCGGTCGCGTTCACTCTTCAGCGAGTGGAGGGGCATCTGTCAATAACGCAGCAGACTGAGCCGCCTGACCGATGGCTGATGATAAGGGTTCATGGCTGTAGTGCTTGAGAACAGCGTGTGGGGCGTTTTCGACGCTCTGAGACTGATCTGACTGTGTGTGATGTCGCGTTTTTCTCGGGCAGCATGAGGTCATGCTTGTAGCACTCCGCCTACTTCCCTCACCTCAATCCACCTCACGTGCTCATAAAATCAGGCTGATTCAATCGCACTTTTTCACAAGTCAAATATTCACTGAAGCTCGTGGTGTGGCGCTTCTTCTTTGTCCCAACCTGTTTGTATCTGCGGTAAGTTCTCTTGCACCTTGCCTCTCGCGAATCACAGCGACGAAGCCGCTTGCTGCTACAGATAAAGTGGAGCCGCAAAAACAAAAACCCCGCAGAGCCTAGACTCTGCGGGGTTCTCTCTACCACTTCTGGCGGAGACGGAGGGATTCGAACCCTCGATCCAGGTTTTGGCCCAGATGCTCCCTTAGCAGGGGAGTGCCTTCGACCTCTCGGCCACGTCTCCCAAACTTTCTGTTGCACAGGGAGTCAGTGCAACGAAGCCAAGATAATAGCGGGCCAAACTGCGAAGGTCAATGTCTAACGAACATTTTTTGTGCCAACTTTGTCTCTGGCGACGCAATTTGTTCACATTGCATGCAAAAAAAAACGGGGCGCTCTTGAGCGCCCCGTGATTCAGCAGAATTACGCCTGGTCCAGCTCGAATGCTTTATGCAGCGCGCGTACCGCGAGCTCCATATACTTCTCGTCGATCAGCACCGAAATCTTGATTTCGGAGGTCGAGATCATCTGGATGTTGATACCCTCTTCCGACAGCGTGCGGAACATCGTGCTAGCGATACCCACATGCGAACGCATGCCGACGCCGACCACGGAAACCTTCGACACCTTCGGATCGCCCAGCACCTTTTCGGCCTGCACGTGACCTTGCACCTGGCCCGTGAGGATGTCCATTGCGCGCTGGTAATCGCCACGGCCAACCGTGAACGTGAATGCCGTTTTGCCTTCGACGCTCTGGTTCTGGATGATCATGTCGACGTCGATATTCGCGTCCGCCACCGGGCCGAGAATCTGATACGCAATGCCCGGCTTGTCGGGCACACCCATCACGGCGATACGAGCTTCGTCGCGCTGGAACGCGATGCCCGAGATGACTGCTTTTTCCATGGTCTCGTCTTCTTCAAAAGTAATCAGGGTGCCCGACTTCATTTCAGTCTCGAGCGGGATGAGCGGATCGGTCAGGCTCGACAGCACGCGCGTCTTGACCTGATATTTGCCGGCAAATTCCACCGAGCGGATCTGCAACACCTTCGAACCCAGGCTGGCCATTTCCAGCATTTCTTCGAACGTCACGCGATCGAGGCGACGGGCCTCTTCGACCACGCGCGGGTCGGTCGTGTACACGCCGTCGACGTCGGTATAAATCAGGCACTCATCGGCCTTCAGCGCGGCAGCGACCGCAACCGCCGACGTATCGGAACCGCCACGGCCGAGCGTGGTGATGTGGCCTTCCGGATCGACACCCTGGAAGCCGGTGATCACCACCACCTTGCCCGCGTCGAGGTCGCGCAACACGCGCTCGCCGTCGATTTCGCTGATGCGCGCTTTCGTGAACGCGCTGTCCGTCTTGATCGGCACTTGCCAGCCGGCATAGCTGACCGCGTCGACACCTGCGTCCTGCAGCGCGATGGCCAGCAGGCCCGAGCTCGCCTGTTCGCCGGTGGCAGCGATCATGTCGAGTTCGCGCGGGCTCGGCTGGGAAGTGATTTCTTTCGCGAGACCGAGCAGGCGGTTGGTTTCGCCGGACATCGCCGACGGCACGACGACCATCTTGTGGCCGGCCTTGTGCCATTTCGCGACGCGCTTGGCGACGTTCTTGATGCGCTCGACCGAGCCCATCGAGGTGCCGCCGTATTTATGTACGATGAGTGCCATTGTCGTTCTGAACTGGAAGAGAAACCGCGCTGGCGCGCTGGTGACGACCGCACAAAAGCACAGGAGCGCAACGTCTTGTGAACGGCGGCAAAGTGTGTGGCGGCGTAAATGCAGCACGCGTGCAGCACGCGCGGATTTGCCCGGAAATGATCGCTAATGGCTAAACGGGGAAACGACGGATCACGCTCGCAAACCGGCGACAGCGACAAAAGCGATTGGAGAAATCGGGTCGGGCAAACAAGTTAACGTACCCGATCGGGCGCAAAAAGACAAGCCGAAAGGACCAAAGAAATGCGCGGAATCGCGGCTGGAAAGGCTTATTGCGTGCGGCTTTGCGCCCTTTTTACGGTCTTTGCGGCGACGCAGGCCGGATAGCCGAACGGCCGGTCAGGCGATCAGCAGATCCTCGCGCCACGAGATCCTGACGCGCGGTTCGCTCGAACTCGCCGATGCGGCCGCCGTTGCGCGATTCACGCCGAGCAAGGGCACGAACAGCAGTTCATCGCCGATAAAAAGCAACGGGACGTCGCGCTTCCACGCGGGAACGCCGCGCTCCTGGAACAGGTTCTTCAACGTACGGGCCGGTGCGTCGGGGGAAGCGGAGGTGCGCATCCGTTCGCCGCCGCTACGCGATCGCGCGCTTAGCAATGCGCGCTTCAGGACGCTGAGGGATACTGTATCGAGGTCAAGCGTGTCATCAGAAGCCGCATCACCCTCGCTGCCCGCAATCGCAGCCACCTCAGCAAACACGAACGTCCCGCGCCATTGCGGCAAGCGCCATACTGGTTCGCCCTGCCACGCAAGCTCGCTGATTTCACGCGAAGCGAGCGCGGTTTCGTCGGCGGGGTCGCTACTAGCTCCCGCTTCCCAATACACCAGGCCGCGATAACTACGAAGCGCCTGCCCCGCATGATTGATTCGCAGACGATGCCCGTCCCCGGTAGCCCCCACCTCGCGCAACTGACGCAACGCATCGGTCAGCCGCGCGCTCGACGCCGCGACCAGGCCAGCACCTCGCATCCAGTAACGCAGCAGATTCAGCGCGCGATCGTCGTCGAGTGCGAGCAGCGCCTCGTGCGCCAACGCTCGCCCTTCGTCTCGCGACACGGCTGCCATATCGATACGCGCCAGTTCGTCGAGCAAACGCTGCGCCGACGCCGCGTGCGCCGCCGTCCGCGCAAGTGCGTCGCGAAAACCCGGAAAGTGGACCGCCAAGGCCGGCGTCACCTCATGGCGCAACGCATTGCGCGCGTAGCGTGTATCAGCGTTCGAATCGTCGTCGATCCAGCTCAGGTTGCGCGCGCTCGCGTACTGCTCGAGTTGCGCACGCAACACCTGAAGCAACGGCCTGACGCGCGTCGTCGCCGAACCCGCCGGCACATATTCGGGCGCCATCGCCGCGAGCCCAGCGAGCCCGGCGCCACGAAGCAATTGCAGCAGCACGGTCTCCGCCTGGTCGTCCGCATGTTGCGCGAGCCACAGCGTGCGAATGCCGCGCGCCGCACTCATCGCGTCCAACGCGCGATAGCGCGCGTCACGCGCCGCCGCCTCGACGCTCACGCCCGCCGCGCGCGACACGTCGACGCGCACGGCGTCGAACTCGACCCCACGCTCCTGCGCAAAAGACCGGCAGTGCGCGAGCCACGCGTCGGCGTGAGGACTCAGCCCATGATGCACATGCAGCGCGACACAACGCGAGGCGTCCACCACTCGCACCACGGCATCGAGCAGCACGCTCGAATCGACGCCGCCGCTGAACGCCACGGCAATACGCTCATGCGCAGGAACAGCGGACAGCGCCAAGCCGAGCGCCTCGATAACGAGGCGCTCGGCTGGCGATTCTGCGGAAGTGGTCACGTCGCTAGCGCGTGGTGCGCCGATGGACGAAAGAGAACGCGCGCGGGCTTACGCACCCGGCGTCGTTTCCTTGAACTTGCCGTACGACATCAACCGGTCGAAGCGGCGTTGACGCAGGTCGTTGATGCTCATGCCCTGGAACTGACGCAGCGAATCGGCGAGTGCACGGCGCAGCATGGCGGCCATGCCCTTCGGATCGCGATGCGCGCCGCCAAGCGGCTCGTTGACGATCTTGTCGATCAGACCCAACGCCTTCAGACGATGCGCGGTCAGCCCGAGCGCTTCCGCTGCTTCAGGCGCTTTCGCGGCGCTCTTCCACAGAATCGACGCGCAGCCTTCCGGCGAAATCACCGAATAGGTCGAGAATTGCAGCATCAGCACGCTGTCGCCGACAGCGATGGCGAGCGCACCGCCCGAGCCGCCTTCACCGATGATCGTCGCGATCAGCGGCGTCTTCAGCTCGGCCATCACGTACAGATTGCGACCGATCGCTTCCGACTGACCGCGCTCTTCAGCACCGATGCCAGGATAAGCACCCGGCGTATCGATGAACGTGAAGATCGGCAGGCTGAATTTCTCGGCGAGACGCATGAGGCGCTCGGCCTTGCGATAGCCTTCCGGGCGCGGCATGCCGAAGTTGCGCAGCGCGCGCTCCTTCGTGTCGCGGCCCTTCTGATGGCCGATCACCATGCAAGCCTGGCCGTTAAAACGCGCGAGGCCGCCGACGATCGACAGGTCGTCCGCATAGTTGCGGTCGCCGTGCAGTTCGTGGAAATCGGTGAACAGCTCGCTCACGTAGTCGAACGTGTACGGGCGTTGCGGATGACGGGCGATTTGCGAAACCTGCCACGGGGAGAGGTTCGCGTACAGGTCTTTAGTGAGCTGTTGGCTCTTCTTGGACAGCCGCTCGATCTCTTCCGAAATATCGACGGCCGAATCGTCCTGCACGAAGCGCAATTCTTCGATCTTCGCTTCGAGTTCAGCGATCGGCTGTTCGAAATCCAGAAAGGTGGTCTTCATTGGTTGGAATCCTTGGACTTACCGGCAGCGCGTATTCTAACCGCGCTCGCCGATGTCAAAACCATTTCTCAACTATCGAATCGAGAAAATCGATAGTTTTTCAATGGAATCGCTTTCTTTTTCTTTCAGTAGTCGACCGGCAACGGATCAAGACTACGCCACATGTACCAGGTCGCGACAGTACGCCACGGCTCCCAGTTCGCGGCCACCTCACGCGCTTCGCTGCGCGTTACCGGCTCACCGCTGAAATAGTTGACGCTGATCGCACGGATCAGGCCGAGGTCGTCGAGCGGCAGAACGTCGGGGCGCGACAGATTGAAGATCAGGAACATCTCCGCGGTCCAGCGGCCAATGCCGCGAATCTGCGTGAGTTCGGCGATCACCGCCTCGTCTTCCATCGACGTCCATTTACCGACGTGCAACGCCCCCGACACGAAATGCTCGGCAAGGTCGAGCACGTACTCGGCCTTGCGTTTGGACAGGCCGCACGCGGTGAGCTTTTCCTGACCGAGCTTGATGAACTGCTGGGGCACGAGTTTCGGGCACGCGGCCTCGACCTTCGCCCACACGGCCTGCGCGGACGCGACCGAAATCTGCTGCCCGACCACCGAGCGCGCGAGCGTGACGAACGGATCGCCACGGCTCAGCAAATGCACGGGGCCGAATTTCGGAATCAGCTTCTTGAGGATGCGATCACGCTTGACGAGGTCGGCGCACGCTTTGTCCCAGTAGTCGGGACGCGTGACTTCGGGCGTCAGGCCGGCAATCTGCACCGGCACCGCGACTTCGCTCGAACTGGAGCCTTCGCCGCCCGCACCTGCCGACGCGCGCGTCTTGCGCACGACTTCGCCCTGCCCTTCGCGTGCCAGTTCCTGCACGTCGCCGGCCAGGTCGGCGGACAACGCACCATTACCATTGGCCTTCACACGCGACGCTTTGACGCGCTTCGCAACCGGAGCAGGCGCGTGCGCAGACGCGCCGTTGAGCGCGCGCTTCACGGTGGTCTTCGCGGGGGCCTTCTTCGCTGCGCCCGCTGCGGTCTTGGCCGCCACCCCGGCAGCTTTCGACGATGCTTTCTTCACCCCGCTGCTGCCAGTGCGAGCCGACGTTCGTGTCGACTTTGCTGCGGCAGCCGCGTTTGTTTGAGACGTGGCTCGTTTAGCCGGCGTCTTCGTGGCCGTTGCCATCCTGCCTCCTGCCTGGCGAGTCGATCAAAGGGAATTGCGAGGTGCGCTCACACGCGCCGCCACTCGGTCAACCCGCCGGGTTTGTCTTCAAGTGCAACGCCGGCCTCGAGCAATTCGGCCCGGATCCGGTCTGCTGCCGCATAGTCCTTCGCCTGCTTGGCCGCCACGCGCGCTGCGATCTTCGCTTCGATCGCGGCGGGCTCGAGCGCGCCTTGTGCTGCGCTGCCCGCGGCCTGCTGCAGATACGCACGCGGCTCGCGGCCGAGCAGTCCGAGCACCGCGCCCAGCGAGCGCAACTGACGGGCCAGCGCGGGGTCGCGCGTGCGGTTCACTTCTGTTGCCAACTCGAACAGCACCGACACTGCAACCGGCGTGTTGAAGTCGTCATTCATCGCTGCCTGGAAACGCTGCGCATGCGCTTCGTTCCAGTCGAGTTCCGCGGTGTCCGGCGTGACGTCTTTCAACGCCGTGTACAGACGCGCGAGTGCATTGCGGGCATCGTCGATATGCACGTCGCTGTAATTCAGCGGCGAGCGGTAATGCGCACGTGCGATGAAAAACCGCACGACCTCGGCATCGTACTGCGCCAATACTTCGCGGATCGTAAAGAAGTTGTTCAACGACTTCGACATCTTCTCATTGTCGATCTGCACGTAGCCGTTGTGCATCCAGTAATTGACGAAGGTTTGACCGGTAGCGGCTTCACTTTGCGCAATTTCGTTTTCGTGGTGCGGAAACTGCAGGTCCTGCCCGCCGCCATGAATGTCGAAATGTTCGCCGAGCAGCGAGCAGCCCATCGCCGAACATTCGATATGCCAGCCCGGACGGCCGCGACCGTACTTCGATTCCCAGCCGGTGTCAGCCGGTTCTTCGGGCTTGGCTTTTTTCCATAGCACGAAGTCGAGCGGATCCTGCTTCGCGTCGTTCGCCGCGACGCGTTCGCCCGCACGCAGATCTTCGAGCGACTTGCCCGACAGCTTGCCGTAGCCCGCGAACTTGCGGACCGCGTAGTTCACGTCGCCGTCGGTGGCCTGGTATGCATAGCCGTTCGATTCCAGCGTCTCGATCATGCCGAGCATCTGAGGAATGAAATCGGTGGCGCGCGGCTCGAGGTCGGGACGCTCGATACCGAGCGCGTCCGCGTCTTCATGCAGCGCGTCGATGAAGCGGTCGGTCAGCGACTTGATCGTCTCTCCGTTCTCGACGGCGCGACGAATGATCTTGTCGTCGATATCGGTGATGTTGCGCACGTAGGTCACGTCGTAGCCGAGCGTGCGCAACCAGCGCTGCACGATGTCGAACACGACCATCACCCGCGCATGACCGACGTGGCAATAGTCGTATACGGTCATGCCACAGACGTACATCCGCACAACACCCTCTTGCAGCGGCACGAAAGTTTGCTTGTCACGCGCGAGCGTGTTGTAGATGCGCAGTGATTCCATAGAGAACGGTGCGTGGGCCGAAAGAAATCCGCAATGTGTTTCATGCGCGCCGCCCCGCCGATCACAACAGGACAGCGGGTGCATTGCATGCAGCAGAACCGGTGCAGCTGGTGCGGCGCTCAGGCTGCGCTCAGTCTGCAATCAAGGCGGAGACGACCACGAGTGGCGAAAAGACAGTTTGCGGTTCGACGGAACGCGCAGACCTTTTGTTAGAATGGGTCGGAGTATAACATCCAGACCTGAGCCTATGAAACCTTCCAGCGGCCGCGCGCGCAGCGCTGCGACCCTCACCGCGACGGCCTTCGACGGTGTTGCCCACGGCATCACGCGCGGCGCTTCCTCCCGTGTTGCCCGCGCGCTCGCGTTGCGCGTCACCATGGCCGTCGCCCTTGCGGCACTGCCGGTTGCGGGCGCCTACGCACAGAAGGCCGCGGTCATGCCGCAGGGTCCGGCAACACGCGACAACACGCCGGACATCGACACTGCGATCACGCAGAAAAACTGGCAGTCGTCGCTCGCGCAGCTCGACGAGCGCATCGCGTCGAATCCGCGTGACGCCCAGGCTCGGTTCAAGCGCGGCACCGTGCTTGCCCACCTGAATCGCGACGACGAAGCGATTGCCGCCTTCGTCGAACTCACGCAGATGTACCCCGAATTGCCCGAGCCGTATAACAACCTCGCCGCGCTGTACGCGAAACAGGGTCACCTGGTCGAAGCACGCGCCGCGCTCGAAACGGCTATCAAGGTGAATCCGAACTACGGTCTCGCGTTCGAGAATCTCGGCGACGTGTATCTGCGGATGGCCGACCAGGCGTACCGTCGCGCGCAGAGCCTCGGCAAGGCGAGCGCCACGACCACGCAACGTATCGCGGACATCCAGAAGATCGTCTCGCCGTCCAAAGCGCCGGCGGCTCCGGCAAAGCAGGCTGTCGCGCCAACCGACAACTACACGGCTCGCGCCACGTCGAACATGACGCAGTCACCGAGCTTCCAGTTCGGCGGTGCGAACGGCTCGCTCGCCATGCCGCCTTACATGGCGCCGTCGAACTGAAGCACGCGGCGCGCTGTCATGACGTCCGGCGCGCACGCACGCTTGTTACGCTCGGTCCACGCACAGTCATCACGATTCCGGCACCCGGTTTTTTCCACCCCTGAGGATCTTCATGAAATGGTTGATGTTGGCGCTCGGCAGCGCCGCCCTGATCGCAAACGCACCCGCCTTTGCCCAGTCCGGTTCGCAAGCCACGCATCCGTCCGTCCTCCTCAAGACATCGGAAGGCGACATCCGCGTCGAGTTGTATCCTGAGAAAGCGCCGAAGACGGTCGCCAATTTCCTCGACTACGTGAAGTCCGGCCAGTACAGCGGCACGATTTTCCATCGCGTGATTCCCGGGTTCATGATTCAGGGCGGCGGCTACACGCAGAGCTTCGCCGAGAAGCCGACGCGCGCGCCGATTCCGCTTGAAAGCCGCAACGGTCTGAAGAACGCTGCTGGCACGCTCGCGATGGCGCGCACCAGCGATCCGAATTCGGCCACCGCGCAATTCTTCATCAACACGGTGGACAATACCGGTCTCGACTATCCGAATCCGGACGGCAACGGCTACGCGGTGTTCGGCAAGGTCACGAGCGGCATGGACGTCGTGAAGAAGATCGAAGGTACGCCCACCACGTCGCGCGGTCCGATGAGCGACGTGCCGCAAAAGTCGATCGTGATCGAGTCGGCCACGGTGGTCGGCAAGTAACCAGGCGAACGCAGATGCGCACGGCTCCCGAAGCGCAACCTGCTGCCTGAACATGCATTAAAGAAGCCGCGCGCCCCACCGCGCGCGAGCGCAAAATCCACGCCCCGGCGCGGCCCGCCGTCGCTTCATGACGACTCGCCGCGCTTTTTACCCACCCCGTTCATCAAAGGATTCCATCATGGTTGAACTGCACACAAACCACGGCGTCATCAAACTCGAACTGGACGCTGAGAAAGCGCCGAAGTCGGTTGAGAACTTCCTCAACTACGTGAAGGCCGGTCACTACGACAACACGGTGTTTCACCGCGTGATCGACGGCTTCATGATTCAGGGCGGCGGTTTCGAACCCGGCATGAAGCAGAAGCCGACGGCCGAGCCGATCACCAACGAAGCGAACAACGGCCTGAAGAACGTCAACGGCTCGGTTGCAATGGCTCGCACGAACGACCCGCACTCGGCTACGGCACAATTCTTCATCAACGTGAACGACAACGACTTCCTGAACCACTCGTCGCCGACGCCGCAGGGCTGGGGCTACGCCGTGTTCGGCAAAGTCGTCGAAGGTCTGGACATCGTCGAGAAGATCAAGAAGGTCAAGACGGGTTCGAAGGGCTTCCATCAGGACGTGCCGGCTGACGACGTCGTGATCGAAAAGGCTGTGATCGTCGACTAGGTTCGCGCTTCATGCCGACTGGCTTCAACTGATATCAGGCACCTTCAATGCTGCAAGAAACGCCGCTGCGAAGCGTCGCCGCGGGCGTGCCTGGCGAGGGCAAACGCCCGCACGCCGCACGCCCGTTTTTTTTCCTCTCCGACATTCATTTGAGCGAGGCGATTCCGCACACGGTCGCCGCGTTCGAACACTTCATTCGCGTCACCGCCGACCAGGCTGATTCGGTTTTCATTCTCGGCGACCTGTTCGAATACTGGGTCGGCGACGACATGCTCGTCGAGCCATTCGTCGCGCGCATGGCGGCGTTGCTGCACACGCTGACGGAGCGCGGCATTGCGCTTTACATCATGCACGGCAATCGCGACTTTCTGCTCGGCAAGCGCTTCACGAAAGCGGCCGGCGCGATCTGGCTGCCCGATCCGTTCGTGATCACCGCATTCGGCACGCGCATTGCGCTCGCGCACGGCGACGGCTTGTGTACCGCCGATCGCGGTTATCAGATTTTCCGGCGATTTGCCCGCATCCGTTTCGCGCAGATGCTGTTTCTGGCGTCGCCGTTCCGCTGGCGGCGCAAGCTCGCGGAGAACATGCGCTCGAAGAGCGAGCACGGCCGCATGCGGCCCGTTTCGATGAAATACGATGTGACGCCAAAGGCGGTCGCTGCACTGTTCAAGAAGTCGAAAGCGGCAACGATTATTCACGGGCACACACATCGGCCCGCGCGGCACCGCGAGCCGGGCGGCACGCGTTGGGTTCTGCCGGATTGGGATCTCGATCACGGCGAGCCGCGAGGCGGCTATCTGCGGATCGATGCCGAAGGGATTCGGGCCTTGCCGTTGGGGTAACGTACCCAGGACGGCGTGACGCTGCGGGCGTCACACCGACATTCGAGCCCAATAGCTGTGATTGAAGCAACTGGATTCAGAGCGACCAGTCCGGCGAAGCTACGTCGAAGCCGCAATGGCCGGGAATTCAGAGAAGCGATGAATCTCCAGACTGACGGGCTTCGATCTGATGCGAGCGACTTCGAAACTGCGGCGCCCCTCGATTCAAGCGTACCGCGTACGTCGATCGCCATTCACCGCCCGCCGACCGACACGCGCTTCAAACCTCAACGCTCCGCCGCCGCCCCTTCCACTTTCCCCGCAATCGCTGCCGACAAGCGTCGCAGATCGAGCAACGCGGCATCCGCGCCTTGCAGGCCTTCGAGGCTCGTGCCCAACCGCTCCAGCGCACCGACGATTTCATCGATGCGCTTTGATTGCGTGGCCGCATGATCGATCAAACCGTGAATAGCCAGCGACACCGGGTCATCGGCATTCGGCGTGATGCCGTACGCGCAGAACGCGCTGCTTTCCGTCGAACATTTCGTGTCGCGCGTGGTGCCGCCCGAGCCGACGTTGGCGCCAGCCGGAACCGTCGCCGTCGAAGCCACGGCCGACGCTGCCGGCACGATGATCCGAGCCGGATTGCCGACCGCCGTGCCCCGCGCGGGCACCGGCTTGGTCACCACGGCATTCGAGCCGATCTTCGCTTCCATGCCGATCGTGAAGCCGCCGAGCACCTTCGCGCCCGCACCGACGATCACCCCGCGCTCGAGCGTCGGGTGCCGCTTTGCGCCGCGCGTGAGCGACGTGCCGCCGAGCGTCACGCCCTGGTAGATCGTGCAGTCGTCGCCGATCTGCGCGGTTTCGCCGATCACCACACCCATGCCGTGGTCGATGAACACGCGCCGCCCGACCGTCGCGCCCGGATGGATTTCGATGCCGGTAAGAAACCGCGCCATCTGCGAAACGAAGCGCGCGAGCCAGCGTCGCTTTGCCTGCCAGCACGCGTGCGCGAGCCGGTGCAGCACAAGCGAGTGCAAACCGGGATAACACGTGATGACTTCCCATGCGCTGCGGGCGGCGGGGTCGCGCTCGCGGATGGTGGCGATATCTTCGCGAAGTCTCGTGAACATGGCAGGGTCTGGACTGTGTCGTGGGAAAAAGCCGCCCGCGTTTCAGGCCGCAAGGGCCACGCGTGACGGCATCGCTGCCGCATAGCACGGCGGCAGCTTTGCTTAGAACGTTTCGAGGATTGTAGGGCGATTGCGCGAAAACTGCCGGAAGTCCACGCTGCCCGCAAGGTCGTCAGAGGAATGCGCGCGGATTCAGGACGCGTCGCTACCCGGATGCTTCGCCTTCAGCAAAATGTGCTTGGCGATGCCGCGTACGATGTTCACTTCCTCGCGCTCCAGGCCCGAACGGGCAAAGAGCCGTCGCAGGCGCGACATCAGCTTTTTCGGATTGGCGGGGTCGAGAAACTCCAATGCGACCAGCGCGCTTTCGAGGTGCGCGAACATGCTCTCGATTTCGTCGCTCGCCGCACGCGGACCGGCCGGCTCGCTCAGCCCTGCTCCAGCGGAAGCGGCGAGCGCTGCGGCACCGGCCTGGTCGTCCGCCGACAGATACCGCGTGCGTAACTCGTAAGCCAGCACCTGCACGGCCTGCGCGAGATTCAGCGAGCTATAAGCGGGATTCGCCGGAATATGCGCGAGCGCACTGCACCGTTCGACGTCCTCATTCGACAAACCCGTGCGCTCGTTGCCGAACACCAGTGCAATTTCGCCATGCACCGCCTGATCGTGCGCGACATTAGCGGCGGCACGCGGCGTCCATTGTGGCGGCCCGTATTCACGCAGACGCGCGGTCAGCGCGATCGACCAGTGCACGCCGGTCAACGCGTCGGCAAGCGTCGGGACAACGTGCGCGGAAGCCAGCACGTCGTCTGCGCCGGAGGCCATCGCAATCGCTTCCGGGTCGCTCTGCACATGTGGCACGCGCGGCGACACCAGCACGAGCCGCGAAAAACCCATGGTTTTCAGCGCGCGCGCCGCCGCGCCGACATTACCGGGATGGCTCGGCTCGACGAGCACGAAGCGGGTCGACGTGAAGCCGCCGCGCACGTCGGCCACGGCCGGATCGGAGGAATTGTGGGGGTGGTCCACGATGAAAATCCTGCAAGCTAAAGACGCGTATGGTAGCGCCAACCCTCGACGGGTTCAGAATTTTGAGTAAGGCCGAGGCGCCGGGACCGGACATGAAAGCGCTGAATACGCTGAAGGCGTGCGCACGGCGTAAAGTTTCGTCTCGAGGTCCAGGGCTTGCGAACCGTCGCCTGCCCGCCCTCCGATGCGCGTCCCATGGCGCAAAAGCCTAACCCGCCGCACGAACGCTGCCAGGCCGCCCGGACTCAGGTAAAATACCGATATTCGCGACCGGTTTTTCTTCCAGGCCAAGCCGGGCGCCTCGTTCTTATTCAATTCGTCTCCGTCGGCGGAATGCGCACTGGTTTATTGCCAGGCGGGCGTTCCGTGCTGTTTCCGCGCCTCTTCGGGGCGCCAGTTAGCGCAGGTGTAGCGCGCTCGTTTGCGCCTCGTTTGCACATTTACCGGCCAGCAGCCGTGCTGCCCCGGCACAAGGATCCGTCTCATGCATCCCATGCTCAATATCGCTGTGAAGGCCGCGCGCCGCGCAGCACAGATCATCAACCGCGCGTCGCTCGACCTCGATCTGATCCAGGTCAGCAAAAAACAGCACAACGATTTCGTCACGGAGGTCGACAAAGCGTCTGAAGCGGCGATCATCGACACGCTGAAGACCGCCTACCCCGATCACGCGATCCTCGCCGAAGAATCCGGCAAGTCGGACAACGAGTCCGAATACCAGTGGATCATCGATCCGCTCGACGGCACCACCAATTTCATTCACGGCTTCCCGTACTACTGCGTGTCGATCGCGCTCGCCCACAAGGGCATCGTGACGCAAGCCGTGGTCTACGATCCGACCCGCAACGACCTGTTCACCGCTTCGCGCGGCCGCGGTGCGTTCCTGAACGATCGCCGTATCCGCGTGGCCAAGCGTGACCGCCTGGCAGACGGCCTGATCGGCACGGGCTTCCCGTTCCGCGAAAAAGACGGTCTCGAAGCGTACGGACGCCTGTTCGCCGAAATGACCGAAGCCTGCGCGGGCCTGCGCCGTCCGGGCGCGGCTGCGCTCGATCTGGCGAACGTCGCCGCCGGCCGCATGGACGGCTTCTTCGAACAGGGTCTGAATCCGTGGGACGTCGCTGCGGGCAGCCTGCTGATCACCGAGGCCGGTGGCCTGGTGGGTAATTACACGGGCGACTCGGACTTCCTGCACGTCGGCGAAATCGTCGCGGGCAACCCGAAGATCTACGCACAGATGATTCCGGTTCTGTCGCGCTACAGCCGCACCCGTCAGCAGGCCGACTAAGCCCGACGGAGCCTGCCTCGGCCGGATGCCGTCTCGCGTTGCTTCGGCATCGAGTTCGGCGAGCGGCTTTCCTCGCGGCAAATAAAATGCAAAAAAAAGCGGCTTCGGCCGCTTTTTCGTTGGCGGCCCTGCATCTCACGGGCGTTCGTGCTACAAAGCAAAATGCCGCGCCGGTGGCGTTGCGACATCTTGCAACGCGTCGCTTCACCGGCTGCGTTTCGCGCGTTTTTTCTGCGCCCTGCTTGCCGCCGGATCTGGCGCGCAGCTTCCAATCCGCTTCATGAAAAAAGGCTTCTACACAATCATTGCGGCGCAGTTCATTTCGTCGCTCGCGGACAATGCACTGCTGATCGCCGCCATCGCGTTGCTCTCGGTGATTCGCTCCGCCGCCTGGGTCACGCCGCTGTTGCAGATTTTCTTCACCGTCTCCTACGTGCTGCTTGCGCCGTTCGTCGGCGCGTTTGCCGACTCGATGCAAAAGCGCCACGTGATGTTCATCTCCAACGCGTTGAAGGCAAGCGGCTGCCTGATGATGATCGCGGGCGTTCATCCGATGATTGCCTACGGCGTGGTCGGTTTCGGCGCGGCGGCGTATTCGCCGGCCAAGTACGGCATCTTGACCGAACTGCTGCCCGCCGACAAACTCGTCAAGGCGAACGCGTGGCTCGAATCGGCAACGGTTCTGTCGACGATTGTCGGCACGATGGTCGGCGGTGCGCTGATCAGCACGCTGGCCGACCGCTTCGTCGCGCACGCTCATTTGCCGCTGATCCGCTCCGCCGCCGATCTCGCGATGTTCGCCGTGATGATCACGTACGCGATTGCCGCCGCGATCAACATCTTCATTCCCGACACCGGCGCGCGGTATGAAAGCCGGCTGAACGAACCGAAAAAACTGATCGGCGACTTTTATCACTGCTTTAACGTGCTGTGGGCCGACAAACTCGCGCAGATCGCGTTGTGGGTCACGACGCTGCTGTGGGGCGGCGCAGTCACACTGCAACTGCTGGTGCTGAAATGGGCGAATGTGAATCTCGGGCTATCGCTGTCTAAAGCGGCGGTCATGCAAGGCGTCACCGGGCTGGGCATTGCCGTGGGCGCGTCGGCGGCGGCTGCGCTGATTCCGTTGCGCAAATCGCTGCGCGTGCTGCCGGTCGGCATTCTGATGGGCCTGGTGGCGATCGCGGTGGCCTTCTACAACAAGGACCTGTTCCCTGCGGGCGCGGGCATTCGAATTGGCTCGTTCGTCGCACCGCTCTACATCCTGCTCGCCTATCCGCTAATGATCCTGCTCGGCGCGTTATCGGGCTTTTTCATCGTGCCGATGAACGCCATTCTTCAGCATCGCGGCGCGACGCTACTGTCGGCGGGACACTCGATCGCCGTGCAGAATTTCAACCAGAATCTGGCCGTGCTGCTGATGCTTGGTGTGTACGCGCTGCTGCTCACCGCAAAAATGCCTGCGCAATGGATCATTGTGGTGTTCGGCAGTTTCATTACGTTCATGATGTGGCTCGCAAAACGGCGTAGCGCAGTGAACGAGCGTACGGTGGATATGCGGGCGATGGTGGAGGAGTAATCCTCCAGACGGCCCGCATTGGCTTCGATTACCCGAACGCGGGCGGATGCGACCTGCTGCAAGGATTGGCCATCCGGCCAGGGTCCGTTCGACACGCTGGCGGGTTAAACTCACGCCCTGAACAGCTTACGCAAGAGAACACCAAGGATGGGCATTCAAACCGCAGCGGCCAACGACGTCGCACAACATACTCCCATGATGCAGCAGTACCTGCGCATTAAAGCGGAGCATCCCGGCACGCTGGTGTTCTACCGGATGGGCGACTTCTACGAACTCTTTTTCGACGATGCGGAAAAAGCCGCGCGTCTGCTCGACCTGACGCTTACGCAGCGTGGCGCGTCGGGCGGCAATCCGATCAAGATGGCGGGCGTACCGCATCACGCGGCGGAACAGTATCTGGCGAAGCTGGTGAAGCTCGGCGAATCCGTCGCGATTTGCGAACAGATCGGCGACCCGGCTACATCGAAGGGACCGGTCGAGCGCAAAGTGGTCCGCGTGGTCACGCCGGGCACGCTGACCGACGCCGCGCTGCTGTCCGATAAAAACGATGTGTACCTGCTGTCGCTGTGCGTGGCGCACAACCGCCGCGGCGTAGCGACGAGCGTCGGCCTCGCGTGGCTGAATCTGGCGAGCGGCGCGCTGCGCCTTGCCGAAGTCGCACCCGACCAGGTCGCCGCCGCCCTCGAACGAATTCGCCCCGCTGAAATTCTGGTTGCCGATACGCTCGCCGAATCGGCCGGCTGGACACCGCCCGTCAATGCAGGCGCGCTCACCCGTGTTCCGAGCTGGCATTTCGATATCGCGTCGGGCACCCAGCGTCTTTGCGACCAGCTCGAAGTGGCCGGTCTCGACGGTTTCGGCGCGCATTCGCTGACCTGCGCGTGCGGCGCTGCCGGCGCATTGCTGCTGTATGCAGCGGCGACCCAAGGCCAGCAACTGCGCCATGTGCGCAGCCTGAAGGTCGAGTACGAGTCCGAATATATCGGCCTCGACCCCGCTACGCGCCGCAATCTCGAACTGACGGAAACGCTGCGCGGCACCGAGTCGCCTACGCTGTGTTCGTTGCTCGACACCTGCTGCACGACGATGGGCAGCCGCTTGCTGCGCCACTGGCTGCATCATCCGCCGCGTGAATCTGCGGTCGCGCAGGCGCGTCAGCAGGCTATCGGCGCGCTGCTCGACGCGCCGCCGGCTGCGAGCGTCGACGCATTGCGTGGCTCGTTGCGGCAGATTTCAGACATCGAACGGATTACAGGGCGCCTCGCGCTGTTGTCGGCACGTCCGCGCGATCTGTCCAGCCTGCGCGACACGTTCATCGCGCTGCCCGAACTGCGCGCGCAGATCGCCGCTGTGTCGTCGAATGCGGATTCGCTCGCGCGCATCGATGCGTCAATGGAACCGCCTCAAGCCTGCGTCGAATTGCTTACCCGTGCTATCGCTCAGGAACCCGCCGCGATGGTGCGCGATGGCGGCGTGATCGCGCGAGGCTACGATGCGGACCTCGACGAACTGCGCGATATTTCGGAGAACTGCGGGCAGTTCCTGATCGATCTCGAAACACGCGAACGTGCGCGCACTGGCATTAACAACCTGCGCGTCGAGTACAACAAGGTGCACGGCTTCTATATCGAAGTCACGCGTGGCCAGACCGACAAGGTGCCCGACGATTACCGCCGCCGTCAGACGCTGAAGAACGCCGAGCGCTACATCACGCCGGAACTGAAAACGTTCGAAGACAAGGCGCTGTCTGCACAGGAACGTGCGCTCGCCCGCGAACGCGCGCTTTACGACACGTTGCTGCAGGCGCTGCTACCGTTTATTCCAGATTGCCAGCGGGTCGCGTCCGCACTGGCCGAACTCGATCTGCTGGCCGCTTTCGCCGAACGCGCCCGCGCGCTCGACTGGGTCGCGCCGACGTTCTCGCCCGACACCGGCATCGAGATCGAACAGGGTCGGCACCCGGTCGTCGAGGCGCAGGTCGAGCAGTTCATCGCCAACGACTGCACACTCACGCCCGAACGCAAATTGCTGTTGATCACCGGCCCGAACATGGGCGGTAAATCAACTTTCATGCGGCAAACCGCGCTGATCGCCCTGCTCGCCTACGTGGGCAGCTATGTGCCGGCACGGCGCGCGACGTTCGGACCGATCGACCGCATCTTCACGCGAATCGGTGCAGCGGACGATCTGGCCGGCGGCCGCTCGACCTTCATGGTCGAGATGACCGAAGCCGCTGCGATCCTGAACGACGCGACACCGCAAAGTCTCGTGCTGATGGATGAAATCGGCCGTGGCACCTCGACCTTCGACGGCCTTGCGCTGGCTTGGGCGATCGCGCGTCATCTGCTCGCGCACAACGGCTGTCATACGCTGTTTGCCACGCATTACTTCGAATTGACGCAGTTGCCCGCGGAATTTCCGCAGGCGGCCAACGTGCACCTGTCGGCGGTCGAACACGGCCATGGCATTGTGTTCCTGCACGCGGTCAACGAGGGTCCGGCCAATCAGAGCTACGGTTTGCAGGTCGCGCAACTCGCGGGCGTGCCAAATGCGGTGATTCGCGCGGCGCGCAAGCATCTCGCACACCTGGAACAGCAATCCGCCGCGCAACCCGCGCCGCAGCTCGACCTGTTTGCTTCGCCTCCACCGATGCTGGCCGAAGACGCAGACGACGAGCGCGATGCTCAGGCGCAGGTATCGTCGCCGTCCGTGCAGGAACTCGTCGAGCGTTTGCGCGGCATCGATCCGAACGATCTGCGTCCGCGCGAAGCACTCGACCTGCTGTACGAACTGCACGAACTGGCCGCCGCGCCGGATGCGGATCATTGACGCATACAAGCCCCCGCAGCGTCCGCGCCCCTTTCGCGCGGCGCTGAGCCTTGCATTCACACGTGGTCTGATAGCGGTTCTGGCGGCGTCGGCGGCCCTCAGCACCAGCGAGGCTTACGCCGACACGCCGCGTTTTTCATTCGCAGTGATCGGCGACACGATGCGCGGCCCCGCCGACGAGCCCGCAGCGCAACGGCTAATCGATGCGATCGGCCGCGAACGCGACATCTCGTTCATCGTCTATAACGGCAACCTGAAGGGTGCGAAAGAGGCGTGTCGGGACGGGCTGTATGAACGACGCCATGCAGTGCTCGAAGCTTCGCGGCCGGCTTTATTCTTTATTCCCGGCCAGCATGACTGGATCGATTGCAGCACCACCGAGGCAGGCAGCTTCGATCCGGTCGAACGGCTCGACCAATTGCGTCAAACCATATTCGCCGATGCTACGTCGATGGGTCAGAACCCGATTGCGCTGACGCGGGAGAGCGAAGTCTCACGGTTTCGGCCGTATCGGGAAAACGTTCGATGGATGGTCGGCGATACGGTATTTGTCGGCCTGAACGCGCCGAGTCCGAACAATCACTATCTGATTGCCGGGGGCCGCAACGGGGAATTCGAAGACCGCGTGATTGCCAATGCATTCTGGCTGGAGCATGCCGGCGAATATGCGAAACGTCGCGACGCGCGCGCGATAGTCATCATCATTCAGGGCGATCCCGATCCAGAACGTTACGAGCGGCCCGACCGTTTTGCGTGGCTGCGCTTCGCGCACAGCACACGCCGCGACGGTTTTCTGGAGTTCAAACGCAGCCTCGTCAAACTCGCGGAGATTTTTCGCGGGCCCGTGCTGGTCATTCATCACGACGACGAACGCGCGAACGGCGGCTTCGTGATCGATCAGCCGCTACGCAATGACAAGGGGATGCTGGTGACGAATCTCACGCGGGTCGCATTAGCGCCGCATGACCGTCTTAACCAGTGGGTACAGTTCGATGTGAATCCCGGCAGGAAACCGCCGTTCCGCGTGAGCCTGCGCGATGTGCCGAAGCAAATGCCGATGCCCGCCATGCAAACCGTGGTGCCGCGCGACGAACCGTCAGCTTCGATGCCAGCGGTGCCGGCGTTAGGGCCGGCCTCGGAATTGCCGCCGCTGTTGCCAATTCCCGGCGAGTCACAGTCAGCCTCGCAGCCAGGTACGCAGCTCAATCAGCAACCGCACATACCCGCCGACCAGGGCGGTGGTGAATACGGGCCGGCCACTTCGATACCGCCCGCATCGGCAGTACAGCCGCATATGCCGGGCGCCGCCTCAGGCGCGCCCGGCACTCCGGCAAGTTCAGTGCAGGGTGGGTCCTGACTTGCTGTCGTCTTCCTCGTCATCGTCCTCATCGAGAACTTCGAGGCCGTCGGCACCGTGCGCATGTTCGTGCTGGATTTCGTCTTCGGTAGCAGGACGCACGTCTTTCACCGTCAGCGCAAAACGCAAGGCCATACCCGCGAGCGGGTGATTGCCGTCGAGCACCACCTTATCTTCCGCTACGTCGGTCACGACGTAGACGAGCGAGTCGAGATCCTCGTCGCCCTCTTCCGGCGTACCCTCGAATTGCATGCCGACTTCGAGCGGTTCCGGGAAACGATCGCGCGGCTCGATCTTCACGAGATCGGGGTCGTACTCGCCGAACGCATCTTGCGGCTCGAGCTGAATCGATGTCTCGAAGCCGGCCTCGTGGCCGTCGAGCTCTTCCTCGATCTTGGGGAACGTGCCATCATAGCCGCCGTGCAGATAGACCATCGGCTCGTCGCTTTCTTCAATCAGATTGCCCTGCGCATCCGATAGCTTATAAGCGACCGACACGACGGTGTTCTTTGCGATTTTCATTCGATTCTCCAGAATACAACTCACATTATACGATGCCCAAACGGCCAACTGACCACCCGGCCGACGCAGCTTCGGCACGGAATTCGTCGCCGGCTTCCACGCCGGTTCTTCCGCCCTCGCCCGATACCCCGATCGCGTTGCTCGGCAATCTGTCGCCGTCGCAATTCATGCGCCGCTACTGGCAAAAGAAGCCATTGCTGATTCGCCAGGCCATTCCGAACATCGAAGCGCCGTTGTCGCGCGACGAATTTTTCGAGCTGGCCGATCAGGACGAAGTCGAAGCGCGTCTGATCACGCATTTCCGCAACAAGTGGCAACTCGAACACGGCCCGTTCGCGCCCGACGAACTGCCGTCGGTCAGGCAGCGCGCATGGACGCTGCTCGTGCAGGGCGTCGATCTTCACGACGACCGCGCACGCGCGTTGCTCGACCGCTTCCGCTTCGTGCCGGACGCGCGTCTCGACGACCTGATGATCTCGTATGCAAGTGACGGTGGCGGCGTTGGCCCCCACTTCGATTCCTACGATGTGTTTCTTTTGCAAGTAAAAGGCAAGCGCCGCTGGCGTATCAGCGCGCAGAAAGATCTGACACTGCAGCCCGGTTTGCCTTTGAAAGTTTTACAGAACTTCCAGTCCGAAGAGGAATGGGTGCTCGAACCAGGCGACATGCTTTACCTGCCGCCGCACATCGCCCACGACGGGATTGCCGAAGGCGAGTGCATGACGTGCTCCATCGGTTTTCGCGCGCCCTCCACCGATGAGCTGACCGCACAGTTTCTCTACCATCTGGCCGAGCGCGGCGAGTCGACGGGCCGCACCGGCAGCCTTTATCGCGACCCGCGCCAACCGGCTGTGGACCGTCCGGCGGAGTTGCCCACGGCGCTCGTCGAGCGAGTGGGTGCGATCCTTGCTCAGATCAAATGGAAAGAGCAGGATATTGCGTCGTTCCTTGGCACGTATCTCAGCGAACCGAAGCCGAGTGTCGTCTTTGATCCGCCGCAAAAGCCGCTCAATGAAGCGCGTTTTATCGATCAGGCATCGAAGTCCGGTGTCCGGCTGCACCGCAAGACCAATCTGTTGTACAACCGCCGTTTTTTCTTCCTAAATGGAGAAGAAACGCCATTTGATGGCGCAAAAAAGTGGCTGACTGACCTCGCGAATCACAGGTCCATGAGTGGGAAACGCTTTGTAACACTATCACACGATTCGTCGGTGACAGCACTGCTGCACGAGTGGTATTGTGCGGGCTGGATAGAAGTGGGCGAGTCTGCGTGACTGTTTGCGTAACTCTGCCTACCTGCTATACCGTACAGTGAAATTTTGTATGAGAAAGACAACGTATTGACCCCGGATTTATCGACTGTCAGTACGAAAGTGCATATAATTTCCGCCCAAGCCGTAGGGAAGATTCCAGCTCGTCATAAGAGCGTCTCCACCAGCGGCCCAGGTCGGTGTTGGAGCACATTACCGGTTTTATTTTGCGCTGTTGCTTACCTTTAAACCATAAAAGGACGTGATCATGAAGAAATCCCTCCTCGTAGCATCCCTGTTGGCAGCTGTGGCACTGGCTGCATGCAACAAGAGCAACGATCAAGCCGCTGCACCGGCTAGCGACGCAGCTGCCGCTTCGGCACCTGCTGCTGCAGCTTCGGATTCGGCTACGGCTGCTTCGGGTGCTGCTGCTGCTGCGAGCGATGCTGCTGCTTCGGCTACGGCTGCTGCTTCGGACGCAGGCGCTGCTGCTTCGGACGCTGCTGCTTCGGCTGCAGCTCCGGCTTCGGGCGCAAGCCAGTAAGCTGTCGCATAGGGTTCGCCTCTGGGCGAAAACTGCATCGGGAAATCATTGCGATTTCCCGGGCAGTAAAGCAAAACGCCACGAATTCACATTCGTGGCGTTTTGTCATTTACGCGCCCTTTTTTACAACGACGCCATTTTATTAGCGTCGCTTTTTACAGCATTATTCGCGACGCATTCAATCAACCGGCATATCACGCCGGTGTCGCGTTCTCTTCGAAAAATTCACGCACCACTTCTATTTCACGTGTGCGCTTGAACGGCGGCAGGCTTTGCCAGATACGACGTCCATACGGTTTGTCGACGAGACGGGTATCGCAGATCATCAGCACGCCACGATCGGTCTCAGCACGAATCAGACGGCCTGCGCCCTGCTTCAGTGTGATTACGGCCTGAGGCAACTGGTGGACCGCAAACGGACTCAAGCCCTTCTTCGTGAGCGCATCCAGCCGCGCCGACAGAACCGGGTCGTCGGGCGGCGCAAATGGCAGCTTGTCGATCACCACCAGCGACAGCGCATCGCCGCGTACGTCCACCCCTTCCCAGAAGCTCTGACTACCCACCAGGATCGCGTTGCCATACGAGCGGAAACGGTCGAGCAATTCGGTGCGGCTCGCATCGCCCTGCACGAGCAGCGGATAGTCCCAGCCACGCGCGTCGATCACGTCGCGCAATTTGGACGAGATGCGGTCCACTGCGCGCAGCGTCGTGCACAACATGAACACGCCGCCACCGGACGCTTCGATCGCGGGCAAAGCGGCGTCGAAGACAGCGTCGGTGAACATCGGCGACGATGGTTGCGGCAAATTGCGCGGCACATACAGCAGACCTTGCGTCGGATAGTCGAACGGGCTGGGCAAGGTCATCGAGCGCTTCGCGTTCAGGCCCATTTGCGCGGCGTAGTGTGTGAAGTCGCCACGCACCGACAACGTCGCCGACGTGAAAATCCACGCGCGTGGCACACCGGCGCGCTGCTTCGCGAAAATCGGCGCGACCGAAAGCGGCGTTTCGTGCAACTGCACCGTATGCGAGAAGACTTCGATCCAGCGCACCTTTTCATTCGGATCGGCGCGCTCGGCCTTGCCATCGGCGGAAGCGGTTTGAGCGATGTCGGCGGCGTTGCGCTCGGTTTCGGTAGGCGGCGTGGTCCAGCCACCGAGCACGCCCTGCAATTCGCGCGCGCGCCGCAAACATGCGCCGATCGACTCGGCACGCTCCGCCTGGCCAGCCAATGCCGTGGCCAACGCGTCGAGTTCAGTTTCGAGCGTTTCCAGAGCGGGGAACAGCGGATGGTCATCCGGCAACTGGCCGATCGACAGGCGCACCGAATCTTCCTTGAATGCGAGCCGCACGTCGCGCGCCGCACGTTCCAGCGTTGCGCCGAGCTTGACCCAATCGACGGTCTCACGCGCGTGGCTCAGACCTTCGGCGACCGAATCGCGTGCCAGTTCGAGAAACTGCGTGGTAGACAGCGTTTCGCCGAAAAACAGCGTGGCGGTTTCAGGCAGTTGATGCGCTTCGTCGAAGATCACCGTATTCGCCGTGGGCAGCAGTTCGGCCATGCCCGTGTCGCGCAGCATGATGTCGGCGAAGAAGAGGTGGTGATTGACCACCACGATATCGGCCTGCTGCGCTTCGCGACGCGCCTGCATGACGAAGCATTCCTTGTACTGCGGGCACTCCTGGCCAAGACAGTTTTCGCGCGTGGACGTCACCATAGACCACACCGCCGCTGTCTCCGGCACGCTCGCGAGTTCGGCCTTATCGCCGGTGCGCGTGATCTTCGCGAAACGAATGATGTCCTGCAGATACGACGTTTCCTGACGGGACGGCAAGCGGCCGTTATCTGCGGTGCGTTGCAAGTAGTAGTGGCACAGGTAATTGGCGCGGCCCTTGAGCATCGCTACCGACACCGGTACGGCGAGCGCATCGCGAACGGTCGGAATATCGCGCTGAAAAAGCTGATCCTGCAGGTGCTTCGTGCCGGTGGAGACGATCACCTTTCCGCCCCACAACATGGCCGGCACGAGGTACGCATAGGTCTTGCCGGTGCCCGTACCCGCTTCGACGATCAGCGTGTTTTCGCTACCGTCGAGTCCGCCCGATTCGGCGCTTTCTGCGGCGTCCGCAGCGGCATCGCCACCGGGTGACTGCAGGCGCCGCGCCGGACGCTTCTGCGCTTCAAACATCGCGGGCTCGGGCATCGCGCGGCCGGACGCTTCCATCGCGGCTGCGACGGCGCGCGACATCTCGATCTGCGACGCCCGCGAACGATAGCCGTCGATCTGACGGGCCAGCAGGCCGTTGTCGGCGAAGATTTCGTCCAGTTCGGCAACGCGCCGGGGATTCAGCGACGCGCTCAACGCAGACGCGGCAGGCCGCGTCGCCGGCACGCCGGTCGCGGAGGTGTCGTCGCCCGAGGGAGCGCGGGAAGAGGTTTCAAGCGGTGAATTCAAGGCAAGCGTTTCCTGCAAAGTCCGGCTCGCGCGATGCGCGCCCGGCGCCCGCCAGGCCGCGAACTCAGGCGCGTGCGTCCGGTTCGAGCTGCAATTGCAGCAAGATGATGGTGTCCTTGACCTTGAGTTTGCGCTTTTTCAGGCGCTGCAACTCGAAGTCGTCGATGCCGGGTTCGTCCGACATTTTATCGATCAACCGGTCGAGCCCGCTGTGCTCCGATTCCAGTTGCAGAATGCGGTCGCGCAGAGTGTCCGCGGTGATGACGTGGTGTTGATCGCGCATGCTCGCCTCCTCTCGTCTACGGCGCGGGCTGCGTGCGCAGTTCGTGCCGGAGGTTGCTGTACGGCTTAAAACGCGTTACGGCGACTACGGCCCTGGCCAGAACCCGCCAGGGCCCACTACAGCACACTTACTGTTGCTGCTGTTGCTGTTTTTGCTGCTCTTCGAGTTGCTGCTGCTTCAGCGCGTCCTGCCGCTTCTGCTCGGCTTTTTCGGCCGCCTGCTTCTGACGCGCTTCCACGTCGGCCTTGTGCTGCTCGGCAGTGGCCTGCTTCCGCTCGAAGGTTTCCTGCTTTTCGACGCGTTCCTGAGCCTTTTGTGCGCCCTGCTGACGCGCTTCGTCGAGCTTGCGCTGGAAGTCGCCCTGTTTCTGGTCATACGCCTGCTGGTTGGCCGCTGCCTGCGACGGGATGACGCCGCGCTGCGCCTGATCCAGCGTGTGCTGGCGCTGTTTGTCCTGGTAGGCTTGCGCGTTGGCGGCTCGTTGCGGCGCCTCGGCGGCACGCTGCGTCTGATCGAGTTGATGCTGACGCTGCTTGTCCTGATAAGCCTGCTCGTTACGCGCGTCTTCAGCGGCGCGTTGCGGCGCGTTCGCGTCGTCCTGCGCGCGACGGAGCGCTGTCCGCTCGTCGCGATCGCGGGCGCGCTGCACGCGCTGTTCGCCGTCGAGCGCGAGCTGTTCCTTGCGGATGTCCGCCTGCACCGCGCGCATCTTGTCGCGGGCCCGGTTCAGGCAGTAATTGACGAAGAAGCGGCTGTAGCAGTTGTGCTGGGCAACGGCGTAGTTGTAGTTGTTCTCGTCGCTGCGCTGGTTGAGCACGCGTTGCCGATCGTCGAACGACTGGTCCCGCGTGGCTGCATCGCTGGCGCTGGTGGCGTTGGCCGTATTTGCGCCAACTGTTTCGTCGAGTTTCTCCGCCGATGCCGCGACCGGCGCGGACGCCACCGGCGTTTGCGCCGCGGCCGTTCCGGAAAACGCCAGCGCCGCAGCCATCACACATGACGCACACGATGCGGCGATGATCCGGCTGGCAATTCGACCGCAGGCCGACGCGAGGTCAGACGACACTCCGGCTGACGGGCTGAAAGGCGAAACAGACGACGAAATATGCGACCAGCGAAGTGACCGACGCGATGACAGGCGAGAGACCAAGCGGGAGCCCAGAGGGTTGAGGGACAAGGAGGTTGGCAACGTCGTAGAGGGTCAACGGAAGATGCCCGAAATTCTATCACCCTGCGGTTGAGCCCTTTGGCATTTATGGCAAAATGCCCCGCTCTAGCCACCTGGTCGCAGCGCGCACGCCCGGCGTGCCCTCGTGCCCCGACGTGCCCTAACGTGCTCCACGTATTTCACGCGCTTCGCGTGCACATTTACCTCACGAGCCGTTAGCGCGCGGCCCCTGACCGAGTCCGCAGGAACACCAAGACCTTATGACGGAAACCGTAGCACTCAAGATCGTACAGCGCATCGCCGCCGAACTGTCCGTCCAGCCGCGCCAGGTCGCGGCCGCGGTGCAACTACTCGACGAAGGAGCGACTGTTCCGTTCATCGCCCGCTACCGTAAGGAAGTGACCGACAATCTCGACGACACGCAACTGCGTAATCTCGAGGAACGCCTGCTGTATCTGCGCGAGCTGGAAGACCGGCGCGCGACGATCATTGCGAGCATCGACGAACAGGGCAAGCTCACCGACGAGCTGCGCACCGCGATCGAAGGCGCAGACAGCAAGCAGGTGCTGGAAGACCTGTATCTCCCGTACAAGCCGAAGCGCCGCACGCGCGCGCAGATCGCCCGTGAGGCCGGTTTGCAGCCGCTCGCCGACGCGCTGCTCGGCAACCCGCTGCTCGACCCGCAAACCGAAGCCGCCGCCTATGTGGACGCCGAAAAGGGCGTCGCCGACGTGAAGGCCGCGCTCGACGGCGCGCGTGACATCCTCTCGGAACAGTTCGGCGAAACAGCCGATCTGCTCGGCAAGCTGCGCGACTACCTGTTCAACCAGGGCGTGGTGTCGTCGAAAGTGGTCGAGGGCAAGGAAAACGCGGAAGAAGAGAAATTCCGCGATTACTACGACTACGCGGAAACCATCCGCACCGTGCCGTCGCATCGCGCGCTGGCGCTGTTCCGCGGCCGCAACGCGGGCGTGCTGATGGTCAAGCTCGGCCTCGGCGAAGAACTCGACGCGCAGGTGCCGCATCCGGGCGAAGCGCTGATCGCGCGCCATTTCGGCATCGCCAATCAGAACCGTCCTGCCGATAAATGGCTCTCCGACGTGTGCCGCTGGTGCTGGCGCGTGAAGGTGCAACCGCACATCGAAAACGAACTGCTGACCAATCTGCGCGACGAAGCCGAACACGAAGCAATTCGCGTGTTCGCGCGCAATCTGAAGGATTTGCTGCTGGCGGCTCCCGCAGGCCCGAAGGCCGTGATCGGTCTCGATCCTGGCATGCGTACCGGCGTGAAGGTGGCTGTGGTCGACCGGACCGGCAAGGTGCTCGCCACCGACGTGATCTATCCGCACGAACCGCGCCGCGACTGGGACGGCTCGATCGCGAAACTCGCGCGTATTTGCGCGCAGACGCAGGCTGAGTTGATCAGTATCGGCAACGGCACGGCGTCGCGTGAAACGGACAAGCTCGCAAGCGAACTGATCGCGCGGCACCCGGAATTCAAGTTGCAGAAGATCGTCGTGTCCGAAGCAGGCGCGTCGGTGTACTCGGCGTCCGAACTCGCGGCGAAGGAATTCCCGGACATGGACGTGTCGTTGCGCGGCGCGGTATCGATTGCGCGTCGTCTGCAAGATCCGCTCGCCGAACTCGTGAAGATCGAGCCGAAGGCGATCGGCGTCGGTCAGTATCAGCACGACGTGAATCAGCGTGAACTGGCCCGCTCGCTCGACGCAGTGGTAGAAGACTGCGTGAACGCGGTCGGCGTGGACGCGAACACCGCGTCGGTCGCGTTGCTCGCTCGCGTGTCGGGTCTGAACGCAACGCTCGCGCGCAATATCGTCGACTATCGCGATGCAAACGGCCCGTTCCCGTCGCGCGAACATTTGCGCAAGGTGCCGCGTCTCGGCGACAAAACCTTCGAGCAGGCCGCCGGTTTCCTGCGTATCAACAATGGCGAGAACCCGCTCGACCGCTCGTCGGTTCACCCGGAAGCGTATCCGGTCGTCGAACGGATGCTTGCGAAGATCAGCAAGCATGTCGGCGAAGTGCTCGGCAATCGTGAGGCGCTGCGCGGTCTGTCGCCAACGGAATTCGTCGACGACCGTTTCGGCCTGCCGACCGTGCGCGACATTCTGCTCGAACTCGAAAAGCCGGGCCGCGATCCGCGCCCCGAATTCAAGACGGCGACATTCCGCGAAGGCGTCGAAAAGGTCAGCGATCTGACGCCGGGCATGGTGCTCGAAGGCGTCGTGACGAACGTGGCCGCGTTTGGCGCGTTCATCGACGTAGGCGTGCATCAGGATGGTCTGGTGCACGTGTCGGCCCTGTCGACGAAGTTCATCAAGGACCCGCACGAAGTGGTCAAGGCCGGCCAGATCGTCAAGGTGAAGGTGCTGGAAGTCGACGTGAAGCGCCAACGTATCGCGCTGACCATGCGCATGGACGACGAAGTCGGCGCGGCCGGTGTGCGTAGCGGTGGTGGCGCGCAGCAGGATCGCGGCGGCTCTGGCGGTGGACGTTCGGGCGGCGGTGGTAATCGTGGCGGTCAGCAGCGTTCGCGCGAGCCGGAAGCCGGTGGTGCAATGGCTGCCGCGTTTGCGAAGCTCAAGCAGAAATAAGCCGGGTTCGCGAGGGTCGGCGCGCGTTAGCTCGAACACCGCCCCTCGCTGCACGGCCTCAACGCCCAACAAAAAGCCCACGCAATGCGTGGGCTTTTTGTTGGCTAGCGCCCGACTACGGCGCCAGGATCAGATCTCGATCTTGGTCCCCAACTCCACCACCCGGTTAGCCGGGATGCTGAAGAAGTCGGTCGGCTTCGCGGCGTTCTGGTGCATCCATGCGAACACGCGTTCGCGCCATACGGACATGCCTGGCAGCTGTGTCGGCACCACCGTTTCGCGCGCGAGGAAAAACGACGTGTCCATCAACTCGAACGTCATGTCCTGCGTGCGTCCCACCTCCAGCAGAACCGCCTTCACGTCCGGCGTTTCGTTAAACCCGTACGCGGCTTTCACGAGATACAAACCACCGTCGATATCCTTCACCGTCACGCGCTCGGCGTCTTTCACGTAAGGAATGTCGCGGGTCACGAAGGTCAGGAAGATGGTGCGCTCGTGCAGCACCTTGTTGTGCTTGAGGTTGTGCAGCAGGCTCACCGGCACCAGCGAATCGCTGCCGGTCAGATAGATCGCCGTACCCGACACCCGGTGCGGCGGATGTGCGAGCAGGCCCTGCAGGAATGGCATCAGCGGAATACCGTCGGCGGCGGTACGTTCCTTGACGATCATCCGCCCCTTGAACCATGTCATCAGCAGGAAGAACAGCAGCGCGCCGATGCCGAGCGGCAGCCAGCCACCCTCCTCGACCTTCAGCAGATTGGCGCCGAAAAAGCCTAGATCGACCGTCATGAACACGCCGATGATCAACGCCACCAGCAGCTTGTTCCAGTTCCACACCTTCACCATCACGACGCACGCGAGGATCGTGGTAATGACCATCGTGGCCGTCACCGCGATACCGTAAGCGGCGGCGAGATTATCCGAACTCTTGAACGCGATCACGATGCACAAAATGATGAACAGCAGCATCCAGTTCACGACCGGCACGTAGATCTGGCCGATCGCCAGCTCGGACGTATGCAGGATCTTCATACGCGGCACATAGCCGAGCTGGATCGCCTGGCTCGTCAGCGAATATGCGCCCGAAATCACTGCTTGCGACGCGATCACCGTCGCCACCGTCGACAGCACGACCAGCGGCAGCAACGCCCAGTCGGGCGCGAGCAGGAAGAACGGATTTTCGATGGCCTTCGCGTCGTGCATCAGCAGCGCGCCCTGGCCAAAATAATTTAACACCAGCGACGGCATGACCAGGATGTACCACGCCATCCGGATCGGCTTCGCGCCGAAGTGGCCCATATCGGCATACAACGCCTCTGCGCCAGTCAGCACCAGCACGACCGAGCCGAGTACGACATAAGCCTGCAACACGTGCGCGGCCATGAAGGTGTACGCGTAGTACGGGTTCAGCGCGCGGATCACGGTAGGCGCCTGCACGATGTGCCACAGACCGAGCGCGGCGAGCACCACGAACCACAACACCATGATCGGACCGAACAGGCGGCCGACCATCGCCGTGCCATGCCGCTGGATCCAGAAGAGCAGGATCAGGATGACGATAGTCAGCGGCAGGACCAGATGCGACAGGTGTGGCGCGGCGATTTCCAGCCCTTCGACCGCCGAGATCACGGAGATGGCCGGCGTGATCACCGCGTCGCCATAAAACATGCAGGCGCCGAAGATGCCGAGCATCACCAGCAGGCCGGCGAATTTCGATTTTTCTTCGAGCGAGCGCAGCGCCAATGCCATCAGTGCGAGCACACCGCCCTCGCCGTTATTGTCCGCGCGCATCACGAACAGCACGTACTTGACGCCGACCACGATCACGATTGCCCAGAACAGCAGCGAGATCACGCCGAGAATCGATTGTTCAGTCAGCGGAATGCCATGTGACGGACTGAAAGCCTCTTTCAGCGAATACAACGGGCTCGTGCCGATATCGCCGAAGACCACTCCGATCGCGGCAATCGCGAGGGAAGGCAGTGGCTGTTTGTGCACGTGATTGTTATCTGTCATAGACGCGAGGAGATCTGTTCCCTGAGCGGAAAAAACGACCGCTATTCTAAACTGCCCGTCTGACGCCGCCAGGCCTGTTGTGGATAAGCCACGTGGATTGTCCGCGCAGTGTAGCACTGCGATTTGGGCGCGTCTGCCAGGTTGGCTGGATCGTCGGCATGGGTGTTGCACGGCTTGCAAAGCGCGTCGACGGCGCCGTCGAACACGGTGCGCGGGCAAAAAAAACGGAGCCCAAAGGGCTCCGTTTCACGGGCACTGCGATGATTACGACGCGATGTGTAAAGCGCCGAAGTCAGCATCACTCCCCCGACGACTCCTGCGCCTGCGCGATACCGCGCTTGATCCACGCACCGAGGTTATGTGGACGAACCGTGTCCCACTCCTCGAACGGCTGGTGAATCCACGGATTGGTCGGCAGGTATTGCACGTGGTAGTCGGGCTTCACCTTCGAGCAGCCCTTGTACCAGAGCACCGCCGAACGCACCGCCGTGATGGCCGGATAGCGGTCTTTCAGATGCTGCTGAACGCGCGCCAGCGTGACGCCCGAATCGACCAGGTCGTCGACCAGCAGCACGTTGCCGTGCAGCTCGCCGCGCGTCATCGTGATGTATTGCGCGATGTCGAGTTCGCCCTGCTCCGTGCCGGCTGCTTCGCGGTACGAACTCGTGGCGAGAATTGCCAGCGGCAGATCGTAAATACGCGAAAGCTGATCGCCGACGCGCAGGCCGCCTCGCGCGAGACACAGAATCTGGTCGAACTTCCAGCCCGAGTCGTGCACGCCCAACGCCAGCAGTTCGATCAGACGGTGATACTCGTCCCAACCGACCCACAGGTTTTTCTCATCATTACGCGGATCTTTCATCGCGATCATGGGTACACCTTGAACCATGGCTTAAACCTTGAACGGATGACGAAGAAGAATGGTTTCGTCACGATCCGGACCGGTCGACACCATGTCGATCGGAATGCCCGCAACTTCCTGCACGCGCGACAGATACGCACGCGCATTGGCCGGCAGCTTGTCCCATTCCTTGATGCCGACGGTGCTTTCCTTCCAGCCCGGGAAGGTTTCGTACACCGGCACGCAACGCGCGACTTCCGACGAACCGCGCGGCAGCAGATCGATGCTCTGACCGTCGACCGTGTAGCCGACGCACAGCTTCACTTCTTCGAGGCCGTCGAGCACGTCGAGCTTGGTCATGCAAAGACCCGACACGCCGTTGATCTGGATCGAGCGACGCAGAGCAGCCACGTCGAGCCAGCCGGTGCGGCGCGGACGGCCGGTGACCGAGCCGAATTCCTTGCCGACCGTAGCCAGTTCAAGGCCGATCGGCTCCTGACGAGCAGCGTTGTCCGCGTCGTACAGCTCGCTCGGGAACGGACCCGAACCAACGCGCGTGCAATACGCCTTCGTGATGCCGAGAATGTAGTTCAGCTTTTGCGGACCCACGCCCGCGCCTGCCGTTGCCGCACCCGCCACGCAGTTGCTCGACGTGACGTACGGATACGTGCCGTGGTCGATGTCGAGCAGCGTGCCTTGAGCGCCTTCGAACAGCAGGTTGCTGCCCGCAGCGTTCGCGTCGTACAGACGGCGCGACACGTCGGTAACCATCGGCTTCAGACGGTCGGCGTAGCTGAGCATCGTGTCGAGCGTTTGCTGGAAGTCGACAGCGGCGACGCCCAGGTATTGCGTGAGCACGAAGTTGTGGTAATCGAGGTTTTCGCGCAGACGTGCGGCGAAAGTTTCCGGCTCGAACAGATCCTGCACGCGCAGACCGCGGCGTGCGACCTTATCTTCGTAAGCCGGGCCGATACCGCGGCCGGTCGTACCGATCTTGCCCGCGCCACGGCGCGCTTCACGGCCCTGGTCGATCGCAATGTGGTACGGCAGGATCAGCGTGGTGGCTTCGGAAATGAACAGGCGGTTCTGGACATCGACGCCTGCGGCTTCGAGTTCGCCGATTTCCTTGAACAACGCTTCCGGCGACAACACGACGCCATTGCCGATATAGCATGCGACGCCCGGATGCATGATGCCCGACGGGATCAGACGCAAGATGGTTTTCTTGCCACCGATGATAAGCGTGTGGCCGGCATTGTGACCGCCCTGGAAGCGAACGACGCCTTGAGCGTGGTCCGTCAGCCAGTCGACGATCTTGCCCTTGCCCTCATCACCCCATTGGGTTCCCACGACGACGACGTTGCGTCCGGGGTTCACATTCACTGCGCTGGCAGACATGTTGTTTCGTAAGCTGGTTAAAAACGTATTCTACCTATGTTCGCGGAACCTTCCGAATTTTTCCGTTTCCGCTCAACGGTATGCACGTTATGGTGAGTATGAAAAGGATGGCGCGGCAGTTGGCCGCGCCGTGTCCTGCGAGACTTCGGCGATAGATTCGTGACACTCTCGTCGCCGTATGACAGGTGCGAGGGGAAGCCCCTTGCAGGTCGGCAGGAACGCGCTCAGGAGCGCGGTTCGACGACCCATGCACCGTTGCGCTCGACCAACACGCGGTCGAACGCGAATTCATCCAGGCTGTGTTCGTGACCCGGCAGCGCCTGGATCACTACTTCGCCGGCATCGCGCAATGCGGCCACGCTGACGCGCAACGCGTCGTCGTGTTGCCACGGCGCGAGAATCGCGCTGCTGCGCGCTTCGACCGGCGAGATACGCGCCACTTCACGCAGATCCAGCGAAAAGCCGGTTGCCGCGCGAGCCCGGCCATAGGCCTGGCCGACATGGTCGTAACGGCCGCCGCGCGCCACCGCATTCGGCACGCCGTCGACATAGGCCGAAAACATCACGCCGCTGTGGTAAGCATAGCCGCGCAGGTCGGCAAGGTCGATCATCACTTCGGCGCCGTCGACCTGGCTCGCGAGAAACGCGAGATCGTCGAGTGCGCGGGCGATGGCCGGCGTATTCGGCAAACGTGCGCGGGCTTCTTCGAGCACCGACGCGTCGCCATAAAGCGAAGGCAGCGCGCGCAACGCATCGCGGATGACCGGCGTGAGTCCTTCGGTGAGTTCCGCGAGACGCGGCACATCTTTGCCCGCCAGCGCGTCGTAGAGCGACTGACCATGGTCTGCGGCGGCCGGTTCGGATTCGATCAACGCAGCGAGCACACCCGCGTGACAGAGGTCGAGACGAACCTTGGAAAGACCCGCCAGACGCAGTGCGTCGAGCATCAGTTGCTGGATTTCCAGGTCGGCTTCGAGGCCAGCATGACCATAGATTTCCGCGCCGATCTGGATCTGCTCACGCGTGGCGTGCAAACCGCGCGGACGCGTGTGCGCAACATTGCCCGCATAGCAAAGACGCGTCACGCCCTGACGGTTCAGCAAATGCGCATCGATACGCGCGACCTGCGGCGTCATGTCGGCGCGCAGACCGAGCGTACGACCGGACATCTGGTCGACGAGCTTGAAGGTGCGCAGATTCAGATCGTGACCGCCACCGGTCAGCAGCGACTCGAGGTATTCGAGCAGCGGCGGCATCACCATCTCGTAGCCATACGAGCGGAAACGGTCCAGCAGACGGCGCCGCAATTCTTCGATCTTGCGGGCTTCCGACGGCAGCACGTCGGCGATATTTTCGGGGAGTAACCAGGTCGACATCGATACAGTCCTACGACGTTGAACACGGCGGCTGGGGCGCCGGTGAGTGAGTTTTAATGGCGGGCGGCGACTCGATTCTGGCGGCTATCGCAGACGCCCTGACGCCCGTGCACCTCATGCCGGCTCGCGTCGGCAGACATCAGCAGCACAGACACCACAGGCGAGGCATCTACGGCCCGAGCCGGACCCGTCAGGTCACGATAAACAGCAGAATCAGTCCGAGCGCCATCACGATCAACCCGCCAATGCGGATCTGATGCGCGGGACGTTCCGCAATTTTACGGAACGTGTCGCGCCAGGCCGCCGGAAAAACGAAGGGAAACATCCCTTCGATAATCAGCATCAATGCGATCGCGAGCAGTAACGAGCCGGCTATATCCATGCGATGAAAAGCCGCGATGCGAATGCCGCGGCGGTTCCGGTTATCAGTGTTTGCGCGGTGCCGCGGGAGCGTCCGGGGCAGCGCCGCCGGTCGGGCTACGCATGAAGCGGAAGAACTCGTTATTCGAGTCGACGACAACGATGTCGCCCGGCTTGAAGGTGTTCCGGTATGCCTGCATGCTTTGATAAAACTGATAGAACTGCGGGTCTTTGCCGAAAGCGTCTGCAGCAATGGCCGCAGCCTTCGCATCGCCGTCGCCACGAATGCCCTGCGCCTGACGATAGCCGTCGGCGAGAATCTCCTGCTGCTTCGCGATGGCATCGGCCTTGATCTGGTCAGCCTCGGCCGCGCCCTTGGCGCGTTCGTCGGCGGCAACCTGGTTGCGCTCGGCAATCATCCGCTTGAAGACCGAATCGGTCATCGCTGCGGGGAAATCGACGCGCGTCAATTGCATACCGACCACCGACACGCCCAGCGACGCCGCCGCCTTGTCCATCGAGTCGCGCGCTTCGTCCGCGACAGCCTGCTGTTTGGCAAGCGCGTCGGACAACGTGACCTTGCCAAACGCGTCGCTAAGCGCGGTGCGCGACAGCAGAGCCAGCCGGTCCGGCAGGCTCTGGACATCACCCTTTGTTTCAGCGAGCAATTTCAGCGGATCGGTGACGCGGAACCGGACGACCGGATTCACCAGTAACTCGGTTTTGTCCGACGTGACGTAATGATCTTCGTCTGGCGCGTCGAGCGACTGCACGCGGTTATCCACCAGCGTGACGGTTTGCAACGGCGGCGGCAGTTTGACGTGCAGCCCCGGCCCGAGCAACGTGGACGGCGAGTCGCCACGCGACGACAGCACGGCCATATGCCGCTGATCGACGACGAACACCGTCGACGACGCGGCGAACAGCACGATGACAATAGCCACGACGAGCGCAATGATCTTGTTCATGTTGTGCGCTCCTTATTGAACGTCGTCTTCACGCATGCGATTGCGGAAGGCGTCGCGTGAACGGAGCGAGTCGCTGCTTGCCGCGGCCTGGCTGGCCGGCGTGCTGACGGCGGCCGGTGCCGAAGCCACGACTCCCGGTACAGCGGCAGCCGCGTTGTCGGAAGCCGCCGGAGCCGCTGCACCGCTCGCCGCTTGCGGAGCTGCAGCTGCCGAAGCGCCCGACGGGCTCACGCCTGCTTCCGCGAGCCGCTGACGATTCTGTTCGATCAGCTTGTCGAGCGGCAGATACATCACGTTATTGCCGTTCTTGTTGTCCACAAACACCTTGGTCGCCGTCGAATAGATGTGCTGCATGGTTTCCATGTACATGCGCGTGCGGACCACAGCGGGCGCTTTCGAGTACTGCTCGTAGACCTGATTGAAGCGCTCAGCGTCGCCCTGCGCCTGAGCCACGGTCTTGTCGCTGTACGTTTTCGCGTCGGCGATCTGGCGTGCCACATCGGCTTGCGCATGCGGCAGCAAATCTGCGACGTAGGCCTGCGCGTCGTGCTTCGCGCGTTCGTTTTCCTGGCGTACTTTTGCGGCGTCGTCGAAGGCGGCCTGCACCTGGTCGGGCACCTGCACCCCTTGCATCGTCACCCCGGTCACAACGAGACCGGACTGGTTCGCGTCGAGGGTCTGCTGGATCGATTCCATCAGCTGCTGACGAATTGTTTCGCGATCCTGATCGAGAACATCGCTGGTGCTGCGCGTGCCGACGATGCTGCGCACCGCCGCCTGAGCGGCCTGCATCACGCTTTGATCGGGATCGACGCTGCGGAACAGATAATCGGTCGGCTTGCGCACCTGGTATTGCACCGCGAAACGCACGTCGACGATGTCCGCATTCTGCGTGAGCATCGACGCGTCTTTCACGTTCGCGAGACGCACGACGTTATTGCGGCCGATCTCCACCTGGCGGATCTGCCCGATATTGACGACTTCATGCGCTTCGAACGGATACGGCAGACGCCAGTGCACACCCTGCCCCGCGGTGTAACGATATTTGCCGAACTGCATCACGACCGCCGCCTGACCATCCTGCACGACGAACACGCCGCTGCCGAGATAGATAGCGATCAGCACGCCGATCACGATGCCCACGCCGATGCGCGCGCCGCGTCCGTTATCGGGTTTGCCGCCACCGACACCACCGCCCTTGCGTCCAAAAATCCGGCTCAGGCGACGATTGAAATCACGCCACATCTCGTCGAGATCGGGCGGCCCTTCACCGTCTTTGGGTGGGCGCTTGGGATCGTTCGGCCGTTGCCGGTCTCCATTGCCATCGCCCCGGCCCCAGCGCGGATCGTTCAGTGACAGCATGGCGCGCATGCGCAGCCAGATACTCCGCTCGTTGTAATCGTTCACCTGTGTTCGTTCACCAGAGTAGACAGCGGGTCAGTGCAATTGGGACGGGTCAGTGCCCGAGTTCTGGGACCTTGCGGTCGTCGTGCGGTGCTGCCGTTCCGTTTTCTTCCGACGGCTCGATCAGCACGTCGCCAAGAGGTTCGGCAGTAGCGATTTCAGCGATGGCAGCGCGCAATGTATCCAGCCCTTGCCCGGTGCGCGCGCTCAAAAAGACGCGCGAAATATTACCATACTCATCCCGCTCAACCGCGTCCCCACGGGCCGCCAACTCGGGCACCGCGTCGATCTTGTTGAATACCAGCACCTGCCGGATCGTGTCCGCGCCGATAGCGTGCAACACCTCGTTCACCTGATCGATCTGATCGAGGCGCACTGCGCTCGATGCGTCGACCACATGCAGCAGCAGATCGGCGTGAATGGTTTCTTCGAGCGTGGCACGGAATGCCGCGACCAGCTGGTGAGGCAACTCGCGGATGAACCCGACCGTATCGGACACCACCACCTGCCCCGCTTCGTCGCCGAGATACACGCGGCGCGACGTTGTGTCGAGCGTCGCGAACAGTTGGTCGGCAGCATACGCCTGAGCTTTAGTGAGTGCATTGAACAGCGTGGATTTGCCCGCGTTCGTATAGCCGACCAGCGACACCGACATCGTCTGATTCCGGCTGCGCGCGCGACGCTGCGTGCCATGCTGACGACGCAGCTTCTCAAGCCGCGTCTTGAGCGCCTTGATGCGCTCGCCGATCAGGCGGCGGTCGGTTTCGAGCTGCGTTTCACCAGGACCGCGCAAACCGATACCGCCCTTCTGACGCTCGAGGTGAGTCCACGCACGAATCAGCCGGGTCGACAGATACTGCAACTGCGCGAGCTCCACCTGCAGCTTGCCTTCGTGGCTGCGGGCGCGTTGCGCAAAAATATCGAGGATGAGACTGGTGCGATCAATCACACGGCGATTAAGCGCCTGCTCCAGATTGCGCTGCTGCGCAGGTGCCAGAGCGTGATTGAAAATGACGAGTTCGATGTCGTTCGCCTCACACGCAAGACGCAATTCTTCGGCCTTGCCGCTGCCGACGAACATCTTCGCGTCGGGGCTGGACCGGCGTCCGGTGAGGGTAACTAACGGATTGGCACCCGCGCTTTGCGCGAGCAGGCTGAGTTCTTCGAGACTGGCTTCGAAATCGATCTTACCGAAGTCGATGCCGACAAGCGCTGCATTGATCAAATTGGAGGGTATCAAGATAAGGCGGCCGGGAGTAATCGCCAACGGGCGACGCTACGCCGGCCGCGACAGGGGTTAGGACTGTTCAGAATCCGGGTGGAAATTCACCGGACGGGCTGGCACGACTGTCGAGATTGCGTGCTTGTAGACCATCTGGGTGACCGTATTCCGGAGCAACACGACGTACTGGTCGAACGATTCGATGTTCCCTTGAAGCTTGATGCCGTTGACCAGGTAGATCGACACCGGCACATGCTCTTTACGCAGTGCGTTCAAAAACGGGTCTTGTAACAATTGCCCTTTGTTGCTCATAGCAAACTCCGTATTTTTTTGCAGGTTGACTAAATTGACGACGAAGGAAAAAGAGATCCGCCATCAACCGCTACACTATAGCCGATTTTCGTTTTTGCGCGAGGGCATGGCCTAAGCGGCCAAACCCAGCACACACGCGGGTTTCAGCCTTTATCCGCGTAAGGGTTCGTCGATGATCTGAACTCTATGCGCAATGGAGTCCCAACCAGCTTGAAAGTTTCCCGGAAGCGGTTTTCGAGGTAGCGTTTATACGTTTCGGTGATTGCATCAAGTGCGTTGCCGTGAATCACGATGACCGGCGGATTCTGTCCACCCTGGTGGGCATAACGCAGTTTCGGGCGCACCGGACCACGTCGGCGCGGCTGCTGGAATTCAACAGCGTCGATCAATGCGCGCGTCAGCTTCGGCGTCGGCAGCTTGGCCATTGCCGCTGCGTACGCGTCGTCGACCGAGCGCATCAGCGGCCCAATCCCGCTCTTTTCCTGTGCGGAAATGAAATGGAATTTGGCAAAGTCCAGAAATTTTAGTTTGCGCTCGAGGTCGGCTTTGGTGCGGTCGCGCACATGCGAATCAAGACCGTCCCATTTGTTCACGCCAACGACCAGCGCGCGCCCTTGTTCCACGACGAAACCGGCAATGTGCGCGTCCTGTTCCGAAATGTCCTGGCGCGCGTCGAGCAGCAGGATCACGACGTTCGCGTCGGAGATCGACTGCAGCGTTTTCACCACCGAAAATTTCTCGATCGCTTCGAACACCTTGCCGCGACGGCGCAAACCAGCCGTGTCGATCAACGTGTACGGTTTGCCTTGACGCTCGAAGTCGACGTAGATCGAATCGCGCGTAGTGCCTGGCATGTCGAACGCGATCACGCGTTCTTCGCCGACCAGCGCATTAATCAGCGTCGACTTACCAACGTTCGGACGACCGACGATCGCGATCTTCACGCCACGCGCTTCTTTCTCGTCGTCGCTCTCTTCCGGCTGACCGGCGTAGGCAACACCGAGCGCCTCGTTGATCATTTCCGTGACGCCGTCGCCGTGCGCTGCCGAAATCGCGCGCGGGTCGCCGAGACCAAGTTCGTAGAAGTCGGCGGCGACATTCGAGTACTTCATGCCCTCCGCCTTGTTGACGACCAGGAAAATCGGCCGGCCGACCTTGCGCAGATAATCGGCGATGGTCTTATCTTGCGGCGCGAGCCCATTGCGACCGTCGACGATGAACACGACGATGTCGGATTCCTCGACCGCCTGGCGGGTTTGACGCGCCATCTCGTGCAGGATGCCTTCTTTGGCGACCGGCTCGAAACCACCGGTGTCGACGACCAGATACGGCCTGTCGCCAGCGCGTCCTTCGCCGTAGTGGCGATCGCGCGTGAGACCGGGCAAGTCGGCAACCAGCGCATCACGCGAACGTGTGAGACGGTTGAATAGCGTGGATTTCCCCACATTGGGGCGCCCAACAAGGGCAATAACGGGTTTCATCAGATGTTGTTCACGGTGAAACGCGGGATCGAAATCGACCGCCCGCGTAGCGACGCCATGCGGCCGCTACACGGCAGCGTTTGACGAAAATTATCACGAATTCGACCGGCCCCGGATGTGCTGTCGATATGCGCAACCGGGCGGACGGGGGTTTGGCTGTATGGGCGGCGCCTGAGGGCCGCCAGATTCAGTCTTTCTTGCTCGACGGCTTGCAGGCCAGTTCGATTGCAGATTCTCTGCGTGCCGCCGACGGTGGCGCCGCAAGCAGCCACCGGTGGCCACGTGGGCCGTTCCTGATCCGACTTGCCGGACCAGCCAGTCCGGCGGAATTTCTCTACTCTTTGCTCTGCGTGACTAAGGAAGCTCTACAAAAACTCGACTCAAAACTAAAACCAGCAAAAACGCGCGCGGCCGGCGAAGCCGGCCTGCGCGCCTGACAACGATCAACCTGCGCGATTAGCGCGGGCGGAAACCGTACAGACCACCGTCGCTCGTTTGCACGACGAGCGTGTCACCGGCCAGTACCGGAGCTGACGTGATCGCGCTGCCATCGGTCTTCATGCGTGCGACCAGCGCGCCATCTTCGGCCGACAGGAAGTGCACGAAGCCCTGGTAGTCACCGAGAACAGCCGCACGGCCCAACAGGAACGGCACGCCGAGTGCGCGGTTCTTCAGCTTGTCGTTTTTCCACAATTGCGAACCGGTGTTCACGTCGAATGCCGACACGACCGACCAGTCGTCAGCCGCCACGGCAACGCGGTCGTCCTGAGCCAGACCACTCGAACTCGAGAAAGCCTTTTCCCACAACGCACGACCCGAATTAGCATCGAAACAGCCAATCTGGCCCTGGAACGTCACCGCGCAAGTTTGCGAACCGACCAGCGTAGGCGGACCGGTCACGTCGTTGATGCGCTCCACTTCCGTCACGCCCTTCGGATACGACACCGGGGTCTGCCAGTAGCTGTCGCCCGTTTGCAGGTTGATCGCGGCAAACGCGCCGCCCGGGAAACCGGCCAGCACAGCGGCATCGCCCGCGAACGTCATGCCCGACGACACACGCAGATTGAGCGGCACCGCGCGGTTACGGTAGTTCCACTTCTGCTCGCCCGTTTGTGCATTGAACGCGACGATCTGGCCGTCGACGGTACGCACGACCACCAGGCCGTTGCCGACCAGCGGCGGCGAAATGATTTCGCCCGGCGCCTTTGCGGTCCAGAGCTGCTTGCCGTCCGCGCCGAGCACGTAGACATCGCCCTTCAGGCCGCCGACTGCGGTGAGCGTGCCGTCGCTGCCGACGCCTGCCGACAGGTCGTCGCGCAGCTTGACGCGCCAGATGTCTTTACCGGTTTGTGCGTCGATCTTCGCAACCGAGCCGTTTGCGCCCGCTGCGTACACCGCGTTGCCGACCGCAACCGGCGAGAACAGATAACGACCCGACTTGCCGATGCTCGCCGTCCACGATTGCTGCACGTCGAGCACGGGTTTGAACTCGGTGAGCGGCGTTGGCTCGCGGCGCTCGTCTTTCGTGGATGAGCAAGCCGCCATGGTAAGGACGGTCATCGCACAGATAACGGGCACAGCGTAACGTTTCAGCAGATTCATCGGTGGACGAAGCATTCAGGAATTAGTTAAAAGAGACCGGTTGATCGTTGCGCGAAACGTCGCACGCAGCACTGCATGCGACGCATTGCAAGTCACGATTAGCCGCCCAGCGCGTCGAGTTTGAACTGAATCAGCTGACGTGCCGAGCTATCGTTTTTCGACAGCGAATCGAGCGCGAACTTGTAAGCACCGCGTGCGTCGTCGCGCTTGCCCTGGGCGGCAAGCAGGTCGCCACGGGCATTCGCCACGATGCCCTTGAACGCGTCGGATTGCGGTTCGGCGAGCAATGCGAGACCCTGGTCGTAAGCCTTGTCGTCGAGCAGCAGCGAGGCCATGCGCAATTTGGCGATCTGCTTGAACTCGTCGTCCTTCGCGTGATCGATCGTCCATTGCAACTGGGCCTTCGCGCCTGCTTCGTCGCCCGCGCCGTACAGCGCCTTGGCGGCGCTCAGCGCGGTCATCTGCGCGTAGGCGGTGCGGCTGAACCTGTCTTCCATGTCGGTGGCGACGCGCGTGACTTTCGCTTTGTCACCCGACGCCACGGCCTGCTGCACCTGGTCATACAGCACAGCGGCTTCTGCCGCCTGACGCCGCTGCCAGAAATTCCAGCCGTTCCAGCCGGCTGCTGCAACCAATGCCACCAGCACGATCCATGTGGTCGCATTGCCCCACTGCGCCCACCATGCCTTCAGACCTTCAATCGATTCTTGTTCGTCGTGGTAACTCATTGCCCGGCGATTTCCTCTTTCTTGCTATATGTGCAGGTCGAGCCAACCGGCCCGACGACATCGCGATCAGTCGTCGCCGTCTTCGGCGGTTGCAACCATCGCATTGATTAGAAATTCGGTCAAGTCTTCAGCGGGCACGTTATGTTGCTCGCTTTTACCACCGTTAGAATTTGTATCGCGCAACGGCTTCACGCCCACCGTGCCGTTGGCGATTTCGTCTTCGCCGAGCACCACCGCAAATGCCGCACCGCTTGCGTCAGCGCGTTTCATCTGCGACTTGAAGCTGGCGGCCTGGCCGTCGGCGCTGCAATGCAGGATCACGTCGAGACCCGTATCGCGCAGACGTTCGGCGATGATGAAAGCCTGCTCGCGCGCCGCGTCGCCCTGATGGACCACGTACACGTCACAGCCTTCGGCTTCCGGCACGAGTTGCTCTTCCTTTAGCAATTCGAGAATACGTTCGACGCCCATTGCCCAGCCACAGGCTGCCGTTGCCTTACCGCCGAGCTGTTCGATCAGCGGATCGTAACGGCCGCCCGCAGCGACGGTGCCCTGTGCGCCGAGCTTGTCCGTCACCCATTCGAACACGGTCAGATTGTAATAATCGAGACCGCGCACAAGACGCGGATTGATCGTGAACGGAATGTTGTTCGACTTCAGGATGCGCTGCAAACCTTCGAAGTGCGCACGCGACACGTCGCCGAGAAAATCGATCAGCTTCGGTGCGTTCTGCGCGACTTCCTGCATGGCCGGATTCTTCGTATCCAGCACGCGCAGCGGGTTCGTGTAGAGACGGCGCTTCGCTTCTTCGTCGAGCACGTCCATGTGCTTTTCGAGGTACGCGATCAGTTCGACGCGATGCGCCGCACGCTCTTCCGCGAGACCCAGCGAATTGATTTCGAGCTTGATACCCATCAGGCCGAGGTCGTCCCACAGCCGCTGGCACATCATGATGATTTCAGCGTCGGCGTCCGGACCCGAAAAGCCCAGCGCTTCCACGCCAACCTGATGGAATTGACGATAACGCCCGCGTTGCGGACGCTCGTGACGGAACATCGGGCCGATGTACCACAGGCGCTTCGGGCCGTCGTACAGCATGTTGTGCTCGATCGCCGCGCGCACCACGGCCGCCGTGTTTTCCGGGCGCATGGTCAGGTTTTCACCGTTCAACGCGTCGGTGAAGCTGTACATCTCTTTTTCGACGATGTCGGTCACTTCGCCGATACCGCGCTTGAACAGCTGCGTATGCTCGACGATCGGCGTACGAATATTCTGGTATCCGTACGAACGCAGCATCGACTTGACGGTGGTTTCGAAAAATTCCCACAGCCCGGCTTCCTGCGGAAGGATGTCATTCATGCCCTTCACACCGGACAGCTTTTCGAGCTTTTTCTTCTGTTCAGTCATCTGTCTTTCGATAGCCGATGTTTAGTTGAGCGCGTCAGCGCGACCATAGGTGCGCTCGACATAGTCACTCACGATTTGCTGAAATTCTTGCGCAATGTTCTCGCCGCGCAGCGTCTTGACCTTCTCGCCGTCGATAAACACCGGCGCTGCCGGGTTCTCGCCCGAACCCGGCAAGCTGATGCCGATGTTCGCCTGCTTCGATTCGCCCGGACCGTTGACGATGCAGCCCATCACCGCGACGTGCATTTTCTCGACGCCAGGATACTGGTCGCGCCACACCGGCATTTGCGTGCGCAGATAGGTCTGGATTTGCGACGCGAGCTCCTGGAACAGCGTGCTGGTGGTACGGCCGCAACCCGGACACGCGATCACCATCGGCGTGAACGAACGCAGGCCCATGGTCTGCAGAATTTCCTGACCGACGATCACTTCGCCGGTACGCGACGCGCCCGGTTCCGGTGTCAGCGAAATACGGATCGTGTCGCCGATCCCCTGTTGCAACAGAACGGACAACGCCGCCGTCGACGCCACGATGCCCTTCGAACCCATGCCCGCTTCGGTCAAACCGAGGTGCAGCGCAAAGTCGCAACGGCGCGCGAGTTCGCGGTACACGGCGATCAGATCCTGCACGCCGCTCACCTTGCACGACAGAATGATCTTGTCGCGCCCGAGGCCGAGTTCGACAGCGCGTTCCGCCGAGCCGATAGCCGACTGGATCAGCGCTTCGTACATCACGCTTTGCGCTTCCCAAGGCGTGGAACGCGCCGCGTTCTCGTCCATCATCTTCGCGAGCAGGTCCTGATCGAGACTGCCCCAGTTGACGCCGATACGCACCGGCTTGTCGTACTTCGCCGCCGCTTCGATCATCTGCGCGAACTGCGTGTCGCGCTTTGCACCGTGGCCGACGTTGCCCGGATTGATCCGGTACTTCGACAGCGATTCCGCGCAGGCCGGGTAGTCGCGCAACAGCAAATGGCCGTTGTAATGAAAATCGCCGACCAGCGGCACCGACACGCCCATGCGGTCGAGTTGCTCGCGCACAGCCGGCACGGCCGCAGCCGCTTCCGGCGTGTTCACCGTGATACGCACCAGCTCCGAACCGGCTTGCGCCAGCTCCTTGATCTGGATCGCGGTGCCGATCGCGTCCGCAGTGTCGGTGTTGGTCATCGACTGGATGCGTACTGGCGAGTCGCCGCCAATGGTGACGAGCTGGCCGCCCCATCGGACGTCGACCGCGTGCGACTTGCGTCGCGCAGCCTGGCCGCCGAACACCGGCTCGTTAGAAACGATCTTGCTACTGGATTGGGATTGAGCTTCGGATTGCATCGAAAAACCCATTTACGCCGCATGCGCCACACAAAAGACGTCGCGCCTGAATTGAAAAAGCGCCGCGGCCCGGTAGGCCGCGGCGCATACCATATCTGTCAGGGCAGCGCGAAACGCGCCACATTACCCTTGGCCGCCGAATATTTCGACGGATCGACCGGTTGACCGTCGAGTGTCAACGATTCGAGACCAGCCTTATTGCCGAGCGTGACCTTGAAAGGCGCCGTACCCGTCACTTCTTTGGTATCGCCCGCGTGGACGAGGCCGGAAAACACTTCCTTGCCGCTTTTATCCCGCACGCTGAACCAGCTATCCTGCGTGACGCGCACCGCGACGATTGCCTCGCCCGCGTCAGGCGCCGCTGTGACCGCTGCAGAAGCTGCTGCCGCTACGGCAGGCGCACTCACGCTTTGTGCCGCCGCAGCCTGCGAGCCCGCCTTGGGCGTTACCGCCGTCATTGCCGTCACCGCAGGCGCCGACGAAGGCGCGCTATCCGTACCCAGCGGCGCCGGCATCGGCACGGCCGAAGCCGGGCTGCCCTCTGCCGCCTGCGTATCAGGAGCCGATGCACCTTCCTGAGCCACCACTGCGTCGGAAGCTGCCGGTTGCCCCTGAACCACCGCGCCCGATGCAGCGGTCGCACTACCCGCCGCCCCGTTTGCGCTCGCCTTCAAACGTGCCAGCCACGCCGACGAATCGCCGCCGTTGGTATGCCACATGGCGAGCGCGATCACAGCAACCACGACCGCCGCCACGCCCCACAGCCACGAACGGCTTTTCTGACCACTACCGCCGAGCGACAACGACACCTTGCCACGCGGCAAATCTTTACCCGACGACGCCGGCATCGACAGATCCGGTGCAGGTACGCCCTTCTCGCGACGCAACGCCTGAGTGAACGGCGCGGGATCGGCGCCGAGCATCTTCGCATAGCTGCGCACCACGCCGAGCGCGAACGTCGTGTCCGGCAAATGGCTGATGTCGCCCGACTCGAGCGCGCGCAACTTGACGACCGATACTTTCAGGCGCGCCGATACATCTTCGATCGTCCAGCCCTTCGATTCACGCAACTGGGTCAAGCGCGCGCCAACTGCCGCCAACGAATCCATACCCGGCTGCACAACAGGCTGCACCACCGCCCGCGCGACCGGCGCCGGATGGCCTTCGTGTGTCTCTGTGTCCTGCGGCTGCGGGTGCTGCGGCTCACTCATCCCAAATCCTTTCGCGTCGATTCTTCTTTACGTGCAACCCGGACGGACTAAAGCCTCGCGCCCGAATCGCAGACCGTTTATAACAAAATGTGCGGCCTTGTGTGCCGCTTCCGATCGCTTCTGCAAACTTTCTTTTCAATCGACGCAGGCATGAAGGGCTTTTGCGCGCCCGTGAAGTCATCACGACCGCCCCCTTCCATACCGCGCGATTACACGGCGCGAACCTCGATAACCTTCGCTGCCTTCCCGGTGCGTTCAGCAAGGCGTGTGCGGTCTTGCACCGCACCAGCCAGCTGACCGCAGGCAGCGTCGATATCATCGCCGCGTGTTTTACGCACTGTGGTGACGACGCCCGCGTCCATCAGCACCTGCGCAAACCGCTTGATCTGTTCGTTCTTCGAGCGGAGAAGGCCCGACTCGGGGAACGGATTAAACGGGATCAGATTGAATTTGCACGGCACGTCGCGTGTAACGGCCAGCAGTTCGCGCGCTTGCGCTTCGCTGTCGTTCACGCCGTCGAGCATGCAATATTCAAACGTAATGAAATCGCGTGGCGCAACTTTGAGATAGCGCTGACACGCCGCCATCAATTCACGCAACGGATACTTCTTGTTCAGCGGCACCAGCATGTCGCGCAGCGGATCGGTAGGCGCATGCAGCGAAACCGCAAGCGCTACCGGCAGATCTGCGCCAAGACGATCCATCATCGGCACGACACCCGATGTGGACAGCGTGACGCGCCGGCGCGACAGGCCGTACGCGTTGTCGTCGAGCATCAGTCGCATGGCCGGCACGACCGCGTCGTAATTGAGCAGCGGCTCGCCCATGCCCATCATCACGACGTTCGTGACGACACGCTCACCCTTGCCGTCGCCGCCATTGGCGCGACCGCCCGCCAGACCGCGCGACGCACGCAGCGCAAATTCGGCCATGCGCAATTGGCCAATGATTTCGCCAGTGCTGAGATTACGGGAGAAGCCCTGCTTGCCGGTGGAACAGAAACGGCAATTGACCGCACACCCCGCCTGCGACGACACGCACAACGTACCGCGCGTTTCTTCGGGGATGTAAACGGTTTCAACCGCGTTACTGTTACCGACGTCGACCAGCCACTTGCGTGTGCCGTCGGAAGAAATATTGTCGCTGACAATACCCGGCATCGAGATCGTGGCGCGCCCCTTGAGCTTTTCGCGCAAGGACTTCGCGAGATCGGTCATGCCGTCGAAGTCGGCAGCGTTGTACTGGTGAATCCAGCGCTGCAATTGCTTGGCGCGAAACGGCTTCTCGCCCAGGCTGTCGCAGTAGGCGACAAGCCCTTGGGCGTCGAGGTCGAGAAGGTTGACGGTTGGACTGCTCGTCATATCGAATCCTGCCATTTCAGTGCGAGACTACGTTCATGCAACAAGCTGCATGAACGCAATGCCGTTCGCGCCCATTCCTGCTGCTTTTACCTTACTACTTTGCCAGGCGATTCGTGCGATAAAACGACTCGGCTACACGAACCGCCGGGCAAAAAACGGCTTAACGCGAGTAGACGTTCACTTCCGGGAAGAAGAACGCGATTTCGACTGCTGCCGTTTCCGCTGCGTCCGAACCGTGAACAGCGTTTGCATCGATGCTGTCGGCGAAGTCAGCGCGGATCGTGCCCTTTTCCGCCTTCTTCGGGTCGGTTGCACCCATCAGGTCGCGGTGCTTCAGGATTGCGTTTTCGCCTTCCAGAGCCTGAATGACGACCGGGCCCGAGATCATGAATTCGACGAGGTCCTTGAAGAACGGACGTGCAGCGTGCACAGCGTAGAACTTCTCTGCGTCAGCGCGCGACAGTTGAACCATGCGCGATGCCACGATCTTCAGACCAGCGTTTTCGAAACGGCTGTAGATCTGGCCGATCACATTCTTGGCCACTGCGTCCGGCTTGATAATCGACAGGGTGCGTTCGATCGCCATAAAAACTCCAAAAAATTAAGAGGTTACAGATTCAAATGAATCCGCTATTGTAGCATGTTCCCGTGTATGATTGCGATTGAACCCTTTCAATAATGAAAGGTGTCCAGCACGAGTTTCAAAATACTGGTAGCGTAGGCCTTGTAGACATTTTCAGGGTATTGAAACTCCCTGCTTCCGCACTAATCTTAGGTTTGAACGGCCCGCGCCTTGCGGCGCAAGATTCCGGCCAACGCTACACAAAAATGCTGCACAAGTCGCTGTACCACTGTCACGCAACACGCTTCCTGAGGTAAGGAGAAACCATGAACGATCATCCGTACAGCTTTGGCCGCAATGGCGCGGTCAGCACGGCCGAAACGCGCAACCGTGTGCTACGGAACACCTACTGGCTGCTCGCACTGTCGATGATTCCGACGGTACTCGGCGCATGGGTCGGCCTTGCCACGGGCTTCTCGCTGTTCGCTGCCACCAGCCCGGCAATGAGCATGCTGGCGTTCTTCGCCATCGCTTTCGGTTTCATGTTCGCAATTCAGAAAACCAAAGACAGCTCCGCCGGCGTCTTCGTGCTGCTTGGCTTCACGTTCTTCATGGGCCTGATGCTGTCGCGCATCCTGAGCTTCGTGCTCGGTTTTTCGAACGGCCCATCGCTGATCATGCTCGCGTTCGGTGGCACTGGTGTGATCTTCGCGTCGATGGCAACCATTGCAACGGTCAGCAAGCGCGACTTTTCAGGTCTCGCCAAGTGGCTGTTCATGGGCGTGATCGTGCTGATCCTCGCGTCGGTTGCGAATATCTTCCTGCAATTGCCGGCGCTGATGCTCACCGTGTCGGTCATGGCGATCGTGATTTTCTCGGCGTACATCCTGTTCGACGTCCAGCGCGTCGTGAACGGCGGCGAGACAAATTACATCACCGCGACGCTCGCGATTTATCTGGATCTGTATAACGTGTTCGTCAACCTGCTCGCGCTGCTCGGCATTTTCGGCGGCAACCGCAACTAAGTTTTATCCGGCGTGGCGCGCAATGCGCCAGCCAGCCGAAAAAAAGCCCATAACGATTGCTCGTTATGGGCTTTTTTTATGTCGCTCACGCTCGCGGCATAGACACACCGATCAGCCGATTTCTACACGCTCAGCCACGCAAACCCGTCATCCTGCGATGCGATCACGACCTCAGTGGGCGCGGCGCCCAGCACTCCCGCCATTGCAGCCTGCGCCAGTTCCGGCAGATTGTTCTGCTGACTCAAATGCGCCGCAACCAGATGACGCAATCGCGAACGATCGAGCGAAGCCAGAATTTCAGCGGCAGCTTCGTTGTTCAGATGCCCATGATTACCGCCAATGCGCGCCTTCAACGATTGCGGATAACGGCTGCCGGCCAGCATCCGCACATCGTGATTGCACTCGAGCACCAACGCGTCGCAACCGCTCAACACTGTGCTGATATGTGGCGTGGACGTGCCGACGTCGGTCAACACGCCGAGCCGGCTCGCACCATTCGAAAACACGTATTGCAACGGTTCGCGGGCGTCGTGAGGGACGGTGTAGGGAAGAATGCTGAGGTCGCCGATCGACACCGCCTCGTCGCCCCACAGCACTTGCAGATCGACATCGGCTTCGTCGGCACCCACCGCGCGGGCGGTGCCCCAGCTCATGTAAAGCGGAATCGACCACTTGCGCGCCAGCGTCAGCGCGCTGCCAATGTGGTCGCTATGTTCATGCGTGATCAGAATAGCGTCGAGACCTTCGACGCTCGTGCCGAGCCGCGCAAGGCGCCGCTCGACTTCTTTGCCCGAAAACCCGCAATCGAGCAGAACGCGCGTGGTGGTCGCGCCGCTTTGCGCTTCCACCAGCAAAGCATTACCTTCACTGCCGCTGCCGAGACTGGCGAACCGCACGGCTCGCTTAGTTCAGTTGAGCGTGAAGCAACGACACGATGCGCTGCGCGTCGGACGAATTATCGACCTGACCGTTCGCGTCGAGCACCGCCACCTGCGTCACAGCGTCGCCCTTGGAGCGCACGTTGACGAGGAATTCCTGAGCCGGCTTCTTCGCCGTATTGCCGCTGTAGAACAGCTTGCCGAACAGGCCTTCCTTCTTCAGTTCCTGCATGGAATCGGCGTAGCGCACGTAATAGATGCCCTTCGCGCGATCGCGGTTGTCCACCGTGAAGTTGGTGCGGTCGAGCGCGAGGCCAACACGCAGCCACGCACGGTCAAACGACTCCTGCAGATCGAGCGTCGACGTACCCGCGCTCTGGTCGATCGTGGCCGGAGCGGCAGCCGGATGCGCATCCGTCAGCAGTTGCTTCGATTGCGTTTCGGTCAGACCGAACTTTTCCATCAGCTTGGCGAGGAACAGGGCTTCAAGCGCCGGATCGCGCGGACGCTCTTCCCACTTCGACGACGTCTTGTCCTGGCCCGTCAGCATTTCTTCCATCGCGCTGTGCGTGATGGAGATGTCGGTCGTGCCGGCCGCGCCGCGCGACACCAGCGTGCGGAAGCTGTCTCGCGTGCCCGACGAATACGCAAAGTCGATCACCTTGCCTACCGTGCGGCGGAACCAGTCGTCCGGAATGTTCGCGCGGTTTTCAGCCCAGTCGGTCGTCATGATGCCGGTAGCCGGCGCATCGGTTTTCAGCGCAAAGCCGTTCTCCTGCCAGAACTCCTGCAGTTGCGGCCAGAGTTGTTCCGGCGTACGGCCGTCGACCACCAGCCAACGGCGATCGCCGTCACGCTCGACGTGCATGCCGAGCGGGTCCTGCGCATTCGGCTGACCTTCGGTCGCATTGCCGGCGGCCGTGACGGCACGGGTGGGCGCGCCGCCCAATGCCAGATTGGCCGGCGGTGCGACGTAGCGCTGGTCGGTCGGGCTCGTGCTCAGGTCGTTCGGAACAGCGAGCGGCGGAGCGCTGCCCGCGCCCTTGTAGTTGACGCGATCCGACGCAAACCAGTCGTTCAGCGTGTCACAGCCGGCGAGCGTCGTCAGGGCAAGCGCCAGCGCCGCCATGCGGGTTGCGTGGAGGGAAAGTGCGGAACGTTTCATGAGGTCCTTCGTGATGCTGGAACGCGGTGCCTGGTTCTGTGTGCCGGGAACGTGGGCTGGATCGACGTCGGTTAAGGGAATGCCGGTGGCAGGCTATCGTAGTGCTGGAATGTGTCGCGGTGAATCCGCTTAACCCAGCAGACCCGCTTCGCGCAGCGCGCCGCGCACCACTTCGTGGTATTTCGCGTCGAGCGGCGTGAGCGGCAGGCGGATTCCGCCCTGCACACGACCCAGTTGCTGCAATGCCCATTTCGCCGGAATCGGGTTCGATTCGATGAACAGGTTCTTATGCAGCGACAGGAGTTTCAGATGAATCTCACGCGCGGTCTTTGCGTCTGCGGCAAGGGCTGCCTTGCACAGATCGCTCATCGCGCGCGGTGCGACGTTTGCGGTGACCGAGATGTTGCCGTGGCCGCCGAGCAGCATCAGCGCGATCGCAGTGGGATCGTCGCCGCTGTAGATGCCGAAATGCGCGGGCGCCGACTTGATCAGATGCGCGGCGCGGTCGATGTTGCCCGTCGCTTCCTTCACGCCGACGATGCCCGGCACCTGCGCGCAACGCAGGATGGTTTCGTTGCTCATGTCGGCAACGGTGCGGCCCGGCACGTTGTACAGAATGACCGGCAGGTCGACCGTTTCGGCGATCTTCGCGAAATGGCGATAGATGCCTTCCTGGGTCGGCTTGTTGTAGTAAGGCACAACCTGCAGCGTCGCGTCTGCGCCGACGTCTTTCGCCTGCTGCGTGAGCTCGATGGCTTCGGTGGTGGAATTGCCGCCCGAGCCCGCGATCACCGGAATCCGGCCCGCTGTGTGCTCGACTGCGGTCTTGACCATCAGCACGTGTTCCTCGACCGACAACGTGGCCGACTCGCCGCTCGTGCCGACCACGACCAGCGCGTTCGTGCCTTCGTCGATATGCCAGTCGATCAGTTTGCGGAACGCCGGCAGATCGAGGCTGCCGTCTTCGAGCATCGGGGTGATGATGGCAGGAATGCTGCCGCGAATCTGAACGCCGTCAGTGGTGCTGCTTTGGTTGCCGTTAGTCATGAAACGCCATGAATTTGATCAGGTAAACCGCGATTGTAGCGGATTAGCCAGCCAACTCGTAACAAGGCAAAGGGAGTGCCTGTAGAGGGTCGTCTGGGTGCTCCGCCTCCCGAATGGCGCAGATCCGCTGGACGTAGGCCGGGCGCGGCTGCGCGAGAAAACCATCCTGAAATGCGACCACCCGAAGCTGGCCGCGGACCCGGTCGAGAAGCTCGCCGGGAGCGAGTAAAAACGAGGGATTGGAAGGTTTGCCGACTCTTTCGTTTCCTTGCGCGAAGGTCTCGTAAACCAGTACGCCGCCGGGGGCGAGCGAGCGCAAAAGACGAGGAAAGAGCGGGCGGTGCAAGTAGTTCGTCACGATGACCGCGGCGAAGCGAGCGTCGCCGGCGAGCGGCCATGCGGCGCCTTCGAGATCGGCGGCAAGCGTGGCGATGAGCGGCTCGTCGCGCAGCGTGTCGAGCGCAGCCGCGTCGCGGTCGAGCGCGGTCACCGGATGCCCCCGCGACGCAAAAAAGCGTGCATGCCGCCCCGCTCCCGACGCGACATCCAGCACCGCGCCGCCCGCCGCGACGAGATGCGCCCATTGGCGCACCCACGGCGAAGGCTCGCCCAATCCATGCATGGCGGCGGCAACAGTCGTATTCATTGCAGACACAGGACGCCGCCTCAGGTGTACGACAGGCCCATGGCCTCGCGGACGTCGCGCATCGTTTCCATCGCGAACCGGCGGGCCTTGTCGCAGCCGTCCGCGACGATCGCGCGTAAAAGCGACGGGTCGTCCATGTACTTCTGCGCGCGTTCAAGCATCGGCTGCTGTTCGCGCAGAATGCCCTCGATCACGGGCTGCTTGCAGTCGAGGCAACCAATGCCCGCCGTGCGGCAGCCCTTCTCGACCCATTCATGGGTCGCTTCGTTCGTATAGACCTGGTGAAGCTGCCAGACCGGGCACTTGTCCGGATCGCCCGGATCGGTGCGGCGCACGCGGGCCGGGTCAGTCGGCATGGTGCGCACCTTCTTCGTGATGGTTTCCGCGTCTTCGCGCAGGCCGATGGTATTGCCGTACGACTTCGACATTTTCTGGCCGTCGAGGCCTGGCATGCGCGACGCCTGCGTCAGCATCGCCTGCGGCTCGACCAGAATGATTTTGCGCGAGCCTTCGAGGTAGCCGAACAGACGCTCGCGGTCGTTCATCGACAGGCTCTGCGATTCCTGCAACATCGCGCGCGCCTGCTCGAGCGCTTCGTCGTCGCCTTCCTGCTGATAGGCGTTGCGCAGTTCGTGGTAAAGCTTCGAGCGCTTGCCGCCGAGCTTCTTTGCGGCGTCGTTCGCTTTCTGTTCGAAGCCTGGTTCCCGGCCGTACAGATAGTTGAAACGGCGGGCGATTTCACGCGTCATTTCGACGTGCGGCACCTGATCTTCGCCGACCGGCACGAGCGAGCCGCGATACAGCAGAATGTCCGCCGCCATCAGCACCGGATAGCCGAGAAAACCGTACGTGGACAGGTCCTTGTCCTTCAGCTTTTCCTGCTGCTCCTTGTAGGTCGGCACGCGTTCGAGCCAGCCGAGCGGCGTACTCATGCCGAGCAGCAGCGCCAGTTCCGCGTGCTCAGGCACCTTGCTCTGGATGAACAGCGTTGCCTGCGCCGGATCGATGCCCGACGCGAGCCAGTCGATCAGCACGTCCCACACGTTCTTTTCGATCAATTCGGGCGTTTCGTAGTGCGTCGTCAGTGCGTGCCAGTCGACCACACAGAAAAAACACGGATATTCCGACTGCAAACGCACCCAGTTCTTCAGCACGCCGTGATAGTGGCCGAGGTGCAGCGAGCCGGTAGGCCGCATGCCGGAAACGATACGATCAGGGAACATGGTTGTCAGAAAAGCGAAACGAGAGGAGTCAGCACGGCAGTAATCGCGCCGTAGCCGAGCGTCACGAGCGGATTGAGCCAATAGCGCGTCAGCGTCCCCGTCATGACCAGCGCCATCACGATGAAAAAGCCGTATGGCTCGAGACGCGACAGCGCGATCGACTGCTTCGGCGGCAACAGCGCCATCAGCACACGGCCGCCGTCGAGCGGCGGCAGCGGAAACAGGTTCAGCACGCCGAGCACGAGGTTCACACCCACGCCTGCCGCAGCCATTCGCGTGAAAAACGGTTCCTCGACGCCGAGTACCGCAAGCGCCACGCCGAACACACCCCAGATCAGCGCCTGAATGAAATTACACGCCGGACCGGCGGCAGCGACCCACAAGCTGCCCCAACGCGGATTGCGAAGATTGCCGAACGCCACCGGCACCGGCTTTGCGTAACCGAACATGAACGCGCCGCTGGTCGCGAAGTACAACAGCAGCGGAATGGCGATCGTGCCGAGCGGGTCGATGTGCCGCATCGGATTGATCGACACGCGGCCGAGCACATAAGCGGTGTTGTCGCCCAGCCAGCGCGCGACATAGCCATGAGCGGCTTCGTGCAACGTGATCGCGAAAATCACCGGCAGCGCGTACACCGCAATGGTTTGTATCAGGGAAGAATCCATAGCTCACTATTGTAACAACGCGGTTGCGGGCGTCTGTCCGCTTCCGCTCATGCCGTCTCTTCGAGACCAAAGGGCGCGAGAGAACCGCGCCCTGCCCGCACCAGCACCGGCTCCGCGCCGGTCAGATCGATCACGGTGGACGGTTCGCACACACAGGCACCGCCGTCGATCACCAGATCCAGTTGCTTCTCCAGCCGCTCGCGAATCTCTTCGGGGTCGTTCAGCGGTTGCGTTTCGCCCGGCATGATCAGCGTGGAGCCGAGCAGCGGCTGACCCAGTTCCTCGAGAATCGCCAGCGTGATCGCGTGATCCGGCACCCGCAGGCCGATGGTCTTGCGCGACGGATGCGACAGGCGCCGCGGCACTTCCTTGGTGGCCTGCAGCACGAACACATAGGGCCCCGGTGTCACCGATTTGATCAGCCGGTATTGCCGGTTATCCACCATAGCGAAGTTCGACAGTTCGGACAGATCGCGCACCAGCAGCGACAGCAGTTGCTTTTCGTCGAGCCCGCGAATGCGCCGCAGACGCTCCACCGCGTCCTTGTCGTCGAGCTGACAGGCTAGCGCATAGCTCGAATCGGTTGGCAGCGCGACCACGCCGCCGTCCTTGATGATCTGCACCGCCTGCTTGACGAGGCGCGGCTGCGGGTTGTCAGGGTGAAGCCGAAAGTATTGGGACATGATGTCTAACAATGGCTACAGATGAACGGCGACGGAACAACGAAACGCGTTGCGATACTTGCGATATGCAACGGAGCGGAAGACCGGACGAAAAGTCCGATCGCGAGGAAACGAGAAATCAGAGGTGCAGCAGGACGAAAAACCGCACGCGGCGTGCCCGAACGGCTCTCGCGCGCAACGTGCCGGCGTGGCACGGCGCGCGATCACAGCCAGCGTTCCCAGACGGGCTTGAGATCGGAAGGCAGCGGCGGCAGCGTGCCGAGGTCGACGCGGCCTTCGCCGGGTGCGTGGAAATCGGAGCCGCGCGACGCTTCGAAACCGAAGCGGCGCGCGACGTCCGCGTATTCGCGGTACTGATCGGGCGTGTGGCTGCCTGTGACGACTTCGATCGCCTTGCCGCCGAGATCGATGAATTCGGCGAAAAATGCATCGAATTCGACCGGCGAGTATGCGTAACGGCCCGGGTGCGCGACGATCGCTTCACCGCCCGACTGCTGGATCCAGCCGACCGCGTCGGCCAGTTTGGACCAGCGGTGCGCGATAAAACCGGGTTTGCCGTCGCCGAGATAGCGGTTGAACACATCTTGCGTGGAACTGCAGTGACCGCTTTCGACCATGAAGCGCGCGAAGTGCGTACGCGAAATCATGTCGGGATTCGACACGTATTGGAGTGCGCCTTCGTAAGCGCCGGGGATGCCGAGCGTGGCCAGCTGCTCGCCGATCGCCTCGGCGCGCGCCGCGCGGCCGTCGCGTGTGCGAGCGAGGCCGTCGATCAGGATCGGGTTGGTCGGGTCGATGCCCAGACCGACGATGTGCACCGTACGCGAAGCCCACGTCACCGAAATTTCGACGCCGCTCAGGTAGCGCATGCCGAGTTCCTCGGCAGTGCGGCGCGCTTCGAGCTGGCCGCCCACTTCATCGTGATCGGTCAATGCCCAAAGGGTCACGCCGCCCGCATGTGCGCGGCGTGCGACGTCGGCGGGAGAAAACTGGCCGTCGGAAACAGTGGAATGGCAGTGCAGGTCGGCGTTCATCGTGGTCGCAAAAAGGTTCTGTACTCATTTTACTGCAACGCAGTAAGCGACCCCAGAGCTATCTCGCGTCCACGTCCGGCGAAGCGCGCCGTTTCCGGTAGGCCGAACACTCACGCGCAAAACCCTTCGATCAGCGCTGCGATCTGCTCGGGCTGGTCGTGATGCACCATATGTCCCGCTTCGTCGATGATCTTCTCGCGCCAGTTCGGGAACGCCTCAAAACGCGCCTTGAACTCGGCCAACGGAATTTCGCCTGCGATAGCCGCAAGCGTCGGCGAATTAGCGGCTTCCACATGCAGCACTTTCGCGCTCACCTTGCCCCACACGGCCATCACCTCGTCCAGACGATACAGCGTCGGTCCGCGCACCTTGTGGGCCGGATCGGCCAGCAGCATGTAGCGCCCTTCGCCGTCGGGCTTCGACCAGTGCTGCGCGAGAAACTGCGCACGCTGCGGAGCGAGGCGCGGATTGGTCTTGATCAGACGCGCGGCGACCGCTTCGAGCGACACATAGCGCTTCAACTGCGGCGGGTCGCGCAATTCGTCGAGCCACGTGAGCAGGCGCCGGGGCGCTTGAGCCGCGTGCGCCGGGGCGAGACCAAATCCTTCCAGATCGACCACCCGGCGCACCCGTTCGGGCCGCACGCCCGCGTACAGACAGGCGATGTTCGCGCCCATGCTATGCCCGACCAGATTCACCTGGCCGCCCGGCGCGTAGTGATCAAGTAGCACGTCGAGATCGGCCAGATAGTCCTGCATCCAGTAATTGCCGCCGCCCCGCTCGGCCACCGGCCAGTCCGACAAACCGAACCCGCGCATGTCCGGCGCGATGATCTGCCAGTCGCCGCCGAGCGAATCGACGACAAACTGGAACGACGCCGAGACGTCCATCCAGCCGTGCAGCATGAACAGCGCGGGCGCATCCGGATTGCCCCAACGCCGCACATGCAGACGGATGCCGCGCACGGCGATGAAGTCAGATTGGGAAGTGTTCATGAACGCGCGCCCCGAAAAAAGAATGGTCGTTCGATTATAACGAGATAGCCGGACGATGCGAGGGGCCAGATCGTGGAATCAGGTCTCGGCCGGCTTCAGTCGCTGCGGGCCGGCGGGACCGCTTGCTGGAGATCGAGACCGGCCAGCGCAGCCAGTTCGGCCTCGTCGAAACCGGCGTCACGGCGCGCTTCGAAATTGAACGGCCCGCGCAATTTCGGCGCGTGATACTGATCGGCGAGACGGGTGTAGGTCGTGTGCGGATCGAGGCCGTTCTTGTTGCATAGGTGACGAAACCAGTGGTTGCCGATCAGCACGTGGCCGATCTCGTCGCGCAAGATTACGTCGAGAATCGCTGCGGACGCGTGGTCGCCGGCCTGTTGCAGTCGCGCGCGGATCGGCGGCGAGGCGTCGAGTCCGCGCGCTTCGAGCGTGCGCGGCACCAGCGCCATACGCGCCAGCACGTCGCCGCGGGTGCGCTCGCACATGTCCCACAGGCCGTCGTGCGCGGGGAAATCGCCGTATACGTGGCCGTATTCCGCGAGCCGGGCGGTGAGCAGCGAGAAGTGATACGCCTCTTCGGCCGCGACTTTGAGCCAGTCGGCGTAGAACGCGGCAGGCATCGCGGGAAAGCGCCAGACGGCGTCGAGCGCAAGGTTGATCGCGTTGAATTCGATGTGCGCGAGCGCGTGCAGCAGCACCGCGCGGCCTTCGGGCGATTGCATGCCGCGCCGCTTTAACAGACGCGGATCGACCAGTTCCGGCTGCGCAGGACGGCCCGGCAGGTTGGGCGGCTCGTCGAGTTCGGCGTCGGCGGAACAGGTCATCTGCGCGTCGAGCACGGCGGCGTAGAGCGAGCGGGCTGCCGCCGCTTTGGTCACTGGATCGCTCTCGCGCAACGCGGCAAGCGCGGCAGTTCGCGCGCAGTCGGGGGAGCTGCGGTTGGCGGCGACAGGGGCGGCAGACAGGTTGGACGAAGCGGCGAACGTCATGGCAAGCGGGCTGGTAATGGCAGCGATGCTGGGAACGGGTTTCAGGTAGGACAAGGAGTAAGCGGGAGCAGGCGCGGCAAAGGAGCGAGCCGCAGGCGCCGCACAGGGCGCAACGGTGCTCAGTTCGGCGATACGCTTGCACCCGCCCATTCGCTCAGCGGCCACCGCCCGATTGCAACCCGCCCGCCCCTCGCAGAACGGTGCTCGCGCTGCACGCGCCTCGATAGCAGGCAGGAGATCAAACCCGCACCGACCGCCGCTACACCAGGAGCCCCAACCACACAACCGTTTACAATACCCGATTCGACCATCCGGCGCGCCGATCGCGCCGGCCAGGCGGCACATCCCGCGGCAACCCCGGCCACGCTTCATCTGCCGGGCCATTCCCCGCCCCATTTCAGCGTCAGCAGCGACTGATCAAGAGGAGACATTGTGACGATTTACAAGCTTGGCGAAGCCGCCCCGACCATTCACGAGAGCGTGTTCATCGCGGATACGGCGACTATCATCGGCAATGTGACGATCGAGGAAAACGCGAGCGTCTGGTTCGGCGCGACGATTCGCGGCGACAACGAGGCGATCACCGTCGGCGCGGGCAGCAACGTGCAGGAAAGCGCCGTGCTGCACACCGACCCCGGTTTTCCTCTGACGATCGAGCCGAACGTGACGATTGGCCACCAGGTCATGCTGCACGGCTGCACGATCAAGGAAGGTTCACTGGTCGGAATTCAGGCCGTGGTCTTGAATGGAGCGGTAATCGGCCGCAACTGTCTGGTCGGAGCGGGCGCCATCGTCACTGAAGGCAAGGTGTTTCCCGACAATTCGCTGATTCTCGGCGCGCCCGCCAAAGTGGTGCGCGAGTTGACCGAGACGGATATCGCCAATATGCAGCGCGGCACGGCAAGTTATGCCGAGCGCCGCGAATATTTCAAGGCGCAGCTCGTACGCATCGGCTAACCGCCGACGCGCGGGGCGCGCAAGGCGCGGCATCAGCCGCGTCATTCCACCGAGGAAAAGTTGTGAGCGACCAGTTGCAAAAATTCATGTTCAGCGCGGCGCCAGTGCGCGGCGAGATCGTTTCGCTGCGCAATACGTGGCAGGAAGTGCTGACGCGCCGCGATTATCCGGCGCCTGTGCGGACGATTCTGGGCGAAATGATGGCCGCGTGCGCACTGCTGTCGGCGAATCTCAAGTTCGACGGCACGCTCGTCATGCAGATTTTCGGCGACGGCCCGGTCAAGATGCTGGTGGTCCAGTGCAGCTCCGATCTGTCGATGCGCGCCACCGCCAAGCTTTCCGGCGACACGGCCAATACCATCGGCGACACGGCTTCGATGATCGAATTGCTGAACGCGAGCGGTCACGGCCGCTGCGTGATCACGCTCGATCCAGCCGACAAGCATCCGGGCCAACAGCCGTATCAAAGTATCGTGCCGCTGTCGGGCGTGGACGGCCCGCTCAACTCGATGGCCGAAGTGCTCGAGCACTACATGCACCACTCCGAACAACTCGACACGCGCCTGTGGCTCGCGGCGAACACCGAGCGCGCGGTCGGCATGCTGCTGCAGAAGCTGCCGGGCGACGGCGGCATCGTCCCGCATCCGGGCGAGCTGGACGCGGATACCTGGGAACGCGTTTGCACGCTGGGCGGCACGCTGTCGCAGGACGAACTGTTGAAAGAAGAACCGGAAACGGTTTTCCGGCGCCTTTTCTGGCAGGAAAACGTCCAGCATTTCGAGCCGGCCACGGCGCGCTTCGAATGCACGTGTTCGCGCGAGAAAGTCGGTGGAATGCTGAAGATGCTGGGCCGCGAAGAGGTGGACGGCGTGATCGAAGAACGCGGACATGTGGAAATTCATTGCGAGTTCTGCAACCAGCGGTACGAATTCGATCCGGTCGATGTGGCGCAACTTTTCGTCGCCGACGCACTCTCACAGGGTGTGACGCCCGCTGCTGATCAACGGCATTGAGACGACCGGTGAAGCGGGTTTCAGGCTCGCCGATCTGGAGCGGATAGTAGTCGTTTCACGGTGGTTGTTATCGCGCCGCCCATCGTCACTTTGTGACTCGGGCGGCGCGAATTGCTTCAGCATTACCTGTCGCTGGTTCCGTTTGCTTGCGTGTGGTTTCGTCTGGTTGCGTTGATTCCTGGCGGCGGACGTTGTGCATTTTTACTTAGGCATCCGACCGACTGATTGCTGGAGATCGAACATGATCCGCACTGTTTCGTCGACCCGCTATGCCCTTGCCCTTCGCCACACGCGCTTGTTTTCGGTCCTCGTCGTGGTTGCCGGCACCGCCGCGCTAGCCGGCTGCGCGATCGATCCGCCAGGGCCGTCGCCGATCCTGAGCCGTTTGCCGGCCGATCAGACCGACACCGTCAACTCCACCACCGCGCCGCCACTTACGCCGCAAGAACGCGCACGCTATGACGCGATCGACCGGCAGGTGCTGTTCGAACAGGATCAGGCGATTGCCGCCGAAAATGCCGCTCAGGCCTGGTCGCGTTATTACTCGCCACCGGTCAACGTCTGGGGAGGTTATTCCAGCGGCGGTTGGGGACGCGGCTGGGGCTCCGGGATTGGCGTGGGTTTTGGACCAAACTGGGGTTGGTAGAACAAAGCGTGGGGCGTATCGCGCGGTAGCGCACTCAACCTGAAGGGCCAAAAGAAAAAGGAGCGGTTCATTGCTGAACCGCTCCTTTTTTCGTCCCCCGTATCTTGCCGGCCTGGCGCAGCTAACGCGCTACACCAACACGCAACGTTCAATGCGTACCAGCGGCCTTCTTGTCCTTCGCCGCCTTGCCGCCGTGCTTGCGATCCGGCTTCGCACGCGACTCCGGATTCGGCACCACATGCAGCGGTGCCGCCGACACTTCACCCCGCGTCGAGGTTGTCACCGAAGGCGTGTTTGCGGTCGGCAACGGCGCGTTCGGCGACACGAATTGCACGAACACTTCGCCATCCTTGACCATGCCCATTTCGTAGCGCGCCCGCTCTTCGACAGCGGCCGTGCCGTTCTGCAGATCCTGCACTTCGCCCTGAATACGCTCGTTGCGCAGCTTCGAATCGTTGTTCTTCTGCAGTTGCTGCGCCAGTTGCTGCTGCAACTCGTGCACACGCAACCAGCCCCCATGGCCCCACCAGAGCGGGTACTGGATCAGCGCCAGCAGAACGATCAGGACAGCAGTGACGAGCCGCATGAAGTAAGCACAATAAATACGCGCCGCCCTGCGCTATACGCAGGGCGGCGAGGTCAATCAGAAACGGGGGATAACCGGCTCATCGGTTAGCGTAGACATCAGCCAACTTAGCGCAGGTTGTAGAACGCCGACTTGCCCGGATAGCTGGCGATATCGCCGAGATCTTCTTCGATACGCAGCAACTGGTTGTACTTCGAGATGCGGTCCGAACGCGACAGCGAACCCGTCTTGATCTGACCGGCATTCAGGCCGACCGCGATATCGGCGATCGTCGAATCTTCGGTTTCGCCCGAACGGTGCGAGATCACAGCCGTGTAGCCTGCGCGCTTCGCCATTTCGATTGCCGCGAAGGTTTCCGTCAGCGTGCCGATCTGGTTGATCTTGATCAGGATCGAGTTGGCGATGCCCTTGTCGATGCCTTCCTTCAGGATGCGCGTGTTGGTCACGAACAGGTCGTCGCCGACCAGCTGGACCTTCTTGCCGAGCTTGTCGGTCAGCGTCTTCCAGCCTGCCCAGTCGCTTTCGTGCATGCCGTCTTCGATCGACACGATCGGGAACTTGTCGGCCAGGTTTGCGAGGTAATCCGCAAATTCCGTCGACGACAGTTGCAGGCCTTCGCCAGCCAGCTGGTACTTGCCGTCGTGGTAGAACTCGCTCGCTGCGCAGTCGAGTGCGAGCAGAACGTCTTCACCGGCGCGGTAGCCTGCTTTCTCGATAGCTTGCAGGATGGTCGACAGGCACTCGTCGTTGCTGCCGAAGTTCGGTGCGAAACCGCCTTCGTCGCCCACTGCCGTGCTCATGCCGCGGTCCGACAGGATCTTCTTCAGCGCGTGGAACACTTCGGCGCCGCAGCGCAGTGCTTCGCGGAAAGTCGGCTGGCTAACCGGAACGATCATGAACTCCTGGATGTCCAAGCTGTTGTTCGCGTGCGCGCCACCGTTGACGATGTTCATCATCGGGACCGGCAGTTGCATTGCGCCCGAGCCGCCGAAGTAGCGGTACAGCGGCAGGCCGGCTTCTTCAGCAGCGGCCTTCGCGACGGCCATCGACACAGCCAGCATCGCGTTTGCGCCGAGGCGCGACTTGTTGTCGGTGCCGTCGAGTTCCAGCAGCGTCTTGTCGAGGAAGGCCTGCTCGGAAGCGTCGAGGCCCATGATCGCTTCGGAGATTTCAGTGTTGATGTGCTCAACGGCCTTCAGCACGCCCTTGCCGCCGTAACGGCCGGTTTCGCCGTCGCGCAGCTCGATGGCTTCACGCGAGCCGGTCGATGCACCCGACGGCACCGCAGCGCGGCCCATCGTGCCCGACTCGAGCAGCACGTCGCATTCGACGGTGGGGTTGCCTCGCGAATCGAGAATCTCTCGACCGATGATATCTACGATAGCACTCATGGTTTCCTCAAGAAATGACGTTGAATTCTTTACTGTGACACTGTATCGCGCGTGTCGATCGGAGTTGGCGCGTTAGCGCTGACTCCGATCTCAAGAAGAGCGCCGGTCTCCCCGACGAACCACTCGCGCGCCGATACGTTCGACGACCATTGCGTTACTTTCGCCGCGCGTCGACGACTGCGCCCATTATGCAAGCGAGTCGTGACACGCGGAAAACGTATGAATCAGTTGAAATCGCTTTCGAGGAACGGCGCGCGCTTGACGGCCTGATCGAGCGTTACCAGCGTCTCGAGCAGGTCGGCCATGCGGTTCAGCGGCACGGCATTCGGGCCGTCCGACTTGGCCTGCGCCGGATTCGGGTGCGTTTCCATGAAGAGGCCGGAGACGCCCACTGCCACCGCGGCACGCGCCAGCACCGGCACGAATTCGCGTTGACCACCCGAGCTCGTGCCCTGACCGCCCGGCAACTGCACCGAGTGAGTCGCGTCGAACACGACCGGCGCGCTGGTTTCGCGCATGATCGCGAGCGAACGCATGTCCGACACGAGGTTGTTATAGCCGAACGACACGCCGCGCTCACACGCCATGAAGCGGTCTTCCGACAGACCGGCTTCACGCGCTGCGTCACGCGCCTTGTCGATCACGTTCTTCATGTCGTGCGGTGCGAGAAACTGGCCTTTCTTGATATTGACCGGTTTGCCCGAACGCGCACAAGCGTGAATGAAGTCCGTTTGACGGCACAGGAAAGCAGGCGTTTGCAGGACATCGACCACCGACGCAACCTGCTCGATTTCGTGTTCGGCGTGAACGTCGGTCAATACTGGCAGACCGAGCTGACGCTTCACTTCCGACAGGATGCGCAAACCTTCGTCCATGCCCAGACCGCGGAACGACTTGCCGCTGCTGCGGTTAGCCTTGTCGTACGACGATTTGTAGATGAACGGAATGTTCAGCTTCGCGCAGATTTCCTTCAGCCGGCCAGCCACGTCGATCGTCATCTGTTCGGATTCGACGACACAGGTGCCGGCGATCAGGAAAAACGGCTTGTCGAGCCCGATTTCGAAATCGCCCAGTTTCATGCTTTCTCCCCAACTGCGTTCGTTGCACCCGCCTGATGATGCGCGAGCGCCGCTTCGACGAACGACTTGAACAGCGGATGACCGTCACGCGGCGTGGACGTGAATTCCGGGTGGAACTGCACGCCGACGAACCACGGGTGCATGCTGCGCGGCAATTCCATCATTTCCGGCAGATCTTCACTCGGGGTACGCGCGCTGATGATAAGGCCACCGGCTTCGAGCTGGGGCACGAAGCGGTTATTGACTTCATAACGGTGACGATGACGCTCGTTCACGTCCTTGCCGTAGATCTCTTCGGCCATCGTGCCGGGCTTGATCGGGCAACGTTGCGAACCGAGGCGCATCGTGCCGCCCAGATCCGATTCTTCGGTACGCTTCTCGACCTTGCCTTCACGGTCGTACCACTCGGTGATCAGTGCGACCACGCGGTTTTCGGTTTCCTGATCGAACTCGGTGCTGTTCGCGTTTTTCAGGCCGACCACGTCGCGGGCGAATTCGATCACGGCGAGCTGCATGCCGAGGCAGATGCCGAGGTACGGCACCTTCGCTTCGCGCGCATAGCGGATCGCCGCGATCTTGCCTTCGGTGCCGCGACGGCCGAAGCCACCCGGAACCAGCACGGCGTCAAGATGCTTGAGGCTGTCGACGCCTTGCGTTTCGACCTCTTCCGAATCGATGTACTCGATGTTGACTTTCGTCGCCGTGTGCATCGACGCATGGCGCAGCGCTTCGATCAGCGACTTGTACGACTCGGTCAGATCGACATATTTGCCGACCATGCCGATCGTGACTTCGTGCTTCGGATGCTGAAGCTTCTCGACCAGATCGGACCACATGGACAGATCGGCCGGCTGCGGCGAGAGCTTGAGCTCTTCGCAGATGATCGCGTCCAGACCCTGGTCGTGCAGCATCTGCGGAATCTTGTAGATGCTGTCTGCGTCCCACACCGAAATCACGGCGTCTTCGGGCACGTTCGAGAACATGGAGATTTTTGCGCGCTCGTCGTCCGGGATGCGACGGTCGGCACGGCACAGCAGCACGTGCGGCGAGATGCCGATTTCACGCAGCTTCTGCACGCTGTGTTGCGTAGGCTTGGTCTTCAGTTCGCCGGCCGTGGCGACCCATGGCACCAGCGTGAGATGCACGAAGCACGCGCTGTTGCGGCCCATGCGCAGGCTCATCTGACGTGCGGCCTCGAGGAACGGCAGCGACTCAATGTCGCCCACCGTACCGCCCACTTCGACGATAGCGACATCCGGCTCGCCGCACGTAGCCGAAGCTGCGCCGCGTTCGATAAACGCCTGGATTTCGTTCGTGATGTGCGGGATGACCTGCACCGTCTTGCCGAGATAATCGCCCCGGCGTTCCTTGCGGATTACCGATTCGTAAATCTGGCCAGTGGTGAAGTTGTTGGCCTTGCGCATCTTCGTGCTGATGAAGCGCTCATAGTGGCCAAGGTCGAGGTCAGTCTCTGCTCCGTCTTCCGTGACGAACACTTCACCGTGCTGAAACGGGCTCATCGTGCCGGGGTCGACGTTGATGTACGGATCGAGCTTGAGGAGGGTGACTTTAAGACCGCGCGATTCGAGGATCGCGGCGAGGGAAGCGGCGGCAATACCCTTGCCGAGGGAAGATACTACGCCGCCGGTGACGAAAACATATTTGGTCATCGCTGGATGCTCGCGGGAAAAACGGATTATACCGTAAAGCAGGGCCCCAACCCAGCAAAATCCGAGCGACATCTGCACGCACGTGTGCCACGGCGGCAGCGATTGCCCTGCGCCGATCATGTACCGTTTTTTGCGGCGCGGTCTGGCCATGCGCGCGCAAGGTGGCGGCGGGAGCTTCCGGTCGCCGGGAAGCGGAGGCGGCCCGTTTATGCAACGCAGGACTTTTGCCGCGCGTTTTGGCGAGCGCCCGCGGAAGCATCATCGCGCCGCCGTATTTCTTCGCTGCTTTACTGCCGCTCTACCCTACCGCGTCAACCCCGCTGCTCCAGTTCGCGCAACATGCGCTGCACCGCGCGCGCGGTTTCGATCGGTTTTTCCATCGGATAAAGATGGCTGCCTTCGATCCACTCCAGATGTCCGCCGGTCACGCGGCGGGTTGCATCCAGCCCGGCCTGGCGAATTTCCTTCGAGCGCGTGCCGGCGATAAACCCGACCGGCACCGCCGCGCCGCGAGCCAGTCGCGAGCCGAGCGTATGCGGCAAGGTTTTATATATCTGATATTCGGTGCGGCGGTCGAAGGCGAGCGAACGCGAGCCGTCGGCCGAAGTCTGCGGAATACCGAAGTCGATGTAGTCGGACAGCATGCGCTCGTCCCAGCGCGCGAACGCGGGCTTCGAATGAAAATGCCGCCACGTTTCGTCGCGGCTCGCCCAATGAGTGCGTCGCATGCGGGTGGCGGCCGCGGGCGAGAGGCGCTCGTCGAGGCCAGTCCATTGCGACACGCGCAGCATGCTGCTGCGCCAGCCGGCGATGACCGGCGAATCCAGCATCACCACGCCCCGGACCCATTGCGGCTTCTTGAGCGCGGCCATCAACGACAGATAGCCGCCTAGCGAATGCCCCACCAGCCAAACCGGCTGTTCATACGCACGGCCAATATCGTCGAGCAACTGTTCGACCAGATGCGGCCAGTCCTGGGTCACCGGGAAACGCGCGTCGTGGCCGATGCGCTCGATCGCGCGCAGTTCGTAGTCGTCGGACAATTCGGCAAAGATCGTCCGGTAGGTCGACGCCGGGAAACCGTTCGCGTGCGAGAAATGAATGACGTTTTTCAACTGCGGCTATCTCCGTTCTGTTTGTGTTTTTTAGTGCCGGGCCGGGGCTGCGGGTACGGTTGCGTGGGGCACTTCTTTCGCGGACACATTCTGGGGCCGTCGCGGGCTCGTGCTCCTCCAGGGCAATCGCCATCCCGCAGCACGGCTCCATTTTTATGCGGGCTCGCAATTTGCCACTGTCGCGTCACCTTGCAGTCAGCGATCCATCCAGTAACGACGCTGCGTATCGCGGTAGCGTTCGAGCGTCAGCACGGCGCCGTTCGTCTCCGCGCCCGCCTGCGCTGAATAACCCGGATCGACGTCGACCCGCACCGCGCCATCCACATCGCTACGCCCGAGTTCGATATGACGCGCCTTATAACGCTCGAACACGCCGGCATTCGGATGATGAAACCGGTTACGGTAGCCTACCTGAAATATTGAGATAGACGGATCGATAGAGTCGAGGAACGGCTCGGTCGACGACGTCTTGCTGCCGTGATGCGGCACGACCAGCACCTGCGCGCGCAACGCGTCACGATCGCGCGCGAGCAGCACGCGTTCGGTGGGCGCCTCGATGTCCGCCGTCAGCAAAGCCGCGATGCGAGGCGGGATCGTTTTAGTGCGGTTCTCCGGGCCGCTCGCGATGGCCGGGATCGTGCTCACGCGCAACACGCAGCAATGCTCGTTTGGCTTGCCTCGCAGCGGGCCGGCGTCCGGCCACAACATTGCGAATTCGACGCCGTCCCACTGCCAGCGCTGGCCCGCCGCGCATGGCAAGGTGCGCGCGCCGTGCTGTTTCGCACTCGACCAGAGCGCATTGGACGGCGGCAACGCGGCCACCATCTGCTCGACGTGGATCGCGTCGAGCACGGCCGGCGCCCCGCCCGAGTGATCGGAATCGGCATGGCTGACGATCAGCGTGTCGAGCGATCTCACCCCATGCGCCTGCAGAAACGGCACGACCACCCGCTCGCCCGCGTGGGTCGATTCCGGGCCGGGCCCGGTATCGAACAGCAACGTATGATGCGCGGTCTCGATCAGCACCGAGGTACCCTGCCCGACGTCCAGCGCGGTCAGGCGAAAAGTGCCGTGCGGCGGACCGGGCGACGCTGGCATCAGCAGCGGCAACCACGTGAGCGGCGCAGCCCACCGGAGCGGCCAGCCGCGTGGCGCCAACAGCCAGAACACACCCACCGCCGCGGCGGCCAGCGCCCAGGCGTTGGGTTGCGGCAGCCACCAGAGCGTCGAGCCGGGGCCGGACAAAAGATGCAGGAACTCGCCCAGCAAAACGAGCAGGCCATGCGCGGCGTGGAAGGCCAGCGCATCGACGGGCGCGGGCAGTGCAACGCCAGCCAGCACGGCGGGCGTGACCAGCAGACTCACCCACGGAATCGCGAAGGCATTCGCGAGTGGGCCGATCAGTGGAATTTGCGAGAACCAGTAGACGGTGAGCGGTGCGAGAGCGACGGTTACCGCGATCTGGACGTGGGCGGCGCTGTACAGCCGGTCATTGAGAGCAATGAGCCGGCGACGCAGCGACCCGCGGAAATTGGTGAAGGTGGGACGGGCGTCGTTGTAGTTGTAATCGTCGAGGCCATCGCGGTTATCGGTATCACGATGGCAGCGGCTGGTACCGTTGCTGTTTCGCAGACCACCGCCGTTGCCGTTGCCACGATCGCTATCGCCGCGACCGGCATCCCCCTCCTGGCTCCGGGCCTCCCGACCGCCCTCGCGCCGCCAACGAACTCGCCCCGACATCGCGAACAGAATCGCCGCCACCGCGCAGAACGAAAGCCAGAATCCCGCCGACACCACCGCCCACGGATCAATCAGCAGCACCAGCCCCAGCGCCCAGCACATTACCGTCGAACGAGCGAGATTGCGTCCGCTGACAAACGCGAGCGCAACCACTCCCGCCATCCACAACGCCCGCTGTGCCGGCACATTGAAGCCCGCCAGCGCCGCATGCAACGCGGCGAACGCCGCGCCGCCCGTCACCGCGACGATTTGCGCGGGCAGGCGCAGCGGCCAGTTACGGCCGATCCACCCGGAGCGCCGCCACACAGCTCCCGCGAACCACGCGGCAAGACCGGCAACGAAGCCGATATGCAAGCCCGAAATCGCCACCAGATGGCTCGTGCCCGTGCTGCGCATCAATTGCCAGTCGGCGGCAGTGACTTCGTCCTGCGCGCCGATGGCCAGAGCAACGACAATCCCGCGATGCGGCGCATCCGCGAGTACCGTGTCGATCCGCGCGCGTAACGCCGCGCGCCAGCGGTCCACGCTCACGCGGATGTCTCGAACCTGCCCAGGCAAACGCCGCGCGTGAGACGGTGCGCTCACATAACCGGTGGCCCGCACATTGCGCGCTAGCAGAGTGGCTTCGGCATCGCGCACGCCGAAATTCCTGTTGCCGTGAGGCCGCTTCAGACGCACGGTCAGACGCCAGCGTTCGCCCGGCTGGAGCAACGGCGCCGGGGCATCGTCGGCGATCCAGGAAAGTTGTAGAACATGGGGAAAAGCCGCGACCGGCGCGTCGGCCGATTCGACTTCGAACAGAAAGCGCACGCCTTTTTCATCATGCGCCGCCAAGCCTTTGATGCTGCCGACGACCTCGATATCGCGCCCTTCCCACGCCTGCGGCAAGCCCACCGCGAGCCGCATCTCCGCGCGCACGGCGGCATAGCCGAAACCCATGCACGCCGCCGCACACCACACGGCGATCCAGCCGGCGAACCCTCGCAAACGCGAATCAAACCGGAAATGGCGCGACCACCAACGCCACGACGACGATGTCGTCGACCGCGCCGCAGCAAGCATGGAGTCGCCTCGCAAACCCCACGCCGCGACACCAATCGCCACGATGCCGAGCACCACCAGCCCGAACCAGCCGCCCCACCCCGGCAACGCAGCCTGCCGCTGCAAGCCGATCACGCCCAACGCAAATCCGCACCATCCTGCCCGCATCCGCCCTCCGTCCACCTGGCGCGGGACGAAACGACGCGCGACGAACAGGCGTCAGCGAGCCCGCCGGGCATGGGTTTCGCCCGACGCGAACCACAAGATCAACGAGATTGATTATGCAGAGGAAAGGGCCAGCCGGGGCAGTGCTGCGAGCGCGTTGGCCGTTGTGCCTAAGGCGGCTTCGTCGGCGGTCATTCCGCGCAGGTCCGCGAGGCCCGCGCCGATCGCCGGAATCTGCTCGGGCGAGTTGCGCTGCTTATACATCCACGACGGCGCGATGTCGGGCGCGTCGGTTTCGACGACCAGCGCGTCGAACGGCAATTGTTCGGCGAGACGGCGAATCTGCCGCGCGCGCTCGAACGTCAGATTGCCGCCGAAGCCAAGATGCATCCCCTGGTCGATATAGGCCTGGGCCTGCTGGAAACTGCCATTGAACGCGTGCGCGATGCCGCGATGAATCTGATGCCGACGCAGCCCTTTGATCACCTGATCCTGCGATTTGCGCACGTGGCAAATCACCGGCAGATCGAATTCGCGTGCGAGTTGCAGCTGGCCGTTGTAGAAGAACTGCTGACGCGCATCGTCAAGACCGTCGACAAAATAATCGAGCCCGATCTCGCCGATACCGACGAACAGTGGATCGTCCAGACTCGCCTCGATCTCCATGCGCAGCAGATCGAGATCGCCGTCTTCGGCACCCGGCGTGAACAGCGGATGAATGCCGAGCGCATACGCCCCGCCCTCCACTTGATGCGCCAGTTCACGCACCGCCTCGAAGTTCTGCCGGCCGATCGCCGGAATCACGATGCGGCCAACGCCCACGCGATGCGCCGACGCCGCAACCTCGGCGCGATCGGCATCGAATTCCGACGCGTCGAGATGACAGTGCGTATCGATCCACATGACGGGCCTCGCTAGCGGCGGCGCAACGATTCGCGCTTAGACCGGAACCGGCGGCTCTTCGTAAAGCACGCCGTCGCGCAAACGCATGATGCGGTCGCAGCGGCCTGCCAGTTCGGGATCGTGCGTGACGATCACAAAGCTGGTTTCGAGCGTTTGCGACAGTTCGAGCATCAGGTTGAAGACCGTGTCCGCGGTGCCGCCGTCGAGATTGCCGGTCGGCTCGTCGGCCAGCACGCAGGCCGGTTTGGTGACCAGCGCCCGCGCGATGGCAACGCGCTGACGCTCGCCGCCCGACAACTCGCCCGGACGATGTTTCGCCCGATGCCCCATACCGACACGCTCGAGCACGTCGAGCGCTTCCTTGCGCGCGGCTTCGGTGGTCATCCGGCGAATTCGCAGCGGCATCGCGACGTTGTCGAGCGCGGTGAATTCGGGCAACAGATGATGGAACTGATACACGAATCCCAGCGCGCGATTGCGCAGGTCGTTGCGCTCACGCTCGGAGAGTTTCGTGAACGGCTTGCCCATCACCGAGACATGGCCGGCGCTCGGATCGTCGAGCCCGCCGAGCACGTGCAGCAGCGTGCTTTTGCCCGAACCCGACGCGCCGACGATCGCCAGCTTTTCGCCGCGCCGCACGCTCAGTTGCGTGTTGTTGAGCACCTGTACATTCAGACCGCCCTGCACGAACGCTTTGGAAATACCGGAGGCTTCCAGCACGTAGGGGTACGGGGTGTTATCGACAGAGGCCATGGATAGATTCGCGGAACGGTCATTCATAACGCAGTGCCTCCGCAGGACGGACTTTCGCACCGCGCCAGCTCGGGTAAAGCGTCGCCAGCGCCGACATGACGAACGCGATGATGCCGATGCGCGCGACGTCGGCGGGAATCAGTTCAGACGGCAATTCGCTGATGAAGTACACCGACGGCGGCAGGAACTGCACGCCGAGCAGGTGCTCGATCATCGGTACGAGCCACGGAATGCTCCACGCGATCAGGCAGCCGAGCGCGACGCCGGTCGCCGTGCCGATAAAGCCGATCGTCACGCCCTGCACCACGAAAATTTTCATGATCGAGCCGGGCTGCGCGCCGAGCGTGCGCAGAATCGCGATGTCGGCCTGCTTGTTGGTCACCGTCATCACCAGCGACGACACGAGATTGAACGCCGCCACCGCGATGATCAACGTGAGGATGATGAACATCATGCGCTTCTCGATCTGCACGGCGGAGAACCAGGTCTTGTTCTGCTGCGTCCAGTCGCGAATATAGAGATCGCCCGACAATGTGCGTGCCAGTTGATGCGCGACTTCCGGCGCGCGCTGCATGTCGGTCAGACGTAATCGCACGCCGGTTGGCGCGGGCAGCCGGAACAGCGCCTGCGCGTCCTTGATGTTGATCAGCGCGAGCGTGCTGTCGTATTCGTAATGCCCCGATTCGAAGATGCCGACCACGGTGAACTGCTTCAGCCTCGGCAGCATGCCCGCCGGGGTGATGGTGCCTTCGGGGGCGACGAGCGTGATCTTGTCGTTGACCTGCACGCCGAGGTTGGTCGCGAGGTCTGCGCCGAGCACGATGCCGAAATCGCCGGGCACGAGGTCGGACAGCTTGCCGCCTTTCATTTCCTTGCCGATATCCGACACTTCCGGTTCGAGCGACGGCTCGACGCCGCGCAGCGCCACGCCGCTCACGGCGTCCTGGCGCGTCAGCAGCGCCTGTGCTTCGACATAGGGCGCCGCGCCGATCACTTCCTTGTTCTGACGCGCTTCCTTGGCGGTCAGTTGCCAGTCGGGCATCGACCCGGTCGGCGAAAAAATCTCGACGTGCGCGAGCACCGACAACATCCGGTCGCGCACTTCTTTCTGGAACCCGTTCATCACCGACAACACGACGATCAGCGCCGCGACGCCGAGTGCGATGCCCGACATCGACACCAGCGCGATGAACGAAATGAAGCCGTTACCGGTCGTGCGTTTGCCGGCGCGGGTATAGCGCCAGCCAATCTGCCATTCGTAGGGAAATTTCAAGCGAATCCTTTTCTGCGTTTTTCCGGCCCGTGGTCCGGGCCGTTTTTCGACCTTGTAGTGCGCGCGGGAGGCGTGGAACGCCCGACGCGCGGCCCGAGCGTCGTGATCGTTGGTGTGGCGGCGACGCGGATGGTTCCGGCGTTGCGCGCTACGTCGTAGCAAGGCGCGCGCCACCGTATTCCGACGCATGGTGTGCGGCTGCGATTGCCGTCACAGTTACCGATCAAGCGCGAAGTTTGCCATACAATGCCGCCCGCTCGCGCAAACGCCGTCTGAATGAGGTGGCTTGCGGAATGGCTGGATCGGCCCTCGGCACGGGGAGTTTTTCGGCGCGGCAATCGTCAGGGCTTCGCTGACCAGCCGAACGCCGATCGCAGCAGTCCTGCACCGTCTACAAGACGCTTACCGCAAGTTGTACCGCGCCCGCAACCCGTTGATAACGCCTGCCGCCGCAGTATTGGCGACATCGCGTTTATCCGCGTCCTTACGGTCCCGGTGCAGATGGCTGATGTCCCAGTTGCAGCCCGTTTCATCCTCGACGGTTTCGTGGAAACCCGTCGGTATCCAGCCGGCCGTCGCCGGGTTTGCATCGAGCGCTTTCACGACCAGTTCGAGCAATTCCTGCTCGGTTTTGAGTTCACGCGACATGCCGGTCTCCCTCGTCATGTGCGCGGTGCCGCCGCGCGCGGCTGCTATTGCTGCGACGCCCCGCCGGCCAGGCGACCGGCAGGTGCGCCGGCCACCGCCGCGTTTTGCCGGGCGGATAGCCGATGGCGGAATACTCGCACACTCTTTGCCCTACAATGCGCAGCATCATGCTCGCCAACCGTCTCCATCTGCTCCTGCCCTTCGCGCTGCCTGCCGCAGCGGACGCCTCCACCGCCCTTCACGACATTCGCAGCCCCGCCCTCGACCGCCTGATCGCGCGCGCGACGCTGGTCGAACGGGTGATCGGCGAAGATTTTCAGCGCACGCTGCCGCACGAGCGCTGGGTGGCGCGGCAATTCAGCGCGCTGCCCGGCAACGCAGCCGCCGCCGACGAAGCCCCGCTCGCGCCGTACATGCTGCGCGCCGACGGCGGCGAACCCGGCGAGGCGACCTGGGCCTGCGTGCAACCGGTGCACGTACGTATCGCACATGATCATCTGGTGCTGATCGATCCCGCGTCGCTCGAACTCTCCGACGCCGACGCCGCTGCTTTGCTGGCAGTAGCCCGTCCGCTGATCGAAGAACTCGGCGTGCGTATCGAAGCACCGAAACCCGCGCGCTGGTATCTGTCGGGCGACGGTTTCGGCACGCTGGCGGGCGCGTCGCCGTTGCGCGCGAGCGGGCGCAACATCGAAATCTGGCTGCCGCACGAAGCGCATTCCGGCGAGCGTTCGCGCGCGTGGATGAAGCTGCAGAACGAAGTGCAGATGGCGTGGTTCGAGCATCCGGTGAACGAAGCGCGCGAGGCGCGCGGGCTGCCGGCGGTGAACTCGATCTGGTTTCATGCGCAAGGCGCGGCGCAAACGGTGCGCAGCCCGTTCGGGCAGGTTTTCTCGGATGCCGCCGCCACGCGTGGGCTGGCCATGACAGCCGGTGTCGAAACGGCTGCACCGCCGGCATCGTTTGCCGCATGGTCCGCGCGGGAAGGCGCCGGGCACGGTGCAAATAGCGCAAGCGCGGCCCGAAACCCAACCGCAACCGCCGCATCAAACCCCACGCTCGTCGAACTCGACCCCTTCTCCGCGCCCTACATCGAGCAGGACTGGGCACGCTGGAACGACGCCTTCGCGGCGCTGCAAAGCGACTGGTTCGAGCCCGCGCTCGCCGCGCTGCAATCCGGCCGGCTCGCCGAACTCGGCCTGACCTTATGCGGCGACACCGGCTCGGTCACGCTGACCGTCACGCGCGGCGATCTGCGCAAATTCTGGCGACGGCGCGTGCTTGCCTCGCTCTTCATCGAATAATTCCCGAATGACCCAAATCGTTACGCGCGCCTGTTCTCCCGTCGACGCCGAAATCCTCACTCGCCACGGCCTGCATCCGGTGCTCGCGCGCCTTTACGCCGCGCGCGGCGTGTGCCTGCCCGATGAGATCGAAACCGGCCTTGCGAAGCTCGTGCCGCCGGTCGCGCTCAAAGGCTGCGAGGACGCAGCCGTCCTGCTCGCCGACGCGATCCAGCAAAAGCGCCGCATGCTGGTGGTCGCCGACTACGACTGCGACGGCGCCACCGCCTGCGCGGTCGCGGTGCGCGGGCTGCGCATGTTCGGTGGACAGATCGACTATCTGGTGCCGAACCGTTTCGAATACGGCTACGGCCTGACGCCGGAAATCGTCGCGCTGGCGGCCCGCAATCCGTCGGGCAAGCCGGAACTGCTGATCACGGTCGATAACGGCATCGCCAGCGTCGACGGTGTCGAAGCGGCTAACGCGCTCGGCATCGACGTGCTGGTCACCGACCACCATTTGCCCGGCGACGAACTGCCCGCCGCGCGCGCGATCGTCAATCCGAACCAGCCGGGCTGCACGTTCCCGAGCAAATGCCTCGCGGGCGTCGGCGTGATGTTTTACGTGCTGCTCGCACTGCGGGCGGAATTGCGCCGCCGCGGCGCCTTCGGCGACGCGTTTCCCGAACCGCGTCTCGATGGCCTGCTCGACCTGGTCGCACTCGGCACGGTCGCCGACGTGGTCAAGCTCGACGGCAACAACCGCGTGCTGGTCGCGCAAGGTTTGCAGCGCATCCGCAAGGGCAAGATGCAGCCTGGCATCGCCGCCCTCTTTCGCGCCGCCGCGCGCGACGCCCGCAACGCGTCGGGCTTCGACCTCGGCTTCGCGCTCGGGCCGCGCCTGAACGCGGCGGGCCGTCTGTCGGACATGTCGCTCGGGATCGAATGCCTGACGACCGACGACATCGGCCGCGCCTGGGATCTCGCGCAGCAACTCGACACGATGAACCGCGAGCGTCGCGAGATCGAAGCGGGCATGCAGCAACAGGCGCTCGACGACCTGTCGTCGATCGACCCCGCAGGCGCGACCACGATCACGCTGTTCAATCCGGGCTGGCATCAGGGCGTGATCGGGATTGTCGCCGGACGGCTGAAGGAGAAATTCCACCGGCCGTCGTTCACGTTCGCTTTGGCCGACGACAGCGGCCAGACCGTCAAGGGCTCGGGCCGCTCGATTCCCGGCTTCCATCTGCGCGACGCGCTCGACCTGATCTCGAAGCGCGAACCGAACCTGATCGTCAAGTTCGGCGGCCACGCGATGGCTGCCGGCCTGACGCTCGCCGCCGCCGACGTGCCCCGCTTCACCGCCGCGTTCGAAGCGGTCGGCCGCGAATGGCTGTCTGAAGACGCGCTGTCGCGCACCGTGGAAACCGACGGCGAACTCGAAGACGCTTATTTCACGCCGCAATTCGTCGAAATGCTCGACGCCGCCGTGTGGGGCCAAGGCTTCCCTGCGCCGGTGTTTTCGGGCGAATTCGAGGTGGCGTCGCAGGCGCTGGTGAAGGACAAGCACCTGAAACTGCAACTGATGCGCGGCCGTCAGCGCTTCAACGCGATCTGGTTCAACCATACCGATACGCTGCCCGCCCGCACCATGGTCGCTTACCGGCTGGCGAGCGATACGTGGAACGGGGTGTCGCGGGTGCAGTTGATCGTCGAGCACGCGGCGAGTTGAATGAGCCGTGTTTGACGTAAGCGGGGCCGTCTGAAGCAGAAAACCGTCAGCCCCGCTTTCACCGTCCAGGCATCGAAAATCTCCGCAAAATCAACCCCAAACCCGCGCCGGATCGCTCAAGAGCCTCCGGCGCGGGCCGCCGATCGGCTATAATTTCGTCTTTTTACGAAGCTATAAAAGATCGACATGGAAGCGGAACGTCTCAACGCGATCGAAGCCTCACTGGCGGACCTGCGCACTCGCGCAGACTCGCTACGGGGGTATCTTTGACTACGACGACAAAGCACTGCGTCTAATCGAAGTCAACCGGGAACTTGAAGACCCGGACGTCTGGAACGACTCGAAACACGCCCAGGCCCTTGGCCGGGAAAAGAAACTGCTCGACGACACGGTCGGCAAGCTCACGTCGCTCGATAACGACCTGCGCGACGCGCAGGACCTGTTCGACATGGCCCGCGAAGAAGCCGACGACGAAACGCTGCTTGCCTGCGAATCCGACGCGCAAGGCATCGAACAACGTGTCGCCGACATGGAATTCCGCCGGATGTTCGCCAACCCGGCCGACCCGAACAACGCGTTCCTGGACATCCAGGCCGGCGCGGGCGGCACCGAGGCGTGCGACTGGGCGTCCATGCTGCTGCGCCAGTACCTGCGCTACTGCGAACGCAAGGGCTTCAAGACCGAAGTGCTGGAACAGACCGACGGCGACGTCGCGGGCATCAAGAACGCGACGATCAAGATCGAAGGCGAATACGCTTACGGCTTCCTGCGCACCGAAACCGGTGTGCACCGCCTCGTGCGCAAGTCGCCGTTCGACTCGTCGGGCGGCCGTCACACGTCGTTTTCGTCGGTGTTCGTGTACCCGGAAATCGACGACTCGATCGAAGTGGACGTCAACCCGGCCGATCTGCGTATCGACACCTACCGTGCTTCGGGCGCGGGCGGTCAGCACATCAACAAGACCGACTCCGCGGTGCGTATCACGCACATGCCGTCGGGCATCGTCGTGCAGTGCCAGAACGACCGTTCGCAGCACCGCAACCGCGCCGAAGCGATGGCCATGCTGAAATCGCGTCTGTACGAAGCGGAAATCCGCAAGCGTCAGGAAGAGCAGGACAAGCTCGAAGCCGGCAAGACCGATGTGGGCTGGGGTCACCAGATCCGCTCGTACGTGCTGGACAACAGCCGCATTAAAGATCTGCGCACCAACGTCGAAATCAGCAACACGAAGAGTGTGCTCGACGGCGACCTCGATCCGTTCATCAGCGCGAGCCTGAAACAGGGCGTTTAAGCGCGAACCGCGAGCGAATCCGGGCACAACCGGCGCGGCCTTGAATCAACGCCGCGCCGTATCTTTTTACCGCCTGAGGTTTTTACACTGACTGGCTTCCCGCATCCGACGCACCCCGGTGCATGCCGATGCGGGCCACCGAACACCAAATTCACCATGACCGAACCGACCCAGCCTGATGCGGCCCAGCCCAATGCGGCCCAGCAAAATGTCGCGCCCGAGGTGGACGACAACAAGATCATGACCGAGCGTCGCGAAAAGCTGCGCGAGTTGCGTGAGCAAGGCGTCGCCTATCCGAACGACTTCCGTCCTACGCATCACGCCGAAGATCTGCAAACGCAATACGAGCAGTCCGACAAGGAAGCGCTCGAAGCGAATCCGCTCGAAGTCGCGATTGCCGGCCGCATGATGCTCAAGCGCGTGATGGGCAAGGCGAGCTTTGCGACCGTGCGCGACGGTTCGGGTCAGATCCAGTTCTTCATCACGCCCGCCGACGTCGGTCAGGACGTGTACGACGCGTTCAAGAAGTGGGACATGGGCGACATCGTCGCGGCGCGTGGCGTGCTGTTCCGCACCAACAAGGGCGAGCTGTCGGTGCGTTGTACCGAACTGCGTCTGCTGTCGAAGTCGCTGCGTCCGCTGCCGGACAAGTTCCACGGTCTCGCCGATCAGGAAATGAAGTATCGCCAGCGCTATGTCGATCTGATCGTCACGCCGGAAACGCGCAAGACTTTCGTCGCGCGGACCAAGGCGATTTCGTCGATCCGCAAGTTCATGGCCGACGCCGAATTCATGGAAGTCGAAACGCCGATGCTGCACCCGATTCCGGGTGGCGCGGCGGCCAAGCCGTTCACCACGCACCACAACGCGCTCGATATGCAGATGTTCCTGCGCATCGCGCCGGAGCTGTACCTGAAGCGGCTGGTCGTCGGCGGCTTCGAGCGCGTGTTCGAGATCAACCGTAACTTCCGTAACGAGGGCGTGTCCGTACGCCACAATCCGGAATTCACGATGATCGAGTTCTACGCCGCGTACACCGATTACAAGTGGCTGATGGACTTCGTCGAGCAGTTGATCCGCCAGGCGGCCATCGATTCGCTGGGCACGGCCACGATCACCTATCAGGGCCGCGAACTGGATCTGGCGAAGCCGTTCCATCGTCTGACGATCACGCAGGCGATCCAGAAATACGCGCCGCAATACACGAACGAGCAACTCGCCGACAGCGCATTTTTGCGCACCGAATTGAAAAAATTCGGCGTCGATGCGTCGCAGCCTCAGTTCCTGAATGCGGGCGTGGGTTCGCTGCAACTGGCACTGTTCGAAGAAACCGCCGAGTCGCAATTGTGGGAGCCGACGTACATCATCGACTACCCAGTCGAAGTGTCGCCGCTGGCGCGCGCATCGGACGCCGCGCCGGGCATCACCGAGCGTTTCGAGCTGTTCATCACCGGTCGCGAGATCGCTAACGGCTTCTCGGAGCTGAACGATCCGGAAGACCAGGCCGCCCGCTTCAAGAAGCAGGTCGATCAGAAAGACGCCGGCGACGAAGAAGCGATGTTCTACGACGCCGACTATATTCGCGCGCTCGAATACGGCATGCCGCCGGCCGGTGGTTGCGGTATCGGTATCGACCGTCTGGTGATGATGCTGACCGATAGCCCGAGCATCCGCGACGTGATTCTGTTCCCGCATCTGCGTCGCGAAGACTGATTGTTTTTGCGCTGTTTGTGTCGCACGAAACGCCCGGCTCGATGCCGGGCGTTTTTCTTGCTGCGTGCTCATGGAAGTCGTCCTCGACTGCCGGGCGGCTTGTAACTATCGGTAAAAGCTACGCCAGGCCGATCATGCGCGCACGCCGTGTCAATTTCGGCGGATGCTGAAGATTGCTCGGCGCGGCCGCGATTCAGGCGTCGGCACCTGGAAACCGCCGCCCACATGCGGTTACAAATTGAAACGTCGCCGGGATCGTTTTGCCGGACACTCGATCTCAATAACAGTCGACTCTGCAAGACGGAGGCCAACATGGACAATCCACTCGATAAACCCACGCAACAACGTCGTCTTCATCCGCTGGTGGCCGTGGCTGCCGGTGCGGTCATCATCGCCAGCCTTGCCGCAACCGCTGCGGTGACGGGCCTGTTTCCGAAAGCGTCGAGTACCAGCGCTCAATCCGATCAGTCGCAAGCCGCGCAGGTGACGACCCAGCAGCCGGGGGTGGTCGATTCGGCCGCTCCGGTCAATGCTCAGAACGCTCCGGCGAATGCGGAGGCAATGCAGCCGCAGCCATCCGCCCCGCCCGCTCCCACCCCGGCGCAGCAGCAACAGTACGCGCAGCAACAGCAGGCTCAGGCACAGCAAGCGCCGCAATATGCACAGCAGAGCGCGCAGCAACCGGCCTATTGCTCGACTTGCGGCACGGTAGTCGGGATTTCAGCGGTGCGTCAGGAAGGCCATGGCACCGGTATTGGCGCTGTCGGCGGCGCAGTGGCAGGCGGTGTCGTCGGTAACCAGTTCGGCGCGGGCGGCGGACGCACGGCGATGACGCTACTCGGCGCGCTCGGCGGCGGCCTCGCCGGCAATTCTGTCGAAAAACACATTCGCAGCACGACGTCGTATTCGGTGCGCGTGAGGATGGAAAGCGGCAAGACGCGCTACTTCACCTACCATGAGACGCCGCCGTTCCAGCAAGGCGAGCATGTGCGGATCGAAAACGGTTCACTGGTCGCGGGTTGAGTTGCGACACCTCGCCTTGGCCGACATCCTGTCGCGATGAAAGCAAAGGCGATAAAAAAGGCGATTCCAAGGAATCGCCTTTTTATTTGCCGCCGACGCTGCGCCGATTACCAGCCAACGACAGCGCACCAGAAAAACACCACGCGCTCAGTAATCCGCGTCTTCAATCCATGCAGCCTGAATTGCCTCAAGAATCTTCTCGTTCGAGCGCTCGGGATCGTCGTCGAATCCTTCCAGCTCGGTGACCCAGCGGTGCAAGTCGGTGAAACGCACTTGCTGCGGGTCGATGTCCTGGTGCTTGTCAGTCAGGGCCATCGCGATGTCTTGCGTATCGGTCCACTTCATGGCTGCATCCTCCTGCTGTTAGTGATTTTCCTTCGCGTGATTGATCGTGTATCGCGGAATTTCCACGACCAGATCCTGCTCGGCCGGCACCAAAGCCTGGCATGACAGACGCGAGGCCGGTTCGAGACCCCACGCCTTGTCCAACAGATCGTCCTCGTCTTCCTCGGACGGCGTCAAGGCGGCGAAACCCTCACGCACGATCACGTGACAGGTTGTGCACGCGCACGACTTCTCGCACGCGTGCTCGATCTCGATGCCGTTTTCCAGCAGCGCATCGCAAATGCTCATGCCGGGTTCGGCTTCGAGCACCGCGCCTTCCGGGCACAGTTCGACGTGGGGCAGCACAACGATTTGAGGCATACATTTTCCGTTTGGGTCTGCGGCACGGCAGCCGCAAACTGGCTCCGTACCATTTTACTGGCGCATCACGGACTTTTTAAGTCCGCGATGCGCTGTGGTTTTTCGCGGCGCGCGTCAGGCAGTGGACCGCCCGACGCGTTCGCGCCACGCTCAGATTTCGTCGAGCTTGCGGCCCGCGAGCGCGCGGCGAATGCCCTTGTTCATGCGGCGGGCGGCAAATTCGTCGGTGCCTTCGGCAAGCGTTTTGGTCGCGGCTTCGATCGCGTCGGCGTCATCGCTTTGCGCGATGTTGCGCAATGCATCGAGCAACGTGTCGAGATCGGCGCGCTCGCTGTCGTCGAGCAGTTCGGCGTCGGCGGCAAGTGCAGCGTCGGTCGCTTCGACCAGACGGCGCGCTTCGACCTGCGCCTCACGCAACGCACGGGCGCGCATGTCGACTTCGGCGGTCGAGAAACTGTCTTCGAGCATTTTCGCGATGTCGTCGTCGGCGAGACCGTAGGACGGCTTCACCACCACCGACGCTTCCACGCCCGAACCCTGCTCACGCGCGAACACCGACAGCAGGCCGTCCGCGTCCACCTGGTAAGTCACGCGAATCCGCGCCGCGCCGGCGGCCATCGGCGGAATGCCGCGCAGCTCGAAACGCGCGAGCGAGCGGCAGTCGCTAACCAGCTCGCGCTCGCCTTGCACGACATGGATCGCCATCGCCGTCTGGCCGTCCTTGAAGGTCGTGAAATCCTGCGCGCGCGCGACCGGAATCGTCGAATTGCGCGGGATGATCTTCTCGGTCAGCCCGCCCATGGTTTCGACGCCGAGCGACAGCGGGATCACGTCGAGCAGCAGCCATTCGTCGCCATCCGCGCCACGGTTGCCCGCGAGCAGATCGGCCTGGATCGCCGCGCCGAGCGCGACGACCTGGTCCGGGTCGAGGTTGATCAGCGGCGGCTGGCCGAAGAAAGCCTCGACCGCACGGCGGATCACCGGCATGCGCGTTGCCCCGCCGACCAGCACGACGCCCTTGACTTCTTTGGTCGCAACCTTCGCGTCGCGGAGCGCTTTCTTCGTCGGGCTGAAGGTTCGTTGCACCAGATCCTTCGTGACGGCCTCGAAAGCAGCCTCGCCGATCGTCAGATCGAGCGCTGTGCCGTTCGACAGCGTGACCGCGACACGAGCCTCGGCCGCGTCCGACAAAGCCTCCTTGGCCTCGCGTACGTTGTCCAGCAGCAAGCGGACGTCTTCCGGTGCGAGCGTGTTCGGCGCGATGCCGGCCTGCTCCAGCACGTGGCGATACAGCGCGTGATCGAAATCGTCGCCGCCGAGCGCGGAATCGCCGCCCGCCGCGAGCACTTCGAAGACGCCCTTGGTCAATTTCAGGATCGACAGGTCGAAGGTGCCGCCGCCGAGGTCATAGACCGCGTACAGGCCTTCCGAGCCGTTGTCGAGACCGTAGGCGATCGCCGCTGCGGTCGGCTCGTTCAGCAGACGCAGCACGTTCAGACCAGCCAGACGCGCAGCGTCCTTCGTAGCCTGGCGCTGCGCTTCGTCGAAGTAAGCCGGCACGGTGATGACCGCGCCGACCAGTTCGTCGCCGAGCGTATCTTCGGCGCGCTGGCGCAGCGTCGCGAGAATTTCCGCAGACACTTCGACGGGGCTCTTCACGCCGTCAACCGTACGAATCTGCACCATGCCGGGGGCGTCGACGAAATCGTACGGCGCGTTTTCGGCGCCTTCCACTTCCGCCTTGCCACGCCCCATGAAGCGCTTGACCGACACGATCGTGTTGCGCGGATCGCTCGCCGCTTCGGCTTTGGCTTTGCGGCCGATCCGGCGGCCGCCCTTTTCCAGATAACGCACCACCGACGGCAGCAGCGCATGGCCGTCTTCGTCGGGCAGCACGTCGGGCACGCCGCTACGCACGGCCGCGACAAGAGAATTGGTGGTGCCGAGGTCGATACCGACGGCCAGGCGCCGTTGATGAGGCGCCGGCGCCATGCCGGGTTCGGAGATTTGCAGTAGGGCCATCTGGATCTTCTCGGGGCCGTGTGGCCCCGTCCTGAAATTTTCGCGTTACTGGGTGTGCTGCGGCCGCCGTGTGCCAACTGCCGACAGCGTGTGCCGCCTGACCGGCTGAATGGCGGGGCGCGCCCTGAAAGACTAGTTGTCGAGCCGGTCGATCTGCGCGCTGATTTCCGACGCCACTCGTTCGATGAACATCAACTGCCGGACCGCCTCGCTCGCCGCCTGATTCGCGCCGCTGTCGAGCGATGCACCGAGCTTGTCGAAACGCATCCGTTCTTCGTCACGCAACTCGGTGAGCAACGCGTCAAGCGCGTCGACATTTTTCGCCGCGGCCGCGTCTTCGATATTTTCGCGCCACTCCATTTGCTGCATCAGGAACGCCGGCTCCATCGCCGTATTGTTCTCCGCGCCGACGTCGATGCCGCGCAGCGACAACAGATACGTCGCGCGCTTCAACGGATCGCGCAACGTCTGATACGCCTCGTTGGTGCGCGTAGCCCACTGCATCGCAATACGCTTTTGCGCATCGCCGGCCGCTGCGAAGCGGTCCGGATGCACTTGCGCCTGCACCGTGCGGTACGCGTGATCGAGCGAGCCCGAGTCGAGCGCGAATTGCGCCGGCAGATCGAACAGGTCGAAGTGGCTGTCGTTCAGCGATGCCATCGGATAAAAGGAGTCCGTTCAGGAAAGCGCACCGGAGTGCAGTCAGAAATATTCGCGGATCAAACTAAAAAGGCGGCCCGCGCCGCCTTTGATCCGCTGCACGCGGAAAATGTCGATCCTAGACCCGGAACGACTCGCCGCAGCCGCATTCGTCCTTCACGTTCGGGTTGTTGAACTTGAAGCCTTCGTTCAACCCTTCGCGCGCGAAGTCGAGTTGCGTGCCGTCGATATAAGCGAGGCTCTTCGGGTCGACAATGATCTTCACGCCGTTGCATTCGAACACTTCGTCTTCGGGCGCGAGTTCGTCCACGTACTCGAGCTTGTAGGCCAAGCCGGAGCAACCGGTGGTGCGCACGCCAACGCGCAGTCCGACGCCTTTACCGCGACGGGTCAGATATTTCTGGACGTGCTGTGCTGCCTTGTCGGTCAACGTAATTGCCATAGCGTTTCTCATTGCGCAGAGCGTGCCGGGCGCCCGGGTTTATCACCGTTTGCCTTTCGCGCTGCGACCCTGCCTGCATCAAATATCGCTCATGCTGGACGGCGCAATTCAACTTCAACGGCACCGTCCGCTTCGATTTGCTACTCAACTTGCGGCCTGACCTCATAAGAAGGTCGTGCCGCAACCGCATGCTTTAACTTCAAGCGTGCTGCTTGTCGCCTTCGACTACCGCTTCGCCATGACGCTGCTTGTAGTCGGCGACCGCTGCCTTGATCGCGTCTTCCGCGAGGATCGAGCAGTGGATCTTCACCGGCGGCAACGCCAGTTCTTCGGCGATCTGCGTGTTCTTGATCGACATGGCCTGATCGAGCGTCTTGCCCTTCACCCATTCGGTGACGAGCGAGCTCGAAGCAATTGCCGAACCGCAGCCGTACGTCTTGAACTTCGCGTCTTCGATGATGCCGTCTGCGCCCACGCGAATCTGCAACTTCATCACGTCGCCGCATGCCGGTGCGCCGACCATGCCGGTGCCGACCGCGTCGTCGTCCTTCGCGAAGGAACCGACGTTGCGCGGGTTTTCGTAGTGGTCCAGAACCTTGTCGCTATAAGCCATGATTTAACTCCTTGATCCGTTTCAACCTGCAATTGCAATTCGATGAATTCGACTCTTTGCCAACGGCGCGTCAGTGCGCAGCCCACTGGATGGTCGAAATATCGATCCCGTCCTTATGCATTTCCCACAGCGGCGACAAGTCGCGCAGCTTCGAAATCTTGGTCTTCAGCAGGTTGATCACGTAATCGACATCCTGCTCGGTCGTGAAGCGGCCCACCGTGAAGCGGATCGAGCTGTGCGCGAGTTCGTCGTTACGACCCAGTGCGCGCAGCACGTACGACGGTTCCAGCGAAGCCGACGTACACGCCGAACCCGACGACACCGCCACATCTTTCACCGCCATGATCAGCGATTCGCCTTCGACGAAATTGAAGCTGATGTTCAGGTTGTGCGGCACACGCTTTTCCATGTCGCCGTTCACGTACGTTTCTTCCATTTCCGACAGGCCCTTCAGCAGCCGGTCGCGCAGCATGCGGATACGTTCGTTTTCCGTCGCCATCTCTTCACGTGCGATACGGAATGCTTCGCCCATGCCGACGATCTGGTGCGTAGCCAGCGTGCCCGAACGCATGCCGCGTTCGTGACCGCCGCCGTGCATCTGCGCTTCGATACGGATACGCGGCTTGCGACGCACATACAGCGCGCCGATGCCCTTCGGGCCATACGTCTTGTGCGCCGAGAACGACATGAGGTCGACTTTCTGCTTCTGCAAGTCGATCACGATCTTGCCGGTGGCCTGAGCTGCGTCGACGTGGAAAATGATGCCCTTTTCACGGGTGATCTCGCCGATCGCGTCGATGTCCTGAATCACGCCGATCTCGTTGTTCACCGACATCACCGACACCAGGATCGTGTCCGGGCGGATCGCAGCCTTGAACACATCGAGGTCGATCAGACCGTCGTCCTTGACGTCCAGATACGTGACTTCGAAGCCTTCGCGCTCGAGTTCGCGGCAGGTGTCGAGCACGGCCTTGTGCTCGGTCTTCACCGTGATGATGTGCTTGCCCTTGCTCTTGTAGAAGTGCGCAGCGCCCTTGATGGCCAGGTTGTCCGACTCCGTTGCACCCGACGTCCAGATGATTTCGCGCGGATCGGCGTTCACCAGCGCGGCAACGTTCTCACGCGCTTCTTCGACTGCGCGCTCCGCGTCCCAGCCATACGAGTGGCTGCGCGATGCGGGGTTACCGAACTGCTCGCGCAGGTACGGAATCATCTTGTCCACCACGCGCGGGTCGATCGGCGTCGTAGCGCTGTAGTCCATGTAGATGGGCAGATGGAGAGAGTCGTTGTTCATCAGTTGCTCCGGGGACGTCATGTGCTCTGGCTTGTGGGTTCTTTATCTATCAGGCTGCGGCGGGGCTCTTCGTATTACCTGTTACCGCGCCTCACGAACCGGCCATGTTGAAAACGGAATTCGGCCCTTTTGGCGCGACGCGCACGGGCTCGACCGTCGCCGCTTCGTTCCGCCTGTCGCGCAGAACTGCGGGCGCGCCTTCGCGTGAACGTTGCTGATCGACGAGATCTTTCAGGGAAACCGAATCGAGGTACTCGACCATTTTCTGGTTCAGCGTGGACCACAATTCGTGGGTCATGCAGTGGCCGTCGTGCTGTTTGGTGCCTTCGCACGAGCCCTTGCCGCCGCATTGGGTGGCATCGAGCGGCTCGTCGACCGCGATGATGATGTCGGCCACGGTCACGTCTTCAGCGCGGCGGGCCAGATTGTAGCCGCCGCCCGGTCCGCGCACGGACTCGACGATTTCGTGACGACGCAGCTTGCCAAACAGCTGCTCGAGATAGGACAGGGAGATATGTTGGCGCTGGCTGATTCCTGCCAGCGTCACCGGGCCCTGCTCCTGGCGCAGTGCCAGGTCAATCATCGCCGTGACGGCGAAACGGCCTTTCGTGGTGAGTCTCATATAGTGTGGGACCGCAATTCTCGACAAGTTTTGTCAAGTATAAATACATGAGCGATTTAGTCAAGTATCCCTATTGCGATTTGGGTCATTTGCTTAATTACCGACTTTGCCTGAAGGGGGCGTCGCTCAAACGCCGCCCGGCCTATGCCGGCAACTGGGGACGCAACGCGGCGATCAGACCGCGGCAGGCTGCTTCGCACTGATCGAGCACCTGCTCAAAACCTTCCGCGCCGCCGAAGTACGGATCGACGACTTCGCGGGCGCCGCCCCAGCGGCTATCCGACTCGGGCACGAATTCCATCAGCAGGCGGATCTTGTCGCGCTGCGCCGGAGGACAGATCTGACGTAATGCGGCGATGTTCTTGTCGTCCATTGCGATCAGCAGGTCGAAGCGCTCGAAGTCGGCTGCAGCAATCTGGCGTCCACGCAATGCGGCCAATTTGTAACCGCGCTGCCCGGCGGCACGTTGTGCGCGCTCGTCGGGAGGCTCGCCGATATGCCAGTCGCCCGTGCCCGCCGAATCGATCAGGATGCGCTCAGCCAGCTTGGCCTCGCCGACCAGATGGCGCATCACGCCCTCCGCAGTCGGCGAACGGCAAATGTTCCCCAGGCACACGAAGCAGACGGACACAGTTTTCATCAGGAGTTTTCCGGCGCTTCAGGACGCCACGCGCGAGACTGACGGTTAGCAAAGAGTGCCGCGATTATACAAAGCTGCACAAAATCTCGCCTGGTGCCGCGCCGGTGGTGCGAAGTCAGGCTAAATCCCGGCTGTTGCACTGTTTGTGTTTGCGCGCGATGCCCCACACTTGCAAACCCGATGCTGTGCGACTTTTTTCGCGCTCCATTCGATTAGCCTGCGTTTGAACCTGCGCTCAGGACGCGTCGGCCAACGGTATCGCGGTGGCAGCCCGCATGGGTTTGGCCGGCAGCGACGACTCAGCGTCAATCATTCCGTACGAGACAGCACGCGCGAGTTCGGCGGTCAGTTGATCTGCGCCGAGGGGAGCCTGCGACACGGGCGATGCGGCATTCCCGCAAATATGCAGATAAGCAACGGCAGCAAGGGGCACAACAATGGCAAGGGGCCAGTACACCGATATTGTCTTTTTCATGATGTTTTTCCGTTTAGGGGCGCATGAGCTTGTGACCCACTATGCCCAGTCGAAATCCTATAGGAATTCGCAATCGGGAAAAACCCACCTATTCGAGATACAGCGTTGCTCCAGATAGAACAGTGAATTGACGGATATAGGCAACGCCGTCGCTGAGAAAAATAAATCCTTACAAAGACATACAAAGCTCTTGCGACGGATGGCGATAATAGCGGTCTTACAGATGTAATCCACTCGCACTGGTCTATGACATGAAACGTTTTGCACCACTCGCCGCCGTCGCGTTCGCCGCTCTGCTCGGTGGCTGCGCGGTCTATCCGGACGGCACGCCGATGTACAGCAACGGTTATGGCGGCGGCTACTCCGGCTATGACGGCTACGCGCCAGGCGCTGCAGTCGTACCGCAGACCAACGTCTACCTGGGGTATGGCAACTACTCGGAACCCGGCTATTACGGCGGACCGGGACGCTACTACGGGCCAGGTCCCGGCCCTCGTGGATATCCCGATCGGGGTCACCCAAACAATGGCAACTACGGCAACCACGACAATCGCGGCGACGACAACGGTCACCGCGGGCCGCAGAACGGCGGGCCGCCGCCGCAGGGTGCAGTGGGTGGGCCTCGCGGACCGGGCGGAGCACGACCAGGCGCGGGTGGACCGCCGCCGTCGCAACCGCAGCAGCAGGCCGGGAATGGTGGTGGGAGGGGTAACGGCGGCAATGGTGGCGGTGAGTCGAGACGAGGCTCGGGCGGCTCCAATCGCCAATCAGGTGGACAGAATGGTGAGCACTAAGTTGAGTGTGGCGGCCGCTGGGCACTAGGCACGCTTGACAGGATACGCGGCGAGTTGCCTGCACGTCGGAGACCACCGTGCAGGCTCACCGGTCAAAGCAATTATCGGCAGCTTTGTAAATCGCCGCTCGGCCCCATGTGCCTCTGCAGCGCAAGCGCTATTTTCAGTTGGTTGCGGAGCACCTACCTGCCAACTTGCGCACTCTGCGCAAAAACGGCCCTCGAACGTAAACAGCCGCATCAGCCAATGTGACTACGCTGCGCCGCGTACAACTCCCTGAACGTACGACCCACCGGCGCCGGCATGTCGCGGGTATTGGTCCAGCCCGCGCCGCCCAACGGCAATCTGGCAATCGACCGATTCCGGCCACCCATCTGCTCCAGCACCCGCACGGCCAGCTTGGTGAAAAGCGCATAAGCGTCGGGATGGAGCGCCAGAAAACCCCAAACGGCAAACCCCACCCGCTCCTTCCACGGACGCAGTCGCCGCTCGACCTGCTTCTCGCGCAACTTGCGCAGCAGATCCGACAATGGAATCCCCACCGGGCAAACGCTGTTGCACTCGCCGCATAGCGTTGCGGCCTGTGGCAAATCGAGCGCCTTGTCGATGCCGACATAGCTCGGCGTCAACACCGATCCCATCGGGCCGGGATACACCCACCCATACGCATGACCGCCCACCTTCTGATAAACCGGGCAATGGTTCATGCACGCACCGCAGCGGATGCACCGGAGCATCTCCTGGAAATCGCCGCCGATCAGACCCGTGCGCCCACCGTCGACCAGTACGACATACATATGCTCGGGTCCGTCCTGATCGCCCTCGCCGCGCGGCCCGGTCAGCATCGAAAAATAGTTCGACGTGGCCTGCCCGGTTGCCGAGCGCGGCAACAGACGCATTGCCGTCGCCAGGTCTTCCAGCGTGGGCAGCACTTTCTCGATACCGGTGACGGCCACATGCACTCGCGGCATGACCGTGCACATGCCCTCGTTGCCTTCGTTCGTGACCAGCACGACCGAACCGGTTTCCGCGACCACGAAATTGCCACCCGTCACGCCCATGTCCGCGCTCATGAAATGCGGACGCAGCATCTCCCGCGCCTCGCGCGTCATATCGGGAATCTCTGTCAGACGCGGCCGGCCATGCGTCTTCGCGAACAGGTCCGCAATCTCGTCCTTATCTTTATGGACGACCGGCGCGATGATGTGGCTCGGCGGTTCGTTATCGTTGATCTGGAGGATGTACTCGCCCAGATCGGTTTCGATCGACTGCACGCCCATTTGCCCGAGCACTTCGTTCAGACGCATTTCTTCGGTGACCATCGACTTGGTCTTGATCACCTTTTTCACGTCATGCTTGCGCGCAATGTCACCGACCAGCCGCGCGGCTTCCTGAGTCGTTTCGGCGAACAGCACGGTCACGCCGCGCCGGGCGGCCTCTTGCTCGAAGGTTTCCAGCCACACGTCGAGATTTTCCAGCGCGCGATTGCGGCGCTCCTTGAGCGCGGCGCGGGTGACGGGGAAATCGATCGCGGTCATCGCCGACGCGCGGGCCGACACGAACTTGGTGGAAAGCTTGGTCAGGTTCTGCTGCAAACGCTGGTCGGCGAGTTTCTGACCGGCGCGAGCCTTGAACTGCATCGTTTGAATCTGCATGGCGGCCTTTTGCGTAATCGGACACTAGGCGAAGACGACGCGCGCGAATCAGAACGCGCGAAATGAGATGCTGGAAGCGCCGGCTATTGCAGTTGCGCGAAGCAGCCCGCGCCGACACACCAACGGCATACGGCCAACGCGGCTAGACGTCGCCGGCCAGCACTTGCGCGATATGCAACACCCGGGTGGTGGAATCCCCCTGACGGCGCAAACGCCCCTCGATATTGAGCATGCAGCCGAGATCGCCGAGCACCACTGTACCTGCCCCGCTCGCGCTGATATTCGCGCATTTTTCGTCGACGATCGCCGTGGAAATGTCGCCGTACTTCACCGCGAACGTGCCTCCGAAACCGCAGCAGTGCTCGCAGTCCTTCATCTCGGTGACCGGCACGCCCACCTGGGCAAGCAACGCGCGCGGCTGCGCCTTCACGCCGAGTTCGCGCAACCCCGAACAGGAGTCGTGATATGTGACTTCTCCAGTGAACTCGCCCGGCTGCAACTGCACCTTCGCCACGTTGACGAGGAAATCGGTCAACTCAAACACCTTGGCGCGCACGCGGCCGAAGCGGTTCATCAACTGGGGATCGTCAGCGAAAAGGTCGCCGTAGTGCGAGCGGATCATGCCGCCGCACGAGCCGGACGGCACCACGATGTAGTCGAACTGCTCGAACTCGCGTACGGTTTTCTCGGCCAGATCACGCGCGATACTGCGCTCGCCCGAGTTATAAGCGGGCTGTCCGCAACAGGTTTGCGCGGGCGGCACAATCACCTCGAAACCGGCGCCTTCGATCAGCTTGATGACCGAAAAACCGATTTCGGGACGCATCAGGTCGATCAGGCAGGTGACGAACAATCCGACTCGCATGAGCCCTCCTTCGGGAAAACGTCCCTGATTATCCGCTGTTTGGCGGACAATACCAACGGCCAGAAGGCGTAGGACGAATAGTCTGCAAATTCGAATACGCCTTCGAACCGCGTTCGCTTTTTTCACCATACGAGATACAATCAATTTCCGCTGTTTGACGCGTCAACCGATTCCTCCCATGAGCGATACGAACCCGGATCCCAAAACATCGATCCAGGTGATCGAACGCATGATGCGCCTGCTCGATGCCCTCGCCGCGCATAGCGACCCGGTCAGCCTGAAAGAACTTGCCATCCGCACGGAGCTGCATCCGTCCACCGCGCACCGCATCCTGAACGATATGGTGATGTGCCGGCTGGTCGACCGCTCGGACCCCGGCACTTATCGGCTCGGCATGCGCCTGCTCGAATTGGGCAATCTGGTGAAGGCGCGTCTGTCGGTGCGCGACGCGGCGCTGACGCCAATGCGCGAGTTGCATCGCCAGACTGGCCAGACGGTGAATCTGTCGGTCCGTCAGGGCGACGAGATCGTCTATATCGAACGCGCTTATTCCGAACGCTCGGGCATGCAGGTCGTGCGCGCTATTGGCGGACGGGCGCCGCTGCATCTGACTTCCGTCGGCAAGCTGTTTCTCGCCGCCGACGAATCGACCCGCGTGCGCGCCTACGCTACCCGCACCGGTCTGTCCGGCCATACGCAGAACAGCATCACCGATCTGACGAAACTGGAACGGGAGTTGTCGCACGTGCGTCAGCAAGCCTGCGCGCGCGATAACGAAGAACTCGAACTCGGCGTGCGCTGCATAGCAGCCGGAATTTATGACGACACCGGCAAGCTGGTCGCGGGTCTGTCATTGTCGGCACCGGCGGATCGGTTGCAGGATTCGTGGCTGGGCCAAGTCAGTCAGACAGCGCTGATGATTTCGGAATCGCTGGGTTATCGGCCGCCTGCGCCGCATGATCATTCGCACGGCGGCCATAGCCACCATACGTAAGATCCACGCCCGATTTCCAGCACCGCTCAGGCGCAATAAAAAAAGCCTCGCAACGATTGCGAGGCTTTTTTCAATTTAGCCGGTCATCACACCGGCTATTAAACTCATTCAAGCTGCTTCAGGTGCCCGCGCCACCAGCGTCCGCACTGGTAATACGCGGCTGGTCGCCACCATTATCCAGCCACGTGCGAAGACGCGTAGCGTCCGCGAAACGCGAGTACTTGCCCGACGAATCGAGCAGCACCAGGATCATCGGACGGCCATGAATGGTCGCCTGCATCACGAGGCACTCGCCCGCTTCGTTGATGAAGCCGGTCTTTTGCAAACCGATGTCCCACGTCGGATTACGCACCAGCGCATTGGTGCTGTTGTACGCCAGCGAACGCTTGCCGGTGTACACCTCGTAGCTGTGATCGGTCGAGAACTTGCGGATCAGCGGATATTGATATGCCGCGTTGACCATCTTCACCAGGTCGCGCGCGCTCGACACGTTCTGGCTCGTCAAACCCGTGGGGTTTTCGAAGTGCGTATCGGTCATGCCGAGTTGCTTGGCCTTCGCGTTCATCGCGGCCAGGAACGCCGGACGCCCACCCGGGAAGTAACGCGACAACGCTGCGGCCGCGCGGTTTTCCGACGCCATCAGCGCGATATGCAGCATGTCTTCACGCGAGAGCACCGAACCGACCGACAGACGCGAACCGGTGTTCTTCTCGTAGTCACGGTCTTCGTCGGTGACTTCGATCTGGTCGGTCATCGGCTCTTTCGAGTCGAGCACCACCATCGACGTCATCAGCTTGGTGATCGACGCGATCGGCACCACAGCGCGCGAGTTCTTGTCGAACAGCGACTCGCCGGTGTTCTGGTCGATCACGTACGCAACGCTTGAGCGCAGCATCAGCGCATCTGGTGTTTCGTGCAGACCGAAAGCCTGACCGACGGTCGGTTGACGCGGTTCATACGCGACACGGCGCACGACCGAATGGTGACGGCCGTTGGCCGCAAAGGTCACGCGCTTGCGTTTGACGTTCGCGCGCGGCGCATCGTCGTCGGCAGCGGCGGTTTTTGCGACCGCGCCTTTGCCGGCCTTAACCGACTTGCTCGACACCTTGGCGGTGGTGGCAGCCGGCTTTTTGGCAGCTTTGGCGTGTTTGGAGGTTTTTGCAGTTGCAGCAGGCGTGGCGGCAAAAGTGGAGACGGGCGTGGCGAACGCCGCTGCGACGACCAAAGAGACGGCCACCGACAGAGCGGTGCTGCGGGCCGCGCCGTGGATCACTTTTAGCGACGAAAACATGTCGGTTTTCATGGGTGTTCGGTAGGGAGCGGCGAGAGGTTTCCGCAAGTGTAGTAAAACAACGAAAAATTAGCAATTTGAAGCACTTATAAGCGCTCCTTAAACCGGCTTGTAAGCTCCGATCGCAAAAACACGAATAAGTGCCGCGCATCGATCGAAAAAAACGATCGCTAGCGCGCTACGTCTCACTATTGCCGCCGCTCGCCAGAATCGAGTTGATTCTTCCAGCATAACGGCAATTTCGAGACAACCTTGATCAGGGGAAATACGGTTGATGCATGGGGCAAATACAGCGCCACCTGTGCGAGGAAACAACGTCAGGGTCTCGCCGCGTTGACTGTTAAACGCTTGCAGGAAACCACCGACGCGCGTTCGACCGGTACTCAGGATTAACGTTCCATGACACTTTCCGGTTTACATCGAATCCAGAATTGATGATTTTTTTCCCGGCTCAAGGAGTTACCGAATCACGCTGGTAAACCCTGAGCGACCGGTAAAAATTCCTCGCACCATTTCAATACATCAGCGTTTTTTCCGCACCAGCACGGTGCTACCGGTCAAATCGACTGACGTCATATGGATGTCATGCCCACTGCATAACGTATTGTTTTATCAGCACTTTCTTAATATTGTGCGACGCACAAAAAGCACTTGACATTCATTGTGGCCATCCTAAAATGGGAACCATTGCTGCGATGCACAATACATTGCGGCCCGGGGAGACGATCCACTGCGTCTCGCCACCAACCCAATGCGGTCCGCACAGACAGACCGCAACCCAGGAGCGTAAACCATGACTCTGCTGACCCCTGAGCAATTCGCCGCAGCCCAGAAAGCCAACTTCGACACTCTGTTCGGCCTGACGACCAAAGCATTTGAAGGCGTCGAAAAGCTGGTTGAGCTGAACCTGCAAGTTGTGAAATCGACGCTCGCCGAAAGCCAGGAAAATGCTCAACGCGCGCTGTCGGTGAAGGACGCGCAAGAATTGCTGGCGCTGCAAGCTAGCCTGGCTCAGCCGGTTGCTGAGAAGGCGCTGTCGTACGGCCGTCACGTGTATGAAATCGTTTCGGCAACGCAAGGTGAATTCACCCGCGTCGCAGAAGCTCAATTCGAAGAGCAGAACCGCAAGGTCCAGTCGCTCGTCGAAAACGTCGCGAAGAATGCACCGGCTGGCTCGGAAACCGCTGTCGCCGTGATCAAGTCGGCTATTACCGCCGCTAACACGACGTACGAAACGGTTCACAAGGCAACGAAGCAAGCTGTCGAAATCGCTGAAAGCAACTTCAATGCGGCTGCTACGGCTGCGTCGAAGGCAGCTTCGCAAGCCGCTGCGCAGGCATCGCGCTCGGCCAAGAAGGCAGTTTAAGTTTCACGCAGCAGCATCACGATTTATTTTGCAGCACGTCGGGTAGCACTTCTGCTGTTACCTATTACGCCGGCACAGCCCACCCGCTGTGCCGGCGTTGTCGTAAGCAACAGCGTCGTGCCGTTGCCGCTCACACGGTTTGATTGGCCGAACGCTCCGATACGTTGAAAACGTATCGTTTGCCCGGCGAAGTAGCCGGGATTTTTTTTGGCCGGGCTGACGCGGCCCCGCTGAAGCGCGACATGCGCCCTGCCCTGCCTCGCAGCCAAAGAAAAACGGCGCGCCTTTTTAAGGGACGCGCCTTTTTTTTCGCCTGTGCTTCCGCGAACCCGCCTGCGCTTACAACACACACGCAGACAGATTCTCGGGACAGCGTTACTTCTTCTTTTGCGGCGGCAGGTCGGTACAGACGCCTTCGTACAACTCCGCGGCCATTCCGATCGATTCGCCGAGCGTCGGGTGCGGGTGGATCGTTTTACCGATATCCGTTGCATCCGCGCCCATCTCGACTGCGAGACAGACTTCGCTGATCAGGTCGCCCGCGTTCAGACCGACGATCCCGCCGCCGATCACTCGATGCGTTTCCTCGTCGAACAGCAGCTTCGTGAAGCCTTCGTCGCGGCCGTTGGCGATCGCGCGGCCCGAAGCGGCCCACGGGAACACTGCCTTGCCGTACTTGATGCCCGCGGCCTTCAACTGGTCTTCCGTCTTGCCCGCCCATGCCACTTCCGGATCGGTGTAGGCCACCGACGGAATCTGCAGCGCGTCGAAGTATGCCTTCTCGCCATGAGCGGCTTCCGCAGCAACGTGGCCTTCGTGCACAGCCTTGTGCGCGAGCATCGGCTGACCGACGATATCGCCGATCGCGAAGATGTGCGGCACGTTCGTGCGCATCTGCTTGTCGACGTCGATAAAGCCGCGATCCGTCACCGCGACGCCGGCCTTGTCCGCGCCGATTTTCTTACCGTTCGGCGTACGGCCGACGGCGACCAGCACGAGGTCATAGCGCTGCGCTTCGGCCGGAGCCTTTTCGCCTTCGAACGACACGTAGATGCCGTCGTCTTTCGCTTCGGCGCCGGTCGTTTTGGTCTTCAGCATGACGTTGGCAAAACGCTTGCTGTTGTACTTCTCCCAGACCTTGACCAGATCGCGGTCCGCGCCGGCCATCAGACCGTCGAGCATTTCGACTACGTCGATCTTCGCGCCGAGCGTGGCATACACGGTCGCCATTTCCAGACCGATAATGCCGCCGCCGATCACCAGCATGCGTTGCGGAATCTGACGCAGTTCGAGCGCGCCGGTCGAATCCACCACACGCGGATCTTCCGGAATGAACGGCAGCTTCACCGCTTCCGAACCCGCGGCGATGATCGCCTGCTTGAACTTGACGACTTTCTTGCCGCCTTCGGTCTGCACTTCCATGTGATTCGGATCGACGAACGCGCCGGTCCCCGTCACCACTTCGACCTTGCGCGCCTTGGCCATACCGGCGAGACCGCCGGTAAGCTTCTTGACGACGCCCGACTTGAAGTCGCGCAGCTTGTCCAGATCGATCTGCGGCTTGCCGAACGTGATGCCGTGCGCGCCGAGCGCTTCAGCTTCATCGATCACGAGCGCGGTGTGCAGCAGCGCCTTCGACGGAATGCAGCCCACGTTCAGACAGACGCCGCCGAGTGTCGAGTAACGCTCGACCAGCACCGTCTTCATGCCCAGGTCGGCCGAACGGAACGCAGCCGAATAGCCGCCGGGGCCCGAACCGAGCACGAGCATGTCGCATTCGATGTCCGCGCTGCCGGAGAAACTGCCGGCTTGCGGAGCAGGCGTTGCCGCCTTCGATGCAGCAGCAGGTGCGGGAGCCGGAGCAGCCGCTTGCGCGGGTGCCTTCTCGGCAGCTTTCGGTGCCTCTTTGGCCGGAGCCGCTTCCGCCGATGTTTCGACGAGCGCGATCACCGTGCCTTGTGAGACTTTATCGCCGGCCTTGACGCGAACTTCCTTGACGGTGCCAGCGGTATCGCTGGGCACTTCGATGGAAGCCTTGTCGGACTCGAGCGTCATCAGAGCCTGTTCGTTCTCGATGACATCGTCCGCCTTGATATTGACTTCAATGACATCGACGTCCTTGAAGTCACCGATATCCGGTACTTTTACTTCGACGAGACTCATAGTGTCCCCTTCTCTTATTGATCGTGATGACGAAGAACCCACCGCAAGGACCTAAAAGCTGGCAGCGTCCCAAACAGAATCAGCCTTTGCTGTCCGCCAAAGGACGCGCCTTTCTTTTGCTTACTTTTCTTTGGAAGACAAAGAAAAGTAAGTGCCGCCCCGCACAGGGGCGACGCTAATAGACCGACATGAAAGCAGGTTCTACAGAAGTGCGCGGATCACAGACAAAAAACCAGCGCCCCGCGCAACATCACATCAAAGAATCACACGCCGGAAATCGGCAAGAAGCGCCCCAAGATACGCATTGAAGCGCGCAGCTTCAGCCCCATCGATAACACGGTGGTCATAGGACAACGAAAGCGGCAGCATCAGCTTCGGCACGAACTGCTTACCGTCCCAAACCGGCTTCATCGCGCCACGCGACAGACCAAGAATCGCCACTTCAGGCGCATTGATAATCGGCGTGAAGTTCGTGCCGCCGATCCCGCCCAGCGACGAAATCGAGAAGCAGCCACCTTGCATCTGATCCGGCTTCAGCTTGCCGTCACGAGCAGCCTTGGAAAGATCGGTCATTTCCTTCGCGATCTCGACCAGACCCTTCTTGTCCGCGTCACGAATCACCGGAACGACCAGACCGTTCGGCGTATCCGCAGCAAAACCCACGTGGAAGTACTGCTTGAACACGAGGTTGTCGCCGTCGAGGCTCGCGTTGAACGTCGGGAATTTCTTCAGGGCCGACACGACAGCCTTGATCACGAACGCCAGCATCGTGATCTTCACGCCAGCCTTTTCGTTTTCCTTGTTCAACTGAACGCGCAGCGCTTCGAGCTCGGTGATGTCCGCTTCGTCGTTGTTCGTGACGTGCGGGATCATGACCCAGTTGCGATGCAGGTTCGCGCCCGAAATCTTCTTGATGCGCGACAGCGGCTTCGGATCGACCGGACCGAACTTGGCGAAGTCGACCTTCGGCCACGCCAGCACATTCAACCCGCCACCTGCGGCAGCCGGTGCAGCAGCACCTGCCGGCGCAGCGCGCTGACCCGTCATCACGCCCTTGATGAACGCGGTCACGTCGGCTTGCGTTATGCGGCCCTTCGGACCCGTGCCCTTCACCTGCGTGACGTCGACGCCGAGTTCGCGTGCGAACTTGCGCACGGACGGCGACGCGTGGCTTGCATGACGCGCGCCGCCTTCACCCGCCGGAATCGACGGAGCCTGGGCGAGTGCGGACGGTTGTGCCGGTGCGGGCGACGGGGTCGCCGGCGCGTCCGACGGCTTTTCAGCAGCCGGCCGGGCCGCAGCGGGAGCGGGAGCAGCCGCCGGCGCAGCAGCACCACCCTCGGCCTCGACCACCACGATCACCGAGCCTTCCGACACGTTATCGCCGACCTTGACCTTCACTTCCTTGACGACACCGGCGACCGAGCTCGGCACGTCCATGGTCGCCTTGTCGGATTCGAGCGTCACCAGCGACTGCTCTTTCTCGACGCGATCGCCGACCTTCACCGAGATTTCGATCACGGGAATGTCTTTGTAGTCGCCGATATCCGGCACTTTGACTTCCTGCAGGCCACCGCCTGCAGCAGGCGCCGCAGCGGGTGCGGGTGCAGCGGCCGGAGCCGGTGCAGCAGCAGGCGCCGGAGCGGGAGCCGCCGCAGGCGCTGGCGCAGCCGCACCACCTTCAGCCGCTTCCAGCACGACGATCAACACGCCTTCCGACACGTTGTCGCCAACCTTGACCTTCACTTCCTTGACCACGCCGGCTGCCGAACTCGGCACGTCCATCGTGGCCTTGTCGGATTCCAGCGTAACGAGCGATTGCTCTTTCTCGACGGTATCACCCGCCTTGACCAGCACCTCGATCACAGGAATATCCTTGTAATCGCCGATGTCCGGCACCTTGACTTCGATCGCTTGACTCATTGTTAGTGTCTCCTGGGCCGCGCACGCGGCCTGCCCTTCAATTAAGGGCAGGCGCGCACGCCGTGGCACACGGGGAAGATGTCCTTAGACGGTCATCGGGTTGGGTTTGGCGGGATCAAGGTTGTACTTCTTGAGCGCCTCGGCGACGACCTTGCGTTCGATCGTGCCTTCATCTGCCAGTGCATTCAACGCGGCAACCGTGACCCAGTAGCGGTCGACTTCGAAGAAGTGACGCAGCTTTTCACGCGTGTCCGAACGGCCGTAGCCGTCCGTGCCCAGCACGACGAATTTCTGCGGCACGAACGCGCGGATCTGCTCGGTCAGCGCGCGCACATAGTCGGTCGATGCGATGACCGGACCTTGTGCGTCCTTCAGCAGCTTCTCGACGTGCGAGAGCTTCTTCTCTTCGGTCGGGTGCAGCAGGTTCCAGCGCTGCACTTCGTGGCCTTCGCGAGCCAGTTCGGTGAAGCTCGGCACGCTCCAGAGGTCGGCAGCGACGCCCCAGTCGTTCTTCAGCAGCTCGGCGGCGGCGATCACTTCGTTGAAGATCGTACCCGCGCCCATCAGCTGAACGCGCGGCGCCTTCGCATCGGCCTCGGCCTTGCTGAACGCGTACATGCCCTTGATGATGTCGGCCGCTACAGCTTCGCCCTGCGGAATCGCCGGGTGCTCGTAGTTTTCGTTCATCACCGTGATGTAGTAATAGACGTCTTCCTGATCCGCCACCATGCGACGCAGACCGTCCTGCATGATCACCGCGAGTTCGTAACCGAACGTCGGGTCGTAGCTGATGCAGTTCGGCACCGAAGCCGCCCACAGCAGCGAGTGGCCGTCTTCGTGCTGCAGACCTTCGCCGTTCAGCGTCGTGCGGCCAGCCGTGCCGCCCAGCAGGAAGCCGCGCGAACGCATGTCGCCTGCGGCCCATGCCAGGTCGCCGATACGCTGGAAGCCGAACATCGAGTAGAAGATGTAGAACGGGATCATGATCTCGCCGTGCGTCGAGTACGACGTCGCGGCTGCGATCCAGTCCGACATACCACCGGCTTCGTTGATGCCTTCCTGCAGGATCTGACCGGTTTCCGACTCACGGTAGAACATCAGCTGGTCGGAATCTTCCGGCACATACTTCTGGCCTTGCTGATTCCAGATACCGATCTGACGGAACAGGCCTTCCATACCGAAGGTACGCGACTCGTCCGGCACGATCGGCACGATGCGCTTGCCGAGTGCCTTGTCCTTCAGCAGGATGTTCAGGATCCGCACGAACGCCATCGTCGTGGAGATCTCGCGGCCTTCGCCCGTACCCTTCAGCAGCGGCTCGAATGCCGACAGTTCCGGCACCGGCAGCGAGTCGGCCTTCTGGCGACGCGCCGGCAGATAGCCGCCGAGGTCCTGACGGCGGGCACGCATGTACTCGAGTTCCTTCGAGCCTTCTTCGAACGTCAGGTACGGCACGTCGACGATCTGCTCGTCGGTGATCGGCAGACGGAACTGGTCGCGGAAATTCTTCAGCTGCTCCACCTGCATCTTCTTCTGCTGGTGGGTGATGTTCATCGCCTGACCGGCTTCGCCCATGCCGTAGCCCTTGATCGTCTTCGCGAGAATGACGGTCGGCTGGCCCTGCGAATTCGACGCTTCCGTGAACGCTGCGTAAATCTTGTGCGGATCGTGGCCGCCGCGATTCAGGTTCCAGATGTCGTCGTCGGACCATTCGGCGACCAGCGCCTTCAGTTCCGGCGTATTGAAGAAGTGTTCGCGAACATACGCGCCCGACTCCGACTTGTACGTCTGGTATTCGCCGTCGACCACTTCCATCATCCGGCGCATCAGCGCGCCCGACTTGTCGCGTTGGAACAGCGCATCCCAGCGGCTGCCCCAGATTACCTTGATGACGTTCCAGCCGGCGCCGCGGAATTCGCTTTCGAGTTCCTGGATGATCTTGCCGTTACCGCGCACCGGGCCATCGAGGCGCTGCAGGTTACAGTTGATCACGAACACCAGGTTGTCGAGACGTTCGCGGCCGGCCATGCCGATCGCGCCGAGCGATTCCGGCTCGTCCGTTTCGCCGTCGCCGAGGAAAGCCCAGACCTTGCGGCCGTCGGTCTTCGCAATGCCGCGCGCCTGCATGTACTTCATGAAGCGCGCCTGGTAGATCGCCATGATCGGGCCGAGGCCCATCGACACGGTCGGGAACTGCCAGAAGTCCGGCATCAGCCACGGGTGCGGGTACGACGAGATGCCCTCGCCGCCCACTTCCTGACGGAAGTTGTCGAGTTGCTTCTCGGTCAGACGGCCGAGCAGGAACGCGCGCGAGTAGACGCCCGGCGACGAGTGGCCCTGCACGAAGATCAGATCGCCGCCATGTTCGGCGGACGGCGCGTGCCAGAAGTGGTTGTAGCCGACGTCATACAGCGTGGCAGCCGACGCGAACGACGCGATGTGGCCGCCGACGTTGGTTTCCTTGCCAGCGCGCAGCACCATCGCCATTGCATTCCAGCGGGTGTACGAACGGATGCGGTGTTCGATGTCCTGGTCGCCGGGGTTCTTCGCCTGACGCGCGACCGGAATCGTATTGATGTACGGAGTGTTTGCCGAGAACGGCAGGTGTTCGCCATGAACGCGTGCGAACTCGATCTGTTTTTCGATCAGGTAGTGGGCACGGTCGGGGCCTACTGCAGAAATCACGCCATCCAGCGCTTCCAGCCATTCGCCGGTTTCCTGCGGATCTTCATCTTTTTCAGCGGCGACGTATTTCATGACTTCGTCGGGTACAGCGGACATGCTCGTCTCCTGGATATAGAGGAACGCTCTTTGAACAGACGACGCGGACGAAGCACGGCCGCGGCAGCTTCGGCCAGATTGTAATGAGGGTCCCGACGTCCGCGCAACAAAATTTTCGAATTACGATATCGATTCTCACAATGCGAAAAATTGCTGCGGCGCAACCTGATTTGACTGCCGATCAGCGGATACGTCGGCTAGTTTGCGCCGAATAACGTGTCTTTCCGTGCTTTTTTGCGTCATTTGCGAGGGACGCGCTGCGCTACAATGCCACGCATGTTGACCGAACGGCTTTTCGCTCGCTCGGCGCGCACCGCCGGTTCTCCGGCGGATTCGACGCCGCCCTCCCGCTGGCACCATGGACCATGGTGGTCGAATTCCTATTTGCTGACGCCGCTTCTGTCGATCCTGGTTTTCCTGGTCGTCATGAGCCTGATTCTGTGGAGCCTGAACCGGCGCGAACAGCAGCAGCAGGAAGACACGCTCTACCGTAACGTCGCATGGGCGCAGCAGCAGATACGCCTGTCCATGACTGGCGCGCAGGAACAGATCCAGGCGCTTGCCCGCGATCTGGCTGCCGGCCATGCCGATCCAAATTCATTCCAGACGTCCACCACGGACATCATGCAGGGGCATCCCGAAATCCTCTACATGAACTGGTACACGAGCGCACAGCAGCCGCGCTGGCCCAATACGGCGTTGCCGGTGTTCGGGCAACGGCTTGCCCGCCCGAACGACGCGCAGATGGACGAAGCCGTCAAAGCCGCGTTCAACGAAGCGCGCACCACGCGCCGCCAGGTCTACTCGCCGCTCATTTACGACGACGTCGGCAATGGCTATATCACGCTGCAAACGCCGGTGTTCCGTGACCGCGACTTTCTGGGTTCGATCGCCGCCGTGTTCTCGGTCGAAGGCATTCTGAAGCGCGACATACCGCCGGAGTTGTCGGCGAAGTACAAGATTTCGATCATCGACGTGAACAACCGCGAGTTGACCACCACGTCGACCCGCCCGCGCCTGCCGCGCGACATGTTCTACGACCTGCCGCTCGATCCGCCGGGCCAGGGCATCTCGGTGCGCGTGTACGCGTATCCGCAGATGACCAACTTCACCAACAACACGCTCGTCTGGCTGGTCGCCGGGTTGTCATGCTTCGTGCTGTGGAGCTTGTGGAGTCTGTGGAAACACACGCGGCAACGCTTCGAGGCGCAGCAGGCGCTGTACGCCGAAGCGTTCTTCCGTCGCGCGATGGAAAACTCGGTGCTGATCGGCATGCGCGTGCTCGACATGCATGGCCGGATCACCCACGTCAATCCGGCGTTTTGCCGCATGACCGGCTGGGACGAAAGCGATCTGGTCGGCAAGAACGCACCGTTCGCGTACTGGCCGAAAGACTCGTATCCAGAGATGCAGCGTCAGCTCGACATGACGTTGCGCGGCAAGGCGCCGTCGTCCGGCTTCGAATTGCGGGTGCGTCGCAAGGATGGCTCCACGTTCCACGCGCGTCTCTACGTGTCGCCGCTGATCGACAGTTCGGGCCGCCAGACCGGCTGGATGTCGTCGATGACCGACATCACCGAGCCGAAGCGCGCGCGCGAAGAACTCGCCGCCGCGCACGAACGCTTCACGACCGTGCTCGAGAGCCTCGACGCCGCCGTGTCCGTGCTCGCCGCCGACGAAGCCGAGCTGCTGTTCGCCAATCGCTACTACCGCCACCTGTTCGGGATTCGCCCGGACGGCCATCTGGAATTGGCGGGCGGCGGGTTCGATAGCGCACAGGCGTCGTCCGATTCGATCGATATGGTGGACACCTACGCCGGCCTGCCCGCCGCCGCGTTGACCGAGAGCACAGCCGACGCGCAGGAAATCTACGTGCAAAGCATCCAGAAATGGTTCGAAGTGCGCCGCCAGTACATTCAGTGGGTGGACGGCCATCTCGCGCAGATGCAGATCGCGACCGACATCACCACCCGCAAGCAGGCGCAGGAGCTGTCGCGCCAGCAGGACGAGAAGCTGCAGTTCACCAGCCGTCTGATGACGATGGGCGAAATGGCGTCGTCGCTCGCGCACGAGCTCAATCAACCCCTCGCCGCGATCAATAACTATTGCTCTGGAACCGTCGCGCTGGTTAAATCCGGTCGGACGACGCCTGACAATCTGCTTCCGGTGCTGGAAAAAACTGCGCAGCAGGCCGTGCGGGCCGGGATGATCATCAAGCGGATTCGCGAATTCGTGAAGCGCAGCGAGCCGAAGCGCCAGGCGACGCGCGTCGCCGATATCGTCGCGGACGCCGTGGGTCTGGCCGAACTGGAAGCACGCAAGCGGCGCATCCGCATCGTCACCGATCTGCGCTCGCGTCTGCCGGTGATCTACGTCGATCCGGTGCTGATCGAGCAGGTGCTGGTCAACCTGCTGAAGAACGGCGCCGAAGCGATGGCCGACGCGCGGCCGAATGCGGTCGATCCAGTGATCCGCGTCGTCGTGCGTCTGGAGAGCGGCTTTGTCTGCATCAGCGTCGTCGATCAGGGACCGGGCGTCGACGAAGCAACCGCCGAGCGGCTGTTCGAACCGTTTTACAGCACCAAGTCCGATGGTATGGGCATGGGGCTGAACATCTGCCGTTCGATTATCGAATCGCACCGCGGTCGTCTGTGGGTGGTGAACAACGTCGAGTCTGACGGCCACATCACGGGCGCCACGTTCCATTGCAGTCTGCCTATTGGAGAGCCTGACGGCCCGAGCAACGGCGGGTCAGAGGCGCCGACACCACAAACCGTTACGGGAGAGCTATGAATACCCCAGTCACCACACAGGAAACTGTCTTTGTCGTCGACGACGACGAGGCCGTGCGCGATTCGCTGCGCTGGCTGCTGGAGGCAAACGGCTATCGCGTGCAATGCTTCTCCAGCGCCGAGCAGTTCATCGACGCATGGCAGCCGCACCAGCATCCAGGCCAGATCGCCTGCCTGATCCTCGATGTGCGGATGTCCGGTATGAGCGGACTCGAGTTGCAGGAACGCCTGATCGCCGACAACACGTTGTTGCCGATCATCTTCGTGACGGGTCACGGCGATGTGCCGATGGCCGTGTCGACGATGAAAAAAGGCGCGATGGACTTCATCGAAAAGCCGTTCGACGAAGCCGAATTGCGCAGGCTGGTCGAGCGCATGCTCGACAAGGCGCGCAACGAAAGCAGCAGCGTGCAGCAGCAACGCGCCGCCGCCGAGCGTCTGGGCAAGCTGACCGCGCGTGAGCATCAGGTGCTGGAGCGCATCATCGCCGGCCGCCTGAACAAGCAGATCGCCGACGACCTCGGCATCAGCATCAAGACGGTCGAAGCGCATCGCGCGAACATCATGGAAAAGCTGAACGTGAACACGGTCGCCGACCTGCTGCGTCTGGCGCTGTCGAACAAGCCGCAAGCGGCACAATAAAAGCCAAAGCGGCGCAGGTTGCGCCGCCAGAGAGTTTTCGAGGGCAACGGCCGGACTGGTGAAAAGTCCGGCCTGTCTGCGCGATGTGCCCCACTTGCACCTGCCTGTACCGCTCCACACCCGCCTTCTTCTGTTTCGCCCCCGTCCCCGCTTCCCCCCTGCGGCAAATAACGAATCGCATCGTCACCCGGGCCTGATCGACCGGGCGGATAAGCCCGTCCGTGCCGGTATAATGTCGGTCTTTGCAGAGGCGCCTGGCTTGAATTGGCGCCACGCGCTTTTCACGTGCCGACCTGGTTTCGTTGAAAAACGCCATCGCGCGAATCGTGCACAAAGCCGACCGCCCGCGCCTGCCCCCGCTTTCCAAACTGCCTATCTCGACCGACCATGACTGCCAAACTGATCGACGGCCTCGCCCTCTCCAAGACCCTGCGCGCCGACGTCGCCTCGCGCGCCGCCGCCCTGACAGCCCGCGGCCATCAGCCGGGCCTCGCCGTGGTGCTGGTCGGCGACAATCCGGCCAGCGAAGTGTATGTGCGCAACAAGATCAAGGCCTGTCATGACAACGGCCTCGGTTCGTCGTTCGACCGCTATCCGTCCGACCTGCCGGAAGCCGATCTGCTCGCGCGTATCGACGAACTGAACCACGATCCGCGTATCCACGGGATTCTGGTGCAGTTGCCGCTGCCGAAGCATATCGACAGCCACAAGGTGATCGAGGCGATCGCGCCGGAAAAGGACGTCGACGGTTTTCACGTCGCCAATGCCGGCGCGCTGATGACCGGTCAGCCGCTGTTCCGTCCGTGCACGCCGTACGGCGTGATGAAGATGTTCGCCGCCTACAACATTCCGCTGCAAGGCGCGAACGCAGTGGTGATCGGCCGCTCGAACATCGTCGGCAAGCCGATGGCGCTGTTGCTGCTCGAAGCGGGCGCGACGGTCACGATCTGCCATAGCAAGACGCGCGACCTGGCCGCCCATACGCGTAACGCCGACGTGGTGGTCGCCGCAACCGGCCTGCGCAACATCCTGACCGCCGACATGGTGAAGCCGGGTGTGGCGGTGATCGACGTCGGCATGAACCGCGACGACGCAGGCAAGCTGTGCGGCGACGTCGATTTCGCGGGCGTCAAGGAAGTGGCCGGTTACATCACGCCGGTGCCGGGTGGCGTGGGTCCGATGACGATCACGATGCTGCTGGTCAACACGATCGAAGCGGCCGAGCGGGAAGCGGACGCGAAGGCGTGAATCTCTGAGGGACGTGGCGGCTGAACGCGTGGTGGGCGGCGGTTGAATCTTCACCGCCTGCTATTGGCAGTCAGCGGTCCGAAAAAGGCCGGCGAGTATGATTCGCCGGCCTTTTTTCTGGAAGTCCGCGGATGCACGGCGACGCCCAACCCGCCCATCAAACGCGCGAAAAAACGGAGTGAGCGAGCGCAACGCAGCAGCGCGAAATACCCTTCGCCATCTGCACGTTCGCGCTCACCGCACCATCCGGTCCCCCGTCGCCACACCGGTTGCCAGCGGCATGCTCCGGGGCGCAAGACGCGCCCGGCACCACGTCAACACCGGTCGCTCGACCCAGTGCCAGGACAACGCCGCGCACAGCCAGATAAACGGTGCGGCGACCAGCAGCGACATCCCGTGCCCCAACTGCGGCGCAAGACTGGCGACGCATTGCTGCACCACGAATCCGTACAGATAAATCCCGTACGAGTAATCGTGACGCGGCACGAAGCGCCGCAGCAGCGGCGTCGTCCCGATCCACAGCACGCCGTACACGAAGGTCAGGTAAAACAGCGGCTGGCCGCCCGCCGTATCGCGAAAGACCAGAAACACCATCGCGAACGCGAGCGCCGTCAGACCGTTGATATCGATCCGCTCACGCCAGCCGTACAGCAGCATCCCCAGCATGAAGAACGGCTCCGGCCAGAACGAATGCCCGGGCGTCAACGCACCGGACGCCTCGCTGAAATCGTGCATACCGAACTGCAATTGCGGCACGTGCAGGCCCAGCAGAAACACCGCGCATCCGAGCAGCGCCGACAACGCCACGCCGCGCGCGCTGGACAGCAATCCCAGCATGCCCGTCACCAGCACCACGACGTAACAGCGGATCTGCAGTGGCAACGTCCACAGCGGCGCGGCGATATCGACGGGGAAGTGGTTGTGTTCGAAGACGCCCGGCAGCGCCCAGCCCGGTTTCAGCGCGATGGTCGACAGGTTGTCGAGATTGGCCCACGTCATGCCGGACGCGAAGTATTCGCGCAGCGGCAGCGTCGTAAAAAGCGGTCCGACGATGAACACCGTCACCAGCGAGCCGACCGCCAGCGCCGGCCACACGCGGGCGATGCGCAGCGCGGCGAAGCGTGGCGCCGAGCGTTGCCGGTCGAAGCTGGCGGTCACCAGCAAACCGCTCAGCAGAAAAAAGGCGTAGACGGCAAGCGCGGCGAGACTGTCGAAGCCGAGCGCGTCGTGTACCCAGTCGATCGCGCCATCGGCGTGGGGCGCCTGCAGCAGGGTCGAGTAGCCATACACCACGGCCACGGCAGCCAGCAGCCGCACGAGGTCGAAGTTGTTGCCCTTGCGCGATAGAGCTTGCGAAAGCGGGTTCATCGATACCTCTGACAGAAAGCGCCGCCGTCCGACAGCGACGCTCAACATTGCGGCATAGCAGCAATTTGCTCCGTGCGCTTTCGCACAAACGCGCGACGGCTCGGCGCGGCTGCGCCATGCTGCGCTTCCGTCGATTGACGCGCGGCTGCCGGACTGTACAGACGCTCACGTTCGCATCTCAGCGCCCTGCTCCCATCCTGCCATGCAAATCACCCCACGCCGCCGCGTCCCCCTCCCCGCCGCGCCTCTCGGTCCCCGACATCTGATAATTTGTGTCCCGACCGATTGGAATTGGCGCTCCCCGCCCCAATAATGTCCGTATCGGGCGAATGATCCGCACGGCGCGCAGCGCGCGTGCGCCACCCCGCCGATTACCCGTTCACCCGCGTCAGACAGGAAGCCTTATGTCCACTACCCCCTCGAATCACGACAATCCGCTCCTCGATTTCTCCGACCTGCCGCGCTTTGGCGAAATTCGCCCTGAACACGTCACCCCCGCCCTCGATGTCCTGCTCGCCGACGCAGCCGCCGCTGTCGAACGCGCGGCGTTGCCGATCACTCCCGCGTCATGGGCCGACGTGGTCGAGCCGGTCGAGCGCGCCACCGAACCGCTGTCGCGAGCATGGAGCGTGATCGGTCATCTGAACGCCGTGGCCGATACGCCCGAACTGCGTGCCGTCTATGGCGAAAACCTGCCGCGCGTCACCGAGTTCTGGTCGAGCGTCGGACAAAATCTCGCGCTGTACGAAAAGTACAAGGCACTTAACGCGAGCAGCGATTTCGCATCGCTGACCGGCGAGCGCAAGAAAATCCTCGGCAATGCGTTGCGAGATTTCCGCCTGTCCGGCGCGGAATTGCCCGAAGACAAAAAGCCGCGTTTCGCTGAATTGCAGGAACAGCAGGCCGCGTTGTCGAAGGCGTTTTCCGACCATGTGCTCGATGCGACCAACGCGTATGCGTACGTCGTCGAAGCCGGCAGCGAAGCGCAACTCGCGGGGCTGCCCGAAGACGTGATCGAAGCCGCGAAAGAGGCCGCCGAACGCGAAGGCAAGACCGGCTACAAATTCACGCTGCACTTCCCGTCGTATTTCCCGGTGATGCAGTATTCGGAAAATCGTCAGATGCGCGAAGCGATGTATCGCGCGTACGTGACGCGTGCTTCCGAACTGGGGACGCAATACGGCAACGGCAAAGCCGAATGGGACAACACGTCGGTACTCGCCGACCAGTTGAAGCTGCGCGCCGAAGAAGCGCGCATGCTGGGCTACAACAACTTCGCCGAAGTGTCGCTCGCGCCGAAAATGGCCGAGTCGCCAGCGCAGGTCATGGCGTTCCTCGAAGACCTCGCCACCCGCGCGCGGCCGCACGCCGAGCAGGACTGGAAGGAGTTGCGCGAGTTCGCCGCGAACGAACTCGGCATGACCGACCTGCAACCGTGGGATACGACGTTTGCCGCCGAGCGCCTGCGTCAGAATCGCTATTCGTTCTCCGAGAACGAAGTCAAACAGTATTTCCCTGAAGACACCGTATTCCAGGGCCTTTTCAAGGTGACCGAGACGCTGTTCGGCGTGCGCATCCGTCGCGACGACGCGGCTGTGTGGCATCCCGATGTGCGCTTCTTCCGCGTCGAGAACCAGGACGGCGGTCTCGTCGCCCAGTTCTACCTCGACCTGTACGCACGCGAAGGCAAACGCGGCGGCGCCTGGATGGACGACGCGCGCGGCCGTCACAAGCACACGCACGGCAGCGTGCAAACGCCGGTCGCGTATCTGACCTGCAACTTCTCGGCACCGGTCGGCGGCAAGCCAGCCTGTTTCACCCACGACGAAGTCATCACGCTGTTCCACGAATTCGGCCACGGGCTGCATCACATGCTCACGCGTGTCGATGAACTCGGCGTGTCGGGCATCAACGGCGTCGAGTGGGACGCGGTCGAACTGCCGTCGCAATTCATGGAGAACTTCTGCTGGGAGTGGGACGTGCTGTCCGACATGACTTCGCACGTCGAAACCGCGAAGCCGCTGCCGCGCGACCTGTTCGACAAGATGCTGGCCGCGAAGAATTTCCAGAGCGGTTTGGGCACGCTGCGTCAGATCGTGTTCTCGATGTTCGACATGCAGTTGCACACCGGCTTCGATGCAAGCGGCACGAAGAGCGCGACCGAACTCGCGAACGAGATCAACGAGCGCTTCCACGTCGTGCCGCAGGCCCCGTTCTCGCGCTGGCCGAACACGTTCAGCCACATCTTCGCGGGCGGCTATGCGGCGGGTTACTACAGCTACAAGTGGGCCGAAGTGCTGTCCGCCGACGCGTACGCGGCATTCGAAGAAGCCGCGCAGGCGGCGAGCGGCAGCGTGCTCGATCAGGCGACCGGCATGCGTTATCGCAAGGAGATTCTGGAAGTGGGCGGCAGCCGCCCGGCAATGGAATCGTTCAAGGCATTCCGCGGACGCGAGCCGAATATCGACGCCCTGCTGCGCCACAACGGCATGACGCCGGGCGCGGCGCATTGAGCGGTCGATGAAAATGTTCGCGCGTTGATTTTCGCGCGCGCTTAACAAAAAGCCGGTGCCTGTTCGTTCAGGTCACCGGCTTTTTTATGTCACTCACGCACACGCGCCGTCGCGGCAGACACGCTTTAGCTCAGCCGCGATGCAGCTTGAAATCCACCTGCTGCGGCCGACCTTCGAGCGACAACGCCGCCCGCGCCGCCGGCGCGCGACTCACCACTTTCCCGCGACTCACCACGGCTAACCGCGCGGCGCGCAAACGGATCGCCTCGACCGGATCGCGTGCGTCGAGCAGCACGAGATTCGCCGCGCAACCCGGCGCGATGCCGTAGCCTTCGAGGCCGAGAATGCGCGCGGCATTCACCGTCACCGCATCGAAACAAGCGTGCATCGCATCGACGCCCGTCATTTGCGCGACGTGCAAACCCATGTGCGCGACTTCGAGCATATCGCCCGAACCGAGGCTGTACCACGGGTCCATCACGCAGTCGTGGCCGAACGCGACGTTGATACCGGCCGCCATCATCTCCGGCACGCGGGTCATGCCGCGCCGTTTCGGATAGGTGTCGCTGCGGCCCTGCAACGTGATGTTGATCAACGGATTCGCAATCGCCGATACGCCGGCCTCGCGGATCAGCGGCAATAGCTTGCTGACGTAGTAGTTGTCCATCGAATGCATCGACGTCAGATGCGAACCCGTCACGCGGCCATGCAAGCCGAGCCTGTGTGTTTCGGCGGCGAGCGTTTCGATGTGCCGCGACATCGGATCGTCCGATTCATCGCAATGCATGTCGACGCGCAAGCCCTGCTCCGCCGCGTACTCGCACAGCATGCGCACGGATTGCGCGCCATCGGCCATCGTGCGCTCGAAATGCGGAATGCCGCCGACCACGTCGACGCCCATTCCGATCGCCCGCTTCAGATTCTCGAAAGCGCCTGGGCTGCGCAGCACGCCGTCTTGCGGAAACGCCACCAGTTGCAGATCGAGATACGGCGCGACGCGGCGCTTCACTTCGACCAGCGCCTCGACGGCAAGCAGGCGCGGATCGCACACATCGACGTGGCTGCGAATCGCCAGCAAGCCGCGCGCGACCGCCCAATCGCAATACTGCAACGCACGATCGATCAACGCCTGCTGCGTCAATTCAGGTTTCAGTTCGCCCCATAGCGCGATGCCCTCGAGCAGCGTGCCCGATGCGTTCACGCGCGGCAAACCGTACGACAGAGTGGCATCCATGTGGAAGTGCGGATCAACGAACGGCGGCGTGACGAGCGAACCGGCGGCGTCGATTTCTTCGCGTGCGGTCGCGGCCAGATTCGGCTCGACGGCCACGATGCGCCCCGCATCGATGCCGATATCGACGTGTTGCCCGGCATGTCGGGACTGCGCCTGTTGCACCTGTAGTGGCGAGACGCCAGGCGGCAGCACTGCGCGGCGGATGATCAGATCCATATGTCGCTCCCTGTTGATCGCTTGCGGGTCGCTTGTGGGTTACTTGCGGGGTGCCTGATTTGCGCTTGGGCCGCGCCCGCCTGAGTACGATTCTATCGATGCCAGAAAGTCGGCGCCCGCGTTTTCTCGACGTGCCGTACCGGCAAGCGGCACCTAATCCGTACCGGCTGCGCGTAGTGCTGCGCGCCTATACTCGACCTTCGGCGAGTCATTGGCAAACGGAGACAGTATGAAGACGATCGGCGTGATAGGCGGCATGAGCTGGGAGTCGTCCACCGAGTATTACCGGTTACTCAATCGCCATGCGAAGGCGCGCCTCGGCGGCCACCATAACGCACGTAGCCTGATGCTCACGGTCGACTTCGCGTCGATCGAAGCCAGTCAGCGAGCCGGCGACTGGACCACGCTCGGCCAGCAGATGGCCGATGCCGCGCGTCAACTCGAACGCGGCGGCGCCGATCTGGTGATGCTCGCGACCAACACGATGCATCGCGTGTATGAGTCGATCGAGCAGGCAATCGACGTGCCGTTTCTACATATCGCCGATCCGACGGGTGAAGCACTGCGCGCTGCGGGAATCGAGCGCGTCGGCCTGCTCGGCACGCGCTATACGATGGAGCAGACGTTCTACACCGGCCGCCTGCGCGAGCGCTACGGTCTGGACACGGTGATTCCCGACGAGGCCGAACGCGCGGACGTGCATCGCATCATTTACGACGAGTTGTGTCACGGCAAGGCGCTCGATGCGTCGCGCGCGGTGTATCGAAGCGTGATCGAATCGCTGGCCGCGCGTGGCGCGCAGGCGGTGATTCTCGGTTGCACGGAAATTACGTTGCTGATCGCGCAGGAAGATTCGGCGCTGCCGGTGTTCGACACGACTGCATTGCATGCGCAAGCGGCAGTGGAATGGGCGATTGAATCGGAATGAGGTTGAAGCGTGCCGAGGTGTGTGATGCACGCTCTGCCTGACATTCGAAATGTCGCGCTTGGTACGCGATAAAGACACGACAAGCACGCGCTAAAAATCGAAAAGCCCGCATGGCTTGCGCTATGCGGGCTTTCAACAATACTTGGTTGCGGGGGTAGGATTTGAACCTACGACCTTCGGGTTATGAGCCCGACGAGCTGCCAGACTGCTCCACCCCGCGTCAGAGAAAAAGAGTATAGCCTGCTGTCATCCAAACGTCAAACACTTGCGCGAATTATTTCTCGAATACGCTGGACGTGCACGTGAATCGGTATCAAAGATCCTGCACAGTCGCGCCTTCCACCTTGCCGTCGATGATGTCCGCGCCGTACTGGCTTGCACTACGTTTTGCGACGCCAAAATCGGAAATGGTGGCTGGCAGCACGAGACGGAATACGCGGCTCGCCTTCGATCCGCTGATCGCGCCAGGCCGGCACACTCGCACCGCGACGTCGTAACCTTCGGAATGACGCTTATGGCCGTCGAATTTGTCGAAGGCACGCGAAAACACCAGCGGGTGCACTTCGAAGTCCTTATAGAGCGCGGGATAAAGTTCGGCCATGATGACTCTCCAACTCGCGAGAGCGAGTGACTGTGTGGACCCACTATACGCTGTGGCATGAGGCGTCCGCGCTTTTATTTTCCGGCCCGCGAACAGGCAATTTTCACAGTCGCCTGTGTCGCGCGATAAGATGCTGGGCTAATGGAATCGCACGCAAAAATCCGCTGTGCGACTGGCCGCATGATCGCCGCTTCGTTTCCTGTGCGACCGTATAACCCGCCGCCGTGCCGTCGACCGATACGCGCGGCAGGCCGGGATGGTCGGGCGAAATCAGAAGATCGGGATCGAGGCCACGATAAAACCTTGCCCCGCAAGAATGTGAGAATGTCATGAAAATCGCTACGTGGAACGTCAACTCTCTCAAGGTGCGCCAGCAACACGTGATCGACTGGCTCGGCACCAGCGGCACCGACGTGCTGTGTCTCCAGGAACTGAAGTTGACCGACGATAAATTCCCGCGCGCCGAGCTCGAAGAGAAAGGCTACCGGAGCTGGTTCGCCGGTCAGAAAACCTATAACGGCGTCGGCATTCTGGTGCGCGACGGACTCAGCGTCGACGAAAGCAGCGTGGTGCGCAACATCCCTGGCTTTGAAGATCCGCAGCAACGCGTGATCGCCGTGACGGTAGAAGGCGTGCGCATCATTTCCGCCTATTTCCCGAACGGTCAGGCGCCGGGCACCGAGAAGTTCGCGTACAAATTGCGCTGGCTCGACGCGCTGCACGACTGGGTCGCGATCGAAATGGCGCAGCATCCGAAGCTCGCGCTGCTCGGCGATTACAACATCGCGCCGGACGACCGCGACGTGCACGATCCGAAAGCGTGGGAAGGTCAGAATCTGGTGTCGCCGGAAGAGCGCGCAGCATTCGTGCGCCTGATCGCACTGGGTCTGCTCGACGCGTTCCGTCAGTTTGAACAGCCCGAAAAACTCTACTCGTGGTGGGACTACCGGATGATGGCATTCCGCCGGAATGCGGGCGTGCGCATCGACCATATTCTGTTGTCGAAGGCACTGGCCGACGTGTGCACGTCGTGCGATATCGACAAGGTGCCGCGCAAGTGGGAACAGCCGTCGGACCACGCGCCGGTCTTCGCGCAACTCGGCTGAGTATTCAACGTAGTAGCCAACGTAGTAGCGCGCCGCGTCGAATCCCGTGCAGCGCGCCAAGCGTTTGTCATCCTGCAGACAAGCTGGAGCCGTTCAACACGCTCCACAGAAACTCGAACACCATCGCATCGTGCTCGGCCTGCTCCAGTTCATCGGAGCCGCCGTGGCCGCCTTCCGTGTTCTCCTGGTACCAGACCCTGTCCGCCCTCTCCGCGCTCAACGCCTGCATGCGCGCAGCCATTTTGCGCGCGTGACCGGGATGCACGCGGTCGTCGGCAGTCGAAGTCGTGAACAACACTTGCGGATAAACCACGTCCGCCGAAACCAGGTGATACGGTGAATAGGCAGCAAGCGCACGCGCGTCGTCAGGGTCGTCGGGGTCGCCGTATTCGTCGATCCACGACGCGCCCGCGTGCAGCAGATGGAAGCGGCTCATATCCAGCAACGGCACTTCGCAGACCACCGCGCCGAACAACTCGGGACGCTGCACCATGCACGCCGCGACCAGCAGGCCGCCATTGCTGCCGCCCTGAATGCCGAGTTGCGCGGCACTGGTCACGCCGGTGCTCACGAGCGCTTCAGCCACCGCGATGAAATCGTCGAAAGCACGCTGACGGTGTTCGCCTTGCGCCGCCGTATGCCAGCGCGTGCCGAACTCGCCGCCGCCACGAATATGCGCGACCACGTAGACGCCGCCGCGTTCCAGCCAGCCGATGCCCTGCCCCGTCAAATAACTCGGCAGCAACGGAATCGCGAAGCCGCCATAGCCGCTCAGCAAACACGGACGCGGACCGGGCTGCGTGGAACCCGCACGCGGCGCAATCACCGTGTACGGAATCTGCGTTCCATCGGCCGATAAAGCATGCCCATGCGTGACGGCAAAGCGCGTCGCGTCGAACTGCGTCGGCCAGCGATCGAGCAACTCCCACTCGCCCAGATCATCGCGCGCGAGATCGGTGAGCCAGTATGCAGGCGGCTGCAGATAGTCATCGGTATCGACGAATACTTCGTCGTTCAGCGTCGATTCGATCGGCGACACATCGGCCTGGGTATCGTCGCGCGATGGAAACACGCGCTGCTGCCAATGCCACTGCTGCTGCGCATCCTGCGATGCCGTCCACAGCACGGTCCGGTTCTGCACATCTTCGAGATACGACACGATCAGATGATTGCGCGTATGCGTCCACTCGCATGCCGAGGTTTGGGAAGTGGGCGTGAACAGCGGCACCACGTCGCGTTCACCGCGCAAAAATGCGTCCTCGCGGATCGCCAGCAACGAGCCGCCCGGATAGCACGCGCCCTCATGTTCCCAGTCGAGGCGCGGTTCGAGCAGCAGCCAGCCGTGCCAGCCGCCGACCGCGACGTGCGCGGACAAATCGTACTTGCGCCAGGCGTCGCGGGCACCATCGGCGGTATCGAGGTAATACGTGTGCGAATCGAAAAAGTCGATGCTGCTGATCACCGAATGCCGGCGTTCGAGCGGATCGTAATGCGCCTCCACGCCGATATCGCCGAACGCGCCCCTGAACACCACCGGCGCATCGGCCAGCGCCGTGCCGCGCGTCCAGCGCCGCACTTCACGCGGATAACCGGAGCGCGTCAGCGTCTTGCGGCCATTGTCCCAGCCGATATAAAGCGTGTCCCGATCGATCCACGATGCGGTGTGCTTGCCGGCCTTCGCGATCGCGAAGCCGTCGTCGACGAAACGCTGTGCGTCGATATCGAACTCGCGCACGACCAGCGCATCGGAACCGCCCGGCGACATCGTGATCAGCGCGCGATCGCCATCGGGATAAAGAATGTCCAGTTCGACGCAAACCCACGGCGTGCCTTCAGCCGCGCCCAGCGCGTCGAAGTCGAGCAGGGTCTGCCAGACCGGCGCACCGCTGCGCCATGCCGCCCACGTCGTACGACGCCAGATGCCTTTGGGATTGCGCTCGTCCTGCCACAAGTCGTACGCCCAATCCATCCAGCGGTCGGGAATCACCGGGCGTTCGCGCGGCAGGTAGGCATCCGCGAGACGCTGCCGCAGCAGTTCGAATGGCGGACTGCTGCACCACGCGGCGCGCGTTCGGGCGTTCTGCTGCTCGACCCACGCGAGCGCATCGGGGGCGTCGAGCGCTTCGAGCGATAGGAAAGGATCGGGGGAAAGCGGCCAGGAAAACTGAGTGGGAGATGCGGGCATCGTCGGCTGTCGAATGAAAACAGCGTTGATTATGCCTTGTGATGCAGGAAGGCCCGCTCGACGCGCGATCTTCGAGTCCACAATGGAAAACGGACCGGGGACGCCTGCGCGCCAGTCCGGTCCGTCAATATCGCGCGAGTCAACGCCAATCAGGGCTCGAGATTCAACTCCTGAATCTTGCGCGTGATCGTATTGCGACCGATACCGAGACGCTCGGCCGCTTCGACCTTGCGTCCGCGCGTGAAGTCGAGCGCCTCGCGAATCACCGCCGCTTCGAAACGACGCGCGAGTTCGTCCATCACGTCGGCGGCATTTTCGCGCAGCATCCGCGCGACTTCGGTGCGCAAACCGCCTTCCCATGCACTGACGGGCGTCGCGACCGGCATGCCGGTCGAACCCGCGGGCAGAGTCGCCGCGCTGGTGCCGTTGATCGGCGCAATGCCGGTCAAATTGCCGTCGCCCGCAGCGGCCACACCGCCGCCTGCACCGCTCAGATCGCTGACGCCGGCCTGCGCCGGTCCGAGATCGGGCGGCAAGTCCTTGATCTCGATGGTCTGCGCGGGCGCCATCACCGTGAGCCAGTTGGCGAGATTCTCCAGTTGACGCACGTTGCCAGGAAACGGCAGCGAAGCAAGATGCGCGAGCGCCTCTTCCGACACACGCTTCGGTTCGACGCCGAGATCGCGCGCGCTCTTCTGCAGAAAGTGTCGCGTGAGCAGCGGAATATCTTCGCTACGTTCGCGCAGAGCCGGTAGGCGCAAACGGATCACATTGAGCCGGTGATACAAGTCCTCGCGGAACAGGCCCTGACGCACGCGCGATTCGAGATTCTGGTGCGTCGCTGCAATCACGCGCACGTTGGCGCGCAGCGGGTTATGCCCGCCGACGCGATAGAACTGCCCGTCCGACAGCACACGCAACAGACGCGTCTGCAAATCGAATGGCATGTCGCCGATTTCGTCGAGGAACAGCGTGCCGTTCTCGGCCTGCTCGAAACGCCCCTGACGCATGGCCTGCGCGCCGGTGAACGCGCCGCGCTCGTGGCCGAACAATTCGGATTCCAACAGATCTTTCGGAATCGCGGCGGTGTTCAGCGCAATGAACGGACCGTTCGCGCGTGGGCTATGTCGGTGCAGCGCGCGCGCGACCAGTTCCTTCCCGGTGCCTGATTCGCCGGTAATGAGCACGGTCGCCGCCGAATGCGACAGGCGTCCGATCGCGCGGAACATGTCCTGCATCGCCGGCGCCTGGCCGAGCATCTCGGGCGCTTCGGCCGGACGGTCGTCCCACGTCTGCTCGCCGCGCATGCTTTCGTCCACCGCGCGGCGGATCAACTCCACCGCCTTGTCGACGTCGAACGGTTTGGCGAGGTACTCGAACGCGCCGCCCTGGAATGCGGCGACCGCGCTATCCAGATCCGAGAACGCGGTCATGATGATGACGGGCAAGCCCGGCACCTTGTCGCGTACGGTTTGCAGCAATTCGAGGCCCGAGCCGCCCGGCATCCTGATGTCGGACACCAGCACCTGTGGGCTGTCGTGATCGAGCGCGGCCGATGCCTCGCGCACATTCGCGAAGCTGCGGGTCGCGAAGTTCTCGCGTGCGAGCGCTTTTTCAAGCACCCAGCGAATCGATTGGTCGTCGTCTACTATCCAGATCGGCTTCATATAGGTCGGTCAGAAGTCTTGAAATGCGTGTGGTGTTAGCAGTCGAGCGGCAGCAAAATCTGAAACTCGGTGTGGCCCGGCCGGCTTTCCACTTCGATCAGACCGTCGTGCTGCTGCACAAAAGTCTGCGCGAGCGTCAGACCGAGACCGCTACCGTCCTCGCGCCCCGACACGAGCGGATAGAAAATGCGGTCACGGATTTCCTCGGGAATGCCAGGGCCGTTGTCAGTGATATGCAAGTCCAGTGCCAGCTTACATAAGCGTTTCGACACGGTGATCTTGCGTGCAATGCGGGTGCGCAATTCGATGCGCGCGTCGCCTTGCGAAATACGTTCGCGCAGTGCTTCGGCTGCATTGCGCACGATGTTCAGCAGCGCCTGGATCAACTGTTCCTTGTCGCCGCGCAGGTCGGGCACGCTCACGTCGTAATCGCGCTCGATGGTGAGGCCGCGCGGAAACTCCGCGAGAATCACCTGACGCACGCGCTCGCATACTTCATGAATGTTCACGTCGCCGACGATATGCGGATGACGGTGCGGCTCAAGCAAGCGGTCGACCAGTGTCTGCAGCCGGTCCGATTCCTTGATGATGACCTGCGTGTACTCGCGCAATTCGTCGCGCTGACGCTCGCCGAGTTCGAACTCCAGCAGTTGCGCCGCGCCGCGAATGCCGCCGAGCGGATTCTTGATCTCGTGAGCGAGATTGCGGATGAGTTGCTTGTTGACCGCCGTGAGGTCGTTGATGCGCTCTTCACGATCGGTACGCAGATGCCGCTCGTTCTCGAACAGTTCGAGCAGCACATAGTCTTGCGCGCTTTCCAGAAAGCCGACGATCGCGTGCACGTGCAGCGGTTCGTGGCCGGGACGTTCGAGCACGGCGTCCAGATGGGTCGCGTGAAAACGGTGGGCGGCGATCGCGGTGATGGTCGCGACCAGTTCGTCCGCATTCGAGAAGATGTCGGGCCACGTCATCTGCGTCAGTTGACGTCGCGACATCTCCAGCATCGACTCCGCCGAAGGATTCGCGAACGCGACGCGCAGCGAGCGTTTTTCGAGCACCAGCACGACGGTGGGCAGCGTCTCGAAGCCCGGCAGCAGACCGGAACTGACGAGCTGCGCATCGTCCGACAGTGACTGCTCGTGCCCTTTCCTTGCCTTGATCAGATTCTTGAGAACCATCTTGCAGTCTGGCCGATAGGAGATGGTGATAAATCAGGGAGTGCCGCTTCGGTGATACCTGGCGTAGTGCCTTCTGCTCCCTCATTGCAAACAAAGGCATCGCAAACGAAGGCATCGCCAAACGTTCGGTCTGGTCCAACAAAAAAGGGACGGCGCCGCCGTCCCTTCGTGACCGATCGCGAGCGTCGGGCAGAGTGCTTCGCCGTTTGAAGGGCGAAGCACCATTGCCGCTTACAGCGAGTAGTACATTTCGAATTCGATCGGGTGCACCGACTGACGATAGCGTTGCAGCTCGCCCGTCTTCAGTTCGATGTACGCGTCGAGCATCGAATCCGTGAACACGCCACCGCGCGTCAGGAACTCGCGGTCGCCGTCGAGTGCGTCCAGAGCCTGGTCGAGGCCGGCACACACGGTCGGGATCTTTGCATCCTCTTCCGGCGGCAGGTCGTACAGGTTCTTGTCGGCAGCTTCGCCCGGGTGAATCTTGTTCTGCACGCCGTCCAGACCCGCCATCATCAGCGCGGAGAAGCACAGGTACGGATTCGCCAGCGGATCCGGGAAACGCGTTTCGATACGACGGCCCTTCGGGTTCGACACGTGCGGAATACGGATCGATGCCGAACGGTTGCGTGCCGAGTAAGCCAGCTTGACCGGTGCTTCGAAGTGCGGCACGAGACGCTTGTACGAGTTCGTACCCGGGTTCGTGATCGCGTTCAGCGCGCGAGCATGCTTGATGATGCCGCCGATGTAGAACAGCGCGAATTCCGACAGACCTGCGTAACCGTTGCCTGCGAACAGGTTCTGGCCGTCTTTCCAGATCGACTGGTGAACGTGCATGCCCGAACCGTTATCGCCGACAACCGGCTTCGGCATGAACGTTGCCGTCTTGCCGTACGTGTGCGCGACGTTGTGGATGATGTACTTCATTTGCTGCAGCCAGTCGGCGCGCTGAACCAGCGTCGAGAACTTCGTGCCGATTTCGTTCTGGCCTTGACCAGCGACTTCGTGGTGGTGCACTTCGACCGGGATGCCGATCTGTTCGAGCAGCAGACACATTTCCGAACGGATGTCCTGGAACTGGTCGACCGGAGCAACCGGGAAGTAGCCGCCCTTCGTGCCCGGACGGTGGCCGGTGTTGCCGCCTTCGAATTCCTTCGCCGACGACCACGGTGCTTCTTCCGAACCGATCTTGATGAAGCAGCCCGACTGATCCGTGTTCCACTGGACCGAGTCGAAAATGAAGAATTCGGGTTCCGGACCGAAGAAGGCGGTGTCGCCGAGGCCCGTGCTCTTCAGGTACGCTTCAGCGCGCTTTGCCAGCGAGCGCGGGTCGCGCTCGTAGCCCTTGCCGTCTGCCGGTTCGACGACGTCGCAGGTCAGCACGAGGGTCGATTCTTCGTAGAACGGGTCGATGAAAGCCGTGTTTGCGTCCGGGATCAGCAACATGTCCGATGCTTCGATGCCCTTCCAGCCGGCAATCGACGAACCGTCAAACGCATGGCCGCTTTCGAACTTGTCTTCATCGAATGCCGACACCGGCACCGAAACGTGTTGCTCTTTACCGCGCGTGTCGGTGAAGCGAAAGTCGACAAACTTGACGTCTTCGTCTTTGACGAGTTGAATGACGTCGGCCACGGATTTACTCATAACCTATCTCCTGATTAACGAATTCGGCGGATTCAGCCGCCGCCCAATCTAGCTGACCCGTCCCGGCACGTCCACCCCTGAATCGAGGGAGTGAGACAGAAACTCTTGTCAGGACAAATCGATCGGCACCAATAAAGCAGCTTCTGTGCCACCTCTGCGCCAACCCGGCGCAATTCCTGACTGCACGCTCGTTTGCGGGGAATCTCCCGATCGAACGACGTGCATTGTCCAAATCTTCGAGCGCCATCAAGCACCATTTCTGTGCAGTCACTATGCGCGAGAAGTTCGATAGTTCCATTCTGGTGCATTTATCCTTATTTGCACCAGAATAAAGCATCGACGCAGCGAGTCTGGGTCCGCGTAGCACGGTCAGCCGGGCGCGCGGCGGCGGGTTACCCCGCGCTAGAATGTTCATTTGGTCCGAAGGAGACAGGCACTCATGAGCACGCTCGAACAGCTGTACGCCCAGGCGGAAACCCGCCGCACCGAGAACCAGTTGCCGTACGCCGGCGCGCTGTCGCCCGCCGAAGCATTCGAACTGTTGCAACTCGATCCGCGCACGCGCCTGGTCGACGTGCGCACCCGCGCGGAACTCGACTGGGTCGGCCGGCCGGTGATCGGCGACGGGCAGTACGCGCACGTCGAGTGGACCCGCTACCCGGGCGCGGTGCCGAATCAGGAATTTCTCACGCAGTTGGGCCAGATAGCGTCGTCCGATACGCCGGTGCTGTTCCTGTGCCGCAGCGCTGCGCGCTCGAAGCTCGCCGCGATCGCCGCTACCCAGGCCGGCTTCACGAAGGCGTACGACCTGCTGGAAGGCTTCGAAGGCGACAAGGACGGCCAGGGGCATCGAAAGACGGTCTCGGGATGGTGTTTTCGCGGCTTGCCGTGGCTCGGTGCGTGAGGCTGCGTAGCAGCGCGACTCATGAGCGCGTTTGGGGAACCGCTGAAGAACCCAGTGGCGGTTGCCTAAGCCCACTGAAATAGAACGCGCCGACGACACATTGACTGCATCGTCGGCGCAGGGTGTGACACTGCGATGTCGGGGCGAAGGCTTCTGCTCGCGACCGGCAGCCACCTATTTATCGGGCGTCGCCGCCCGATCACCCCACCGCTGCGCTTACTGCGCCGCGGCAATCCCGAACACGTGCAACTTGCCGGCGCTAACCTGCTTCGGCAACGTGACGCTCGCCACCGTCTTGCCGGGAGTCAGCGGCACGGTCTGCGCGAACAGATAAGTCTTGACGGCGTTGTTCGTGCCGTCGCCACTGTTGCGGTACGTCGTGGTCAACGCGATCGGGTTCACGGGTGCTGCGCTGCCGCCGTTGAGCGTCCAGTCGTCGAACGAGAGCGTGAAAGGCGTGGTCGTGCCGTCGGCGTAGGTCACGAGCGCCGCGCCCGAACCCGGCCCATTGTTGGCCGAACCCAGCAGAACCAGCGAGCTGCCTCTCGTACCGCGCGGCATCGCGATGGTCTGCCCGACTGCGACGGCGTTATCGAGCGGGCCGCCTGACAGCATGAAACTCGCGCCGTCGAAAACGAACGGCTTACCAGGCGCCGCACCCGCGCTCGCCAATGCCTGCGACGAGTAGCTGTAAATCGAACCGTCGAAGTCCGCACCCTGGCCGTCGGTATTCGTGCTGCCGTCCGTGCTGATGCCGTGGTTGTTGAATGCATCCGCGACGTTGCGTGCGACCGGCACGCCGTACGACGGCGGCGCATCGGCGGCATCCGTTCCCCACTGCGACGGCGTCGAGCCCATCGCGAAGTTCAGCGTCGCCCCGCGCGACAGCGCGTCGATGTCGAGCCACGAACTGTGATGGGCCGCACCATTCACGGTCAGACTTTGCACGTACGTGGCGCTGGGCGCGCCCGGCGCATTGATGCGCAACGTCTTGCCATTGCCCAGATGCACCGTGATCGACGAGAACTGCGGGCTGCCGATCGCGAAGCCGCCCACCCCCGGAATTTCCGGATACAGACCCAACGCGCCCCACACATACCAGCCGGATACCGCGCCGAGATCGTCGTTGCCCGGCAAACCGTTCGCGTCGGTGCTGAACGCGCTCGCCATGATCTGCTGGACGGTGCTCTGCGTACCGGACGGCGAACCGGCCCAGTTGTACAACCAGGGCACCTCGAAAGTCGGCTCGTTGCCCATATAGAAATTGGGCAGGCTCATCCCTGCATTCAACACCGTGAAAAACGTATTCAACCGCGATACCACGGTCGTGTTTCCGCCAAGCTGCGCGAACAGTCCGGCCGGGTTGAACGGCACCATCCACGTGTATTGCTCGGCGTTACCTTCCACGTAGTTGTCGGTGCTGGACGGCGTTTCGGGGATCCAGCTGCCGTCAGCGTTGCGACCTGCGTTCAGAGGCGGCGTCAACGATGTGTTGAGCACGTTCTGCCAGTAAGCCGAGCGGCTCAGCATCATTTTCTGGAAGGTGGAATTGCCCAGTTCGCCGGCAAACTGCGAAATGGCGAAATCGCTGCTCGCATATTCCAGCGTGGACGATGCCTGCCCCCACTCGCCGCTCGTGATGTAGCCGGTTTGCAGATAGCTGGCGCGGCCGCCGTTGGTGGTGACCCCGTTGCACGCAGTGCCGGGAATGTTGGCCATCCTGATCATGTGATTCAACGCGCCCGACGTATCGAAATTGCGCGCGCCGAATCCGTACGCGCCTGCCAGGATCAGCGACCCGGCGTCACCCGGCATCACGCCGTCTTCGACGTTGTCATTGACCCAGTGCGGGATCGCGCCGCACTGATCCGCGTCGTTAACGAGGGACTGCGCCATGTCGCTGGTTTCTTGCGGATACAGCACGGCCTTGAGCGGAATCAGCGAGCGATAGATGTCCCAGCCCGAAAAACTCGTGTATTGCGCCGCATGTCCCGCGCTCACCTTATGGACTTTCTGGTCGAAGCCGACGTATTGACCGTTGATGTCGCTGAATACGCTCGGTGCCCACGACGCATGGTAGAAGGCGGTATAAAACTTGGTCAGCGCGGTGGTGTCCTGACTGGTCACCTGAATGGTATTGAGGCGCTGATTCCATATCGCATCGGCCACTGCCTTTACACCATTGAAATCCCACGAAGGATTTTCTTTTTCCAGATTATCTTTTGCATTCGCGACACTGACGTATGAAATACCGATTTTCATCAGCACCGTTTCACCTTTACCGAAATTCATTACCGCACGGCCATTGGTAAAGGAGGAATTCGTTGCAAACGGCTGATTGAATTGCGCGTAGAAATACACCGGGACATTGGTGGAATTTCCGCAGAAATGTCCGCCGGTGGTATTACCCGAAATAGTCTTTGCATCTACCTGCGTGACCGAGCCCGCCACGCCGGTTGCCGTGTTCGTATAAGTGGTATCGAGCACGAGCGCCGCGCCCTGCTGATCCGGGTAGATGAAGCGGCCGAAGCCGGTGCGCAGGGTCGCCGTCAGTTCGACCTTGATCTGGTTGTCGAGCAGCACGGAATAGGCGCCCGCCACCGATTTTTCGTTGGCGTGACTAAAGGTTTGTGCGAGCGGTTTGGTAGCATCCAGCGTCGGCATGACGGGGAATTCGCCGTCGTTACCCGAGCAACCTGCGCCGCTCATATGCGTGAGGCTGAAGCTCTGGATCGAATTGATGTCGTAGTAGTAACCGGCCGGAGAACCAGGCTCCGCGCTGTTTGCCGGAGCCGACGTGGTGTTCGTGTCGGGCGCCCATTGCACCATGCCGTTCGGCAGACCCGCCGCCGGCACCACGCTGCCGGCCTGCCCGGCTGGGACGGGGTTCGGAGAGTTGCTGGCCAGTGTGCCGATGAGCGGATTGACGTATTGGGTCAAACGCTTCGTGGCGCGATCGGAGCCCGGCGATTGCTGGCTGTTGTCGGTTGCGCTGGCGTTCGACTGACTGGAGCCGGCTGCTGTGCCGCCCTGACTCGTTCCCTGAAGCTGGTTCGCGGCGACCGCAGCAGAGCCGGCCTGGCTGCCCGGACTATCTCCTCCACAACCGGTCAACGCGCCAATGAAAATCAACGCAACCGAAAGACGGCGTAAATCTGGCATGGCTGTCTCCTGAGTGTTTTTAAGTCATGCCCAATTATTGATTTTTCAATTGAGGTCAATGACTGAAAGCCATGCTATACGACGCTTTCGAATTGCGTCAATCAATTATCCATTAGCCATTTATGTTTATTTTAATTTACTAAACAAACTAAAAACCTATCAAATCTTTCAATAACCATTAAAGAGAGATGTATTGCATTGCCAGACACGATCCAGTCATGCGCGGCGAATTTTATTTATGAAAATAAATAGAATCTATTGCAATGCCGCAATAGCGGCGAATGATGATTTATGAGGATTGACGCGAAGCGATGAGGAATCGGCTCCGGCTCGCTGGAAATGACCGTCACAAGCCGCGCGATAAGAATGGGATGGAAGCCGGACCTGCCGCGAGCGGCATTGTCCGGCCTTGCGCAGCCCGTCAGCCAGGCGCGGGCCGCGCGTGCGCCTAGCCGCGCGGTTTGCCCGCAGCCGCTGCGGCGGCCGCCGCTTCCGGCTCGACAATATCGCCGCCCAGCAGATGCACGCCTTCCCGCAGCTTGACGAACGCCGCCGCAACGGCTTCCGGCTCGCCCTTCACGCCCAGGTCGATGTGATGTCGCGCATACACACCACCGCGCTCCGCGTCGCCGACACTCGGCAGACTGAATACCCGCACACCCGGAAAATCGTGTTCGATTTTCTCCATCAGCGGCGTGATGCGCGACTCCGGCAACTCGAACACCAGCAGCGACTTTTCCGCATGCGGCATCGCGTGATGCAGGTGCGCGTAATGCGTATCCAGCACCCACTCGATCATCGGCCACGCCATCACCGGAAAGCCCGGCACGAAATGGTGTTCGCGGATCGAAAAACCGGGAATCTTGTTGTAGCCGTTCGGGATGATCGACGCGCCCTGCGCATACGTGCCCATATTCAGCCGATGCCGGTTCTCCGGCGACTCCAGATCGAGCGGCGCCGCGGCATTCGCCGGATGCATGTCGCGAATGCGCTCCTGAATCAGCTTCGCGGCTTCAGGATGCAGTTCGAGCGGCACGCCGAGCGCGGCCGCCGCGCATTGCCGCGTGTGATCGTCCGGGGTCGCGCCGATGCCGCCCGTCGAGAACACGATGTCGCCGGAAGCGAACGTGCGCCGCAGCGTGGCCGTGATCCGCTCGGGGTCGTCGCCGATGTACTCCGCCCAGCCGAGCGACAGTCCACGCGCGCCCAGCAACTCGATAACCTTCGGCAGATGCTTGTCGACACGCCTGCCCGACAGAATTTCATCGCCGATGATGATGACGCCAAATGCCATTGTCGCCTCTTTCACTCAATCAATATCAATAGGGAACCGGCGCCGTGTGACGCACGCCGCCATGCTCTTCCGCGCGCATGCGCTGCAGCGCGCGCAAACAGTAATAGCCGAACCACAAAGCCGAAAACACGAGGATGAACGCATAGATCCAGATCGTCACCGCAGTGATGACCGGGAACAGAACGATCAGCCAGACCGACGACGCCCAGATCAGCGTCGGCAGCGAACCGAGCAGGCCGCTCGCGATACCGATCAGCAGCAACGGCAGCCGGAAGCGCTTCACCAGCGCGCGACGCTCGTCGGCGCTTGCATGCAGCGCGAGCGCGTCGTACGTCATCACGCGGTAGGTGAGCCAGCCCCACAACAGCGGCGGAATCAGCGCGAAGAATGGAGGCACCAGCCACAGCGGCAACGTCACGATTAGCAGCACCAGACACACCAGCGTCGTCCATAGCGCCTGCCCGAGGCTACCGTACCACGTTCCGCCACGACGCATTTCCAGGGCGGGAAACTGCCGCGCGGACAGAAAACGGATCACGGCTGGCATCGACAGCGTGGCGATCAGCAGCAGCACCGTGACGACGATCAGCGGAATCGCGATCGCGATCACGAAGAACGGCGCCATGACCGCATGCAGCGCCGAAAAACCGAGCCAGTCGAACAGGTGATAAAGCGTGACCGTGAACGACCAGTTGTCGAGCCAGCCGCGCGTCGCGCCGATCAACGTCTGCCAGGAAAACCACAGGAGCACGCCCCAACCGATCGTCGCCGCGAGAAACGGCATCAAGGTCAGCCAGAGCATGCGCGGGTGGAGCGCGCTGGCGAGCGCGCGCCCGAACGAGCGCAAAAGATCATTCATGCGAGCCAGTGCCCTTGAACGGAACGACGGAATAAAAGGAAACGCGCGACGATCCGGCGATAAAGCCGGAAGCGCGCGAACGGACGTGCACAGGATAAACCACGCGACGCGCCGCCGGGGAAACCGGCGGCACACGAGAAAAGAGACGAGAAAGGAGACTCAAACGGCGGCAGTGTCGCTGCGTTCGCCCGGGGCGGTATGGTTCTTCGATGTCAGGCGTTTCGCGATGCGCACGAACGCGAGCCAGTGCTGCGCCCAGAAACCGTCGCCGTAACGGCGGCCGTCCAGCTGGTCGGCGATGCCGGTCGGTTCCATTTCGCGGCTCCACGAGACGCTACGGAACAGCATGTCCCACCACGGGAACAGCACGCCGAAGTTGCAGCCGTATTTCAGCCCGTCATGGCCGTAACCGATTGCATGGTGACGTCGATGAAAAGTCGGACTGACCAGCAGCCGCTCGCCAAGCCAGCCGAAGTACAGGCGAATATTGGCGTGCTGCACGCTCTGCGCGAGGTTGGTGATCGCCACCAGCACGACGAATTGCGACGGCGGCACGCCGATCACCAGCGCGATCACAGCGAAAAACGACGCCTGCATCAGATCGTCGAGCAGATGATTGCGGTCGTCGGCCCACAGCGACATCTGCTGCTGGCTGTGATGCACCGCGTGCAATTCCCACCACACGCCGATCCGGTGTTCCCAGCGGTGATACCAGTAACCGGCAAAATCGAGCACCAGCAGATACATCACGAACGTGACCAGCGGCTGCGTCGTGACACCGGGCCACAGATTGTCGAACTCGATGTTCGCGATGTTGTGCATCCGCAACCAGCTCTGCACGCTGTCGAAAAACGGCTGCAGCGCGAAGAAAAAGAACAGGTTGAGAATGCCCAGCTTGGCGATCCACGTGTACAGCACGTCGACCCGCACCGCCTTGCGGTTTTCCCACTGCTCGACCGGACGCAGCGCCTCCAGCGGGCGCAGCACCGCATACATGGCGAGCACCTCGAACACGCCCACGATCACCCAGTACAGCGCGTCGTACGTGTCTTCGTCGTAACCCATCAGGTCGAAGCGGAACAGCAGCGGCTGCACCACGTTCACGTACAGCAAGGTCTGCACGGTTGAAACGAAGCTGTCGAGCGATGAAAAAATCAGATGGAACATGGAACTGACCTGGTGACTTCGTCCGTCATGGCTTGCCGCGACGCCGTATTGCTACGGCGCTCAGGCGCCATTCGGCGCCGTAACCGGCGCACGATTGAAGAAATAAATACCGTGTGGCGAACGGCCGACGGCAATCGTCTGGATCAGCTTGCGCGTAGTCAGATCGATGATGCCGATGTGCTTCGCGAAACGGAACGTAACCCACAGATAGCGTTTGTCTGCAGAAAGTTCCATGTCGTCCGGCCCCGGCATCAGACCGGTGATGTCGCCGACATTGGTCAACGATTCTTCGTCGATGATGCTGATCGTGCTCGCCACGCGGTTCGACACCGCGACGTGTTTGCCGTCGGCGAGCGAACGGAAATTGTGCGCGCCCTTGCCTGTCGGGATGGTCTTGACGATTTTCTGGTTGCGCCAGTCGACCACGGCGACGTAATCCGCGCCGGTCATGCCGATCAGCAGATATTTTTCGCCCGGCGTCATCCACAGGCCGGCCGGCACCTTGCCGACCTTCATCTTCCACTTCACGGTTTGCGTGGCCAGATCGATCGCGGCGAGTTCGCCCGACACCTGCAGCGTGACGAACACCGTCTTGCTGTCGCTCGTGAACGCCATATGGCTCGGCATGACCGCGAGCGGCAGGCGCGACGCCAGCGTCATCTGGTTCTTGCTGTCGTAGTGATAAATGTCGAGGCGGTCCAGACGCAGACCCGTCGTGACGAGCCACTTACGGTCGGGCGAAAAACCGATCTGATACGGGTCTTCGATATTTTCGACCCATCGTTGTACCTGACCCGATTTCGGGTCGACGAACATCAGGTTGTTCGATACCGAATTCGCGACGATCAACGACGAATTGTCCGGCGTGGCCATCAGGTGATGCGGCTCCTTACCCGTTGGCACCGTGCCGACGACCTGGCGGCTGGCCTCGTCGATCAGGCTCAACGTGGCTTCGCCGGAATTGAGCACGATCACGTTATTGGCGAAAGCCGCCGGAGAAAAAAAGCCTGCGGTGGCTACCAGAGCTACGCCCGCTGCGAACGTGGCAGTCAAGCCGGGAAGAAGAAATTTGCGCATGAAAACTCACTTCGGAGAACAACTGTCATTGTAGAACGTTTGCTGGTGCCTAAGGTTGACCCAGATGGCCCCTGATGCAGAGTAAATGACGGGCGCGTTGATTTAAAACAGCCGCCGCGCGGCAGCGCGCGCCGCGCTGTCGAGAAGTGCTTACGGCGTGGCAAAGGAAGAAAAAGGGTGCGCCGTTTCGCGCTATAACTTCGGCACGCGCTCTCAAAAATCCAAATGCTTGAATTATTTTTTATAAGAACAATCACGAATATTAAAGACCCTAATTAATAAAACTCAAATTCACGAAACATATATTCAGATCGAAATTTCGCGTTATTTTTATTTAGGATTTTACTGATATAACGCTGCGAAAGCCTGCCAGAGAATCCCTTTAGCTCATCGCCAAAACAGTTATTCGGCGGACTTAAGAGCGTAATGTGGGTGTCTCGAACGTACCTGAAAACAAAAGCTCCAGCGCGTGACGACCGCGGTTCATTTGCCATTTATTTCGCGCGTTTTATAAGGGCGATGACGCCTCTGCGATTCCCTGCATTCGCACGCTGTCCGCAAAAGTACCGTGGAGACTCTCACACAATGAATAGAAGTATTTCAATCGTTCAATGCAAAACGACCAGAATCCGGCTGACTGCTCATAAAAACGTTGGCGGCAAAGAGACTCTCGCCACGGCGCGGAAAAAGGCCGTCGTTCGTGCCGTGCTGGCTGCGGCGGCGTTGGCGGGAGGAACATCGGCCTCACACGCTTCCGACGATCTCACCGGTACCGGTATCGGCTCGATTCAGGCCGGTCCAGAAGCTAGTGCATTGAGCGACCACACAATCGCGCTCGGTCAATTTACGACCGCGACCGGCGAAAGCTCGGTTGCACTCGGCGCGCAAGCCCGGACGGAATCCGAAGGCGCGGTTGCGGTTGGCCTGAACGCCCGTGCGTCGGGTGCCGGCGCATTGGCTATAGGAGCGGGATCGGTCGCCTCCGAGAATGCCGCCTCGGCATTCGGCTCGCTCGCGACGGCATCCGGCTTCGTGTCCGCCGCGCTCGGCTATGGTGCAACGGCCAGAGGTGCCGCAGCCTTCGCCGCGAGCGCGTGGGCCACCGCAATGGCTGACAACAGTATCGCAATCGGCACCTATTCAAACGGAGCCGCCACTGGCGCGGTGGCGCTCGGCGCGTTCACGGAGGCCGGCGGCGTCAATTCCGGCGCATTCGGCTTCCAGGCAACCGCGACGGGCGCCGATTCGATCGCATTCGGTAGCTACGCCAAAGCCAGCGCCAACAACAGCATTGCATAGGGTGCCAATTCCACCACCACGGCCAATCCGGCTCTGCACGGCTTTGTCCCGTCCGGTGCGGACACAACCCTGATAGCGGCACCGGACGCGAAAGGCGAAGTCTCGCTCGGCTCGTCGAGCAACGAGCGGCGTTTGACTAACCTCGCAGCAGGAGCAGCGCCGACCGACGCAGTCAACGTCAGCCAGTTGAGCGCGGTGGACGGCAAGGTCGACGCGCTTGCTCAAAGCGGCACTCAACGTTACTTCAAGTCCACCGGCAACCATGCCGACGACGCCGTGGCAAGTGGCGAGCATTCACTCGCTGCGGGCGCCGGCGCTGAAGCCACCGTCGACAACGCGGTGGCGGTCGGGGCGCAGGCGAGCGCGAGTGGAACCGGCTCTGTCGCGCTCGGGGCCGCAGCAAACGCTGGCGCGGACAATTCAGTCGCGCTAGGTCAAGGCTCGGTCGCGGACAGGGCGAACACGGTGTCGGTCGGTACGGCAGGACAGGAGCGTCAGATCACCAACGTCGCCGCGGGCATTCAAGGCACCGACGCGGTCAACGTCAACCAGTTACAGCAGAGCGTCGGCAGTGCGGTTAGCCAGGCCAACAGCTACACCGACGATCAGATCCGCTCGGCTCGCCTTGACGCCAACGGGGGTACGGCATCCGCGTTAGCGATGGCGGGCTTGCCGCAGGCTGTACTGCCGGGTCGCGGAATGGTTTCGATGGCAGGCGGTACATTTGGCGGCCAATCCGGCTTTGGCAATCGGCGTGTCGCAGCTCTCTGCCACCGGCAAGTGGGTCTACAAGATGCAAGGCACTACCGACTCCCGTGGTCAATTCGCCGCGTCGATTGGCGCGGGGATGCACTGGTAAGCGCAATCTATCTGGCCACAGTTCGCCCTTTTGAAGTTACGGTCAAGATAGTTAGAACTTCGTGCTGGAGAAGCGGGCTGGGCTAACAAAGCCTGGTCTCTCGTTCGGTAACGTCGTTCGCATAAGGAATGACGTCCCGCTCTGCGTTCAGCCACTCGAACACGCATCCGGCGGCGCTGAAGCTCTTGCAGCCGAAGCCGAAGCCGAAGCCGAAGCCGAAGCCGAAGCCGAAGCCGAAGCCGAAGCCGAAGCCGAAGCCGGCAGAGTTTAAGCGGTTGGCGGTCGGCGGTTGGCGGTTGGCGGTTGGCGGTCGGCGGTTGGCGGTTGGCGGTTGGCGGTTGGCGGTTGGCGGTTGGCGGTTGGCGGGTAGCAATTTACCCTTCATCACAAACACCCCCAATCAACCACTAACCCCCAAACGCAAGAACCACGCCCCACCCTCACCGCTGCATCGACTCCCAAACCTTATACAACCGCTTCACCGAAACCGGCATCGGCGTACGAAGTTCCTGCGCGAACAACGAAACGCGCAACTCCTCCAACAGCCAGCGAAACTCCGACAAACGCGGATCAAGCACGCCGCCGCGTTGCGCAACCGCCCGCTGATAGTTCTGCAACAGCGGTTGAAACTCCGCGAACTGCCGGGCATCGCGTGCAGAATCGGCCTTCAGTTTGTCGACGCGCAACGCAATCCCCTTCAGATAGCGCGGGAAATGCGCCAACTGGGCATACGGCGTATCGACGACAAAACGCTTGCCGATCAATCCGTCAAGCTGACTCTGCATGTCAGCATGTGCCGCCGTGAACGACTTGGCCTGCACCAGCTTCTTCGTCACGCCCGCGTATTCGGTGAGAACCTGCCCGACCAGACGGGCGATTTCCTGCGCCAGCAACGTCAGACGGCTGCGTCCTTCGTCACGTCGCGTGTGGAAACTGACATCGTCGGCGGGAAGCGGGTCTTGCAGACAGGCCCGATCCAGCGCTGTGTCGATCAACTGATCGCGCAACTCCTCCTGCGTACCGCGCGGCATGAACTGCATCGCCATTTCACGCAGGCCCGGCAGATTTTTCTCCAGATACTTGATCGGCTCTTTCAACTGCAACGCGAACAGCCGGCGCAATCCCGCGCGATGAATCCGCGCGGCTTCGTCCGGCGAATCGAACACTTCCACGTCGCAATGGGTGCCGCGATCCACCAACGCCGGATAGCCGAACAAGGTCTGGCCGCCACGGCGAATTTCCAGCAACTCGGGGAGCTTGCCGAAATTCCACGTCGTCAGTTTTTCATACAGCGCCGTGCCCGCCGCGCCTTCCTGCGACGTGGCTTGCGGACCTGACGCAGCGGCTCCCTTGCCGCGCTGTGCAGCACCGCCACTTGTCGCGCCGCCAGCCTGCGAAGGCGGTGCGACGCCACCGCCGCCGCCCGCATCCGCCAATGCCGCGCCCGCCGCACTCGACGCAATTTTCTGAAAATGCTGCTGCGCCTGGCCGCCGAGTTCGGCTCGCAGTTGCGACATATTGCGGCCCATCGCGAGCTGTCGTCCGTGCTCGTCGATGACCTTGAAATTCATGAACAGGTGAGCCGGCAACGTCTCCAGCTTGAAGTCCGACTGCTTCATCGCGACCTGGGTCTGCTCGCGGATATCGGCGATCAACGACTCGAGCAAACCGCCCGCGCCAAATCGCGGACCGCTCTGCCGCTCCACGAAACCTGCCGCGAATTCGGGCAGCGGAACGCAGTGCCGACGCAACTTTTGCGGCAGCGACTTCATCAGCAGTTGCGCCTTTTCCTTCAGCATGCCGGGCACGAGCCATTCGCAGCGGCGTGCGTCGACCTGATTCAACGCGTACAGCGGCACGGCGAGCGTGACGCCGTCGCGCGGCGAACCCGGCTCGAAGTGATACGTGAGCGCCATTTCGACGCCCGCCATCGTCATCCGTTTCGGGAACAGATCCGTCGTCACGCCGGCGGCTTCGTGGCGCATCAGATCGTCGCGCGACAGATACAGCAAACGTAGCTTGTCCTCGCTCTGTCCGCTCTTTTTCACCTCATCGCGATACCAGCGCTCGAACGACGCGCCGGTATAAATGCCATCCGGCAGCGCCTGATCGTAAAACGCAAAGATCAACTCGTCGTCCACCAGCACGTCCTGGCGACGCGACTTGTGTTCCAGTTGCTCGATATCGGCGAGCAGCTTGCGGTTGTGCGCGAAAAACGCGAGTTTCGTATCGAATTCGCCTTCGACCAGCGCGCCGCGAATGAACAACTCACGCGCGCGCGACGGGTCCTGCTTGCCGAAGCTCACGCGTCGACGGTGATAAATCGGCAGGCCGTACAGCATCGCGCGCTCGAACGCGGACACCTGCGCGGCGCGCTTCTCCCAATGCGGCTCGGAAAGCGACTTCTTCAGCAGATGCGCGCCAACCGTCTCGACCCACTCCGGCTCGATCTTCGCGATGCAACGCGCGTACAGCCGGCTCGTCTCGACCAGTTCGGCGGCCATCGCCCACTTGCCCGCTTTCTTCACGAGCGCCGAGCCCGGCCACAAATAGAACTTGATGCCGCGTGCGCCGAGGTAATACGGCTCGTCGTCGGCTTTGAGGCCGATGTTGCCGAGCAGGCCGGTCAGCAGCGCCAGATGGATCTGCTCGAACGTGGCTTCCGCTTCGTTCACGCGCCAGCCGTGCTCGCGCACCACCGTCAGCAATTGCGAGTGCACATCGCGCCATTCGCGCAGACGCAATTGCGACAGGAAGTTCTTGCGGCACTCCTCGTGCAACTGCTTGTTCGACTTCTTGTGCGCGATCGCTTCTTCGAACCAGTTCCAGATTTTCAGCCACTGCAGGAACTCCGAACGCTCGTCGGCGAACCGCTTATGCGCCTGGTCGGCCTGCTCCTGCGCCTCGATCGGCCGGTCGCGCGGGTCCTGCACCGACAACGCGCTCGCAATGATCAGCACTTCCTTCAACGCCTGCTGATCGCGCGCGGCCAGAATCATCCGGCCAACCCGCGGATCGAGCGGCAAGCGAGCGAGTTCGCGGCCGAGCGGCGTCAACTGGTTGTCGTCGTCGACGGCGCCGAGTTCGTTGAGCAACTGATAACCGTCGGCAATCGCGCGACCCGGCGGCGGCTCGATGAACGGGAAAGTTTCGATCGCCGTCAGGTGCAGCGACTTCATCCGCAGAATCACCGACGCGAGCGACGAGCGCAGAATTTCCGGATCGGTAAAGCGCACGCGCCCCTGGTAGTCGCTTTCCTCGTACAGACGAATACACACGCCATCGGCGACACGGCCGCAACGCCCCGCCCGCTGATTCGCGGCGGCCTGCGAAATGGACTCGACCTGCAACTGCTCGACCTTGTTTCGATACGAGTAGCGCTTCACGCGCGCGAGGCCCGTGTCGACCACATAGCGAATGCCCGGCACCGTCAGCGAGGTTTCGGCGACGTTGGTGGCGAGCACGATCCGGCGCGCGTTCGATATGCGGAACACGCGCTCCTGCTCGGCCGCGGATAAACGCGCGAACAGCGGCAGAATTTCCGTATGCGGCGGATGATGCTTGCGCAGCGCCTCGGCGGCATCGCGAATTTCGCGCTCGCCCGGCAAAAACACCAGCACGTCGCCGGGGCCTTCGCGGCAGAGTTCGTCGACCGCGTCGACGATGGCGTCCATCAGATCGCGATCGGTTTCGCGCTGGGTTTTCGGGCGTTCACGCGACGACGCAGCCGTCGACGTGCCCTGCGCCGCCTTCACGGCCGGGCTGTCTTCGACGACCGGCCGGTAACGGACTTCGACCGGATACAGACGCCCGCTCACTTCGATCACCGGCGCGGGCTTTTCCTCGCTGCCGAAGTGCCGCGCGAAGCGATCGGCGTCGATGGTCGCCGAGGTCACGATCAGTTTCAGATCGGGACGCTTGACGAGGATTTCCTTCAGATAGCCGAGCAGAAAATCGATGTTCAGGCTGCGCTCGTGCGCTTCGTCGATGATCAGCGTGTCGTACGCCTTGAGCAGCGGATCGGTCTGCGTTTCGGCGAGCAGAATACCGTCGGTCATCAGCTTGACGGACGCGCCCGGCGACAGGTTGTCGGTAAAGCGCACCTTGTAGCCGACCACTTCGCCGAACGGCGTGCCGAGTTCTTCGGCGATCCGGCGGCCGGTCGCCGACGCGGCGATCCGGCGCGGCTGTGTATGGCCGATCAGACCCGCGCCGCCGGCACCGAGGCCGCGTCCGAGCGCGAGGCAGATTTTCGGCAACTGGGTGGTCTTGCCGGAGCCGGTTTCGCCCGACACGATCACCACCTGGTTTTCGGCGATCGCTTTGGCGATCTCGTCGCGGCGGCCGGAAACCGGTAGCGCTTCGGGGAACGTGATCGGCGGAATCGGGTTGGGTTCGACGATGCGTTGCGCGCGTGGCGGACGCTGGTCGCGCGGCGGGCGTGGTTCGCGCGAGCCGCCTGTTGCGCCCGTTTGTCGCGACTCCTGTCCGGCGGTCCCGCGTCGCTCCTCGCCACGCTGCGGCCCTTCACCGCCGACCCGCGCGGCCCGCTGACCGCCCGCGTCACCGCCACCCTGCCGCCGCTCGCCATGCCCCGCATTCTGCTTGCCGCCCCGCTCATCGCGTGAATGGCGGCCGTTCTCGCCACGCGCAGACGATGATCGCAAATCACCGCCGCTCACATTCGCCGACGCACCAGCGTCAGCGCCTGAAACGCGCGAAGCCTCCGGCACATTTTTCTGTTGCTCCGACGCGCGCGCGCCCTCCACCGCACGGCGCGTTTCGCGCGCCGTGTCCGGCGGGTTGCTTTGAGCGTCCTGCGCAGGGCGGCGATGGGCGTCGCCGGAGTTCTTTGGATCGGCGGCCGAAGCCGGATTCTCGTTCGCCGCAGCGGGACTTTTGGGTACATTCGACATGGGGGCGCATTATAATCCCCGGCATGAATTCCCAAACCGACCTCGTCCCCGCGCCTGCGAGCGTTCCGGCCCCCACCGGAACACCGGAAGATCTCGCACAGCATGCGCAATTCGTCGACTGGATGCGCTCAGTCGCCCCTTACATCCATGCGTTCCGTAACAAGACATTCGTTGTCGGTTTCGGCGGCGAAGTGGTGCATCAGGGGCTCCTGAATGCGCTCGTGTCCGATATCGCGCTGCTTCAGGCCATGGGCATCCAGATCGTGCTGGTGCACGGCTCGCGACCGCAGGTCGAAGAGCAGATGAGTCTGCACGGCGTGGAGTCCGAGTTCTCGCACGGCATGCGAATTACCGACGCGCGCGCGTTGGAATCCGCGAAAGAGGCGGCCGGTGAAGTGCGTCTGGATATCGAGGCGGCGATCAGCCAGGGCTTGCCGAATACGCCGATGGCGCACGCGCACATCAGCGTGGTTTCTGGCAATTTCGTGACAGCACGGCCGGTCGGCATTCTGGACGGCGTCGACTTTGCGCACACTGGCGTGGTCCGCAAGATCGACGCGGATTCGATCCGCCATTCGCTCGCGAGCCGCAAACTGGTGCTGCTGTCGCCGCTCGGCTTCTCGCCCACCGGCGAAGCATTCAATCTGTCGATGGAAGACGTGGCTTCGGCCGCGGCCATCGCGCTGCGCGCCGACAAGATCGTGTTCCTGACCGAAACGCCGGGCCTGATGGAAGTCGGCGAAGAAGGTCCCGAGCTGGTCCGCGAACTCTCGCTCGACGACGCGTACAAGCTGCACGAAAGCGGCGAAGTCACCGGCGACGCAGGCTTCTATCTGAAGCATTCCATTCGCGCGTGCCGAGGCGGGGTTGCGCGGGCGCACATCATCCCCTATGCGCTCGACGGCAGCCTGCTGCTCGAACTGTTCCTGCACGATGGCGTGGGCACCATGATCTCGTACGAGAACCTGGAGAGCCTGCGCGAAGCCACACCGGACGACGTCGGCGGCATTCTCTCGCTGATCGAACCGCTCGAATCGGACGGCACGCTGGTGCGGCGCGGACGTCACCAGATCGAACGCGACATCGACCACTTCTCGGTGATCGAGCACGATGGCGTGCTGTTCGGCTGCGCGGCGCTGTATCCGTACACGCAGGAACGCATCGGCGAAATGGCCTGCCTGACAGTCGCGCCAGAAGCGCAAGGCACCGGCGACGGCGAACGCCTGCTCAAACGCATCGAGCAACGCGCACGGGCGCGCGGCCTGACGCGCATTTTCGTGCTCACCACGCGCACCGAACACTGGTTCCTCAAGCGCGGCTTCGTCAAGGTCACGGTCGACGACCTGCCTGAAGACCGCCGCCGGCTCTATAACTGGCAGCGCAAATCGCTCGTGCTGATGAAACAGCTCTGAGCGTCGCCCTATCAAGCGACTGTCCGCCCCCAATACCGATTAAAGGAGAAGCACAGCATGACTCGTATGGTTCAATGCGCGAAGCTCGGCAAGGAAGCCGAAGGTCTCGATTTCCCGCCGCTGCCGGGCGAACTTGGCAAGCGGATCTACGAAAGCATTTCGAAGGAAGCCTGGCAGGCCTGGTTGAAACAGCAGACCATGCTGATCAACGAAAACCGCCTGAACATGGCCGATCCGCGTGCACGTCAGTATCTGATGAAGCAGACCGAAAAGTTCTTCTTCGGCGAAGGCGCGGATACTGCGCAAGGGTATGTGCCGCCGTCCGCCTGATTGGCGCACGAGCCGCGTTCTCGCGGTAGAAGCTGAAAAATCCGCGCCTTGGGTGCGGATTTTTTTTGCCCGCGGCGGCAGGTCGCCGCCAATTTTTATCGCTGATTTCGCCGCTGCCGGTTCTCGCTACCGGCTTTCCGCCGCCTTCGCGCCGGCTCCTGGTCGCACTTTCACCCTGCTTTTTGCCCGTTTTCTAGCGCGTATATTCGCCACGCACACCCCTCGTCTTCGCGACGATCGCCGCTCCATCAGCTGCCATCAACTCCGCCGGAAAACCCACCTCAGATCCACTCCAAAAATTAACCAAACAGTTCATTTCACCTGCTTTTAAGCCCCCTTTCCAAACCTTCTCAATCCGCCTGAATCCCCCACCCCACAAGGGCTTGAGCGTCCTCGACCCACTCCCCGCCGGACACCGGGTTTGCACGATCCTCCGTCATCGTGCTATCATGTGCATCGTTCCAACAGCAATTTACCTTCATTCACGTTCGTTTCAACATGGCGCGCAACGCGTGTGCCAACCCGGATCGAACAGTTTTTATACAAGAAGGCTCGTCGGTCGCATCACCGCTTCATGTCATTTCAATGTCACTGCGTGGCATTGCATGAGCGGCGAATAAAGCAACCGGCCTTTTTCGTTTCAAGCCTTCCAGCGGCGCGTGGGCCAGCTTCCAGCCACCCCAGCGTCCTCATGCATCTGCCCCCCTTCCACGGCCACGCAGGTGCAACAGCAAGCACAATCTAGACGAGTGTTTTTTCGCGACATGTCTCGCGAGGCACGGGCGTTCTGTTTTTTCCTTTGCGCCCACCCATCTCATCGCCGGCTTTGGCGAGGAGTTGCCGTCGCCTTGCTCGCGAAATTGCACTTCCCCAGCACCCGTGGCGGAACGTTCATGCGCAACATGAGTTTCGTCGCAGTCATTGGAGTTTTCACCTTGACCGCTTCCAGCAACGGCTTCTGGCGACACCACAAAGAAGAACAACGCCTCTCCCTCGACGACATCACCGTGGTCGACAAATCCCTCCTCAAGCGGGCCGTCGGCGCGATGGCGCTCGGCAACGCGATGGAATGGTTCGATTTCGGCGTGTACAGCTACATCGCTGTCACGCTGGGCAAAGTGTTCTTCCCGTCGGCGAGTCCGGCTGCGCAGTTGATCGCCACGTTCGGCACGTTCGCCGCGGCGTTCCTCGTGCGCCCGGTCGGCGGCATGGTGTTCGGGCCGCTGGGCGATCGCATCGGCCGTCAGCGCGTGCTGGCGATGACCATGATCATGATGGCGCTCGGCACGTTCGCGATCGGTCTGATTCCGAGCTACGCATCGATCGGCATTTTCGCGCCGGTGCTGCTGCTGGTCGCGCGTCTGGTGCAAGGCTTCTCGACCGGTGGTGAATACGGCGGCGCCGCGACCTTCATCGCCGAATTCTCGACGGATAAGCGCCGGGGTTTCATGGGCAGCTTCCTCGAATTCGGCACGCTGATCGGCTACGTGCTCGGCGCGGGCACGGTCGCGGTGCTGACCGCGACGCTCTCGCACGACGCGCTGCTGACGTGGGGCTGGCGTGTGCCGTTCCTGATCGCGGGTCCGCTGGGTCTGGTGGGTCTGTATATCCGGATGAAGCTCGAAGAAACGCCCGCGTTCAAGAAGCAGGCTGAAGAGCGTGAAGCCGAAGACAAGGCCGTGCCGAAGCAGTCGTTCCGCGAATTGCTGATGCAGCAGTGGAAGCCGTTGCTGCTGTGCGTCGGCCTCGTGCTGATTTTCAACGTGACCGACTATATGGCGCTGTCGTATCTGCCGAGCTACCTGTCGGCGACGCTGCACTTCAACGAAACGCACGGCCTGTTCCTCGTGCTGCTCGTGATGGTCCTGATGATGCCGATGACGCTCGCCGCCGGCCGTCTGTCGGACACGATCGGCCGCAAGCCGGTGATGCTGTTCGGTTGCGTGGGTCTGTTCGCGCTGTCGATTCCCGCGTTGCTGCTGATCCGTATGGGCACGGTGCTGCCGGTGTTCGGCGGCCTGATGATTCTCGGCATGCTGCTGTCGTGCTTCACCGGCGTGATGCCGTCGGCGCTGCCGGCGCTGTTCCCGACCAAGATCCGCTACGGCGCGCTCGCGATCGGCTTCAATATTTCGGTGTCGCTGTTCGGCGGTACGACGCCGCTGGTGACCGCATGGCTGGTCAACAGCACCGGCAATCTGATGATGCCCGCGTACTACCTGATGGGTGCGTCGCTGATCGGTATCGTGTCGGTGCTCGCGCTGCGCGAAACGGCTCGCAAGCCGCTGCTTGGCTCGGGTCCGTCTGTGGCCACGCGTGCCGAAGCGCATGCGGTGCTGCGCGGCGTGCGCGAGGCGGCGGAGATGGATGAGGTTTATGCGGCGGCCGCTACGGCGCGTGCGTGATCCTGAAGGATTGAAGCCGCGCGATTGGCTGAGAGTTCGCGTTTTAGTTTGACGCTTCGGCGCTGACTCCAAGGCGCTTTCAGGCGCTTCGGCATCCAGCCAGAATCAGCAGCCTCAAAAAAAACGGGCCGGCAAATTTATTTTGCCGGCCCGTTTTGCTTTCAACTCACGTCAACAGCGAATCGAAGTTTGCCCTCACCTGCGCACCGTCGACGATCAGCATCCCCGCGCTCACCGGCAGCTTGAAACGCCGTGGCCCCGCACTGCCAGGATTGACGAACAGCACGCCGTCTCGCTCGACGATCGACGGCTTGTGCGAGTGACCGCTCACCACCACGCCGACACCCTCACCGCGCGGATCATCGCCCAGATCGGCGATATCGTGAACAACGCGGATCTTCACCTGCTGCACGGTCAGAGTCGCATGCGTCTGCAGCGACGCGGCCCAGTCGCCGGTATCGTTATTGCCGCGCACTGCCGTAACCGGCGCTATCTGTGTCAACGCATCGAGCACGGCCTCGTTGCAGATATCGCCCGCGTGAATGATCGCGTCGCAACCCGCCAGATACGCCAGCGCTTCGGGACGCACGAGATTGTGCGTATCGGAGATCAACCCGATTCGCGTGATTGAAGAAGCTGGTTTGAGAGCTGTCATGCTGTCATGTTGGTCGGGCATTGCGATCCGAGGGCTGCACGCAGTACATCGCGCATCGGCCGGTGTACCCGGCAGCTCACGCCGACGCGCATCATTCCTTCATCAGAGTCTCGATCCGCTGGTCGGGTACCAGCCACCATGCGGCGGCGAGCGCGTACAACACAGCCGAAGCCCACGGCGCCACGAACGCAAGCCCGACGCCCACGAGATAGATCACCACCGACACCTTGCCCTTGAAGTCGTTGCCCAGCGCTTTGGCCAGCGTGGAGTTCTCGCCGTGGTTGCCGATCAGCGTGCGCGTCAGAATGAAGTACGCAATCGCCGACATGAACAGCACGATGCCGTACAACGCGGTCGGCCACGCCGCCATATGATTTTCGCCGACCCAGTGCGTGACGGCCGGCAGCAGCGACAGCCAGAACAGCAAATGAAGATTCGCCCACAACACCGAGCCGTTGACCTTCTGCACCGCGTGGAACATGTGATGGTGATTGTTCCAGTAGATGCCGACGTAGATAAAGCTCAACACGTACGCGCAAAAAACCGGGATCACCGGCCGCAGCGCCGCGAGATCGAAGCCTTCCGGCACTTTCAATTCGAGCACCATGATCGTGATGATGATGGCGATCACGCCGTCACTGAAGGCTTCGACACGTCCCTTGCCCATCGTTGGTTTTCCTGATGATGAATGCGGTTGGGCGCACAACCCGGCCGCGTCTGCCTGACCAAACGCACGAGCCGCGCCGCCGCCGATTATCCGCGATGCTGTCGGGCTTTGTCGATCCGCTTGCAGCGCGCTTTCAATGCTTTTAATCCGCTCGACACGTTCAGCGCCCGTGGCCGCCGGGGTAGTAAACCGCAAGCCACACACTCGGCTCGCTGTCGCTGGTCCAGGCCACACGGTGTCGGCAATGCGCGTCGATCAGTACGTGATCGCCGGGCTTCATCTGACGTAGTTGATCGTCGCCTTCGAACTCCAGCGTGGCCGCGCCGCTCAGCAGGACCACCCATTCGGCGCGCGGGCTGTCGTACCAGAAGTCCGGCGGACTCGCGTGCCCCATCGAGACAATGCGCTCGATCGTCATGCCGCCCTGCTCGACGAGCGTATCGACCTGTTCGTCCGCGGATTTCGGCGCGAGCGCGTCGAACAGGTTGCCGCCGGGAACCGGGCGTTTGGTCATGGGTGAATTCGGCTGATCGCTCATTTCATCGGCTTGAGGCCGTCGAGCAAAGTCGGCACCAGTTCGCTGATGGTCGGATGAATGTGCATCGCGTATTGCAGCGTCGGATACGGCGCCCCGGCGGTCATGATGTCGATGAACGTGTGGATCGCTTCGTCGCCTTCGACACCGTGAATCGCCGCACCGAGAATCTTTTTGCTCTGCGTGTCGACCATCACCTTCATGAAGCCGTCGGTTTCCCCGCGCTCGCGGGCACGGCCCACGCGCGACATCGGCATGGTGGCGATCAGCGCGTCCTTGCCCGCCTTGCGCACGTCGGCTTCGGAAAGGCCGACGCGAGCCAGCGGCGGATCGACGAAAACTGCGTACGCCATGATTCGTGTATCGACGCTGCGATCGCCGCCGCCCAGCACATTGGCCGCGACGATCTGGAAATCGTCATACGACGTGTGGGTGAACGCACCGCGCCCGTTGACGTCGCCGATCGCCCAGACGCCGGGCACATTGGTACGCAACTGACCGTCGACTGGAATCGTGCCGTGTTTGTCCACGGTGATGCCGGCGGCGTCCAGGCCGAGATCGTCGGTATTCGGCTCGCGGCCGGTGGCGAATAGCAGGTGCGACGCTTCCATCGCCGGAATGTTCTGCTCGAAGCCCACGCATACGTCGTTCTCGCGATGCGGATGCGGCTCGACCCGCGACGGCTGCACGCCGAAGCGGAACTCAACGCCTTCGCGGGCGAGCACCTTCTGCACCGACTCCGCGAAATCGGCATCCTCGCGCGTGAGCACGCGTTCGCCGCGTACGAGCACGGTCACGCGGCTGCCGAAACGTCGAAAGATCTGCGCGAATTCGAGCGCGATATAACTGCCGCCGACAATCACCAGATGCTCCGGCAATTCCGTCAGTTCGAGCAGATTGGAGTTGGTGTAATAACGAATCCGCTCGATACCGTCGAGCGGCGGCACGACGGCGCGCGTCCCAGTGTTGATAAAGATTTCATCGGCGCTGATCTGGTCGGTCACCGAACCGTCCGCGCCGCTGATAGCAAGCTCGTGTGCGCCCGTGAAGCGCGCGTGTCCGTTGAAGACGGTGACATTGGCCGTGTCGCGCAGCCATTTCTCGACGCCGTCGCGCGACTGTCCGATGATTGTGTCTTTACGCGCCTTGACCGCCGCGAGGTCGACGCTGACCGAACCGCTCACCTGCACGCCCAGTTCCGCGGCATGGCGCGCGACATGTGCCGCGCGGGCACTGGCCACATACGACTTGGTCGGCGTGCAGCCGACGTTCACACAGGTCCCTCCGAACGCCGCGCGTTCGATCACTGCGGTCTTACGACCGCTTTCACCTAGCCGGACCGCGAGCGGCGAGCCGCCTTGTCCGGTACCGATCACAACTGCGTCGAAGTGCTGTGGCATGGCAACTCTCCCCGGGCTGGGATGCAGGTCGTAGCATCTTACGCTCAGTGCTTCGCGCCGTTATTCGTTTACCGTGCGCGCCGTGAAGTTGCGATGTCTTTGAACAGTAGCCGAACCGGCTCCCGTTTTATTTCAGACCTGGCAATGCGCGGCGCAGATCAATTCGCGCGAACGTTGCAGCGCGACCCGCGCGCCACGTGCGGCGACCACCCAGCCGACCTGCCCGAGATTGAAGTCCTGCGACACCATTACCTGCATGAGCGCGACCATCGGCAGGACCACCGAAGGCCGGTATAGCTGATTCCTGATCAAGTCCGGCATGACTGCTCCCATCGCGCGCCGCCGCTTTGGCCACGCGCTCCACTTACATTGTCGATGGGTGGATTCTAGAGAGAGAGCGCGCGCGGATAAATACCGCGAACGCGAAGGCACTTGTTTGGGAAACTGAACAATCGGATTGTCGAATCTGTGCGGAACCGCCACCGCAAAAGGGCTGCGGCTATGGCTGCCGCCGCCTACGGTTGCGCCTCTCAGGCAGGCAACATGCCCGGAAGATACCCATACGCCGGCCGGGGCTAATCCGCGTTGGCCATGCCCATCTGCGGGTCGCACAAACTGCGTGCATATGCGCTCGCTCCAACCGGCCGGCTGTACAGATACCCCTGCTGCTTGTCGCACGCGATCGCCCGCAGGAAAGCCGCCTGCTCGGCCGTCTCGACACCTTCGGCCGTGACGTTCATCCCCAGCGAATGCGCCATCGCGACCACCGCCTGCGTGATCGCGATCGAATCGCGATGATCCGGCAATCCCGCGACAAACGAGCGGTCGATCTTCAGGTTATGCAGCGGAAAGCGCTTCAGATACGACAGCGAGGAGTAGCCGGTGCCGAAGTCGTCGACGGAAATGCGCACGCCCATGGCGCTCAGCGCGGCCAGCATGGGGAGCACGGATTCGCTGTCGCTCATCAGCAGCCGCTCGGTGATCTCCAGCTCCAGCGCCGACGGTTCGAGCCCGGATTGCTTCAGACAGCGTTCGATCCGCTCCAGCAGCCCGTCGTTGAATTGCCGTGGTGACAGGTTCACCGCGACGATCAGATCCGGCGCCAGCTCGCGCCGCCATTGCGCGACCTGCTCGCACGCGCGCGCGAGCACCCAGTCGCCGATCTCGATGATCAGACCCGCGTCCTCGGCCACCGGAATGAACTCCGCCGGCGACACGTTGCCCAACTCGCTGTTGTACCAGCGCAGCAGCGCCTCTGCGCCGATCGTCCGGCCGTTCTGACTGTCGACGATCGGCTGGTAGACGAGGCTCAGTTCGTTCGAAGCGAGCGCGCGCCGCAGCGACTGCTCGATCGTGAAGCGGCGTTGCAGATGCTGGTTCAGCTCCGCCGTGAAGAACTGGAAGTTGTTCCGGCCGCGCTGTTTCGCGTGATACATCGCCGAGTCCGCATTGCGCAAAAGCGTGGCGACGTCCTGGCCGTCGTCGGGAAACAGGCTGATCCCGATCGACGCGCCGAGGTAATACTCGTTGCCCGCCACCGCGAACGGCACCGCGATCATGTCCAGAATCCGGTGCGCGAGACCGATCAGATGGCCGGTGTTGTCGTAGTTGCTGTTCACGATCACGAACTCGTCGCCGCCCACCCGCGCGAGCGTGTCGTCGCGGCCGATGCACGCGGAAAGCCGGTCGGCGACGCTGCATAGCAACGCGTCGCCGGCCTCGTGACCGGCGGTGTCGTTGACCTTCTTGAAGCCGTCGAGATCGACGAACAGCACGGCGACGCTGAGCAGTTCGCCGGTGCGGTCGACGCGGCCCGGCTCGACCAGTTCGCGCATCCGCTCCGTGAGATAGGCGCGGTTGTAGAGGCCGGTGAGCGAGTCGCGGGTCGCGAGGAATTTGAGTTGCCGCTGCGCCTCGCGTACCGGGCCGATGTCGGAGAACGAGATCAGCACCGACTCCGGCTGCGTGTCGCCGGGCCGGAAAATCGGCACGATATTTTCAGTGATCCAGACGATGTCGCCGTCGATCAGCTCAAGCCCGATCGTCACGCCGAGCATTGGCTTGCCGGATGCCAGCACCACCTCGGTCGGGCGGCTGGACTCGGTCACGGGCGTGCCGTCCTCGTAAAAAGCGCCCGACAACACCGTGGCGATACTGCGGCCGATGATCTGCGGCGTAGTGCGCAACATGCGCTGCGCACTCGGATTGCAGGCCATCACCACGCCGTCGCGCGACTGCACGATGATGCCTTCGCGCAGGTGATCGACGACTAGCCGGTAATGCTCCTCGCTGTGCGCGAGACGCTGCGCCATGGTGTCCTGATGAACCGCGAGACCGACGCTGCTGCCGATGTCGCGCAGCATCGCTTCTTCTGCGGGGCTGGGGCGCCGGCCGGTGCGGTAATAGACCGCGAATGCGCCGAGCACGGTGCCGGCGTCGTTTTCGAACGGCACGGACCAGCACGCGCGCAAACCGATGGACAACGCGATGTCGCGGTGGCCGGCCCACAGCGGATCGGTTTCGATATCTTCGACGACGACCAGGCGGCGCTCGTACATCGCGGTACCGCACGAGCCGGCTTGCGGACCGATCAGAAGGCCGTTGATGCTGGCGCTGAAATGCGGCGGCAGCGATGGCGCGCCGCCGACTCTGGCGTGTACGCCGTCGGCGTCGAGCAGCAGGATCGAACAGGACGCACCGACGCCCAGCAGCGCTTCCGCGCGCCGGCAGACTTCGTCGAGCAATTCCGGCAGCGGCGTGTTGCGGGTAATCAACCGCAATACGCTGCGCTCCGACGCCAGCATCTCTTCGGCGAGATGCTGGCCGTAGCGTGTGCCTTCCGGCGTTGCTTTGATCGTGCCGTCTATCGTGCCATCTGATGTCGCTTCGCGATTCATAGGTGCGCCCCCCAACCCAACATCGGCAAATCAGTGTAATCGGCGTAGCCGGGTTTACGCTAAGCCAGTGAAGAAAACTCGAGATGCATGACGAACGGCTGGTGTGGCATGTGATGACACGATAGTTGCTGGCGCAGGGTTGTCTGGTTCTGCTGCTCGATGGCTCTGTGCTTCATCGGCGGAGTTGCTGGATTGTCCCCGACGAAGGAAATGGCTTCGACGATGGATTGCGTCAGCTCCGGCATCGTCGCCGACAGGTGGCTCGTCGGTTTGAGCCCGCCTTGGCCGCGTTTGCGAGGCGGGCTCGCAGCCTTGAAGCATGCAGGCCGGTCGATGATGGAAGCTGTTTGAGGCGGTTGTTTGAGGCGTTTGATCCCCGCGGCTTATTCGCTTGCCCGGTCAGGTCATGCAAGCGATCGAACCGGGCACCGTGTTTGGACAGCCGGGGTTAGCCCAAGCTCTCCCACGAGCCGGGACGGCTTTTCCAGCCGTCCCGGCTCGCGAGTATCAACTTCCCGGCGGCCTGCCTCCACCGCCGCCCCCACCTCCACCACCGCCGCCTTGAGAACCGCCACCCTGAGGACGATTGCCGCCACCGCCCTGTCCACCTCCTCCAGGCGGACGCCCGCCGCCGCCATGCTCACCACCTTGCGGCGGACGACCACCCGCATTCCCCGGCTGCTGTCCGCCCGGCGGACGACCACCCGCATTCCCCGGTTGCTGACCTCCCGGTGGACGACCACCTTCGTTCCCCGGCGGACGGCCGCCCGGCGGACGACCACCCGCATTCCCCGGTTGCTGACCTCCCGGCGGACGACCACCTTCGTTCCCCGGCGGACGGCCGCCCGGATGCCCACCGTCATATCCCGGATGCCCACCCGGCGGACGTCCCCCCGGATACCCGCCGCCCGGCGGCCGCCCCGCGCCAGGTCGCGGCGGCGGTGGCGGCGGATGGTGCGACCAGCGCGACTGCTGGTTATACCAGGGCCGGCCGCGATAATAATTGCCCCAATACTCGTTGATCGAAAAGCCGAGAATCGGCAGTCCAAGCATCCCGCCATAGGTCATCAGCGGGACGTTGTTGCCTTGATACGGAGAAGTGAGCCGCGACGCATAAACCCAGCCGCGCAGATTCGGGCCAGCGACATCGCACCACTGAAAATTGCTGATGCAGCCCATCACCGTCACCGGAACGCCGCCGGGCAATTGCTGCACGATCGGGTAATCGGAGGCGGGGCCCGCCCGCACGTTGACGACACTATTGGTATAAGCCTGCGACTGGGCGTTGGCCGCAGCGGGCAGCGCGAGCAAACCGGCCGCCACGTAAAGACATCGGACCAGGTGTTGTTGCATTCTTTCTCCCGTTTTAAAAGGCGGCATTCAAGCTGCCGCCTTGCCTGCATGGTGACTAGTCGTTAGGAATAGTTCGGAGCGTTTCGAATTCTGCTTCATGCCTCTGAATCGAAGACCTTTGCCTTCGCCCATGCTTCATCGTGCTCCGGTCGCACGGCGCATGCCTGAAAGCGCCCAGTCAACATTTCCTCTGATACCTCGGTGCGCTCGCGCCGACCTCGTGCGAGGCAATATCTGGTAACAACCTCGCCGAAGTCACGCGTTTTCCGGGCGTCTGCGTTTCGACATTACGGCGATCATCCTTGGCATCGAAAACCCTCGCACTGCCGGGACCGCCATGAAAATCTTCCGTCCACTCCTGATCGCCGGCCTGATGCTCACGCACCTGGCTGCCCACGCCACCAGCTTCGACTGCAACCGGGGACGCTCGCTCACCGAAAAAATCATCTGCAACGATCCCGCGCTGTCAAAACTCGACGACACGCTGGGGCAACTTTACTGGAAAGCGCGTCGGCGGGTCATCAACCGTCGCGCCTTTCTCACTGACAGCGATAGCAAGTGGAGCTGGCGGGAAGAGAACTGCCGCGACGCGGCATGTCTGGGGACCTGGTATGCAACGCGGATCGATCAGTTGCAACGGCTGATCGAAAGCATGCAGACAGGGGAAGCGGCGGAGCAGCCGGAGGTGCAGCCGATCAGGACACAGCCATCGCCGGAACCGGCTATTCAGCGCAAAACGTCACTAGCGACAGCGCGCCCGATTGAAGCGGCGTTGCTTCAGTGCACAGCCGCGAATCCTGGGCTGGTGGTCAACGATCAATGCTCCACGGTGCTGAAGCAGGCGGGTGCGGGTGGTCAGTGGAAATATCAGCCGCGCGGCGGCGACTGGTTCTGCGGCGTCGCCACGCTGCCGCAGCCGTCGATGCAAACGCAGGTGGATGCGGCGCAGTGAGATCGTAAGCGCCGATGGATGAACGGGCGACGTCAGCAGGCTCGTGGCGTCGTCGTGTTCAGTGAACCGTCTTAGGGGGATGTGGCGGAGCGCGGCAATGACGCGGCCTGTGCAACATGCAATGACTCAACAGTCCGGTGCGGTCGTGATTGCACCGTCTTGTACATCATGGCGGCATGAAATCTCCTTCATGTCCGCTGCATGCAGTTCGACGTGTCGAGAGCGCCCTCGCTCGCAAAAGTGCCGCGGCGAAGGGCACGCTATCTGCCGCTCCAGAACCTTCGCTGAACCTCCATCACCTCGGCTTCCACTTCCGCAACCGGCCCGATCACCTCGACCGGCTTCTGGCAATGATCGAAGACATAGCGGCAATCCACGCTCATCGTCGGATTCTCCGAATGATCGCCGGTTGCCTCCAGCAAACGCTTCTCGGTCATCCCGAATACGACCCGGCCGATGTTCGCCCAATACATCGTGCCCGCGCACATGCAACACGGTTCGACCGACGTGTACAGCGTGCAGCCCCACAAATACGCCGGCGTGAAGTTCAACGCCGCCACGCGAGCCAGCACCGATTCGGCGTGATTGACCGTATCGACATTGCCCTGCTCCATCAGCACGGTCTCCTGATCGGGGCCGACCAGCACCGCGCCGAACGGATGATGACCCAGCAAGGTCGCCCGCTCGGCCACCCGGCTCGAATGCCGCAGATGCCGGACGATCTGCTCGGGCGTCGGCGTCAATCCCTGCGGCGGATAGCCCTCCGGCACACCTGCGCCAGCGGCATCGTTCGAAACGGTCAGACTCACGGGCGATCTCCTTGTCGTGATGTAGTCAGGCAGTCACGCACTCACTTCGGCAGCGCACCGTCGACACCCTGCACGAACCAGTTCAGACGCAACAACTCCGCGTCGCTCAAAGACTGGCCCGCGGCGACCTTCACCGCACCGGACTGATCCGCGATCGGGCCCGCGAACGGGTTGAACTTGCCGGAGATGATGTCGTCGCGCTTCTGGCTCAACGCCTTCTGCGCAGCCGGGGAAACCGCTTGCGTGTTGATGTCGGCGAGATCGATCGCGTGTTCTTTCAGGCCCCACCAGACCGGCGCGTTATTCCACGAACTCGACATCACCTGATCCACCAGATGCGTGTAATACACGCCCCAGTTGCTCACGCACGCACCCAGTTGCGCGTTCGGGCCGAACTTCTTCATGTCGGAATCCCAGCCGAATGCATGCACTTTCTTCTGCTCGGCGGTTTGCATCGTCGCGGTCGAATCGGTGTTCTGGATCAGCACGTCCGCGCCCTGGCCGATCAGCGTTTCGGCGGCCTGCTTTTCGCGGCCCGGATCGAACCAGCTGTTGATCCACACCACCTTCACGCGCGCGTTCGGATTGACCGAGCGCGCGCCCATCGTGAATGCGTTGATGTTACGCACCACTTCCGGCACCGGCACCGAGCCGACAAAGCCCAGCGTGTTCGACTTGGTCGTATAGCCCGCGACCAGTCCGGCCAGATAGGCGCTCTGATAAGTGCGCACGTCGTAGGTGGCGAAGTTCGCGGCTTTCTTGTAGCCGGTCGCGTGTTCGAACACGGTGTCCGGGAAATCCTTCGCGACCTTCAGCTCGAAGTCCTGGAAGCCGAAGCTGGAGCCCACCACGATCTTGTTGCCCTTGGCCGCGAGATCGCGGAACACGCGCTCCGAATCTGCCGATTCCGGCACGTTCTCGACGCGCGTCACCTTGATCTTGTCGCCGAACTTTGCCTCGACTTCCTTGACGCCCTGCTCGTGCGCATAGGTCCAGCCAGCGTCGCCCGGATTGCCGAGGTAGACGAACGCGATGCCGACCGGTTGCGTGGCCGCTGCCGACGCCGTCGCGGCGCCGAACGCGAGAGACACGCCGACGCCCGCGCCGATGGCAGCAGCGAGCACGGTACGGACAGTTTTGATGCGCAACGAACGATGCAGCGCACGCGCCAGCTTTGTTTTCATGGACTCTCCGAAGTGATTTGAAGGCGCCCGCCACGGTATTCGAGGTTCCGTGGATCAGGCTCCGGCATAGGGGTCATATTCGAAGGCCAAATTCATAGGAAAAAATAGTATTCGTTATCCCCTTCATAACGGATCGCGTATTCTGGTCGCGCCCTGATGACTCGAGCGGTCGCCAGAAACATGTTCGATATCTTCGAACGAGTACATCGGCAAAGTGGTACGGCAAGCGTCCCTGAGAAGCGCACTATCCCAATCACCAACCCGCAACACTCTTTCGGAGAAACAACATGACTCGCTTTCAAGGTAAATCGGTTCTCGTCACCGGCGGCAGCAGCGGCATCGGTTTTGCAGCGGCAAAGGCATTCGCCAGTGAAGGCGCACGCGTCGTCATCACCGGACGCGATGCGGATGCGCTCGAAACCGCGCGGGCCGCTCTGGGCGCGAATGCCGTAGCGGTGCGCAACGACGCGGGCTCGGTCGCGGCAGCTCGCGAACTGGCCTCGGCCATCGATGCCGCAGGCATCCGGCTCGATGCGTTGTTCGTCAACGCGGGCACGGCGAAATTCGCATCGTTCGCGGACGTGGACGAAGCCTTCTGGGACGCCACCTTTAACACTAACGTCAAGGGCGCGTACTTCCAGATTCAGGCACTGCTGCCGCTGTTCAACAAGGGCGCGTCGATCGTGATCAACGGATCGATCAATGCGCATATCGGCATGCCGTCGTCGTCGGTGTATGCGGCGAGCAAGGCCGCGGTGATCTCGCTGGCGAAGACGTTGTCGGCGGAATTGCTGCCGCAGGGGGTGCGTGTGAACGTGGTCAGCCCCGGTCCGGTTCAAACGCCGCTGTACGGCAAGCTCGGACTCGACGCCGCCCAACTCGAAGCCACCGCCGCGCAGATTCTCACGCAGGTGCCAGTGGGCCGCTTCGGCACGCCGGATGAAATCGCGTCGACCGTGCTGCATCTGTCGGCGCCGGAATCGGCGTTTATCGTCGGCACCGAAATCATCGCGGATGGCGGGATGAGCCAGCTTTAACGTGTGAGGCGAAGGGCGTGGTTCTCATGTCGCCGCGCATCGGCAGCGACGCGAGAACGGCCCGCGTCGATCTCAATGAATGCTTGGCGGCGGCTCGACGCCGCCGTCTTCGTCCGGTTCGTCTTCGGCGAACAACTCCGCGCACAGCCCCTGGCCGATCTCGCTCAGGCGCGCCGACCCGGCGCCCTCCTCGTTGAACGAGGTTTCCACGAAACCGTTATCGACCAGCGCCGTCAACTGCCGCCGCAACCCGCTCATCGGCACGCCCGCCTGCTTCGACAGCTTGGCGAGCGACCACGTGCCGCCCGGCTTCTCCTGATGCGCGCGCCAGAGTTGCGCGAGCACGGCGACCAGAACCGGGTCGATGTCATCGTCATCCATGGGTCTCTCCCTTGTATCGTGTTGCGTCGTCGTGTTGCGTCCTGCGTCACGCCATCTGCGTGACCAGCTCGCCCAGGGTCCTCAGCGCCGCCTCACTTTGCGCGGTCCACGGGTAGCTGTAGTTAAGCCGAATAAAATGACGGAAATCGTTTCGAGTAGAAAACATCATGCCCGGCCCCACGGTAATGCTGCGTGCAAGCGCCGCCTGATAAAGCCGCATCGAATCGACACTCGCGGGCAACTCGACCCATAAGACATAGCCGCCCTGCGGCGTCGACATCCGCGTGCCGACCGGGAAAAACCGCTGCACCAGCGCCATCATGATGTTCGCCTGCTGCCGGTACACCTTGCGCACGTGCCGCAAGTGGCGATCGTAGCCATCCTGCCGCAAATAATCGGCGACGGCGACCTGCGGCACCGACGGCGTAGTCAGCGTATTCAGGAACTTCAGTTTCTCGACCTGCGCCCGGTAACGGCCGGGCATCGCCCAGCCGATCCGATACGACGCGGTCAGGCTCTTCGAAAACGACGCGCAGTGGAGCACCAGGCCTTTGCTATCGAAGTTCTTCAGCGTCGACGGCCGCGTGTCGCCGTAATACAACTCCTGGTACACATCGTTTTCGATCGCCGGGATCTCGTGCGCAGCGAGCAGTTCGACCAGTTGCCGCTTGCGTTCGTCAGGCATCTGAAAACCGAGCGGATTCTGGAAGTTCGGCATCACCATGCACGCGGCGATTTTCTGCTTGGCGATGACCTGCGCAAGCGCATCGATATCGATGCCGTGGACCGGATGCGTCGCCACTTCGATCGCGCGCATGCCGAGCCGCTCGATCGCGTGCAGCATCGCGTAATACGTCGGCGATTCGACCGCGACCGTATCGCCCGGTTTGGCGACCGCCTGCAAGCTGAGGTTGATGGCCTCGGTCGCGCCGAGCGTGATAACGATTTCATCGGGATCGACCGGCACGCCGTTCTCGGCATAACGGCGCGCGATCTGCCGGATCAACTCCGGGTTGCCCGGCGGCAGATCGTCGATCAGATTCCAGCTTGCATGGCGTCGCGCAATCGCGTTTGCATACTGGTTGATGCGCCGCCACGGAAACAGCGAGGGATCGGGATACGGCGAGCCGAACGGCACAGCGTCGTGCGCGCGGATGCTGCGCAGCGTGGACAGCACCAGCCGGCTCACGTCCACCTCGGCGGCGACCGGCGGCGTTTCGCGCGCGGCTTTGCGGCCGGCGGATGGAATCGCATCCGCCGCGAGCGCCTTCGCCGCCGCCTCGCGCACGAAATAGCCGGACTGCGGACGGCTTTCGACGATCCCCCGGCTCTCCAGCAACGCATACGCGTGCAGCACCGTCTTGATGCTGACGCCGTGCTGCTGGCTCGCCTGCCGCACAGACGGAATCCGCTCGCCCGACGCGAACACGCCGCGGCGTACGGCTTCGGTCATCTCATCGGCGAGTTTTTCGTACAGTTTCAAGGACTTGGCTCAGGCAAATCGCGGCTTGGAGCGCCAGTGTATGCCGAAATCCGCCAACTGTATCCCTCCCTTTTCCAAATTTCTGTATGCAGCGCACCATTTGGAACACAGTAGGCTGGCACTTATTGGCATAAAAGCCTCGTCCAGACCGTCTCCAGCGGCATCGTCATGAAGAAACCTGAAGCTCGCATCGAACCGTACACGCACCCGGCCGCGGGCTGGGGCGCCCTGAAGTACGTCGCCATCAACCTGATCAAGGAGAAGGTGACGGGCGGCAACTACCGCACGCTGCTCAAGCAGAACCAGCCGGACGGCTTCGACTGCCCCGGCTGCGCATGGCCGGATCGCGAACACGCGTCGACCTTCGAATTCTGCGAGAACGGCGTCAAGGCCGTGGCTGCCGAAGCGACCAGCAAGCGCGTCACGCCCGCGTTCTTCGAACAGCACACGGTCGAAGAACTGATGGCGCAGTCCGACTTCGAACTGGAACAGCACGGCCGCCTGACCGACCCGCTCGTCTACGACGCGCTGCGCGACCGTTACGTGCCGATCGGCTGGGACGAAGCGTTCGATCTGATCGCGCGTCACCTGAAGCAACTCGACGACCCCGACCGCGCCGCGTTCTATACGTCGGGCCGCGCGAGCAACGAAGCCGCCTTCCTGTACCAGCTGTTCGTGCGCATGTACGGCACCAACAACTTCCCCGACTGCTCGAACATGTGCCACGAAGCGACCAGCCGCGGCTTGCCGGGCACGGTCGGCATCGGCAAGGGCACGGTTACGCTCGACGACTTCGAACACGCGGACACGCTGCTGATCTTCGGCCAGAATCCGGCCACCAACCATCCGCGCATGCTCGGCGAATTGCGCGAGTGCGCGAAGCGCGGCGCGACCATCGTGTCGATCAATCCGCTGAAGGAGCGCGGGCTCGAACGCTTTGCGAGCCCGCAGCACGCGCTCGACATGCTGTCGCCGAAGGGCACGAAGATCAGCTCCGTGTTCATCCGTCCGAAGATCGGCGGCGATTTCGCGTTGATCAAGGGCGTCGCCAAGCGCGTGATCGAACTCGACGACGAAGCGCTCGCGTCCGGCCTCGAACGCGTGCTCGACCTCGGCTTCATCGCCGAACACACGGTCGGCTTCGATGCGTTCGCCGACGACCTGCGCGCCGAGAACTGGGACACCATCGTCGCCGAAGCGGGCGTGCCGTTCGACGACGTGCTGAAGCTCGCCGACATCTACGTGAAAGGCCGCGCCGTCATTTCGACGTGGGGCATGGGCATCACGCAGCACAAGAACTCGGTGGCGACCGTGCAGCTGCTGTCGAACCTGATGATGATGCGCGGCAATATCGGCCGCCGTGGCGCGGGGCTGTGCCCGGTGCGCGGACATTCGAACGTGCAGGGCGACCGCACGGTCGGCATCGAGGAAAAGCCGACTCAGGCGTTTCTCGACCGCCTCGGCAAGGCCTACGATTTCGAGCCGCCGCGTGAACACGGCTACGACGTGGTCGAAACGATTCACGCGATGCTCGAAGGCAAGGTGAAGGTGTTCATCGGCCTGGGCGGCAATTTTTCGATTGCGACGCCGGATACGCCGCGTACGTGGGAAGCCATGCGTTCGTGCGATCTGACCGTGCACATCACGACCAAGCTGAACCGCAGCCACCTGATTCACGGCCGCGACGCGCTGATTCTGCCGACGCTCGGCCGCACCGAAATCGATCTGCAGAACGGCGTCGCGCAAGGCGTGACCGTCGAAGACTCGATGAGCATGGTGCACATTTCGTACGGCATGAACAAACCGGCGTCGGAGAATCTGCTGTCGGAAATCGCGATCGTCGCGCGGATGGCGCACGCGACGCTAGGCAGCGACAAAGTGGACTGGCTCGGGCAGGCGGCCGATTACTCGCTGATTCGCGACGGCATCGAGAAAGTATTCGACGGGTTTCAGAACTACAACGAGCGGTTGAAGAACCCGGGTGGTTTCCACCTGGGTGTCGCGTCGCGCGATCGCGTGTGGAAAACGCCGACCGGCAAAGCGCAATTCATGGTCCACGCCATTGCTCTCGATACGCCGATTCACCAGGCGCGCAACGAACATGGCGAACGCCTGCTGACGTTGATGACCACGCGCTCGCACGATCAGTACAACACGACGATTTACGGCCTCGACGATCGCTATCGCGGCGTCTACGGTCAGCGCCGCGTGCTGTTCGCGAACCGGGACGATCTGGCGATGCTGGGTTTCGCCAACGGACAGTGGGTCGATATCACCAGCGTGTGGGCGGATGGCATTGAGCGTCACGCCGACGGCTTTCTGCTGGTGGAATACGACATTCCGCGTGGCTGCCTCGGCGCTTACTATCCGGAGACGAATCCGCTGGTGCCGCTCTCGTCCATTGCGGACGGCGCGGGTACGCCGACTTCGAAGTCGATTCCGGTGTTGCTGAAGGCGTCGGCGGTTCCGCTTCAGGCAATCGCGGCCTGATTACAGGAGGACGTCGAGCGCCTCACGTCACCCGTGAAGCGCTCGATTTTCAACTCTGGTTCTTCGTCAAATCGCGATGCGTCAGATAAAGACGCAGGTCGAATTCGATCTGATGGTAGCCCGGCTGCATGAACTCGCAGAGCCGGTAGAAAGCCTTGTTGTGATCGCTTTCCTTCAGATGCGCAAGTTCGTGAACGACGATCATTTTCAGAAACTCCGGTGCGGCCGCCTTGAATAGCGACGCAATGCGGATTTCCTTCTTCGCCTTCAGCTTGCCGCCCTGCACGCGGGAAATGCTCGTGTGCAGACCCAATGCGTGACGCACCACGTCGAGCTTGCTGTCGTAGGTGACCTTGTCGATCTGCTCGGCGCTGCGAAGATGTTCGCGCTTCAACTCCGCGCAATACGCGTAGAGCGCGCGGTCCGTTTGCACGTCATGCGTGGCCGGATATTTCGACGAAAGATAGGAACCCAGTTGCTCGTCGGCGATGAGCTTCCTCACCTTCTCCTGCAAGGTCGGCGGATAACCGGTCAGGTATTTCAGTTGGGACATGATCAGGCGATGCAGTCTTCCCAATACCGCAGCGGATCGCGATGGTCGGGGAATTTCTTGTCGAGCCAGTCGGAAACGACTTTCCACTGCGGATGATTCGGGCCGCTGCGGGTATCCCAGAACGAATCCTTGAGCACCGCGTTTTTACTCGCGCGATCTCGCACGACGATCCGGCAGTGATCGTCGGAATCGTGGAACTCGGCTTTCAGGTAGTAGCGCGGCAGAATCTGCAACGCGGCGCCTTCGACCAGCCGCCCTTCGGCGCGCACCACGCCGCCGCGCTCGATCCGCAGCACACCGTCCACCGATTTATCTGCGCGCCAGCCGACCGGCAGTCTCACCACGCATTCATCCTTGCCGATCTTGATCCAGTCCATCCGCCAGATGCGGGCCAACGCATCGCGCATCGCCGCGACATCTTCGTAGCCAGGCGGCAGTTCGATGTCGGGCGGCAGTTTCACCAGTTCGTCGTCGAACGGCGAATGGCTGGCCGACCCTTTGAACGGATCGTCACCGAACGGATTCGCGGGACGGCTCGCCGATGTGCTGCTCCTGCTGCCCACATTGCCCTTGCTGCCCGTGGCCGCGCCGGGCGGGTCTCCGAACAGGCTTTCGGCCGCAAGACGTGCGCGCTTCGATTTTTCGGTGGCCATGAGTTCTCCGTGGGATGGGGTGTGCGGCAGGCAGATAAGAGATTTATACACTGATCCGGCGGCAGCCCGACGCCGTCAGTTCGCAGCCCGGGATACCGATGGCCGCGAGGCGGTCCGCGAATAAAAAAACCCGCACAGACGCATCTGATGCGGGTTTTCGCTGTGTTTCCAACGCCATGCAATATGCAACGGGAACCTGGTGCCGGGGACCGGACTTGAACCGGCAAGCCGTGAGGCGGCGGATTTTAAGTCCGCTATGTTTACCAATTTCATCACCCCGGCAGGGGTCGCAATCGCGCGTGGTCGCGAATTCTACCACTGCCCGGCAGACGCACCAAACTGGTGTGAACGGCCACCCTTTCCCACCCTCGCCTGCTCGTTGCGCCGATAAAAAAGGAGCTCGCCCGGAGTCATCTGGAAGTCACAGAGCTTCCCGATAATCCGCTCACGAAAACGTTTACAGCAGAGCGGAAACCATGATCCCGACGATCAAAGATGTCGCCGCCCACGCGGGCTTTTCCATTGCCACGGTGTCGCGCGCGATCAATGCGCCGCACACCGTGAACCCTGTCACGCTCGACAAGGTGCGCCAATCAATCGACGCGCTGAACTTCCGCCCGAGCCCGCTCGGCCGTCAATTGCGCGGCGAGCGCACGCGTCTGATCGGCGTGGTGCTGCCCACGCTCGCCAATCCGGTATTCGCGGAATGTCTGCAAGGCATCGACGAACTCGCGTCGGCGCAAGGCTACCGGTTGATGCTGATGACCACCCAGTACGACGCGGACCGCGAACGCCACGCCATCGAAACGCTGCGCGAGCAACGTGTGGAAGGGCTGATCCTGACCGTCGCCGATGCCGACACGCATCCGCTGCTCGACGATCTGGACCGCGCCGGCCTGCTCTACGTGCTGATGCACAACGACACGGTCCGTCGCCCATCGGTGTCGGTCGACAACCGCCTCGCCGCGTACGACGGCGTGCGTCAACTGATCGCGCACGGGCATCGCCGTATTCTGATGCTGGCGGGCACGCTGGCCGCATCGGATCGCGCGCGTCAGCGGCATCTCGGCTACACGCAGGCGATGCAGCAAGCCGGCCTCACACCCGCGCCCGCGCTCGAAGTCGATTTCAACGCGGCCGAACTGTCGCCGTCGGTACTCGCGCATCTGACCAGCGGCCCGAACCGTCCCACCGCCCTTTTCTGCAGTAACGACCTGCTGGCGATGGTCGTGATGCGCGGCCTGCGTCGCGCGCGTTTGCAGATTCCGCACGACATGTCGATTCTCGGCTTCGACGGCCTCGCGATGGGCGAGCTTTTGTCGCCGCCGCTTGCAAGCATCTGCGCGCCGAATCGCGAGATTGGCTGCGCGGCGTGGCGGCGTCTGCTCGCACGCGTCACGGGGAATTACGAGGCGCTCGGGGAAACGTCGCTCGCGCTGACGTTGCCGCACAGCTTGCGCGAGGGCGCCACCATCGCGGCGATTTCGAATCGCGATGAAACCTCGACGCCGCCCAAGGAAGCCAATTCTGAAAATACCTACGCGCGCAATGTCGCGTGAATTTCAGCGCATCGAGCTTTTAACCAGACACACTTCGAACCACCCGCTCTCTTCTTCTCCAGGAGACCCGCAGTGATCCGCTCTTCTTCACACTTTGATTCGTCATCCAGATCATTATGGCGACGAGTCGTTCACTCGACACAAGCCGCGCTCGTGATCGTCGCCACCGCGCTGACCGTGCTCGCACCGCAAACCGCGCACGCCGATGAAACCGCGATCTGCTACAACTGCCCGCCCGAATGGGCCGACTGGGCAAGCCAGATCAAGGCAATCCAGCAGAAGACCGGGATTCGCGTGCCGTTCGATAACAAGAACTCCGGCCAGTCGATTGCGCAACTGATGGCCGAGCAGAAGAGCCCCGTCGCGGATGTGGTGTATCTCGGTGTGTCATCGGCCTTCCAGGCGAAAGACAAAGGCGTGATCCAGCCGTACAAGCCCGCGCATTGGGACGACATTCCCGCGAACCTGAAGGACCCGCAAGGTTACTGGTTCGCGATTCACTCGGGCACGCTGGGCTTTTTCGTCAACAAGGACGCGCTCGAAGGCAAGCCGGTGCCGCGTTCATGGGCCGATCTGCTGAAGCCCGAATACAAAGGCATGATCGGTTATCTCGATCCGTCGAGCGCGTTTGTAGGCTATGCGGGCGCGGTCGCAGTGAACCAGGCGCTCGGCGGCACGCTCGATAATTTCGAACCTGGCCTCGACTGGTTTCGCAAGCTGAAAGCAAATGCGCCGATCGTGCCGAAACAGACTGCGTACGCGCGCGTGATGTCCGGTGAAATTCCGATTCTGCTCGACTACGATTTCGACGCCTATCGCGCGAAATACAAGGATCACGCGAACGTCGAATTCGTGATTCCGAAGGAAGGCACGATCTCGGTGCCGTATGTGATGAGCCTGGTGAAGGGCGCGCCGCATGACGCGAATGGCAAGAAGGTGCTTGATTTCGTGCTGTCCGACGAAGGTCAGAAGCTGTGGGCCGAGGCCTATCTGCGTCCCGTTCGTGCAAGCACGATGAGCGCGGAAACCGCCGCGAAATTCCTGCCCGCGAGCGACTATGCCCGCGCCAAACCGGTCGATTTCGGCAAGATGGCCGAGAAGCAGTCGAGCTTCGGCGAGCGCTATCTACAGGTGATGCATTGAACGACATCACGTTCCCGCTGCGCTGGCGCATCGCGTTGATCGCGCCGGCACTCGCGGTTTTCATCGCATTCTGGCTGCTGCCGATGGCCGCGCTCGCGCAAATCAGCGGCGACGGCCACGCGCTCGCCACCTATCGCGCGATGTTGACGAATCCGCGCTACATGTCGAGCCTGGGCGCAACGGTCGTGATATCCGCAGCGGTCACGGCGACAACGCTGGTGCTGTCGGTGATCGCCGGTTTGCTGCTGGCGCGCCGCGAGTTTCCGCTCAAGCGTACGCTGCTCGCGTTGCTCACCTTTCCGCTCGCGTTTCCCGGTGTGGTGGTCGGCTTCATGGTCATCATGCTCGCGGGACGCCAGGGGTTGATCGGCGCGTTGTCGCTGAAACTCACCGGCGACCGCTGGGTGTTCGCGTATTCGATGAGCGGTCTCTTTCTCGGCTACCTGTACTTCTCGATTCCGCGCGTGATCGTCACCGTGATGGCGTCGGCGACCAAGCTCGATGCATCGCTCGAAGAAGCCGCGCGTTCGCTGGGCGCATCGCCGTGGCGTATTACGCGCGACATCGTGTTGCCCGCGCTTTCGCCCGGTCTGATCGCGGCGGGTGCCGTGTGCTTCGCGACCGCGATGGGGGCATTCGGCACCGCGTTCACGCTGGCCACCGACATCGACGTATTGCCGATGACCATCTACACCGAGTTCACACTCAACGCGAACATGGTGACGGCTGCGGGTCTCTCGATCGTGCTCGGCATCGTCACGTGGGCCGTGCTCGCACTGGCGCGCAACGTGAGCGGTTCGGCGGTGGCGGCGAGTGCCTGACATGAAAGCAGCTTCACGACCCGGCCTCTCCAATCCGGATGACGACAACACGATGAATTCCATTCCTCGCGCCTTGCATGAAGCGACCACACCGCGAGCGCGGCTGCGTTTGCCCGACACGCGAACCTGGCTAGCAGTCGGTCAATGGTGCGTGACCTTGCTGCTGTGTGCGTTTCTGATCGTGCCGGTGATCATGTCGATCATGGCGGGACTGACGGTCAATTACTTCAAGGGCATTTCAAGCGGACTGACGTTACGCTGGCTCATCGAAGTGTGGACCCAGTATCACGATTCAGTGTTTCTCTCACTCGAAGTCGCGGCGGCGACACTGTTCATCACGCTGCTGATCGGCGTACCCGCAGGCTATGTGCTCGCGCGCAGCAAGACGCGACTGTCGCGTGTTATCGAGGAATTTCTGGTGCTGCCGATCGCGCTGCCCGGCCTCGCGTCGGCGCTCGCGCTGCTGGTGGTGTACGGCGGCTTTACAGCCTTCCGAATGAGCGTCGCGTTCATCGTCGTGGGCCATGTGGTGTTCACGCTGCCGTTCATGGTGCGCGCGGTCGCGGCCGTGTGCGCGAGCAGCGATCTTCGCACGCTCGAAGAAGGCGCGGCGAGTCTCGGCGCGAGTTTCTTCCAGCGCTTCGTGACGATCGTGCTGCCGAATGCGCGGCCGGGTATCGTCGCGGGCGCGCTCGCCGTGCTGACGCTTTCGATCGGCGAATTCAATCTCACGTGGATGCTGCATACGCCCGACACGAAAACCCTGCCGGTCGGTCTCGCCGATACGTACGCGTCGTTGCGGATCGAAATCGGCAGCGCGTACACGATCCTGTTTTTCATCATGACGATGCCCTTGCTCGTCGCCATGCAATGGCTCGGCGTCGATGCAACCGGCCAGCGTAGCGCCGCGAAAAAGCGCGCTGCCGCTTCCTCTTCGACCTCCATCAAGACGCCATGAAACTCGCTTCTTCCCTGGTTCCCGCTTCTGTTCCTATCACGCTGACGCAATGCGCGAAAACGTTTCGCGGCACGCGTGTGCTCGAACCGCTCGACCTGAAGATCGATGCCGGTGAAACGCTGGTATTGCTCGGGCCGTCCGGCTGCGGCAAGACCACGACGCTGCGTATGATCGCGGGACTCGAAACACCCGACGCGGGCGGCCGCATCGCATTCGGCGACGACGACGTCACTACGTTGCCGATAGAAAAGCGCCAGGTCGGCATGGTGTTTCAGAGCTACGCGCTGTTTCCGAATCTGACGGTGCGCGGCAACGTCGGCTATGGATTGAAGATCAAACGCGTGGCTGCCGATACCGCACGCAAGCGGGTCGACGAATTGCTCGACATGATGCGCCTGACCACCCACGCCGATAAACCCATCGATCAACTCTCCGGCGGTCAACGGCAACGAGTCGCGCTGGCTCGCGCGCTCGCCGTGCAGCCGCGCGTGCTGCTGCTCGACGAACCGCTCACGGCTCTCGACGCACGTTTGCGCGACACGTTGCGCAGCGAGATGAATACGCTGCTGCGCGAGTTGGGCATCACGACCATCTACGTCACACACGACCAGGCCGAGGCGATGGAACTCGGTGACCGCATCGTCGTGATGAGCGCGGGCCGTATCGAGCAGATCGGCTCGCCACGCGATATCTACTACCGCCCCGCCAACCGGACGGTCGCGCAGTTCGTCGGCACGATCAACCGGCTGGCGGGCGAACTTCACGACGGCATGCTCAAAACCACGGGGGGTGCCGTGCCCGTGCCCTCACGCACCGCTACCTCAGGAACGCTTTCGTCACACGAAATTTTCTTCCGGCCCGAGGATGCGTGGCTCGCCGATCCCGCTGATGCGCAATTGCGCGGCCGCGTCGAAAGCACTGCGTTTCTCGGTGAACGCACGCGTCTGACTATCGGCGGCGCAGCACCGGACGCGTTGCTGATCGATGTCGCGGGCCGTGTCGAACTGGCGCGCGGCACGCCCGTCGGCATTTCGATCGCGCAGGACGCGCTGATTGCACTATTGTAAAAACGCCGCGCTGTGTTTTTAGCGCGCAACAAAAGGACTTCCCCATGCTGCTGGCTCAAATTAGCGATCTGCATATCAAGCGACCCGGCGCGCTCGCTTACCGGCGCGTCGACACCGGTGCGTATCTCGCGCGTTGCGTCGCCGCGCTCAATGCGCTCGAACCGCGCCCCGACGCAATCATCATGACGGGCGATCTCGTCGATCAGGGTGACCCCGAGCAATACGAGTACCTCAAAACGCTGCTCGCACCGCTTGAAATCCCCTACTTCCTGTTAGTGGGCAATCACGACGAACGCAACGCGTTGCGCGCGGCATTCCCCGATCGCGCGGAATTGCGCAGCGGTGGCGAGTTCGTGCAATACGCGGTCGATGTCGGTCCGTTGCGCGTGATCGCGCTCGATTCGATGGTGCCGGGACAAAGCGCAGGCAATCTGTGCGAGTCGCGCCTCGCGTGGCTCGCGGCACAACTCGATGCGGCTCAGGGCAAGCCGGCTATCGTGGCGCTGCATCACCCGCCGTTTGTGTGCGGCATCGGACATATGGACGAATTGCGGCTCGACCCCGTCGCCGCCGACAAACTCGCCGCGTTGATCGCGCGTTATCCGAATGTGGAGCGCGTGATTTGCGGACACGTGCATCGGCCGATGTTCGTGCGCTTTGGCGGCACGATCGCGTCTGCAGTGCCCTCACCCGCTCACCAGGTCGCGCTCGATCTGCGCGACGATGCACCGTCGGCATTTATGATGGAACCGCCCGCGTATGCGCTGCATCGCTACGATCCGGCGACCGGCATCGTCACACATCACGCGTATGTCGATGCGGCGGACGGCCCGTACCCGTTCTACGAGCCCGAAGGCGATCTGATCGATTGAATACGCAGACGCGAATTCACGCGTCGATGAATGTCTGCTGCACGCGCCGGGACCATCTGAAATACGGTATCCCGAGCGCGGCGGCGACAGCGGCCTGAGCAAGACCGTCTAGCGGCACGGCGATGTCGATACCGATAGCGCCCGTCATATAGCCGCCCACCAGAAACGCGCCGGTACGCATCAGCAGAATCATCAGAAGCCAGGCCTGCACCTGGGTCCTGAAACGCGCCGACTTGCGCGATACCAGCAGCGCCAGCCAACCCGCTCCGGCAACAACAAACACGCTGACGATCACGTCGAGGCCGACCATGGTTAATACCGTGCGATACCAGCCATGCGTCTCATGACGGATGAACACCGCCAGCAACTCCCATTCGAGCATCAGCTTCAGCGGTTCCCGTACCAAAAACGCGGTGACTAGCGCCCATGCGGCGAGACAGATCAGGACGAACATCAGGCTGCCGCCGATTGGGCGGGATTCGCGTTGAGGGGTCGATATCATGTTATTCGCTCGCGCGATCGCTGCTGATGGGCGCCGATTCTACGAACTAAATCCAGAAGACCATCTCAATTTGACAGCGGCGCGTTCGGTCGATGGACAGGCGAATCAGGCGGGCTCCATGCAGGCAGCCGAAGCGTTGAAGGATCGTTATTGCTGGCATCGACCTCCCAGCAACAGTGACAGCGATAGGCACTCCCGGCACACATTCCGCCATTCCCGCGAATTGCGCCCCCGTAGCGGCCATCAGCAGGAACCGCCCCGCTCCGGTATGATCGGCACGCTCGAGACCGCGCATGGGCCGGTCCGCCGATCCTCCTCTCTCATGGCCACTCCCGACGCTTCCTCCCCCGCTTCCGCCGACCGGTCGTTGCGCGGCCTGCTGTTTCTGCTCGCCACCATCGCCGGTGTGTCGGTCGCGAACATCTATTACAACCAGCCGCTGCTGGATAACTTCCGCTCGTCGTTTCCCGCCAGTGCGTCGTGGGTGGGCGCGGTGCCGGCCGTCACGCAACTCGGCTACGCGGCCGGCATGCTGCTGCTCGCACCACTCGGCGACCGCTTCGACCGGCGTCGTCTGATCCTGCTGCAGATTGTCGGCATGTGCGTCGCGCTGATCGTCGCGGCCACCGCGCCGACGCTGTTCGTGCTGATCGCCGCGAGTCTCGCGATCGGCGTGCTCGCCACCATCGCGCAACAGGCGGTGCCGTTCGCGGCCGAACTCGCGCCGCCTTCCGAGCGCGGCCACGCGGTCGGCATGGTGATGAGCGGTCTGCTGCTGGGCATCCTGCTGGCGCGGACCGCATCGGGCGTAATCGCACAATATCTCGGCTGGCGCGCGGTGTTCGGCGCGTCGGTGGTGGCGCTGCTCGCGCTGGCCGTCGTCATCATCCTGCGTCTGCCGAAAAGCCAGCCGACTTCGACGCTGCCGTACGGCAAGCTGATGGTGTCGATGTGGCATCTGATCGTCGAGCATCGCGCACTGCGTGAAGCGTCGCTGACGGGCGCGGCGATGTTCGCCGCGTTCAGCATCTTCTGGTCGGTGCTTGCGCTGCTGCTCGCCGGTGCGCCATTTCATCTCGGGCCGCAGGCGGCGGGGCTGTTCGGTATCGTCGGCGCGGCGGGTGCAATGGCCGCGCCGCTTGCCGGCAAGTTTTCCGACAAGCGCGGACCGCGCGCGATCATCACGCTATCGATCGCGCTGGTGGCTATTTCGTTCGTCGTGTTTGGCGCGTCGGCAAAGAGTATCGCGGGCCTGGTGGTCGGCGTGATCATTCTCGACATCGGCGTGCAGGCCGCGCAGATTTCGAATCAGTCGCGCATTTACGCACTCAAGCCCGATGCGCGCAGCCGCGTGAATACGGTGTACATGGTCGCGTATTTCATCGGCGGAGCGCTTGGCTCGGGCGTCGGCGCCGTGGTCTGGCCGATGTTCGGCTGGCTGGGCGTGAGTGCAGCGGGCGTGGTGTTCGCGGGGCTTGCCGCGTGGAATCATTTACGGCTTCCGGCACGGATTGCCGCGCAATAAAGCCGTTGGGTATGAATGTGGTCTGTTGTCGGGCGCGTGGCGAGGATGGGATAAGGCGCTAATAATGGCCCGCTCGCTGCGGCCTCGACAGACCATCCGCCTCCGTCACGTCACTGATGGTCGACCCGAACGACGAACGCCCACGCGCCGCTCAATGCCCGCTTCTCGCCGACGCATACTCATGCAGCGCGTCAAGCACCCGGTCGAATTCGAACGACTTGTCGTAGAAGTGGCGCACGCCATATTGTTCGCAGCGTTCCCGATACGCGGGCAATGCATGGTTGGTCAGCACCGCCGCGAACACCGAATCGATCAGCCCTTCTCGCTGCAAATAAGCCAGCACCGGCACGCCCGACCCCTGCTTCAATTGCAGATCGACGATCACCGCGTCGAACGCTTCGTCGTTCAGCAGCGCGATGGCCTGATCGGCGGAATCCGCGTAAGCGGCCACCCGCAGCAGGCCGGAGGAATCGATTGCTTCCACCAGGCTGCGGCGGATCAGCGGCGAATCCTCGATCAGCAACACGCGCAACGGTGCGCGGCCGGCTCGCTCGTCAACGGTGTTCGGTTCGCTGTTCATCAGGATTTCTCGATCGTCCATTATTCGATCAAGCCGTTCTTGATCGCGTAATAAGTCAGATCGGCATTGTTCGCCAACCGCATCTTTTCGAGCACGCGTGCGCGGTACGTGCTCACCGTTTTCACGGACAAATGCAATTCCTCCGCGATGTCAGTGGGAATCTGCCCCGCCGCGAGTTTGCAAAAAATCTGGAACTCGCGCTCGGACAGCGCTTCATGCGGCCGCCCCGCTGCGGGCTTGTCGAGATTGTCAGCGAGCGTGTCGGCAACCGCCTCCGACAGATAACGGTGACCGCGCGCCACCGAGCGAATTGCCCGCACGATTTCGTCGGGCTCGCAGTCCTTGTTCAGATAACCGTTCGCGCCCGCGCGCAGGAGGTTGATCGCGTACTGGCTCTCGGGATAGCCCGACAGAATCAGCACGCCCTGCTCGGGACGCACCTGCTTGATCACGCGCAACGTGTCGATGCCGTTCTTGTCCGGCATCGCAATGTCGAGCAGTACTACGTCGAACGCCTGCTCGCGCACGAGGCTGATGACCTGGTCGCCGGTCGCGGCTTCGGCAGCGACGCACATATCCGGTTCGTCGGCGACGAACTGTTTAAACCCGCCCCGGACGATCGCATGGTCGTCGGCTATTAACACTCGAATCATCGGCTTGGTGTCCGTGCAATGGAATCGGAAGCGCTCCAGAGCAGACATTGTAATGACCTCCGGCAGGTTTTTAACCGGAGAGTCCCGAACCGGGCGACGCCTGCCCACGCGGACCCATCAACCTGCAGACCCGCCCGCGCCCGCCGCGTCGCCCGAATTGCCGTTCTCACTCGCGACCTTCGAGCAGATCCGCCATATCGTCGGCATGCTCTTCTTCGACTGCGAGAATTTCTTCGAACAGACGGCGCGTGGTCACGTCCTTCTCGCCGATATAGCGAATGATCTCGCGGTACGTGTCGATCGCAATGCGCTCGGCGATCAGGTTTTCCTTGATCATGTCCGTCAGATTCTCGCCTTCCTGATACTCGGAATGCGAACGCGCCACCAGGCTGTCAGGCGCGAAATCGGGCTCGCCGCCGAGTTGCACGATGCGTTCGGCGATGCTGTCCGCGTGGCCCTGCTCTTCGTTCGCGTGCTCCAGAAACTCCGCGGCCACGGCTTCCGAATTGATGCCCTTTGCCATGAAGTGATGGCGCTTGTAACGCAATACGCAGACAATTTCCGTCGCCAGCGAGTCGTTGAGCAACTTCAGCACCGTCTCGCGATCGGCACCGTAGCTCGGCGTGACCGGGCCGTCGGACATATGCTTGCGGGCGTCTTCGCGAATCTTTTTAAGGTCCATCACGAACGGATCTTTGGTTTGAGCCGACATTGAACTTCTCCTTTAACCGGTATAGGGGAACTGCGCATCCCGCACGAATCGCGCCTGATGCGCCGGTAGAGGGATTGGCGCGATTACGTTCGCGCCGTTATGTTCGGAACACGCCGAGCAGCAACGTGACGACGAACACGACCAGGAAAATGTAGAACAGGATCTTCGCAATTTCTGCCGCCCCCGCCGCAATGCCGGTAAAACCGAACACGGCGGCAATGATGGCGATCACGAAAAAGACGATGGCGTAGTGAAGCATGGCGACTCTCCCTGCTTGAGTGATTGACCGGGTACCTGCCTGTCGTTATTACCCTGAATGAATATCAGGAGAACACGCATCCGCACGGGCCGGCGCTAATCGACGATTTTCTTCGTCACCACGAATCCGAGCACGAGGAACACCACGCACAGAATCACGAACACGACGAACAGGAATTTCGCGATTGCCGCTGCGCCGGCGGCTATGCCGGTAAAGCCGAGAAGGCCGGCAATCACCGCCACGACGGCGAATATCAACGCCCACTTCAACATGATGGCTTCCTCCGAAACGATGGTTTAACGATCAGACACATCGTATCGATCGACGCCGCCGCGCGCATTCCGACGCACGCCGGTTTTCGTGTGAGAATCCGCTGACATTGGATTACGGTGACGTTACGCCGGGTCGTGGCGCACTGCGATCGCCCCGCTCGTTCCATGACGCGAACCTGCATCGAAGCCGCGGACGTTACACTGGTGCCCCACTTCAGGAGCCGAATGTGCCGAATGTTCAGAACGTGTCGACCACGCAGAATCCCGGGGCCGCAGCGCGTCTGAGCGACTGGATGCGCAACCGGAGCTGGGCGATCGCGATGACGGTGGCGATCGTCATCACCGTGGGCGGTCTCGTGATTCTCGAAACCGCGCGCGAGCGCATCGCCGCCGAATACGAAACTGCGCTCGGCGCGCGCGACGTCACCGTGCAACTGAGCACGCTCGCGAGCTTGCTATCGCGTCTGAGCGCCCAGCAGAACCATTTTCTTCTGACAAAGGAAGAGGCCTCGGCGAACGACTTCTGCGCGACCGTCGCGCGGATCCGCCAGGGCAAACAGCAGTTGAACCAGTTCTACCGCAGCGGCAACGCAGACAGCGCCGAACTCGCGAGCTTCACGCAGATTTTCGCGCTGATCGAAGGGCGCATCGGCGCGGGCGCGGCCGCAATACAACGCGCGTCGCCGCATCCGCTCGATCTCGGCGCGTGCGGCAGCACCCGCGAAGTGAATGCCGCCGATGCATCGCTGATCGACAGCACGCTCACGCTGCTGCGCGACAACGAGGAGCGCCGCGCGCAACACGCGCTCGCCGCGAGCCGCGCCGATCAGCGCATTTCCACGCTCGCGGCGGCGGGGTTGTCGGCGCTGAACATCGTGCTGTTCATTCTGCTGTTCCGCAACCTGGGCATTCAGATCGACCGGCAGGCGCGCGTGCAGCGTCAATTGATCACGCAGCAGGAAGAACTCGACCAGCTCGTCAACGAGCGCACGCGTCAGCTCGAAGCGCTCGGCTGGCACCTGCAGGCGGTCAGCGAGAACGAGAAGACGCAGCTCGCGCGCGAACTGCACGACGAACTCGGTGCGATTCTCACCGCCAGCAAAATGGACGTGGCCTGGGCCAATCGCAAACTGAAGGACAGCGAGCCCGATATCTCCGACAAACTGAAACGCGCGCTCGCCAATCTCGACCAGGGCATCGCGCTGAAGCGGCGCATCATCGAAGACATGCGACCTACCGTGCTGGCGAATTTCGGCCTGGTCACCGCGCTGCGCACACTCGCCGACGAAGCCGCGCAACGCAACAGCTGGACGCTCGAACTGCACCTCCCCGCCGACGACATCAAGCTCGACGAACAGACGGAGATCGCGCTGTTCCGCGTCGCGCAGGAGTCGCTGACGAATGCGGCCAAGTATGCGCGGGCGTCGAAGGTGTCGATCGCGCTGCAGGTCGGCGACGGCCAGGTGGCGCTGCATATCGCCGATAACGGCGTCGGCATCATGCCCGCCGATCTGAAGCGCACGCACACGCACGGGCTGCTGGGCATGCGTCAGCGGGTCGCCGCGCATGGCGGACGGTTCGATATCCGGCGCGGCGTGCCGAACGGCACCGACATCGACGTGGTCATGCCGAGCGTGAGCACTGCCACGCCGTCGGTCGATCTGCCGCCCGCTACGCCGTCGCGAACGCCCGTGTAGAGGCGCGTCGCGGCTCGCTCGCGACGCGCGGAAAAAACCCTTGTAGGAGTGCGCCGACGCAAACACCGGCATGCGCCTACACGAAAATCGCAGCACAGCCGACAGCGCCGCCTCCGCCCTTTTTTTAACATGCAGTCAGACCGGTCGACTGTGTACAGGCTCAAGGCCCCGGTCGGACGATAGCTAGCGCGTGCCGTAAAACACGGACACGTCAACCGATGCACTCTCGACAAGGAGAACTTTCATGACTCGACTGATCGCTTTGCTTCTCATTGCAGGGACGGCCATGCTTGCCGGTTGCAATACGATGGCCGGCGCCGGCCAGGATATTTCGAAGGGCGGCGACGCGCTGACGAACTCGGCGGACAAGGCCAAGTAAGTTCGCGATGGCAGCGCGCAGATTGGCGTGCTGCCATGTAGGAGAAAACGAAAAACCCGTCGCGGGAAACCGCGATGGGTTTTTTTATGGGGTTTTATCGATCGGGCTTGGGCTCACGTCTAATTGCGAATACAAAACCAGAAACAAAACGGCGACCCACTCACGTGGATCGCCGCTCCGTCCTCCCCAGGACTTACCGCTTTTTGCGCAAACTCGCGGACTTAAACGCCCGTCAACGTATTCGTCAACTCGATGCTCGGCGTGCTCGTATTGCCGTTCTGCACGACCAGCAGATGGATCTGGCCCGGCAGAAGCTGCGACAACGTACCGGCGATCGGCACCGACGTCACGATCCAGTCGGCGTTATTGCCGAGCGCGAACGAAGCCGACTGGAAGATCGGTGTCTTGCTGCCGGCCGCGGTCGCGATCAGCACGTACTGGCCGCCGGATACGTAGAGCGAGTCCGCGCCGCTTGCCGGCACGGCGTTATTGAACGCGAGACCGGCCATGGTCGGCGATACGTTGGTGATGTCGGTCGCGTTCGCCTGGACCAGGTACAGGTCGAGGTTGGTCGCATTCGCCGACGCGTTGAAGCCGCGTACGCGCGCGCTGTTGGACAGCAGCCCCTTGTCGAACGGATCGTCGATCAGGCCGATACCCGAGCCGGTCAGGCTCGGCAAGCCGATCACCGTGTATTCATGACCGTTCGCGGCATCCGGGAAATTACCGCTGGCAAGCGCAGTCGTCGTGCCGGTGAGCGCATAGCCCACGTTGGTGTTACCCGACTTGATATTGGTGAGATTCGTCACGCCCTTGTAGCTGACGTTGGTTTGTCCCGAAGGCGCACTGCCGTTCACGAGAAAGTCGACTGCCGGGCTGCTCGGAACGGCGTTGACGAAGTGGATCTCCGGATCGGTCAGCCCCAGTTCCTTGGCCGCGTCGTCGCTGCCGCCACCGCACGCGCTCAGAACAGATGCAACCGCCGCTACAGCCGCCATGGTTCGGATCATTTTCATTGTGTTCACCTATATCGATACTGGGCTCTCAACCCAATTGGTTTTTGTGAGCGCTCTGCTTCGGACAGCGGTTTCAAGCGCTCTCCCAAACAGGCACTCCCTCCTATCCCTGCCGCACATTGCGCCGGTTTTTTCAACCGACGCTGTCCGTGTCGATGGACGCTCGCTATGAGCAATGCGTGTGCCGCAGGCGTTCGATATGGCTGACGACGGCTAATGAATGTCTTACGGAGTAAAGAATTGCGAGGTTTAGAATTTTTCCTCGGCGGATTGGCACAGGTACGCGGTGTATTGTTCGTGCGCACCCAATAATTACACGGCTCCCTGCATGTCTTACCAACACTTACTCGCCGAACTCGACCTGGGGTTCACCCGTCTGCGCAATTGCGTCGTGATGGGTTCGATGCATACCGGCATGGAAGACCGCTTCTGGAATTACCCGAAGCTGGCCGCGTATTTCCGCGAGCGCGCGAAAGGCGGCGTCGGTCTGATCGTCACGGGCGGGATTTCGCCGAACCGACAGGGATGGCTGCTGCCGTTCGGCGGCACGCTGAACTCCGTGTTCGATCTGCGCAATCACCGGTTGCTGACTGAGGCTGTGCATGCCGAAGGCGGCAAGATCGCCTTGCAGATCCTGCACGCGGGCCGCTATGGCTATCAGCCGTTCGTCGTGTCGGCTTCGGCGCTCAAGTCGCCGATCTCGAAGTTCAAGCCGCGCGCGCTGAGCATCGGCGGCATCAGGAAGACCGTGCGCGACTATGCGCGCTGCGCGCGGCTCGCTCAACGCGCGGGTTACGACGGCGTCGAGATCATGGGCAGCGAGGGTTATCTGCTCAACCAGTTCCTGTGTCCGCGCACCAATCGCCGCGACGATCAATACGGCGGCAGCATCGAGAACCGCATGCGGCTCGCGCGCGAGATCGTCGAACAGGTTCGCGCGACGTGCGGCGAGCGCTTTATCGTCGTATACCGGATTTCGTTGATCGATCTCGTTGAAGGCGGCAACACCTGGGAAGAAACCGTGCAGGTCGCGCAAGCGCTCGAAGCGGCCGGCGTCACGATCTTCAATACGGGAATCGGCTGGCACGAAGCGCGTGTGCCGACCATCGTGACCTCCGTGCCGCGCGCCGCCTTTGCTGAACTGAGCGCGCGTCTGAAGGCGGCGGTCAGGGTGCCGGTGATCGTGTCGAACCGGATCAATACGCCGGAAGTCGCCGAAGAACTTCTTGCGCAACGCGCGGGCGATCTGGTTTCGATGGCGAGACCGCTGCTCGCCGATCCCGATTTCGTCGTGAAAGCCGCTGAGGGGCGCGCGCAGGAAATCAACACCTGTATCGCGTGCAATCAGGCTTGCCTCGATCACACGTTCAAGAATCAGCGCGCAAGTTGCCTCGTGAATCCGCGCGCGGGACGTGAGACCGAACTGGTCTACCGCCCTGTTTCCGGCGCGCAGGCGGTGCGCTCAATCGCGGTGGTCGGCGCGGGACCGGCGGGCCTGTCTGCGGCGACGGTCGCGGCGTCGCGCGGGCATCGCGTGACCCTGTTCGATGCGGGCGCGGAGATCGGCGGCCAGTTCAATCTGGCGATGCGCGTGCCGGGCAAGGAAGAGTTCAGCGAGACGATCCGCTATTTTCAGAGCCAGTTGCAGCGTCACCGGGTCGACGTGCGGCTCAATACGCGCGTCGATCCGGCGTTGCTCGCGGCGGGCGGCTACGACGACGTGATCGTCGCGACCGGCATCGTGCCGCGACGGCCGTCGATTGCGGGCATCGACGGGCCGAATGTGCTGTCTTACGTCGACGTGCTGCGTGGTGCGCCGGTCGGAAAACGCGTCGCGGTGATTGGCGCGGGCGGTATCGGTTTCGACGTGAGCGAGTTTCTACTGCATCGCGCGGATGAACCGCTGCCCACGCCGCGCGATGCGTGGCTCGACGAATGGGGTGTCGATCTGACGGTACGCGAACGCGGCGGGCTGAAGCCGCCGGCTGCTGCACATCCTGCGCGCGAAATCTGGCTGTTGCAGCGCAAGGCGGGCAAGCTCGGCATGGGGCTTGGGAAAACGTCGGGCTGGGTGCATCGCGCGACGCTGGCGAAAAACGGCGTGAAGATGCTGGCCGGCGTGTCGTATCTGGAGATCGGCGCGCGCGGTCTGAAAATCGCGCGTGACGGAGCCGAGGAATGGCTCGAAGTCGATTCGATCGTCGTGTGCGCGGGACAGGAGTCGCTGCGGGATCTGCATCCGGGCGACGCGGCTAGCGCTGCCGGTCCGCGTTTTCATCTGATTGGCGGAGCGAAGGTCGCGACCGAACTAGATGCGAAACGCGCGATTCGCGAAGGCGCGGAGGTGGCCGCGTCGCTCTGAAGGGAACGGCCCGCGCTCGCGGGGTGAACTGTGAGCGCGGCTCGGTGGCTTAGGCTCTGCGGTTCAACTCAGGCCAGCCCCTTCTTCCGGTAATCGAACCAGAACGACAAACCGACGCTCGCCAGAATCACGACAGTCGCGATGACCGTCGAATGCGTAACCGGCTCCCCCAGCAGCAGCGCGCCGAGCGCGACGGCGACCACCGGGTTCACATACATGCAGCTGCTGGCGATGATCGGACTCGTATGGCGGATCAGGAACCCATACGCGACATACGCGGCCATCGTCCCGATCAGCATCAGGTAGAGAAACGCCAGCAAGGGCAGGAAGTGCATCTCGAGCATCCGTTCGCCCGACACCCACGCGACCAGCGTCGACATCACGCCGCCCAGGCCGATCTGCAAGGCAGTCGACAGGAACAGGTCCGAAGGCAGCTTCAGACGCCCCGCCAGATGCGCGCCGCCCGCCCAGAACAGCGCGCCGCACAGAATCGCGAGACTGCCACCCGCCGACCCAGGCGCGCTGTCGCCGTGGCTGAGAATCGCGATACCCACCAGCCCCAGCCCGACCGCGAACCACTCGCCCCGCCCGATCTTACGGCCCGCGACCGCTGCGATCACCGTGGCGAACAGCGGCACGGTCGCGACCATCACCGCCGCGGTGCCGGTGCCGACAGTGCGCATCCCGTAGGCCAGCATGCCGCTCGACAACCCCACCAGCATCGTGCCGACGATCCCGGCATTGCGGACCTCGGCGGCAGTCGGCCAGACCGGCTTGCGGCGCGCGGCGAACACGAACAGCCCGATGCCGGCAAACAGGTTGCGCAGCCCGGACATCAACAGCGGCGGGAACGAGCCGAGCGCGACATGCACGGCGAGATACGTCGAGCCCCAGACGAGATAAACGACGGCGAGAGCCAGCGCGATCTGACCGTTACGCGATTGCGGCAAACGGATCGGGAAACCACGCGAAAAACGGTTTGGGAATTGCAGCGACATGGTTCAACCCGCCCATGCCGCTCGAGGTGCTGCGCCCCCGCTGAAAACCCTGTGGCGGGATGGCGGATACCGCATCGGCGATGCGGTCTGACGGGCGAGGCTGGCGGACATGTCGGTGGAACGGAAAGACGATAGATGGCCAATGGGGCCACACCGCCGCGGCAAACGGGAGAATCCGGGCCTCGGCGAACACGCGCCTAAAGGTTGGCGCGCACGGCATTATGCAGTAAGCGCCCACCGCGTCGAGCGAAAGAATCGTAACTTTTTTGCGTGGTTACAACAGGGAATTTGGGGCGCGTGTTGCGGCGTTTTTTCGGGATGCCGGCGCGGGTTTGCTTTAGTTATCCCGATTGCATTTAAACGGCGGCGGATGGCCACCGGTTGTATTCAGGGCCGTGAAAGCGCAGGCAGCATTTTCCGCCTGACCGGCTTTCGTCAGCAGCGCTTGAGTATGAAATTGCAGACGTCGATGCACCGCCGTTCGCACGCGCCCGCGTCAATCGCAATCCTGACGATTAGCCGGCCGCACGGCCGGCTAGCGGCCCGCCCATTCAGTCATAACTCATGACGACGATCACCGGCGTAGCCGAACCGGCCCGCTTCGGCGATAACGACAACACCCCACCGTCGCGGCCAACCCGGTAGTGCCCGTCGTGTGCAGCGCCTACCCGGCTCCCGGTATCGACGAAACGCGCCGCCACGGCATCACGCGACTTCCCGGCGCCGACAACCTGCAGTGCGACATCTGCACCCGACACCACACCCGGCGACGAGTTGAAAGTCAGGGCAATGCCGCCTTCCTGACGCGCCGCTTGCGCATTGGCCGTTTCCAACCGCATCGTGGGAGCAACCGGCAACGAGGTTATCTGCAACAACGGCGCTGTGATCGCGCCGACAAACCGGATCGTCCCGCCATCGGCCGCCAATGCGGTCAACGGCGTCGCCAGCAGCACCATCGTGACTGCAGCGACTGCCCGAGCCGACACCCGCCATTGCCCTGTTCTCGAAGTCATACTCATCTCCTGTGCCGCTTGTGCTACTCACGCGCCACCCAGCGCCCCCTCTCGCGATACTGGATGACAGCCTCTCCCAAACCTGCTTTAACGGCATCGCCGCAACGAGCTTGAATTGCCGCGCGATCCGGGGCTGGGCATCAAAGCGGGGATAAACCGAGAGCCGTTCGCCGCCATGCCGAATAAAGATACAAACGCCCCGTGCTAACATTCACCTTTCGATCGCGCTGCCTTATTCGTTGTCCGCGCGTGAATCACCCTCCTCTTTTCGACATTCCGGCTATCACGATGCGCTCTCCGACTTCCCGTGTGTTCACCCGCTTGCGCCTGCGCCGCGCAACCGGTTGCGCGCGCGCGGATCTCGCACCGCGTCGCGCCTGCAAGCCGTCCCGAACGCTCCCGCTTCACGCCGCCCGGCGCCCGATCTAACGCTGTTCGCTCCATCACCCGAGCCGCGTTTGTCAGGCTCCGGGCCGATCTCATTCGCACGCAGTTCCCTTATATGCAGATCGAATTGGAGTATCCATCGTGAAAAAGACGAAAACCTGTTACCTCACCGAACTCGACGTCGCCCGCCTCGAGAAGCATGCGGCCGCGCCCGGTGCCGACGCCCGTCTGCAGGACATGCTTGACGACGTGCTCGAACGCGCCGTGATCGTCGACGCGCGCGAGATTCCGGCCAACGTCATCACGATGAATTCGCAAGCCACGCTGATCGACGAAACCAGCGGCGAGCAGATGACGTGGACCGTGGTCTATCCGCCCAATGCGGACTTTGGGCAAGGTCGGCTGAACGTGTTCTCACCGGTCGGCCTGGCGCTGCTCGGCGCGAAGCGCGGCGAACGCATCCGCTTTACGCCACCGAGCGGCACGGAGAAGGTGCTGAAGCTCGACAAGATCCTCTACCAGCCCGAAGCCGCCGACGACTTTTCGTTGTGATTTTTGCTGTTTTTTCGCTGCAATTCGTAGCGCATAAGACACGAAATAACCCATGACGACACATGGATTCGCTCGCAAAAATCGTCGTGAATCCGCTATCAAAGACGCGCGCCTACGGCATTGAAAACACCGCCCCGCGCGTCGTTCCGCCCGCTTCGAAACCGGCATAAAAGCTCGCCCGGGCTTTGCCTGACAACTCGCTGACTTCTCCTGCACAGGTTGCCAAGCCCCCGGCAGCCGGTGTATCGTGTGCGCTGCTAACGCGGGGGTCCTGCGTCGCACGGAGGTTGGAGGTCCGTGCCGCGCGGGTGAGAAATACCCTTTGAACCTGATCTGGATAATGCCAGCGCAGGGAAGCGTACGGATTTCGCACCCAAGCTTTATTGCCTCATTTCCTCGCGATTTCCGACAACTTCCGTCTCGTCTCCTGCTTAGCCGCCCCACATTGCATTTGCAAGCGGCCAGAGTGAGACGTCAACGCGTCAACTCCGGCCGACACACGGAGATACGCATGAACGCCAACCCGAAGTTTCTTTCCGCCGACGCCCACGTCGATGAAGCCGCCGTCGCGCCGCTGCCCAATTCCCGCAAGATCTACGTGACCGGTTCGCGTGCGGACATTCGCGTGCCGATGCGCGAAATTTCGCAAGCCGACACGCCGGACAGCTTCGGTGGTGAAAAGAATCCGCCGGTTTATGTCTACGATACGTCGGGTCCGTACTCGGATCCGGACGCGAAGATCGACATTCGCGCAGGTTTGCCCGCGCTGCGTCAGGCGTGGATCGAAGAACGCGGCGACACCGAAGCGCTGACGGGTCTGTCGAGCGATTTTAGCCGCGAACGTGCCGCCGACACCGCCACCGCCGACCTGCGTTTCCAGGGCCTGCACCGCACGCCGCGCCGCGCGATCGCCGGCAAGAACGTGTCGCAGATGCACTACGCGCGTAAGGGCATCATCACGCCGGAAATGGAATACATCGCGATTCGCGAGAACCAGCGCCGCGCGGAGTATCTGGAGACGCTGAAGACGAGCGGCCCGAACGGCGAAAAGCTCGCCGCGATGATGGGTCGTCAGCATCCGGGCCAGGCGTTCGGTGCAAGCGCGTTCGGTCCGAACGGCCTCACCGCGATTACGCCGGAATTCGTGCGCGAAGAAATCGCACGCGGCCGCGCGATCATCCCGAACAACATCAACCACCCGGAAAGCGAACCGATGATCATCGGCCGCAATTTCCTCGTGAAGGTCAACGCGAACATCGGCAACTCGGCGGTGACGTCGTCGATCGGCGAAGAAGTCGACAAGATGACGTGGGCGATCCGCTGGGGCGGCGACACGGTGATGGATCTGTCCACCGGCAAGCATATTCATGAAACGCGCGAGTGGATCATCCGCAATTCGCCGGTGCCGATCGGCACGGTGCCGATCTATCAGGCGCTCGAAAAGGTCAACGGCAAAGCCGAAGATCTGACGTGGGAAATCTTCCGCGACACGCTGATCGAACAGGCCGAGCAAGGCGTCGACTACTTCACGATTCACGCGGGCGTGCGTCTGCAATACGTGCCGCTCACCGCGAAGCGGATGACCGGCATCGTGTCGCGCGGCGGCTCGATCATGGCGAAGTGGTGCCTCGCGCATCACAAGGAAAGCTTCCTGTACGAGCATTTCGAAGACATCTGCGAAATCATGAAGGCGTATGACGTGGCCTTCTCGCTCGGCGACGGCCTGCGTCCCGGTTCGATCTACGACGCGAACGACGAAGCGCAGCTCGGCGAATTGAAGACGCTCGGCGAACTCACACAGATCGCGTGGAAGCACGACGTGCAGACGATGATCGAAGGCCCGGGCCACGTGCCGATGCAGTTGATCAAGGAGAACATGGACCTGCAACTGGAATGGTGCGACGAAGCGCCGTTCTACACGCTGGGACCGTTGACGACCGACATCGCGCCCGGTTACGACCACATCACGTCGGGCATCGGCGCGGCGATGATCGGCTGGTTCGGCACGGCGATGCTCTGCTACGTCACGCCGAAGGAACACCTGGGCTTGCCGAACAAGGACGACGTGAAGACCGGCATCATCACGTACAAGCTCGCCGCGCACGCCGCCGATCTCGCGAAGGGTCACCCCGGCGCGCAGGTGCGTGACAACGCGTTGAGCAAAGCGCGCTTCGAATTCCGTTGGGAAGACCAGTTCAATCTCGGCCTCGACCCGGACAAGGCTCGCGAATTCCACGACGAAACGCTGCCGAAGGACTCGGCGAAGGTCGCGCATTTCTGCTCGATGTGCGGCCCGCATTTCTGCTCGATGAAGATCACGCAGGACGTGCGCGAATTCGCGGCGCAACAAGGCGTGACCGACGACGAAGCGCTGAAGAAAGGCATGGAAGTGAAGTCGATCGAGTTCATGAAGAAAGGCGCTGAGATCTATCAGCGGCAGTAAGGTAGGGATCGCGGGCCGGCTATCTTTTTTACGCCAGCCGGCCCGCCAGGTCACTGCGTTGCAGCATCGAAGCCCGCCTCCGGCGGGCTTTTCCGTTTGTGGCGGGGCGGGCACGTCACATGCTTGAACAGGGGAAACATTTGATTACGAAACCGTCAGTCCGCTGACAAGCGCACACATCCGGATACGGACTGCGCCGCTAAGATCAAATGCATAGGGGACATGGTTATCTGTCCATTTCGACGACTGCTTCCAACGACATAAATGGAGTCAACATCATGAAATCGATTCGAACCCTCGGCACGCTTGCGGCTCTCGTTGCGCTCGTTGGGAGCCTCTCGGCATGTGACGGTATGAGCCGTCAGGGCCGCGACACGGCAATCGGCGCAGGTCTGGGTGGCGCAGCGGGCGCGGCGCTCGGCGGTAGCGCGCTGTCGACAGTAGGCGGTGCGGCGGCGGGCGGCATCATCGGTAATCAGGTGGGTAAGTAAGCGGGCTTTGGTGATGCGGTGACTGCTGCCTCGACCTCGGCCGCGCGCTTCAGTTCGCGCTTTGCAATGACGCGAAATACGCAGTTACGCTTTTGCAATCGTGTTCGCGTAGCGGGAGCGTAAGCTCGGAAAACGACGCCCCGGTACCGGCGTCGATTTAACCAGGAGCGCGTCATGAAGTCCCGCGTCATCAACACGGATCGCGCGATGAGCCTTTGGCCATCGCGCGGTCTTTCACGTTGCTTTTCAGATTTTCCGCGAGCAAGGCGTGCAGGTCTTGCCGTCGGCGCCGCCATTTGCGCGATGACGCTGTCGGGTTGTTATTACCCGTATGGATACTATCCATCCGGCTATTACGCACCGGCCTATGCCACGCCACCTGCTCTGCCCCTGCAGCAAGCCGCCGATCAGGCCGATTCGGCGGACACGCAGCAGCAAGTCCAGGCTCAGGCACAAGTTCAGCCAGTCCAGCAGGTCCCGCCGCCAACGTACGCCGTCGCCGCGCCGCCGCCCGTCTATGTGGCGCCGGCTTATCCCGCGTACTATCCGCCGCCGGTGTATCCGGCCTATTACGGATACGGCTATGGCTACCCCGGCTATTACGGACCGTCGGTTTCGATCGGTATCGGCGGATATTGGGGTGGTGGCTGGGGACATCATTGGCATTGAATTTTTACGGCGTTTAACGGCTCGCGTTACGTCACATCACGCCGCATCACGTCACATCACGCCACGCGGATCTACTTCACCCAGGATGCAGATCCGCAACGGCAGCCGCTCCGCCCCCTCCGGTAGTTTCCCTTCTTGACGCGCCCGGCCAGCGCTCTATGCTTCGAAAGTCACACACAGTATCTGCTTAAAAACGACGCGATTCCCCGTGCGCGTCGAGGATGCTCATCCACACTGCCATCGCGACGCGCCCTGCCCAGCGTAGCTCCGCGTCGATTCGGATAACAACGAACAACAACGAAGGAGACGTGATGTTTCACCAACTACTCACTCCTGTCGGCAACTCGCTACTGCCGTCGTTTCTCGTCGCTGCCCTTCCCATCTTCGTCGTGCTGCTTCTGCTCGGCTGGGCCCGCAGACCGGCCTGGCAGGCGTCGCTCGCCGGATTGATCGTCGGCCTGGTGGTCGCCGTTTTCGTGTGGCAGTTTCCGGTCGGGCTCGCGATCAACTCGGTATTCGCGGGTGCGGTGTTCGCGTGCTGGCCGGTCATGTGGATCGTGTTCACAGCGATTCTGCTCTACAACATCGCTCAGCGCTCGGGGCGCTTCGCGGCCTTCCGCATGTGGATGATCGACAATCTGCCGAACGACCGGCGCGTCGTGCTGGTCGTGATCGGCTTCTCGTTCGGCGCGCTGCTCGAAGGGATTTCCGGTTTCGGCACGCCGGTCGCGATCACCAGTTCGCTGCTGATCCTGCTTGGCTTTCCCACGCTCGAAGCACTCACGTTCACGCTGATCTTCAACACCGCGCCAGTCGCCTTCGGCGCGCTCGGCGTGCCGATTACCGTGCTCGGCGCGGTCACGCATCTGCCGTCCGATCAGCTCGCCAAAATGGTCGGCCGTCAGTTGCCGTTCTTCGCGTTCCTGCTGCCGTTCTACGTGATCGGCGTGTACGCGGGATTTCGCAACATGCTGCGCGTGTGGCCGGTGCTGCTGGTGTCGGGTGCGAGCTTCGCGCTGACCCAGTTCGTCGCGTCGAATTACGTGAACTACAGCCTGACCGACGTGCTGTCGTCGATGGTGTCGCTGATCCTGACCATCGCGTTCCTGCGCGTCTGGAAACCCGCCACCGATCCAAAGTTCGCGATCAACATCGACCGTGTGGGTGAAGTGCGCGGGAAGATCGGCGGAGCGCAGGGCTGGTATCCGTGGATCATCGTGTCGGTCGTCGTGATCATCTGGACGGTGGCGAAGGTGTTCACGATCGGCGATATCAAGGTGCCGTGGCCCGGCCTCGACAAAGCGGTGTTCATCACGCTGTACAACACGCCGTACGGCGCGATCTGGGACTTCCAGCCGCTTGCCACGGGCACCGCAATCCTGGTCGCGGCGCTCATCACGACAGCCGTAGTCGGCCTGAGCGCGGGTGAATTCGTCAAGGCCATCGGCGATACGTGGGTACAGACGCGGATCGCCATTCTCACGGTGGCGACGATCGTCGGCCTCGCCTATCTGATGAATTACTCGGGACTGACCTACACGCTGGGGCTCGGCGTGGCGTCGGTCGGACCGTTCTTTCCGCTGGTGTCGGCGTTCCTCGGCTGGGTCGCGGTGTTCCTGTCCGGCAGCGATACGTCGGGCAATGCGCTGTTCGGCAATCTGCAGGTGGTCGCGGCCAACCAGCTCAATCTCAATCCTGTACTAATGGCGGCCACCAATTCGTCGGGCGGCGTGATGGGCAAGATGATCTCGCCGCAGAACATCTCGACCGGCGTGGCGACCACCGAACTCAAGGGCAAGGAAGGCGTCGTGTTCGCGAAAACCTTCAAGCACTCGATTCTGTTGACGGTGCTGCTCGGCGTGCTGGTCTGGCTGCAGCAGAATTATCTGCAATGGATGATTCCGCACTAACCGTGGGCGGTGCGTGCGGCGGGTTCGGCCCTCTCTGAAAGGCCCCCGCTACGTACGCACTGCTGCAAAATAACTCACGATTTTCCAGGTACGCGCCCTCGGAGATTGGGCGCAACACCTCTGCGCAATGCATTTGATCGTAATTTTTCTCACATCAGCGTGAGAATTGCTCGCTTTGCAACCGAACCGCCGCAGCCTACGATCACGATTAGCCAACGTCCCCTCATCTCCCGAAACTTGCCGTTTCATTCCAGACTGAAACGTTTCGCGTAGTCGCGCTGTTACGATGCGCGGGCGTCTCGACTCAACCGTGCGCGGCGCCACCTCAATGAAACCTGCCAATCTCGTCCAACTGTTGATTCTCGCTGCCCTGTGGGGCGCGTCGTTCCTGTTTATCCGCGTCGGCGTGACCGACTTCGGCGTCGCCCCGCTGATGGCGCTGCGAGTCGGCATCGGCGCACTCTTTCTGCTGATCGTGCTGCTCGCGCGACGCCCGCTCAGGCAATCGGCGACGATCCTGCGCACGCACGCGTTCCCGCTGCTGGTGGTCGGCATTCTGAATTCGGCGGCGCCATTCTGCCTGTTCGCGTATGCCGAGTTGACGCTATCGGCGGGCGTTACGTCCGTGATCAACGCGACCACGCCGCTGTGGGGCGGACTGGTCGCCTTTCTCTGGCTGCGTGACCGGTTGAGCGCAATGCGTACGCTCGGTCTGGTGATCGGTTTCCTCGGCGTACTGATGCTGGTCTGGGACCAGATCGCCGCGCCAAACGGCTCCGCCGCCACGCCGACGACCACCGCGCTCGCTGCCGCCGCCGCGCTCGGCGCGACGCTGCTGTACGGCATCGCTGCCAACTACACCAAGCGCTACCTGACCGGCGTCGATGCGTTGACCGTCGCCGCCGGCACGATGACCGGCGCAACGATCGTGCTGCTGCCGCTCGCGGTGATTTTCTGGCCGTCCGCGCCGGTGTCGCTGCATGCGTGGGGCGCGGTGATCGCGCTCGGCGTCGCCTGCACGGGCGTTGCGTACATGCTGTTCTTCCACCTGATCGCGGTAATCGGACCGGCGCGCGCGATTACCGTGACCTTCGTGATTCCGATCTTCGGGATTCTGTGGGGCGCGCTGTTCCTCGGCGAAGGCGTGTCGCCCGGCATGCTGCTCGGCTGCGGCGTGATTCTGGTCGGCACCGCGCTCGCTACCGGCGTAGTCAAACGTCTGCCGGGGATCGGCACGCGCCACGCCGATACCTGAACAGCCACGCTTTTCCGCGCGACGCCTCCCCGGCGTCGCCGGCTTCAGTCCCCCGAAGTTTCATCGACCTTCGTGGTTTCCGTGGCCGCTTCTGGTGGCCGCCCCCACTCCCCCAGTCGCAAACTCCCGCCACAAAAAAAATAGCCCGCACTCCAATCGGAGTGCGGGCGAAACCGTCGCCCTACGAGGATAGGCGACGGGGCCACCGGGGCCGCGCGCAACGCGCGCAGGCCAACATCGGGTACGGCACCGGCTGGTCGGCCGCTGCCAGAAATGCCTGGGAACCGTTTGAGCGCGGATTCGCTGCAAACTCAGGTCGGCTGATTCAATCCGGCCCCATGAGTCTTTAAAAGCAGCTTGTGTGCCAGTTTCGAAAAATTCTCAGGATATTTTATTAACCCATTGATTTTTATGAGAATTTATCTTTAAGGCAGAGAACGAAACGAGGGGAATTGAGGCGCTTAGGAAGGTTTTGAAAGTTACGTCACCGGGGTAACGTCACGTTACGTACGCCGCACAGAGCGGCGATACGTAACGACGATTCACGCGAATCGCATATCAAACACGACGAGCCGGCCACTTCGCGCGCGAGTGAGCGCCGTGGACATCCCGTGCCAGCAATCTCGCCGGCTTCCGCGATTCGCGCGGATTCAATGCTGCGCCGCACACGAGCGCGAGGACGAGGAGACTCGCCGCCCACATCCAGTAAGGGATCACGTCGAACATGGCCAACTCCGCTGGTTCAGGTTAGTACCGCTCAGCGGGTGTCAAGCAAAACACGTGCGCGTTTCGTGCGGCCATAAAAAAACCGTCCGGGATATATCCCGGACGGTTTTTCGTGACTGCGATTCTGGCTGACGGAGCCTCGTCACCAAGGCAAAAACGCCGAAGCCTCGCTGCCAGTGGCCTCGCTCAGTGCAGCTGATCGACCATCAGACTCATGATCTGCTTGGCCTGCGAGCTTTCGTCGATCGCACCCTTGTCGTCGACCACTGCGACACGCGTCTGGTCAGGCGTCACCGCGCGCACATTCACGCGATATTGCTTGGCAACTTTTTCCTTCTTGCCGTGGAAAACCTGGTTCCAGAAGCCCTGTTCCGCCGACGACAGATCCTTCGGATCGACGTAACGGACGAAATAGAGACCACGGCTCAGATCGCGGTCGTCGACCGTGAAATTGCTGCGGTCGAGCGCGAGGCCCACACGCAACCATGCGCGATCGTACGGCTCGCCGAGCGTGACTTCGGTCGACGTCACCTGCGCCGGCTGATTACCCGCGTCCAGATCCGGGATGGGTTGCTGTGCCGACAGCGACACGTTGCGCGCCGCGTTAGCAGCCGCCGCCGAGTTGGCACCCGCCGCCGCGTTCGGCGCGACCTGCGCACCGGCCGGCGACAGAACGGCGTTCTGCGTATCGCCCGACGCGCGCGAATCGGCTTGCGACAGCGCCACCATCAGGCGCTTCAGGTATTCCTGCTCGAGGCCCGGATCATTCGGCTTCGGTTCCCACTTGCTCGAATCGTTGTTCGTACCGGTGAGCGCTTCGCGCATACCTTTCTGGCTGACGAACACGTACGTGCCGCCGTTGGGCGCCGCTTCGAGGCGCGTGCGGTACTTGTTGCGCTCCGACGTGACGTAGCTCGTGCCCATCGCCTTGGACAGCGTGTTGCGGAGCAGGCCGTCATTGATCTGCGCGTGCGACTCGTTCCAGTCGGTTTCCATCACGCCCTTGTCGCGCTGGTCGACCACCAGCAGGAAGCCTTGCTCCTGCCAGAAACGGCGAATCTGCGCCCACGCCTGTTCGGGCGATTTATTGTCGATGACGAGCCAGCTTTCCGTGCCGTCACGCTGGATGTGCATGTTGCTGACCTGCGGGACCACCGTCAGCGTGTTGCTGCCGGCCGGCGCCTGCGCCTGAACCTGCTTGAGCGCGGACAGCGAGGTTTCGCCGCCTTGCGGGGGCAACGAACGCTGATCGGACGTCTCGTCGATCATGTTCGGCGGAACGGCAAGCGACACCTGCTTGGATTTGGAGTCGCTCTTGTAGTCGATTTTGGTCGGCGACGAAGTACCGCAGCCGGCGACCAGCCCGCCCGCCATCAGCATTACTGCGAACCGCTTGGTAAGACGAAGATCAGTCATGTTCGGGGAATCCTTCCGCTACGTACGCCACGGCAAGTTTCCGTGGATCAACCCAACATTTTACCGATCCCGGCGGGTCATGTGCAAAAACCGGGGTTTGTCGGCGAAATGAGTCGCGTCGGGGACGGCCGGGACGCGCTGTGGCGCGGCATCCGGCACGGTATCGGCGGATTTCTTCCACGCCATTTTCCGACGACGAACACCCCCTGCTTATTGCTCCACGAGCCCCTCCCCGATCCGCGGATTTAACATTTCCAGACATTTCCCAAATAGCTGTAGGACTAGTAAGAAAATTCAGCGTAAGCGTTGTTTTAAAACGGACTTCCCGATTCCGCCGCAGGTCGTTTTTGAGATCGGCATACCCCCGGAGAGGCGCACCAGGTAACGATCTGGACGCCTCGCTGCTATCTTGAATTCACCCTTTCAACCACTGTGAGCGGCCTCATCATGAAATCCATCGACCTTCCCAGATTCTCCCTTTCGACCGCCTTCGCCGCGACCTTCATCGCACTTGCCACGCTGACTGCCAGTCGCCCTGCGCGTGCGGAACTGGACGGCGCGATGCCGGCCCAGACCACCCGAACTGTTCAGGCGACTACAGCGTCCCAGCCCTCCGCCTCCATGGTGCAACCGACCCTGATGAACGGCGCGATCCGCCTGCGCACGCTGACCGACGCCGGCGGCACGACCCTCAACGAGTACGCGACGAGCACGGGCCGGATCGTCGCCTACACATGGGAAGGGCCGACCATGCCGGATCTGCGCGCACTGCTGGGCGGCTACAACGCGTCCTATCTCGCGGGCGCGGCGGCAGCGCCGGCGGACAGCAACCTGCATTCGTCGAGGGTCGTCCGTTCCGACGTGATCGTGGAATCCGGTGGCCCGATGCGCGGTTATGTGGGCCGGGCGTGGCTGCCTGCGGCCTTGCCGCCCGGCGTCGCCATCGACGATCTCCAGTAACCCGCTGTGCCACCTGGACACCATTGCCATGACAGACCATCAAGCAACCCATTCCGCAGCCCAGCTGCACACCCTGCTCCTCGTCTGCGCGATCCTCGCCGGTTGCGGCGGCGGAGGGGGCGGAGACGGCACGGTCGCAAGCGCTTCTCCGAACACATCGGCGTCTTCCACGACACCCGCGAGCGGTGCGGGCACGTCCGTCACTTCAGGCCTATCCGGCACGGCAGGCGCGCCGCCGGCCAGTTCGTCCCCGAGCGTGCCGCAATCGACCATAGCCAATATCCAGCCGATCTCGGTGACCACAGCCCCCGGCCTGACCCGCAACATGCTGACGACGAGCGTCACCGTCTGCCAGTCCGGCACCAGCAACTGCGCGACGATCGACGATATTCAGGTCGACACCGGCTCGAACGGTCTGCGGATTCTGGCCTCGGCGCTGCCGGCGAGTCTCGCGCTCCCCGCCATCAGTTCGGGCAGCGGCGTCACCGGCGAGTGCGCCGTGTTCGGCGGCGGCTATGCGTGGGGAGCCGTGCGCAGCGCGGACGTGCGCATGGCAGGCCAGGTCGCCGCATCGCTGCCGATTCATGTGATCTCCGATCCCACAGTGCCCACCGTTCCCGCCGATTGCGCGAGTTCCGGGCCGGCCATGCTGCAGCTGTCAACCCTGCGCGCCAACGGCATTCTCGGCATCGGCCTGTTCGCGACCGACTGCGGCAGCGGTTGCGCAGCGACCGCGCTGCCGCGCTGGTACTACAGGTGCGACGCGAGCGGCGCCTGCACCGCCAGCACGCAGTCGCTGGCGCAGCAGGTGACCAATCCGGTCGGCCGCTTCCCGCTCGATAACAACGGCGTCGTGATCGACCTGCCGGCCATCGCCGACGCGGGCGCCGCCAGCGTGACCGGATCGCTGACTTTCGGCATCGACACCCAGGCGAACAACACGCTGGGCGCCGCCAGCGTCATCAGGACGAATGCCTCGAACGGCTACATCACCACGAACGCGGCGGGCTACACGAACACCTATAGCTACATCGACAGCGGCTCGAACGGCATCTTCTTCCGCAACAGCCAACTGCCGCAATGTGGCTACTGGTACTGCCCCGCCTCTGCGCAGGCGACGACCGCCACGATTTCCGGCAGGGACGGCGCGTCGAGCACCCTTTCGTTCTCGATCGCCAACGCAAGCTCACTGTTCGCGTCGTCGAATAACGCGTTCAACAACCTCGCCGGGGTTGCCAGCCGAAGCTTCGGCTGGGGCTTGCCCTTCTTCTTCGGACGACGCGTCTACACCGCCATCGCCGGGCGCGAAACATCGGCCGGACAGGGACCCTACTACGCGTTCTAGCCGCGCCATCGCCTTCCACGCGGAAAATTCGCAAATTCGTCGAAGCGGAAATTCTGGTGTCCTGAGGCTGCGATAATCGCGGGCTTTTCGACCGACCTGATTTTGGTTAGTCATGCATATCTTGAAAAGCGGCCCGATGGAACAACCCACTTTTTCGCTCGACGATTTCGAGCAGCTCGTTTATACGCGGCAGTATGTGAAGGCATCGCTCCAGTTCATCGCCGCGCTCGCGCTGCTCCAGCAAAAGCGCGGCGAACTGGACGAAAGTTTCCTGGCCTCGGGCATGACCGGCCTGTCGTCCGCGGAGCAGCAACGGCGCTTTTTCACACGCCTCGCAAGCGCCGCGTCGACGCTGTTCGCCGACCCGCAATTCGAATTACCCCCCGGCTGCCTCGATCTGCTTCTGACGCTGCACGAATGGATCGGCCTGATGTTCGGCGCCACGCCGTTCGGCAATGCCGATCACGTCACGCGTCATCTGAATCCGCGTGGGCCGCACGACACGCAGTTTCTGGCCGGCGACCGTTTTGTCGAAAAACTCTGTGTGCTGTATTCGACCGATTCCGAACTCGAACTCGACCTCGCCGCGCTGTGGATGTACGACAAAACGCTCGCCGCGAGTCTCGCTCTGGTGCTGCTGTCGCCGGTGTTCAAGGGTTCGGCGAATGCGCATCTGAAGCGCGAGGCGCTGATCGAGTGGCTGCCCGGCAAGCTGCAACAGATCGACGACCTCGACGATCTGCCGAGCGCGCTGCTGCACAACGCCTACATGTTCTGCAGTTACGCGGATACGCCGCGGCGGCACGAGATCAAACGCGATATCAACGTGCTGGTGCGCCGCAAGCTGAAGCGCCTCGGCCTGACCGACCTCCCCGCGCGACAGCCGGAAACCGTCGGCGGCCACGCGCAACGCGGCAAACCATCCGGCAGGAAGCCGCTGATGATCGTCGTGCTCGAATGGTTTGGCGGCGCTCATTCGATTTATCGCACGCATTCGCGCACGCTCGAAGCGGCGCGCGAGCATTTCGAGTTGGTGGGCTTCGGTTTCGGCTACGCAGTCGACGACGCCGGGCGAGCGGTGTTCGACCGGTTCATCGAACTGGAGGACCCCACTTACATCGGTGAATGCCTGAAAACGATTCGCGACTTTGCCGACGCGGAACAGCCCGATGTGTTGTATATGCCGAGCGTCGGCATGTTCGTGCTGACCATCTTCATGTCGAACCTGCGGGTGGCGCCCGTGCAGATTGCCGGAATCGGCCACCCGGCCACGACGCATTCCGACCGGATCGACTATGTCAGCGTCGAGGAAGATTATGTCGGCGACCCCGGTTGTTTCAGCGAGCGCTTGCTGAAATTGCCGAAGGACGGCCAGCCTTACCGGCCATCGGTTGCGCTGCCGGATATCGCTGCCAGTATTCCGCCGGCGCGCGAACGGCTGGCGATTGTGATCACAGCGAGCGCGATGAAACTCAATCCAGGTTTTCTCGATACATGCCGCGAGATCGCCGCACGCGCGACGACGCCGGTCGAGTTTCACTTCATGAGCGGCGTGCCGCGAGGTGTGCGGCTGGAGCGGATACGCGAAGTGATCGGCGCAACGGTGCCTGGCGCGACCGTGCATGGCTTCCACGGCTATGGCGCGTATCTGGCGCGGGTCAATTGCGCGGATCTGTTCCTCAGTCCGTTTCCGTTCGGGAATACCAACGGGATCGTCGACGCGTTGACGATGGGCTTACCTGGCGTCTGCAAACGAGGACCGGAGGTGTTCGAGCGGATCGACGGAGCGCTGTTCGAGCGTGTGGGAATGCCGGCGTGGGCAATCGCGGATAGCGTCGACGAGTACGTGACGGCTGCCGTACGGATGATCGATGGGCATGCTGAGCGGGTCGAACTGCGGCAGCGTTTGATCGATACGAAGGCTGTAGAGCGATGCTTTGAAGGCCGGGCGGAGGCTTTTGGGGAGAAGGTGTTGGGGTTGGTGGTAGGCAGGGTGTATTAGGCTTGGGCTTGGGCTTGGGCTTGGGCTGGCCTTAGAGCGGCTCGGGCGGAGTTGCCCTTTGGTTAAGGCTCGGGGCCGCGTGATTTTTCCAACTCGCTCTAACCCGCCAAAGCGTCGTGCCAAGAACCTGCGCGGCCTGATCAATGAGAAACAAGCCCGGTACGCGACAACGCGTAATCAAGGAACACGTGTAGCGAAGCGCCCCCCGCTCATCTGAAGTCGCAACGACGCGTGTTATCGAAGTTATGCAGGTTAGCCAGATGTCGCGCTGGCCGCTTCGTCGGCGGGTGTTACAAGCTTTGCCGGTGCGAGCCAGCGGAACACGTTCAGATCCGGGCCGTGAAACGTGCATTCGGCGGCCGTTGCGGTAACGACCGTGGTTGGTTTAGCCGGTTTCGTCGAGACACTTTTGGCTTCCGAAGCGCTTGAAGCAGCCGATGCGTCCACCGATACAGCCGAGGCCGGCGACGTCGCCGACACTGCCGACGCGACGCCCACACCCGATGCTCGCGTCGCCGATACCCCCGAAGCCCCGTGCGCCGAAGCCGCCGTCGCTGCCGCTTCCGACGCCGTCGTCACATGCTCGATCGAACCTTCGATCACCACTCGCGAGCCGTGGATGCCCGCGCCCCGATGGGCGACCTTCAAGGTATCCGCCGATGTATCGGCCAGCTTGCCACGCATCAACTGCTCGCACGCGTCCGAGTTCCTGAACGTGGCCGTGCAGGCCGCGAGCAAGGCGACAGCGGCCGTGATGCAGGCGATAGAAAGAATCCGAATCTTCATTGATGTTCCGTTTTTCAAGCCGTCGGGAATTGTAGCTTACGGGGTCCTCACGCGACGATGGATTGGGGCCGGTGCGACCTCTCCTTTCTTACGTCGGCTCAAACAGCGCAAACATGCGCCGTTTGCATAACCCAACGCGCTCGTCGCTTCCGGCATTCCCAACCTTCCAGCCGTAAGAAAACGTAATCGCTTGACCTCGGCGGCTCGCGTCGGCATCGTGTTGCCCGGCGATGTCTCCGTCGATCCGCCGCCGCTCCTGTCGCGGCCATCAAGATGACGCGCCGCCATCCCTCATTTTGCATCGACAGGCTTTTTCCGCATGCTCAGCCTTGCCCTGCTCGCCATCGCGGCCTATGCCGCGACCAACGTCGACAACCTGTTCGTCCTGCTCGCCTTTCTGGCGGAAGCGGGGGCTGAGCGGCGTCGTGTGGTCGTCGGGCAATATGCGGGCTCGCTGGTCCTGATCGCAGGGTCGCTGATGCTTGCGGCACTGCTGACGCATTTGCCCGCCGGTTATGTCGGCCTGCTCGGCATCCTGCCGATATGCGTGGGTCTGAGCAAAGCGTGGGAACGCTTCGGTCCCCGCCACGCGCGTAGTCAGGACGACGACTTGCCTGAATTCGTCAGCAAATCTGGATCCGCCAGATCCGGCGCGCCGGCCAGCAGCGGCTCTTCATGGTGGACGGTTGCGTGCGTGGCGCTCGCCAATGGTTCGGATAACGTCGCCGTCTACGTGCCGTTGTATGCGAGTCATTCACACGGAGATCGCGCGTTCATCTCGCTGGTGTTCGTCGCGATGATCGGGCTGTGGTGTGTCGCCGCCGTGCAACTCGTGGAGCACCCGCTGCTCGGCGCGCCGATCCGGCGCTACGGTACGGCCTTGCTGCCACCGATCCTGCTGACAATCGGCGCGTCGGTGATCGTTCAGAACGATACGCTGCGAATCGTGTTCGGGATGTGAATCGGCGAATCGGCGGGCGAAGAAAGGCATTGGCCACGGTCTGTGTCAGGATGCGCCGCCGTCAGGCGAGCGATGCGGCAACGACCGTCGTTTGCTTCAAATCGTCAAAATCGTCAATTGGCCGGAGCCTGCGGCTGCACGTAAGTACGCACACCGGCAAGCGGGGCGCCGTATCCGCCCGCGTTGGTGTGGTTCGGCAAACCGTTGACCAGCTGTGCACGCGGATCGGTCGGATTCAGATTCAACTCGCCCGCCTGCTGATTGCCATGCGTCGGATATTCGCTGCCGCGCGCCGCGTTCGGCATGAGCCGGGTGCTGTTTTGCGGCGCGTTCATGTCGTCCTGCGGACTCAAACCCTGCGCGTGCGCCTGTGCGGCGAGCCCGCACAGCGCCGCTGCGCACAGCAGAATCCGCGTTGCTCCCGATGTCCTCGATATTCGTTTCATACCTGCCTCCGGCAAAGTGAAATGAAGCGATCGCGTCCGCGCTTTCGTGCGATTGCATCAAATGCGGCAAACGCTGATCACTTCATCTATACGCACGACGACGTGCTTCGGTTTCGGCGAGTTCGGGGTTTGGTTCGATGAAGCGGAGGCGCGTACCCGCGACACCCGCGACACCCGCGACACCCGCGACACCCGCGACACCCGCGACAAAATGCAAATCCATGCCGCCCTCCGCTGCCTTGTCCCGGGGCAAATTCACCTGCTGCCTATCCTTATGCCTATTGGCGGCTTCCGTCCGTCACGATCGCGCCCGATAATGGGCGTCATGAACGCCCAACCCAAATCCAGCCGACGCGCGGTGCGCACGACCCTCGCGACATTGGCTGTAGTCTTGCTAATGGCCGCCTGCGCCGCCCCGGGAGCATCGACAAGGCCGTCGGCATCGACCATATCGTCAACCGCCAGTTCAGCCTCCCTCGACGCCGCAATTTCCGGACCGCAACGTGACGCGAAGGCGCGGCAGCGCGACATCTACCGCCATCCGAAAGAAACCTTGCAGTTCTTCGAGCTGACGCCGTCGCAAACGGTGCTCGAAATCGCGCCCGGTGGCGGCTGGTACACGGAAATACTCGCGCCTTATCTGCATGACCACGGCACGCTCTACGAAGCGGAATACGACGGCCCGCAGGGTGCGCCTTCCGCGGAAGCCCAGGCCGGACGCGCCGCGTTCGCCCGCAAACTGGCAGCCACGCCCGACGTCTACGGCAATGTTGTGGTCGGCACATTGCATAAGGGCCAATTCACCGGCTTTCCCGCCGACGCCAGCGTCGATCGCGTGCTGACGTTCCGCAACATCCACAACTGGATCAAGGACGGCGAAATCGATGCGAATCTGCGCGCCTTCTATGCGGCGCTCAAGCCAGGCGGCATCCTCGGCGTCGAGGAACACCGGGCCGCGCCGGGCACATCGCTGCAACAGACCATCGACACCGGCTACGTCACCGAAGACTACGTGATCGCCCACGCCAAAGCTGCGGGCTTCGAACTGATCGGCGAAAGCGAGGTGAACAGCAATCCGCGCGACACGAAAAATTACCCGCATGGCGTGTGGTCGCTGCCGCCGAGCTACGAAGGCGGAGATGCCGATCGGGCGCGGTTTGCGGCCATCGGCGAGTCGGACCGCATGACCCTGCGCTTCGTCAAACCGGCCCATTGAACACGGACGGCGCTTGACGCCGTCCCGATAATATGTTCCTATTGCGCTCTATGTACCGCGCCCAGACCATCCTATCGCTACTACTAGCCCCCTCTTCCGGGCTAGGTCTGCTGCTGCGCGCTTCCATCTGATACACCGAAGCATCGCTTGATTCCCCAGTAACTGACCCAGCCCCGGTTCCCGACCGGCGGCCCAGCATCACATCTTCGTCGTCCGGTCGACACCAGCCTTCTGGTTCCAACTCACGGATGATGAAAATGTTGAAAAACCCTGCTACCAAATACCGTTCGTTCAAGCCGATCAATTTGACGGATCGCCAGTGGCCGTCGCGCGTCATCGAGCGTGCGCCGATCTGGATGAGCACCGACCTGCGCGACGGCAATCAGGCATTGTTCGAGCCGATGAACGCGCAGCGTAAGATGCGCATGTTCAAGACGCTGGTGCAGATCGGTTTCAAGGAAATTGAAGTCGCGTTTCCGTCCGCATCGCAGACCGACTTCAATTTCGTGCGTGAACTGATCGAAGGCGGCCACATTCCCGACGACGTCACGATCGAAGTGTTGACCCAGGCGCGCGACGATCTGATCGAACGCACCTTCGAATCGTTGAAGGGCGCACCGCGCGCCATCGTCCACCTGTACAACGCGACCGCGCCGGAATTCCGCAAGATCGTGTTTGGTCTCGATCAGAACGGCGTGAAAGAACTCGCGCAGAAGGCCGCACGCACGATGAAGCGTTTCGCCGATGCCGCGCCGGAAACGCACTTCACGTTGCAATACAGCCCGGAAGTGTTCAGCGGCACCGAACTCGAATTCGCGAAGGAAGTCTGCGACGCGGTGTTCGACATCTGGCAACCGACGCCGGAACACAAGGCGATCGTCAACCTCCCCGCTACCGTCGAAATGGCGACGCCAAACGTCTACGCCGACCAGATCGAATGGATGCACCGCAACCTCGCGCGCCGCGATTCGCTGATCGTGTCCGTGCATCCGCATAACGACCGCGGCACCGCTGTCGCGGCGGCAGAACTCGCGGTGATGGCCGGCGCGGACCGCGTCGAAGGCTGCCTGTTCGGCAACGGCGAGCGTACCGGCAACGTCGACCTCGTCACGTTGGCGTTGAATCTGTACACCCAGGGCGTCGATCCTGAACTCGACTTCTCGAACATCAACGAAGTCGCGCGTACTGCTGAAGAATGCACGCAGTTGCCGGTGCATCCGCGTCATCCGTATGTCGGCGATCTGGTGTTCACCGCGTTCTCGGGCTCGCATCAGGACGCGATCAAGAAGGGCCTCGCCGTCCAGAAGCCGGACGCGATGTGGGAAGTGCCGTATATGCCGATCGATCCGAACGATCTCGGCCGCACGTACGACTCCGTGATTCGCGTGAACAGCCAGTCGGGTAAAGGCGGCATCGCGTATCTGCTGGAGCAGAGCTATGGCGTCGTGTTGCCGCGCCGCTTGCAGGTGGATTTCAGCTCGGCCGTGCAGCACTTCACCGACGACAGCGGTGGCGAAGTGACGCCGTCGCAGATCTTCGAACTGTTCCAGCAGGAGTACGTGCAGAACGTCGAGCCGATTCGCTATATCGGCCACAGCCTGTCGGAGAATGACGGTCGCGAACACATCAAGCTCAAGGTCGAAATCAACGGCACGCCGCGCGTGTTGAACGGTGCAGGCAACGGTCCGCTCGACGCGCTGATGCACGCAATCGGCGCACCGGTGCGCATTCAGCATTATGAAGAACGCGCATTGACGCAAGGCGCCGATGCCCGCGCAGTGGCGATCGCAGAAATGGCCGGCGCCGATGTGACCGGCAGCGCGTTCGGCGTCGGTATCGACGCGAATCTGGTGACGGCGTCTATCCGCGCCGTGATCAGCGGCGTCAACCGTGCTTATGCTCGCGCCAACGCAAATGCGAAAGAAAGTTTCTTTGACGCTGCATTGAACGATGCAGCGGAAAGTGCGGCGGTTTAAGGCCTTACAAGGGCATTGACCGGGGCCTCGCCCAGACCCTACCCGGGTGTTCGATGAGGCCGATTTGAAGTTTCAATAGGCTTGAGCCAACGCTGCCGATCCAGCGTATTGAAAAAAAGGGGAGCGTTTTTAACGCTCCCCTTTTTCATTTGTCAGCCACTCAGTGAAGCACATCCTCGCCGAAGTACTTCTGCGAAATCTTCTGATACGTACCGTCTTTCCTCATGCCCGCGAGCGCCGCATTGATCGCCGCGCGCAATCTCGGGCTTCCCTTGCGCATCAATACGCCTGACTCGTCGTTGCTGCCGGGCGCGTTATCGAATGCGACGATTTTCACGTGGGCATCCGGCCGCCGTTTGATGAAGTAAAAAAACGATAGCGAGTCGTTCACGGTTGCATCGACCCGTCCCGAGATCAGCAGATCGAGCGCTTCGTTAAAGCCCTGCACGGGTATCACCTGCGCGCCATAGGCGCTTGCAACCGCGCCGAAGTGACTGGTCAGCGAATTGGCGGACTTCCTGCCTTTCAGATCGCCGAACGATCTGATCCGGCTGTTGCTCGACGCGACGATCAACGCCGGATATGACGTGATGTACGGGTCGGAGTAATCGTATTTGGCCTTGCGCGCCTCGGTGATCGACACCACGTTGATCACCACGTCGTAGCGATTCACGTCGAGGCCCGCGATCAGACCGTCCCACTGACCTTCAATGAATTGCGGCTTCGCGCCGAGACGCTTCGCGATTGCCGTGCCGATCTCGACGTCGAAACCTGTCAGCTTGCCCATTTCGTCGTGATACGTGAACGGCGCATAGGTGCCTTCGGTGCCGATCCTGAACACCCCGGAGGATTTGATTCTATCGAGGTCGTCGGCTGCGAAAAGCGGGCTGATCGTCACGGCCTGCAATAACGCGATCAGCAGAATGCAACGAATCGACTTCATCAGGAGGCTCCGTCAGTGTGCTACGTCATAGGCGAGTTCTGCCGACGCTCAGGATCGGCAGAATGGGCGGACTGTAGCAAACCGGACGGAGTTTGACAAAAAACCGGTAGTTGGATCGATAGGCGCACAGCGGATAAAGACAAGCCGCGACGCCAGAGGCGCTGCGGCTCGATAAACCTCAAACCCTCTACCGCTCCACCGGATGCGGCTCCTTGCGCTTGTTGGCAACGCGGATCGCGTCGAAATAAGCCGGGTTCGGCGGCCGTTTCAGATAGCGGCCCGCGCCGCGCTCCGCGCGCAATTCGCCGTTGGTCCACGCGAGCGCGCCACGTGTGAGCGTATGCATCGCGACGCCCTGCACCGTCATCCCTTCGAACACGTTGAAGTCGACTTTCTGATGATGCGTCTTCACCGAAATCGTCTTGCTGGCGTTCGGGTCCCACACCACGAGGTCGGCATCCGCACCAACCTGCACCGCGCCTTTACGCGGATACAGGTTGAAAATCTGCGCAGCATTCGTCGACGTAATGCGCACGAATTCATTCGGCGTGAGGCGTCCTGAATTCACGCCGTGATGCCAGAGCACCGCCATCCGGTCCTCGACCCCGCCACAACCGTTTGGAATCTTCGTGAAGTCTTCGCGGCCCATGGCCTTTTGCGACGCGCAGAACACGCAGTGATCGGTTGCCGTGGTATGCAACTGGCCGGCCTGCAAACCTCGCCACAGCGCCTCACGATGCTCGGCAGAACGGAACGGCGGGCTCATCACATGCGCAGCGGCACGGGTCCAGTCGGGGTCGCGATACACCGCTTCGTCGATGACCAGATGGCCTGGCAATACTTCGCCGAACACGCGCAAGCCTTCGCTGCGAGCACGCGCAATCGCGTCGACGGCATCTTTCGCGGACACGTGCACGATATACACCGGCACACCCAGCACCTGTGCGATGCGGATCGCACGATTGGCCGCTTCGCCTTCGACCTCAGGCGGGCGGGATAACGGATGCGCCTCTGGACCCGTAAATCCTTTGGCCAGCAACTGACGTTGCAACTGGAACACCAGTTCGCCATTTTCCGCATGCACGGTCGGCAGCGCGCCGAGTTCGAGCGAGCGCGAGAAGCTGTTCACAAGCACTTCGTCATCGGCCATGATCGCGTTTTTGTAGGCCATAAAATGCTTGAAGCTCGACACCCCGTGTTCGTGTACGAGCGTCCCCATGTCGCGATAAACCGAGTCATCCCACCAGGTGACTGCAACGTGAAAACCATAATCGGCCGATGCCTTTTCCGCCCAGCCGCGCCACTCCCTGAACGCTTCCATCAGCGGCTGCTTCGGACTCGGAATCACGAAGTCGATGATGCTGGTCGTGCCGCCCGATAAACCCGCAGCGGTGCCGGTATAGAAGTCGTCGCTCGCCGTGGTGCCCATGAACGGCAATTCCATATGCGTATGCGGATCGATGCCGCCAGGCATCACATACTGGCCGCCTGCATCGACAATCGTCGCGCCCGCCGGTGCTTCCAGGTCCGCGCCAATCTGCAGGATCGTGCCGCCGTCCTGCGGGTCCGCACACAATACGTCCGCACGATACGTGTTCTCCGCGTCGATAATCGTGCCGCCGCGAATCAGGGTCGTCATGTTGCCGCCTCCTTTTGAACTGCTGGTTTCGATGCTACGTGATGCATTTTTCTACCGCTATTGCTATTGCGATCGCATCCGGTTCAAGCGCTGGCCGTTCGCGCACTCGGTCCCTTGCTCAGCTTCATCCACGCGCTATATACGATCGACGCCAACGCAAGTCCCACAAACCAGGCATACGTATAGAGCGTATTGAAGAATGCGGGCACGTTCGGAAACGAAGCCGGAAACGCGGTATGCAGAAAGCCCGGCAAATTAGGCAATACGCCGATCAGCAACGCTACCACTGCGCCGATATTCCATCCGCCTGTATAGCTGTATTCGCCCTGCTCGTCGAACAGTTCGCGCATATTGAGCCGTGTGCCGCGAATCAGAAAATAGTCGACCATCAGAATACCCGCCACAGGTCCGAGCAACGCCGAGTAACCGACCAGCCAGGTGAAAATATAGCCCTGCGTGGTCGCGAGAATCTTCCACGGCATCATGACGATCGCGATGGTCGCGGTAATCATGCCGCCGACGCGATAAGAAATACCCTTCGGCCACAGGCTCGAAAAATCATAAGCTGGTCCGACGAGATTGGCCGCGAGATTGCACGACATCGTGTCGAGCGTGAGAATGATCAGCGCGACGCCGACGCCAATGCCGGTCATGCGGCTCGTCAGGTCGATCGGGTCCCAGATTGCCTTGCCGTAGATCACCACCGTGGCGGACGTGACCACGACCGAAATCACCGATAGCAACGCCATCGGCACAGGCAAGCCGATGGTCTGTCCGATGATCTGATCACGCTGCGTTTTCGCGAAGCGCGTGAAGTCGGGAATGTTCAACGCGAGCGTCGCCCAGAAGCCGACCATCGCGGTGAGGCTTGGCCAGAACGTGACCCAGAACATGCCTTCCTTCTTGCCGCCCGGCACGAATTGCGACGGCGCCGACAGCATCGAGCCGAGCCCGCCCGCTTTCGAAGTCGCCCACCACACCAGCGCGATACACATCACGATCTTGATCGGCGCGGACCAGCTTTCGAGCCGTCGAATTGCTTCGGTGCCGTGCACGATGAAATAAATCTGCAATGCCCAGAAAACCAGGAAGCACGCGAGTTGCGCAATCGAGATGCCGAGGAACGGCAGCGCGTCGCCATGCAATGCATTGTTGGTGAGAATGTTTAACAGCGTGTAGATCGCGCTGCCGCCGAGCCAGGTTTGAATCCCATACCAGCCACACGCGACGATCGCCCGTAGCAACGCAGGCAGTTTCGCGCCGCTCGTGCCGAACGACGAGCGCACCAGCACCGCGTACGGAATGCCGTGTTTGGCGCCTGCGTGGCCGATCAGCAGCATCGGTACCAGCACGATCAGATTGCCGAGCAGCACGGTCACGACGGCCTGCCACGGCGACATGCCCTGCTCGGTCAAGCCGGCGGCCAGCATGTACGACGCGATGTTCATCACCATCCCCACCCACAACGCGGCGAAGTGATACCACCGCCACGTTCGCTGTGCGGGGCCGGTCGGCGCAAGATCGTCGTTGTATAGATCGCTGCCTTGCGCGCCGGCCGCGAATTGCGGATCGACGGATTGCGCTGTCTGCTTCATCGAAAGATCTCCACGTGATCGTTGAGGCCCGCCACGCTTCTGGTGGCGTGTCGGGCCTTTGGGGAACGACAGGTTCAGTACAGCGCGTTGCTAGATCGCTTCGTGTTTCATGCCGTGTTTCATGCGGCTTTAGCCGCGTGCGCATGTGCGCCAGCAGTAGCTGCAGCTTCGCCTTCGACTTCGGCCGCCGTCACATCCGATGCAGCATTCACGCGCGCCGGATTGTTCGGATGTGTAGTCCAGTTCGCGTATTCGCCGTTGTCCACGCGCTCCATCGTGATGCACTGCTCGACCGGACACACATGCATGCACAGATTGCAGCCGACACATTCGGAGTCCATCACTTCAAAATGCCGAACGCCATCTTTTTCTTTCATGATCGCCTGATGCGCGGTGTCCTCGCATGCGATATGGCACAGCCCGCACTGAATGCACTTGTCCTGATCGATGCGCGCCTTGATGTCGTATTTGAGGTTCAGGTATTTCCAGTCGGTGACGTTGGGCACCGCGCGGCCGCGAATGTCGTCGAGCGTGGCGTAGCCTTTTTCGTCCATCCAGTTCGAGAGGCCGTCGGCGAGATCGGACACGATGCGAAAACCGTAGTGCATCGCCGCCGTGCAAACCTGCACGCTGCCCGCGCCAAGCACCATGAATTCGGCGGCGTCGCGCCAGGTGGAAATGCCGCCAATGCCGGAAATCGGCAGATCCGGCGTTTCCGGGTCGCGTGCGATTTCGGCGACCATGTTCAGCGCAATCGGCTTCACGGCTGGCCCGCAGTAGCCGCCGTGCGTGCCTTTGCCATCGACCATCGGCAATGGCGACATCGCGTCGAGATCCACTGCGACGATCGAGTTGATCGTGTTGATCAGCGACACGCCATCTGCGCCGCCTTTAAAAGCCGCGCGCGAGCCGACACGGATGTCGGTAATGTTCGGCGTGAGCTTCACGAGACACGGCAGCTTCGAGCCTTCCTTGACCCAGCGCGTGACCATTTCGATGTACTCGGGCACCTGTCCCACCGCTGCGCCCATACCGCGTTCGCTCATGCCGTGCGGGCAACCGAAATTCAATTCGACCGCATCGGCGCCGGTGTCTTCGACCAGCGGCAGAATCCATTTCCAGTCGCGTTCATTGCACGGCACCATCAGCGAGACGATCATGGCGCGGTCGGGCCAGTCGCGTTTGACTTGCGCGATCTCACGCAGGTTGACGTCGAGCGGACGGTCGGTGATCAATTCGATATTGTTCAAACCCGCGATACGCTGACCGTTCCATTGCACCGCGCCGTAACGCGAGCTGACGTTCACCACATGCGGGTCGAGGCCGAGCGTCTTCCAGACCACACCGCCCCAGCCCGCTTCGAATGCGCGGTTCACGTTATAGGCTTTGTCGGTCGGCGGTGCGGACGCGAGCCAGAAAGGATTCGGCGAAGTGATGCCGGCAATCGTACAGCGCAGATCGGCCATGTTCGGCTCCTTGGAGACTGCTGTTTTTTGTATGCTTGCGGATGCGTTTTTCGTGTGTTCGCGCGGACCAGGCTAAGCGGCCTTGATCGCGGTGCGGGCGAATTGCGCATCGATTGCAGCGGCCGCGATCTTGCCGTCCTGCACCGCCTGCACAGTCAGATCGACACCGCCTGTCGCCGCGCAATCGCCCCCCGCCCACACGCCGGACAACGACGTTTGCCCGCTCGCATCGACCGCGATGCGGCTGCCGTCGAGCGTCAACAACTCGCGCTCGATACCGACCGCCACCAGCGTTTGCCCGATCGCCTTGAGCACCATGTCGGCCTCGACGACGAAGCGCTCCTGCGCGCCATCGCTCGACGTGCGTTCGAATTCGACACCCGTTACCGCGTTTTCTGCACCGATCAAGCGCGTCGGCGTGGCATGGGTGATCAACGTGACGCCGTTGGTCTGCGCGAAATCGCGCTCGGCCCACGTCGCGCTCATCGACTCGACACCGCGCCGGTACACCATCGTCACCGATGTCGCGCCGAGCTTGCGGCTTTGCACCGCCGCATCCACCGCCGTATTGCCGCCGCCGATCACGACCACCCGACGTCCCACCGGCACCGTTCCGAGGTCGCTCGCGGTACGGATCTGTTCGATGAAATCCACCGCGTTCATCACGCCGTTCAGGTCCTCGCCGTGCATCGCGAGCGAGCGCACGCCCGTGAGTCCGATGGCAAGAAACACCGCGTCGTATTGCTGCCGCAAAGTATCGAGTTGAATATCACGCCCAAGCGCAACGCCATGCTCGATTTCAATTCCGCCGACGGAGCACAGCCACGCCACTTCACGCTGCGCGAAATCGTCGACGGTTTTATAAGCGGCGATACCGTATTCGTTCAGACCACCTGCCTTTTCATGCGCGTCGTAAATCGTCACGCGATGACCCGCCAGCGCCAGACGATGCGCACAGGCCAGCCCCGCCGGCCCCGCCCCGACCACGGCGACATGTCGCCCCGTTTCAGCGGCACGCCTGAACAGGGACTCGCCGCGCGCCATCGCCCAATCCGTTGCATGCCGTTGCAATGCGCCGATGGCAACAGGCTTCGCATCCTGGTGATTACGCACGCATGCGCCTTCGCAAAGAATCTCGGTGGGGCAAACGCGCGCGCACATGCCGCCCATCGGATTGGCTGACAGAATATCCACCGCCGCGCCCTTCAGATTGCCGTTGCCGATCTTGCGGATGAAGCTGGGAATGTCGATCTGCGTCGGACACGCGTTCACGCACGGCGCGTCGTAACAGTAGTGGCAACGGCTCGCTGCGGCTGCCGCCGCGCTCGCGTCGAGCAACGGCGCGATGTCGGAGAACTCGCACGAAAGCTGCTCGGGCGATAACCGTTGAGCGGCTATATCGCCAGTTTGCTTGATGGCCATACACGTTCCTTCTTCGATGTGAGGACGTAGCCGTACCTGCCGGCTGCGCTGCGAGCGGAGTCGGGACGGCATGTTTTATGGGCACTACGATGACTGACGGCCAGCGTCTGGCCGGACCCGCTACGGCGTTATGAAACCGGCTCGCACGCTCGTTCAAGCATGGCATGCAGCAAAACGTTCGCGCCTGCCTCGATCCATTCGAAGGTGGCGTCCTCGACTTCGTTATGGCTGATGCCGTCGACACACGGCACGAACACCATCGAAGTCGGCGCGACCTGCGACAGATAACACGCATCGTGTCCCGCACCGGACACCATGTTGCGATGCGGATAACCAAAGCGTTCGGCTGCTGCGCGCACCGACTTCACGCACGCTTCGTTGAACGCGATCGGCGCGTAGTAAAAGATCTGTTCGAGTTCAGTTTGCAGACCGATGCCGTCCGCAATCTCAGCCACGCCTTTGCGCAAGGCGGCGTCCATTTTTGCGAGCACTGCATCGTCGGGATGACGGAAATCGACGGTGAAAAACACACGGCCCGGAATCACGTTGCGCGAGTTCGGATAGACCTGCAGCATGCCGACCGTCGCGCAGGCCAGCGGCGCGTTCTCGAGTCCGATACGGTTGACGAGATCGACGACACGCGCAGCACCGAGCAACGCATCGCGACGACGCGGCATCGGCGTCGGGCCCGCGTGCGCTTCCTGCCCGGTCAGCGTGATTTCGTACCAGCGCTGACCTTGCGCATCGGTCACGACGCCAATGGTTTTCTGTTCGGCCTCGAGAATCGGCCCTTGCTCGATATGCAATTCGAACGCCGCATGCAACGGCCGGCCACCGCACGGAACATCGCCTGCGTAACCGATGCGCTCGAGTTCTTCGCCGATGGTTTTGCCGTCGACGTCCTTGCGCGAGAGTCCGTATTCCAGCGAGAACTCGCCAGCGAATACACCGGAGGCGACCATCGCCGGTGCGAAGCGCGAGCCTTCCTCGTTGGTCCAGATCACGACCTCGACAGGGTGCTCGGTTTCGATCCCGTGGTCGTTCAGGCTGCGGATCACTTCGAGGCCGCCCAGCACCCCGTAGATGCCGTCAAAACGGCCGCCGGTAGGCTGAGAGTCCGCGTGCGAGCCGGTCATTACCGGCAGTGCATCCGGGTTGCGTCCGGCGCGGCGCATGAACACGTTGCCCATCTGATCGACGGTGACCGTGCAACCGGCCTCCTTCGCCCAGCTCACGATCAGATCGCGTCCCTGCTTGTCGAGGTCGGTGAGTGCGAGACGGCACACGCCGCCTTTGGGCGTCGCACCGATCTTCGCCATCGTCATCAGGCTATCCCACAACCGCTTGCCGTCGACCTTGATCGACGTGCTCAATTCCGCGCGCTTCAATGCTTCGGATACCGCATTCATTCGTCTCGCTCCTTTCGGTGAACCGACGTGAAACTGGTGCATCGGCGACGGGTTTTGGGGCGTCGCCGCACGGCGTCGGTGCAGATTCGCCACACCGGATCGCGTCATCAACAAAGGGCTAACCCTGGGGCATCGCCCGCTCTGCCAATCCTGTCCAGTTGGACAGGTTGTAGACGATTAAGCCTGCCAGATCAACACCTTTCGTACGGCGAGAAACATAGCGAGAAGCGTGCCATTGCACTGCAGCACGGCGTTTTCACACATGACGATTGCGCGTGTGAGCGTCGGTCCAAACGACTAGAATGAAGCGCGACGCGGCGCAGATGCCGGCGAAGGCAAACATGAGAGACGACGACGTGGCGGCCGACATCACCGAAACCGACGAAACGCGCGCGCCATTGCGGCGGCGCAAGGCACACATTCGTGAGTCGAACGAGGCGCATCTTCTGGCGTGCGCGGAAGCGGTTTTCGCCGAACGGGGACTCGACGGCACCAGTACGGCGATGATCGCCGAGCGTGCTGGCTTACCAAAAGCTAACGTGCACTACTACTTTCCGACCAAGCTCGCGCTGTACCGGCGCGTGCTCGAAGACCTGTTCGAAGACTGGCATCGTGCAGCGGATACGTTCGAATGCAGTGACGATCCGGTTGAAGCGATTGGTGGGTACGTGCGCGCGAAAATGGAATTGTCGCGGCGCCGGCCGTTAGGCTCGAAGGTATGGGCCAGCGAAATCATTCACGGCGCCGTGCATATGGAAGACATTCTCACGGGACGTGTGAAGCCGTGGCTCGACAGCCGAGTGAAAGTGATCGACGACTGGATTGCGCGCGGCCTGCTCGCGCCGGTGAATGCGCAGACGTTGATGTACATGATCTGGGCGACCACCCAGCATTACGCCGACTTCGACGCGCAGATTCGTGCACTCAAGGGCAAGCGCGCGTTGACGCAGAAAGCGTTCGAAGCGACGACGGAGGAAGTCGTGCAGTTGGTGATTCGTGCGTGCGGGGCGGTGTCGCCTGCAGTTGCTGGCTCGCGCTCACGGCCGCGTTCGGAAAATGAAAATAGCGCGGAGTCTTCAGGCTGAAGCGTGTAAAGAGACCGCGAGCAGGTCGAACAACAATCATAAGGTGATTCATGCAGAACCCCGTTTCCGGCACTGCCGCCACGATCGTCGATACGTCGGCTAGCAGCTTTGCCGACCTGCCCGCCACGGTCTCGCACGGGCCGTTGCGCATCGAATACCGGTGGATCAACGAGGCAGCGGCAGAGGCGCCGATTGCTGTGTTCCTGCACGAAGGACTCGGCTCGATCGCCATGTGGCGCGACTGGCCGCAAGCGCTGTGCGAGCGACTCGGCATGCGCGGCCTCGTCTATTCGCGGCCCGGTTACGGACTGTCTACGCCGCGTCCGCGAGAAGTGAAATGGCCCGTCGATTACATGACGGCGCAAGCGCATGAGATCCTCCCCGAGTTGCTCGATTCGCTTCAAATCGGCATCACGGAGCGCAAACGGATGTGGGTGATCGGCCATAGCGACGGCGGCTCGATCGCGCTGCTGTATGCAGCGTTGCATCCCGATGCGCTGGCGGGCGCAGTCGTCATCGCGCCGCACGTGTTTGTCGAGGACATCTCGGTGCAAGGCATCGTGCAAACGAAGCAGCTTTACGAAACCACCGACTTGCGCGACAAACTCGCCCGGTATCACGCGGACGTCGACTCCGCCTTCTACGGCTGGAGCGACATCTGGTTGAATCCCGACTTCAGGCAATGGACGATCGGCGCGGAACTGTTGGCGATTCATCAGCCGCTACTCGCGATACAGGGACACGACGACCACTACGGCACGATGGCCCAGATCGACAGGATCGCAGAGCGCGTTTTGCATACGCGACTGGTCAAGCTCGACGCTTGCGGACACTCACCGCATCGCGATGCGCCGGACAGGTTGAACGATGCAATTGCGGAATTCATTTCATCGCGGCGTTAATGGGTCAGCGGAGAGTTGCCGGGCAAACTTACCGCCGCGTTCCTGCCTCGACCGACTTTCCATTCCTCACCACCTCTTCACAAAACTTACACAGGTCAGCGATTAAGCTGCTGCATCGCTGACCTCGGCACACGCATGCCCTGGCAAGCCTTCCCCATGTCGGAGACATTGTCATGTCCGTTGTGCCGAAGCTCGCTCCTGTTTTACAGCGCAAACGTTTGGCATTCGCATTGATCGCCGCGTCGCTTTGCATGTCGATCGCAGCGTGCGGTAACGACGACAAACCGGACGACGCTGCCGCAACCAGTTCGAGTTCCACCGATAGTCCCGCTGACAACAGCAGCACGCAGGCAGCGACGCAAGACAACCCGCTAGCCGCCTCGTCCGCGCCTTCAGCCGTTACGATTCAAACCCCTGCCCTACCCGCATCTGGTTCCGACGCTGCATTGTCTGCCACTGCGTCAACCCCGCTCGCCACACCCGTCATCCATACCGTCGACTGATCGCGCGCCGCTCACGCTCGCGCGCGCTGTTTCGTTCTGTTCCGTTCCTCCACCGAAGATCGAGAGCCATAACCATGACTTCAAAAAATCGCCGTGATTTTCTGCGCTCAGCAGCGCATGCCGCCGGTTCCGCCACGGCATTGAGCATGTTGCCACTGGGCATTCGCAACGCGCTGGCCATTCCCGCCAACAATAAGACCGGCACGATTCAGGACGTCGAACATATCGTCGTGCTGATGCAGGAAAACCGCTCGTTCGACCATTACTTCGGCTCGCTCAAAGGCGTGCGCGGTTTTGGCGACACCCGCGCGATCAATCTGCCGAACGGCAAGCCCGTGTGGTATCAACCGCTTGCAGGGGATCTGGGGGACGTATTGCCGTTTCGCCCTACTGCGCCGAATCTCGGCCTGCAATTCCTGCAAGATCTCGCGCACGACTGGGGCACGACTCACACCGCGTGGAATGGCGGCCGCTACGATCAGTGGGTGCCCTCGAAGGGCACCACGACGATGGCCTACCTCACGCGCGACGACATTCCGTTTCACTACCAGCTCGCCGACGCGTTCACCATTTGCGACGCCTACCATTGTTCGCTGATGGGGCCGACCGACCCGAACCGCTACTACATGTGGAGCGGCTGGGTCGGTAACGACGGCGACGGCGGCGGTCCGGTGATCGACAATTCCGAACTCGGCTATGGGTGGTCCACGTACCCCGAAGTACTGCAAAACGCGGGCATTTCGTGGAAGATCTATCAGGACATGGGCACCGGCCTCGATGCAAACGGCTCATGGGGCTGGACACAGAACGCGTACATCGGCAATTACGGCGACAACTCACTGCTCTATTTCAACCAGTACCGCAACGCGCAACCGGGCAACCCGCTCTACGACAACGCGCGCACGGGCACCAACGCGGCGAATGGCGACGGCTACTTCGACATACTCAAGCGCGACGTGCAGAACAACACACTGCCGCAAGTCTCGTGGATCGTCGCCCCCGAAGCGTATTCCGAGCATCCGAACTGGCCGACCAATTACGGCGCGTGGTACATCGACCAAGTGTTGCAGATTCTCACGTCGAATCCCGACGTGTGGAGCAAAACCGTACTGCTGATCAACTACGACGAAAACGACGGCTTCTTCGATCACATGCCGCCGCCGTTCGCCCCGTCGTCGAGCGCCAACGGTTTGTCTACCGTCGACATCAGCAACGAAATCTTTCCGGGCAACTCAACCACACCAGCGGCTCCATATGGGCTCGGACCACGCGTGCCGATGATCGTGGTGTCGCCGTGGTCGAAAGGCGGCTACGTATGCTCTGAATTGTTCGACCATACGTCGGTGATCCGCTTCATCGAAAAACGCTTCGGCCACCAGCACAACCTCGGCGAGTCGAACATTACGCCGTGGCGTCGCGCGGTATGCGGCGATCTGATGTCGGCGTTCAACTTCAGCAACCCGAACAGCTCCGTGCCGGCGCTGCCGAGCACGAGCGGCTACGTCCCTCCCGACCAGAATCGCCACGCCGATTACATTCCGCTGCCGCCTGCTGTCCAGGCGGTGCCAAAGCAGGAACCGGGCATCCGCCCCGCTCGCGCTCTGCCGTATGAACTATTCGTGCGTGTGCAAGGCGAAGCGTCGAGCGGCAAGCTCTCGATGCGCTTCGTCAACACGGGGCGCGCCGGTGCGGTGTTTCTGGTCTACGCCGCGCAGAGCGCCGACGCGCCGCGCACCTATACGGTCGAACCGGGCAAGCGTTTGCAGGATCAGTTTCCGCTCAATGCGGATGGCAGCTACGACTACACCGTGTACGGCCCGAATGGATTCCTGCGGCGCTTTGCGGGCAAGGTGGTCGCGCATAACTGGTGGGGCGGATCGGAAACGGCGCGTCCTGAAATCGCCGAGGGTTACGACGTATCGAACGGCAATCTGCAATTGCGTCTGGAAAACGTCGGCAGTGCGCGTTGCCAGTTCACGATTGTGAATGCATACGACGCGAACAATGTGATCAAGCATTCGGTACGCGGCGGCGATACCGAGCCGCTTTATCTGGATCTGCGTAATGCTCATGGCTGGTACGACCTGGCCATTACGGTCGATACGGACTCGTCATTCGCACGACGCCTTGCGGGACACGTCGAAACTGGCAAGAGCAGCATGAGCGATCCTGCGTTGGGTAGCTGAGTTTTTGCCGGGCATATGCGTATGTAAGAGTAGAACGGCCGCTGCTTTTTTTCGCAGCGGCCGTTTTTTTATGTCGCGAGCGCAAGCCTCCGCGATTTCATGCGGCGACTGCCGCTGTCAATGAAGCACGCTCTTTCGCTTTCTCACGAATTGCGCGCACGATGAACTCCGCGTCGCGCGCGACGCCGGAGAAGCGTCCTGAACCCCACGTATGCAGCCACGGCAAGCCGACAAAATACAGGCCGTCGATTGGCGTGATGCCTCGCGTATGCGCGGGATAACCGCGACCGTTGAACACAGGCGCATCGAGCCAGCTAAAGTCCGGCGTGAAACCGATACACCAGATAATCGCTGCGATACCGCTCGTTTCGACATCGAGCGTGGTGCGCTCCTGCTCGGGCCGCCAGACAGGTTCATAGGGCTCGCCTGCCGGGGCATCGATAGCGTGCTTCTCGATGAAGCCGTCGATGCTCGCGTTAATCCGGTTATACGTGTCGTCCGCAGAATCTAGATTCGACGCGAGTGTGGGCGAGAAATGAAACTGTCCGTCTTGCAGATCATCGAGTCGGCCATAGAGTTCCATGCCTTCGGCTGCGAACTTTCGCAAGTCGATATCGCGTCCGCCGTCACGGCCGGTCACATAGTGATTGGTGTTGTCGCGCACGCCCTCACGCAGCGGATGCTTCTCGACCGGCATGTCGTAATACTGCATGTCCGCGAGCCAGTCGACCACGTCGCGGCCCCGATAGAAGCGCGCGCAACGCGGCGCTTCGCCCACGGCGAGCACGACTTTGCGTCCTGCCAGATGCAAGTCTTCGGCGATCTGCGCGCCGGATTGACCGGTGCCGACCACCATCACCGCGCCTTCAGGCAAAGACTGCGGATTGCGATACGCAGACGATTGCAACTGCCCGATATGTGCAGGAAGGCGCTCGGCAAAACGCGGCACGATTGGCGTGTGATATCCGCCCGACGCCACGACGACCTGATCCGCGGTGAAATCGCCGCGCGATGTTGAAATCGTATAAACACCGTCTTCGCGCTGCTTTACGCGGCGCACTTCCGTTCGCTCGAGTACAGGTGCTTCGACGTGTGCAATAAAGCCGTCGAGATATTGAATGATCTCGTCCTTCTTCATGAACCCATGCGGATCATCGCCCTGATACGGATAACCCGGCAACGCGCATTGCCAGTTCGGCGTGACCAGACAGAACGCGTCCCAGCGTTGCTCTCGCCATGTGTGCGTCACCGTGTTCTTTTCGACGACCAGATGGTCGATGCCGGATTGCTTCAGGTGATAGCTGACCGACAAACCCGCCTGCCCGCCGCCGACAACGAGCACGCTGTAATGCCCTTCGGCGCGCGCGTGATGTGCTGGATTCGACATGATGCGTCCTCTGAGAAAATGTCCGCCTAGCTGAACTCGATAACCTTGACCGTCGCGTCCGGTTGATCGCGAAAACGCTCAGCGTCGCGCTCGATTTGCGCTAGCTGATCCATCGCCGCCGAACAGGCGAAGCCGTACTTTTCGCGCACTCGATCCGAGGCGATATTCAGCGCCTGTCGCGAACGTGTGACGAAATCGTCTAGTGGATAGGCCTCACCGGGTTTAAAAAAATCGCCGATCACGAGCGAAGGCGAATAACAGTTTGCTTCGTCGCCGTCGGGCCATTGAATCCGAAAGTGCATGACAGGCATTGCAACTCCTCAAATCAGTTGATGGGTAGCTCGTACGTCGCGAGAAAGTGGTGGTAGGCGTCGACGTGACGCTGCGCACTCGCGCGCCAATTGAAGCGCGCGAGTAATGCCGGGACGGCGTGATCGAAATCGATCGTCGCAGTGTCGAGCGCATGGAGCAATGCAGACGCGATTGAATCGATATCGGTGGGATCGGCCCAGCAGCATGTCGCGTCGTCGAGGTACTCGGTGAATGGGGCAATTGCCGAGGCCACTACCGGTGTTCCGCTCGCTAACGCCTCCAGTACCACCAGGCCGAAGCCTTCTCGCAGCGACACCATCGACAGCACATCCGCGATTCGAAATAGCGCCGGCATGGCGGCGTCTTCTAGCGGGCCGGTTATCACCACGCCTTTTAGCGGACCGGTAGAGAGGCCCAATTCCTCTACTCGCCGGAGTACGCCGCGAGTGTAGGCGTCGTGGTCTAGCAGACTCGCACCGCCAGCGATAACGAGTTGCGCCTCCGGCCGAACGTTACGTATAGAAGCAAACGCTTCCAGCAGCGCCAATGTGTTCTTGCGCCCTTCGATACCGCCCACGGAGAGAACAATCGGTCCATCTCCAATGCCGAAACGTTGTCTGATTTCAGAGTCGTAATCATCGGCACGAGAGGAAAAGCGTTGGATGTCTACCCCATTCGGAACGGTGATCGCATCGATTCCCCACGCCGCTTTCATCTCGCGAGTCCACGTATCGCTCACACACAGCACCTGATCGGCGTCCTGATACGCGCGCAATTGCCATGCAGCCAGACGCGGATTATCGAAATGGTCCAGATGATGCACAGTGCGCACGAAACCGCGGATCAGCCCTTGCGCCTTCAACTCCGCGAGCGCGTTGCCGCTTATGCTGTCCTGCGCATGCAACACGTCGAACGAAGCCGGATCCTGTTCGATCAACGCGCGATGAAACGCATCGATTCGCGCTTCCACCATCTCCACAGTATTGGCTTGCGACAACGTAATCGGTGCATACACCACACGGCACGGCGGCAATCGGAACAGCGTCTCTCCCGGAGCGGCGGGCACGAACACCGTCACGTCATGTCCGAGCGAAGTCAATGCGCTTGCCAATTCAAGCGTGTGCACCACCCCGCCACGTGGATTGACCGAATGCGTCAGCAATGCAATACGTAGCAAGCTATGCACCTCATTCATCGCGCACCTTCCTTTGCAACGATGAACGGCTCGCGTTTGAAGTCCCACAACACGGTTGAGTCATTTTGCCGATGCAGCGATACTTCGAGCGAATCATCGACGACACCGATTACCGCACATGCCAGCGCGCGAGAATCGAAAAGTGCCTGTACGGCCGCGACATTCTCCTGACGCACAGATAGCAAATAGCCGAAACTCGGAAACGCGGTCACCCAACGCGACAATGCAACATCGGTCGGCTTCGGGATACGCGTGAGATCAATCCGCGCGCCCACCTTCGAACATTCGAGCAACATAAGCGCGGTGCCCAATGTGCCCGCCATACTGATATCTTTGGCGGCATCGCAGAGTCCGCTCTCCGCGAGTTGCGGCAGCAATTCCAGATCGGCGCGCAAACGTTCGGACGGCGCATCCACTGAAGCATTCCAGAATGGATAAGGTTCTTCGAAACGGCCACGCAGATCGACCGCCATCATCAGCGCATCGCCCGGCTTTGCATTGAAACTCGATAGCAATGCTTTAGCGCGTCCGACAATCGACACCGCCAGTTGTGCCGCATCGCTGCGCGCATTCGTGTGACCGCCGACAATCGGCACGCCATACGCAATTGAAGCGGCCGCCATCCCTGCCAGCACCTGCTCCGCCGCGCCGATGTCGCGGCTCCATAGCGCGTCGACAACGGCCAGCGGCCTGCCGCCCATTGCATAGATATCGCTGACGTTGACCATCACGCTGCTGTAGCCCGCGAACCACGGCATTGCGCTGACAAAATCGCTGACCATGCCTTCGATCGCGAACAGGAGATAACCGTCTCCATCGGCGAGCGCCGCGCAATCGTCGCCAAGCGCAACGGCTTGAGCCAGATCGCGCGCGCCGCCGGGCAAGCGACGCGCGAGCGAGCCGACCACACGGGCAATATCTGTCTTGTGCCGGAACCCGCGGCTTTCGCGCAAGCTGGCGACGAGATCGGCCACGCTCATGGTGTTCGCGCCACTCATGCCACTCATGCCGCCCTCCGCAGCGAAGAACGAGCCGACTGCTGCGTCAGCGTGACGAAACCGCCGTGCGGTGTAACGCACGGCGGGTACGCATCCATCTGCGCCTGCATCAGATGATGCGGCCTGCCCAGCAGCATCTCTTCGGCCAGCACGTCCCAGTGCATCGCCTGAAATAGCGGCACATTCTGACTCTGCACGTGAGCGAGAAACGTCTCGCAACCGAGCGCATTTGCACTGCTCACAGCGAGGCGAATCAGCGTCGCGCCGATCTTTCCATAGCGGCGAAACGCTGCGTGAACAGCGAGCCGCGAACCAAACCATACATTGCCGTGATCGCGGTGAATCCGCACCGTGCCGACCACCTGTTCAGGCATACCCGCCACGCAACTGACCGCGACCAGTTGCTGCGCGTGTCGATCGATATCATCCCGGTCGTCGCCGACAAAGATACCCTGCTCGATGCAGAACACCGCACGCCGCAAACGGAACGCTTCTTCTGCTTCCCAATCCAGCGTGGTCCATTTGATGCGGAATTCACTCGGCGAAAAGGGAGCGAAAAGAGCATGAGCCCCTAAATCCATTTCGCCTTCGAGCGCTTCGCCTGCAATCGCCTCACCGAACATGATCACTCCTCGTACGACGACAACGACGAACACGCACCACATTTTCCGCAACCGGCCTTGATGTCGGCCGAGCGCATCGCAGCGGCGTTGAGCATTGCGCCAAGCGGTTGCAGCACCGACTTCATGAATTCAGGTGTGGGAGCCGGATGATCTTCGAGTGGCGTGCCGCTGATCGGCACGAACGGCACGACGAACGGATAGACGCCGAGATCGATCAACTCGCGCGACATCGCGAGAATCGCCTCGACGCTGTCACCCAGGCCCGCGAGAATGTACGTACTGACCTGTCCGCGTCCAAACACTGCCACTGCTGCCTTGAACGCCTCCATGTAACGCGAAAGCGGCACACTCGCTTTGCCCGGCATGATGCGTTCGCGCAAAGCCGGCGTCACTACTTCCAGATGCATGCCGAGCGTGTCGATACCGCTTGCTTTCATTCGCGCAAACCAGCGGTCGTCGTCGGGCGGCTCGCATTGCGCCTGTATCGGCAGATCGACAGCAGCCTTGATCGCGAATGCGCTCTCGCACAGAATCTGCGCGCCACGATCGGGGGTAGGCGGCGTGCCGGTAGTCAGCACCATATGCTTGACGCCATCGAGCAACACGGCCGCACGCGCAACTTCGGCCAGTTGCTCCGGCGTCTTGCGCGCAATCGTTCGACCTGCAGCGAGCGACTGACCAATCGCGCAGAACTTGCAACTCTTGCGACGGCTCTCGTAGCGAATACAGGTTTGCAATACCGTCGTGGCTAAAACATCCGCACTATGCAGAGCGGCGATATGCGAATACGGCACGCCATCCAGTGTCTGCAAGCTGGAAAAACGCGGCGCTTTCGGAAAGCTGATATTCGCAATCGGAATCGACCCGCGCAGCAATGCGCTCGAACCGGTCGCGTCCGGCGTCTGCGCGACAAACGGCGAGTGCCATGCCGTACTGGTATGCACGGGCACCATGATCGTTACGCCGTCCACCGTCACCGCCTTATGATCCGATGGACCCGCACCGCCGCGCCGGCTCGCCGCGCCCGCATCCGGTGACACGAGCCGCAAGCCTGCCGACTGCAATTCGGTCATCAATTGACGGCTTTCAGCCGACAAAGTCTCGCTGGAGTTCATCGCTCGCCCCTACGGTTGAATTGAAATCGGCGCTCTCTGCGTTCATTGCACCGGACCATGCCTGCATCGGCGCAACGGTTTCAGCAGGGCGCCGGTTGATCGCGAGACTCAACAATTCCGGCCGCGCGTAATGGCCGACCGAATCCATCATGCGTTTGCGTTTGGTGATCAATGACATGTCGAGATCCGCAATCACCATGCCCTCGCCTTCGCGCAACGGCTGCGCCAGGTGCTGACCTTCAGGCGACACGATTGCGGTATTGCAACCGCCGCGCAGTGCCTTCTGCAAGTTCGTATCCGGCGTGACCGACGCAATCTGCGCTTCGGTCAGCCATCCCGTTGCATTGACGACGAAGCAACCCGACTCCAGCGCGTGATGACGAATCGTCACCTCGATCTGGTCGGCGAAAATCGGCCCCACCAGTGAGCCGGGAAACTGGCTGCAATGAATTTCCTCGTGCTGCGTCATCAATGCATAACGCGCGAGCGGGTTGTAGTGCTCCCAGCAGGCCAGCGCACCGACACGCGCGACCGCCGTGTGCGCGACTTTCAAACCGGCTGCGTCGCCCTGCCCCCAGATCATCCGTTCATGAAACGTCGGCGTGATCTTGCGGCGTTTAAGCACGAGTTGACCATCCACGTCGAAGATCAATTGCGTGTTGTAGAGGCTGCCGTGATCGCGTTCATTGACGCCAAGTACCACCACCATCCGGTGCAACCGCGCACGCTCGGCTACCGCCTGCGTCACCGGACCCGGCACGACCACGGCTTCCTCGTACAGTTTCATGTGATCCGCGCCGGAGGCGACGGGCGGCCGTACGAAGGAAAAGTACGGGTAATAAGGCACGAATGTCTCGGGGAACACGATCAGTTGCACGCCTTCACGCGCCGCCTTTTCGATTGCCTCGCAGACTTTTTCAAGCGTGCCGCCGCTGCGCTCGAAGTCCGGTGCGACCTGGACTGCGGCAGCGCGCACGATGCGTTTGTCGGCCGGTTTGTTGGACATGGTGGTCACTCGCCTCTCGTCAAACCGTCCACGTATGAATGATCAGCGCGTTGTCCTTACGATGCAGCAGTTGAATGTCGAGCACGTCGAGCGGACTGATCGGCCGAATACCTTCGATCAGCGACGCTTCGCCATGGCCATATAGCGCCTGCAATGCAAAGCGGCACGCGTAGACCTTGCCGCCCTCTTCCATGAACTTCATCAGTTGCTTGTTGAAATTCAGGTGACCGGGAAACGCTTCGTCGCCGAGAGTCGGGAAGCCGCGTTGCAGCCCGAGCGTGACGCCCGGCCCATACAGCAGAACCGACGTTTCAAAGCCTTTTCGTTGCAGACGTGTGGCCTGCAAAAGATTGACGAAGCCGATTGATCCTTCGAACGCGACCGTATGAAACGTGACCAGCGCCTTTTCGCCCGGCTCCGCTTTTACGTCCTCAAAGACTTTCTCTTCGTAGTCGACAAGGTAATCGCCTTTCTGATGCAGCGGTTTGTTGACGGCTGGCATGACACTCTCCGATCAGGTTTGCTAAGTAAAAGAGGAAGCGCGTTCAGGCAGTGCGCGCTTCTTCTAATGCAACGGCTATGCCATTGATCGGCCAGGGAAATGCGATCAATCCGCAATCAATTGCTTGTCGATTCGAAGTGCGACCAGAAAAAATTTTCAGGTGAAGGTTGCACGAAGGTTGCATATAGCTCGAACGTACAGAGCGATCGCCGGAGAAGCCGATAAATCGCACCAGCCGGGTGCGATTCGCGCAGTGCAACGTGTCGGCATGGTGCAGTCATTCACCATGCTCGATCAATCCGATCATTGAGCTCCTGAAAATCCGATCATTGTCTTTTCACCTCGAAACGAAGCCCGCACGCAATGAATAGCCCGACGCATCACTGGATCAAACGTCTCGCCGATATCCGCAAACCGGCTTATCTGGCTATTCCCGATCTGATCGAAGAAGATCTCGCTACTGGACGGCTGCGTCCGCGTGACCGCTTGCCGGGGTTGCGCGATCTCGCCGAAGAACTTGCGCTGAACTACACGACCGTAGCGCGTGCCTATGCGGAAGCACGCAAGCGCGGGTTGCTCGATTCGCGCGCGGGCAGCGGCACTTTCGTGCGCGGCCGCACGGCCACGTTGCCGCTGGCCGGTGGCAGCAGCATCGAAATGTCGATGAACACGCCGCCGGAACCGCCCGATTTCGCAATGCGTCTGCGCGATTCTGCCGCTCGCCAGATGGCCGCGAGCGACCCGTACCAGTTGCTGCGCTATCAGGATTTCGGCGGCTCGGCGGCGGACAGGGACGCGGGCGCCGAATGGCTCAAGCGACGCGTGCCGCATTGCGATGCGCAGAACGTGCTGGTGTGTCCGGGCATTCACAGCGCCCTCGTCGCACTCGTGTCCCAGTTGGCACGACCAGGCGGCACCATCTGCCTCGATACGCTCGCCTACCCCGGCATCAAGGCGATTGCCGCGCAACTGGGCGTGCGTCTGCAGGCACTCCCCCGCGATGACGAAGGTCCGCTCGCGCATGCTTTCGAAGCGCTGTGCAAAACGGACAAACCCAGTGCGTTCTATTGCAATCCGACCTTGCAGAATCCGAGCACGCTGACGCTCACACATAAACGTCGCGAAGCACTCGCGGATGTCGCGTTGCGCTACAGCGTGCCGATCATCGAAGACGACGCGTATGCAATGCTGCCGCAAACTGCGCCCGCCGCACTCGCGAGTCTTGCACCAGAATTGACTTACTACGTGACGGGTTTATCGAAGAGCTTCGGTGCGGGCTTGCGCGTCGCGCATCTGCATGCGCCTACCGCGCGGCAAACGCAGCGCCTTGCCGGCGCATTGCGCGCGACCACGGTCATGGCGAGTCCCTTCACCGTGACGCTCGCCACGCAATGGATCGCCGACGGCACCGCTGTCGACATGCTCAACGCAATCCGCAACGAATCGCGCGCACGTCAGGCTATCGCGTCGCGCGTACTGGAAACGTGGCCTTACGAAGCGCATCCTGACGGCTTTCATTTGTGGCTGCCGGTGCCGGTGGAAAGCGGCTGGAGCGCGTCGGAACTCGCGCTCCAATTACGCAATCAGGGAATCGCCGCAGTCGCGGGCGCCGCGTTTTCGACCGACGGCAATCCGCCTAACGCAATGCGCGTTTGTCTCGGCGGCTCGAAAACGCGCGACGAATGCGAGCAGGCGCTGCACATCGTGGCGGAAACGCTCGACCATCCGCATCATCTGCATTCGCCGGTGATGTAGCCCGGGCTCGCGATATTGTCATACGGATACCACGACGGCCGACGTTTAGCGCATCCACTATTTCAGCATCGACCGAAAAGACCATCGCACAGCAAAAGTTTTTTAAAGAAGCCGCGCACCGCTGCTGGCGGCTTCGCACACAAGCTTAAGAAACTGAAAGCATTCACTGCTCAAGTCTGTGCGCGCACCGCCGTATACGCGGATGAGGCCACTGCCTCGCCGATTTCGGCTCACCGCTCACTCCAGAAAACTCCCGACATGTTCTCCTCAATTCGTGCGCGCATCGTCGCCTTGTGCGTCGCTATCGTGGTGGTCGCGCTCGCTGCCAACGCGGCTCTCAACTATGTCGTCACCAGCTCGTATAACAACGATGCAATCAATAGCAACCTGACCGCAGTCGAGAGCGGCCACGCCGACGGCATCGCGGATTGGGTCGCCTCCAACAGTCAGATGATCAGTTCGTTGCAGGACACCGTTCTGCAAGCCGACCCGGTCCCCGCGTTGAAACAGACGGCGGCAGGCGGCGGCTTCACCAATGTGTACGTAGGTTTCGCGGACAAGACGGCGAAGTTTTCCGACGCGACCGGCATTCCCGCCGACTACGATCCGACTGGGCGCCCGTGGTACAGGCAGGCCGTTGCAGCGGGCAAGCCTGTGGTGACGCCGCCGTATGTCGACGTGGGCACCGGCAAGCTGGTGGTCGCATTCGCCGCACCCGTGGTGCGCGACGGCGCGGTGAAAGCGGTTATCTCCGGCGACGTCGCGATGGACAGCGTGATCGCCAACGTCAAGGCGATTCATCCGACGCCTTCGAGCTTCGGTATGTTGATCGATGCAAGCGGCCACATCGTTGCGCATCCGGATGCAAAGCTGACTTTGAAGCCAGTGTCCGATCTCGTACCCGCTTTAAGCAGCGACAAACTCGCCGCGCTTTTTAGCGCCGATCGTCCGCTGGAAATGGACGTGAACGGCAGCACGAAACTGCTGCGCGCGCAGGCTATTCCGAACACCGACTGGTATGTCGTCGTCGCGCTCGATAAAAGCGAAGCGACTGCGGGCATGCGCTCGGCGCTGACGACTTCGTTGATCGCATTGATCGTGATTGCGGCGCTCGCCGCCGTGATCGTCGCCGCCGTGACGGCCGTTTCGTTTCAGCGTCTGTCGACAGTGCGCGATGCGATGGACGCGATCGGCTCCGGCGAAGGCGATCTGACACAACGACTGCCCGCTATCGGCAACGACGAAGTTGCGCAGATCGCGCGCTCGTTCAATACCTTCGTCGACAAACTCAGTCACGTGATGCGGCAGATTCGCGACGCCAGCGAATCCGTACGCGTGGCCGCCAATGAAATTGCAGCGGGTAACGTCGATCTGTCCGGACGCACCGAATCGGCAGCGGCGAGTTTGCAGCAGACCGCCGCGTCGATGGAAGAAATCACGGCGACGGTCACGCAATCCGCAGGCGCCGCGAAACAGGCCGACGATACCGCCGTATCCGCATCGCAAGTCGCTTCGCGCGGCGGTGTGGTGATCTCCGAAGTGATTACGACGATGGGCGAGATCGAGAAGGCCTCAGTGAAAATCTCGGACATCATCGGCGTGATCGATGGCATTGCGTTTCAGACCAATATTCTCGCGTTGAACGCGGCGGTTGAAGCGGCGCGTGCGGGTGAACAGGGTCGCGGTTTCGCGGTGGTGGCCGGTGAAGTGCGCAGCCTCGCGCAACGCAGCGCGCAAGCCGCGAAGGAAATCAAGGCGCTGATCGAAGCCACCGTGGCAAGCGTCACGTCAGGTTCGGGCCAGGTTCGCCAGGCCGGCGAGACCATGACAGAAATCGTCACGAACGTCGCGAGCGTGACCACGATCATTTCCGAAATCACGCAGGCGGCCAGCGAACAGAATCGCGGTATTCAGGAAGTCAATCGCGCGGTTAGCCAGCTTGACGAGATGGTTCAGCAGAACGCGGCACTGGTCGAACAATCGACGGCTGCGGCGACTGCGTTGCAGAGTCAGGCGGTGAGTCTGTCGAGCGCGGTCACGCAATTCAAGCTGGATTAGGCCGCCGGTAAAAACGCGCAACGGGCCGTAGACATTGCGCGTTTCTTACGATTCGAAATCGAGTCCGCCAAGTAATGCCACCGGCTCGCCCTGCGTGTGCGACAGAAAATCCAGTTCGCGCGCGTGGGTCCACGCCTTCAGTTTGCGAGGCAACGCAGCGAGATAGTTAGCGAAACGGGCGTCGCCCGGCTCGTTCATCAGGCGCTCTATCTCGTCGCTATCCCAGGTTAAGTACAGATTCAATGGATGCGGATAGTGGCCCATATCCTCAATCGGTGCCGCGTAAATCCGCACGCGGGTGGGATGACCATGACCGCCATACGGCAGAACTTCGGTATGCACGGTGGTGGGAAAACAGGCGGCAATCGCCTCGGCGATTCGAGGCGCAAACTGTTCATCGAAACGGGCGGCACTCTCCAGGCGCATCTATGTCTCCGATCTTTATACGCGATTAGCGAAGCATCGTAGCATGTGGGCGCTGGGCCACCTGTTGCGTATTCGTTACGGATTCGCTGCGTTTTTCCGGCGTGATCGCGATGTCTGCAGTCGAAGCCTGTTCGGTTTTCGGAGAGTTTTCTATAATCCGCGCCTGAACCGCACAATAGAGACTGACAAATGTTTAACCCCCGGTTCAATACCCGGCTTTTTATTTTTATTGCAGGAAGTGGTTTGCTCGGCAATCACGCTATTGCGGCCGATCTGATCGCCACAAAGCCAGGCGTCATGTGTACTTCGACTCAGGCACTCGCTCAACTCACGCTGCCCGACGGCAACAGCCGCACTCACGGCGACACCGCGACATCCGCTCAAATCGCTGAAGCGCAAACAGGCGGCTGCGTCGATATTCAGCCGGGCATGACGGTGAGCGTGCAAACGGCGCGCAAGAATACGTCGGTAGTCAGCTACCAGCGGCCAGGGTCGAATGCACAGGAGACGTTCGTGATACCGAACGTCGATTTCGTCCCGATCTTCGCGGAAGACGACGCACCGTAATCACAGCTTCATGCTGTTGCACCGGATCAAACTGTCTTCAGGATTCGAGGTCTCGTTTCGTTGACTACAGCTGCAAGCTCCGGTGTTGCATCGGTTGCGTTCGTGCCGTTTTCCTTACGCATCGACAGATAGCGCAAACAGCACACGCGCAGAAACGACGCGAAATTAGTCGGCATTTCGCCGCGCAGCGCGATCAATTCGTCATACAGTTTCACGGCGAATTGACTTGTCGTCATGCTCTCGCGCGCGGCGATTTCATGCAGTACGTCCCAGAACAGATTCTCCAGACGGACCGTGGTGATGACACCGTGAATCCGCAACGAGCGGGTACGTGATTCATACAGTATCGGATCGGCGTTGATGTAAATCCCACACATGGCGTGCACTCCATTGTTTGACGCGGCGTACTGTGGCCCATTGATATGCGCCACAGTACGCCATCCGTCATCGCCAAGATACGCCGGCATCGTGCGTCCGACCATTGCGTCGAACCCGGACGCCGCCCTCCACTACTCCACTTCCGCAGCGCCTAAACGTTGCGCTTACTCATCTGCGACGCAATGTGATCGGCCTGGCGGATTGCCAGCGTGACGATCGTCATCGTCGGGTTCTCTGCCGCGCCGGTCGTGAACTGACTGCCATCTGAGATGAACAGATTCGACACTTCGTGAGTCTGGCCGAAGCTGTTGCAAACGCCGTCTTCAGCGCGCGCGCTCATGCGAGCCGTGCCCAGGTTATGGGTCGACGGATATGGCGGCACGCGATACACCGCCTTCGCGCCCGCTGCTTCGTACACCGCCGTGCCCTGTTTGTACGCGTGCTCGCGCATTGCTTCGTCGTTCGGATGGTCGTCGAAATGCACGTTGGCGACCGGCTGGCCGTATTGATCTTTCACATCGGTATTCAACGTCACACGATTGCTCTCGCGCGGCATATCTTCACCGACGATCCACATGCCCGCCGTGTACGCGTACTGATCCATTGCCTGAGTGAAGGTCGGCCCCCATGCGCCTGGGTCGAGAAACGCCGCGTAAAACGGCAGTCCGAGCGAAATGGTTTCCATGTGATAGCCGCCCGCGAAACCACGTTGCGGATTGAACACCGCCTCGTCTTCGATAATGCCGGCCATCGTGGTGCCTTTGAACATGTCCACCTTGTCGTTGAACACCGCATACACGGAGCCGGTGGTGTGACGCATATAGTTGCGGCCCACTTGTCCCGAACCGTTCGCGAGACCTTGCGGAAATTTGCTCGAATGCGAATTCAGCAACAGGCGCGGCGTTTCAATCGAATTACCGGCCACCGCGATAATGCGCGCCTTTTGCCGCTGCAATTTGCCCTTACTGTCGTAGTACAGCACCTCTTTCGCTTTGCCGCGCGCATCGGTTTCGATTCGCACGACATGCGCCTGTGTGCGCAATTCCATATGACCGGTGGCCTGCGCGCGCGGCAGTTCGGTGTAGAGCGTCGACCACTTCGCGCCAGTGCGGCATCCCTGAAAGCAGAAGCCGCGCTGAAAGCAATGCGCGCGATCGTCACGCACGATGCTATTGATCGCCATGTGCCCGGTGTTGCATTCCTTGTAGCCGACTTTCATCGCGCCAGCCGACATCACCTTGAAGTTGTTGTTGCCCGGCAAGCCAGGCAAGCCATTGGTACGCGTCACGCCCATCTTCGCCTGCGCACGGTCGTAATACGGATCGAGTTCTTCGCGCGTCAACGGCCAGTCGAGCAGACTGGTGTCTTTTATATCGCCGTAAGTCGTCTTCGCCTTGAACTCGTGCGGCTGGATACGCAGGCTCGCGCCAGCCCAGTGCGTTGTCGTGCCACCGACGGTCTTGCAGATCCACGCTGGCAGATTTGGAAAGTCTTTCGCGACCCGCCAGTTGCCGGAGGTGGTGCGTTTATCGAGCCACGCCAGTTGCTGGAACGACGCCCATTCTTCTGTCACGTAATCGGCCTGCGTATGCAGCTTGCCCGCCTCCAGCACGACCACGTCGATACCCTTTTGCGCCAGCTCGTTCGCCAGTGTGCCTCCGCCCGCGCCCGATCCGATGATTACGACGACCTTGTCGTCGTTGTGCGAAAAACGCACCTTGTTGCTGTCCTGATCCATGCTCTGTCTCCGATGTTTTTTTCGATGCCCTGACTGGTTGCCAACGCTCTAGCTGTCGGTCGGAATCGGACCGCTCGCACCCGGCGGCGGATTGGGCAACCACGAAAGACTGTCGAAGCCTTTGGTCAGGTAACCGCCATCGCCCTCCGATGCGCCGTAGCCGAAATGCGCATACGCCATCGTGTTGCTGTAAAGCGAGACGATGGCCGTGCTGCGCACTGTATTGAAGAACGGCGATCCCGCGAGCGCTGCGACGTCTTCCGCCTGCGCAGCCGGCGTGCGTGTGAGCCAGTTCGAACCGGCTTTTGCGTCGAGTTGTTTGACGCCGTCCGCGAGTTGCTGACGCACCGACGGATCAGCTTTCGCTTTTGCGTCGAGATCTTTAACCACCAGTGCATAGACCGCGCTGTCGAGCGTCGCGTGCGGATAGAGTTGACGGGTGAACGCGAGTATCACCTCGCCTTGATGCGTATCCAGACCCTGTAGTTCGAGCGCCCACGCGCGACTCGGTGCGAGCGTGGACAGCACAGAAGAGAATGCGAGCGTGCCCATTAACACGCCGGTTCCTTTTAGCAGTTCTCTCCTCGTCAGAGGAATGCGCAACGCCGCAGAGGCCGCCTTCGCAGCATCATGTTCATGGGGATGATCGTGATCATGCGCGTGACGCGCGCGATGGGACTCGACGATCGGAATGACCGTTGTTTTCATGTCTGTCTCCTTGTGGGGCAATGCAACTACGCGCGGCGGCCGTCTGGATTACTTTCTATTGATAGTGGCCATAGCGTTCCAGCACTTCGATCTTGTAGCCATCGGGGTCCTGAATGAAAAAGTAGCGCGCCAGCAATTCGCCGTTGTCATTGTGAAATTCGCGCAGATCGTTGGGGGTCATGCCGAGATCGATCAGACGTTGGCGTTCGCTCTTCGCATCGTCGACACAGAACGCGACGTGACCATAGCCGTCACCGTGCGTATATGGTTCTGCGCGACCTTTATTCCATGTGAGTTCGATTTCCGAGTCGGCTTCGCCATTGCGCAAATAAACGAGCGAGAAATCCGGAAAGTCGAGCCGGTGCGATACATCGAAATTGAAAGCCTTTTGATAGAACTGCAGCGAGCGCGGCAGATCCTGCACGCGAATCATCGTGTGGATGAGTTTGGCCATCGGTGTCCCCTCCTGTTTCAATGAAGTTTAGGAGGCCACTCACGCGAGTGGTAATGCACGGCTAAATCATTCCAGGGACTTGCCCTATGTTGCAAGCGCGTCGAGCGTCTTACGTTTTACGCGTATTGATAGATGCAATCGCTAATGGGCGGGACGTCGCGTGAGGTTGCAACGCAGCACACGGCATCGACGCATGGTCACTGGGGATTACGGCATCAGGCTAAACCCGATAACGATGCAGTGCGTCGATGTGTGCGGTAGAGCACGTTGATGGTCGTCTTTCTGTTTGCCAAAAGCGAATGCGTGAATGAGATGGCGAATGGTTACGCGCGTGTCGTATTCATGTTTTCGAAGAGAGCGTGCTCGAATCGCTACTGACTTCCGCGCGCAACGCTTTGCGAATCACCTTGCCAGTCGCCGTCATCGGCAAGCTGTCGACGAAGCGGATTTCGCGCGGATATTCGTGAGCAGCGAGCCGCGTTTTGACGTGCTGCTGAATCTCGCGAACGAGCGCTTCGTCGCCGACAAAGCCGGCTTTCAACACCACGAACGCCATGACGATTTCGGTACGTTCGAGATCTGGTGCGCCGATTACCGCAGCCATCGAAACGGCCGGATGACGCAGCAAAGAATCTTCAATCGATGCTGGCCCAATGCGATAACCGGCACTCGTGATGACATCGTCATCACGTCCGACAAAACGGACAAAGCCTTCCGCGTCGCGTGTGCCGAGATCGCCGGTCACCAGAAACCGGCCGCGAAATTTTTCGCGCGTTGCGGCCTCGTTGCGCCAGTAGCCGAGAAACATCACCGGGTCGGGTGAGGCGACGGCAATATCGCCAATTGCACCCGGTGGCAATTCATCTCCATTCGCATCGATAATCGCTACATGATGCCCCGGTGCCGCGCGGCCAATCGCGCCGACGCCCGGCTCGAAAAGCGCCGCGCACGACGACACCACGACGTTGCATTCGGTCTGTCCATAGAACTCGTTGATCGTTACGCCAAGTGCCCGACGTCCCCAACCGATCAATTCCTCGCCGAGCGATTCGCCACCGCTTGCCACTGAGCGCAATGCAAGGTTCCAGCGTTCGGGATGCTCGACTCCACGCATCATCTTCAAAGCAGTGGGCGGCAAAAAAGTATGCGAGACCGCGTGACGCGCCATCAGATCAAAAGCGGCCTCACCATCGAATTTCGCAAAGCGGCGCGCGAGTACTGCCACGCCGTGATGCCATGCCGGTAGCAACACGTCGAACAGGCCGCCGATCCATGCCCAGTCCGCTGGCGTCCAGATCAACGTGGCGTGCGCGGGAAAGCCCTGTTGCGACATCTCGACGCCGGGAAGATGGCCGGGCAGCACACGGTGACCATGCAACGCGCCCTTCGGTTTGCCGGTCGTCCCCGAGGTATAGATGATGACAGCGGGATCGTCTGCATTGGTGTCCGCAGGCGTGAATCCAGCGGACGCGCTATTTAGCGCATGCCAGAACGAATGCACCGGCGCGGCGGCGACAACGTCGTCGTGTCCGATATCGACACTGAACACATCGCGTAAAGCCGGCAACGAAGCGCGGATTTCGTCGATCTTCCGCACGCCGGCCTGATCGGTTATCAACGCCACTGCGCCGCTGTCGCCGAGACGATGTTCGATCGCATCGACACCGAATAGCGCGAACAGAGGCACGGCCACCATACCGGCCTTATACGCGGCGAGATGCGCGATGGCGGTTTCGATCGACTGCGACAGGAAGATGCCGATCCGGTCGCCGCGTTGCGCGCCACACGTCAGCAACGCGTTCGCAAAACGATCGGACAACGTTTTCAATTCGTCGAACGTGTAGCGCGTCGCGTTGCCTTCAGGGTCTTCGTAGATCAACGCGAGGCGGCCCGAGCCATCGGCCCATTTATCGCAGACGTCGACACCCATGTTGTAGCGCTCGGGAATGCGCCACGCGAAGTTTTCTGTCAGCGATTCATAGGTTTGGCCGTCGAGATTCATCGCGTCTCCTTTGTGTCTTTAAATCGATGCAGCTATATGTATCACTTTTAAGCAATCATTTGCTAATGCCGTCACCGCATTTGAAATAACCTGATTGAATTCGGCATGTATGACATGCGCACCCATTTCCCCGGCCTGATTTACCGACAACCTCAACGATTCGCGACAACTGATGTGCATTTCACGCCGATTGTGCAATGCGATAAATCTGCCCGACTACTATCCGGAGAACGGCTTGCCACGATGCGCTGCCTGAATACCTATGCCCGTCACTCTCGCTTGTTGTCACCGGGCGCTGTCCCGTTCAACAGAATGGTCTCTTCAGGATACTTTATGAGCAAAGCGCGATTTGCGTCGTTCTGGCATGGCCCTGATCTTTCCCCTTATGAATTGGCGTGCCTGAGATCGTTCACCGCTTACGGTAACGAGGTCGCTTTATACAGTTATCACGAAGTCAAGAATCTGCCGAAAGGCGTCGTTGCAAAAGACGCCAGCGTCATTCTCTCGTCTGATTCACTGAACGATTTCCCGATTCACGGCGTGCCTTCAATGGCGCATTTCACGGACTATTTCCGCTTTGAGATGTTCACGAAGACCGACGAGATCTGGGTCGATACCGACATGCTTCTACTGCGTGATTTCGATCTCGCGCTAGCCGGCGATCTTATCGGCAAGGAATCGCCAACCAGCATTTGCACCGCATTACTGCGACTCGATCCGGCTAACGCGCGTTTGAAGGATCTGATCAGGCGCGTCGAAGCAATGAAAGGGACCAACATCAATTGGGGCGATACCGGTCCGCGTCTTCTCACCTCTGTCTATGGCGTCAAGGCGGGGCTGCCCGAAAGTGTTTTCTATCCAGTCCATTTCGACGACTACTACAAGGTGTTTCTGCCCAAGTATATGGACGAGTGTTCGGCCTTATGCAAAAGCGCCTATACGCTGCACCTCTGGAATAACCGTGTAGTGAAGATGGGGCTGTTCAAAAGAATCGGACCGCCTGCGGGCTCGTTTCTGCATCACGTATTCGCCACGTTGGGCGCCAACAGTCTGTTCCGCGATTTCTATCCGGCCAGCGTCATGGAAACGATGATCGATAACGCGGTGCAGAAAGTCGGACGCGATGAAGGCGTTCGCAAACTTCTGCAAGTAGGTGTGCCGCTGGTCAAGACCGCCATTGGACGCAGGCTTCGCCCTCAATAAACAGCCTCTAAACCGGTCCCCCTCTACCGCTTCCATGCGCCTGCTGCAGGATAAATTCGATAAAAGTCGCAGCAGCGCGCGTGTGATGCCGGTTCGGCATATACAGCATGTACATATGCGTGCCGAAGATGCTTAAGCGCCACTCGTCGAGTGCGGTCACCACGTCACCGCGTTTCAGGTCTTCCTGCACGACGTAATCGGGCACCAGCCCTACTCCCAACCCCGCCTGTATCGCCTGACGCAAAAACAGAAAGTTCTCGGAGATGATGGTCGGCTCCAGCAATACTTCGTGCCGTTCGTCTCGCAGATAAGCGGCTACGCGTAACTGCTTGCCGACTACGGCAGCGGTAATCAGCGGCGCGGTGCGCAAATCGTCGAGTTTCGCGGGCATGCCATGCGTTTCCGCAAATTCGGGCGATGCACACGCCACATAGCTCACCGGCCCCATGTCGCGCGCCACGAGGTTTTGCGGCGGCTCGGACATCACGCGCACGGCGATATCCACTTCATCGCGCATCAGGTCTTCGACGCGGTTCTCGAACAGCACGTCCAGCACGATGCCCGGATAAAGCCGCTTGAACGCGATCAGCCAGTCGGACATCACCAGTTGACCGTAGCCGCTCGGCACGCTGAGCCGCACGCGGCCCTGCAGGGTTTGCCCGAGGGTCGTGACCGATTCGCGCGCGGCGAGCAACGCGTTCTGGATCGTGCGACCGTGCTCGTATAACTGCAGGCCGATCTCGGTCGGCTCGACGCGCCGCGTGGTGCGCCTGACCAGTTGCAGGCCAATCGAGCGCTCAAGCTGGTTCAGGTGATAGCTCACGTTCGCGCGGCTCATTTTCAGCCGGCGCGCAGCCTCGCTCAGATTGCCCGCGTCGAGGATATCGACCAGCAGGGTCAGCGAATTGACGTCCATGGCAGTGCCGTTGTCAAAATAATTTTGACAGTCTGTCAATCGTCCATGTGATTGTCAATAAACCTTGACCACCGCACAATCAGGCCAATTCGCGAGACGCGCGTTGCCCTGCGCCGCCGCCCATAACAGTCAGGAGACGACACCCATGAGCCTCACCCCTTCGACCGACGTTGTCACACGCGAGCTACGTGGCAAGGTGCTGCTGGTGACCATCGACCATGCGCCGGTGAACGCGCTATCCGCCGACGTGCGACGCGGGCTGCTCGCGGCCATCGAAGCCGCCGATATCGACAAGGCCGTCGCGGCGGTGCTGATCGTCGGCGCGGGGCGCAATTTCATCGCGGGCGCGGATATTCGCGAGTTCGGCAAGCCGCCGGTCCCGCCGTCGCTGCCGGACGTGTGCAATCGCATCGAAACGTGCACGAAGCCGGTGGTCGCCGCGATTCATGGCGCGGCGCTCGGCGGCGGTCTGGAAGTGGCGCTCGCCGCGCATTACCGGATTGCCGTCGACGGCGCGAAGCTCGGCCTGCCCGAAGTGCAACTCGGCCTGCTGCCGGGCGCGGGAGGCACCCAGCGCACGCCGCGCCTGATCGGCGCACAGGCAGCCCTCGACCTGATCCTCAGCGGCCGCCATGCGAGCGCTAAAGAAGCCTTGGCGCTGGGTCTGATCGACCGTATGGGACAGAGCGGCGACGTGCTTGCCGAAGGGCTCGCGTTCGCCCAGGAACTGCTGGCAAACCAGGCGCCAGTGCGCCGCACACGCAACGCCACCGCGCTCGACGACCGGACCGCCAGCCTCGCGGCGGTCGCTGCCGCACGGACAGAAACGGCAAAAAAGTCCCGAGGCCTGTTCTCGCCGCTGAAGATCGTCGACGCCGTTCAAGCCGCTATCGAACAGCCTTTTGACGAAGGACTGCGCGTCGAACGTACGCTGTTTCTGCAATGCCTCGAAAGCCCGCAACGCGCCGGTCTGATTCACGCGTTCTTCGCCGAGCGTGAAGTGCTCAAGGCGCCCGAAACGCGCAACTCGACACCGCGTGCGCTCAACACGATCGGCGTCGTCGGCGGCGGCACCATGGGCGCGGGCATCGCCGTCGCGGTGCTCGACGCGGGCCTGCCGGTGACGATGATCGAACGCGACGACGCATCGCTCGCGCGCGGTCGTGCGCACATCGAAAAAGTCTACGACGGCCTGATTGCGAAAGGCCGCATGACCGCGGAAAAGAAAGCCGGCATCATGACGCGCTGGAACGGCAGCACCTCTTACGATGCGCTCGCCGGAGCGGACCTCGTGATCGAAGCCGTCTTCGAAGATATCGATGTGAAAAAGGCCGTATTCGCGGAACTGAATCGCGTTTGCAAACGCGGTGCGGTGCTCGCAACCAACACGTCCTATCTCGACATCGACGCCATTGCGGTCAGCATCTCGCGTCCTCAGGACGTGATCGGACTGCACTTCTTCTCACCTGCCAACATCATGAAACTGCTGGAAGTCGTGGTGCCGAAACAGGTCAGCGCGGACGTGGTCGCCACCGCATTCGAACTCGCGAAGAAGCTGCGCAAGACACCGGTGCGCGCGGGCGTGTGCGACGGCTTTATCGGCAACCGCGTGCTCGCGGTGTATCGCGGCGCGGCCGACGCGATGATGGAAGACGGCGCATCGCCCTATCAGATCGATGCAGCAGTGCGTGCATTCGGCTTTCCGATGGGGCCGTTCCAGGTTGTCGACCTCGCGGGCGGCGACATCGGCTGGGCGACGCGCAAGCGCCGCGCGGCCACCCGCAATCCGGCCGCGCGCTATGTGCAGATCGCCGACCGCCTGTGCGAGCGCGGCTGGTTCGGCCAGAAAACCGGTCGTGGCTTTTATCTGTATCCCGAAGGTTCGCGCAATGGCGCACACGATCCGGAAGTCGAAGCGATCATCGACGGCGAACGCACGCGTGCGGGTATCGCGCCCCGCGCTTTTTCCGATGACGAAATCATGCGCCGCTATATGGCCGCGATGATCAACGAAGGCGCGAACGTCGTGCACGAAGGCATTGCACTGCGTCCGCTGGATGTCGACGTGACGTTCCTGTATGGCTACGGCTTTCCGCGCTATCGCGGCGGTCCGATGAAATATGCGGATACGGTCGGCCTGCCGACGATCCTCGCCGACATCCGCGAGTTCGCTAAAGAAGACCCGCTGTTCTGGAAGGCATCGCCGTTGCTGATCGATCTCGTCGAACGCGGTGCTGATTTCGCGAGCCTGAATCAAACGGCTTGAATCAAATAGCTCATATTCTGATACATATCGACCGGCGCTGAAACGAAACGCCGGTCGGCTCGAACCTCACGGAAAAACCGCCATGGATCTGAACTTCACCCCGGAAGAAGAAACGTTTCGCGCGGACGTACAGGCGTTCTTGCGCGACAACTTGCCCCCGCGTCTGTCGAGCAAGGTACTTGGCGGACGCCGCCTGACCCGTGACGACATGGCCGAATGGCACGCGATTCTCAACGCACAAGGCTGGCTCGCGAATCATTGGCCGACCGAGTACGGCGGCCCTGGCTGGACCCCGGTGCAGAAATTTATCTTCGAAAACGAATGCGCTTTAGCGGGTGCGCCGCGTGTCGTACCGTTCGGCGTGAACATGCTCGGGCCGGTGCTGATCAAATACGGCAACGAAGCACAAAAACAGCATTGGCTGCCGCGCATTCTGAATGGGGACGACTGGTGGTGCCAGGGTTACTCGGAACCCGGCGCGGGCTCCGATCTCGCGTCGGTCAAGACGACTGCCGTACGCGGCAACGACGATCAGGGCGAGTACTACATCGTCAACGGCCAGAAAACGTGGACTACGCTCGGTCACTACGCGAACATGATTTTCTGCCTCGTGCGTACCGCCACCGATGTGCGCAAACAGGAAGGCATCAGCTTCCTGCTGATTGATCTGAATACGCCCGGCGTCGACGTACGGCCGATCATCACGCTCGACGGCGAGCACGAAGTGAACGAAGTCTTTTTCACCGATGTGCGTGTGCCGGTCGCGAATCTCGTCGGCGAAGAGAACAAGGGCTGGACCTACGCGAAATATCTGCTCACGTATGAGCGAACGAATATTGCGGGCGTCGGCTTCTCGGTGGCCGCATTCAGCCGGCTGCGCAAGATCGCCGCCAGGCAGCGGCGCAATCGACGCCCGCTTTCCGAAGACCCCGCATTCGCCGCGCGCATGGCACGCGTCGAAATCGATCTCGAGAACATGAAGACTACCAACCTGCGCGTGATCGCCGCGGTAGCAGGCGGTGGCGTGCCTGGCGCCGAGAGTTCGATGCTGAAGATTCGCGGCACTGAAATCCGTCAGGAAATCTCGTCGCTCACGCGGCGCGCGATGGGGCCCTATGCACAGCCGTTTATCGAGGAAGCACTGGACGACGGTTACGACGGCACGCCGGTGGGTCCCGACGAAGCCGCGAGCGCCGCATCGCTTTACTTCAACAATCGCAAGCTGTCGATCTTCGGCGGCTCGAATGAAATCCAGAAGAACATCATTTCCAAAATGATCCTCGGACTGTAAGGGGCGCATGTCATGAATTTCCAGCACACCGAAGATCGCCGCATGCTTGCGGACACGCTCAACCGTTTTATCAGCGAGCAATACGGGTTCGACATGCGCGACCGGATTGCACGTTCGGCGCAAGGTTTCAGCAGCGAATTGTGGGGCCGTTTTGCGGAACTCGGCATCATCGGCGCATTGTTCGACGAAGCGGATGGCGGCTTCGGCGGCGGCGGCTTCGATATCAGCGTGGTATTCGAAAGCCTGGGCCGCGGACTCGTAGTCGAACCGTTTCTCGATACGTTGATCGTCGGTCGAGCTATTGCAAAGAGCGGCAACGAAGCGCAAAAAGCGCTGGCTGGCGAATTGATCGATGGATCGCGAATCGTTGCGCTCGCGCATGGCGAACCCGACAGTCACTATGAACTGGCGCGCGTCACCACGCGAGCGCAACACAACGGCGATACGTGGCAATTGAACGGCGCGAAGGCGGTGGTTCAGCATGGAGAACACGCAGCCGTGTTTCTGGTGTCCGCGCGCACCGGCGGCGAAGACGATGCGCAAGAAGGCCTGACGCTTTTTCTCGTTCCTCGTGACACGGCGGGCGTGAACGTGCGCGGCTATCGCAAGATCGACGGCGGGCGCGCTGCCGAAGTGACATTCGATAACGTCAAACTCGGTGATCACGCCCTGCTCGGTGCAACGGGTGAAGGCTTTGCGACGCTCGAATACGCAATTGGTTTCGGCGTGCTGGCGTTGTGCTCCGAGGCAATCGGCGCGATGGACGTCGCCAAGGAATACACGCTCGAGTACTTGCGCACGCGTAAGCAATTCGGCGTGCCGATCGGCAGCTTCCAGGCGTTGCAGCACAGAATGGCCGACATGCTGCTCGAAATCGAACAGGCGCGTTCCTCGGTGATCAACGCGGCCGCCGCGCTCGGGGCCGAACGCAAGGTGCGTGAACGCGCGTTGTCTGCGGCGAAATACAGCGTTGGCAGAATCGGCGCGCTGGTGGCGGAGGAATGCATTCAACTGCATGGCGGAATCGGCATGACATGGGAATTGCCGCTCGCTCACTACGCCAAGCGCCTCGTGATGATCGACCATCAACTCGGCGATGAAGATCATCACCTTGAAAGGTTCATTGCGCTTGGTGCCGACTGAAGTCAATTCAAACGGATTCTGTTAGATTCATGCGGGAGAGCGGCCTTGCAGACGCCGCTCTCCCGCATTTTGCGTTTTCGACGCCGTCGCGTCGCGGCAAAGCGGCCTTGGTGACACCACAGTAGAAAGCAGCACGAGTAAGAGTCTGCCCCCGTAGCGGAGGAAACATGGATTTCCTGAAGACGCTTCTCGAACATCAGCCGTTGATGACGCTGTTCCTCACCATCGCCATCGGCTATTTCGTCGGCGAAATCAATATCAAGGGATTCTCGCTCGGTGTCGGCGCGGTGTTGTTCGTCGCACTCGCGGCCGGCTGGTTCGCACCGAAATCCGCACCCGCGCCTATGGTCGGCACGCTCGGTCTCTCGTTGTTCCTCTACACCGTCGGCGTTCAGTACGGCACACAGTTTTTCCTCGGACTCACCAGCGCGGCCGGACGGCGCGCGAACCTGCTCGCACTGATCGGCGTGCTATGCGCAGGCGCGACGAGCTTCGCGATCCAGCGAGTCATGCAGATCAATCCAGGCCATGCGCTTGGCCTCTTCTCCGGTGCAGGCACGAGCACCGCTGCATTGCAAGCCGCCATTGCCGCGCTCGGTAACGACGATGCCGCAGTGGGTTATTCGGTTTCCTATCCATTCGGTGTGGCGGGTCCGATCCTGTTGCTCTATATCGCGTTCCTGATACGTCCGCAAAAGATCGCCGCTGCGGCGAATGCCGGACTCGAAATCCTCGAAATCGCGCTGCGCAACCCGGCGTTCTGCGGCAAGACGCTCGCCGAAGCACTCACGGGTCTGCCTGCCAACGTGCAGATCGTCGCCGTGCGTAGCGCTCACCATAACGCGCCGGCGTCGCCCGAACTCGTGCTGGCGGAGAACGATGTCGTGCTCGCCGTCAGCCCGGATGGCGCGGCGCTCGCGGAGACTCGCAGGAGCCTCGGCGAAGCCGCGCCCGGACGCGTGCTGCGCGATCGTGGTGATCTGGACTATTTGCGCGTGTTCGCGTCACGCGCGACGGTGGTAGGTCGACAGCTTGGCGAGCTTGAATTACCGGATGGCTCGATCGTCGCGCACGTGCGGCGCGGCGATGCGGACATCATGCCGAATCCCGAGTTGGTCCTCGAATACGGCGACCGGGTGGGCCTGCTGACCGGACGCGCGACCTTCCCCGAGGTGCGCGCTTTTTTCGGCGATTCGATTAAAGGCACCGCGGAATTCAGCTACGTTTCGGTCGGGCTCGGGATGGCGTTGGGTTTTCTGGTCGGCGCAATCCAGATTCCTTTGCCGGGTATCGGCAAGCTTGCGCTGGGTTTGTGCGGCGTGTTGATCGTCGCGCTGATACTGGGGAAATACCGCCGAACCGGCAGCATCCACTGGACCATGCCGTTGCCTGCAAACCTGGTGATGCGCAATCTCGGACTCACGATTTTTCTGGCGCAAGTGGGTATGTCGTCAGGACCGAAATTCGCGGCGACGGTTTCGCAAACGGGACTGCTGATGCTCGGCCTCGGCGCGATCGTGCTGATTGCGCTGGTGCTGCCGATTCTTATTCTCGGCTTGCTGGTGTACCGGCTTCCCTTCGACGAAGTAGCGGGCATTGTCACGGGTGCTTGCGGCAATCCGGCGATTCTGGCGTTCGCGAACAAGCTCACGCCGACCGAGAAGCCCGACATCGGCTACGCGATGATTTTCCCGGCCATGACGATCGTGAAGATCTTGTTTGTGGACATTCTTCCGGCGTTTTGGTGACGGGCCGTGCTGCGAACGCACAGTGCCTAAAAACGCGGCGCCAAAACGAAAAAGCCGCAATGCTTTTTGAGCATTGCGGCTTTAATCTTGTGGTCGGGGCGAGAGGATTTGAACCTCCGACCACACGCCCCCCAGGCGTGTGCGCTACCAGGCTGCGCTACGCCCCGAACAGAGAAAAATTATAACAGACACTTTATTCGATTAGAACCATCTCACGCGAACAAAGCGTTAATGGCCCAACAAATCGATGACCTGCAGCAATTCCTTACGCAACTGCTCGACATCAACCGCGGCGGTCGTAGCAGCGGAGGCTTGCGCAGCGACTGCGCCCTCGCCTTCCTCAACCATCGCATCCGGCGATCCACCCGGGCCGCCATGCGCCCCACCACCATGCGAATCCAACCGGTTGCGCGCACCGTTGATCGTGAAACCCTGCTCATAGAGCAACTCACGAATCCGTCGGATCAGCAGCACCTCGTGATGCTGGTAATACCGGCGATTGCCGCGTCGCTTGACCGGCCTCAACTGCGTGAACTCCTGCTCCCAGTAACGCAACACATGCGGTTTGACGCCGCATAGTTCGCTGACCTCACCAATCGTGAAGTAGCGCTTCGCCGGAATCGGAGGCAAGACGACTTTTTCGATCGTCGCTGTCATCGTCAGTTAGCCGTCGTGGTGGGTTGCGCAGGAACGCGCCGGTCGATCAGCGCGTGAAGCTTGCCTCAGCGCCGTTCTCAACCAGCGCTTTCAGCTTTTGACTTGCATGAAACGTCACAACACGGCGCGCGGCGATTGGAATCGCCTCGCCGGTCTTCGGATTTCTGCCGGGACGCTGGGGTTTGTCACGCAACTGAAAGTTGCCGAACCCCGACAGCTTCACGCTGTCGCCACTCTCCAGCGCATCGCGGATCACCTCGAAAAACGCTTCGACCATGTCTTTCGCTTCCCGCTTGTTGAGTCCGACATTGTCGAACAGCAACTCGGCAAGTTCAGCTTTGGTCAGCGTCGGCGTTTCTGTGGAAACGACGGCGGGTGATGTCGGAATATCGCGAATCATGGCGCTACGTTGCGCCGTAAGAAGGGCTTCGAAATCACTCGAGTTCATTTCATTCATATCTATCAAATGGCGCGCCAAGCAAAAAACAATGGATGCGGAAACAGCCGTGCAATTGTTAAATGCGGGTTATCCGCGCAACCGTGCGCCATATACTCGAGCCAGACGTTCCACCAGAGTTTGAATGGCCAGATCGACCGTTTCATCCTGAAGGGTTCCGCCAGTATCTTGCAAGGTCACACGGAACGCAAGGCTTTTCTCGTGAGCAGCCAGGCCACCGGAAGTGTTTGATTTTGGACGGAATTCGTCGAAAAGCACAACCTTCTGGACGCTCTTGCAAGCGGCTTCGGACTGGGCCTTCTGAAGCTCGTCGAGCAGTGCCTGAACCTCGATTTTCTGGTCCACGACAACCGCAATATCGCGACGCACCGGCGGGAATTTAGAAACTTCCGACGGAATCGGCAATACGCGCTGCATTAATGCTTCAGCTTCGATTTCAAACAGAATCGGCGCATGCGGTAAATCATATTTTTGCATCCAGCGCGGATGCAATTCGCCAATCCAACCCACTGCGCGGCCATTAACTTCAACGCGCGCACTGCGTCCCGGATGCAATGCCGGATGCTCCGCTTTCACGAAACGAGCCACCGCCGGCGACAGCAGCGATTCGAGGTCGCCCTTCATATCGAAGTAATCGACGGTGCGCGTTTGCGCGCCCCATTGCTCGTCGAGCGCGGGACCGTACGCGAGCGCGCCGATCATCTTCGGCTGCGCGAAACCTTCGACCGTCAATTCGCCTGCCTTGATCGACGGATCGTGCAGGAACACGCGTCCGGCTTCGAACACACGCACGCGATCTGCCGCGCGACGATTCAGGTTCGTACGCAGCACGTTGATCAGGCTGCCGAACAACGTCGTGCGCATCACCGACAATTGGCTCGCAATCGGATTCAGCAGACGGACCGGCTTGTCGTTACCGGCAAAGTCCTGTTCCCACTCAGCGTCGACGAAACTGAAGTTGACCGTTTCCGCGTAATCGCGTGCGGCGAGCGCGTGACGGATCACGTGGACCGAGCGCTGCGTTTCGTTGGTCGCCAGCATCTCGCTCGTGGCGACCGGCGGACGCGCCGGGATCTTCTCGAAGCCGTATATGCGCGCGACTTCTTCAATCAGGTCTTCTTCGATTTCGATATCGAAACGATACGACGGCGGCATCACCGAGAACGTGTCGCCTTCGTGCTCGAACGTGAGGCCGAGGCGCGTGAAGATTTGCGCGATTTCGTCAGCGTCGATCTTGATGCCGATGATGCGGTTCGCGCGCGAAACACGCATTTTCACGGGCTCGCGCTGCGGCACGTTGACGGTCTGGTCGTCGACCGGACCCGCATTGCCGCCGCAGATATCGAGGATCAATTGCGTGATGCGTTCGATGTGCTCGACGGTGGTTGCATAGTCGACGCCGCGTTCGAAGCGATGACCCGCGTCGGTCGAGAAGTTGTACTTGCGCGAGCGGCCACGGATGCTATCCGGCCACCAGAACGCAGCTTCGAGGTAGATGTTGGTGGTGTCGAGCGTGACAGCCGTGCTGTCGCCGCCCATGATGCCCGCGAGGCTTTCGATGTGCTGCTCGTCGGCGATCACGCCGACGGTTTCATCGAGTTCGACCGTGTTGCCGTTCAGCAGCTTGAGCGTTTCGCCCTTGCGACCCCAGCGCACATCCATGCCGCCGTGGATCTTGTCGAGATCGAACACGTGCGACGGACGGCCCAGTTCGAGCATCACGTAATTGGAGATGTCGACCAGCGCCGAAATGCTGCGCTGACCCGAGCGTTCGAGACGTTGCACCATCCACGCCGGCGACTTCGCGCGCGCGTTGACACCGCGAATCACGCGACCCGAGAAGCGGCCGCACAGATCCGGTGCCGAGATTTTGACGGGCAGCGTTTCGTTCAGCGTCACTTGAGCCGGCTTGATGTCCAGCGGACGCAGCGATGCGCCAGTAATCGCCGACGTTTCGCGCGCGACACCGAACACCGACAGACAATCCGCCTTGTTCGGCGTGAGCTTGATTTCAAAAACGGTGTCGTCGAGATTCAGCGTCTCGCGGATATCCTGGCCGATCGGCGTATCTTCCGGCAGGATCATCAGCCCGCTATGATCTTCCGATAGCTTCAGTTCGCGTGCCGAGCACAACATGCCCTGGCTTTCCACGCCACGCAGTTTCGAGAGCTTGATCGCGAACGGTGCGCCGCCCTCTTCGGCCGGCGGCAATTGCGCGCCCACCAGCGCGACCGGCACCTTGATGCCCGGCGCCACGTTCGGCGCGCCGCACACGATGTTCAGCGTTGCGCCCGTGCCGGCGTTGACCTGGCACACGTTGAGTTTGTCCGCGTCCGGGTGCTTGACGACTTCCAGCACCTGGCCGACGACGATCTTCGTGGTCGGCGGCGCAGCCGGTCGCAGGTCTTCGACTTCGAGACCGGCCATCGTCAACGCGTGCGACAGTTCGTCGGTCGTCAGTTGCGGATCGACAAAGGTTCTCAGCCAGGATTCCGGGAATTGCATGGTTCTGTGTACGTTCTGATCAGGTTAGGTCCACGTCCGGCGGCGGCTTCATGCATCTCGGTATTCGTGAGACTGCAAGCCACTGCCGGGGACGCTGGCGGCACGCATCGAATCCGTGCCGCGCTCTATGCTTGTCGCGTTCGACCGCGCAGGTTCACGCGAATTGACGCAGGAAACGCAGGTCGTTTTCGAAGAACAGACGCAGGTCCTGCACGCCGTAACGCAACATCGTGAGGCGCTCGAGGCCACTGCCGAAAGCAAAGCCAATGTAGCGCTCCGGGTCGAGGCCCATGTTACGGATCACCGTGGGGTGAACCTGGCCCGAGCCTGAAATTTCAAGCCACTTGCCAGCGTTCTTGCCCGTTTCGAACAGCATGTCGATTTCGGCCGACGGTTCGGTGAACGGGAAATACGACGGACGGAAGCGCACCTGAATGTCGTCGCGTTCGAAGAATTTCTTGAGGAAGTCGGTATAGACGCCCTTCAGATCCGCAAAGCTGATGTTCTCGTCGATCCACAGGCCTTCGACCTGGTTGAACATTGGCGAATGCGTTGCGTCGCTGTCCACACGGTAAGTACGACCCGGCACGATCACCTTGATAGGCGGCGTATTGGTGCGTGCATAACGCACCTGCATCGGGCTGGTGTGCGTGCGCAGCAGCAGCTGACGGCCGTCGGCATCTTTGCCGTCGACGTAGAAGGTGTCCTGCATGGAACGCGCCGGGTGGTTTTCCGGGCTGTTCAGAGAGGTGAAGTTGTACCAGTCGGTTTCGATTTCGGGGCCGTCGGCCACATCGAATCCAATCGACCGGAAAATCTGTTCGACGCGCTCCCACGTGCGCATGACCGGGTGCAGGCTGCCTGCACCGGTGCCGCGACCTGGCAACGTGACGTCGATAGCTTCAGCGGCGAGGCGCTGATTCAGCAACGCGTCGGCCAATGCCTGACGGCGAGCCGTCAACGCGGCTTCCACCTGTTGCTTGACGAGGTTGATCCGTGCGCCTTCGGTCTTGCGCGTTTCGGGATCGAGTTTGCCAAGGCCCTTCAATAGCTCGGTCAGCGCACCCGATTTACCAAGAAAGCGGGCTTTCTCGTTCTCGAGGGTGGTGACGTCGGAGGCTTCTGCGAAGGCTTTTTGCGCGTCGGCGACAATCTGGTCCAGATCCATTGATCCCATCATTTCAACGTCAGTGTTCAATTGAAGCAAAACTGGTTCTACCAACAAAAACGGGGCTCGGTGAGGAGCCCCGTTTTTGCTGCAGCGTCACCGAGACTACCGGATGTTCGCTGCAACGAACCACGCAGTTTTAATTGCCAGAAGCGCAATCAGGCTGCAACGGCGGCTTTCACCTGCTGAACGATCGCAGCAAAAGCAGCCTTGTCGAACACAGCCATGTCGGCCAGCACCTTGCGGTCGAGTTCGATCGAAGCCTTCTTCAGGCCGTTGATGAACACGCTGTACGTCATGTCGTGCTGACGCACCGCCGCGTTGATACGCGTGATCCACAATGCACGGAACACACGCTTCTTGTTGCGGCGATCGCGGTAGGCGTATTGGCCTGCGCGCATGACCGCCTGCTTGGCGATGCGATAGACGTTATTGCGACGGCCGCGGTAACCCTTGGCCAGCTTGATGATCTTCTTGTGACGGGCCCGTGCGGTAACCCCACGTTTTACTCGAGGCATATCTTGCTCCTATGAGTTTCAGTTAAGGGTTAAGCGAACGGCAACATTGCGCGCACGGAGTTCATATCTGCATCATGAACTGCCGTCGAACCGCGCAAATGGCGTTTGTTCTTGGTGGTCTTCTTGGTAAGAATGTGGCGCTTGAAGGCCTGACCGCGCTTGACGGTACCGCCCGGACGCACCACGAAGCGCTTTGCAGCACTCTTCTTGGTCTTCATCTTCGGCATGACAACTCCATTATTAGATGGATATGGGTGTGCGGTCGGCCTGATGGCCATTACCCGCCCTTCGAAACCCACTCCACTTGGTATGCAGACCGCCAAACTTGCCGACGGCCGCTTTTCGGGAAAGGCGTTAAACGCCCACCTTTCCGAAACCTGCCGATACTGCGCCAGACATCCAGCACAGCATCGTTCAAAACTTCAATCACTGGAGCACGCGCCATTTGGCACGCCGCTGCTCCAGCTACTTACTTCTTTTTCTTCGGAGCGATCACCATGATCATCTGGCGACCTTCCATCTTCGGCATTTGCTCGACCTGACCGAATTCGTCGAGGTCCGTGCGCAAGCGCTCAAGCACGCGCATACCGATTTCCTGGTGGGCCATTTCGCGGCCACGGAAACGCAACGTGATTTTCGTCTTGTCGCCGTCGTCGAGGAAGCGAATGAGGTTGCGCAGTTTGACGTTGTAATCACCGTCATCCGTACCTGGCCGGAATTTGACTTCCTTAACCTGGACGATCTTCTGCTTGAGCTTGGCCTCGTGTTGTTTCTTCGCTTCCGAGTACTTGAACTTGCCGTAGTCCATCAAGCGGCAAACCGGCGGAACCGCTTGCGGAGCGATTTCGACCAGATCCACATCTTGCTGTTCCGACATGCGGAACGCATCAGCGAGTTTCACGATGCCGAGCGGTTCGTTCTCGACGCCGACCAGACGCACCTCGGGTGCCGTAATTTCACCGTTGATGCGGTGCGCAGACTTATCAGTAGCGATGTTACGTTTCCTCTAAAAATTAAAAAAACGAGCCGGGCTGCAAGTGGCTCACTTGAACGACTGCACGTCCTGGCGCAGACGCTCAAGGAAGGTATCGAGGGGCATCACGCCCAGATCGACACCACCACGGGCACGCACGGCTACCGTTTGGGCTTCACGCTCTTTGTCGCCGACCACAAGCAGGTACGGCACCTTTTCCAGCGTGTGCTCACGTATTTTATAGCTAATCTTCTCGTTGCGCAAATCGGCCTCAACTCTAACCCCTTGTTTTTGCAACGATTGGGCTAAAGACTGCGCATATTCGGTCTGACTTTCCGCGATATTCATCACGACAACCTGCATTGGCGCGAGCCAGGACGGCATTGCACCAGCGTGGTGCTCGATCAGAATGCCGAGGAAACGCTCCATCGAACCGACGATCGCCCGGTGCAGCATGATTGGTCGGCGGCGGCTGTTGTCTTCGGCAACGTATTCCGCGCCCAGACGCTCCGGCAGCACCATATCGAGCTGCAACGTGCCACATTGCCACGACCGACCCAGCGCGTCCTTGATGTGATATTCGACCTTCGGACCGTAGAATGCACCTTCACCCGGAAGCTCTTCCCACGTCACGCCGCAAGCGGTGAGCGCCTCGCGCAAGCCCTGCTCTGCGCGATCCCACGTTTCATCCGTACCTGCACGGGCGTCGGGGCGCAGCGACAGCTTGATCTCGACATTGTCGAAGCCGAAGTCCTTGTACACGCTCATCGCCAGCGTGTTGAACGCGATCGATTCGCTGATGAACTGGTCTTCGGTACAGAAAATGTGCGCGTCGTCCTGAACGAAACCGCGCACGCGCATCAGGCCATGCAACGCGCCCGACGACTCATTGCGGTGGCACGAACCGAACTCCGCGTAACGCAGCGGCAGATCGCGGTACGAGCGCAAACCGTGGTTGAACACCTGCACATGGCCCGGACAGTTCATCGGTTTAATCGCGTAATCGCGCTTTTCCGACTCTGTCGTGAACATGTTTTCACGATAATTCTGCCAGTGACCCGACGCTTCCCACAGCGAGCGGTCCATGATCATCGGCGTCTTGATTTCGAGGTAGCCAGCATCGTTCACGCGACGGCGCATGTACTGCTCCACCTGCTGCCACAACGTCCAGCCGCGCGGATGCCAGAACACCATGCCCGGCGACTCGTCCTGCATATGGAACAGATCGAGTTGTTTGCCGAGCTTGCGGTGGTCGCGCTTCTCCGCCTCTTCGAGCATGTGCAGATACGCTTCCTGGTCTTCCTTCTTCGTCCAGGCCGTACCGTAAATGCGCTGAAGTTGCTCGTTTTTTGAATCGCCGCGCCAGTAGGCGCCCGCGACCTTCATCAGCTTGAAGACTTTCAGCTTGCCGGTGGACGGCACGTGCGGTCCACGGCACAGATCGGTGAAACCGCCGTGCGAGTACAGCTTGATGTCGTCGCTGGACGGAATCGATTCGATGATCTCGGCCTTGTACCTCTCGCCGATGCTCTTGAAGTATTCCACCGCCTCTTCACGCGACACCACGCGGCGCGAAACCGGCTCGTCTTTCTTCGCGAGTTCCTGCATGCGCTTTTCGATCTTTTCGAGATCTTCGGGCGTGAAGGGACGGTTGTATGCGAAGTCGTAGTAGAAACCGTTATCGATCACCGGGCCGATCGTGACCTGCGCTTCTGGATACAGATCCTTCACCGCGTACGCGAGCAAATGCGCCGCGGAGTGACGGATGATATCGAGGCCGTCTGCGTCTTTTTCAGTGACGATAGCGAGCGCCACGTCATGATCGATCAGAGCGGACGTATCGACCAGCTCGCCGTCGATCTTGCCGCCAAGCGCGGCCTTTGCGAGGCCGGGGCCAATCGAGGCCGCCACTTCGGCGACGGTCACTGGATGCTCGTACTGTCGAACAGAACCGTCAGGCAGACGTATCGAAACCATTGCGTTCTCCGTGGTGCCGACCGGCGGCGGCACATACAACCAGGTCAAAAATCCCAAAAAAAATGCGGCCCCGCTTTCGAGGGGCCGCATTCACATTTCCTGCAAACTACCTTGGCGAAATTGGTCCTCGACTAGCGTAGCTCCGAAGTGGTTTCGGTCAACGTTCGCGGTGTCATAACCGTATTCGCCTTTTGCGCCAAAGGCGCTTACTGCAGTTTGCGAAACCCCGGAAAACCGGAATTTCTCTTTCGTTGGTAGGCTCGATTGGACTCGAACCAACGACCCCCACCATGTCAAGGTGGTGCTCTAACCAGCTGAGCTACGAGCCTGAAGAAACGAGATTATATGGAGCGCCACACCGCTTGGCAAGTACTTTTATGCATCGACTTTAAATTTTCTTCTTCACCACCGCTGCGGCTTCGCACGTGCGCGCCACCTGTCAGCCACACATCAATTTTTTCGCGACGCGCGCACCACGCCCGTGATTTCGCCAAGCACCGTACACGCGCGCTGAATTTGCGAAGCGCTTGACACCTCGACGGTGAATTGCATGAACGCGGTGTTACGGCGCGATTGAGTCTTCACACCGATTACGTTCATTTTCTCGCGCGCGAAAACTTCGGAGATATCACGCAACAATCCCTGACGGTCCGTTGCCTCGATACTCAGATCGACGGGATAAACGGATTGACCGCGCCCGCTCATCACGTCTGCCGACCACGCCGTTTGCAGCACACGCTCCGGCGCGCGGTCGGCCATGCGCTGGAAGGTTGGGCAATCGCTACGGTGAATCGACATGCCTTTGCCGCGCGTGACAAACCCGCTGATATCGTCGGGCGGCGCTGGCCGGCAGCATCGCGCGAGTTGTGTGAGTAATGCGTCGACACCGACCACCAGCACGCCGGTGGACGCGCCGCGCGCCACGCTCGCTCCGCTGCTGCGCTTCTCGAACTGCTCGGGCGCCTCGACCACGGGTTCGGGCGGCGGCGCATCGTGCAACGCCTGCTCGACGAGCCGCAGACTGAACTCTTCCTTGCCGACCACGGAAAACAGGTCGTCGGTCGTCTTGAAGCCCAGCTTCGCCGCCAGCTGATCGAGATTGACCGATGTCTTGCCTTCGCGCTGCAAGGTCTTTTCGACCATCGCGCGGCCGCTCGAAATGTGCTCCTGCACCTCGACCGCGTTGAACCACGCGCGCACCTTCTGCCGCGCACGCGGACTATGCAGATAGCCGAGTTGCGGGTTGATCCAGTCGCGCGACGGACCGCCCTCCTTCACCGCCACGATCTCGACCGTCTGGCCGTTCTGCAATTGCGTGTTGAGCGGCACCATCGCGCCGTCCACGCGTGCGCCACGGCAGCGGTGCCCCAACTCGCTATGCAGGTGGTATGCGAAATCGACAGGCGTGGCGCCGTGCGGCAACGGAATCACCCGCGCCTGCGGCGTCAGCACGTAGATATGGTCGTCGTCGAGCGTGGCCTGGCGCAACTGCTCCCACGGTTGCGCGGCACGCTTTTCGCCATGCTCGCCCTCGGAGACTTCATCTTTCCACGCAAGCAGTTGACGCAACCACGCAATCTTCTCGTCGTACTTCTCGTTCGCCGTGACCTGCCCACCGTAGCCACGCGAGCCGGCTTCCTTGTAACGCCAGTGCGCTGCCACGCCATACTCGGCGAACTGATGCATTTCCTGCGTACGGATCTGCACTTCGAACGCGCGACCGTCATCGCCCACGACGACCGTATGCAGCGACTTATAGCCGTTCGGCTTCGGCCGCGAGATGTAGTCGTCGAACTCTCTGGGCACCGGTTGCCACAGGTTGTGCACGATGCCGAGCACGGTGTAGCAATCCTTGATGTCCGGCACGATCACGCGAAAGGCGCGCACGTCGTACAGTTCCGCGAAATCGAGTTCCTTGCCGCGCATCTTGCGCCAGATGCTATAGATGTGCTTCGGCCGCCCGCTCACCTCCGCTCGAATATGAGCGGCGGCCAGCTCCTGCTGCAGACGCTCAATAGCCTGCGCCACATAGCTCTCGCGCTCGATGCGCTTTTCGTCGAGCAGCTTGGCAATGCGCTTGTAAGTGACCGGCTCTTCGAAGCGGAAAGCGAGATCTTCGAGCTCCCACTTCAGTTGCCAGATGCCCAGCCGGTTGGCAAGCGGCGCATAGATGTCCAGCGTTTCGCGCGCTACGTCCGGCGAAGGCATGATCTTCGCCGCCGCGTAATAACGCAGCGATTGCAAACGCGACGCGAGCCGGATCAGCACCACGCGAATGTCCTGCGCGAACGCGAGCAACATCTTGCGCAGCGCCTCGACCTGCGCACGGCGAGCAGCCTGTGCGTCGCGCCCGGCCTCGGGCATCGCATTCTGCGCGGCGCGCAGGCTGACTGTACCGAGGCGCAGCAACTTGCGCACGTCGCTGACCAGTTGCGCGACCTCTTCGCCGAAGTTGTCGGCGATCACTCGCTCCGGGTCCTGCAAATGCGGCGTCAGTGCGAACAGCGCCGCCGCGAGCACCGCGGGCGGATCGACGTTCAACGTGCGCATGATCGAAGCCGTCCCCGCCGCATGATCCGCCAGCAATTCGCCCGAAGACAGCCGCACCTCGCCCGCATGCTTGCGCACGAAGGTCATCACTTCGTCGAAAGAAGGGATGGGAGGAGGCGTGCTCGTAGCGATTTCGGTATTCATGGTGCGACGGCCCACCGGGCCAGACGAATCAAAAGGGTTTCAATAACGACAACGGGCGCTTAACGCTGCGCAGCGACCACGACGATCTCGACGAGGCACTTCGGGTTCGCCAGCTTCGCCTCGACCGTAGCGCGCGGCGGCGTGTTGCCTTGCGCGACCCACTCGTCCCACACGGCGTTCATGCCGGCAAAGTGTTCCATGTCCGCGATGTAGATCTGCACCGACAGCAGATGCGCCTTGTCGCTGTTCACTTCGCCCAGCAGACGGTCGATGTGGCCGAGCACTTCGCGCGTCTGACCCGTGATGTCCTGATCCGTGTCTTCGGCGATCTGGCCCGCGAGGTACACGGTACCGTTATGCACGGCGATTTCCGAGAGGCGCTTGTCGACGTAATGACGGATAACTGCCATGGAGAGTCCTGAATTTGGTTGAAAATTAACGGGGATGCATCTCGCATGACGCCCCGCGTGGGCGCCGCGCGAAACCGCATATTATGACGCGTCAAGCGTCTGACCGATAAAGAACTGCCGCGCGATGTCGATCTGGTCGGCCGCGAGAAACGCCGGTGCGTGCCCGACCCCGGCAATCTCCACGCTCGAAACCGCCTTGCCTGCTTCGACCATTCTGCTCACCGTTTCACGCGAGAGCAGATCGGAGTGCTCACCCCGTACCACCAGAACCGGCCCTTGAAACGACGCTAGCGAATGCCATAACGCGGCCTCGCCGAGCTTCGCGGATTCTTCAGTTATCGCGGTAAACGGCTGCGCGATACGCGGGTCGTAACGCAAACGCCAGGCACCGTCCTTCTCGTGCAACAGCGGCGTGTTGATCTCCCGCCATTCGTCCGGCGACAGCGGACCGAATGTCTGCGCGAGCAACGCGGCGTAGTCGATACCCTGTTGAAGCGTTTCGAACTGCACGGGCTTGCCGAGGTAATCGCCGATACGCTGCACGGCCACAGGCTCCAGATGCGGGCCGACGTCGTTCAGCAACAGCTTGCGGATTGGCGTGTCGGGCAGGCCCGCGAGCGCCATGCCGATCAAACCTCCCATCGACGTGCCGAACCAGTCGACCGTTTCGACGTTCAGCCGTGCGATCAGCGTGACCATGTCGGCAACGTATTGCGGCACGCTATAGAAGTTGGGGTTCGCGAGCCACGATGACAAGCCCCGCCCCACCACGTCCGGACACACCACGCGATACGTGCCGGCAAATTCCTCGGCGACACGATCGAAATCGCGCCCGGAGCGGGTCAATCCGTGCACACACAGCAGCACGCGCGGATTGTCCGGGTCGCCCCATTCGGTGTAGGCGACGCGATGCAGGCCACCTCCGCTCGCGCACTGCACGTAACGCTGGCGCGGCGCGAGCCGCCCGGTGTTGGAAGCGGATGTCGTTGCGGTCATCTGGGTTCCTTGCAAAAGCGCTGCGAAATTGGCCCCGGCACGGCCGGGATCGAACGGTACCAAACGGGACAGACAGGCACTCAATCTTCAAACGATTGTAAACCGCTTTGCCGCGCGACAAGGATCGTCCGAACGGCCTAGGACGACCCAGGAATCGAGGGAAAAACCTCCGCAAAAAGCAAAGCGGGCAAGACTCGCGTCTTGCCCGCTTCACAAACCAGTTTGCCGCCAGTTGCTCGTCAAAACGAGCCTAAGCCCACCTACTCAGCTCACCGCGCTCACATCGAGCGGTGCGCCAGTCCTGGCCTTGACTTCCTCGACCGTCACGCCCGGAGCCAGTTCCGTCAGCTTCAAACCATCTTCCGTCACTTCGATCACTCCGAGGTCGGTGATGATCTGATCGACGACAGCCACACCCGTCAGCGGCAACGTGCATTCTTCGAGAATCTTGTGCTGGTCGCCCTTCGCGACGTGCTCCATCAGCACGACCACGCGCTTGACGCCCGCGACCAGATCCATCGCGCCGCCCATACCCTTGATCATCTTGCCGGGGATCATCCAGTTCGCCAGATCGCCCTTCTTGCTGATCTGCATCGCGCCCAGAATCGCCAGGTTGATGTGGCCGCCGCGAATCATCGCGAACGAATCCGCCGACGAAAAAATCGACGAACCCGGCAGCGTGGTGACCGTCTGCTTGCCCGCGTTGATCAGGTCGGCGTCCACTTCATCTTCGGTCGGCGACGGGCCGATACCGAGCAGCCCATTCTCCGACTGCAGCCACACTTCGACGCCGGCCGGCACGTGATTGGCCACCAGAGTGGGCAAGCCGATACCGAGGTTCACGTAAAAACCGTCCTGCAATTCCTTCGCCGCGCGCGCGGCCATTTCGTCACGAGTCCATGCCATGATCAGTCTCCTTTCGCGCGGATAACGCGTTGTTCGATGCGTTTTTCCGGATGCGCATTCAGCACGATGCGCTGCACGAAGATGCCTGGCGTATGAATCGCGTCCGGATCGAGTTCGCCTACCTCAACGATCTCCTCGACTTCGGCGACCGTGATCTTGCCGGCCATCGCGCACATCGGGTTGAAGTTGCGCGCGGTGCGGCGATAGATCAGGTTGCCCGATTTGTCGGCCTTCCACGCTTTCACGAGCGCGACGTCGGCGGTCAGCGAATGTTCGAGCACGTAGTGGTTCTCGCCGAACTGGCGGGTTTCCTTGCCCTCGGCGATCAGCGTGCCGTAGCCGGTGTTGGTGAAGAACGCCGGAATGCCCGAGCCGCCCGCGCGCAGCTTCTCGGCGAGTGTGCCTTGCGGCGTGAATTCGAGTTCGAGTTCGCCGGCCAGATACTGGCGCTCGAACTCCTTGTTCTCGCCGACGTACGACGAAATCATTTTCTTGACCTGGCGCGTTTCGAGCAGCAAACCGAGGCCAAAACCGTCGACGCCCGCGTTGTTGCTGATGCAGGTAATACCCTGCACCTTCGAATCGCGCAGCGCACCGATCAGCGCCTCCGGAATGCCGCACAGCCCGAAGCCGCCGACGGCGAACGTCTGGCCGTCCTTGACGATGTCTTTCAGCGCCTCGGCGGCGCCTGGATAGACCTTGTTCATCAGTATGTCCCTTCCTTTATGGAAACCCGAATCCGGATCGTTACGGCTCTCATGGCGTTGTTCGAGCCTGGCTCGACACGTCATTCTAGTCATCCCCGGCAGGCTGTGCGCTCAGGTTGCCCTGGCTGCGCCCGATGCCCGCCGCGGACGCTCTCGCCGCGTTGTCATGTGCCCGAAAGAGTACGCTGCGCGCGCCATACGGCACAATACGCAAAACTACATAAGTACTTGCCGCCAACCCATGCCTGCCCTGGATTACCGAACCGCGTTTCACCTTGCCCCGATCGGACTCGTGCTGTCGCGCGAACGCAAAATCGAAGACTGCAACGACGAGCTGGCGTCGATTTTCGGCACCACGCGCGAGGCGCTGCTTGGGCAGTCGTTCCAGGTGCTCTACCCGTCGGCGGACGAATTCGAGCGGATCGGCGCACGAATTCCGCCCATCATGACCGCGCAAGGCAGTTACGCGGACGACCGCATCATGAAGCGCGCCAATGGCGAATTATTCTGGTGTCACGTGACAGGACGCGCGCAGCAACGCGCCGACGCGCACGCAGCGGGCGTCTGGACTTTCGAGGATTTAAGCGCGACGCGGCGTGTCGCCGTGGAATTGACGCCGCGCGAACGTGAAATCGCCGCGCAACTGGTGACGGGCAAAACCAGCAAGCAGATTGGCCGGGTGCTGGAAATCAGCCCGCGCACGGTCGACGTCTACCGGGCGCGGCTGATGCGTAAATACGATACGGGGAATGCAACCGAACTGCTGCAGCGGCTGCTAGGTAATTGAAGAAGGAAGTCAGGCCGCTTTGACCAGCGCCGCCCGCTCGATGGTTTCGCGCAGCAGATCGGGCACCGGCACCGACTTGCCCGCCGCGTAATCGATCCATACGCAACGCGCCCCACCGCGCGCATAAACCGTGTGCGGATCGTCGGCGCGCACCAGTTCGAAGCCCGTGTCGAAACTGCTGCGGCCGGGCGTGGCCACCGTCATCCGGCCGATCACGTCGCCGGGATAGTGCAGTTGCTTCAAAAATTCCATCGACGCGTTGACGATCACCGGCCCCTGCCCGTCCGCGTTGCTGCCGGCCATGCCCAATTGTTCGAACCACGAAATCCGCACCTGCTCCATATAGCGGAAATAGACCGTGTTGTTCACATGGCCGAAGGCGTCCATGTCGCCCCAGCGGATCGGCATCGACATTTCGAAAACTGCGTGAAAATCGCTCATCGTACTTCCGTTCTTTTCGTTACTTTAAAGTGCTGAAACCAGCGTGCTGCAAACATAACGCCGCCCCCTCCGCGTGAAAAGGCCGGTGCATGCAAAACACTTTCTTCGGGTTTGGACAAATACGCGCGACGGCCTCAGGCGAGCCCGAAACCGTCGTCGGCGGCGATCACCGAGCCGTTGATGAACTGCGATTCGTCAGCGGCGAGCAGCAGTAACAGCCCGTCCAGATCGTCGGGCTTGCCGACCCGATGACGCGGCAGCATCGACACCAGCTTTTGCCCCTGCTCTGTCGACCAGTGGTGATGGTTGATCTCGGTATCGATATAGCCGGGGCAGATCGCGTTCACGTTGATGCCGTGCTTGCCCCACTCCAGCGCCATCGCCTTCGTCATGTGGATGACGGCCGCCTTGCTCATCGAGTACAGGCCGATTTGCGGCAGCACACGCAAACCCGCCATCGACGCAATATTGATAATCCGGTACGACGGCTTCTGCGCACCGTTGCCGCGCATGATCATGCGCTTGGCAACTTCCTGCGCGACGAAAAACGCGCCGCGCGTGTTCGTATCGAACACGTACTCGAAGTCGGCGGGCGTGACTTCCGACAGCTTCTGCGTAGTCGATACACCGGAGTTGTTAACCAGAATGTCGATCGTGCCGGCCTCGGTTTCCGCATGGGCGACTGCCGACTTGATGCTCTGATAGTCGGTCACGTCGAGCGAAACCACATGCGCCGCGCCACCCGACGCCTCGATCTCGGCGCGCAATTCCTTCAGACGCTCAGTGCGCCGGCTCGCCAGCACGACCTTGGCGCCCGCCTGCGACAGCACCTGAGCAAAGCGCTTCCCCAACCCGCTCGAAGCGCCGGTGATCAGCGCGACCTTGCCTTCCAGATTGATCGAACGGCCCATTGTCGTTCCTTGTTCGGTAGTAAAGACAGATGCGGTGGACAGGTACGGTAAGACTTGTCGATGCGGGTCAATACCGTATCATAGAAATAGAACGATCGTGCTAATCTTTGCTCATCTGGTTGCAGTGCGGGAGTCGTTCGCCCACAATACGATCCCGAAAAAAGCATTCTAACGGTAAGAGGAGCATCAATGACCCCCGCAAGTCTCATTGAGCAATACGGTCCACGCGAGTCGATGGAATACGACGTCGTGATCGTAGGCGGCGGCCCGGCTGGCCTGTCCGCCGCGATCCGCCTGAAGCAGCTGGCGGCTGAAAAAGGCGTCGAGCTAGGCGTGTGCGTGCTGGAAAAAGGCTCGGAGATCGGGGCTCATATCCTGTCGGGCGCGGTGATGGATCCGCGCGCGATCACCGAACTGATCCCGGACTGGAAGGAAAAAGGCGCGCCGCTGACGGTTGACGTGACCGAAGACAAGTTCCTGTTCCTGACCGAAACGGGCTCGAAGAGCGTGCCGGTGTGGGCGCTGCCGGACAACTTCAAGAACCACGGCAACTACGTTATTTCGCTGGCCAACGTCACGCGCTGGCTCGGTCAGCAGGCTGAGGCGCTGGGCGTCGAGATCTTCCCGGGCTTTCCCGCTGCCGAGATTCTTTATAACGACGACGGTTCGGTCAAAGGTGTCGCCACTGGCAACCTGGGTATCGGCAAGGACGGTGAGCCGACCGAAAACTTCCAGCTCGGCATGGAGCTGCACGCGAAGTACACGCTCTTCTGCGAAGGCGCGCGCGGGCACCTCGGTCGTCAGTTGAACGATAAATTCAAGCTACGCGACGGCGTCGATCCGCAGGTCTACGGTATCGGCATCAAGGAACTGTGGGAAATCGATCCGTCGAAGCACAAGCCCGGTCTGGTGATGCACACGGCCGGCTGGCCGCTGGAGAACGACACGTACGGCGGCTCGTTCCTCTATCACATGGACAACAACCAGGTGGTGGTGGGCTTCGTGGTCGGCCTCGGTTATTCGAATCCGTATCTGTCGCCGTTCGAGGAATTCCAGCGCTACAAGACGCATCCGGCGATCCGTGCCGTGCTCGAAGGCGGCAAGCGCGTGTCGTACGGCGCGCGCGCGATTACCGCGGGCGGCCTGATGTCGCTGCCGAAGCTGGTATTCCCGGGTGGCGCGCTGGTCGGCGACGATGCGGGCTTCCTGAACGCGTCGCGCATCAAGGGTTCGCACGCGGCGATCAAGACTGGCATGCTGGCCGCCGAAGCCGCTTTCGACGCCGTGCAGGCAGGCCGCACCAGCGACGAACTCACGGCCTACCCGGAGAGCTTCAAAACGTCGTGGCTGCATACCGAGTTGCATCGCGCGCGCAACTTCAAGCAGTGGATGAGCAAGGGCCTGTACCTGGGCACGCTGATGGTCGGCATCGAGCAGAAGCTGCTGGGCGGCAGCGTGCCGTGGACGCTGCATCATCAGCACTCGGACCACGAGATGCTGAAACCGGCTTCGCAATGCAAGCCGATTACGTATCCGAAGCCGGATGGCAAGCTGACGTTCGACCGCCTCTCGTCGGTGTTCATCTCGAACACGAATCACGAAGAGAATCAGCCGGCTCACCTGACGCTGAAAGACCCGTCGGTGCCGGTGAACGTGAACTGGCAGACCTATGCGGGTCCGGAAGCGCGTTACTGCCCGGCTGCGGTGTATGAATTCGTGAAGAACGATGACAACACCGAGCGCCTCGTGATCAACGCGCAGAACTGCGTGCATTGTAAGACGTGCGATATCAAGGACCCGACGCAGAACATCGTATGGGTGACGCCTGAAGGTGGCGGCGGTCCGAACTATCCGAATATGTAAGCAGGTTTTTGCATGACTTCGCGACGCCGTCCTGTTTGTCGGCGTTGCGAAGATCAGCTCTTTCAACCGCGCGTCAACGCTTCGATTTTTTTCCGCACCTTCGCCACGACCGGCATCCAGTCGCCGATTCGCGGCTGCCGAAACACCTCGATCGAGTCATACCAGGCCGTTCGCGCCGAATCGTCGCCCCAGAACCACGCGGAAACGTGATCGATCATCAGACAGGTCGGTACGCCGAGCGCGCCCGCCAGATGTGCGGGGCCGCTGTCGATCGTCACGACGAGATCCAGATTCGCCAGCAACGTGGCGACGTCGTCGAAACCGGCCCGGAAATGCCCGGTCATGTCGACGACATCGAGCCCTTTCGCACGCCACTGCGCGACCGTTTCACCCCGTCCCGGCGACAACGCGAAATAGCTGACACCCGGCACATCCAATAACGGCTCGAGTTGGCCGATGGGCACCGAGCGCCGCATGTCGCGGATATGCTCCGGATTGCCGTTCCACACCAGACCCACTTTGCGATTGCCGCCGCACGTCGCGGCCATGTGCGCGTCGACGCGCTCACGCCACGTTTGCACCAGCGCGGAATCGGCTTGCAGATAAGGCGCGCCCCAGCCAGTCGAGTCGACGATACCGAGGCGCAGCGGCAGGCTCATCAGCCCGCAATGAAAATCGGGGCGCGTTTCGAGACTGGTTTCTATCGGCAAATCCGCGGGCAAAATGCGCTCGAACAAATGCCGCAACGGCCCGTCGTGACCGAATATCACGCGCCCTCCTTCGCGCCGCGCCCGTTCGGCCAGCAGCGGCAGAAAGCGCACGGCCCACAGGCAGTCGCCATTGCCCTGCTCCCCGTAGACGACCAGCGTCTTGCCGGCCAGCGATTCGCCCTGCCAGTGCGCGCTGATCGCGGCGAGCGCGGTCTGCGCGTTATTCAGGTCGTCGGCGAATGCGGTGCGTGACTCGTAGTGCTGCCAGCCTTGAGCAAAACGTGCACTGCGAATTTCGAGTTCGGACAGATCGAACAACGCATGGGCGTTATCCGGCGAGATGGACAGCACGTGGTTGAGCAACGCCTCGGCTTCGGCGAAACGTGCCTGTTCCTTGACGCACAAAGCCAGCTTGTGAAGTACCACATGATTGCCGGGCGCGACGCGCGCCGCTTCCCGCAGCAGATCCTCGGCGGAGTCGAAGTCGTTGCGCTGCTGGACCGTGGCCGCGCGCCAGACCAGCGCGTTGACGTCCCCGGCGTTATGGTCGAGCAGAATCCCGGTCGCGGAATCGAGCAGCGCCCAGTCGCGCACGACAAACGCCGTCTGCGCAATCGTGCTGAGCAGTGACGGTTCGCAGGCGGGATCGAGTTGATAAGCGCGCACTAGCGCAGCGAGTGCCTCGCGTTGACGGTTTTTGTCACGCCCCGCGCGTTGCACCGCCAGCAGACCGAAGGCTAAAAACTCAGCCGCCGTAGCATCCGGCGACGACGCACGCGCGTGCAACGCCGCCAGGCGGCACGCCACCTGGTCATCGGCATTCAGATTGGACATGACGACTCCGCGCGCGGCGCGTGGCGTTGAGAAGCAGAAGTCGTCAGATAACGGCGATCAAGGCGCGCTGGCCGCGATCTTCGGGGTGGTGACGGCGACGTCGCCGCACTGCGCACGATGACGCAGCGCGTGGTCGATCAGCACCAGTGCAAGCATCGATTCGGCGATCGGCGTGGCACGAATGCCGACGCACGGGTCATGCCGCCCAAAGGTTTCGACGACAGCCGGATTGCCCGCCTTGTCGATCGAACGGCGCGGCGTGCGGATGCTCGAAGTCGGCTTGATCGCGATCGACACCGTGATGTCCTGCCCGGTCGAAATGCCGCCGAGCACACCGCCAGCGTGATTGCCGACGAAGCCTTCCGGCGTCAGTTCGTCGCCGTGCACCGAGCCGCGTTGCGCGACGCTCGCGAAACCCGCGCCGATCTCGACGCCCTTCACCGCATTGATGCCCATCATGGCATGCGCGATGTCTGCGTCGAGCCGGTCGAACAAAGGCTCGCCCAGACCGACCGGCACGCCCGACGCCACGACGTTGATACGCGCGCCAATCGAGTCGCCGTCTTTGCGCAGCGCATCCATGTAGGTTTCGAGCTGCGGCACGATGTCGGCATTCGGCACGAAGAACGGGTTTTCTCGTACGTGCGCCCAGTCGACGAACGGCACGTCGATCTCGCCGAGCGCCGCCATGTAGCCGCGAATCTCGGTGCCGAACTTCTCGCGCAGCCACTTCTTCGCGACCGCGCCCGCCGCGACCGTGGGCGCCGTGAGACGCGCAGACGAACGGCCGCCGCCGCGATAGTCGCGGATGCCGTATTTTTGCCAGTAGGTGTAGTCGGCGTGGCCGGGACGGAAGGTGTCGACGATGTTGCCGTAGTCCTTGCTGCGCTGGTCGGTGTTGCGGATCAGCAGCGCGATTGGTGCGCCGGTAGTTTGTCCTTCGAACACACCCGACAGGATTTCGACCTTGTCTTCTTCCTGACGCTGCGTGACATGGCGCGACGTGCCCGGCTTGCGGCGGTCGAGTTCGAGCTGGATGTCGGCTTCGTTGAGCGCCATGCCCGGAGGGCAGCCGTCGATCACGCAGCCGATAGCGGGGCCGTGCGATTCGCCAAAGGTCGTGACAGTGAAAAGCGTACCGAGTGTGTTGCCGGACATGGGCGTCGTCCAAAGAAATGCGGGGAGAACGCTATTATGCCAGCCCTGTGGCGTCTGGGCCTTGCCGCCCGGTGGTTCTGGCCGATTGGCCAGGAGTGGGTGGGGCACGGGGTAGGATTTGCCTGACAGGTACGCCCGGCAACGGCACTCACCAGCCGCACCCGCCCCGTCACTTCCGCGCGCCGCGCAACTCAGTCACGATCTCCTGCAACTTCTCAGGCGTCGCCTGCGCGGGATCAATCGGCTCGCCCACGGCAAGGCTCAACCTGCTCATCACTCCCTTCTGGATCGGCCGCGGCCAGCGCGCGTCGTTCGCCCGCGAGAACACGCTGCCCCACAAGCCGCGCAGCGCCATCGGAATGACCGGCGCCGGCGTCCGTTTGATAATCTCAGTCACGCCGTGACGGAACGGGTTCATTTCGCCCGTCCGCGTGAGCTTGCCTTCCGGGAAAATGCAAACCAGCTCACCCTCGGCGAGCGCCTGCGCGCAGCGCTCATAGGCCTGCGCGAGCAGCGCCGCGTCCTGATGCGCCGGGGCGATCGGAATCGCCTTCGCGTGACGGAACACCCAGCCCGCGAACGGCGATTTAAAAATCTGGTGATCCATCACGAAACGGATCGGTCGCGGGCTCTCGGCCATGATGACGATGGCATCGACGAAACTCACGTGGTTGCACACGAGCACGGCCGCGCCCTCCTCGGGAATCCGCTCTGCATGCACCAGCCGGATCCGGTAAAACGTGTGCACCAGCATCCACGCGATAAAGCGCAGCAGAAACTCCGGCACCAGCGAATAGATATAGGTCGCCACGACGATGTTCAGCAACGCGGTGACGAGAAAAATCGCCGGAATGCTAAAGCCCGCCGCCGTCAGGCCGATCGCCATCAGCGACGAAACGATCATGAACAGCGAATTCAGAATATTGTTCGCGGCGATGATGCGCGCCCGGTGGCTCGGCTGGCTGCGGCTCTGGATCAACGCGTAAAGCGGCACGCTGTAAAAGCCGCCGAACATCGCGAGCAGAAACAGGTCGGCCAGCACACGCCAATGCGCGGGCCGCGCCATAAATTCGCCGACGCTCAGCAGATGCCCTCCCGGCGGCAATGCGTGGCTCGCGAAAAACAGGTCGATCGCGAATACGCTCATGCCGATCGAGCCGAGCGGCACGAGACCGATTTCGATGCGCCGCTTGGAGAGCTTTTCGCACAGCAGCGACCCCAGCCCGATGCCGAACGAGAACGTGCCGAGCAGGACGGTCACGACATCCGGATTCGCCGACAGCACGTTCTTCGCGAAACTGAAAAACGACGACAAAAACGTCGCGCCGATAAACCACAGCCACGAAATGCCGAGCAGGCTCAGGAACACGGTACGGTTTTCGCGCGCGAGCTTCAGATTGCGCCACGTCTCGCTGAACGGATTCCAGTTGATGCGCAGATCGGGCTGCGGCGCGGGCGTGACCGGCACGAAGTTCGATGCGACACGGCCGATCAGCGCAATCGCGACGCACGCGCAGGCCAGCACGACCGCGCCGTGCTCGACCAGCCCCGCCCCCGCACCGCCGATGATGGTGCCGACCAGAATCGCGACGAACGTGCCCATCTCGACCAGCCCGTTGCCGCCCACCAGCTCCGGTTTCGACAGATGCTGCGGCAGATACGAGTACTTGACCGGGCCGAATACGGTCGAGTGGACGCCCATCAGAAACGTGCACAAGTACAGCAGCGGTGCGCTATGCAGCCAGAAACCCGCGCCGCCGATCAGCATCACCGCAATTTCGAAGGTCTTGACGAAGCGCGTGAGCATCGCCTTGTCGTACTTGTCGGCGATCTGGCCGGAAGTGGCCGACAGCAGCACGAACGGCAGGATGAAAATCGCCGAAATCAGGAACGCGGCAGTGGCCGGATCGACGCCCGAAAAGCGTGCCGCCTGATACGTGACGAGCGACGTGAAGCCGATCTTGAACACGTTGTCGTTCATCGCGCCGAGAAACTGGGTCCAGAAAAACGGCGCGAAACGGCGCTGACCGAGCAGCCGGAACTGCGATTCGTGCGCCTCTTGCGCGTGGGTGGCGCGACGGGCGGCGGGTAACGGGCGATCGCTCATGAAGTGGAAAGTTAGACCAGAAGAACAACGCGGACGTAAGCGGTAGAAGCGCAGTGGCCGACGCCACGTAAACGCGATTTACCCTGAACGGGTGACGGCCGATTCGCGAGGCAAACTCGCGCGTCGCGCATCGATGCTTTCATACCGCGCGCCGTGCGAGCGGACACAAAAAAGCGCGCGCTTTCGCGCACGCCCTGGCTGCATTTTCGCGCTCACGGCCATGGCCCGAGCGCGCCGGTAAGTGACCGGACATTAACGCGCCGGTTGCTGTTCCTGCTGCTCTTCCGGCCAATCGCGGATATATGCCTTGAGCATGCGGTTTTCGAAACCCTGCTCCTCGACCACCGCCTTCGCAACGTCGTAGAACGAGATCACGCCCATCAGCGTGCGGCTTTCGAGCACCGGCAGATAACGCACGTGATGCTCGAGCATCATGCGGCGCACTTCGTTGACGTCCGTTTCCGGCGTGCAGGTGAGCGGGTGGTCGTCCATGACCTTGCGAATCGTGGAAGTGCCGACGCTGCCGCCGTTCTTGCTGAGCGTCTGAATGATTTCGCGGAACGTCAGCATGCCGACCAGATCGCCGTATTCCATCACCACCAGCGAGCCGATGTCGTGCTCGGCCATCGCATTGACGGCTTCGTGCAGCGTGGTATCCGGTGTGACCGTGAAAAGGGTGTTGCCTTTGACTTTAAGAATGTCGCTGACTCGCATGATCTGTCTCCGTGATACCCGCTAGCTGGCAATGCAATGAATGATTTTCGATCCTAGCGGAAAGGCCCGTAAAAGGAAAGCGGCCCGCCCACCAAGGCGCAGCGGGCATCCGCGGGCGGCAAACCGCATTGTTTCGCGCCCGTGCCTCGGGAAAACCGCGCTTGAAGCCGCCGATGCCGGTGATAGCATGGCCGCCACTTTCACCCTTCGCGAGGCCGCTCGTGGCCCCGCCGTCCACGATGTCCGCCAACCGTTTCGATACGCTTGCGCTGCATGCCGGCGCCGCCCCCGACCCCGCCACCGGCGCACGCGCCACGCCGATTTACCAGACCACATCGTTCTCGTTTCGCGATTCGGATCACGCCGCCGCGCTCTTCAACATGGAGCGCGCCGGTCACGTTTATTCGCGGATCTCGAACCCGACCGTCGCCGTATTCGAGGAACGCGTCGCCGCACTCGAAAACGGCGCGGGTGCAATCGGTACGGCCAGCGGCCAGGCGGCCTTGCATCTGGCCATCGTGACGCTGATGGGCGCTGGCTCGCACATCGTCGCGTCCAGCGCGTTGTACGGCGGCTCGCATAACCTGCTGCACTACACACTGCGACGCTTTGGCATCGAGACGACCTTTGTCAAACCCGGCGACCACGACGCATGGCGTGCCGCGCTGCGTCCCAATACGCGACTGCTGTTCGGCGAGACGCTAGGCAACCCGGGCCTCGATGTGCTCGACATCGCCGCCGTCGCCCAGATCGCGCACGAGCACCGCGTGCCGTTACTGGTCGACTCGACTTTCACGACGCCGTGGCTGCTCAAACCGTTCGAACACGGTGCCGATTTCGTTTATCACTCGGCGACCAAATTCCTCGGCGGACACGGGACGACGATCGGCGGCGTGCTGGTGGACGGCGGTACGTTCGACTTCGACGCGTCGGGGCGCTTCCCCGAATTCACCGAGCCCTACGACGGCTTTCACGGCATGGTGTTCACCGAGGAAAGCACCGTCGCGCCGTTCCTGCTGCGCGCGCGCCGCGAGGGTCTGCGCGACTTCGGTGCCTGCCTGCATCCACAGGCCGCATGGCAATTGCTGCAAGGCATCGAGACGTTGCCGTTGCGGATGGAGCGGCACGTCGCGAACACACGTCGTGTGGTCGAATTTCTGGCCGCTCACACCGCGGTCGAAAGCGTTGCGTACCCGGAATTGCCGACGCACCCCGACCACGCACTCGCGCAACGACTGCTGCCGCGCGGCGCCGGGGCCGTGTTCAGCTTCAATCTGCGCGGCGACCGTGCGGCCGGACGCAGCTTCATCGAAGCGTTGTCGCTGTTCTCGCACCTGGCGAATGTCGGCGACGCGCGCTCGCTCGTGATTCACCCCGCATCGACGACGCACTTCCGGATGGACGCCGCCGCGCTCTCCGCCGCGGGCATTGCCGAAGGCACGATCCGTCTGTCGATCGGCCTCGAAGACCCGGACGATCTGATCGACGACCTCAAGCGCGCGCTGAAGGTGGCGCAGAAGGCGACACAAAAACCCGCTGGCGCCGCGCCCCAGACCCGCCCGGAGTCTGCATGATCCTCACCGTTCAACACAAAGCCACGTACGCCTACACCGGCGGCAAACCGTTCGATGCAAGCCTGCCGACGGCGGTATTCATCCACGGCGCCGAGCACGATCACAGCGTGTGGGCGCTGCAAAGCCGCTATTTCGCGCACCACGGCTTCAGCGTGCTCGCCGTCGACCTGCCTGGCCATTGCCGCAGCGACGGCCCGGCGCTAACCACCGTGGCAGACATGGCCGACTGGCTGGCCGCGCTACTCGATGCCGCCGGCGTGAAACGCGCGTTCGTCGCCGGACACAGCATGGGTTCGCTGATCGCGCTCGACTTCGCCGGCCGCTATCCGCAGCGCGTTACGCACCTCGCGCTGCTAGCGACCGCAGTGCCGATGGCCGTTTCCGATGCATTGCTCGACGCCGCGCTGAATCGTGAAGCGGATGCGATCGGCATGGTCAACCAATGGTCGCATTCGACGCTCGCCGCCAAGCCCTCCTCTCCCGGTCCCGGCTTCTGGCTGCACGGCATGAACCAGCGCCTGATGGAACGTGTGTCGGCAAGCGGCGAACCGCACCTGTTCCATATCGACTTCACTGCCTGCAACACCTACGCGGACGGCCTCGCCCGCGCCGCTCAGGTGCGCTGCGCCACGCGGCTGATCGTCGGAAGGCGCGACGCGATGACTCCGCCACGCGCCGCCAAAGCAGTCGCCGACACGCTTGCCCAGGCCGGCGTTGCGGTCGACACGCTCACACTCGACGCGGGCCACGCGTTGATGACCGAGCAACCCGACGCCACGCTCGACGCCCTCTTCAGCCTGGCTTCCCGCCCGTTCAGGGAAGCGAAATAAAGGGCCGGCGAGTGCTCAGGATATCTACGTTGAATGAGCCGCGCCATTAGCCGGATGGCCAGGTTGCGCACCTGGCCCGATAGCCGCACAATGGCTCAAACCCGTTCTGTTTCAACCAGATGCGTCACGCATCCGACATGTGTTGAAGCAACTGGGAGCGACGGGTAACAGCGTAGAAAAGCGTCCATACGGAGGCCGTCATGGCTCAAACCGCACATACCGATCACTTCGCAAGTTTCGCGGAGTTCTATCCGTACTACCTGAGCGAGCATCGCAACCTCGTGTCGCGGCGGCTGCATTTCGTCGGGTCGCTCGGCGTGATCGGCTGTCTCGCGATGGCGCTCGCCACCGGCGACTGGCTGTGGCTACCGGCGGCCGTTATCTGCGGATACGGCTTTGCGTGGGTCGGCCATTTCTTCTTCGAGAAAAACCGGCCGGCCACCTTCCGTCATCCGCTTTACAGCCTGATGGGCGACTGGGTAATGTTCAAGGACATTTGCGTCGGCAGGATTTCGTTGTAGTTTTGCGGCGGCTTGTGGACAGGCCGCCTGTTTTGCCTGGTCCGACTGTTTTGCAGTCGAGCGTTGCGTAGCGCCCCTGGCAAATCTCAAATCGCATCACGCCGTTTGATGCGGCATCGTAGTTTCAGCGGGTTCACTTTCGCCAGTGCGTGCCGCGCGAGCCGTCGCGCGCGCCGCCAGTAACGCGGCCAGCGTCACCTTCAACCTGTCGTTGTCGAGCGCGGTTAAAAGCGTCCCGCTATCCACCCGTGTCGATTCGAGTTCGAGCTGATACTGAAGCTCTGCGCGATCGACGATGAACAGGTCGAACAACTGTTCCACCGTGATCTGCGCCGGATTCGCCAGCAACAGAAAATGCGGACGTGCGCCGTCTTCTTCCAGACGCGCGATCCATTCGATCTCCTCGAGTTTCTGCAGCAGATTCACCGTGATGTCCATATCGCGGCGAAGCATGCGCGCAAGCTCGGGCATCGTGTAGCCGCGCTTGCCGGCGTCGCGCGCTTCCGAGAGCCGCGCGAGCAATTCGAGCGAATCGAACAGATTGCTGCCCTCGAACGTGGGCCGATGAAACTGACCGATGCGAATAGCCGGCAATGCCGATGCGATCATCGCGCCCGCCAGCGTAATGAACCAGCACAGATACATCCACAACAGGAACAACGGGACGGCGGCGAACGCACCGTACACCGCCGTATAAGTCGGAATACGCCGCACGTAATAGCCGAAACCGCGCTTCGCCAACTCGAAAGCGATCGCTGCGGTAACGCCGCCGATTACCGCATCACGCCACTGCACCCGGCAGTTCGGCAGATACACATAAAGAATCGTGAAAGCCACCGCGGTAAGCGGAAGCGCCGCGCCTGTGAGCGCCCACTCGATGACCGGCGTCATGCGCTGCGCCGCCGTGAACGTCATGGATTGCGTGAACACGTACGAGGAAATCGACAGACTCACGCCGATCAGCAGCGGACCCAGCGTGATGATTGCCCAGTACACGAGAATGCGCTGCGCGATGGGCCGCGCCTTGCGCACCCGCCAGATCACATTGAACGCGGACTCGACGGTCATCATGGTCATCACTGCCGTGAGAAACAGCAGGATCATGCCGATCGTGGTCAGCCCTTTCGCCTTCGACGCAAACTGGTTCAGATATTTGAAAATCTGACTGTTCAGCTGCTCCGGCATCAGATGGTCGGCGAGAAAAAACTGCAGCGACTGTTGGAAGGAGCTGAAAATCGGGAAGGCGGTGAACAGCGCGAACGCCACCGTGGCAAGTGGCACGAGCGCGAGCATTGCTGTGAACGTGAGACTGCCGGCCACCTGCGGAATGCGGTCTTCGCTAATACGCTGCGCAGCAAACCGCGCGAGCCGTTTGAGCGTGTCAAGATCAAAACGCACCCTGGACAACAAACCCACCTCCTTGCTTTCTGAACCGGTGTTTCAGGACTTATTTCACGACCCCGGCCGGACCTGGCCGAATGGCTACGAATGGCTTGCAGTGGCCTCTCGCGCGGACCCAGCCCCTATAATACCCGTTCACCGATGAGGCCTATGAAAGACATTCTCGTGCTCTATTACAGCCGTCACGGCGCCACGCGCGAGCTTGCGCTGGCGATCGCGCACGGCGTCGACAGCGTCCCCGGCATGCAGGCGCGCGTGCGCACGGTGCCGCCGGTTTCCACCGTCTGCGAAGCGACCCAGCCGGACATTCCGGCCGAAGGGCCGCCCTACGTCGAGTTGCGCGATCTGGAAGAGTGCGCGGGTCTCGCGCTCGGCTCGCCCACCCGCTTCGGCAACATGGCGGCGTCGCTCAAATACTTTCTCGACGGCACCACGCCGCAATGGCTTTCGGGCGCACTGTCCGGCAAGCCTGGTTGCGTGTTCACGTCCACGGGCAGTCTGCACGGCGGCCAGGAATCCACCTTGCTCTCGATGATGCTGCCGCTTCTGCATCACGGCATGCTGATTGTCGGCATCCCGTACACGGAGAGCGCGTTGAGCACCACGCAAACCGGCGGCACACCATACGGCGCGTCACATTTCGCGCGTGCGGGCACGGCTGGCCAGGGCATTTCCGCGGACGAAAAAAACCTCGCCATCGCACTCGGCGCACGCGTCGCGCGCACGGCAGCGTCCATGAGCGAAAGGCCGTGAGCACCGGGCCGGACGTCGAATCAACCAGCACGCCGGATGCGAATTCCGCGATGAAGGCGTCGCTGCGCGCCGCCGCTGTGCCGGTTCGGGCCAACCCGGTTGCCGCGCTCGGGGCGAGCGCTGCGTTGATTGCGCTGATCGTTCTGTCCGTAGCGTGGGAATGGTGGCTCGCGCCGTTGCGTCCGGGAGGGTCGGCGCTCGTGCTCAAGGCCGTGCCGCTCGTGCTCGCATTGCCGGGCGTCTGGCGGCGGCGGCTTTACACGCTGCAATGGGCGTCGATGCTGATCCTGCTGTATTTCGCCGAGGGCGTCGTGCGCGGCTGGAGCGATCGTGGCCTGAGTGCGCGTCTGGGCTGGTTGCAGGCGGCGCTTGCGGTGGTGTTTTTCGTCTGCACGCTGGCATATGTCGGGCCGTTCAAGCGAGCAGCCAAACGGGCTACGAAACGGAAGGCTTCAGACACGGCTTTGCCGAATACGTCACAGGCGACCTCACAGGCCGACGGGCAATCGGCTTCGCAGGCCAGCGGACACCCGGCGGAAGAGGATGCGCAACAAGCCGGAGCACATACCACGGCGCGCGCTGCATCTCACGCAACAAGCGCCGAAACAACGCTGGCAGCATCTCGCCCGACCGCCGACAACGACAACGGCAACGCCCCCGGCGCATCGCCCGCTCGACCGTCAGACGCAGCCCGATGACAGCCGCGCGCCCCACCCAACCATTCGCCAGATCCGCAGCCCCTATCCGCTGACCGACCATCATGACCCAGACCGCTTTCCTCGACACCTGCCGCGACACCATCGGTGCAGCCCAGGTGCTGACCGATCCGCACGACACCGCCCCGTATCTCACCGACTGGCGCCGCCGCTACACCGGCGCGGCCTGTGCGGTGCTCTGCCCCGGCACGCCCGCTGAAGTCGCGGCGCTCGTCAAACTCGCGGCCGGGCATCGCGTCGCACTGGTGCCGCAAGGCGGCAACACGGGTCTCGCCGGCGGCGCCACTCCCGACGCGAGCGGCGCGCAGGCGGTCGTCAGCTTGCGGCGCCTGAATCGCGTGCGTGACATCGATCCGCATAACAACACGATCACCGTCGAAGCCGGCGTGATTCTCGCCGACGTGCAAAGGCACGCGGAGGAAGCCGGCCGGCTGTTCCCGTTGAGCCTCGCCGCCGAAGGCAGCTGCACGATCGGCGGCAATCTCGCGACCAACGCGGGAGGCACCGGTGTGCTGCGCTACGGCAACACACGCGAACTGTGTCTGGGCCTCGAAGTGGTCACGCCGCAAGGCGAGTTGTGGGACGGGCTGCGCGGACTGCGCAAGGACAACACGGGCTACGATCTGCGCGACCTGTTCATCGGCGCGGAAGGCACGCTCGGCATCATCACCGCAGCCGTGCTCAAGCTGCATCCGCAACCTGCCGCGCGTGTTACGGCGCTCGCCGCGCTGGCGTCGCCCCACGCGGCGCTCGATTTTCTGTCGCTCACGCAAAGTGTCGCCGGGCCGCTGCTCACTGGCTTCGAACTGATGTCGGATTTCTGTCTACGGCTGGTCGGCCGGCATTTCGAGCAGATGCGTTATCCATTCGCCGGATCGCATGCGCAGGTCGTGCTGCTCGAATTGTCGGACAGCGAAAGCGAGGAACACGCACGCGCGCTGTTTGAGCGTCTGATGGAAACGGCGCTCGAAAAAGGGCTCGTGGAAGACGCGGTGGTCGCGGAAAACCTTACGCAGTCGCAGGCGTTCTGGAATTTGCGCGAGCATATTCCGCTCGCGCAAGCCGAGGAAGGTTTGAACATCAAGCACGATATCTCGGTGCCGATCTCGCGCATCGGTCACTTTATCGAGGCCACTGACGCGGCGGTCGCGCAAGCCGCGCCGGGCGCGCGCATGGTGACGTTCGGGCATCTGGGCGACGGCAATCTGCACTACAACGTGCAGGCGCCCGAAGGCGTCGACGCGAAGACGTTCCTCAAGCAGTACCAGAGCCCGATCAACAAGATCGTCTACGACAACGTGCATGCGCATCGCGGCAGCATCAGCGCCGAGCACGGGCTGGGTCAGTTGAAGATCGACGAGGCCGCGCATTACAAGCAGGACGTCGAGGTGCAAATGATGCGCGCCGTCAAACACGCGCTCGATCCGCTAAACCTGATGAACCCGGGCAAGGTGCTACGCTAGGTATCTGAAGAGCCTCCGCTGCCCCGCGCGGAGGCCGTTGCAGGAGCCGTCTTCGTGAAGATTCGAGTGCTGTCCGATCTGCATCTGGAAAACGACGAACCCGAGCTGGTGCCGCACGCGCACGCCGATCTGATCGTGCTGGCCGGCGACATCCACAATCACGCGGCCGGGCCGCGTTGGGCGGCGCAAACCTTCGACGGCGCCGTGCCGGTGGTCTACGTGCCGGGCAATCACGAGTATTACGACGGCGAATTCGGCGCGCTCGAAACGGCGCTCTACGACGCGGGGGCGCAGGTCGACAACGTTCATGTGCTGAATAACGCGGCGCTGGTCGATCCGCACGGCGAATGGCGCGTGCTCGGCACGACTTTGTGGACCGACTTCGCGCTATATGGATCGAACCCGCAGGCTCTGGCCGGATCGATCGACGCATCGCGGCGGGTCATGCTCGATTTCAAAGGGCTGATCCAGATGAACTGGCCGCACGATACCCGCGACGCCACCCGCGATTTCTCCCCCGACGATTCGCTCGCGCTGCACCGCCACGCGCGCGCTTGGCTGGAAGGCGAACTGGCGAAGCCGTTCGGCGGCAAGACCATCGTCGTCACGCATCACGCGCCGCATCGGCTGAGTCTCGCTGAACGGTATGCCGAAGACCGCGTGTCAGCCGGTTTCGTCAGTCATTTGCCGGAACTGGTGCACGAGCCGGTCGCGCTGTGGATTCACGGCCACACCCATACTTCGTTCGACTACACCGTGAACGGCACGCGCGTGGTGTGCAATCCGCGCGGCTATCTCGACCGGCGCACCGGGCAGCCGGAGAATCCGCTGTTCGCGTGGGATAAGGTCGTCGAAATCTAGCGCCGGCCTGGTGCCGGTCCGGGTAGCGCGACGCGGGCGAGCGGATTAGGCTGGCGTCGTCGGTCATCCACGGAGGTCGCGCATGTGTGGTCGAATCAGCCAGTACCGCGATCCGCGTCTTTACGCCGACCACCTCGGCCTCGCCGATCCGCTGATGCTGTTCGATGCCGCCGATCGCCGCCCCGGCTATAACCTCGCGCCTGGCACGCATCCGCTCGCGATCTATCCGGATCAGACGCTCCATGCCATCCACTGGGGATATTGCCCCGACTGGGCGCGCGAGCAGCATCTGCCGCAAACCATCAACGCGCGCGCCGACGCCGCGCCGACTGCGCGTTACTTCGAGCAATTGTGGAAAACGGGCCGGGTATTGGTGCCGGCGGATGGCTGGTTCGAATGGCGCGTGGAATCCACGTTCAACGACAGCGACGTGGATGGGGATCGATCGCAACAGGAAGCGTCGGAACGACAGCCCTACTTCGTGCATCTGAAAAACGATGCGCCGATGTATCTGGCGGCGTTGTCGAGCGTGCGCGGCACGGAACCGCAAACGGAGGGGATGGGACTGGTGATCGTGACAGCCAGCGCCGACGCGGGTCTGGTCGACGTGCATGGCCGCCGTCCGCTGGCATTTTCACCGGATGCGGCGCGCCGCTGGCTCGACCCGGCGTTATCGCCCGAAGAACTGGAGCAGCTGGCGCGCGATGCCTGTTTGCCCGCCAGCCGTTTTCGCTGGCACCGGGTAAGTCACGAGGTGGACCGGACGCTCAACGATGAGCCGGGATTGATCGAAGCGCTGCATTGAGAACATTGAGAAATGCGATGAACGCAGTTCTCGGCTTCGATCAGAAACTTCTCATATAGCGTGACGCATTTGCCTGTCTAGGCACCGGAGAAGGCGCCGCGACGGAGTAGACAAACCCAAACTCAACGATCGCGCCGCTGACCCTGGACATCCGGGCGCTCGACCTTGATCGGCACCAGTTGCGGCTGCTGTTCGCGCAGGCGGCGCAGCAGGTCGCGCGATGCGGCGATTCCGATCAATCCAAACATGACAGCCACGCCGATCATCAGATGCGTATCCATGTGTCCCTCGTCCTTCAGTTTGTTGCGGTATGCCGAACGGCAGCGATCTGGGCGCGTCCGGCTGAAGCGGCCGCGCATGAACGACACATTAGCAAATCGACCCTGCGCGAGAAGTAAGGAAATGTTGCGACGCGGCAGTTGTGTAACACGCTGTCATGCGACCTCGCGCTGCCGCGTCAACCTTGGCGGGACGTCCGTCGCGCCATCGGCTCAGGCACGCGCAAACTGGCGTAATTCTTCCTGATCCACGGCGAGCGTGGCCGGCAATTCATCGCGCAAAAACTCGACCCATGTGCGGATTTTCGCGTCCAGATACTGCCGGGACGGATACAACGCGTACAGATTCATCTCCTGCGACGTGTATTCGGGCAGCAGCCATACCAGCTCACCGCTACGCAAACCGCTGATCGCGGAGTAGATCGGGATCAGCCCGACGCCCATGCCGCTGCTCACCGCCACGGCCATCGCCTCGGCTACGTTCACCTGGAACGTGGCCGCTCCGAGCACGAAGGTTTCTTCGCCGTTCGGGCCGTCGAACACCCATTTGTCGGTCGGAAAAATCGGCGTGACCATTTGCAGGCACGTGTGATTCGTCAGATCCGCCGGGGTTTGCGGCACGCCGCGCCGCTCCAGATAAGCCGGCGACGCGCACGCGATGCTGAACGCGCTGCCCAGCCGCTGGGACACCAGACCCGAATCCGGCAGGCCGGTGGCGAGCGTGAGCGAGACGTCGAAACCTTCGTCGAGCAGATCGGGCATGCGCTGCGCGAGCGTCAACTCGACGTGCACATCCGGATAGCGCTCTTGATAACGGCCCACTGCCGGCACGACATAGTGCTGGCCGAAGCTCGTCATTGCGTGAACCTTGAGTTTGCCGGACGGACGCGCGTGCGCGTCGCTGGCCTCGGCTTCCGCCTGATCCACGTACGCGAGGATCTGCTCGCAGCGCTGCAGATAGCGCTCGCCGGCCTCGGTCAGCGCGATGCGGCGCGTGGTGCGGTTCAACAGACGCGTGCGCAAATGCGCTTCCAGATCGGAGACCGCGCGCGACGCGTACGCCGTCGTCGTATTCAGGTGCTGCGCGGCACCCGTGAAGCTGCCTGCTTCGACGACGCGGACAAATACGCGCATGTTTTGAAGCGTATCCATACCCATTCCTTTGTCGGTGTGAGTTGGCGCTTTAGCGCCTACTCACACCCCATGCAAAGCTGTCGACCGCAGTTAGCGCTTTAGCGCTTACTGCGGTCCCATGCAAAGCTGTCGGTGTGAGTTGGCGCTTTAGCGCTTACTCACACCCCATGCAAAGCTGTCGGCAAAAGTAAGCGCTTGAACGACGCTTCCCCCACCCCATTCAAACCTGCCGGCAGAAGTAGCGCTCTCAGCCCACTCCCGCCCCACACAACCCGCCACTTTCACCCCAAAACCAGTGCTTTAACGCCCACTTCGGCTCAATGCAGCGGAGTTGCGATTGATCGGTAGCGATTGTTACACGATTCGCAAAGGCAATTATCTCACATACTGTAAAAATGCCTTGCATCTTTACCAGTTATTCCCCAATCAATCAAAAAATATAATGACGCACTAGCATCTATAGCCAATTTTGGAGGAAATCGTGCAGTCTCCGGTACAAAAAGGGATCGCCGCAGCAGCGGTTCTTACGATCCTATTAACAATCGCCGGCTGTGCAAGTACCGGAGGCGTCGCGCCGCAAGACCACAGCGTCGAACCCTCCTCGCTCGACGCAGGCAAGGCCATCCGCGCGGCCAACCAGGACGCCCAGTGGCCCGCCACCGACTGGTGGCGCGCCTATAACGATCCGCAACTCGATCAGTGGATCGCCGACGCTCAGGCCGGCAGCCCCACCCTCGCCGCCGCCCAGGCGCGCGTGCGCGAAGCCATGTCGATGGCGGGTGTAGCGCGCTCGGCGCTGTCGCCGCAAGTCAACGGCAGTCTGTCGATCCAGCGTCAGAAGTGGGCCGACAATCTGTACTACGGCCCGGGTGAGCTTGCGGGCGAGCAGTCGTGGAACAACACCGGTACGCTGGGCCTGTCCTATAACCTCGATCTCTGGGGCAAGGACAAGAACGCCGCCGAACGCGCGCTCGACGCCGCGCACGCCAGCGCCGCCGATGCGCGCGCCGCCCAGCTCGAACTCGAAGGCAACGTGGTGCGTACGTACATCGGGATGTCGATGAACTACGCGCTGCTCGACATCGCCAAGGCCACGCTCGCGCAGCAGCAACAGATCGTCGATCTCGCGAACCGTCGTCTGAAAGGCGGGATCGGCACGCAGCTCGAAGTGAGTCAGGCCGAAACGCCGATGCCCGAGTACGAGCGTCAGATCGACGAAATCGAAGAAAAGATCGCGCTCGGCCGCAATCAGCTGGCCGCGCTGGCCGGCAAAGGTCCGGGCGCGGGCGATTCGATCCAGCGCCCGGCGCTGTCGCTGGCCGCGTCGCCCGGTTTGCCGAGCGCGTTGCCCGCCGACCTGATCGGCCACCGGCCGGACGTGGTCGCGGCACGCTGGACCGTCGCCGCGCAGGCGCGCGGCATCGACGTGGCGAAGGCCGATTTCTATCCGGACATCAACCTGCTGGCGTCGATCGGCGGTTATGCGGCGATGGGGCCGCTGTTCCAGTTCCTGAAGAATCCGTCGCATAGCTGGAGCGCGGGTCCGGCGCTGTCGTTGCCGATTCTCGACGGCGGGCGGCTGCGCTCGCAACTCGGTGCGGCATCGGCCGGCTATGACGAGGCGGTGGAGCGCTATAACCAGTCGATCGTCGGCGCGCTGAAGGATATTTCCGATCAGGTGATCCGCATCCGCTCGCTCGCGACTCAGGCCGACGACGCCGATCGCTCGGTCGCGGCGGCTCGCCGGAATTACGAACTGTCGCGCGAAGGATATCGGCGCGGTCTGACCGATTATCTGAACGTGCTGGTCGCGCAGAACCAGTTGCTGCGCGCGCAGGAAGGCGTCGCGAAGATTCAGGCCGAGCGGCTGGGCGCGCATGCTTCGCTGGTCACGGCGCTGGGCGGCGGGCTGGACGATCCGGCCAACGGTCCGAAGGACAACGAGACGCTGCCGCCGCATGGCAAGGGTAAGGCGAAGCCGGCGGTGGCCGGTGCGGCTTCTGACGCCTCGGCTGATGCATCCGCCAACGCGCAGGCAAAGCCGCAAACGGCGGCAGCCAGCGGCGCGGCCGGTTCCACGCCCGCTAGCGCTGCGACCGGCTCTAAAGCCGTGAACGGTGCGGGCGTACGTAGCTCGAAGACCAACGCCGCATCCAACGCCGCCAAAGCAGCAGGCGACGCAAGCCTCAACACCGCAGCAACCCAGCCGCGCGCCGCCGCCGCGCCTGCGACCGAGTAAGGACGCCGACCATGTCAGCCTCCCCTTCCTCCGTCACGCGCCCGAAGTCGCCCGGTGCGCTGTACGCAGCCGCCGCCGACTGGGCCCGCACCGACGGCCTCACGTGGGTCTATCTGTTCAAGGCGCTCGCCGCGTGCTTTCTCGCGCTCGGCATCGCGATGAAACTCGACCTGCCACAGCCGCGCACCGCGATGACCACCGTGTTCATCGTGATGCAGCCGCAAAGCGGCATGGTGTTCGCGAAGAGCTTCTACCGGATCTGCGGCACGCTCGTCGGCCTCGTCGTGATGCTCGCGCTGATCGGCCTGTTCGCGCAGACGCCCGAACTGTTCATCATCTCGACCGCGATCTGGGTCGGCATCTGCACGGCGGGCGCCGCGCGCAACCGCAACTTCCGCTCGTACGGTTTCGTGCTGGCGGGCTACACGGCCGCGCTGATCGGCATCCCCGCCGCGCAGCATCCGGACGGCGCGTTTCTGAGCGCGCTCACGCGGGTCGCCGAAGTGGTGCTCGGCATCGTCTGCGCGGGCGCGGTGAGCGGCCTCGTGTTTCCGCAATTCGCGGGCTTGCAGATGCGCAGCACCGTGCGTGCGCGTTTTTCGGCCTTCGTCGAATACGTGTCCGCGTCGCTGGCCGGCCGTAACGACCGCGCGCAGATCGAAGCGACCAACGCGCGCTTCGTCGCCGACATCGTCGGTTTCGAAGCGGCGCGCAGTGTCGCGGTGTTCGAAGGCCCCGATTCGCGGATGCGCGGCGGCCGCCTCGCGCGTCTGAACAGCGAGTTCATGACCGCTTCGACCCGCTTCCACGCGCTGCATCAGTTGATGAACCGGCTGCGCGCGACGAACACGGACGCGTCGACAGTCGCGGTCGATGCGCTCGAACCGTACTTCAAGGAAATCGCCCCGCTGCTCGCGAAATCCGGCGAACCGGTGTTGAGCGCCGCCGACGCCGCCCACGCCGCCGCCCAACTCGACGCGTACAAAGCCGCGCTGCCGGGCCGCGTGCGGGCGACGCGCGCCGAACTGGAAACGCAGCCGGACGCGCTGCTGCTCGACTTCGACACCGCCGCCGAACTGCTGTATCGCTTCATCGACGATCTTCATGCGTACGCGGCTACTTACGCATCGCTCGCCGTCGATACGCACGAGCGCGAACGCTGGATCGAGCGCTACGAGCCGAAGACCAACGCGATCGCCGCGGGCGTGTCGGGCGTGCGGGCCGCCATCGTGATGATGGTGCTCGGCGCGTTCTGGATCGCGACCGCGTGGCCGAGCGGCTCGACGTTGACGCTGAATGCCGCGGCCGTGTGCGCGCTGGCGTCGTCGTCGCCGAATCCGAAACGCACTGCGTTCCAGATGGCCGGCGGCACGCTCGCCGCGACGCTAATGGGCATGATCGTGGTGTTCGGCGTGTTTCCACACGTCGACGGTTTCCCGATGCTGTGCGTCGCGCTCACGCCGTTTCTGCTGCTCGGCGTGTTCATGACCACACGGCCCGCGCTCGCCGGTTACGGCATCGGCTATTGCATCTTCTTCTGCTTCCTGGCCGGCCCGGACAACGTGATCCACTACGACCCGACTTCGTTCATGAACGACGCGATGGCACTCGTGCTGTCGATGCTGGTGTCGTCGATCGCGTTCGCGGTGTTGTTGCCGCCGTCCACGCCGTGGTTGCGCAACCGGCTGCTGGTCGACCTACGCCGCCAGGTGGTGCTGGCGAGCCGCGCGGGCTTGCGCCGGGTGCGCTCGCGCTTCGAAAGCGGCGCGCGCGATCTGATGTCGCAGATCAACGCGCTCGCGCCGACCGAGCCCCAGCTCAAACGCGACACGTTGCGCTGGCTGTTCTCGGTGCTCGAAGTCGGCAATGCGGTGATCGATCTGCGCCGCGAAGTTGCCGCGCTACCCGCCGATGCGCGTTACGCGAAATCGATGCCGTGGCGCGTGTCGCTGCGGACCATGCGCGATTCGTTGAGCGCGCTGTTCGAGCATCCGCGCGAGGACCGCTTCGACCGCGCGCTCGCTACGACCGCCGACGCGATTGCCGCACTTCAGCAGATGCTGGCCACGTTCACGCCGCCGCGTGACGAGCGGCATCAGTTGCAGCGGATTTTGAGTCAACTGCATTTCATTCGTACCGCGCTGCTCGATCCGCAGTCGCCGCTTGCACCTTTGATGAGCGGACCGGCCAGTGTGTCAGAAGGAGTTCTCCATGCCGCGTGATATCGCCGTTTTCGACGCTTACGTGCCGGCCATCGTGCTGCTGTTTATCGCGGGCGCCGCGCTTACCTGGGTGTTGGACCGCGTGATCGCCTATACGGGCCTGTATCGCGTGGTGTGGCATCCGTCCTTGTTCCGGGCCAGCTTGCTCGTGTGTGTGTGCGGCGTGCTGGGTCTCGCCGTTTATCGTTGATCAGAGTCGAAACATGACCATCCGAAATCTTGTTGGCTTCGTCGCGACAGCCATTATTTTTATCGTCGCGATCCTGTTGGGCCGCGTGCTGTGGGTTCATTACATGGACGAACCGTGGACCCGCGACGGACGCGTGCGCGCCGAGATCGTGAACGTGGCGCCGGATGTGTCGGGCGCCGTGGTCGATCTGCCCGTGAAGGACAACCAGCTGGTGAAGAAAGGCGATCTGCTGATGCAGATCGATCCGTCGCATTATCAGATTGCTGTCGAGCAGGCGCAGGCTGCCGTGGCCGCCCGCAAGGCCGAATTGCAGATGAAGCGCGACGATGCGCAGCGGCGTGCGGATATGGATTCGCTGGTTGTGTCGAAGGAGAGCCGCGAGAATGCGACGCACACGGCTTCCGCTGCTGAGGCTTCGTATCAGCAGGCGCTGGCCGCGCTCGATGCCGCGAAGCTGAATCTCGAGCGTACGCGGGTGGTGTCGCCGGTTGACGGCTATGTGACGAACCTCAGCGTGTTTCGCGGCGACTATGCGACTGCTGGGGCGGCGAAGCTCGCGATTGTCGATAGTCACTCGTTCTGGGTTTATGGGTACTTCGAGGAAACCAAGCTTCCGCATGTGCGGGTCGGCGATAAGGCCGAGGTTAGGTTGATGAGCGGCGGCACTTTGCAGGGGCATGTCGAAAGCATCTCTCGCGGGATTTACGATCGCGATAATCCCGAGAGCCGGGAGCTGCTCGCGGATGTGAATCCGACTTTCAACTGGGTCAGGTTGGCGCAGCGCGTGCCGGTGCGGGTGAGGATTGATTCGGTGCCCGATGGGGTTGTGCTGGCGGCGGGGATTACCTGTACGGTTGTTGTTACGCCAGGCTGAAGTGTTGTGCCGTGTGGCTTGGTTGTGGTCTTTGGGGTGTTGGCCTTTCCTTGTTTTCACGGTGGTCTATTAGCACTGCCCCTGTGCGGGGCGGCACTCACTTTCTTTGCCGCCGCAAAGAAAGTAAGCAAAGAAAGCGGGCTCACACCGCTAGCTTTGAAGCGGAGCCCCTGGCTTGGAGGGGGCAGTGGTTCATCTGGAATCCGTGCCCCCGCACACTCCGCGTTCGTGACAAGGCAGTCATTCTTCCGGCGGCGCTTCGCGCGCCCCTGCGGTCGTTCTGATGCGGTCGTTCTTTTTATCGACCGTCTCCTTTCTTCAGTGATTCGGCACCCAGGCTGAAGGCCTCATTCAAAGCCCGGTTTATCACTCCGGTCTTGCTTTCACGGGGTCTGTCGTTGCCACTAACTCCCGGTCTATCAGTTCCAGTTTCAACGGCTCGTCTGCCGAAAGCTTTTTCTTCGGCACTACTCTGCGCCAGCTTCCGGTCGAATCCGGGTCACGATAGAACGCGACAATGCCCACGTATTCCGTGTCGGCGTGCATCGGCTGCGTCACGCTCGCGGACGCGCCGGGGTTGACCACCGTCCCCATGCTGTCCTGCAGATCCCGTGCAAGCACGGTCTTGTCGTTCTTCAGCAGATCGTCATAGGACGCCTTGTCGAAGAGCTTGCGATCCTTCAACTGGTACACACGTACGGCGACCGACGTCGAACGCTTCGCTTCGTCGGGATTGATCGACGCGCGCGCGGTGAGGTCGACGTTCAACACCTTCACCTGTTTGTAGAAGACGGCGTGATACGCACCCGACGTCGAGTCCGATACGGATTGCCACGCGCCGCAGGCACTGAGCAGCAGGCTGGCGGCAACGAAGGTCGTGGTTAATGTGGCCAGGCGGGTGAACATACAGCTACTCCAGAATCAGGCAGATGGTGCAAGGAACGGATTCGGACCCGGCGTCGGAAACGCTTCGTAAGAGCCGAGCGGAATGGTAATCATGCGTTCGTCGCCGGAAGGCAGGACCGTGGTCCACGCAAGACGCGGCGCCGGACCTTCGTGCGTCGCGCCGATTTTCGGTGCGGGCGCGATTCGTGACGAGACCTCCATGCGCAGGAACACATCGGCCTTCGTCCCGGCGTAGAGGCGGATAAACGCCATCAATTCGCGGTGTAGCCACGCGCCCGGCAACAGGTCGTGCGCCTGTTCCGCAGATACAGGCCGCAACGTCACGCGTGCAGCCCGGCTGCGATAAGTCAACCGCGTGCCGAGCACGTAGCCGCAACCGAGGCCCCGCCGGCGTCTGCTATCGGTGCTGCCCGCAGACGTGAGCGGTTGCGGCTCGCCGGCCCCTTTGACAGTCGGGAAGAACTCGTCGACGCGAACCTCGACACCCGGCGCGGCAAGAGCGACGACACCGGCCAGTCCTTCAGACGTGCGCGTTCGCTGGATCAGCAGACCCAGCACCGCGAGCACCCGCGAATCCGGCAACCCTGCCCGCGCGGGCTTCTCGCCCCAGCCAAAGCCGGCCAGAGACAGCAGCTTGCGCGAATGCGGATCGGTGCCGCCAGCACGGAAGCCGACCGGATAGCGGTACTTCTTCCACGCGCGGTACAGCAGCGTGACGATCCGGTGATTGAACTGATCGAGAAACGCTTCGAGCGCCTCATGCCCTTCGGTGCGCAGCACGATGTCGTCGATCATGTGCGACGGCATGGTCGCATCCACGCCATACAGGCCCATGAACGTCGTACGGACGGTCGGCGGGGCGTTGGGTCCGTAGATGGCGCCCTCCTCGTCGAATTCGACCGACGCGATTTCACCCGCCGGAAAACCGACCCGCGCTCGCGGACGGAATCGCACCGGTTCGTGTTCGGGCGTGTCGCGCGTACCGAAGCCTGGGCGCTCGGGAACGCGCACTTCGAGCAACTGGCAGAGCTGCATGAAGTTCATTGTCGGCGCGCGGCGAAGCAGCGACGCGACCAGCGGCTCAAGGTTGGGAGGGTTGGGGATATCGCGGTGCTTCATAGCGGGGAGCGCTCCGCCTTGCTGCGCGGCCATTCAGTGCGTTGCTGCGACGGCAGGCTAACGATCGCGAGCTTCGTGAACAGATTGATTTCCGCGTACAGCGCGAAGAACCGGTGCAGCAGTTCACCGAATAGCATCACATCGCCGACGCCCGCGAATGCGTGACTGTCGAGCGTGACTTCGATCAGCACGCCTCGTTCGACTGCCCCACCCGACACTTCCTCGAGCAATTCCTCCGATACATGCAGAATGCCCGCGAGACGCCGCCGGTTCAGTTCGTCGTTGGTCCAGTCGTAGAGCGCCAATGCGCCGCGCAACACTTCCGCGTCCATCATCGACAGGAAATTCGGCGCGAGATGCGACAGTACGCGCCACTGGAAGCGGTCGCCGGTCGGCGGATAAAGCGGCAGCGTCGGCGCGGCCAGATTGCGCACAGCCGACACATTCGGCGTGCTCTCCGCCAGTTCGTTGAGGCTCGCTTCGCGCAGCCCTTTTCTTGGCAACAGACCGTTGGTGCCGGTCACGCGCAGCGACAGGTTTTCCGCCGGCAGGTCGGTCATCGACTCCCACGCGTGGCCGCCGAGAATGACCCAGGTGTCGTGCAGACCCGTCACGCCCTGCCTGACGCGAGTGTGGAAATACCGCTCCGGCGCCTCGTGCCGCAACATCCCGCCACGATGACGGAACGTCGCGAACGGCACGTATTCGTAACGTTGAGCGTTGGCATGATCGAACGATTCGATTGCGTCGACCGAATAGGTTTCGATGTTGGCCCCCTGATGACCCGCTGCCACCACACGGTATTCCGCTTCGTGATGGTTCACGTCGATCGGCTCGGCGTCGAGCGGAAACAGGTTGATGACCGGCGTGCAGAAGAGCCGCACGTTCTCCGCCGTGAAGCGCTGGTCGGACGGATAAGCGTGTTCGAGCGCGATCTCAAGTTCGAAGCTGGATGCGTTGGCGGGCAGCTTCGCGATATCGAGACCGCACAGGTCGACGAACAGAAACTTCTCGCGGAAGGTGAAATATTCGAGCAGTAACTGGTACTTGTACAAAGCGGTCACGAGCGGCCAGACGCTGAAGTCGATCGAGATCAAGTGGTACAAGATCGACGATGCGGGCAAGGAGAAGGAGTACTTCAACACCAAGCTCGACAACGTGAAGGTCGTCGCGGTCAAACCGAAAATGCTCGACATCAAGAATCCGTCGTTCGAAAAGCACAACCACCTCGAAGACGTCGAACTGCGTTACGAAAAGATCACGTGGTCGTACAAGGACGGCAACATCATCCACGCCGACAGCTGGAACGAACGCTCGTAAGGCTCTCCGGGAGGCCGGCGCCCATTTGATCCAGAAGATCGAATAGTTGCCGCCTCCATTCGCCAGCGCGTCCTGCGCGCGCTGGCGCTTTCTATTCATATCCTGCGACGCCGGATCGGTCGCAGGCTCTCATTTTCGTGACGATCATGACGCTGCGCGACGACCGAAGGGGGTCCCTGCGGGACTCAACGCATCTGCTTCGCAAGCTCGGGGCGCATTGCGCGAACGCGCTCGCCGATGCAGCCAGCCTGTGCAACGCTCGCCTGCATGGCGAGATTACGCCCGAACACTGGCTGCTGAAACTGATCGAACATGACGATGGCGATATCCCCGCGATCCTTCGCCACTACGGGATCGACATCGATACGGTGTGGGATCCGCTACTCGCGTCGCTTGAGCGGCTGCCGCGCGATCTGCGCGGCAAACCTGCGCTGTCACGAACGCTCGCAGAAATTCTGGAAGGGGCGTGGTTTCACGCATCCGTCGCCGACGTGGCCGCCATACGTTCGAGTCACGTGTTGCAGGCGCTGATCGACGCGCCGCATTGTCTGCGTGCCACCGACGCATGGCCGCTGCTGTCCGTCAGTGCGGTGCAGATCCAGCGGCTCGCGGCCGTGATCGACCGTCATTCGGTCGAAGCCGACGTCAGCGCAAATGCCAATGCAGCCGACAACAATCCATCCGCGCGCCCGACCGCGACGGAAGACGGCTCACGTCCTGACGCATCGGCGAAACCGCAACCCAGCAAGCGTGCGGGACAACCTGAAGGTGAAGCCCTCGCCCGCTTCGCCGTCGACCTGACGGCACGAGCGCAACGCGGTGAAATCGATCCGGTTTTCGGCCGTGATCGCGAAATCCAGCAGGTTATCGACGTGCTCGCGCGGCGCCGCAAGAACAACCCGATCCTGGTCGGCGAACCGGGCGTGGGCAAAACCGCCCTCGTCGAAGGCCTGGCGTTGCGAGTCGCTGAAGGAACCGTGCCGACCGTGATCCGCGATGTACGCATCCTGACACTCGATCTGGGATTGCTGCAGGCCGGGGCCGGCGTGAAAGGCGAATTCGAGCAGCGCCTGAAAAATGTGATCGATGAAGTCCAGCAATCGGAAATGCCGGTGCTGCTGTTTATCGACGAGGCGCACACACTGATTGGCGCCGGCAACGCAACCGGCGGAGCCGATGCCGCGAACCTCCTGAAACCGGCCCTCGCCCGTGGCGAATTGCGCACGATCGCCGCGACCACCTGGTCCGAGTACAAAGAGTATTTCGAGCGCGACGCGGCGCTCGAGCGACGCTTCCAGGCGATCAAGGTCGACGAGCCTGATGACGCCGCCGCGTGCCTGATGTTGCGCGGCCTGGCGAGCCGCTATGCGAAACACCACGGCGTACACATCCTCGACGAGGCCATCACGGCGGCGGTCAGGCTGTCGCGCCGCTATATTCCAGCCCGCCAGTTACCGGACAAGGCGGTCGATCTGATCGACACGGCGGCCGCGCGCGTGCGCATGGGACTGGAGTCACCGCCGGCCGAACTTCAGCGGGCGGGCGCTGCGGTGGCCGCACTCGAACTCGAAATCAACACGCTCGTCGCCGATCAGAAGGCGGGGGCACAAAACCTGCACGAACGTCATGACGCACTGCAGACCGCACTCGCCGAAGCGCGCGCGCAGCGGGATACGCTGCAACAGCGCTACACCCACGAGCTTGAACTGGTCAACGCTGTGCACTCGCAGCGCGATTCGAATCGGGACGCAGCAGTTCAGAACAACGAGGCGCTCTCCATCGCGAGGCGAGCCGTGCTCGACGCGCAAGGCAAAATGCCATTGGTCTTCGTCGACGTGGACGCGCAGGCAATTGCCCGCGTAGTTGCCGAATGGACCGGCGTGCCGGTAGGCAATCTGCTCGACGACGAACTGACCGGACTGCTCACGCTCGAACAGCATCTCGCCACCCGTGTGGTCTCTCAGGACGACGCGCTCGGTGCACTCGCCGAAAGTCTGCGCACGGCGAAAGCGGGTCTGAAAAACGAGCACTCACCGCTTGGCGTGTTTCTGCTGGCGGGACCTTCCGGGGTCGGCAAGACCGAAACGGCGCTCGCGCTTGCCGACCTGCTTTTCGGCGGCGAAGCCGCGCTGACGACCATCAACATGTCGGAGTACCAGGAGGCTCACACGGTGTCGCAGTTGAAGGGCTCGCCTCCCGGCTATGTCGGATACGGCCGTGGCGGCATTCTCACCGAAGCGGTCCGGCAACGGCCCTACAGCGTCGTGCTGCTCGACGAAGTGGAGAAAGCGCATCGGGACGTGCTCGATATGTTTTACCAGGTATTCGATCGCGGCACGATGCGCGACGGCGAAGGACGCGAGATCGACTTTCGCCACTGCGTGATCCTGATGACGTCCAATCTCGGCAGCGCGCAGATCGACGAGGTCACGGCGGAGAACCCCGCTATTTCGCAGGGCGAACTGCTCGACGCAATTCATCCTCCGCTCGTCGCACACTTTCAACCCGCGCTACTCGCGCGCTTCCAGACGCTGGTCTACCGGCCGCTCGATGCCAATGCGCTTGCGTCGATCGTGCGCATGAAAGTCGCGAAGGTGGCAGAACGTCTGCATCGTCTTTACGACGTCGCGCTCACCTGCGACGACGCGCTGACCGCGTCGCTTGCCCAGCTTTGCCTCACGCGCGAGTCGGGCGCACGCAATGTCGACGCGTTTCTCAACCAGCGCATTCTTCCCGCCGTATCGCGCGAGCTTCTGGCGCGGGTGGCCGGAGGTAAGCTGCCCGCGGAAATCCATCTGTCGATGTCTGAAGACGAGAGCCTCGTGATCGACTTCATCGACCACCGCGACACGCCCTCTGCGACGGGCGTGTCGCTGGACGATCCGGTTGCAGTCGCTGTCTGACGGAGCCCGTGATGCCGGTCGGCCCTTCGCTGTATGACAAGCTACTCGGCCAGATCGGCGGAGAGCCTCTGGACGCCCATGACGACAGGACGCTCGAAATTCTGAGCGTCCAGCAGAATATCCGCCGCATCCTCAATGCACGGGCAGGCGCGCTCAAGCATCTGCCCGACTATGGGCTGCCGGATCTCACGAACATCTACAAGGCGTTGCCCGCGTCGGCGCATCTACTCAGGCAGCAGATGGAAGCGACCTTGCTGGTGTACGAACCGCGTATCCGTTCAATCGATGTGGAGTACATCGACAATCTCGATCCCGGCGTCCTGGTGAGCTATGAGATGACGTGTCATCTGAAGAAGGCTGGACTGGTGCGGTTCGGGACGTACTTCGAACCGCCGGGCCGCATGCGTGTGCAGCGGATCGAGCGTGAGCGTTGACGAAACCGGCATCGGGGAACGCGCATACCGCATGCGCTTCCCCATCCACCGTCTACACCCGGAACTTCCCCACCACGACTTTCAACCCCTTCGCCTGGTCGTCCAGCGAACGCGCCGCCGCCGTCGCCTGCTCGACCAGAGCCGCATTCTGCTGCGTCCCGGAATCCATCTGCGTCACCGCGAGGTTGATCTCCTCGATCCCCGCGCTCTGCTCGGAAGACGCCGCGGAAATCTCGCCCATGATGTCGGTCACACGCTTAACCGCCTTCACGATTTCATCCATCGTCTGGCCTGCATGCTGCGCGAGCGTCGAACCGTTGCCGACGCGCTCGACGGACGTGTCGATCAAACCTTTGATCTCCTTCGCCGCCGACGCACTGCGCTGAGCCAGATTCCGCACTTCGGCGGCGACCACCGAAAAGCCGCGCCCTTCCTCACCCGCGCGCGCGGCTTCGACCGCCGCATTTAGCGCCAGAATATTCGTCTGAAACGCGATCCCCTCGATCACGCCGATGATGTCGCCGATACTGCGCGCGCTCTCGTTGATCTCGTTCATCGTCGCGACCACGCGGTTCACGACCACACCGCCCTTCTCCGCGATCTCCGACGCGTTGTCGGCCAGCGTGCGCGCCTGCTTCGCGTTGTCGGCGTTCTGGCGGACTGTGGAGGTCAGCTGCTCCATGCTGCTGGCGGTGCGTTCGAGCGCCATCGCCTGCTGCTCGGTACGCTGCGACAGGTCCAGATTGCCCGTCGAAATCTCACCCGACGCGGTCGCAATCGCATCCGCGCTGGACGCAATATCGGCGACCGTGGCCGCCAGGCCGCTCTGCATGTCGTGCAGCGCGTACAGCATGCTCGATCGATCCTTGCGCGCCAGCACGATCCGGTTCGACAGATCCCCCGCCGCGATCCGGCTGGCGATTTCCTTCGCGTACGCCGGCTCGCCGCCAAGCTGCCCGGCAAGACGACGCACCACCCATTCGCTGATACCGAACGCGAGCACGATCAGCCCGACCGTCATCAGCGCGATCATCACGAACGACGAGTGGTAGATGAATCCGGACGCGTCGATGGTCGCCTTCGCCGCCGTCCCGCGTTGCGCGACGAGTTCGTCGACGAGCTTTTCAAGCTTGCCGGTTTCGACCAGCAACGAGATGTCCTGGGTGCCGACCTGCCAGTTCATCTGCGTGAGATCGAGCGGTTGCGTTTTGACGAGTGTGACGAAGTCCCGCAGATGCCCGCTCCATACGGTAACCGCTGCGGCGAACGCCTTCTGTTGCGCGAGCCCTTTGGCGTCGGAGGTGTCGACGTACTGCTGCAGCGTGCCGAGTTGCGCGGACAGACCGGCGAGCGCCTGATCGACGTCCGCACCAAGTTCGTCGCGCTCCTTCGCGGTGGTCGCGGTCAGCAGCATTTTTTGCGCGCGGCTTGCACGCAACATGTGGCCGCGCGCCTCTTCGGCCGCGCGGCTGGCGATATGCCCCTGATCGTAGATGGATTGCGCGGACGCGTTCAGCCGGCTGATCTGCGCAAGCGAAAACACGCCGACGAGCAGCGTGCCGACGAGCAACACCGCGAACGCGAGCCGCAATGTGGTCTTGACCGACATGCCCTTGAACCTTGCCGCGCGCGGCGTCGCGTGCACCGCCTGTGACTGCGGCCCGGACGCCGCACCGAACCCCGCGCCGCGCCGGCTGCCCTGCGAAACTGCTTTCATCATCCCCGTCCCCACTTTTAGCCTGTTCAGACCTGCCGGAAAGGTCGGTTCCGGCATTACCGCCTATCAGTCCGGGTCTGCGTCGGGGAGATCTGCGATCTTCGATGCCGCTCACGTCCGCCGACCGCTTGCTGCCCGGTCCCTGACGCGCCGCTTTGTAAGCTTCGCGCCCGCGACACGTTTTATACACGGCCAAAAATCGCCCGAACCGTATTTATCAGACGACTTGCCGCGAACCCGGTGCTGCGCAACGCAGGTTGGCGGCGAGACCCAACGCATTTCGCCCGCTCCCGCCGATGTCCGATTCGCGACAAAACTTGTCCTTACAATTCGCTCAAGCCACATTAAACTTCGCTAAATAACGAAATGCACCAGAAGTCGCGTCGAATTGCCGCACCAGACGGGCGTATTCCCACGCGACACCCCGGTCGGCGCTGAACAACTTTCGCCACCTAATCCGCCACCACCCATCTCTTATATCCAGCATATGGAAACGAGTCTCGAAAAAAGCGCCCTCGCTGGCGCATCAGCCGGAAGCGGCGCTTCCAACCCTGCATCCGGGGCCGCGCAACCGGCGGCCAAGGTCCAGCGCACGGTCTATTCCGTGCTCGGTGCAATCAGCTTCTCGCACCTGCTCAACGACATGATCCAGTCGTTGATCCTCGCCATTTACCCGATGCTGAAAGACAACTTTTCGTTGTCGTTCGGACAGATCGGCCTGATCACGCTGACCTACCAGATCACGGCATCGCTGCTGCAACCGTTGATCGGCATTTACACCGACAAGCATCCAAAGCCCTATTCGCTGCCCGTCGGCATGGGCTTCACGCTGTCGGGTCTGCTGCTGATGTCGGTGGCGTCCAGTTTCGGCGTGCTGCTGATCGCGGCGGCGCTGGTCGGCTGCGGTTCGTCGGTGTTCCATCCGGAATCGTCGCGGGTCGCGCGGATGGCGTCGGGCGGCCGCCACGGCCTCGCTCAGTCGCTGTTCCAGGTCGGCGGCAATGCGGGTTCGTCGCTCGGACCGCTGCTCGCCGCACTGATCGTGATTCCGCACGGCCAGCGCAGCATTGCGTGGTTCTCGGTGGCGGCGCTGGTCGCGATCGTCGTGCTGACGCAGATCGGCCGCTGGTACAAGCGTCATCCGTCGGTGAAGAAGGCACGCAATCAGGCCGGACACGCCACGCTGCCGCGCAACAAGGTCATGTTCGCGATGAGCGTGCTGGTGCTGCTGGTGTTCTCGAAATATTTCTACCTCGCGAGCATCAACAGTTATTTCACGTTCTATCTGATCGACAAGTTCCATCTGCCGGTGCAGGCAGCTCAGGTCCACCTGTTCGTGTTCCTCGCGGCGGTGGCGGCGGGCACGGTGATCGGCGGTCCGATCGGCGACAAGATTGGCCGCAAGTACGTGATCTGGGTGTCGATCCTCGGCGTCGCGCCGTTCACGCTGCTGCTGCCGTACGCGAACCTGTTCTGGACCGGCGTGCTGACGGTGATCATCGGCGTGGTGCTGGCGTCGGCGTTCTCGGCGATCCTCGTGTATGCGCAGGAACTGATCCCCGGCAAGGTCGGCATGGTCGCGGGTCTGTTCTTCGGCTTTGCGTTCGGTTTGGGCGGCGTCGGTGCGGCGGTGCTCGGGCAACTGGCGGATGCCACCAGCATCGCGTTTGTCTACAAGGTCTGTTCGTTCCTGCCGCTGATCGGCGTGCTGACCGTGTTGCTGCCGGATATCGAAGGCAAGCGCGCGAAGGCGTGAGTGAGTCTTCGGTTGGTTGCATTGTGGAAAAAGGCGCTGCGGCGCCTTTTTCTTTTTGTGCGAGCGATGATGGCGACGAGTGTGACGACCGAGGCTCGGAGTCGCCGGTTGAAAATACCGATCGCCGAGCGAGGTACGCGTGCGAGGCAAAAGCGCCGGAGTAAAGCTGACCGGAATGCACAGGCTGGCCGCCCGCCGCGTCTTCACACCCCAGCAAATCAGCCGCGTCGGCACGCACTGCGCTCATGGTGAACCCGCGTTGTCCGCCGCGTCGCGCGTGCTCTATCCTTGAGCGGACATCGCTGCCGCTTTCGCGCCGCGCAACACGGCGACATGGCTGCCTGACCCGACTGTTCCCTCCCGCCGCACAAGGATCGCCGCAGATGACAAGCTATCGCGACTTCCACCGCCGTTCGATCGAGAATCCCGAGGATTTCTGGCGCGAACAGGCGCAGCGGATTCACTGGCACACGCCGTTCGATGACGTGCTCGACCGCTCGAATCCGCCGTTCGCGCGCTGGTTTGTCGGCGGGCGGACCAATCTCTGTCACAACGCGGTCGACCGTCATCTCGCCGAACGCGCGCAGCAGAACGCGCTGGTGTACGTGTCGACGGAAACCGGGATCGAACGGCGCTACACGTATGCCGAGCTATACGGGGAAATCAACCGGATGGCCGCGGTGATGCGTTCACTCGGCGTGAAGCGCGGCGATGTCGTGCTGCTCTATCTGCCGATGATCCCCGAGGCGCTGTTCGCGATGCTCGCGTGCGCGCGCCTGGGCGCGATTCACTCGGTAGTGTTCGGCGGTTTCGCCGCGCCGAATCTCGCGGCCCGCATCGACGACGCAAAGCCCGTGCTGATCGTGACCGCCGACGCCGGTGCGCGCGGCGGCAAGGTGATCGACTACACGCCTCTGATCGACGAGGCGCTCGTGCGCGCGATGCACAAGACGCCGCACGTGTTGCTGATCGACCGGCAACTCGCGCCCGAGCGCCTGAACGCGCAATATCTCGTCGCCTACGAGCCGCTGCGCGAACAGTTCTTCAACGTGCATGTGCCGTGCGAATGGCTCGAATCGAACGAACCTTCGTACGTGCTGTACACGTCGGGCACGACCGGCAAACCGAAGGGCGTGCAGCGCGACGTGGGCGGCTACGCGGTGGCGCTGGCGGCGTCGATGGACCATATTTTCGAGGGCAAGCCCGGCGACACGATGTTCACGGCGTCGGACGTGGGCTGGGTGGTCGGCCACAGCTACATCGTCTACGCGCCGCTGATCGCGGGCCTGACCACGGTGATGTACGAAGGCACGCCGATTCGCCCGGACGGCGGCATCTGGTGGCGCCTCGTCGAGCAGCACAAGATCAATCTGATGTTCACCGCGCCGACCGCGCTACGCGTGCTGAAAAAACAGGACCCCGCGCTGCTGAAGAAGTCCGATCTGTCGAGTCTGCGCACGCTGTTTCTGGCCGGCGAGCCACTCGACGAACCGACCGCGGCATGGATCGCCGATGCGCTCGGCAAGCCCGTGATCGACAACTACTGGCAGACCGAAACCGGCTGGCCGATGCTGGCGATTCCGCGCGGCGTCGAAGGATTGCCGTCGAAGCTCGGTTCGCCGGGCGTGCCGTCTGCCGGGTTCAATCTGACCTTGCGCAACGAACTCAGCGGCGACGCGTGCGCGCCCGGCGAGAAAGGCGTGCTGACGCTGGACTATCCGTTGCCGCCCGGGTGCATGTCGACGGTATGGGGCGACGACAACCGTTTCGTCAGCACGTACTGGTCGAGCATTCCGAACCAGCAGGTTTATTCGACCTTCGACTGGGGTGTGCAGGACGAAGACGGCTACGTGACGATCCTCGGCCGCACGGATGATGTGATCAACGTCGCCGGCCACCGGCTGGGCACGCGCGAAATCGAGGAAGCGTTGTCGAGCCACGCGGCCGTCGCCGAGGTAGCCGTGGTCGGCGTGACGGACGCGCTGAAGGGTCAGGTGGCGATGGCGTTCGTGGTGCTGCGCGGTGCGCAGATTTCCGCGGACAGCAGCGAGCGCGCAAGGCTGGAGGCGGAACTCACGGCGACGGTCGAGCGCCAGCTCGGCGCGATCGCGCGGCCTGCGCGCGTGGTGGTGGTGTCGATGTTGCCGAAGACGCGCTCGGGCAAGATGTTGCGGCGTGCAATCGCGGCGCTCGCCGAAGGGCGCGATCCGGGTGACCTGCCGACGATCGAAGATCCGGCCGCGTTGCAGCAGGTTCGGGAAGCGCTGGGCGGGATTCAGGCGGGCTGATGGAAAGCGGTGATGCGCGGGAAAGGGATTGGTCGTTGAAATCCGGAAAGTTCGGCTGCAAAACACCCGCTAGTTACGAAACGCGTGGCGGCGGATAAATCCGCCGCCACGCGTTTCATCCGCGAAATTTTCTAGAGATCAAACCGCTCCGCGCGCGCCGAGAAAGCGCGTCAGGATCGCGTTCGAATACGTCCCGGCAATTTCCGTCAAAAACGAGACGAACGATTGGGTCGCGTGATCGTCGGCGGTATCGGAGATCGTGCGCACCACCGCGCACGGCACGCCATATTCATGACAGACCTGGGCGATCGCCGCGCCTTCCATCTCAACCGCGAGCGCGTCCGGCAACGCGTCGCGCAACGCCTGCACGCCGACGGCGCTGGCTACGAACTGATCGCCGCTGATGATCAACCCGCGATGCACGCGCGGCTCGCGCGTGCCGAAACGCGCCGCCGACGCCGCGCCCTCTTCCGCGACAAAACGCTCGCAGGCGGCGGCGAGCCGGTCGGCGAGCGTTGAGTCGGTGGCGAATCGCGACATGCCCAGCAAAGGTACTTCGAAACGCGGAAATAGCGGCGACGCGTCGAGATCGTGCTGAAGCAGTGTATCGGCGACCACGATATCGCCGACTCGCACCTCCGCTCCTACTCCGCCCGCGACGCCGGTGAACACGACCGCTTCGACATCGAATGCATGGATCAGCGCGCTGACGGTTGCCGCTGCCGCGACCTTGCCGACGCGCGCCAGCGTCACGACGCACGGCGTGCCGTGGACGGTGCCGAGGTGATAGTCGCGGCGGCCGTGCGTGATGGTGCGCACGCCGGATTCGGCGCGCATGGCGTCGATCAGGTCGCCGAGTTCTTGCGGCAAGGCCGCCAGAATCCCCAGCGGACGATGCGAGACGGGCGCGCCGTTCCGGCTCGGATCGGGTTCGGGCGAAGCTGCCGCGGCGGTGTTGTGTCCTTCGGCCGGGACCGCATTTCCGATGCCTGTAGCGCCGGCGCCAACGCTGACGCCACCGGCGGTTTCCACGCCAGCCGCCGCGCCTGAAGCCGACGAACCCGAAGCTGCATCACCCTGACTCATACAATCCGCTCCCTCGCCACGCGCGCTCACTCGACCGCCTGCAATTTGGCGACCGCGAGCGCCAGCCACTTCTCGCCGTGCCGCTTGAATTTGACCTGCGCTTTCGCGTCGGTCCCGCCACCTTCGAGCGCCGTAATCGTGCCCTCGCCGAACTTCGTGTGAAACACCTGCTGGCCGACGCGGAATCCCGTTTCCGCTGCGCGCTGCTCATTCGCGAAAGCGGGCAACTGCGCGGGCGTCGACGAAGCCGGGCCCGTGTAACCCGGCCGCGCAAACCAGTCGCGCCCATAACCCGCGTTGTCTGAGCGGCCACCCCAGCGCGCGCCCGCCTCGATCTTCGGCGTGAGCCACTTGAGCGTTTCCTGCGGCAATTCCTCCAGGAAACGCGAACGGATGTTGTAACGCGTCTGACCGTGCAGCATCCGGCTTTGCGCGAACGACAGATACAGCCGCTCCTTCGCCCGCGTAATCGCCACGTACATCAGACGACGCTCCTCCTCCAGCCCATCCGATTCCATCGCGCTGTTCTCGTGCGGAAACAGTCCCTCTTCCAGACCGGTGATGAACACCGCCGTGAATTCCAGACCCTTGGCCGCGTGCACGGTCATCAGCTGGACGGCTTCCTGGCCGGCTTGCGCCTGGTTGTCGCCCGCTTCGAGCGACGCGTGCGACAGGAAACCGGCGAGCGGCGTCATGGTGTCCGGGTTCTGCGCCGGGTCGGCGACGCCAGGCGCGTCGAGCACGACGGTGTTCGGGTCGTCGGTCGCGACGACCAGTTCAGGCGCGGCAGTTGCGCCCGGGCGCAGCGGAATCGACCGCGCCGGCGTGTCCATCCCGTAGCCTTCCTCGCTGACGAAAGCCGCCGCCGCATTGACCAGTTCCTGCAAGTTTTCCAGCCGGTCCTGGCCTTCGCGTTCGTTCTTGTAAAACTCCGACAGACCGCTCGTGCCGACCACGTACTCGACGGTTTCCGGCAGGCTCATCTGCTGCGTTTCCGCGCGCATCTTGCCGACCAGGTTCGCGAAATTCGCGAGGCTCGACCCAGCTTTGCCCGCAACGTACGGAATCGCCGCAGCCATCGAGCAGTTATACAGACGCGCGGCGTCCGCGAGTTGCTCGATCGAACGCGCGCCGATGCCGCGCGTCGGGAAATTGACGACACGCGCGAACGCGGTGTCGTCGTTCGGGTTGTCGATCAGACGCAAATACGCGAGCGCGTGCTTGACTTCCTGGCGCTCGAAAAAGCGCAAGCCGCCGTACACGCGATACGCGATGCCCGCGTTGACCAGCGTGTGTTCGATCGTGCGCGACTGCGCGTTGCTGCGGTACAGGATCGCAATTTCGCTGCGCGACGTGCCCGTGCTGATCAACGCCTTGATTTCCTCGACGATCCAGCCCGCTTCCTGCGTATCGGTCGCGGATTCATACACGCGCACCGGTTCGCCGTGACCCGCGTCGGTGCGCAGATTCTTGCCGAGACGGCGCGAGTTGTTCGCGATCAGCTGATTGGCTGCATCGAGAATATGACCGTGCGAGCGGTAATTCTGCTCGAGCTTGATCAGATGACGAACCTTGAACTCGGTTTCGAAGTCGCGCATGTTGCCGACGTTCGCGCCGCGGAATGCATAGATCGACTGGTCGTCGTCGCCGACGGCGAAGATCGAGTTGGTCTGACCCGCCAGCATTTTCAGCCACGCGTATTGCAGCTTGTTGGTGTCCTGGAACTCGTCGACCAGGATATGCCGGAAGCGCGCCTGGTAGTGCGCGCGCAGCGGCGGATTATGCGCGAGCAGTTCGAAACAGCGCAGCAGCAGTTCCGGGAAATCGACTACGCCTTCGCGCTGGCACTGCTGGTCGTACGCTTCGTAGAGTTCGACGAATTTGCGGTTGAAGTTGTCGGTCGCGTCGACGTCTTTCGGTCGCAGGCCCTGCTCTTTCGCGTTGTTGATGAAGTACTGGAGATTTTTCGCCGGGTACTTTTCGTCGTCGATGTTGAGGCCCTTCATCAGACGCTTGATCGCGGAAAGCTGGTCGGCGGTGTCGAGAATCTGGAAAGTGGCGGGCAGGCCGGCGTCACGGTGATGCGCACGCAGCATGCGGTTGCACAGGCCGTGGAAGGTGCCGATCCACATGCCGCGCGTGTCGATCGGCAGCAGCGCCGAAAGCCGCGACATCATTTCGCGCGCGGCCTTGTTGGTGAAGGTGACCGCCAGGATCGTGGCCGGCGACGCCAGGCCTTGCTGGATGAGCCACGCGATACGCGTGATCAGAACGCGGGTCTTGCCGCTGCCCGCGCCGGCGAGGATGAGCGCGGGCTCGTTGGGGAGCGTGACGGCGGCGTGTTGTTCGGGGTTTAGATTGGCTAGCAGATCGGGCATTTTTTCTGGAGGGACGGGGCGGCGGTTCGTGCGACATTATATGCCCCGGCGGGGGTTGGGCCTTTTTGCGGGCTGCGCCATTTGGCGGCGTTCTTCGGGGTGTTGGCCTTTCCTTGTGATCGCGGTGGTCTATTGGCGTTGCCGCTGTGCCGGGGGGAGCTTTTTTGAGCTGCGCCCTTTGGCGGTGTTCTTCGGGGTGTTGGCCTTTCCTTGAAGTCACGGTGGTCTATTGGCGTTGCCCCTGTGCGGGGCGGCACTTACTTTCTTTGCCGCCGCAAAGAAAGTAAGTAAAGAAAGCGGGCTCACACCGCTAACCTTGAAGTGAGCCCCCTGGCTTGGAGGGGAAAGTGGTGCGATCAACGAATGATCCCTCGCGCAGTAAACGCCAGTGACCAGGCAGTCATTCGCTCCCACTCCGCACTACGTGCATCGCGGACGGGACTGCACGGGAAGCCAGCGGGTTTGTTATATGCGGCGAGCAGCGGCTTCGCGTCGTTGTCAAAACGACGAAGCATGTATAGGTTAATAACCTATACGGGGCTTGAGCCTTCTCACCCTGAAAAAACGGGGAGCGGACATTCCCCGCCACGCCTCGCTGCGGGCGAACGACCGGGGGCGCGCGCAGCGCCGCCGGAAGAATGACTGCTTTGTCACGAACGCGGATCTGCCCGATACCGTCCACTAGCAGTAGCAACCTCAAACTGCCTCGATTCTTTGCGCTCGTTGATAAGGATGTCTTAATTCATTTCGCATATCACTATTCATATTTATAACCCCTCAGCTAACTTTGACGATATTTGACAGAAGCCCTATAGAACTTGCCGTAAAACGGTTTGCATACTAGAGCGGGGTCAATTCAGAGACGTGTCGTAAATTGCGCCGACGACGCATTTTTTTATGGGAAATTTAAAATGTTGGAGCAAGAAAAAGTTAGAGGCACGATGTACGCATTCGCGACGCTTGGCGCACGAACCGAGCGCAGCGGCTATGTGACGAATGCAACGTCCAAGCTGTCTATATGTGGCTTACGGGCTGCTCTCGTAGGCGATGTCGTGACGTACGGTGATGCGAGCGAAGCGACGATTGTTGATGGGTCCGGCGCGCGGGCGCACGAACGCAACAAATGCTTTGCACTTGTCGGCAGTCACCTAAGCAACGGAGATCGCATCGTCTTCACGCCTTGGGAGAATGGTAGATCTGGCCTGTTCGTACCCGAAGGCACAAATTCTGAAGGGGTTGTTCGAGCCGAACTATGTGCCGCCTGCGGTAGAGCCAATCTATCGCTTTGCAATATACGGCGCGACCACTTCGCGCGGTGGTATCTTGCGCGAGCCCAGTCGAGATTGGCAGATTGACGGTCGTGCCGCAAAGGTAGGCGGCATTGGCGATGTCGTGGAGTACCCGGACGGCACGTCCGCAACGATTGTCTCCGCATTGAGCCTCGAAGATTCACCACATTTTGTACCACTTGCCTTCGTCGGTAGCGAACTGGACAACGGCGACATCATCACCGATAGCCCTGAGCGAAAAGGCGAAGCGTCAAGTCGTTTCATTATTATTAGGTAAGCGAAGTGAAACGTTACATTCTCAGGAAAGGCGATAAATCGACCAATGGCGGCATGGTGACGCAAGGCGTAGACAATTGCACCGTTTCCGGAGTACCGGTTACCTATATCGGGGCTGAGGTCTGGTGTAACGGGTGCAAGTCTGTAGGCCATATTGGGTCGAGAGGCCCGCACCATAACGCCACAATGCCCGAGAAACAGCAGGCACTAGACGGCGACATCTGTATCTGCCAATGCCATCCGGCACCTGTACTTCGCGCGTCACAGGATCATTCCTCGCATAGCTTCGATACCGGCGAACTCGCCGCAATGGGCTATAACGCACACGGCGCACCGTTGCCGGTCGAACAGACCGGCAACTATGACGAACGCGTGCGCGTACTTGATGCCAACAGCAGGCCAATTGCTGGCATGCCGTACCACATACGAACGTCGAGCGGCACGGTTTGTAAGGGGCTAACAGACGCATCCGGCTATTGTCCGCGTGTCTATACGAATGACCAGAAGGCGCTCGATATAGCTGTTGGACTGAAAGCACTGGAGCGGTGGAAAGAATGAGCGATTACGTCTACCAAACCACAACAAACACAAATAAAAATTCAAAATATGACGTTCTTGGTCATCTGATGCCCGCAAGGGCGTTTTTCTTCGTGACTGTCGATGAAGTCGGTCCGGAAGGTTTTTTGGTTCGCAGGACCTATTCGACCGTTAATGATCCATATCTGAAGTCCATGGAACTAACCGAGCTTCAGAAAATTCAGGCGGCTTACCCGGAAAAACCGGTCTTTGGGCCAGAAACCCTGATTCGTTGGCAAGTATTACGGAGCATGTTTTGGGAAAAGATGTAGTTACGTCCTACGTTTCTACGAGTGGTAATTTCCCCGACGGTTCGCCTCGTTTTAATGGCGCTGAAGGCGCATCAAAGACTGTATATATCGATATCGCAAAAGCAAAGCGAGCCGGGGCAAAACTCGTAACGCCGGAAGAAATTGGGCAGTCGGTAAATGAATATCTTAAATCGGTTCCATCGAAAGAGCGACGCGAAGGCCTAAACGCATTAAAGAAAGCCCTTGGCGTCGATAACGAATATCTGGTGCAGCCTAGCCCTGTTGTTCCTGCTGACGGCATTTTTACCAAAAGCGGATTAGCCATTGCAACGGGATGGGTTAAGTATGCGCGCGTCGTTCAGGTCTTTGGTATATTCATGACCGGCTATGATCTTTCGATGGCAACTAGCGAATCAATCAGGATCAAAAGCATTTGGCCGCTAGAAAGGTCCGCTCTCACTGCGATGGCAGGATGGGGAGGCAGCATGGCAGGACGTTGGGCGGGCACTGTGTAGGCATGCGAATGGGAGCCGCTACAGGCGCTATCGTTGGTATTGAAACTGGCCCCGGCGCTGTTATTACTGGATTGGTTGGCGGCCTGATTGGTGGTGCAATTGGATTTTTTGGCGAATCTTATTTGCTCGATCAAGCTGGCGTTAACTAGGGAAATATATGTCGTTCTTCAGCAAATTTCGCGACCGATTTAAGCCAGAATGGGAAAAACCGGTTGACCATGAAAAAACCCTGTCAGAACGATTTGGTCGAACTGTCGAAGAACTGCGTGAAGCATTTAAAAATCCGGCCGCACTTTCGCGAACGGACAACATGCCACAATATCCGACCATTACATATTTGGCCGATGCTGGCTTTTCACGCGTTCGTATGGGCTCAGAATATGGAGCTGCGGGGATTTGCACGATTCTTGAACATTGTTCGTGAAGGGCGCGAAGATGCAGATTTTTTACACTTCAAGAGCGGTACGCTATCGTCATTTGTGGCTTTTGATACGGAGTTTTCTAGTCGCAATGTCTGGCTTCTGACCAACGACGTTGCTCTAATCGACAGTCTTTCTCATTTTCAATTCAGCCCGACGCCTCCGTGGCTTTTATATCCGCAACTTGGTCCGTTTGCGGCATATAGCCAGGGGGAACCTGAATACTGGGAATTAAATGTATGGATGCCGTTCTGGAAAAGCCTGCTCCCTGCTGAACGCGATCTGTATATAGAACGGCGCTCAGTTGACGCGCTTTCCTATATGTCTCAAGAAGAATGGGACGATTGGGTCTATAAAGTCCGGAAAAATGATCCAGAATACAAAGAGCGCCACGACCGGTAGGTGCCATTTAATTGGCGCAGATGCCCACGACGTGACACTCAAAATGCTTTACTAAGGTGCAGCGATAGCCACGCTTCCGTAAAGTATTACGCATCTATGCGAAAGAAGGCCCGCCCCGTAGTGGGCCTGAGGTCGGTCGGAATCGGTGGAGGCCAACGCGTCAAGCAGCGGTACGATCCAGATAGAATCGCTGCGTAAATGCGGCAGGCGACAGGTAGTCCAGACGGGCCTGCGTGCGCTGCCGGTTGTAAAACATTTCGATGTATTCGCTGATTGCGAGTCTGGCCTGCTCGCGCGTAGCGAATCGCCGATGGTAGATCAGCTCGCTCTTCAGAGAGCCCCGGAACGATTCGATCGGCGCGTTATCGTAGCAGTTGCCGCGGCGGCTCATTGACGCGCGCATTCCGAACTGCCTGACGATTTCCTGGTAAGCCGCTGAACAATATTGAGAGCCGCGATCGGTATGCTGAATCAGGCCGGACTTCGGACGTCGGCTCGAGACGGCGCAATACAGCGCCTGCATCACCAGGTCCTTAGTCATGCGTTCGCTCATCGCATAGCCAACGATTTCGCCGCTGTACAAATCCTTCAGGCCGGCAAGATACAACCATCCTTCGTCGGTCGTAATGTACGTGATATCGCCACACCAGGCCTGATCGGGCGCCGAGACGGCGAAGTCCTGCTGCAGAAGGTTCGGTGCGATGGGCAAATCGTGCCTTGAATTGGTGGTGGCCTTGAACTTGCGCTTCTGCCTGCACCGCAGGCCCAGTTTCCTGCGTAACCGTTTTATCCGGCATACGCCCACATGAACACCATGCCGCTCAAGATGTTTCTGCAGGCGATCGGGGCCAAAGCTTTCGCGCGTGCGTTGATGGGCCGCGAGAATTTCCGTTTCGAGCCGGGCCTCCTGCCTCGCCCGTTTCGAGGGCGAGCGTTTGCGCCAGGCGTAATAGCCGCTGACCGAAACACCCAGTATTCTGCACATCGGTGGCACCGGATAGTCCTGTCGCATCTATTCAATCACGCCGTACCTCACCGCGACTCCCTCGCGAAGTACTTCGCGAATTTTTTTAACAGATCGCGCTCCATCTTCACTTCCGCCAGTTCCCGCTGGACGCGTGCCAGCTCGGCTTCAAGCTCGGTCTGCGGCCTCTGCTCCTTGCCGACCTCCCGAAGCTTGCCCGCTTTAGCCGAACGGACCCAGTTCGCCAACGTCTTGAGAGGAACCGACAGCCGCCGTGCAGCCTCCGAAATACAGACACCTTCACTGAACGCCAGCTTGACTGCCTGCTCACGAAATTCGCTCGTGTAGACCGCCTTGGGAATCCGATTCATCCATGCCTCCGTTTCACGATTGTACGAAACGTTGGCCTCTACTTTTTTCGACCGACCTCACCCATCGCACCGCATGGCAAAAAATCCCCCACCGCCACGCGCCGCTTATAATCAACCATTCCTTGCATTCACCAGCCGAATCGATACAAATGAGCGAGACCCCGAGCGACATCACCTCCACGCTTGCCAAAAGCTTCGAGCCACACACCATCGAAGCCCACTGGGGCCCCGAATGGGAAAAGCGCGCGTACGCCGCGCCGTCCTTCGACGAGAACAAAAAAGACTTCTCGATCCAGCTGCCGCCGCCGAACGTCACGGGCACCCTGCACATGGGCCACGCGTTCAACCAGACCATCATGGACGGCCTCACCCGCTATCACCGCATGCTCGGCGAAAACACGCTGTGGGTGCCGGGCACCGACCACGCGGGTATCGCCACGCAAATCGTCGTCGAACGTCAACTGGACGCCAAAGGCGTCTCGCGCCATGACCTCGGCCGCGAAAAGTTCGTCGAACGTGTGTGGGAATGGAAACAGCAGTCGGGCTCGACCATTACGAATCAGGTGCGCCGTCTGGGCGCGTCGATCGACTGGTCGCGCGAATACTTCACGATGGACGACAAGATGTCGGCCGCCGTGCGCGACGTCTTCGTGCGCCTGTATGAACAGGGCCTGATCTATCGCGGCAAGCGCCTCGTGAACTGGGATCCGGTGCTGCTCACCGCCGTGTCCGATCTCGAAGTGGTCAGCGAGGAAGAAAACGGCTCGCTGTGGCACATCCAGTACCCGCTCACCGACGGCTCCGGCCACCTCACGGTCGCCACCACGCGCCCGGAAACCATGCTCGGCGACACCGCCGTGATGGTCCATCCGGAAGACGAGCGTTACGCGCATCTGATCGGCAAGACGGTCACGCTGCCGCTGTCGGGCCGCGAAGTGCCGATCATCGCCGACGACTACGTCGACCGCGAATTCGGCACGGGCGTTGTCAAGGTCACGCCCGCGCACGATTTCAACGACTACCAGGTCGGCCTGCGCCACAAGCTGCCGATGATCGAAATCCTCACGCTCGACGCGAAGATCAACGACAACGCGCCGGAAAAATATCGCGGCCTCGACCGTTTCGAAGCCCGCAAGCAGGTGGTCGCCGACCTCGAAGCGCTCGGCGCGCTCGAATCGGTCAAGCCGCACAAGCTGATGGTGCCGCGCGGCGACCGTACGGGTGTCGTGATCGAGCCGATGCTGACGGACCAGTGGTTCGTCGCGATGAGCAAGCCGGCGCCGGAAGGCACCTTCAATCCGGGTAAATCGATCGCCGAAACCGCGCTCGACGTGGTCCGCAGCGGCGAAATCAAATTCGTGCCGGAAAACTGGTCGACCACGTATTACCAGTGGCTCGAAAACATCCAGGACTGGTGTATCTCGCGCCAGCTCTGGTGGGGCCACCAGATTCCGGCGTGGTACGGCGAAAACGGCGAAATTTTCGTCGCTAAGACCGAAGAAGATGCGCGCGCCAAGGCTGTCGCCGCTGGCTACACGGGCGCCCTGAAGCGCGATGAAGACGTGCTCGACACGTGGTTCTCGTCCGCGCTGGTGCCGTTCTCGTCGCTCGGCTGGCCCAACGAAACGCCGGAACTGAAGCATTTCATGCCGTCGTCGGTGCTCGTCACCGGCTTCGACATCATTTTCTTCTGGGTCGCGCGCATGGTCATGATGACCACGCATTTCACCGGTAAAGTGCCGTTCGACACCGTTTATGTGCACGGTCTGGTGCGCGACGCCGAAGGCCAGAAGATGTCGAAGAGCAAGGGCAATACGCTCGACCCGATCGATATCGTCGACGGCATCGACCTCGACACGCTGGTCGCCAAGCGCACCACCGGCCTGATGAATCCGAAGCAGGCTGCGTCGATCGAAAAGAAAACCCGCAAGGAATTCCCGGAAGGCATCCCGGCATTCGGCACGGACGCACTGCGCTTCACGATGGCGTCGATGGCCACGCTCGGGCGCAACGTCAACTTCGATCTGGCACGCTGCGAAGGCTATCGCAACTTCTGCAACAAGCTGTGGAACGCCACCCGCTTCGTGCTGATGAACTGCGAAGGCCACGATTGCGGCTTTGGCAAGCCAGAACAGTGCGGCGAATGCGGCCCGGACGGACACCTGAATTTCTCGGCGGCCGACCGCTGGATCGTGTCGCGTCTGCAACGTGTGGAGGCAGAAATCGGTAAGGGTTTTGCCGACTATCGCTTTGACAATGTGGCCAACGCCCTATACAAGTTCGTATGGGACGAATACTGTGACTGGTATCTCGAACTCGCGAAAGTGCAGATCCAGACGGGTCAGCCGAACCAGCAGCGCGCTACACGCCGCACGCTGCTGCGCGTACTCGAGACGGTGCTGCGCCTCGCGCATCCGGTGATTCCGTTCATTACCGAAGCGCTGTGGCAGAAAGTGGCACCGTTGGCCGGACGTTATCCTGAAGGCAAGGCCGAAGGCGAAGCGTCCATCATGGTGCAGCCGTACCCCATCGCCGAGCCGTCGAAAATCGACGAAGACGCGGAGCAATGGGCGGCCGACCTGAAGGCGGTGATCGATGCGTGCCGGAATCTGCGTGGCGAAATGAATCTGTCGCCGGCGGTCAAGGTGCCGTTGCTCGCCACCGGCAACGCGGAGCGCCTGCGCACCTTCGCTCCGTACGCTCAGGCGCTGGCCCGTTTGTCCGAGGTGCAGATCATTGCCGACGAGGCAACGCTTGACGCGCAGGCAGATGGCGCGCCAATTGCTATCGTTGGGAATGACAAGCTCGTGCTGAAGGTGGAAATCGACGTTGCCGTCGAGCGCGAGCGGTTGTCGAAGGAAATTACGCGGTTGAGTAATGAGATCACCAAATGCAATGCCAAATTGCAAAATGAAAGTTTCGTTGCAAAGGCGCCGCCGGCAGTCGTTGAGCAGGAACAGAAAAGGCTGGCCGAATTCGAGGCGACAGTAGGCAAACTGAAGGCGCAGCTTGCGCGCTTGCCGGTCTGACCAACGCTACGTGCTCGCCCGTTTTACCGGGCGAGCAGGACTGAAAGCTAATCCAGAGGACTCAGGGTAATCACATGCTAAAAGTTACAAAAGCGGTTTTTCCGGTCGCAGGTCTTGGCACCCGATTCCTCCCTGCCACGAAGGCAAGCCCGAAAGAGATGCTGCCGATCGTCGACAAGCCGCTGATTCAATACGCGGTGGAAGAGGCCATGGCAGCTGGCATCACCGAAATGATCTTCGTCACGGGCCGCAGCAAGCGCGCGATCGAAGACCACTTCGACAAATCGTATGAGATCGAGCACGAGCTGGAAGCGCGTGGCAAAGACAAGTTGCTGGAGCTGGTGCGCAGCATCAAGCCCAGCCACGTCGACTGCTTCTACGTGCGTCAGCCGGAAGCGCTGGGCCTCGGCCACGCGGTGCTGTGCGCGGAAAAGCTGGTGGGCGACAACCCGTTCGCCGTGATCCTCGCGGACGACTTGCTGTACGGCAAACCGCCCGTCATGACGCAGATGATCGAGGTGTTCGACCACTATCACAGCTCGGTGATCGGCGTCGAAGAAATCCCGCACTCCGAAACCAAGTCGTACGGGATCGTCGACGGCAAGGAGTGGGAAGATTCGATCATCAAGATGTCGGGCATCGTCGAAAAGCCGGAGCCGAACGTGGCGCCGTCGAACCTCGGCGTGGTAGGCCGCTATGTGCTCAAGCCGCGCATTTTCGACCACATCCGTTCGATCAAGCCGGGCGCAGGCGGCGAATTGCAACTGACTGACGCAATCCAGTCGCTGCTCGCCGACGAACAGGTTCTCGCGTACAAGTACCACGGCACGCGTTTCGACTGCGGCAGCAAGCTCGGATATCTGAAGGCGACGGTCGAGTTCGCTCTGCGTCACCCCGAAGTGGCCGCCGATTTCGAAGAATATCTGCGCACCCGCTCGCCGGTGCTGGAAGGCTGAAGCGCCTCTCGTTGCAGCCCTCGATTAACGTGGGGCTGAAATAAAAAATCGCTGTGACCCGCATCTGCGGGCACAGCGATTTTTCTTTTAGCGCGACGTGCGGGCGGCTTACACATCCGACCCGACACTAAACCGGGCGGAACCCGGAGAGTGTCCCGGCGCGCGGCCGGTTACGTAACATTCGGCCCGTGCTCCGGGACAATGCTCCCCCACACGCGCCTAGCGCCGCTTCATCAGAAACGTGAAAACCTTGTCTTGCGCCGAGCTTTCGACGATTTCATTGCCGGTTTGCTTCGCAAACGCCGCGAAATCGCGCTGTGAGCCGGGGTCGGTGGCCAGCACCTTGAGAATCTGGCCGCTTTCCATGTCGGCGAGCGCCTTCTTGGCGCGCAAAATGGGCAGCGGGCACATCAGCCCGCGCGCATCGACTTCTTTGTGAATCTGAATTTGCATCGACGATGACCTTCGGGACGAGGCGTCGTCAGCGACGCCGGATAGAGGCCAAATTCTACCGCAGCCGCCGTTTAGCCGCCCGTCGTGACGCTGTGATGTCGGCGTTTATGCTGCGTCAGCGCCGCTACAGCGTCACCGCCTCGCCGGTTTGCAGCGACTGCCGCAACGCCATGCCGATGCGCGTCGCTTCGAGCGCGTCGGCGAGCGTCGCGCCTGCCTGCACGCCGGACCCAGCCCCTGATCCGGCCGCACCCGGCCCGCCCTGCACCGCCGCCACGAACGCCCGCGCCTCGTGCAGAAACGCCTCTTCGAACCGGTCGAAAAAATTCGGCGTACATTCGTTGCGGATACCGTTCGCGTCGTATATCTCAACGCGATTCGCTCGCGGATTGTGGCCGATTGCCAGCGCCCCCGCTGTGCCGATCACCTCGCTGTGTGTGTCGTTGCCGTGCGCCTGCGTGCGGGACGCGTAGAACATCGCCAGCTTGCCGTCTTCGAATTCGCAGATCGCCACGCCGTTGTCGACATCGCCGGATTCGCGCAAGCCCTCGTGCAACGCGATCGCGCCCGCCGCAAACACGCGTTTGGCGCGCGGCTTGCCGAGCAGCCAGCGCGCGACGTCGATATCGTGCACCGTGCAATCGAGAAAAATCCCGCCCGACGTGCCCGCGAAGCGCACGAAGAAACCTTCGGTGTCGTTCTTGTCGGTGGTCTGCGAGCGCACAAGGAACGGCCGGCCGATTTTGCCCGCCTCGATCTTGTCGAACGCGTCCTTGTAGCTCGGATCGAAGCGCCGCATGAAGCCGATGGTCGCCTGCAGATGCGGATAGCGCTCGGCCTCGGCCAGCACGCGCTCGCATTCGGCCAGATCGAGTGACAACGGCTTCTCGCAGAACACATGCTTGCCCGCGCGCAACGCGTCGACAATCTGCTGCGCGTGCAGCGACGACGGCGTGACGAGCCACACGGCGTCCACCTCGGAATCGGCGAGCAGGTCCGCGTAATTCTCGTAAAGCCGCGGCGCGGGCAACGCTTCACGCGCCCATGCGCGCTCTTCTTCGACCGGGCTGCACGCTGCCACCAGCGATGCGCCCGGCACGCGAAACGCGAGATTTTCCGCGTGCCGCTTACCGAGCCGCCCAAGCCCGACCACGCCGACACGCACCTTCCCGGAAGCTGGAGCCGCCGTCATCACAATGCCTCGCCGAGTTTGACCGCGCGGCCTTCGCGCCACGAACGGGTCGCCGCGTCGGCGAGTTCGAGCGCCTTCAAACCGTCGGCGACGGTGGTGCGAACCGGCTTGCCGTGCGTGACCGCATCGAAGAAATGCGCGATTTCGAGCGCGTACGCCGCACGATAACGTTCGAGGAAAAACGCTTCCGGCACATCGCTCGACACTTCGGTTTTCGAATACGCCGTGACCTCGGTGGGCCGCACGTTGCCTGCCTGCAGCATGCCGGTGCTGCCGAGCACTTCGAACCGCTGGTCATAACCGTAAGCCGCGCGCCGCGTCGTGTTGATCTGGCACAGCCGGCCGCGCTTCGTGCGGATTGTCACTGCAGTCGAATCGATATCGCCCGCATCGGCAATCGCCGGATCGCTCAGACAACTGCCGGTCGCGTGCAGCGTGTCGGCTTCGTCGTCGAGAATCCAGCGAAAAATATCGAAGTCGTGAATCAGCATGTCCTTGAAGATGCCGCCCGAGTGCTTGATGTACTCGACCGGCGGTGCGCCGGGATCGCGGCTCGTGACCACCAGCATTTCCGGCGTGCCGATTTCGCCCGCGTCGATACGCGCCTTCAGCGCGGAGAAAGTCGGATCGAAGCGCCGCTGAAAACCGATCATGCACACCACGCCCGCGCGCGCCACCGCGTCGGCGCACGTGCGCGCGCGCTCGAGCGTGAGATCGACGGGCTTCTCGCAGAACACGTGCTTCTTCTGCGCGGCCGATTTGACGATCAGGTCCGCGTGCGTATCCGTGCTCGAGCAGATCACCGTTGCGCCGATTGCCGCGTCGCCCATCGCGCCGTCGATATCCGCAACCTGCGCGCCGTGTTCGGCCGCAAGCGCCGCAGCGGCCTCACGGTTCACGTCGACCACGTACTTGAGCCGCACGCCCTTCTGCCGCGCGAGATTCGCCGCATGAATCCTGCCGATGCGCCCCGCGCCGAATACCGCTACGTCGATCGTCTGTACCGCGTCAGTCATCGTATCCTCCTGTGTCCTGGGATTCTTCAACGTTCAATTCGAGCTTGTACGCGAGCGCGATGAATAACGCCTGGCACAAACAGATCGTGCTGGTCAGCGAGCGGAACGCGAACGCGCTGCCCTCTTTCACATACAGTTGCGTGGTTGCGTAACGGGCTAGCGGAGATAGTTGGCTATCCGTAATAACCAGGGTTTTCGCCTGGTGATGATGCGCGACGCGCAGGCAATATTGCGTTTCTTTCCCATAAGGCGCGAAGCTGATCGCAATCACCACGTCGCCCTTTTTCACGCTGCGAATCTGTTCGCGATACATGCCGCCGAAGCCCGACACGAGATGCACGCGCTTGGGCGTGTGCTGCAACGCATAGACGATGTAGCTCGCTACCGGAAACGACCGCCGCACGCCGATCACGTAAATGTTGTCGGCCTGCTGGAGCATCTTCACGGCGGCGTCGAACTGCTTGTCGTCGAGCCCCGCTTCGAGTTCTTCCAGACCGCCGCGCGACGCCGCGATGAATTCGCGCGCCACCGAGCCGCCCGACAACGCGCCTGGTTTCTCATCGATCAGCTTGCGAATCCTCTGCTGATAACTCGGTGACGAACTGCCCTGTCCCGTGTACGCCTGCTTGAACACCGCCTGCAAATCCGAGAAGCCGGAAAAGCCGAAGCGTTGCGCAAAACGCACGACGGCCGACGGATGCACGCCGCAACTCGCGGCGATATCGCTGGTGCGATCCACCATCACGCTGGAGCGGTTCTGTTCGATATAAGTCGCGACGTTCTTCAACTGACGCGGCAACGCGTCGTAGTTCTCCGCGATGCGCTGCATCAATTCTTCGACGCTCGGCAATTCTTCCGTGCTCTGTTCCGCCATGACTCTCTCTCGCTTGCTTTATTGCAGTGCGGCAACCGAAGTTGCAAACACCTGCAACGCCCGCCGCACAGGCTTCCGACGCTGCCGATTATAGGCAGCCTCCCCGTCAAATGGAACGTATTTTCCATTTTTCTTTGTCATGAAATTTTCATTGCACCGGCTTGGAAGATGACCTACTCTTGGTCGTGAGCGATGGTGCTTCGGCGAATATGCGCCCTCCCCTGTGCGCGGAAAAAGCGCCGTCCGCCATACGCTCCCTTTAATAACGACAGACCGAGAAAGGTGGAGACAATGAGACTTTGCAAGGGCAAGGCTACGCTCAGGGTTCTGGTGACGGCATTGACGTTGGCGACGGGATTCGGCGCGGCATCGGCCGCCCGCGCGGCTGACGCCCACTTCGTGCTGATCAGCCACGCGCCGGATTCGGACTCGTGGTGGAACACCATCAAGAACGCCATCAAACAGGCCGACGAGGACTTCAACGTCGAGACCGATTACCGCAATCCGCCGAACGGCGACATCGCCGATATGGCGCGTCTGGTCGAACAGGCTGCCGCGCGCAATTACGACGGCGTGATCGTCACCATCGCCGATTTCGACGTGCTGAAAAGCTCGATCAACAAGGTGACCGCGAAGAAGATTCCGCTCGTCACGATCAACTCCGGCACCGAGGAACAGAGCGCGCAACTGGGCGCGATCATGCATGTGGGTCAACCCGAATATGTCGCTGGCAAAGCGGCTGGCGAGAAAGCGAAAGCGGCTGGCGTGAAGTCGTTTCTGTGCGTGAACCACCTCGCCACCAACACCGTTTCGTTCGACCGCTGCCGTGGTTTCGCAGAGGCAATCGGCGTCGACTACAAGAGTTCGACGATCGACTCCGGCCAGGACCCGACCGAGATTCAATCGAAGGTCAGCGCGTATCTGCGCAATCATCCGAACACCGGCGCGATCCTGACACTCGGACCGACCCCGGCTTCGGCCACGCTGAAAGCGGTTGAACAGATGGGCCTCGCGGGCAAGATCTATTTCTGCACGTTCGACTTCTCCGACGACATCGCCAAAGCCATTCAAAGCGGCACGATCCAGTTCGCGATCGATCAGCAGCCCTATTTGCAGGGCTATATTCCGGTCGCTGTGCTGGCCATCGTGAAGAAAGAGCACACGATGGACCCCGTGAAAATCCGCCAGATTCTCGAAGCGAATCCGAAGTTCAAGGCGCGTCTTGCGACTTACGGTCTTGCACCTTCGTATGGACCGAAGAACATCCGTTCGGGTCCGGGTTTCATCACCAAGGAAAACCTCGACAAGGTGATCAAGTACGCAGGGCAGTACCGCTGATTCTTTTCTCTAGCTAGTAGTCACGCGCCCGGCGGGCCGCGCTGCGAGTCAACACGATTCGCAGCGGGACGCCTGCCGCCCGCGCGCTTTTCACCGGCTGTGGTTCCCGCAACGCATCCCCGCTTAGCTACGAACACGGTCCGGCACCAAGGAGACATCATGGGTGTAGCCGGCAAACACTTCCCACCGCACGTCAAAACGAATCCCGCTGCGCCGCGCGACAACGATGCGCCGTCGCTGCCGGACGCCGACGAGCGCGTGCGCAAGGAATCCCGATTCGGTCATTTGCTGAATCGCCCCGAATTCGCCGCGATTTCCGGCGCGGTACTGGTGTTTCTCGTCTTTGCATTGGGCGCCGGCGGCTCCGGCATGTTCAATCTCGACGGCGTGATGAACTGGTCTCAGGTGTCGGCATATCTCGGCATTCTGTCGGTCGGCGCGTGTCTGCTGATGATCGCGGGCGAGTTCGATCTTTCCATTGGTTCGATGATCGGCTTCGCCGGGATGATGGTCGCGATTCCGTCGGTCTATTTCCACTGGCCGATCTCGCTAGCGATCCTGTTCGCGTTTGCAGGCTCGACGCTGCTCGGCGCGTTGAACGGCTACCTGGTGATGCGCACGCGCCTGCCGTCGTTCATCGTCACGCTCGCGTTCCTGTTCATTTTGCGCGGCCTCACGCTGGCGCTGTCGATCATGTTCGCGGACCGCACCATCGTCTCCGGTGTCGGCGATCTCGCACAACAGGACTGGTTCGCCAACACGCTGTTTCACGGCGTCGCGCTGAGCGGCCTGTTCCTGACGCTTGCGCATCACGGCATCGGCACGCTGCTCGATAACGGCCACGCGCTCGTGCCCGGCATTCCGAAGGTGATTTTGTGGTGGCTCGGACTCGCGGCCGTGTGTGCGTTCGTGCTCGCAAAAACGCGCGCTGGCAACTGGATTCTCGCTGTCGGCGGCGACGCGAACGCGGCCAAGAATGTCGGCGTGCCGGTGCGTCGCGTGAAGATTTCGCTGTTCGTGTTGACCGCATTCTGCTCGTGCCTGTTCGCGGTGCTGCAGGTGTGCGATATCGGTTCGGCTGCGGCCGACCGTGGTCTGCAAAAGGAATTCGAAGCGATCATTGCCGCGGTGATCGGCGGCACGTTGCTGACGGGTGGATATGGCTCGGTGATCGGTGCCTGTTTCGGCGCGCTGATCTTCGGCGTCGTGCAAATCGGCATTACGTACACCAATGTCAGCTCGGACTGGTTCCGCGTGTTCCTCGGCGTGATGCTGCTGATCGCCGTGCTGTTCAATCACTATGTGCGCCGCCGCGTCGCGCAATCGTAACGAGGAGACGACCATGTCCGATACGAACTCAGTACACTATAGCGCCGCAGACAACGATGCTTCCGGCGACGACGTGATCCTCGCGCTGGAAAACGTCTACAAATATTTCGGCAAAGTGATCGCGTTGAGCGGCGTGACGTTGCGCCTGAAACGCGGCGAAGTGCATTGCCTGCTCGGCGACAACGGCGCGGGCAAATCGACGTTGATCAAGACGCTGGCCGGCGTGCATCAGCCCTCTTCCGGCCAGTATCTGGTGGACGGCCAACCCGTCCTGTTCGATTCACCGAAAGACGCGCTCGATCTCGGCATCGCCACCGTTTATCAGGATCTCGCACTCGTACCGCTGCTTTCAGTCGCCCGCAACTTTTTCATGGGACGCGAGCCGGAGAAGAAACTGTTCGGTTTCCTCAAGGTAATGGACCTCGAAACCAGCGCGATCACCGCGCGCGACAAGCTCGCGGAAATGGGCATCAACGTGCGCGACCCGCATCAGCCTATTGGCACGATGTCGGGCGGCGAGAAGCAATGCCTCGCGATTGCCCGCGCGATTCACTTCGGCGCGCGCGTGCTGATTCTCGACGAACCGACCGCCGCGCTCGGCGTGAAGCAGAGTTTCAATGTATTGAAGCTGATTCACAAGGCGCGCGCGAAAGGCATCTCGGTGATCTTCATCACGCACAACGTACACCACGCGTATCCGATCGGCGATTCGTTCACGATTCTGAATCGTGGCCGCTCGCTCGGCACGTTCACGAAGGAAACCATCAGCAAAGACGAAGTGCTCGACATGATGGCCGGCGGCGCCGAAATGCAGAAGATGATCGGCGAACTCGAAGGCGCGACGATCTGATCGATTCGCGTGGATCGCCCGGTGCTCGTGTCGCCGGCGGTCGCGCTCAGCTACTCAGGACTATTCATGGATCACTCCAGCACATCCAGCGGCGCCGCGACCGGTTCGACGTCCGCCAGCCGCTTCGCGCCGGGACGCAGCCGCGACGTCGTCTGCCTCGGCCGCCTTGCCGTCGATCTGTACGCGCAGCAGGTCGGCGCGCGGCTCGAAGACGTGTCGAGTTTCGCGAAGTATCTCGGCGGGTCGTCGGCGAATATTGCGTTCGGTTGCGCGCGACTCGGGCTTGCGTCGGCGATGCTCGCGCGCGTCGGCAACGATCATATGGGCCGCTTTCTCACCGAGACGCTCAGCAAGGAAGGTTGCGACGTCAGCCATGTACGTGTCGATCAGGAACGTCTGACTGCGCTAGTGCTGCTCGGCCTGAAAGACCGCGATACGTTCCCGCTGATCTTCTATCGCGAGAACTGCGCGGACATGGCCGTCGACGAAGCCGATTTCGACGAGGCGTACATTGCGTCGTCGAAAGCGCTACTGATTACCGGCACGCACTTCTCGACCGAGCAGGTGAATCGCACCAGCCGCCGCGCACTCGATTACGCGCGCCGCAACCAGGTGCGCACTGTGCTCGATATCGACTATAGACCGGTGCTGTGGGGCCTCACGGGCAAAGCGGATGGTGAGACCCGCTTTGTCGCGAGCGAAGGCGTGACGGCGCATTTGCAGCGCATTCTGCCGCTATTCGATCTGGTGATCGGCACCGAAGAGGAATTCCGTATTGCCGGCGGCAAGCCTGAACTCGTGGACGCGCTCGCCGCCGTGCGCGCCGTCACACCCGCCACGCTCGTGCTCAAGCGCGGGCCGCTGGGTTGCCAGATTATCGACGGCGAGGTGCCCGCCTCACTCGACGATGCGCCGATTCATGGCGGCGTCGAAGTCGAAGTGCTGAACGTGCTCGGCGCGGGCGATGCCTTCGCTTCAGGTTTTCTGTCCGGCTGGCTGCGCGATCAACCGCTCGAAGCGTGCGCGCGCGCCGCGAATGCGAGCGGCGCGCTGGTCGTGTCGCGTCACGGCTGCGCGCCCGCGATGCCGACCCCTGCCGAACTCGACTATTTCCTGCGCGAAGCGAAAACAGACCCTCCACGTATGAGGCGCCCGGATCGCGACGCCACGCTGGCCCGTCTGCATCGCGTTTCACCAGCACGCAAACAGTGGAGCGAAGTGCTGGGCTTCGCGTTCGATCATCGCAACCAGTTCTTCGAACTCGCACAGCAGACCGGCGCCGACGAAGCACGCATCGCGCGTCTGAAGGGGCTGTTCGTCGAAGCCGTGTCGCAGACCGAAAGCGCGCTGGAACTGCGCGGCAAGATCGGCGTGCTGATCGACGACCGTTATGGTCAGGATGCGTTGAATGCAGCAACCGGACGCGGCTGGTGGATCGGCCGTCCGGTTGAACTGCCTGGCTCCGTGCCGCTCGTGTTCGATCATGGACGCTCGATCGGCACGACGTTGATCGCGTGGCCGCAGGAGCATATCGCCAAGTGCCTCGTGCAATTCCATCCCGACGAACCGATCGAACAGCGGCTCGAACAGGAAGCGCAATTGCGCGCGCTTTACGACGCGACGCAGGCGAGCGGACACGAGTTGCTGCTCGAAGTCATTCCGCCGAAACATGCGCATTTGCCGCAGGCGCCTGACATCGTGTATCGCGCGTTGAAGCGGCTGTACAACATCGGCATCTATCCCGAGTGGTGGAAGCTCGAACCAATGGAAGCCGCGCAGTGGAAAGCGGTCGATGCGCTTATCGCCGAACGTGATCCGTATTGCCGGGGCGTGGTGCTGCTGGGTTTGTCGGCAGGCGTGGAGCAGTTGAACGAGGGCTTTCGCGCAGCGGCGCAATCGGCGACATGCCGTGGCTTTACCGTGGGGCGCACGATCTTTCACGAGGCGAGTCATGCGTGGCTTGCCAATGAAATCGACGACAACGAACTGATTGCTCGCGTGCGGCGCACGTTCGAAACGCTGATCGCGTCATGGCGTGCGACGCGTGGCGAGAACGCCGCGCAGACTGGCGCAACGAGTCATGTTCATCAGGAGCAGGCGGCATGAACGAGCACGTAATGCACCATGAGCATCACGAAACGGCATCCGCCAACGACGCGAGCGACACTCTTGCGACCGCCAGCGGCACCGTCCGCCTGAACACGGCGCAGGCGCTCGTGCGCTACCTCGCCGCCCAACGCGTGACCACCGAAAACGGCAAAGGCACCGAGCCGCTATTCGGCGGCGTGTTCGCCATCTTCGGACACGGCAACGTCGCGGGCATGGGTGAAGCGCTGTATCAGCATCGCGACGAACTGCCCACGCTGCGCGCCCACAACGAACAGGCGATGGCGCACAGCGCGATTGCGTACGCAAAGGCGCATTTCCGCCGACGCATGATGGCGGTGACCACGTCGATCGGACCCGGCGCGACCAACCTGCTGACCGCAGCCGCGCTCGCGCATGTGAACCGTTTGCCGGTATTGCTGCTGCCCGGCGATATTTTCGTATCGCGCGCGCCGGATCCGGTGTTGCAGCAAGTCGAGGATTTCAACGACGGCGGCGTATCCGCGAACGATGCGTTCAAGCCGGTATCGCGCTACTTCGACCGCATCGTGCATCCCGCGCAATTGCTGAGTGCGCTGCCGCGCGCGTTGCGCATTCTCACCGATGCCGCGATGTGCGGCCCGGTCACGCTCGCGTTACCGCAAGACGTGCAGGCGCAGGCGTACGATTTTCCCGTCGACTTCTTTGCGCCGCGCGTCGTCCGCTTTCATGCGCCCGCGCCGCGTGCCGACGATATCGACGCTGCGTTCGCGCGTTTGCGTCGCGCGAAGCGGCCGCTGATCGTTGCGGGCGGCGGCGTTCTCTATGGCCGTGCAACCGATGCACTGCATCGCTTCGCGACCTCGCATGGCGTGCCGGTCGCCGAGACGCAGGCAGGCAAAGGTTCGCTCGCATGGAACGACCCGTTGAACGCGGGCGCGCTGGGCGTCACGGGCTCTCCTGCCGCGAATGCGCTCGCAAGCGAAGCCGATTGCGTGCTCGCCATCGGCACGCGCTTGCAGGACTTCACCACCGGCTCGAATACGCTGTTCACGCAGGCCGATGTGATCGCGATCAATGCAAACGCGTTCGATGGCCTCAAGCATCGCGCGCTAGTCGTCGAAGCGGATGCGCGGCTCGCGCTCGACGCGCTCGCCGATCCGCTGCAAGGATGGCATGCCGAGCGCACGTGGACCGCGCGCGCGCAGAAACTCGCGGCCGGTTGGCGCGATACGGTGAGCACGCTCACGCACGCGCCGCAGCGCGATGCCGTGCTGCCGTACGAAGGCGATGTAATCGGCGCAATACAGCGTTCGAGCGCCCGCTCCACGACCGACGACATCGTCGTGTGTGCGGCGGGTACGTTGCCCGCCGAATTGCACAAGCTCTGGCGAGCGGGAAAACCGGGCGCGTATCACGTCGAATACGGCTATTCGTGCATGGGCTACGAGATCGCGGGCGGACTCGGCGCGAAGCTCGCGCGACCTTTGCGTGAAGTCATCGTGATGCTCGGCGACGGCAGCTATCTGATGATGAACAGCGAAATCGCGACCTCGGTGATGCTCGGCGCGAAGCTGATTGTCGTGGTGCTCGACAATCGCGGTTACGGTTGCATCAACCGTTTGCAGCAGGCTTGCGGCGGTGCGCCGTTCAACAATCTGCTGGACGACTGCATGCAGGGTCCGCTCGGCGCACCGAAGATCGACTTCGCCGCGCACGCGCGAGCGTTGGGCGCTCAAGCCGAGCACGTCGAAAATATCGCCGGACTCGAAGCCGCGATGCAACGCGCGCGCGCGGCGGATCGCACCTACGTGATCAGCATCGACATCGATCCCGCCCGCACCACCGACGACGGCGGCTGGTGGTGGGAAGTCGCCGTGCCCGAAGTGTCGTCGCGCGATACGGTGCGCAAGGCCCGCGCGAAGTACGACGCGCAAATCGCGACGCGCGCCGACCCGGCCGCCTTGAACGACAGCGCCAATCCCACCGATCATGAATGAGGACGCTCGCATGACTGCTTTCGACGTACGTATCGGCATCAATCCGTTATCGTGGATGAACGACGACCTGCCCTCGCTCGGTGGCGAAACACCGCTCGATGTCGCGTTGACGGAAGGCCGCAAGATTGGCTATCAGGGCTTCGAACTCGGCAACAAATTTCCGCGCGAACCGCAGGCATTGAAGACACTGCTCGCGCAATACGATCTCGCGCTCGTGTCCGGCTGGTATTCGGGACGTCTCGCACGGCGCAGCGTCGAAGAGGAAATCGCGGAGGTCGGGCCGCATCTCGAACTGCTCGCGCAGAACGGCGCGACCGCGATGGTGTACGGCGAGGTTGCAGATTCGATTCAGGGTGCACCGCAGCCGCTTTATCAACGGCCGCGTTTTTTTAGCGACGCGCAGTGGGCCGCCTACGCTGCACGTGTCGACGAATTCGCGCGCTATACGTTGAGCCGCGGAGTGCGGCTTGCTTACCACCATCACATGGGCGCGTATGTGGAAACGCCCGCCGATGTCGATCAGTTGATGGCTCGCACGAGCGATGCCGTCGGCCTGCTGTTCGACGCCGGACATATCACGTTTGCCGGGGGCGATCCGCTGGCCGTGCTCGACAAACATATCGCACGGGTTTGTCACGTGCATTGCAAGGACGTGCGTTCTGCCGTGATGAAGCTCGCGCGTAACCGCAACTGGAGTTTTCTCGACGCGGTGATCGCAGGTGCATTCACGGTGCCGGGCGACGGCGCGGTGAATTTCCCCGCGATCATCGAGCGGCTCAAGCGGCATGGTTATCGCGGCTGGCTGGTGGTCGAAGCGGAACAGGACCCGGTCGTCGCGCCATCGTATGAATATGCGCAGAAGGGCTTCACGACTTTGCGGACTCTCGTCGATGCACCGCTCGGCGCAGCAGACGCCGACACAGACACTACGCGTCAGGAGGCAGCATGAGTTTATTGGTGAAGGCACAGCGCGAAGGCCAGACGATCGCGCGAGTCACGCCGCAATCGGCGTGCTGGCGATATGTGGGATTCGCCGCGTACCGGTTGGGGACCAGCGAAGTGGTGCACGTGCTCGATGCGTCGCGCGAAGTGTGCATTGTCGTGCTCACGGGCGCAGTGGATATCGAAACGCCCGACACGAAATGGACCTCGCTCGGTTCGCGCGACAGCGTGTTCGAAGACGCCGCGCCTTACGCAGTGTATTTTCCGCCGAACGTGCCGGTTACAGTGCGCGCGTGTCGCGACGCGGAGATTGGTGTCGCGAGTGCGCCCGCCAAAGGCGAGTTTCCGGCGAGGCTGATCGAACCCGCTTCAATGAAACGCTCGACTCGCGGCAAAGGCCTGAATACGCGATACGTATGCGATATTCTCCCGCAGACCGAACCTGCCGAATCGCTGCTGGTGGTCGAAGTCAGAACACCGGGCGGACATGCTTCGAGTTATCCGCCGCACAAGCACGACACCGACAATGTCCCGCACGAGAGTTCGCTCGAAGAAACCTATTATCACCGGCTCGATCCGCCGCAAGGGTTTGCGTTTCAGCGCGTGTACACCGATCTGCGCGATATCGACGAATCAATGGCCGTGGAAAATCACGACGTGGTGATGGTGCCGCGCGGCTATCATCCGGTAGTCGTTCCGTATGGGTACGACTCGTATTATCTGAACGTGATGGCCGGTGGCCAGCGGATCTGGCATTTCCATAACGACCCCGCGCATGAGTGGATCATTAATAAGGATGCTTGACAGTTTCTTTGAGCGCGGCGCATTCGGACAATCGAATGCGCCGCACAACGCGCCCTACTTCCTCGCGGCCAGATCCACATTCAGGCCACCATCGATACCCATTCTCACCGTCCCTTTAGACACGTCGCGACGATAGCCGTACAGGTCGAACTTCATCACGCCAGGATTCGAACTGTCCTTGATATAGGTGCGCGTATTCGTGACCAGCGAGTTGAACATCTTCACATCGCCCGATTCGATCCACACGAAACTCTTGCCTGCATTGGCAGGCGGCCGCGCGGCAGGAATCGCGGGATCACGCCTGAACTTCAGTACCAGTCCTTCGTCGGTCACGGTCGCGCTTGCGAGGCGGCCCTGCAACACCGGCGGCGGGAAAACCGTGTACTGATCGAATACCAACTCGTTGCCCTTCAGCGCCACGCCCTTGCGCGTGAACGGCGTCAGCGAGGCCAGCGGAATATCGAGCGCACGCAGCAGACCGGCCTGCGGCACGCCGAGCACTTTCACCGATGTCGGTTCATACACGAGATGGCGCTCGTCCGCTGCGACGATCGTGCCGCTCATCGTGGTCGGCAACCAGACGCCGGGGAAGTGATTCCACAACTTGATGCCGCCCGTCACTTCGAGCTTTCCGTCAACCGGTTTCAATTGCAGATCGTTCAGCGAGCGCGGCTCGTAATCCAGCAGATAGTCGTTGAACAGCGCCGCCATTGCGGGCCACGGCTCCACTACCTCGCCACCGATAATACGGATATCGAACTGATCGGGATCATCGAAATCGACCGGCTGACCGGCGTGCTTCGGTACCATCTGCGCATCCAGTGAACGCACGTGAAAGCCGATACGTCCCGCTACGTAGAAGTCCACGTTCTCGACGTGAATCAGCGGTGCAGTGCCGGACGAATGACGCTCGTCGGCGAGGACGGAACCTGGCGTGGCGGCGTTCTGCCCGGAAAACGCGGCGCGTGTGCCGACCGGAATCGCGTGCGCGACCGAGGCCGTGCGCAAAGTCTGCGGAACGTGTTGCCAGACGAGGCGCGCCTGCGCAAGCGCGGCCTGCTGCTCGCGGATAAAGCTGTCGTTATAGCGCGCGTTCGCACTGCCGGTTTGCGACTGTGCGTCTTTCTCTTTCGCGCCATTCGCTCCCGCGATCGCGCTGGCTAGCGTCGGATACGACGGCAGATGCACATCGAGCGCACCCGCTTCGTCGAACGTGAAATAACCGGCCGCCATCTGATCGCGATAGTGATATAGGTCCAAGACGAACGGCGCGTGGTTGTCGATCGGCGTCAGCGCCATGTCGATATTCATCGGCATCGAGCGCATGAATTTGACGTCGCCGCCCTGCACCAGCATGCCGCGTGCAGGCATCGTCGCGGGCCAGTCGATCTTCGATACCGTGTGGTCGTCGAGCGTGAAGCGCACGCCCGCCGCGCTCGTGTCGATCTTCGCGATGCTCATGCGCAACGCGGGCGGCGGCGTGAGTTTGGCAACCTGCATCACCACGTCGTCGCCGTCGAGACGCGCAATTGGTGTATCCACTTTCAGCAGGTCGGCCATTTTCACGTGCGCGGCCTGCATCAGTTTGTCCGCGCCGACACCGGCCACCTCGACATGATCGGCGTGGAACACGAGTTCGTCGGCATTGCGCATCGACAGCGAACCGGCCAGCACGATCGGCACCCACGTTTCGCGATGCATCTCTCCGGTGATGCGCAGCGTGCCGCCATCCTGCGGCACGACCCGCATGTTGCGCAGCGGCGAGCCCTGATACTGGAACAGATAGCGATCGAAAATCGCGGTGAGCTTCGCGCTGTCGAGCGTGACCTCGCCCCGGTGAACGTTGATCGTCACACTGGTCGGATCATCGAATACGATCGGCTGGCCAGGGCGCGCGGGCGTCAGCGTCGCGGCCATGTCGTGGATCATGAAGCCGATGTCGCCGGTCACGCGAAAATCGACATCGCGCGCGAACATCAACGAACCGTCGATGCCGGAATCGCGCAACGTCAGTGGACGGTCGCGCTTTTCGCTCATGCCGCTCGCGGACGGCACGCGCGCGGCGACGCTTTGTTCGGCGGCGAGTTGCCGGGCTTTGGCGAGTTCCAGCGCGGGCCGTTGTGACGACACAGAGCCGTGCGTGGTGTTGTCGGCCTGGCTTGCCGCTTTGGCCGACGTTCCCGGCGAGCCGGATGGTGCCGGCGCGGTGTCCGCCGTGGTCGAACTCGCGTCGGCGCACGCGGACATCAGAAGCGCGGCGGTCAGCAGCGCCGCGCCGATGCCAAACCGTGAACGCCAGTCATCACGCGCACATGCTGCATCGCCATTCGAATGACGCGGATACAACCCGGCCACCTGACGATCCAATGCCCTTCCGCCCAACCTCGCCGATCTTTTCATGATGTCTCCTCCTGAAGCCGCGACGCGTCTTCGCGCGCCAGACACGGCAGGGTTCGTCACGCAGACGGCGGCTCGAAACACCACGCCGCGAGTGCGCGCCTTTGGACTGATTGTCTTTATTTGTCCGCTCGCTGCCGACAAGATTTCTGGAGGGCGCTCACCAAACGATCAAGCGTTTGAATCGTTTGGCGAGGTGGCCGGCGAGCCGCATGGATCAAGGTTGAGCGGTGAATCGGGAAAGGAGATTCAAACGGCAATCAACGCGCGTTTGAGAGGCGGCACAGCGCATGAAGTGCAAAGTGAGCGGGAAAAATGCGAAAAAACCTGCGGGCAGAGGCAACCGTGCGGCTAATCGCCCGTATGCGGCAACGCGATAAATGCGCATCGCAACGTAGCCGATATCAGCCGACGCCGAGCCATTCGTCGATCACGTCGCCACGTGCGCGCAACGACGCCAGTTCGCCTTCGTACACGATCTGCCCGTGCCCCATCACGGCGACGCGGCCGGCAATCTGCTGCGCGATCACGAGACGCTGCTCGATCAGAAGAATCGCGCCGCCGCGATCGCGCAGCATCCGCAGACAACCGGCGACCTGCTCCATCACCTGACTCGCAAGACCCTCGCCGGGTTCGTCGATCACCAGCAGATCGGGATCGCCGACCAGCGCCCGCGCGAGCGTCAGCATCTGCTGTTCGCCACCTGACAGCGCACCGGCGCGCGTGCGCTTGCGCTCAGCGAGGACGGGGAAAAGCGCATAGGCGTCATCGATCGTGAAGCGCGGAACGCGCCCACGCGATCGCGGCGCGATTCCGAGTTGCAGATTTTCGTGGACGCTCAGCGCCGGGAACACATCGCGATGTTCGGGCACGTAACCCAGTCCGAGGCGTGCGATCTCGAAGGTGCGCAGTCCCGCCAGCGAATGTCCCGCGAAACGCAATTCGCCGTCGCTGCGCACGAGGCCCATGATCGCGCGCGCGAGTGTCGAGCGGCCGGAGCCGTTGCGCCCGACCAGCGCCAGCACTTCGCCAGGCCCGATCTGCAACGTGACGCCGTGCAGGACCTGGCTCGCGCCATACCACGCGTTCAGTTCGCGGATGTCGAGCAAGGCGGTCATGCGCCGCGTCCTTTGTGGGATTTGTCAAAGCCGTTGCCGTTGCCGTTGCCACTGCCGAAACCTTCACCGAGATACGCGGCCCGCACCGCAGCATCCGCGCGAATCGCCGCCGGTGTCCCGGTCGCGATGACGCGCCCCTGCACCAGCACCGAAATGCGATCAGCTATCGAGAAAACCGCGTCCATGTCGTGTTCGACCATCAGCAGCGTGCGCCCCGCCGTCGTCTCGCGGATCAGCTCGATCGCATGCGCCGCTTCCGCGCGATTCATGCCGGCGGTCGGTTCATCCAGCAACAACGTGTGCGCGCCGCCCGCGAGCGCAATGCCGAGGTCGAGCGCGCGCTGCCCCGCATAGCTGAGCGTGCCCGCGAGAACATGGCGGCGTGCGCCCAGGCCCACGGCGTCGAGCACCTGTTCGGCTCGTGCGTCGACCGTGCGCGAGCCGCTGAAGCGCTGCCACCATCGCAAGCGCCCGCGCTCGGCCAGCATCGCCGCGCAGCGCAGATTGTCGAACACGCTCAGACGCGCGAACACGCTGGTGCTCTGGAAGCTGCGCGCGAGGCCGCGGCGGGTGATCGCTGCCGGTGGCAGGCGCGTGATTTCTGCGCCGAACAGATGGATGCGCCCGGCGTTGGGACGCGCGCCGCCCGCGATCAGGTTGAAGATCGTCGACTTGCCCGCGCCGTTCGGACCGATCAACGCGTGGCGCTCGCCGGGTTCGATCGCGAGGTCGACGCCGCGCAGAATCTGCGTGGAGCCATAGCGTTTTTCGATGCCGTATAGCGCGAGAGCCGGGATCATTGTGCGGCTCCGGTTTGCGCCGTAGGACTTACGAGCCCGACGCGATTCACCAGCCGCGCGTGTGCACGAACGGCGTAACGCGCGAACACCGCGCCCAAGCCCGCCAGCACGAACAGCACAGCGCACAGCGAGACCGGCGACGCGGCCAATGCCGACGGCACGCCCGGCACGCCGGAATTAGCGCCATCGTCCGCGCCGAATTGCACCGCGTACGCCCACTGCACCGCAAGCACGACGAACGCGATCCACAGCAGCGCCGCGCCCGCACTCCACAGATAAGCCGCGCGGCATTTGCCCCAGCCGAGGTTTGCCAGCCGCGCCGAGTGCCGCTGGACAAAGCCCGCCAGGCCGTCCGGGGACGCGACCACGACCACCACGAAGAACAGCCCGAGGTAGAACAGCCACGCGCGCGTCACGCTCGCCACCGCGACGCTGAAAAACGTCAGCACGATCGCGCCCGCCACGGGTCCAAAAAACGCGCCGGCCCCGCCGATCACCGTCGCGATCAGCACCGAACCCGAGCGCATCATGCTGACGCTTTCCGTCGATACCAGTTCAAGGTTGATCAGCCCCAGCGTCCCCGCGACGCCCGCGAAAAACGCCGACAGCACCACCACGCCAAAACGCACACGCTTCGGATAGCAGCCGATCGCCGCCGCGCGCGTCGGGTTGTCGCGCACAGCATTCGCAAGACGCATGAACGGCGTGCGCGACAGACCGAACAGCGCCGCACTCGCCAGCAGACACCAGAGCGCGATGAGCGCATAAGCTTCGCGCGCCGGACCGAAGCTCCAGGGCCCGGACCATGGCCCACTCGCGCGATCGATCGCGACGCCCGCTTCGCCGCCGAACCAGTCGGGCAGCGCCCACGAAGCCGCCACCACGAGTTCGCCGAGACCGAGCGTGATCATCGCGAAGGCGGTGCCTGCGCGGCGCGTCGTGATAAAGCCGAACAGCACGCCGCACAGCGCGCCGCCGATGCCGCCGATCAACGGCAGCAGCGCGAGCGGCACGCCGATCCGGTTGAACACCTGCGCGGCGACCAACGCCCCGAGTCCCGAATACATCGCGTGACCGAACGACAGCAAGCCGGTTTCGCCGAGCAGCAGGTTGTACGAGAGCGCGAACACGATCATCGTCGCGCTCTGGGCGAGGTACGCGAGCAACCAGCTTTGCGGCCAGATGAACGGCGGCACGACGAGGAAGACGACGAGCGCGAGCCATGGAGTGAGCGCGCGCGCGATCGAGACTGGTGCCGGAGCTTGTGGTCCGGTTGCATCAGACCTGGACCGGGCAGATACCTCTGGCGAGCCGGACGCGTGGCTGCTCTTACGCATGCTCATCCCGCCTTCCGAACAGGCCACGCGGACGCAGCGCCAGCATTCCGACCAGCAGCAGATACGGAATCAGCGGCGCGACCTGCGCGAGCGTCAGCGCGTCCCACTCCGGCGGCGCCGATGCGCCAATCGCCGATAGCACGTCACCCAGTGACACGTCGCTCGCCACTGCCAGCGTCTGCACGCAGCCGACCAGCAACGACGCCGCCAGCGCTCCGCCAAGCGAACCCAATCCGCCGATCACGACCACGACGAACACGATCGAGCCGAGCGATTCCGCCATCGACGGTTCGATCACGAACAGCGGCGCGCCGATCACGCCGGCGAGCGCGGCGAGCGCCGTGCCGGCTGCGAATACGCCGGTGAATACACGCGGCACGTTATGGCCGAGCGCTTCGACGGCGCTCGCATGCGTGAGCGCGGCACGCACGATCAGGCCCGCTCGCGACACACGCAACACCGCGTACAACACCGCCAGCATCGCCAGCGACACCGCCATCATGAACGCGCGGTAACGCGAGAAAGCCGCGCCGTACAACGTGAACAGTGGACCGTCGAGCACGGACGGCACTGTCGCGGACAGCGGGTTCAAGCCCCAGCCGAGCTTCACCAGTTCGCCTAACAGATAAGCCGCGCCGAACGTGAGCAGCAATTCAGGCAGATGACCGTGCACGCGTACGCGCCGCAACAGCCAGCGCTCCAGCGCGGCGCCGATCAGGCCGACAAGCAGCGGCGCGAGCACCAGCGCGCTCCAGAATCCTGCGTGCGCCGCGACCGAGAAGCCGACATACGCGCCGAGCATGTAGAAGCTCGCGTGCGCGAAATTCAGCACGCCGAGCATGCTGAAAATCAGCGTGAGCCCCGCCGACAGCATGAACAGCAACAGCCCGTAGCTGACGCCGTTCAGCAGATTGATGACGAACGACTGCACGCGCCTATTCCGTCCACATATCGACGGCGAGCGGTTGCAGCGCCGCACGCAGATCGTCCGGCAGATTCACGGGACGCCGCGTCGCGCGGTCGACGTACACGTGCACGAAGTGTCCTTGCGCAGCGGGTTGAGCGTCGCCCTCCCGGAACAGCCCGACCTCGTAACGCACGCTCGTCGTGCCGAGCCGCACCACCCGCAAACCTGCTTCAATGCGGTCGGGAAACACGAGCGGCGCGAAGTAGTTGCAATGCGTCTCGACGACGAGCCCGATCGTCGCGCCGTGCTCGAAATCGAGCACGCCCGCGCGGACCAGATACTCGTTCACCACGGTGTCGAAATAGCTGTAGTAGACGACGTTGTTCACGTGACCGTACACGTCGTTGTCCATCCAGCGAGTGGTGATGGGGAGGAAATGCGGGTAGGCGCTACGCTCGGCGGGGGCGGGTTTGCTCATCGTGGCGTGATGTTCTGGTCGGGTTGAGGTGCGTGGATATCGTGACTGCAGGAATGGCTGCCGACGGTTCCGGTCGAGGGAGTTGCCGGGTGTTTGATTGGCTTCGGCTTCGGCTTCGGCTTTGGCGTTCTACCGATCGTAGCGACGTGTTCGCGTTTTCGAAAAACAACGGCCACATCGCATCGACGCCATGTCAGTCCGCTTACTGGCCCGGCTTCTCCACGAACTCGAACGGCAAGCCGCGCCGACGCATCCATTCACCGAGCGCCTGACCGGTGCCCGCGCGCCACGGCCGCAATCTGGCCGGTTCGACGAGCCGGTATTCGAGCAATTCCGGCGACAGCGCAATCGTGCCGTTCGCCTTCACGTGATACGCGATGATGAGTTCGTTCTTGCGCATGAACTCATACACGCCGACCAACTCGACCGATTCCGCGTGCAGCGACGTCTCTTCGAGCACTTCGCGCGCGATGCCCTGCTCCGGCGTCTCGCCGTTTTCGAGGAAGCCGGTGATCAGCGCGAACATACCTTCGGGCCACGCGGCATTGCGCGCCAGCAGAATCTTGCCTTCATATTCGACGATTGCCGCCACTACCGGCAGCGGATTGTCCCAGTGGACGTAGCCGCACGTGGTATCGGGACAGCTCTGGCGAACCCGCCCGCCTTCGTGCTCGGGATCGGCGCGTTGGGTCAACGGCGTGGCGCAACGTGGACAAAATCGGTATTCGGTCATGTCGTGAGGACGTCTCTTTTATCTTGTGTTTGAGGGTGTGTCTGGTGATCGGGATTGCGGTTGATACTGAGGTAGCGAGAGCGTGGGAGGCGAGGTCCAGCGGGTGCGGGTGTGGCTCATGCGCTCGGCGTCCTGAGTCAACTTTGTGCTGCGATAAAACGGCGAAGCCGCGAAGCACGCGGTTTGGGCTAGGGGCTTTGGCGCTTGCTGGCTGCTTGCCCGCGTTGCCCTCGCTGCTTTGCTGCTTGCCGCTTGCCGCTTGCTGCTTGCTGCTTGCTGCTTGCTGCTTGCTGCCTGCTGCCTGCTGCCTGCTGCCTGCTGCCTGCCGCTTGCCCGCTCTGCTACTTGCGGCTCACCGCTTGCCCGCTTTGCTGCTTACCGCTCACCGCATGCCCGCGTCGCCGCTCGCCGCTTTGCTGCCTGCCACCTATCGCTTGTTGCCCGCCGCTTTGCCGCCCCACTCAACCGCCACGTCACTAACTCATCGCATCACCGCACGCCCCGAAGCGGCATCAAGCTGCGCACAATTCGCGTACGTCGGCCGCAAAGCGCTCGACCGTCTCCGGTTGCGTGTCCCACGCGCACATCAGCCGGCAACCGCCCGCGCCGATGAACTCGTAGAACTTCCAGCCCCGCGCGCGCATCGCTCTTGCGGCTGGCGCGGGCAATTGCGCAAAGACCGCGTTCGATTCGCGCGGAAACATAATGCTGACGCCGGGAATTTCCTGCAACCGCGTCTGCAACAGTTCGGCCATCGCATTCGCGTGACGCGCGTTGCGCAGCCATACGTCGTTGTCGAGCAGACCCAGCCAAGGCGCCGAAATGAAGCGCATTTTCGACGCCAGTTGACCGGCCTGCTTCAGACGGTACGCGAAATCGTCGGCGAGCGAGCGGTCGAAAAACACCACCGCCTCGCCGACCGGCAAGCCGTTCTTGGTACCGCCGAAGCACAACACGTCGACGCCCGCGCGCCACGTGATCTCCGACGGATGCACGTCCAGCGCCGCCACCGCATTCGCGAACCGCGCGCCGTCCATGTGCACTTTCAGATGACGCCGCTTCGCGATCGCCGCAATCGCCCGCACTTCCTCGACGCTGTAGATCGTGCCGACTTCCGTCGATTGCGTCAGCGTGACGACTTTGGGCTTCGGGTAATGGATATCGGCGCGGCGCGTGACGACCGCCTCGATCGCGTCCGGTGTGAGTTTTCCGCCGATGCCCGGCGCCGTCAGCAACTTCGAGCCGCCGGAGAAAAATTCGGGACCGCCGCATTCATCGGTTTCGATGTGGGCGAGTTCGTGGCAGATCACCGAGTGATACGACTGACACAGCGACGCAAGCGCCAGCGAGTTCGCGGCCGTGCCGTTGAACACGAAGAACACTTCGCAATCGGTCTGGAACAGGTCGCGCAGACGGTCGCACACCTGGTTGGTCCACGAGTCGTCGCCGTAGGCCGGTTCGTGGCCGCTGTTATTGGCGGCGATCAGCGCCTGGAGCGCCTCGGGACAGATGCCGGCGTAGTTGTCGGACGCGAAATGTTGCATGGCGGGCGGCGCGTCGCGAGGCGGACGCGCGGTGGTGACGGGAAGCGGTCATTTTAGTGCGGCTGAGGGGATTTGGGGTTCGGGGCGGCTCCCGAACCGTCCGCCCGCGAAACCTGCCGGCGACCGCTAACAGTCAGCAACCTTCAACTGCACCCGCAATCCGGCATTCGTCCCCGGCCATTGCTTCGCGGCGTTATTACCACCGCGACCAAACCCGCAGCCCCCACCACCAGCGCCCCCGCCGCGAGCCACAGCGCCGGCGAAAACGACCCCGTATGTTCGGCGATCGGCGCGGCAACCAGCGGCCCCACGATCTGACCAACGCCATAGGCCGCTGTCGCATAACCCATCAAGCCGGCAGCATCGTCGCCCCGCAGACGCCTTGCCTCGCGCATCGCGAACAACGTGATCGCGGTAAAAGGCAGACCGATCAGCATGCTGCCGATCGAAAAGCCGGCCGCCGTCGGCCAGATGATCCCCGATGCGATGCCGCACGCTTGCAGCACATAGCAGCCGGCGAGAAGGGTCCGGTTGTCCCAGTGCGCAGGCAGCCGCGCCGCCAGCAATGCGCCCGCTACCAGCGCCGCGCCGAACATCGGCCAGAACAGATCGGGCCACGCGGACCCAGGCAGCGCGTGGCGCGCGATCACCGGCAGAAAGGTCGCGGTGATGATGTAGCCAAAGCCAGGAATGCCGTAGAGCAGCACGAGCCAGAACGCGTCGATGCGATGGGTGGTGGGATTTTTAGCGTGGCTGGGCGTGTGAACGCGGCTGCTCGAGGACGCACCCGCCGCAGGTTGATTGCTCAGACGCGCCCTTTCGGTGAGCTTGTGCACCCCGCCTCCGCTCCCCGGCGCTGCAGCGTTTCCACCGTTCGCGCGGGCATCCGCGGCTGCTTGCCTGACACCAGCCGCATCGCTGAAAACCGGCCAGACCAGAATCGACAGAACCAGCGCGATCAGCCCGAAGCCGATCCATCCGGCCGTCGCGCCATAACCGCCTGCGACACTCACCAGCAACCCCGTCCCGACGATACCCACGCCCGGCCCGGTATAAATCACGCCGCCCCACCCATGCGCGCCGAGTTCGGCGAGCCGCCGCAAACCCCACTGGGACGCGAACACGAAGGTCCACGCGCTGGCCGCACCGGCGACGAAACGCACCACCGCCCAGACCCAGAACTGGCTGGTGAGGCCCATTGCCAGCGTCAGCAGAACCGTCGCGAGCAGCCCGGCGCGCACCATCCGGGCGGGCGAAATCCGCAACGCCGCGCATCCGACCGCGCCGACAAAATAGCCCGCATAGTTGAACGAAGCGAGCCAGCCGCCGTGCTGGATGTCGAGTTGCCGCTGACCGGGGGCCGCGCCGTGGAGCATCAGCGGCAACAGCGGCGTGAACGCGAAACGCCCGATACCGAGGGCGACGGCCAGCGTCACCATGCAAGCAAGCGCCGCGCGACGGGCGGCATGACGATCGGCGAAAGTGTCGCGTAGGGGAGAAGCAAGATCGTTCGTGAGCATGGCGAATAAGGGCCGGGATGGGATGGGCCCGTCGAGTTGATGCTGGTTAATGAGAACAGAGGGTTCATCTCATATTAGCTTGACCAGACGATCACGAAAAATGAATAATTAGGATACCAACCATCGCCAGGAGAGAACTATGGATCTGGCCGCCCTGACCATCTTTCGCGCCGTCGTGCGGGAAAACGGCGTGACGCGCGCCGCCGCGAAGCTCAATCGCGTGCAATCGAATGTCACGACGCGTATCAAACAGCTCGAGGAGCAACTCGGCACCGACCTGTTTATCCGCGACGGGCGGCGGCTCGTGCTGACCCCGGCCGGCGAAACGCTGCTGCCTTACGCCGAACGTCTACTCGCACTCGCCGATGAGGCGCGTCATGCGATCCGCGAAGATCGTCCGAGCGGACGCCTGCGTCTGGGGACGATGGAAAGTGTCGCCGCCACCCGTCTGCCCACTTTGCTCGCGCGTTATCACCAGCAGTGGCCCGCCGTCGCGCTGGAGCTTGAAACCGGCACGACCGGCAAACTGATCGAGCGGGTACGCGAATTCGAAGTGGATGCCGCGTTGCTGGCCACGCCACTCGATCCGGCCGCGCTCGGCGACCTGTTCGAGAGCGTGCCCGTGTTCAAGGAGGAACTGGTGATGCTCACGCCGCGCGGGCATCGGCCAATTCGCGAGGTGCGCGACGTCGCGCTGACCACGCTGATCGCGTTCGAACAGGGCTGCGCGTATCGAACTTATATCGAGAAGTGGTACATGGAACACGGCGTGCGGCCGGCACGGGTGCTGGAACTGGGCTCATATCACGCGATCGTCGCGTGTGTGGCTGCGGGCGCGGGAGTCGCGGTGGCGCCGCGCTCGGTGCTGAATCTGCAAACCGATTCGAGCAACATCACGGTTCACGAATTGCCCGATATCGGAACGATCGAGACCTTGCTGGTCTGGCGACGTGGACATTTTTCTTCCGCGCTCAACGCGTTGAAGAAGACGCTGCTGGCACCCGAGGATGCAGGAAAGCTGTATAGCGCGGAGATTGCCGCAGATGTGGGCAGCGCGGCGAACACGGACGTTGTTTGATCCGATCCGCTGAGGGAAAAACGTGGTTGGCTAAGGCCTGCGAATTTGACGCTGCGGGTCGCTACTCAGTTCGACAGTGCAAAAAACTAAGGCCACGTGCCGCGCCGATCCTTCCAGCGCGCCACGTGGCCTTATCAGACTTGATCGGAGGTGACTGGGCCGTGCGGGTCCGGTCAACTTCGAATCAGCGCTGAATCAAACGCAAATCAAAGCTGACCTTCAACCCAAGCTTTAACGCCCGCCAATGCCGCAGGAAGGTTGGCCGGCTCGGTGCCGCCAGCCTGAGCCATGTCCGGACGACCACCGCCCTTACCGCCCACCTGCTGCGCCACGAAGTTGACCAGCTCGCCAGCCTTAACCTTCTTGCTCGCGTCCGCAGTCACACCGGCGATCAGGCTTACCTTGCCACCGTCGACTGCAGCCAGCACGATGGCCGCGCTCTTCAGCTTGTCCTTCAGCTTGTCGACCGTTTCGCGCAACGTCTTGACGTCTGCACCTTCCAGCGTGGCCGCCAGCACATGCACGCCGCCGACTTCGACTGCCTGACCGGCCAGTTCGTCGCCTTGGCTCGAAGCCATCTTCGACTTCAGCGCGCTCAGTTCCTTTTCCAGCGCCTTCACCTGATCCTGCACCTGGCTGATGCGCTGCGTCAGTTCCGACGGTTGCGCCTTCAGCACGGCCGCAGCCGCATTGATGCGCGCGTCGAGGTCCTGCACGAAACGCACGGCGTTGTCGCCCGTAATCGCTTCCACGCGACGAATACCCGCCGCCACGCCGCCCTCCATCACGATCTTGAACAGACCGATGTCGCCGGTGCGATGCACGTGCGTACCGCCGCACAATTCACGAGAGAAACCGAGGTCGAGCACGCGCACTTCGTCGCCGTACTTTTCGCCGAACAGCGCCATCGCGCCGCCCTTCACCGCTTCGTCGAACGGCATCACGCGCACGATGCCCGGCGCGTTCGCCAGCACTTCGGCGTTGACGATTTCTTCGACGCGACGGATCTGCTCGTCCGTCATCGGCGAGTTGTGTGCGAAGTCGAAACGGGTCTTGTCTGCGTCGACCAGCGAACCCTTCTGCTGCACATGGCTGCCGAGCACTTCGCGTAGCGCCTTGTGCATCAGGTGCGTGGCCGAGTGATTGCGTTGCGTGCGAGCGCGGCGCACCGCGTCGATTTCCGCCTTGACCACGTCGCCAACCTTCAGCGTGCCCTGCTCGACCGTGCCGTGATGACCGACCACGTCGGCCTGCACTTTCAGCGTATCGGCCACCGCGAAGCGAACGCTCGCGTTCGCCAGCACGCCCTGGTCACCGACCTGGCCGCCCGATTCCGCGTAGAACGGCGTGTGGTCGAGCACGACGACAGCCTGCTGGCCGTCGCGCGCTTCCTGCACCGACACCCCGTCTACATACAACGCGATCACTTTCGCGTCGTCGAAGATGACTTCTTCGTAGCCGTGGAACGTAGTCTTCGCGCCCGAGTATTCGAGGCCCTGCGCGATCTTGAACTTGCCCGCCGCGCGAGCCTGTTCGCGCTGACGCGCCATGGCTTCGTCGAACGCCGCTTCGTCGACCGTCACTTCGCGCTCGCGGCACACATCTGCCGTCAGATCCAGCGGGAAGCCGTACGTGTCGTGCAGCTTGAACGCGAGTTCGCCGTCGAGCGTCTTGCCGCCCTTTGCGTCGAGATCGGTCAGTGCCGATTCGAGGATCGACATGCCGTGCTCGATGGTCTCGAAGAAGCGCTCTTCTTCCTGACGCAGCACGTCGGTAACGCGTTGTTCGGCTTCCTTCAGTTCTGGATACGCCGCGCCCATCTGCTCGACGAGGTCGGGCACCATGCGATGGAAGAACGAACCTTTCTTGCCGAGCTTGTAGCCATGACGGATGGCGCGGCGCACGATCCGGCGCAGCACGTAGCCACGACCTTCATTGCCCGGAATCACGCCGTCGACGATCAGGAACGAGCACGCGCGGATGTGGTCGGCGATAACCTTCAGCGAGTTGTTCGTCAGGTCGGTGGTGGCTGTTTCGCGAGCCGCGGCCTTGATGAGCGACTGGAACAGGTCGATCTCGTAGTTGCTGTGCACGTGCTGCAGCACGGCCGCAAGACGCTCGAGACCCATGCCGGTGTCGACGCTCTGCTTGGGCAACTTCGTCATGTTGCCTTGCGGGTCGCGATTGAACTGCATGAACACGAGATTCCAGATCTCGATGAAGCGGTCGCCGTCTTCTTCCGGCGATCCCGGCGGGCCGCCCCAGATTTCCGGACCGTGGTCGTAGAACACTTCGGAACACGGACCGCACGGGCCGGTGTCGCCCATGGTCCAGAAGTTATCGGATGCGTAACGCGCACCCTTGTTGTCGCCGATGCGGATGATCCGCTCTTTCGGCACGCCGATTTCGTTTTCCCAGATGGCGAACGCTTCGTCGTCTTCCTGATAGACCGTGACCGTCAGCTTGTCAGCCGGCAGTTGGTAGACCTTGGTCAGCAATTCCCAGCAGTAGTGGATCGCGTCGCGCTTGAAGTAGTCGCCGAACGAGAAGTTGCCCAGCATTTCGAAGAACGTGTGGTGACGCGCGGTGTAGCCGACGTTTTCCAGGTCGTTGTGCTTGCCGCCCGCGCGCACGCTGCGCTGCGCGGTGGTGGCACGCGAATACGGGCGCGATTCCGCGCCGAGGAACACATCTTTGAACTGCACCATTCCCGAATTGGTGAAGAGCAGCGTCGGGTCGTTGCCGGGCACAAGGCTCGACGAGCGAACGATCGTATGGCCCTTCGATTCGAAGAACTTGAGGAATTTCTCGCGGATTTCAGCGGCTTTCATAGCGGGCGGGGGACGGGTTTGCCAGTTCCCTGGCTGTTACCGGCGGCATCGTGGGATGCGCCAACTGTTTGTTTCTTAAACGACTGATTATACGGGATCGGCGAGCGTGCGCGGCAGCGCCCCGCCGCGCTAGCCGTTCGGCCAGGTTTGCCTAGGGTTCGCGTGAGGTTGCGTCGTCCTGGGTTTCAGAAAAGGTCGGCAAAACGCGGACAGACTGAGCCTGGTCTGAGCGAGTAGTTACGCGTTTGCGGTTTTCCTGAATCGTCCTATGACGTTTGGCTGACTGCGCCCGCACGCTGTAATCGCTTAAGATTGCCTCCATCGACGGCGCCCCGCGCGCCGCCTGGACTACATAGGAAGGAGACATCAAACGAATGGGCGCTCTCAGTCATATCCGCGTGCTGGATCTCACACGCGTGCTCGCCGGACCGTGGTGCGCGCAGACACTCGCCGATTTCGGCGCCGACGTGATCAAGATCGAACGTCCCGAAGTGGGCGACGACACCCGTCACTGGGGCCCTCCGTATCTCAAGACGCCCGAAGGCGCGGACACCCGCGAGGCCGCGTACTACCTCGCGGCAAACCGCAACAAGCGCTCGGTCACCGTGGACATCGCGTCGCCCGAGGGCCAGCGGATCATCCGCGAACTGGTTGCGCAGAGTGACGTAGTGCTGGAAAACTACAAGGTCGGTCAACTGAAGAAGTACGGGCTCGATTACGCGTCGCTGAAAGAGGTGAAGCCCGATCTGATTTACTGCTCGGTCACGGGTTTCGGGCAAACCGGTCCGTATGCGCAGCGCGCCGGCTACGACTTCATCGTGCAAGGCATTGGCGGCTTCATGAGCATTACCGGCGAACGTGACGGCCAGCCGGGCGGCGGTCCGCAGAAAGCCGGCGTTGCGATTGCGGACCTGATGACCGGCATGTACTCGACCGTCGCCGTGTTGACCGCCCTCACGCATCGCGATCGCACGGGCGAGGGGCAATACATCGACATGGCGCTGCTCGACGTGCAGGTGGCGATGCTCGCGAACATGAATTCGAACTACCTGGCGAGCGGGCAGCCGCCGGTGCGCTGGGGCAACGCGCATCCGAACATCGTGCCCTACCAGACCTTCCAGACGAGCGACGGCTGGATCATCGTCGCGGTCGGCAACGACGGGCAGTTCCGCAAGTTCGTCGAAGCGGGCGGACAACCCGAACTTGCCGATGACGAGCGTTTCGCGACCAATCCGTCGCGGGTGCGTCACCGCGACATCCTCGTGCCGATTCTCGCCGACATGGTTATCCGCCAGGGCAAGCAGGAATGGATCGCCGCGCTTGAAGCGGCGGGCGTGCCGTGCGGGCCGATCAACGATCTCGGTGAGGTATTCGAGAACGAGCAGGTGGTGGCGCGCGGGTTGAGAGTCGATCTGCCGCATCCGTCGGGCGGCACGGTCAAACTGGTGCGCAATCCGATCAATATGACGGGGACGCCGCCCGAAGCGGTGAGCCATCCGCCGATGCTCGGCGAGCACACCGAAAGCATTCTGCGCGACGTGCTCGGCTATGACGACGAGCGGATCAAGGCGCTGCGGGGGCAGTCGGTTATTTGAGGGTGAGTTTGGGGCAGTGGTGGTTTGAGGCAGTGACGCCGTGTTGACAGACAGAGGCGACAATGACCGCTCTGCTCCGTGCCCGGCTCGCCACTACGCCCGTATTCACGCGAGCGAGCCACCACGCGCCCGCCAATCAACCCGATGTCAAAGTGACCCGCCCAAAGAGTCCAGCCAGCCCCGCCCTTCGCTCCAGTCGCCCAAACCGCTATCGGCATTGATATGGCCACGCGCGCCGACGCCAACCCATCGGCTGCCCCATTCATTCGCACAATCCTGCGAAAACGGTACGCCGCCGTAGGGATCGTCGCTACTCGCCACGACAATGCCAGGAAACGGCAACGGCAAAAGCGGCACTGGCGCGAACCCGCTGGCGTCTCGCGGAAAATGAGCCCCGGCGGGATCGGGCACGGCGACCAGCAACGCGCCGGCCACCTTCGCGAGTTGCGCCGCGCTCGCGTATCGGGTGGCCCAGAAAGCCGCCGTCAGACACCCGAGGCTATGGGCAGCGAGCACCACCGGCGAATCGGATGCGGCCACTGCGAAATCGAGCGTGCGGCACCACGCGTCGCGCACGGGATGATCCCAGTCCGGCATCTGCACACGCGTAAATGCCGGATCGAGTGATTCCCAGCGCGTTTGCCAGTGACCCTCACCGGAATTCTGATACCCCGGCAGCACGAGTACCTTCAGTTTTTCCCCGTTCATCGCATTTCCCGTTGCTGGTTTTTTAGGTCGTTGATTTGTCGACATCCACCACAGCGCGTGCGTTATCGGATCACGCGCGCCACGCCGACGCCACGCGGATCTGCGACCGGCTCCGGCGTCGTTCCGTCGATGCGGATCATCTGCACATCGCCATTGAACGACTGCGCTTCGACCGTGTAGCCCAGCGCCTTCAACTGATCGCCCAGCTCGGTCGGAACCGGACGATACGGCTCGAAGTAAATCGTCTTCTGCGGCAGCAGTTGATGATGAAAACGCATCGCCGCAACCGCATCGGCGGGCGCCATGTTGAAGTCGTACAGATTGGTCATCACCTGAAAAATCGACGTCAGGATACGCGAGCCGCCCGGCGTGCCGATCACTAGCGCCACCTTGTTGTCCTTCAGCATGAGCGTCGGCGTCATCGACGACAGTGGGCGGCGTCCCGCCGCGACCGTATTGAGATCATCGCTGCTCGCGCCGGCCGTTTTGTCGCTGCCCGGTTTTGTGACGAAATCGTCCATCGCGTCGTTCAGCAGGAACCCCGCGCTATCGACCACCACGCCCGAACCGAAATCGCCGTTCAGCGTGTAAGTGTTCGAGACGGCATTGCCCCACTTGTCGACCACGGAGAAATGCGTGGTTTGGGTCTTTTCCGGCAGCGCATCGCCGAGACCCGGCTTGACCGGCGCGGCGCCCGGCACTTCGTCGGGCTTCACTTCGTCGGCGCGTGGCGCGAGATAGGCGTCGTCGGTGAGCTTGTCGACGGGAATTTTGTACGAATCGGGATCGCCGAGGTATTGCTGCCGGTCGGCAAACACGCGGTCCTCGATCTGGGCGATCAGGTGAATGTACGGCGCGGAGTTCAATTCGAGGCCGTCGAATGCCTGCTTCAGATCTGCCCGCATCTTCAGCATCTGGATCAGTCCGACGCCGCCCGAACTCGGCGGCGGCGCGGTGATCACCCGATAGCCGTTCCAGTCGGCGGAAAGCGGTTGGCGCCACACTGCCTTGTACTGAATCAGGTCCTGCTTCGTGACGAGGCCGTGGCCGTACATCTGCTGCGCGATCAGGTCGGCGGTACGGCCTTCGTAGAACTCACGGCCACCGTCGCCGGCAATCCGCGACAGCGTCTGCGCGAGTTCCGGCTGACGGAAAGTTGCACCGGTCTTGAGATTCGAGAAATACGCGTCGAAATTGGTTTTACCCGTGAAATTCTTCGCCGCCGCGTCGCGCCGCTGCTGCAGCCATGGCTCGACCGGAAAGCCGTCGGTGGCGTAATGGATCGCGGGCGCCAGCACCTGCTTCCACTTCAGCTTGCCAAAGCGCTGCTGCGCCTGCCACATTCCGTCAACCGTCCCCGGCACGCCTACCGCGCGGGCGCCGACCACGCTCATGCCCGGCAGCAGGTTGCCCTTGTCGTCGACGTACATGTCGCGGGTCGCCTGTTGCGGCGCCCGCTCGCGGTAATCGAGAAAGTACGGTTTGCCGTCCATGAACAAGGTCATGAACCCGCCCCCGCCGATATTCCCCGCGTCCGGCCGCGTCACGGCGAGCGTGAAGGCGATGGCGACGGCGGCATCCACCGCGTTGCCGCCGGCGGCGAAGATCTGCTGCGCGGTGTCGGCGCTGTAGCGATCCGGCGCGGCCACCGCCGATGCGTCGAACACGGGCTTCGGCGGCGCCGTTTTCGCTAGCGCCGTACCCGGCGCGACAACGCTGCCGGTGAACGCGACGAACAGCGCCGAAGCCATCGCGATGCGGGCGAGAGAAAGAGAAGCGAAAGACGCGCGACGCGCGCCGTGGGTCGGTAAAGACATCCGAGAAACTCCGGCAACTAAGGGCGCCATGGTGCACGAGCAGCGGCGGTTCGTGCAAGGCAGCAATGGGCGGTAAGGGCGATACGGCCTGCGCTGCGTGGACGGCTGCGACGGATGCGCGCGCTGCGCGTCGAAGCACAAGCTGCACTGCCCCGAAAAAGAGCGGGCGGCCAGCCTGCGGGCCGCTGGAGAACGTGCCGACGGATGGCGGTCTCGCCAGGAAACGCGTGAAAGCGCACCACGAAAACGGAGCGATCGCGCGCAGGAAATCCGGACGTTCGCGTTAAAGCTCGCGGTAGAGACGCAACGTCGTCGGATAAGGCCCTTGCGATCCGGTCACGTTCAAGGTCACGGGCCGCCGCCGCGGAACCTTGGCGCGGCGCAATCCGCGAGCAATGAGGGCCGTTCAGATTGCGACGGCCTGACACAAGGCCGTCTGGGTCCAGGAAACTCCGCAAATCCGACAGCCTGAAACGGGGCAAATCCCGCACCCGACGCAGCCGCGACATCCCGCGGGCGAACCCGTGCCGCAGGCATCCTAAATCGCGCGGGCAAGCGCGAACAAAACGTTTTACCTCCTGTTACAGCGCTCAATCAGCCGTAAGCCAAACCCCAAACCGCGCCGAAAACCGCTCAAACGTTGGCTGCACGCCGCACTCGCCTGCCGCCCACGAACTCGTCAGGTAGAATTGTCGGATAAGTGGGACGTATTGCGCGGCCCCGACAGACTTTCACCACCTCGCATGAATACCGAACGCAACGACGCGCCAGCGGCATCCAATTTCATCCGTAACATCATTGACGACGACAACCGCACCGGCAAGTGGGGCCAGCGCGTCGAAACGCGCTTTCCGCCCGAGCCGAACGGCTATCTGCACATTGGCCATGCCAAAAGCATCTGCCTGAACTTCGGCGTGGCGCGCAGCTACGGCGGCGTCTGCCATTTGCGTTTCGACGACACGAATCCGGAAAAGGAAAGCGTCGAATACGTCGACTCGATCATCGACTCGGTGCGCTGGCTCGGTTTCGAGTGGGAAAAAGAAGGCAAGGAACAGCTCTACTACGCGAGCGATTACTACGACAAGCTGTATGAATTCGCCGAACTGCTGATCCAGCGCGGCAAGGCATATGTAGACAGCCAGTCGGCCGAAGAAATGCGCGCCAACCGTGGCTCGGCCACCGAAGTCGGCACGCCGTCGCGCTTCCGCGAGCGTTCGGTGGAAGAGAACCTCGACCTGTTCCGCCGCATGAAGGCCGGCGAGTTCAAGGAAGGCGAGCACGTGCTGCGCGCGAAGATCGACATGTCGTCGCCGAACTTCAACATGCGCGATCCCGTCATCTACCGGATCCGCTTCGCGCATCACTACCGTACCGGCGACACCTGGTGCGTGTACCCGATGTACGACTACACGCACTGCATTTCGGACGCGCTGGAAAACATCACGCACTCGCTGTGCACGCTCGAATTCGAAGACCACCGTCCGCTGTACGACTGGATTCTGAACGAGCTGGCCGAAGCGGGCATTTTCACGCGCCCGCTGCCGCAACAAATCGAGTTTTCGCGCCTGAACCTGACCTACGCGATCACCAGCAAGCGCAAGCTGCTGCAACTGGTGAACGAAGGCCACGTGGACGGCTGGGACGACCCACGCATGCCGACCATCGTCGGCGTGCGCCGTCGCGGCTTCACGCCCGAGTCGATCCGGTTGTTCTGCGAGCGCATCGGCGTCACCAAGGTCGATTCGTGGATCGACATGAGCGTGTTCGAAGGCGCGCTGCGCGACGATCTCGATGCCAAGGCGCCGCGCACCGTCGCCGTGCTCGACCCGGTCAAGCTGATCATCGACAACTTCCCGGAAGGCGTGAGCGAGCCGTGCAGCGCGCCGGTTCATCCGCATCATCCGGAACAGGGCGTGCGCGAGTTTCCGATTTCGCGCGAACTGTGGATTGAGCGCGAGGACTATAACGAAACGCCGCCGAAGGGCTATTTCCGTCTGTTCCCGGGCAACAAGGTGCGTTTGCGTTACGGCTACGTGATCGAATGCATCGGCGCGGACAAGGACGAAAACGGCAACATCGTCGCGGTTCACTGCAACTATTTCCCGGACAGCAAATCGGGCACCGAAGGCGCGAACAACTACAAGGTCAAGGGCAATATCCACTGGGTCAGCACGGCAGCCGCGTGCCCGGCCGAAGTGCGCATCTACGACCGTCTGTTCAAGGAAGCGCAACCGGACGCCGGTGGCCGCGAATTCCTCGACGCGTTGAATCCCGACTCGAAGCGCGTGGTCAACGCATATCTGGAGCAAGGCGCGCGCGACGCGCTGCCGGAACAGCGTTTCCAGTTCGAGCGCCATGGCTATTTTGTCGCCGACCGCGTCGATTCGAAGCCGGGCAAGCCCGTGTTCAATCGCATCGTCAGCTTGCGCGACAGTTGGGGCAAGCCGGCGTAAGCTGGTGCGGTTATAGCCCGTCACGCGTCTGAAGCGAAATACGGCGTGCATCTCGCTCTTGAGATGTACGCCGTTTCCTTACATGATGCTCTATCGACAGTGACAGCGCGGCCACGCCGCGCGCTAGTCCGGGAGGCCCGATGAAATTTGCAGCCCGCCGCTGGGGGAGTACCCGAGATACGACTCGCGGCCCATGTCGCGAAGGCCGTGCGCCTGCCGCCATCGCCCCCTGCGCCCCCGCCCCTGCCTCCGGCTTCGCCTATCGCAGCCGTTGCATGCTCCTGGCGCTGGCCGCCGTCGGCACGTCGCTCGCCAGCCCTGCCCGCGCGGACGAACTCACCGGCACGCTTAAAAAAATCCACGACGACGGCGCCGTCACTCTGGGCGTACGCGAGGCATCGATCCCCTTCTCGTATTTCGACGGCAAGAGCACCGTCGGCTACTCGCAGACCATCGCGCTGCAAATCGTCGACGAAATCAAGAAGACGCTCGGCCTGCCGCAACTGAAGGTTCACGAAGTGACCGTGACCTCGTCGAACCGCACGCCGATGCTGCTGAACAACCAGATCGACCTCGAATGCGGGTCGACTACGCATACGGCTGAGCGCGAAAACGTCGCCGCGTTCTCGAACAGCTTCTTCCAGTATGCGGTGCGCATGATCACGCGCAAGAACGCGGGCATTACGGATTTCCCGGAACTGGCAGGCAAGGCGGTCGTGACGACCGCAGGCACGTCCGACGAACGTTTGTTGCGCCGCCTGAATACCGACAAGCATCTGAACATGCGCATTACCAGCGCGCGCGATCACATGGAAGCCTTCAACGCGTTCAAGGACGACCGGGCGGTGGCGTTCGTGATGGACGAGCCGATCGTCTACGGCCTCAAGGCGACCGACCCACGTTCTGCGGATTTCATCGTGACGGGCACGCCGCTCGGCTACGAGGTGTACGCGTGCATGTTCCGCAAGGGCGACGAGCCGTTCCGCGAACTGGTGAACGGGGTGATCGCACGCGCGCAGACCTCCGGGGATGCCGAGCGCCTGTACAAACAGTGGTTCACACAGCCGATTCCGCCGCACGCTATCAATCTGAATTTTCCGCTGTCGGAACAGAATCGCGCGCTGTTTGCACATCCGAACGACCGCGCGCTCGACTGAGCTTGCGGCGCAACGCCGTTAAAGCGAACGGTGCAATTCCGTCAGCGACAGCGTGGTCTCGAAAAGGCGCGTGAGGCTGCGGCTCGCATACTTCGGAATCTCGTCCAGCGCAGCCCAGCGATACGCGTCCATTTCGGGAATCATCGTGCCGTCCGAGCGACGCGGAAACATCGACGTGCAGGTACAGATAGAGAGGTCGAGTTCGTCGGCGCTGGCCCGTGCCGCGAACAGATGCAGGTCCTTGTCTCGCCGGTAGACAAACAGCCCGAGATCCTTCAGACGCGCCGGGTCGATGGCGATGCCCGTTTCTTCGACCATCTCGCGCAGTGCCGTGACGTGCGGCGCTTCGCCCTCTTCGCCATGACCCTTCGGGATGTCCCAATGCGACGTTTCCGTGGCGTGCGCGAGCAGCAACCGGCCGTCCGGGTCGAGCAGGACGATTCCGCAAGACACCACACGCGCGCTCATTCACGCCCCTCGCCATGCACTCCCACGCGTGAGTCGCCCGCAAGGCGGAGCCGCGCCGACGACCGGCCGACGCGTGCGGCCATTCCAGCCTGCATGCTCAATGCCGCTTCTGCAATTGCCAAGCGCCGCTACCTTCCTTGCAGAATTGCGGACGCAGGTTCATCGATTGCCCTTTCGCGCTCAGCACGACCGCCAGATCGCGGCAGGTGCGCGCGCCGTCGTGGGCGGTGCTGGTGATGTTGATCGTCGCGTCGATCTTGACGCTGTTGCCGGTGCCTTCGTTGACCCACGTGCTGCTCTCGCCGTCTTTCTGCTCGTTCAACGCATGGATGACGGCCTGCTTGACCGAATCGTTATCGCGCGGCCTCATGTAGCTGATTGGCGTGTCGTTCAGAAAACCGAGATTCGCCGCTTGCGCGCCGCCGATTGCACCGGCGATCAACAGGCTGCCGGCAGTCAGGTGAAACAGCACACGGGTTCGCATCGACATGAAGTGTTCTCCTTGAGAGTGTTCCGGGCGGTCACGAGCGCCCGGCCGCAGCGCTTGATCTGGACCTCAAAAGCATAGCACGCGCGTTTGAAAGACCCGTTTGGCGCGGCTTGCGCGGGGTCAATCTGTTCCCAACTTCGACATCAGACTGGCACTAGGGCCCCAGCGAGAGTTTAGAACGAGTCCAAGACTTTTTAGGATGCGTCTCATATCAACTCGCAAACTACTTTCTTAAGATGGAATTCTGTTGCGCTTCAGCGTCATCCCGATCTTAGGCAAGCCGTTATGAACACCGTCCTTCTTCTGCAAATTCTCACAGTTGTGGTCGCACTGGTCTGCATCACGCTCGTGCCGGTTGCTATCCGCCACGATCCCGGTCTCGCGCGGCGCGTAGTCCGCATGGACGCCATCCGGCTCGCGCGCTGGCCTAATCTGCTGACGCGGATCGGCACGGCCTGTCTGCTGGTGTCTTTTGCGATGCTGGTTCTCGCCTGCTATTACCTTCTCGACGGCGCGCCCCAGTAACAAAAAAGCCGCCCGAAAAACGGACGGCTTCGTCGTTAACTCTTCCCCGATTCAATCCATTTGTGACTGCATGTCAATGCACGGCGACAGCAGGAATTGCCGCTTCAGCCGATGCGTGAACCGCTCCATCCGGCGCTTTGTAGCCATCCGTGAGCGTATCTAGAAACGCCACCACGTCCTTGATTTCCGCTTCATCGAGCGCAGGTTTGTCACCCGGCTTGCGATCGAACGGCGGCTCGGTATTCAGATTTGCCCAGTAACGCTGCGGCAGATCGTCGAACTTCTGCACCTTACCCTTCACGACCGGATAGAACTTCTCGGGGTTCGTATCGCGCCCGGCATAAAAGCGCACCACCTGATCGAGCGAATGATAAATGCCGTTGTGGAAGAAGCTCTTCTTCAACGCGATGTTGCGCAGCGTCGGCGTGCGGAAGATGCCACAAAACTCGTCGCGTTTGCCGAGGTCGGTCCGCTCAGGACCACAAGCGCCGAGATCGTAGAAATGCGGATCTCGATTCACCGGCAACGCGCGATTGCGCGGCACGCCGATCGCGATCAGACCGAAATCGCTGAACTGCGGCGGTGCGCCATCCTTGGTGCGCTGGCTGATGTGGCAACTCGCGCAATTACCTTTCTGCTCGTCGTTGAAGAGTTGCAGGCCGTGAAGCTCGGCCTTCGTCAGTTGCGCCTTGCCCGCGAGGAATGCGTCGTACTTGCTGGTGTATGGGTAGAAAACTTCGGGCGTCTGCTCGAACGTTTCGAGCGATTGCAGAACCGCCTTGAAGGTGGCGTCCTCATTATCGAAAACGTGTTCGCCGAAGGTCGCGCGGAACGCATCAGCGTAAGGCGCAGCCTTGACCGCCGCGACCACCCTGGCCGGCGTGCTGCCCATTTCGAGCGACGACAGCAACGGAATGCGCGCCTGATCGCTGCCACGGTCGACGCGGCCATCCCACGTCAGGCCACCGGTCGGGCCCGCGTCGACGCTTTCGTCGCCTTCGTCGTCCGACTCGTGATAGTGCTCGGCAAACGCCGGCACCGATTGCAGATACTTCAGCGTCGGCGCGGCGCGCATGCCGGTACGGTGCATATCCGTGCCGCCCAGTTGCGCCGACAACCCATTGGCAGGCGAAAAAGCATGGTCCGGGCTGTGACACGAAGCACAGGCGAGCCTGCCCGAACCCGAGAGCGACGGATCGAAAAATAGCTGTTTGCCGAGCGCCGTCATCTGCCGCACGGACTCATACACCTGCGCGCGAGATTGACCCGCGCCTTGAGCGGCCACCTTCACCGCCGAAACCGTCAGCGGCGCATCGGGCTGCGCTGCATTCGCGCTCGCTTCCGGCTTGCCTGCATCGCAGGCGGCGAGCGTGGCCGCCAACGCGGTGACCGTCAGCACGAGCAGCGCGCTCCGCTTGACGTTCGCAGGCTCGACGCGCTGTCGCGCCGAACGCCGAGCCAGAATTTCCCGAATTTCCGCCAGACCGATCCGCATAGGGTGATGTGTGTTCGCGCCAATGAAGTCAGCGAGCGTATTTCATCTACATGTCGGCTAAATGACATTTAGCCTACGCAATATACGAACTCCAAGACGTTCGTAATTATTTACATCTTTCTGTCAAATATATTCTCCAAACTTTCGCTCGCGGTCATTCGTGTAAGGAATGCACCCACCTGTCCCCAACGCGAGAGAGAGAATCCACATCAAATGAACAAGAAACTGATCTGCGCGACGCCCATCGCGATCGCAGCAGCGTTGAGTCTGTATGCATGCGGTGGCAGTGAGATCGGCGATCCTGACATCACGGCGATCAAGAACGTCGTCGTGATATACGCGGAAAACCGTAGCTTCGACAATCTGTACGGCAACTTCCCCGGCGCGAACGGTCTGCAGAACGTGAGCGCCGCCAACTCGACCCAGGTGGATCGCGACGGCTCGACGCTCGCGACGCTGCCGCAGGTGTGGAACGGTCTCACGCAAACCGGCGTAACGCCGGTTGTGACCCAGGCCATGACCGCGAATCTGCCGAACAGCCCGTTCGCCATTGACGATCCGAACGGTTTCAACACGCCGATCACCGCCACGACGCGCGATCTGTATCACCGTTTCTACGAGAACCAGATGCAGATCAACGGCGGCAAGAACGACAAGTTCGCCGCGTGGGCGGATTCGGGCGGCCTCGTGATGGGCCACTATTCGCTCGACGCCGACAAGCTGCCGCTGTGGAAGATCGCGCAGCAATACACGCTCGCCGACAACTTCTTCATGGGCGCATTCGGCGGATCATTCCTGAATCACCAGTGGCTGGTCTGCGCATGCACGCCGATTTATCCGAATGCGGACAAGAGCCCGGCGGCAGCGTCGATTTCGTCGGTGGAAAGCGACGGCGTGACGCTGAAGCTCGCGTCGAACTCGCCGGCTTCGGCGTTGACGGGCATTCCGAAGTTCGCGTTGTCGGGCAACCTGACGCCTGACTTCTACGCGATCAACACGATGCAGCCGCCGTATCAGCCGAGCGGCAACAAGGCGGCGAGCGGCGGCGACGCGAATCTCGCCGACCCGACGGCCGCCACCACCCTGCCGCCGCAGACACAAAAGCATATCGGCGACCTGCTGAACGACGCGAAGGTGTCGTGGGCGTGGTACGGCGGTGCGTGGGGCGCAGCGGTGTCGGCGGTGCAGGCCGGCACGTCGAACGTGGTGTACGGCGCGAACCTGACGGCGCCGAACTTCCAGCCGCATCACCAGCCGTTCAACTACTTCGCCGACCTCGCACCGGGCACTGCGAACCGCACGCAGCATCTGCTGGACGGCGGCCTCGCCGGGTCCGAGTTCATCAAGGCGATCGATGCCGGCACGCTGCCGCAAGTGTCGTTCTACAAGCCGCAGGGCAACCTGAACGAACACGCGGGTTACACCGACGTCGCACAAGGCGATCAGCACATTGCCGATCTGATCTCGCATCTGCAGAAGAGCCCGCAGTGGAAGAACATGCTCGTGGTCGTGACGTATGACGAAAACGGCGGTTTCTGGGATCACGTCGCGCCGCCGAAGGCCGACCGTTGGGGTCCGGGCACGCGGATTCCGGCGCTGATCATCTCGCCGTACGCGAAGAAGGGTTTCGTCGATCACACGCAATACGACACGACGTCGATCCTGCGCTTCATCACGCGCCGCTTCTCGCTGCCGACGCTGCCGGGTATCGCGGCACGTGACGCGGCACTGGTGACCAACGGCAGCAAGCCGCTGGGCGATCTGACGGCGGCGTTGACGATCAAACAATGAGCGCGTAGTGGTTTGATTAGCCACGGCGGTTATTGGCAACAGCAGTGAGCATTGGCGCGCCACATCGCGTGATTTTCAACGGGCAGCTTCGGCTGCCCGTTTTTTTTTTCGACTGCTGGCACTCGCGTGGTTTTCTTTTCCAGTTCATCGCCGGTTTTTACCGCCAGTCCGCCTGTGACACAACGCGTTTTCCTGACCGGCGTATGCTTCGACCCAAGGCGCGATCTGTCCCGTCGATGCCGGTACGACGTTCGTCACAATGCATCCTCCGTAACGTGCAGAAGCTTCGCTCACTCATTCAGGAGTTCGACAGCATGACTGGAAAAACCATCAAGGTTCCGGGCCCCGATCACCCCATCACCGTCGAGCCGGCCAAGGCCCGCGTGGTCGTGACGGTTGCCGGCAAGGTGATCGCCGATACGCGCAATGCGTTGGTGCTGCGCGAGGCGTCGTATCCGCCGGTGTATTACCTCCCGCGAAACGATGTGGAGATGACGCTGCTGGAACGCACCGATCACACGACCTATTGCCCCTACAAGGGCGATTGCGCGTACTACAGCGTGCCGCTCGGAGGCGAGCGCACGGTGAATGCAGTGTGGACTTACGAGTCGCCTTATGCGCCGGTGAAGGAGATCGCACAGCATCTCGCGTTTTATCCGGATCGGGTCGATTCGATTGATGTGCAGGGCGAAAGCTGAGTATGACCAGGCACGCGTGTAGCGAAGTGTTCGCGTGACGCTTCGCTGCGCGTGGATGCGGCGCGTGGTGAGCGGCGTGAGTGTTCGAACCGTCGGCGACACTGACACGTTTCGCAACAAAGCGACAAGCGCGAACACGTTGGGTCATTTCGAACGTATCGCCGCCACGCCTGCCCTGTCTTCCGGTGAATTGACCATTACATCGGCCCGATTGGGGCCGAGAACTTCACCGCTATTTCACTGACTGGAAAAACCAGCCCACTTCAGAGTCCCGCCCTTCTTCGTGTACGCTCGCAGCCTGTTTTACAACTACAAAAACTTTTATCTGCGAGGTTAGGCATGCACACAAGCGTCCTGAAGTCGGACCTGTCAGTCGGTGACATCATCGGACACGCGGTAATCTGGATTCTCCTCTCCATCGTGACCTTCGGTTTGGCGCTGTTCGTATTTCCGTACTACATGGCTCGCTTCATCATCAGCAGAACACTGGTGATGGACGCGAGCGGCGCGAGAATCGGCCGGCTCGAATGCACGATCGATCTCGCCAGCATTATTGGCAACATCATCATCTGGGCGATCATCAGCGTCCTCACACTTGGGCTCGGATACCTTGTTTTTATGTACAAGATCTACGCCCACTGTCTGAATCACACCCGAATCACGACTGCGTAAAGAACTCTCGTTGATCGCGCGGAGGAGGAGTCGTCATCGCATGGCGCAAGCACTCCACCGCCTTTCAAGGAAAAGCAGATTGCTTGCGTGTCCCATAAACAGCTGCATCCGGCGATCTGCCAGGTTGACACCGTCATAAGAAATACAAAGCTCAGCCATAGGCGGTATTGAGCTGAAGACAGACGGTTCCCTGCGTTGGCTGATGTACAGCAAGGAGCCTACGAAGGTGAACGCAATCGGCCAATCGCCGAACAAAAAAAGGCCGTCGAGGAAGGCAACAAATTCACGCAACGTGGCTACGCCGAAGTGTGGGCTCGGGATACCGTGCTTGTGCAACGCGTCCGCTCGTTTCTCGGGACGAACTTCCATTGGCACCAGCGGCTATCACGAAGCGGCTCGGCTCTTGAAGTCATAGAGACATTGCAGTCGATGATTCCGGGCGAGAGCGTGGTGTTAGTCGCCGGCCAATTCCGTTCCGACGGCTCCGTCTCAGTCGCTGCGCCGTCACGGCCGGAAGTACCGAGCTTGCGCGAATCGTTGACGAGCGAATACGGTATGAGCTACGACGATGCCACGGCCCGTGTCGAGCACTATAACGACATGGTGGACCGCGTTAATCCCCTCATAAAGGGCCCGCGCTGCATCGAACGTTGATATTTGATTTTTTTGGTACGGCAGGAGGGACTCGAACCCCCCACCCTCGGCTTAGAAGGCCGATGCTCTATCCAGCTGAGCTACTGCCGTATTGAATTGAGGCGATGCACCCAGCAACAACGTGCATCACCTGCAATGAGAACCCGCGTGTCGATTAATTCACAGCCCGTGCTCGCGGAAAGCCCAAGCCCGTCCATCTGAAATTCTAACTGACCGAACCGAGGACCGGAAACCCTGCGCCGGACTAGCAGCGCTCCACCCGGAAACAGACTGGCCCGGCAGCTTGAGCCGGGCCCGGATTATAACCGATCGCTCCCCCTGCGCCACCACGCCTCGGGCGACAGCGGCCATGAAGAGCGACCCGGCGCGATCAAACCGGCTGCGGATGCAGCATGAACCAGCCGAGGAACACGATCCCCGCGATCACGCAGTACACGCCGAACGAAGCGAGGCGTCCACGGCCTTCGAAATAGCGCATCAGGAAACGCACGCTCAGATAGGCCGCGATGGCGGTCAGCACGCCGCCCAGCAGCGCGTCCGCGAGTTGACCCGGAGCGTGGAACAGCTTCGGCAATTCGAGCACGCCCGCGGCGAAAATGATCGGCGTGCCGAGCAGGAACGAAAACTCGGCGGCCTTCTCCGTCGTGAGACCGGCCGCATTGCCGGCGATCATCGTCAGACCGCTGCGCGAGAAACCCGGAATCAGTGCGCCGATCTGCGCGAGACCGACAAAAAACGCCTGGCGGAACGTGAGTTTTTCTGGCGCCTGATGCGCGCGCGAACGTTGCAGGCGATCGCCGACCCACAGCAACACGCCGTTGACGATCAACGCAATCGCGACGATCCGCAAATCGTGAAAAATCCGCTCGAGGCGTTTTTCCAGCAGCAGCCCGACCAGCCCCGCCGGAATCGTGCCGATGATCAACGCCCACATCATGTGCGCATCGTCATTGCGACGTCCGCCGAAAGACGCGAAGAACCCGCGCACCAGCGCACACCATCGCGCGCGGAAATACCAAAGCAGCGCGAACGCAGTGCCGAGGTGCAACGCGACCAGAAACGGCAGCAACTGCGGTGCGTGTTTGTCGATATGCATGCCGAACAGCGCAGGCACGAGCAGCGTATGGCCGAGGCTGCTCACCGGAAACAATTCGGTGACGCCTTGCAGCACGCTCAGAAAGATCAGAAACGACAGGTTCACGCGGCGTCCTTGTAAGGAAAATGTCGGGGAACAGCGCGCCGCGAAGAGAATGACCGGCGCACGAAAAAGCGCACCGATTATGCCTGGCTGCAATGTTAGCGCCAAGCGTTTGGACCACATTCGGAGGAAATATTGGTGCGCTGCGTCACCCTGCGTGACAACTGGAAACTGTTGTTACGCCGCAGCAAGAAAACGAGCCGCCGCGATGGAGGCCTGAGATCCGGAAGGATTCAATGCGCGGAAGCCGGGGGCTTACATTAACCTTGAACTGATTTCGTACACGGCTCGTTCAGGTCCACGATGACGGACCGTCGGACAACGCGGAATCAGCGGTCGAGCTTATGGAAGAAATACACCGTGCTTGCTGCGAACATGCCGAACAACGCCACACCCATTGCCATTGCGAGATCCATAACGCCTCCTGATCCTAGCTTGCCCGGAAGTCGGAGTTACCGGGCAGTCAGGCGATTATCGGCAAGGATGGCGCTTGTGCGACACCCGCAATTTCCCGGGAAGGGTTTCCCCGTAGCGCAAAGCAGCGCAAAATCCTTCTCTCACAGGACGTCGCGACGCAATACGAACCTCCTCGACACAGGGTCGAACCGGCGTCGGACGTGCTTTGATCCTGTGTTTGATTCGTGCCCTGATCCCATCATCAACTTCACTCATCAGCTCATCGACCATGCCTCTTACCCCGCAGCAGGACATTCTCGAGATTGCCCAGGACGCCTCCGTGCTCCGCTTTTCGCCGCAAGCCGGCGGCCGTCTGCTGTCGTGGACGATCGACGGTGAAGAGGTAATCCACTGGCCCGAGCACGCAGACTGGAGCGACCCGGCGAAAATTCGCGGTGGTAATCCGCTGCTTTTTCCCTTCCTCGGGCGACATCGTGTGGACGGCAAGATCGGCTATTGGCGTGACGCCGAGGGCACGGTGCGCGAGTTGCCAATGCACGGCTTCGCCCGCGACCTGCCGTTCGAGCCGCACGCCGACGTGCATGGCGCCGGCCTGCGCATGGTCCTGACGGACAGCGAGGCGACTCGCACCGGCTATCCGTTCGGTTTCCGTTTCGAAGCCGCGTACACGCTGATCGATGCACGTACGCTGGACGTCACACTCACGACGACCAATACGGGCGACACGCGTCTGCCCTACTACGCGGGTCATCATTTCTATTTCACGCTGCCGCATACGCAGCGCGCGGAGACGAAGCTGGAACTGCCGCCAACCGAGCGGTGCTATCAGCAGCAGGACGGCTCGATCAGCGCGCGGGAGCCGGGCGAGTCCAGCTACACGCTCGACGAAGCGCGAATCCATGACCGCTTCCACTGCCTCCAAGGCACGCCGGACCAACCGGTGCGGATCGTGGCGCCGGGCATCGACCGGATTATCACGATCGACCTGAAACGGCCGGGCTCAGTGCCCTGGTACTCCGTGACGACGTGGACCGAAAAGCCGGAGTCGGATTTTTACTGCGTCGAGCCGTGGCTCGGACTGCCCGACGCGATCCACAACGGCCAGGGCTTGCGCTGGCTCGAACCGGGCCAGACGGAAGCCGCGACGCTGCGGATCACCGTCGAAAAGACACCGGCGGCGGCCCGATAAAAGAGAGGCAGCAAGGGGCGCGCTCGGGGTTCGACGCCCCCTTTTTCTGTGCTGCAATGCAAAACCGTTAGAATCGGACGCTTTGTATCCATCTGCCACGTGATCGGGATCGGCGCGCGGCAGGGCTTTTCGAGGTCCAATGCTGGGAACAACAACAATGATCAAACGACTCGCCTGCGCGTCGTTGCTGGCTCTGGTCGCCGCGTGCGGCTCGGCGCCGGTGGCGCCAGGCTTCTATCGGGTCGAACGGGGCGATACGCTGACGCAGATCGCGCGGAGTAACCGGCAGTCGGTGCAAAGCATCGTCCGTTGGAACAATCTGACCAATCCGGACAGTATCGAAGTCGGCCAGGTGCTGCGCGTCGTGCCGCCTGCGGGCGTACCGTCGACGAGCGGCGCAGTGCGCAGCAGCGGTGGCGGCAATGCCAGCGCTTCTTCCGCCGCACCACGTCCGGCACCGGCCGAAAGCGCACCTTCGGCAGCGCCGGCATCGACGATTTCGCTGATCTGGCCGGTCGACGGCACCGTGATCCGCCGCTTCGACGGCGGCAATTCGAAGGGCATCGACATCACGGCCGCTCCCGGCACGCCGGTGGTCGCGGCCGCGCCGGGCACGGTCGTCTATGCGGGCAACGGTTTGCGCGGTTACGGCAATCTGCTGATCCTCAAGCACAACGGCGAGTATCTGACCGCCTACGCGCACAATCGCGCGCTGATGGTGAAGGAAGGCGAAGCGGTCAAACGCGGTGAGAAAATCGCCGAAATGGGCGACACGGACACCGACCGCACAATGCTGCACTTCGAACTGCGTTACCAGGGTCGATCGATCGACCCGTCGCGGTCGCTGCCGCCGCGCTAGCGGCGGAAGAGCACCCGCGACACCCCGGGCACGCGCCCTGCAAGCGCAGTCCGGGGAACCCGGCGTGCTATAAAACGCCCAATCGACACGACGTGGCTGCACGCCACGTCCTTCTCCGTTATCTGTAAGGAATTTGCAATGAAGAGCGCTTTTGCGTCCGTTTCGACGGCAGTCGCGATCGGTTTCGGCCTCCTGACGCTCGGAAGCCTCGGCGGCTGCGCCAGCACGACCACCATGACCTACCTGCCGAGCGGCGACACCGGCTTCGCCATCAATTGCAGCGGTAGCGACGCGAGTTCCAGCTGGGCCGAGTGCTATAAGCGCGCGGGCGAAGTCTGCGGCAATTACGGCTACGACGTCGTTTCGAAAGATGTCGACAACGGCGCGACGTCCGGTGGCACGGTCGGCGGAATTTTCGGCGCGAATGTGAAGAACCGCTCGATGGTGGTTCGCTGCAAACAGTAGTCCACGGCCCAAGGGTTGCGCGCGAGTTGTAATCAGGTATTCCGTCTGCGACGAAAAATCGCTTCCGTGATCCCGGCGCATGCGAATCCGCAATGACCGGCGCGCCAATCCAGACGAAAAAAAAGCCCGGCACGAGGCCGGGCTAACGGGGGTTCGGCGCATATCGGCAAAGGACCGGTTCACCATGCGCCAGAACGAAATCTAACAACCCGCATTTACAAGCGCAATCTATTAATTGCTCTAACAATGTGACACGACGAACAGTATCCGCATTCCGTGAATCGTAAATGTCGGAAATAAACCGGCGATATTCGGCGCGCGTTTGGAGTTTTAAAACAGCGAATAGAGCAAATCAGAATTCGTGGATTGCCCGCCGGGCCGCACTGTTCCACCGTCTACGCGAGGCGGGTCAGAATTGCCTGAGGAAAGGCCTTTGGCCGATTTTAGCTAACTCGCCTAGCACCTAAACGACACGAGTCTGGCGATTTATCCGCCGCATAATCTTGGTGCGCCAACGCACCAAACCGACATATTAGTTGTTATGGGCGATCAACCATAATAGTCTACATCTCGAAAATAAAATTCGCGAATAGCGAAATATTAAATCCCGTCAAATCAACCGACAAATTGCGAAGTCGCAATTCAATTGAACATTCCGGTTTCATCAAACAAATGATAAGCGCGAGCAACGAGTGTTAAATCCAGCCGGCTCGCGAAAGCCGGCCGGATTAAACCGCGCTCACATGACCCGCAATCCGAGTTCGGTGATCAGCACCGCCGCCTGCTGATGCGAAATCGTCGCGCCCTTGAAGAGCGCGGCATCGACCAGCCGCACGCCGCTCAGATCGGTGTCGCGCAAGTCCGCGCCGTCGAAGCGCGCGCCCTTCAGATGCGCATTCCTCAAACTGCCGCCCTCGAAGATCGCTTCGCGGAAATCGACGCCGGCCACATCGGCGTCGGAAAAATCGAGCTGCTGCAAAGTGGCCTTGCGAAACGACAGGCCACGCAGATGCGCGCCGACCAGCAAGGTTTCGACAAAGCTCAAACCGAGCGCCGTGCAGGCCTCGAAGTTCGCGCCGGTCAGCTTGCAACCGCGAAACGACGCAGACGCAAGCTTCGCGCGCCGCCAGCTGGTGTTGTTCAGATCACTCGACTGAAACGCGGCGTCGACCAGATCGGCGGATGCGAAGTCGGCCTGGCGGCCGCGGCAACGAACCCAGCGGGTCTGCGACAACGCTGCGCTAAAAAATGAAGTTTCGACAATCGAGCAGCGATGAAACTCGGCGCCACGCAGATCGAGCCGGGAGAGATCCACGCCTTCGAAATCGCAGTCGGTAAAATGAAGCGGCTCTTTGTGACCGGCTTCACGTCGCGCATTATTCGCCTCGATCAGGCGCTCGACGTCGTCGCGCGTCAGGGTGGCGTCGCTCACCGCGTAGCTTTGCGCGCCCGGCGCCTGCGTCGTTGAATCCAGTGACATGTACGTTCAGAATCGATTTAGAAAGACCCTAAGCGTACCGGAACGCGCGTCCGCCTGGCGGCTCGCGCCGATGGTTTATAGTTACGGCCCCGTCAGACCCCGCTTACGATGACTTCCACCAACACCCCGAACGACACCCCCAACGACGCCGCCCACAGCCCGCTCTACGCGAAGCTGCTCGGGGAAACCGCGAAAATCGGCTGGACCGAACTCGAACGCTTTTTCGCGCGCGGCATCTTGCTGCGCGTGGCGCGCGACCTCGACCTCGTGAGCGTCGCCGAGGCCATCGCCAGCGACGACACGACCCAGGTCACGCAATGGCTGTCGTCGGGTCTCGTCGAACGGGTCCAGGCGGAAACCGCCGCCGATTTCGCCGCGCGCGATCCCGACCTGTGGGCCGTGGTCGTGTCGCCGTGGGTGTGCGTGCAGGAACGCAGTTGAGCGACGCCGCGCGCGCGGCGGATTCCGCGAACTCCGCGGGCACCCCCGCCGCAATCGACCCCGATGCCTCGACTCTGCCGCCCGCCGTGCCGGTGCACTGGCATCGCCGCGTGCTGGGACTGGCGTTCCCGATCGTCCTCGCCAATCTGACCCAGCCGATTCTCGGTGCGGTCGATACCGCCGTCGCCGGCCATCTGGACAGCGCGTCCTATCTCGGCGGCGTCGCGCTCGGCGGACTGTTTTTCAACTTCGTGTTCTGGGGCTTCGGCTTCCTGCGCATGGGCACCACTGGGCTCGTCGCGCAGGCGCACGGCGCGGCTAATCACGCGGAATTGCGCAACACCGTGCTGCGCGCGCTGCTGATCGCCGCCGCGATCGGCGCGGCAGTACTCGCGCTGCAAATGCCGCTGATCGACTACGCGTTGCGCCTGATCGGCGGCAGCGACGCGGTGCAGCGTCACGCGCGAATCTACTGCCACGCGCGCATCTGGGCCGCGCCGCTCGCGCTCGGCAATTACGTCGTACTCGGGTGGATGCTCGGCACGCAGCGGGTACGGCTTGCGCTGCTGTCGCAGGTGTTCATCAATAGCGTGAACATCGTGGCCGTGCTGCTCTTTGTGTATGGATTCGATTGGGGCGTGGCCGGAATCGGCGCGGCCACCGCCACCGCCGACGCGCTCGGTTTCGTGCTCGGCGCCGCGCTGCTGTGGCACGGCCGGCCGCGCGGGCTGCCGCCGGTGAACCGCGCCGCCCTCTTCGACGGCGCGGCGCTGAAGCGACTTATCGTGCTGAATCGCGACATTTTTATCCGTACCTTGTGCGTGCTGTCGTCATTCGGATGGTTTGCGCATCTCGGCGCGCGGCAAGGCGACGCGACACTCGCCGCCAACGCGCTGCTGCTCAATTTTCAAACCTTCATGGCTTATGGACTCGACGGTTTCGCGCACGCCGCCGAGGCGCTCGTCGGCGCGGCGATCGGCGCGCGCGACCGGCACGCGTTCATGCAGGCGGTGAAGGTCACGGCGCTGTGGTCCGCGATCGGCGCGCTGGGTTTCTCGCTCGTGTATTGGGGCGCGGGCTCGTGGATCGTCGCCCGCCTGACCGATCAGAGCGCCGTGCGCGACGTTGCCGACACGTATCTGCCGTGGGCCGCGCTGTCGCCTGTGATCTCGGTGTGGGGATTTCTGCTCGATGGCGTGTTCATCGGCGCGACCCGCACGGCCGAATTAATGAAATCGATGATGGTGTCGCTAGTGGTATTCGTGGCCGTGTCGTGGGCGCTGCTTGCGCTGTACGGCAATCACGGCCTGTGGGCCGCGATGATGGTTTTCATGGCCGTCCGCGGCGTCACGCTGGTGCGGTATCTGCCAGGCGTCGTGCGCGGCCTGGCAGGTTCAGAAGCACACGCATGAACGCAGATGCCGACTCGCAGTCTCGCGTAATGGCGTCATTACGCGCCGCCGTCCGGTAGAAAGCCGCCAACGCATCCGCATGCATTTCGCATAGCGGGACCCCGTTACGGCTTGAAACAAGCGCATACATATCCGTCGTAAAGCTCGCCCTAGAATGACTTCAGCCCGCGCTCTCCGCGCGAACAGTCTGCGCGGGTCAGAAGTGCCGGCGTGCCCGCGTCGGCGCTTCGCCTTTCCTTTTCAACGTACGACGAATGCAAAGCGAGCGGCCGCCAGGATCTCAAGGCGAGGTCGGCATCATGACAGGCGGACGGGTGTCGGTCGGGACGCCGTGATAATCGGCGGGATCTTGCGGCGGGTGGCCGTGGTGGATTGACGGGTCGTCCGCGCAACCGGCGAGGCCGGCGGAAGTGGCAAACGCGGCGGTCAATAAAAGCGCAATCATCGGAACGCGAAACATAGACAGTCGTCTCTCCAGACAGAAACAGATAACGGCAACCAGGTGGAAAGCCGGGCGCCGAGAGTCTACCTGCAAAGCCTTTCACGCGACGCCGCGACTCCCGCAGCATCCCTCCCATTTCGTTACGCGTGACCTACTATGAAGTCACAGCCACATGTCATAGGAGACTGCCATGGACGCTGAAACGATCGCGGGTCTGATCGGGCTCGCAATAGGTCTGGCCGTGCTGCTAGCGCTGTCGATTTTCGAATCGAGAACCTACCGGCGCGAACACGATGGCGAAGGAATGCTGCATCACTGGCTGACTCATCAGCACGTTCATATGCCTCACTGGAAGCGGCCACGGCATTGAGCGGATCGAAGTTTTTGTCTGCTTTTCCCCGGTGATGGTTGACCGCGTGGCGAATGCGGATTGTGGGAACCGGTTTGTCAGATTGGCGCATCGATCGATACGCCGATCTGGCTATCGCGCAATGTGCTCCTGTTCCCTGTTGTTCAACTGCTCCGCCGCTCCATTCATGAGCGGTTTCATTCAGCGTGATACGCGCCAGCGCACGCACTGCCTCGTCGCAGCACCTTCGCCAATTCTTCCTGCCAGACGCTTACGTTTTTTCGCGACGTCCAACGCTCCTTCTATAGCCGTTGCCGCCCTTTTAGGCACATGCCTTGCTGACTATCGATCTGCGAGGCGCGCTTTTGAAAGTGCGTCAATTGTCCCGGCGCTCACGCGCCGAACCAACCGGCGATGCGGCCCAGCCTTCCCGAGGGCCAGACAGGGAGAACTCGAATGACCATCGGAACCATCCTGCTTATTGTGCTCATCCTGCTGCTGATCGGCGCACTCCCGAGCTGGCCGTATAGCAGCGGCTGGGGCTACCGGCCGACCGGACTGCTCGGCGTCGTGCTGATCATCGTGATCATTCTGTTGCTGATGGGCCGCATATAAACACAGCGAAAAGCCGCGACTACGAACTCTTTTCACATCCGACGCAATTCGGGATTGACTCTGGCACGGCATGCCTCTATTATCCTGCCTTCGTCGGAGCGTAGCGCAGCCTGGTAGCGCATCTGATTTGGGATCAGAGGGTCGAAGGTTCGAATCCTTTCGCTCCGACCACGAAAAGCAACACGAAACCCGCGTAGCCTCCGGCTTCGCGGGTTTTTGCTTTTTGTGCGTCGTTTGTACGGGGTCGAGCGTCCGCTTACCACACCCCGCACACGCCCGTTACGCTCGACGTTCACGCGTTTTATCGACGTCGCCGTGGTGCATCGACCTTGCGGCCTCGCAGGCCCGCATGCGACAGTCCTTCAAAACCGGCGCACAGGTGACATCAGCGATGACATCCAGCGACGCGCCACAAACAGAGTCAAGGAGACACGCATGGATCTGATTCTCTGGCGTCACGCCGAAGCCGAAGACTACGCCGCCAGCGATCTCGCCCGCGCGCTCACCACGCGTGGCCGCAAGCAGGCGCAGAACGTCGCCAAGTGGCTACGTACCCGTTTGCCCGCCGATGCCGTGGTTCTCGCGAGCCCTGCCGTGCGCACCATCCAGACCGCCGAAACCTTGAGCGACCAGTATCGCGTGGTGCGCGAACTCGCGCCCAACGCAAGCGCCGACGACGTGCTCACCGCAGCAGGCTGGCCGAACGGGATCGCGCAGACCGTGGTGATCGTGGGCCATCAACCGACGCTCGGTCATGTGGCCGCGCGACTGCTCGGCAACAGTCCGGCAAGCTGGCCGCTGAAAAAAGCCGGCGTGTGGTGGATTGCAAGCCGCGAGCGCGACGGCGGCGAGCAGGCCGTATTGCGGGCTGCAATGAGCCCCGATCTGATCTAACGCAAACGCAATGCGTGCCGGATTGAACGCCGCAGATTAAAGCGCCGTGCGCCGCCCAGGCACACCAGAGCGCCGGTCAATCACCCCTCTTCCGCCCCTCCCGGTCGCGCGAAAACAACACTCGCGCGACCCGCTCCCGACATTACAAGCCGCGCGCACGCGGCTTACAGGCAGTCATTCAATCGTCATGGCTTTGCCATGCGAACGTCACCAGGCGTTACTACATTGGCGAAAAAAGAAACCTTACTTTTTTCGAACAGGACCTCCCAATGCGAGAACTGCCGACGCCCACCCTGCCCCTCGCTTCGATCTTCGAAACGCGCAGTCTGCCGCGCGCCGAGGAGACGGTCACCGCGCAGCATCGCCTGCAAGTAACGTGGGCGCGCACCGACGAAGAATTGCGCGAAGCACAGCGTCTGCGCTACCGCGTATTCGCCGATGAAATGGGCGCGCGTCTGACCGGCCCCGCAGGTCTCGACGTCGATGCATTCGATGCTTATTGCGATCACCTGCTGGTGCGCGATCTCGACACGCTGAAGGTAGTCGGCACGTATCGCGCATTGCCGCCGCATCAGGCCGCGCGCATCGGGCGTCTGTATGCGGAAAGCGAGTTCGACGTGTCGCGTCTCACGCACCTGCGCGCGAAGATGGTCGAAGTGGGCCGCTCGTGCGTGCATCCCGACTATCGCAGCGGCTCGGTGATCATGTCGCTGTGGGCCGGGCTCGCCGCGTACATGAAGCACAACGGCTACGAGACGATGCTCGGCTGCGCGAGCGTCGCGATGGTCGACGGCGGCCACTATGCGGCGAATCTGTATTGCGCGTTGCGCGACACCGCGCTGACGGCGCCGGAATATCGCGCATTCCCGCACACGCCGCTGCCGGTCGACGAATTGCAGACGGGCGCCGAAGTCGCACCGCCGCCGCTCGTGAAGGGTTATCTGCGTCTCGGCGCGAAGATCTGTGGCGCACCGGCGTGGGATCCTGACTTCAATACCGCCGACTTCCTGACCCTGCTGCGGCTTTCCGATATCAACGCGCGTTACGCCCGTCACTTTCTCGGCGAATGACACCGCGTTAAATCGCGCAGCGTGTGATTGCGATACACGTAAAAAAAGCCCGGTAAAACCGGGCTTTTCCATTCATGCGCTCTGCGCGTTGCGTCGGTGACGCTCGCAGTGAGGCTCGACTAGTCCGTATAAACCACACGATACGGAATGCCGACCTTCTCCCATTCCGCCGCTTCCTGAATCAGGCTGTAATCGGTCAGCGGATTATTGGCGACCCACTCGTTCGGCAAGCGCACTTCATAGCCGCCGTTGACCTGAGCGACCGCGATGCCAGGCAAGCCGACATCCGCACGACGACGGCACAACAGCGCAGCCAGCCGCAGGCAGAACAGCAGCGGCCACTCTACCTCGCGCGTTTGCGACAGCTTGCCGAGCTTGCCCGCGTGACCCAGCACCAAGGCAGCGAGCCGCGCCTGATCGGTGCGCGAAAAACCCGGCATGTCCGCATTACTCGTGATGTACGCCGAATGCTTGTGATACGCGCTGTGCGAAATCGACAAGCCGATTTCATGCAGCGACGCCGCCCAGTTGATAAACATCCGGTTTTCCACGCGACGCTCTTCGTCGGCTTCCTCGAACTGGTCGTAGAAGCTCACCGACAACTCGCCGATCCGCCCCGCCTGCGCACGATCGACGCCATAGCGGCGCATGAAGCCTTCCACCGTCACCGTACGCATATCTTCGTGCTGCGACCGGCCTAGCAGGTCGTACAGCACGCCGAGGCGCAATGCGCCGTCGGTGGTGTCGACGTAATCGACGCCGAGTTCGTCGAACACCGCGATCATGATCGACAGACCGCCGGCCAGCACCGGAATGCGGTCGCCCTTCAGCGCCACCAGTTTCAGCCGGTTGACGTTCTCCGCCTTGATCAGCGCGCGCTTGAGCCGTTCGAGGCCGCCGCGCGAAATGCCGTGCGTGATGCCCGGATCGTTGAAGCCGTTCGCCTCGACCAGTTCGGCTAGCGCGCGTGCCGTGCCCGACGAACCGATGGCCTGCTCCCAGCCGGTTTTCTTGTACTCGGAAGAGATGATCTGGATTTCACGGCCAGCGGCGAGTTCGGCCTGGCGCATCGTGTATTCGTCGACATTGCCAGCCGGAAAAAACGCGCGGCTATGACTCACGCAGCCGATGTACAGGCTCTCCATCTTGATCGGCGTGTAGTGCGAACCGATGATGAATTCCGTCGACCCGCCGCCGATGTCGACCACCAGACGTTTGCCCGGACTGGCCGGCACGGAGTGTGCAGCGCCCGCGTAAATCAGACGCGCTTCTTCGCGCCCTGCAATCACTTCGATCGGGAAGCCGAGAGCGGCCTGCGCCTCGCCGAGAAATTCGCTCGCGTTCTTTGCAATGCGCAACGTGTTGGTCGCAACAGCACGCACGTGATCGGGATGGAAATCGCGCAGACGCTCGCCGAAACGCTTCAACGCGTCCCAGCCGCGTACCTGCGACGCGCGATCGAGCATCTTGTCGCGCGACAGGCCGGCTGCGAGGCGCACCGGTTCGCGCAGTGCGTCGACCTGATAAATCTGGCTGCCCGCGTCGGTTTCCTCGACCCGGCCGACAATCAGACGGAAGCTGTTCGAGCCGAGGTCGACGGCAGCGAGGAGTTGTGGGGTATTGACCATCGGGTAAGCGGACTCCATGCGCGCAAGCGCGGCGGCAGTAGGCGACGAAGAAGATGCCGGACGCCCACCCGGTTTGCTGGGTTTCTGATGGCCGGCCGCGCTATTCAAAGACGCCATTCTAAGCGTACCGGGCCTCACGATGTCACCTTGCAGCAATGGGGGTGCCCGATGATCCCATAACCACTGCGTCATATTGACGACACGCAACGATACAAGCGTAGAATAAAAAAATTGCGAATGTCATAACAACGTCATCATATTGTGAGAATTTCCGAGCGTCTTTCCGCCTCTCTTCCTGACATTCCATTCTCGCTGCCGATGTCCATCCGCTATCCCCTTCTGAATCGCGAACTGGGCATTCTGGGTTTCAACGAGCGTGTGTTGGCACAAGCTGCCGACCCTGCCGTCCCTTTGCTCGAACGTTTGCGCTTCATCTGCATCACCAGCAGTAACCTCGACGAATTCTTCGAAGTCCGCATGGCCGGACTGCAGGAGCAGATGCGCGACAACCCCGGCGCATTGTCTCCGGACGGCATGTCGTTGCAGCACGTGTACGACCTCGTGGTCGAGCGTGCGCAGAAGCTCGTGCATCGTCAGTACACGATGCTGCACGATACGGTGCTGCCCGCGCTCGAAGGCGAAGGCATCTATTTCCACGGCACCGAAGCGTGGAACGAAGCGCAGACCGAATGGGCGCGCAATTATTTCTTCGACGAACTGCTGCCGGTGCTCACGCCGATCGGACTCGATCCGGCCCACCCGTTTCCGCGCGTGCTCAACAAGAGCCTGAACTTCGTCGTCGAACTCGAAGGCAAAGACGCGTTCGGCCGTCAGGCGATGATGGGCATCGTGCAGGCGCCGCGCGCGCTGCCGCGCCTCGTGCGCATGCCACCGGATCTGTCGGGTTATCCGCATGGCTTCGTGCTGCTGAGCTCGCTGCTGCAGCGCTTTGTCGGCGAGCTGTTTCCTAATCTCGTGGTGCGTAGCTGCAACCAGTTCCGCATTACCCGTAACAGCGAACTGTTCGTCGACGAAGACGAAATCACCAATCTGCGCGTCGCGTTGCAGGGCGAATTGCCGGCGCGGCATCTGGGCAATGCGGTGCGGCTCGAAGTGTCGGCGGAAACACCTGCGCATGTCGTGCGACGCCTGCTCGACGAGAGCGGTCTGTCGAACAAGGACTGCTACTACGCGAACGGCCCCGTCAACCTGGTTCGGCTGATGCAATTGCCGGAAATGGTCGACCGGCCCGATCTGAAATTCGTTCCGCATATTCCTGCGATTCCGTCTGGCATCGCAAACAGCGCAAGCATGTTCGATGTGATCGATCAGGGCGACGTGCTGCTGCATCATCCGTACGAAAGTTTCCAGCCGGTGCTCGAGTTGCTGCTGCAGGCGGCCAAAGACCCGAACGTGGTGGCGATCAAGCAGACCATCTATCGCACCGGCACCGACTCGCCACTGATGGACGCGCTAATGCAGGCCGCGCGCAACGGCAAGGAAGTCACGGTGGTAGTCGAACTGCTCGCGCGCTTCGACGAAGAGACCAACATCAACTGGGCGTCGCAGCTCGAAGCGGTCGGTGCGCACGTGGTGTACGGCGTGGTGGGCCACAAGTGCCACGCGAAAATGATGCTGATCGTGCGGCGCGTGTCGGCGGGCGGCAAGACGACGCTCAAGCGTTATGTTCACCTCGGCACCGGCAACTATCATCCGCGTACCGCGCGTCTTTATACCGACTTCGGTTTGATGACCGCCGACCAGAAAATCTGCGAAGACGTGCATCACGTGTTCCAGCAACTGACGGGCATCGGCGGTGAACTGAAGCTGCACGAATTGTGGCAGTCGCCGTTCACGCTGCACCCCAAACTCGTTGACGCGATTCGCGCTGAAGCCGAACACGCGCGCGCGGGCAAGAAAGCGCGCATCGTCGCGAAGATGAATGCCCTGCTCGAGCCGACGGTGATCGCCGAGTTGTACGAGGCGTCGCAGGCCGGCGTGAAGATCGACCTGATCGTTCGCGGCGTGTGTTCGTTGCAGCCGGGCGTGGCGGGCTTGTCGGAGAACATCACAGTGCGTTCGATCGTCGGGCGCTTTCTCGAACATCACCGCATCTTCTATTTCTACGACGACGGCCGCGAACAGGTCTATCTGTCGAGCGCCGACTGGATGGACCGCAATTTCTTCCGCCGCGTGGAAGTCGCGTTCCCGATCAACAACCGGCGTCTGAAGCGGCGCGTCATCGCGGAAGGTCTGTCGGCGTTCCTCGGCGACAATCAAACCGCGTGGCTGATGCAAAGCGATGGACACTATCGTCGTCGGCGTCCGGGCAAGTCGTCGCGCAATGCGCAGATGAGTCTGCTGACGAAGTTCTGCCCTTGAGCGATAAGTGTGCGCCCGTTGTTCAGACGGGCGCGTTCGGATTCTGATTCGGGACGCGCATAAAAAAACCGCCTTATTCAGGCGGTTTTTTTCATGCGATGTATCTGCAGATGGCTATCAAACCGGCGCGGGTTGCCGACGTGCAGTGCGGTACACCGGGAAGCGCACGGTGAACGTACTGCCACGTCCCTCTTCGCTCTTCACGTCGAGTTGCGCCTCGTGCCGTTGCAGCACGTGCTTGACGATGGCAAGGCCCAGACCCGTGCCACCGGTATCGCGCGAACGGCTGCGATCGACGCGATAGAAGCGCTCGGTCAGCCGCGGAATGTCCGCTGCTGGAATGCCCAAGCCGCTATCAGTGACGGAAAACACCGCGTGACCGCCTTGCGAATGCCAGTTCACGCGGATCGCGCCGCCATCCGGCGTATAGCGGATCGCGTTGGTCACGAGGTTGCCCAACGCACTGAGAATTTCGGTTTCGACGCCGGTCACCGTCAGCCCTTCGTCGGTATCGAATGCGATCTTGTGGTGATCGCTCGACAGGCTTTCCGCATCGTCCTGCAGATGCCGCAGCACTGCACGCATATCGATCATCTGATCGCTCGGCGGCTTGTTGTCGCCTTCGAGTTTCGCGAGCACCAGCAGGTCGCTAACGATATGACGCATGCGCGACGCCTGCTGCTCCATCAGTTCAAGATAACGCGAACGCTCGCCTTCGCTCAGCGGCAACTCGCGCATCGTCTCCAGAAAACCGGACAGAACAGTGAGCGGCGTCTTCAGTTCGTGCGACACGTTGGCGACGAAATCGCGCCGCATCGCGTCGGTACGCTCCAGCTCGGTAATGTCCTGCGACAACACCAGCTTGCGATTTTCGCCATAAGGAAACACCTGCACCGACAGCACGTTCTGCCGCTTGTCGCCCATACCGCGCATGATCAGCATCTGCTCGTACTGGTGCGAATTCAGATAGCGGACAAAGTCGGGATGACGCACCAGATGCGTGATGTGCTGACGCAGATCGCGCTTGGCATCGAGACCAAAATGGCTCTCGGAAATGGCGTTGCACCATTCGATCTGATCATGATCGTCAAGCATCGCCACACCGTTCGGCGATGCCTGGATAGCCTGAATGAAACGCGAATGCTGTTGCTCGACCTGGCGCACCTGCGCGTGCCAGCGCTTCGCGAGCTTATGCAAACGGTAATAGATTTCGCCCCAGATGCCTGGCGCGCTCGGCACTTCGCCGTACACCGGCGCATCGAGCAGGCGCCACAGCCGCTGCTTGTGAAACGTGCTGAAAATGCTCTGTGCAAGCAGCATGACGATCGCGAGGACGAGTGCTGCCTTGACGTTCACGACTGCGCCGACCACCGCGCAAAGAACAGCCAGCAGCACGATCGACACGAGGGAGCGCGCCCAGATGATGTTCATGGTCTAGCGATCGAAGAGAAAAGCACACGCGCCGAAATGGAATTTGCCGCGCCTCGGTATTGCGAATACGACGGTGCGAACGTAACTGGCGTACCTGCCGCGAGCGGCGCAAGTGGTCTGAAAACCAGTCGCGCCGCGAGCGCTTATCAGGCGCTCTTCGCCAGACGGTAGCCGCTGCCGCGCACCGTTTCGATCATAGCATCGCATCCGGCCGGCTTCAGAGCCGCGCGCAGACGCTTGATGTGCACGTCCACCGTGCGCTCTTCGACGAACACGTGGTCGCCCCACACCTGATCGAGCAGTTGCGTACGGCTATGCACGCGCTCCGGGTGCGTCATGAAAAAGTGCAGCAGACGGAATTCCGTCGGACCCAGATCGAGCTTGATCTCGCTGCCTTCGGCATGCGCGGCGACGCGGTGCGTAGCCGGATCGAGCTTGAGACCGTTGATCGCGACGAGGTCTTCGGTCAACTGCGGCGCGCGGCGGCGCAACACCGCCTTGATACGCGCCATCAGTTCTTTCGGCGAGAACGGCTTCGTGACGTAGTCGTCCGCACCGATTTCGAGGCCCAGCACCTTGTCCTGTTCATCGCCACGCGCGGTCAGCATGATGATCGGAATGTGCTTGGTGCGCTCGTTGTTGCGCAGATCGCGAGCGAACGCAATGCCCGATTTACCCGGCAACATCCAGTCGAGCAGGACGAGGTCGGGCAGCACGTCGCTGATCAGGTTCTGCGCCTGCTCCGCGTTGTACGCGCGAATCGGGCAGTGTCCGGCGTGTTGAAGATTGACCGAAATCAATTCGGAAATGGCGGGCTCATCTTCAATGACGAGAATGCTGCTGGGCATCGGCACCTCTGTTCCTTGTCTCTTGATTAACTGAGTGCTTCGCGTTCGAGCGCGTCGCGCGACTTGTGCCGCACGTCGGTGCCCTTCACGATGTAAATGATGAATTCCGCGATGTTCTTCGCGTGGTCGCCGATCCGCTCGATCGCCTTCGCGATGAACAGAAAATCGAGGCCCACCGAAATCGAACGCGGATCTTCGGTCATGTACGAAATCAGTTTGCGCACGAACGCGCGGAATTCTTCGTCGATCGCTTTATCGTCGCGCACGATCTGCGCGGCGGCGACTGTATCGAGACGCGCGAACGCGTCGAGCGCGCGGCGCAGGATCGACACCGCCATTTCGCCCGACAGCTTGATCTCGGCGATATTGATGGTGCGCGACGCGCCGTCTTCCATCAGACGCTTGGTGCGCTTGGCGATTTTTTCCGCTTCGTCGCCGGCGCGTTCGAGGTTCGTGATGGTCTTCGAAATCGCGATCAGCAGACGCAGGTCACGCGCGGCCGGCTGACGGCGCGCGATGATGTTGCTGCACTCTTCGTCAATATCAACTTCCATCTTGTTCAGACGGTCTTCGGCCGCGATCACCTGCTCGGCGATATCGAGGTCGAATTCGTTGAGCGCCTGCATCGCGTTGACGATTTGCGATTCGACGAGGCCGCCCATTTCGAGCACCTTCGAGGACACCAGATTCAGGTCGGCATCGAACTGGCTGGACAAGTGTTTATCGGACATGTCGTACTCCCTTATTCTGCGCTGTGGCTTAGCCGAAGCGGCCAGTGATGTAGTCCTCGGTTTCCTTGCGGACCGGCTTGATGAAGATCTTTTCGGTGTCGCCGAATTCGATCAACTCGCCGAGGTACATGTAGGCAGTGTAGTCCGAACAGCGGGCCGCCTGTTGCATGTTGTGCGTGACGATCACCACCGTGTAATCGCTCTTCAATTCGGCGATCAGCTCTTCGATACGGCCCGTCGAAATCGGGTCGAGCGCGGAGCACGGCTCGTCGAGCAACAGAACTTCCGGACGGATCGCGATACCGCGCGCGATACACAGACGCTGCTGCTGACCGCCCGACAAACCGTAGCCGCTCTGGCCCAGTTTGTCCTTCACTTCGTTCCACAACGCGGCCTTGGTGAGCGCCCATTCGACGCGGTCATCCATTTCCGAGCGCGGCAGCGTTTCGAACATCTTCACGCCGAATGCGATGTTGTCGTAGATCGACATCGGGAACGGCGTCGGCTTCTGGAACACCATGCCGATCCGCGCGCGCAGCAGCGAGATATCGCGCTTGGAGGTCAGCAGGTTTTCGCCGTCCATCATGATCTCGCCTTCCGCGCGCTGCTCCGGATAGAGCGCATACATCTTGTTCAGCGTGCGCAGCAGTGTGGACTTGCCGCAACCCGACGGGCCGATGAACGCGGTCACCTTGCCTTCGGGAATGTGCAGGTTGATGTTCTTCAGCGCGTGGTACTTGCCGTAGAAGAAGTTCAGGTCGTTGATCTCGATCTTCGGACGCGACGGCGACGAAGCCTGGCCGCTCTGGACGGGATCGGAACCGGCGGGCGCGGCTTGACGCGCGATCGGATTGAGTTGAGTTTCTGCCATATTCATCGGATTACACTCCGCCCTTACTTATTCGAGAAGACCGTGCGCGCGAGGACATTCAGTCCGAGCACCGCGAGCGTGATCAGGAAGACGCCGGCCCATGCGAGCGATTGCCATTGCGCAAACGGGCTCATCGCAAACTTGTAGATCGTAACCGGCAGATTCGCAACCGGCTGATTCATGTCCATCGAGAAGAACTGGTTCGACAGCGCGGTGAACAACAGCGGCGCGGTTTCGCCGGCAATACGTGCAACGCCGAGCAGAACGCCCGTCACGATGCCGGAGACGGAGGCCTTCAACGTGATCGACAGCACCATTTTCCACTTCGGCGTGCCGAGTGCGAAAGCGGCTTCACGCAGTGCGTTCGGCACCAGCTTCAGCATGTTTTCGGTCGTGCGGATCACGATGGGGATCTGTAGCAACGCGAGTGCGAACACACCCGCCCAGCCGCTGAAGTGACCCATTTTCGCGACCACCAGAGCGTAGACGAACAGACCGATCACGATCGACGGCGCCGACAGCAGAATGTCGTTGATGAAGCGCGTGATCTGGGCGAGCCAGCCCTTCTGACCGTATTCGGCGAGGTAGACGCCCGCCAGAATACCGATCGGCGTGCCGATGAAGGTCGCGAGTCCCACCAGCATCAGGCTGCCGACAATCGCGTTGGCAAGACCGCCGCCGTCGGTATTCGGCGGGGGCGTGGACTGCGTGAACAACTCGACGGACAACCCACCGATACCCAGACGCAGCGTCGTATAGAGAATCCACACGAGCCACACGAGACCGAACGCCATTGCCGCGAGCGACATGGTCAATGCAATCGCGTTCTTGAAACGGCGGCGTCCTTGAAGACGCACACGCATGGCTTCGAGTTGGGCGGGATCGTGCGAACCCGGCATATTCAAAGTGGGCTGGCTCATTTCGCGCCCTCCCCTTTTTCGAGGCGAAGCAGCATGATTTTCGAAATCGCCAGCACGATGAAAGTAATCACGAACAGGATCAGGCCGAGTTCCATCAGCGCCGACGTATGCAGACCAGGGTCCGCTTCAGCGAACTCGTTGGCGAGCGCCGACGTGATGCTGTTGCCCGGCGAGAACAGCGAAATATTGTCGAGCAGATTGGTATTGCCGATCACGAACGTGACCGCCATCGTCTCGCCGAGCGCGCGGCCGAGACCCAGCATCACGCCGCCGATCACACCGGTCTTCGTGAAGGGCAACACGATTTTCCACATCACTTCCCACGTCGTGCAGCCGATGCCGTAAGCCGATTCCTTCAGCAGAACTGGCGTGACTTCGAACACGTCACGCATCACCGAAGCAATGTACGGAATGATCATGATCGCGAGAATCACACCGGCGCACAGAATGCCGATGCCGATCGGCGGCCCGGAAAACAGCGCGCCGACGAACGGAATCCCGCCGAGCACCACGCCGAGCGGCTTCTGGAAATACTGCGCGAAGATCGGCGCGAAGACGAGCAGACCCCACATACCGTAGACGATCGACGGAATCGCGGCGAGCAGCTCGATCGCGATGCCGAGCGGTCGGCGCAGCCAGGCGGGCGCGAGTTCGGTCAGGAAGAGCGCGATGCCGAAGCTGACGGGCACCGCGATGATGAGTGCAATAAGCGACGTGGCGATCGTGCCGTAAATCGGCACCAGTGCGCCGAATTGCTTGCTTGGTGGATCCCACTCGGCGGTCCACAGGAAGCGGAAGCCGAACTCCTTGATCGACGGCATGGACGCGACGACCAGCGAGACGATGATGCCGCCGAGCAGCAGTAGCGTGATGATGGCGGAAAGGCGTGTCAAACCGCCGAAGATCACGTCGCCGGCGCGGCTGGGCGCCTTCTGCTGCGACGTGCTGCCGGGCGGCGTGGACCTGCTTGCGCCAGACGCTAATTGGATATCGGACATGAGAGCCTGATGGACCTGTTTCCAGTTGCCGTATGACACGTGTCGTGCGGCCGGTGATGCTCGAGTTAAGCTGAATTCGATGCTGGATGAATGCCACACGTAATTGCAGGTAACCTCGCTGCAAGTTTGCCGTTGCGGTTAATGCCATTGGCCGTCCTCACAGGAGGACGGCCAATGTAGTGCGACTTGCTGTTGCTTACGTCAGAAGCTTAGTCGGCGATCGACTTGCCTGCTGCGTCTTTGACCTTCGCCTTCCATTGCGTGCGGATTTCAGCCGTGACCGAATCCGGCAGCGAGATGTAGTCCAGATCGTTTGCAGCTTGCGTGCCGTTCTTGAACGCCCAGTCGAAGAACTTCAGCGTTTCCGTGCCTTGCGCCGGCTTGTCCTGCGCCGTGTGCAGCAGCACGAACGTTGCGCCGACGACCGGCCATGCGTCCTTGCCCGGCTCGTTCGTCAGGATCTGGTAGAACGACTTCGACCAGTCAGCACCGGCAGCCGCTGCCTTGAACGTTTCCGTCTTCGGCTCGACCACTGCGCCCGACGAATTCTTCAGCGCTGCGTACGTCATGTGGTTCTGCTTCGCGTACGCCCATTCCACGTAGCCGATTGCGCCCGGCAGACGTTGCACGAAGGCTGCGACGCCGTCGTTGCCCTTGCCGCCCGTACCCGTCGGCCAGTTGACCGTTGCGCCTTCACCGACCTTCGCCTTCCAGTCAGCGTTGACCTTCGACAGGTAGTTCGTCCAGATGAAGCTGGTGCCCGAACCGTCGGCGCGGCGAACCACGGCGATGTCGGTATCCGGCAGCTTGATCTTCGGGTTCAACGCGACGATTGCCGGGTCGTTCCACTTCTTGATCTTGCCCAGGTAGATGTCGCCGAGCACTTCACCCGACAACACCAGTTCGCCCGGCTTCACGCCCGGCACGTTGATTGCCGGAACCACGCCGCCGACCACCGTCGGGAACTGGAACAGGCCTTCCTTCGCGAGTTCTTCGTCTTTCAGCGGAGCGTCCGAACCGGCGAAATCCACGGTCTTCGCGACGATCTGCTTCACGCCACCCGACGAACCGATACCTTGATAGTTAACCTTGCCGCCGCCCGACTTCTGATAGGCGTCAGCCCACTTCGTGTAGATCGGTGCTGCGAAGGTGCTGCCCGCGCCAGTGATGTCTGCGGCTTGCGCTGCGATAGCGAAAAGCGCGCCAGCGACGCCAGCGAACACGGTTTGCATCAATTTCATGAGACCTCCAAGGGTGTGAGCGGGTGTGAGCGAGTAACTCGAACACCGCGAAGCTTAGGGTCTATTTATGACAGTAACGTGACTTATCGTGAATCGGATGTGACAGTAGGATTACGGCGCGAAAGGTCGTTGGGATGGTGAATTGCGGGTTTCACGGCGCTTTGGGCGCTATTTGTATGTTGATTGGGTTGTATGGCGGGGTGAGAACGTTTGCGGGGGAAATCAGAAGCGGATAAGCACGGGGGATGGTGCCGCGGTGATTGGCTAGATTGTGGCGGATTGCCGCAGGGGATGGCGGGGGCGAAATCTGAAGGCCGTTAGTTGCGATGAGGACGCGTGAGCGCAGCGGCTGTCAGTTGCGCGAGGAATGCGCAGGTTTGCGGTCCGTTAGTTGCGGGAGTTGTAGAGCGCGGATTCTAGGAGAACTGCTAGTTGGGACTGCCGCTGCGATGGCAGCGTCAACGACAGCGGCAACGGCACGCCAATAGCGCCGCGCCGCTGCCTGAATACCGCTTAAGCCGTAGCCTGCCTCACCGCATCCGCGATCGTTTCCGAATGCAGAACCGCGTCGTCGGCACTTTCCGCTTCGACCATCACGCGCAGAACCGGCTCTGTACCGGATGCACGAATCAGCACGCGCCCGCGCCCTTTCAACGCGTCTTCGGCCGTGCCGATCGCGCGACGGATCGAGTCGCTGCCCTTCCAGTCTGCGTCAGGTTTCATGCGCACGTTGATCAGCTTCTGCGGGAATAGCGTGACGCCCTCCAGCAATTCGGCGAGCTGCTTGCCGCTGCGCTGCATCGCCGCCAGCACCAGCAACGCGGAGACGATACCGTCGCCGGTCGAGTGACGATCCAGCGACAGAATGTGTCCCGAACCCTCCGCGCCGAGCTGCCAGCCGTGCTCGCGCAACTGTTCGAGCACGTAACGATCGCCGACCGCCGCGCGCACGAACTTCACGCCGGCTTCCTGCAACGCGACCTCAACGGCCATATTGGTCATCAACGTACCGACTGCGCCCGACACTTTGCCTTCGGTCGCGATCCGGTCCTTGACCAGCACGTACAGCAGTTCGTCGCCGTTATACAGGCGCCCCGCCGCATCCACCACCTGCAGACGGTCGGCGTCGCCATCGAGCGCGATACCGAGGTCCGCGTGATTCGCACGCACCGCGCGCACCAGCGCATCGGGTGCGGTCGCGCCGACACCGTCGTTGATGTTGAAGCCGTTCGGCGACACGCCGATTGGAATCACCTCGGCGCCGAGTTCGTGGAACACGTGCGGCGCGACGTCATAAGCGGCACCGTGCGCACAGTCGACCACCAGCTTCATGCCACGCAGATCGTACGCAGCCGGGAACGTGCTCTTGCAGAACTCGATATAGCGACCGGCAGCGTCGTCTAGCCGCCGAGCCTTGCCGAGCTGTTCGGAGGCGGCGCAGGCGAGCGGCTGATCGAGTTGCTCTTCGATCATCGACTCCACTTCGTCCGGCAACTTGTTGCCGTCGGCGGAGAAAAATTTGATGCCGTTGTCGTAATACGGATTGTGCGACGCGCTAATGACGACGCCCGCAGCAAGCCGCAATGCGCGCGTCAGGTAGGCAATGCCCGGGGTCGGCATGGGACCGGCGAGCATCACGTCGACGCCCGCTGCCGAAAATCCCGACTCGAGCGCCGCTTCGAGCATGTAGCCCGACACACGCGTGTCTTTACCGATCAGCACCGTTGGCCGCGTGCCGGATTTGGCCCAACGATCCGCGCCCGCAAGCACCTTGCCCGCCGCGTAACCGAGCCGCAGCACGAATTCCGGGGTAATCGGTCCTTCGCCAACCTTGCCTCGAATCCCGTCCGTTCCGAAATAACGACGTGCCATTTTTATCTATCTCCCGTGGCGTTGGGTTCAATCGTGCGCGCGGGCGTGTTTCGCCGCATCGCGCATAGCTGCCCATACTTTCAATGAATCTACAGTTTGTAAGACGTCATGGACACGCAGAATTGCCGCGCCCCGTTCGGCTGCGCACACAGCCGCTGCGATGCTGCCCGCGACGCGCTCCGGCGCCGGGCGCCCGACCACCGCGCCGATCATCGATTTGCGCGACATGCCCGCAAGAATCGGATACGGCGGTTCGGCGCGTGGAGCCGTGTCCGGCAGATGCGCGAGCAGCGTATAGTTATGCTCGATCACCGCCTTGCCGAAACCAAACCCCGGATCAACGCTAATGCGTTCGCGCGCGACACCAGCCTGCTGCAACGTAGCCACGCGCTCCTCGAGAAAATGGCGAACTTCGCTCACCACATCTTCATAGGCAGGCTCGCCGAGTTGCATGGTCTGCGGCTCACCGAGCATATGCATCACGCATAGACCGCAATTGCTGTCGCGCACAGCGTCAACTGCGCCGGGCATGCGAAAGCCCCAAATATCGTTGATCAGATCAGCGCCCGCAGTCAGCGCGTGGCGCATCACTTCCGGCTTATAAGTATCGATCGACAGCGGCACGTTCGCGCCGCGTAGTTGCTCGACAAGCGGAATCACGCGTTCGAGTTCCTCGTCGAGTGGCACGGGGGGCGCCCCCGGCCGAGTCGATTCGCCGCCGATATCGATGATATCCACGCCGTCGAGCATCATCCGCTCCGCCTGGCGCAGCGCATCGTCGCGCATCGCGTACTTGCCACCATCGGAAAAAGAATCGGGCGTGACGTTCAGAATGCCCATCACCAAAGGGCGTTCAAAGGTCAGCTTGAAGCGGCCGCATTGCAGCGGCGCGGGGACGGGAAGAAAACTGCAATCGACTTTCGACACGTAGCGAACTTCACGCAAAACAAATAAATGCAAAACGGGCCGGCGTGGAACACACCGGCCCGCACTTTCTACTATTTGACGATCAGGCGGGTGCGGTTGCGCTACCCGGCTTGACCTCAGTGCCCGGACTTCCGCCCGACGAGGCGTCGCTTGCCGACGGCGGCGAGCTCTTCGGCGAGCGCGGCGGACGGCCAGCCATGATGTCGTTGATCTGATCGGCGTCGATCGTCTCCCACTCCATCAGTGCGGCTGTCATCGCTTCGACTTTGTCGCGGTTTTCATCCAGCAGGCGCTTTGCGAGCGTGTACTGCTCGTCCAGCACGCGGCGAATTTCAGCATCGACCTTTTGCTGAGTCGCTTCCGAAATCGTACGCGTGAAGCCACGGCCAAAAGGCGTTGCGTCGTTCTCGTCGTCGACGTAGACCATCGGCCCCAATGCATCGGTCATACCGAAACGGGCTACCATTGCACGCGCTGTTTGGGTTGCCTTGTTGAAGTCGTCCGATGCACCCGTGCTGATCAGGTTCAGGAACAACTCTTCGGCAACGCGGCCGCCGAACAGAATCGCGAGACGATCGAGCAAGTAGTCCTTCGAATACGTTTCGTTGTCATGCTCCGGCAACTGCCACGTTACGCCCAACGCACGGCCACGCGGAATAATCGTGACCTTGTGCACCGGATCGGCCTTCGGCAACAGCTTGGCAATCACCGCATGACCCGACTCGTGATAGGCCGTTGCACGCTTCGACTCTTCGCGGATCACGGCCGACTTGCGCTCCGGACCCATGAAGATCTTGTCCTTCGCGTCTTCAAAGTCGTTCATCTCGACAATGCGCTTGCCTCGGCGAGCCGCAAACAATGCCGCTTCGTTCACGAGATTCGCGAGATCAGCGCCCGAGAAGCCCGGCGTGCCGCGCGCGATCACCGCTGCATCGACGTCGTTCGAAATCGGCACCTTGCGCAGGTGAACCTTCATGATGTGCTCGCGACCGCGAATATCCGGCAGACCGACATACACCTGACGGTCGAAACGGCCCGGACGCAGCAGAGCCTTGTCGAGTACGTCCGAACGGTTCGTTGCAGCGATCACGATCACGCCCGAGTTCGCTTCGAAGCCGTCCATCTCGACGAGCATCTGGTTCAACGTCTGTTCGCGTTCGTCGTTACCGCCGCCCATGCCGGCCCCACGATGACGGCCGACCGCGTCGATTTCGTCGATGAACACGATACACGGTGCGTGCTTCTTCGCCTGTTCGAACATGTCGCGCACACGAGCCGCGCCGACACCGACGAACATTTCAACGAAGTCCGAACCCGAGATGCTGAAGAAAGGCACTTTCGCTTCACCGGCGATTGCGCGCGCCAGCAGCGTCTTACCCGTTCCCGGCGGCCCAACCAGCAGCACGCCACGCGGAATTCGACCGCCCAACTTCTGAAATTTCTGCGGATCGCGCAGGAAGTCGACGAGTTCGGAGACTTCTTCTTTCGCTTCGTCGCAACCGGCAACGTCGGTGAAATTGATTGCGTTGTTGTTCTCGTCAATCAGACGAGCACGGGATTTGCCGAACGAGAATGCCCCGCCTTTGCCGCCCCCCTGCATCTGTCGCATCATGTAGAACCAGAAACCGATGATCAGGATCGTCGGCCCGAGGTAGTACAGCGCCGAGACCAGCGCATTGGGTTCGTCATCAGCCTTGCCGCTCACCTGAACGCCATACTTCATCAGATCGCCGACCATCCAGATGTCGCCGGGCGACACGATCTGGTACTTCTGGCCGTCTGCTGGAGTGACCGTGAGGTTCCGCCCCTGGACGATGACGTTCTTGACTTTGCCGGCCTTAGCGTCATCCATGAACTGCGAATAGGAAACACCTTCCTGGACACGGGGCTTGTCGAACTGCTTGAACACCGTAAACAGCACCAGTGCGATAACCAGCCACACTGCTGCCTTCGAAAACATATTGTTGTTCAAAGCACCACTCCTTCACTTAGACGGGCGCCTACATTTGCCTTGCGGCACCACGAAAGCATTCTAATCCAGTCCGCAGACCCCTGCCATAAGGTTTCGCTACCACAGAAATAGCGTAGCGGGCCGCTGCAGCGCCAATTTCCGGCGCCCCCAGCACCTTATCGACAGATGCGGAACCGTTCTGGAGCGCCCTTATGCAGGACGCTTAAGATGCTTACCCAAAATAAATGTTTCTGACGATTTATCCCGCGACGCTTTCGGCTTGCGGGCCGCCACCACCTTGAACTGACGCTTGAACTTTTCGACAATCTGGCTGTAACCGCTGCCGTGAAAGCATTTGACTAAAAGGGCACCATCGGATTTCAGGTGATTTTGCGAAAATTCCAACGCGAGGTCGCACAAATGCTCGATTCGCGCGGCATCCGCCACCGCCACTCCCGACAGGTTGGGCGCCATATCCGAAATTACAAGGTCAACCTGGCGTTCTCCGACCAATTCTTCCAGTTGACCCACTACGGCGTCTTCGCGGAAGTCGCCTTGAATGAAGTGAACGTCAGCTACTGGCTCCATGGGGAGAATGTCCAGCGCGATGATCGTGCCGTCGATGCCGCCTTCGCGCTCTGCGTCGCGTTGAGCACCCTTGGCGAGTTTGTTGCGCACATACTGACTCCAGCTGCCAGGCACCGAGCCCAGGTCGACAATGACCTGCCCTGGCCGGATCAGCTTGTCCTGTTCGTCGATTTCCTTGAGCTTGTATGCTGCGCGGGCGCGATAGCCCTCCCGCTGCGCCATTTTCACGTAGGGATCGTTGATGTGGTCATGCAGCCACGCGGTGTTGAACTTGTTTTTTGCCATTAAAGATGAACTCTTGCTGCGTGGTGACGCGCTTTAGGGGATAATACGCGGTTAATTCGCGCGGCCAGTGCCAAACTGATGCCTAAACCGGCAATAAGTAACGGTGAGCCGCGATTCTGTTGTTCTGACGCGCCGCCCTGTTGAATCGGCCCATTCGAGCAAATCGATCGGGAACGCAGGTGCCGCCATTTTAGTCGAGTCTCCCACTTTCCATGCCAGCCCTCAAAGTCTCTTCCGACCAACGCGCCGAGTTGCGCTCCCAGGCACATGCGCTCAAACCGGTCGTGCTCGTCGGCGCCGAAGGCTTGACCGACGCTGTGCTCTCCGAAATCAAGGTACACCTTGGTGCTCATCAGCTGATCAAGATTCGTGTGTTCGGCGATGAACGCGAAGAGCGCATCGCTATCTACGAAGAAATCTGCGACAAGTTGAACGCCGCGCCGATCCAGCACATCGGCAAGTTGCTGGTGATCTGGAAGCCGGAATCGACCCAGCCCGCGGTGAAGGCCAAACGCGGCGCCTTGCCGAGCGCCCGCGAAGCTGCGGAAGAAGCCAAGCCGGGTAAAGGTCGCGCACCGCGCGTCGTTAAGGTCGTGAAGCCCAGCGAAATTCCGATGCGCAAGCCGAAGGCTAAAGCGGTTGTCGTGCGCGGCAATGAACGTGTGACGCAAGGCGGCAACATCAAGCGAGCCAAGAAGCGTCAAACCAGCGCAAAGCGCTCGCATCAATCGTCGAAGTAAGCGAATGGTGAGAGGTGCGGGCCAGATCCGCACCTTTGACCCAAGGTAGGCTGAAGCAGACGACCCATTGCGCACGGCGATCTGCCCGAAGCAACCGATCAGCGGGCTCCAGCAACACGCCCGCTGCGGCAACTCAGTCCGTCAGCCTGTCACTTTTCCTGCAGTACCGCTGCCATGAGCACCCTGCTCCACGGCCAGCACGCCGCCACCCGCAGGCAGCTTCCACACCAGAGCCAGACCCAGCACGCTTTCGATCAGATAAAACAGACTCGATACGCCATGCAGGATGCCAAAGCGCGTTGCATAGACCGAATGCCCTACGTCGCTGCCAGCCTCGAGTGCGGCCACGCGCATCGCATTCATAAACGGCTGCAACGCGAAATAGCCCACCAACACGCATAACAGCATGCCGGCAATCATCCAGCGAACACGGCGATAGGCTTGATCGCCACGGCGCACCAGAACATTCGCGAGAACGAGCAGCAAAATGCCGCACACGATGCCAACCAGCCCCTGGATCCGGAATAGCTGTGCTGCCACGGCGCCCGCCGAAATCCGGTCGAGCGACGTGAACAGTACCGGCGCGACGGCATAGCCGATAGTCAGCAGACTGCCGACCCACAGCACCGTCAAAAGACGAAAAAGTCGATGTGGCATCTGGGACACCGCAGCCGCCATCAGACGTAGCTAACCGCGATAATTTCGTACTCGCGCACGCCGCCCGGTGCCTGCACCGAAGCCACGTCGCCTTCCGACTTGCCGATCAACGCACGCGCGATCGGCGAGCTGATCGAGATCAGACCATGGTCGATATCTGCTTCGTCGTCACCGACGATCTGGTACTTGACCGATGCACCCGACTCCAGATCTTCCAGTTCCAGCGTCGCGCCGAACACCACGCGGCCGTCCGCGTCGACCTTGGACGGGTCGATCACCTGTGCACCAGCCAGCTTCGATTCGATCTCGGCAATCCGGCCTTCGATAAAGCCCTGCTTTTCCTTCGCCGCGTCGTATTCCGCGTTTTCCGACAGATCGCCCTGCGCACGCGCTTCAGAGATCGAATTGATCACCGAGGGACGCTCAACCGATTTCAGGCGCTGCAATTCATCGCGCAACATTTCCGCGCCGCGCTTCGTCAATGGAACAGTGCTCATAAACAACTCTATGCAAAAAACAGCCGTAAAAAAAATCACCGCGGTTAAGTGCATTCCGCGGGAACCAGCGCCCCGGGGCAAAACCCGGGCCACAGCACCTACGGAACGCCGCTTAACCGCGGCACTTACTTCTTGGACAAAAAGTCGAAGCCTTAGTTTAGGCGAGCGTGCAGCCCTTGTAAATCATAGACTTCGAGGTCCTTCAAATAGCGCAAACCTTCAACTGCAGCACGCGCGCCGGACATCGTCGTGTAGTACGTGACCTTGTTCGCCTGCGCGCTCATGCGGATTGAACGCGAGTCGGCGATCGCTGCGCGGGTTTCGTCGACGGTCGTGAAGACCAGCGCAATCTCGCCGTTCTTGATCATATCGACGATGTGCGGACGGCCGTCCTTCACCTTGTTGACGACCTTGACCGGCACGCCGGCCGCTTCGATCGCGGCAGCCGTGCCCTTGGTCGCGACGATCGGGTAGCCGAGTTCGTGCAGCATGCGCGCGACTTCGACGGCCTTCGGCTTGTCGGCGTCCATCACCGTCAGCAGCACCGTGCCCGATTCCGGCAGACGCGAGCCCGCGGCGAGTTGCGACTTGAACAGCGCTTCGCCGAAAGTCTGGCCCACGCCCATCACTTCGCCGGTCGAGCGCATTTCGGGTCCGAGCACCGGGTCGACTGCCGGGAACTTGACGAACGGGAACACGGCTTCCTTGACGCTGAAGTACGGCGGCACGATTTCCTTCGTGATGCCCTGTTCTGCCAGCTTCTGGCCGACCATTGCGCGCGCCGCAATCTTCGCAAGCGGCAGGCTGGTCGCCTTCGACACGTACGGCACGGTACGCGAGGCACGCGGGTTCACTTCGAGCACGTAGATGATGTCTTCTTTCGAGCCATCAGCCTGCGGCACTTGCTGGATCGCGAACTGCACGTTCATCAGGCCGATCACATTCAGCGCCTTGGCCATCGCACCGGTCTGACGCTTCAGCTCAGCCACGGTTTCTTGCGACAGCGAATAAGGCGGCAGCGAGCAAGCCGAGTCGCCCGAGTGGACGCCTGCCTGTTCGATGTGCTCCATCACGCCGCCGATGAACACGGCTTCGCCATCCGAAATGCAATCCACGTCGCATTCGATCGCGTCGTTCAGGAAGCGGTCGAGCAGCACCGGCGAGTCGTTCGACACCTTGACGGCCTCGCGCATGTAGCGCTCGAGGTCGCGCGGCTCGTGGACGATTTCCATCGCGCGGCCGCCGAGCACGTACGACGGACGCACCACCAGCGGGTAGCCGATTTCGTCGGCGAGTTTGAGTGCTTCGTCTTCGGCGCGTGCAGTGCGGTTCGGCGGCTGACGCAAGCCCAGGTCCTGCAGCAGCTTCTGGAAACGCTCGCGGTCTTCGGCGGCGTCGATCATGTCCGGCGACGTGCCGACGATCGGCACTCCGTTCGCTTCGAGGTCGAGCGCGAGCTTCAGCGGCGTCTGGCCGCCGTATTGCACGATCACGCCGACCGGCTTTTCCTTGTCGACGATTTCGAGCACGTCTTCGAGCGTCAGCGATTCGAAGTACAGACGGTCGGACGTGTCGTAGTCGGTCGAAACGGTTTCAGGGTTGCAGTTGACCATGATCGTTTCGTAGCCGTCTTCGCGCATCGCGAGCGCGGCGTGCACGCAGCAGTAGTCGAACTCGATGCCCTGGCCGATCCGGTTCGGGCCGCCGCCCAGCACCATGATCTTCTTGTTGTTGGTCGGGTTCGCTTCGCACTCTTCCTCGTAGGTCGAGTACATGTACGCGGTTTTCGTCGCGAACTCGGCCGCGCACGTGTCGACGCGCTTGTACACCGGGCGCACGTTCAACTCGATACGGCGCTGACGCACTTCCGCCGGCTTCGCGCCGAGCAGCTTGGCCAGACGGCGATCCGAGAAGCCGCTCTGCTTCACGTACTTCAGTTCTTCCTTCGTGAGGCTGGCCAGCGTGCGGCCTGCCAGCGCCTTTTCCTTCAGGATGATCTGTTCGATCTGCGCGAGGAACCACGGGTCGATCGACGTTTCGTCGAAAATTTCCTGAGCCGTCATGCCGACACGGAACGCGTCGCCGACGTACCAGATACGATCCGGACCGGCTTCGCCGATCTCGCGGATGATCTCGTCGCGGTTATCGGTCTTTTCGTCCAGACCGTCGACGCCGACTTCCAGACCACGCAGCGCCTTCTGGAACGATTCCTGGAAGGTGCGGCCAATCGCCATCACTTCGCCGACCGACTTCATCTGCGTGGTCAGGCGCGAATCGGCTTCGCGGAATTTCTCGAACGCGAAACGCGGAATCTTGGTGACGACATAGTCGATCGTCGGTTCGAACGACGCCGGGGTCGCGCCGCCGGTGATTTCGTTCTTCAACTCGTCCAGCGTGTAGCCGACAGCCAGCTTGGCCGCGACCTTGGCGATCGGGAAGCCGGTTGCCTTCGACGCCAGCGCCGACGAACGCGACACGCGCGGGTTCATTTCGATCACCACCATCCGGCCATCTTTCGGATTGATCGAGAACTGCACGTTCGAGCCGCCAGTATCGACGCCGATCTCGCGCAGCACCGCGAGCGACGCGTTACGCAGGATCTGATATTCCTTGTCGGTCAGCGTTTGTGCGGGCGCCACGGTGATCGAGTCGCCGGTATGGATGCCCATCGGGTCCAGGTTTTCGATCGAGCAGACGATGATGCAGTTGTCCTTGGTGTCGCGGACCACTTCCATCTCGTACTCTTTCCAGCCGAGCAGCGATTCTTCGATCAGCAGTTCGCGCGTGGGCGACAGGTCCAGACCGCGCTTGCAGATCTCTTCGAATTCGTCGCGGTTATACGCAATGCCGCCGCCCGAACCGCCGAGCGTGAACGACGGACGAATCACGACCGGATAGCCGCCGCTGCCGGTTTGTGCAGCGATATCCGCCTGCACGGTCAGAGCTTCTTCCATCGAATGCGCGGTGCCCGACTTGGCCGAACCGAGGCCGATCTTGGTCATCGCGTCTTTGAACTTCTGGCGGTCTTCCGCCTTGTCGATTGCTTCCGGCGATGCGCCGATCAGCTCGACCTTGTACTTTTCCAGCACGCCGTGCGCGTGGAGATCGAGCGCGCAGTTCAGCGCGGTCTGGCCGCCCATCGTCGGCAGGATCGCGTCCGGGCGCTCCTTCGCGATGATGCGCTCGACCACTTCCCACGTGATCGGCTCGATGTAGGTCACGTCGGCCGTGTTCGGGTCGGTCATGATCGTCGCCGGATTGCTGTTGACGAGAATGACCTTGTAGCCTTCCTCACGCAGCGCCTTGCATGCCTGCGCGCCCGAGTAATCGAACTCGCACGCCTGGCCGATGATGATCGGACCCGCGCCGATAATGAGGATGCTCTTGATGTCTGTCCGCTTGGGCATAACGCTCTCGCTAATGTATTCCTGAATTCTTTCCGTCGGCGCGCGTCGGTGTTGCGTTGCGCGCGCTTTGCTGTGCGCTGCTGCTTGCTGCTGTGTGCTGCCGTTGGCTGTTGCGGGCGGCTCATTTGGGGGGCGCTTGCGCACCTTGCGCGCTGGAAGCGCTCATCGCCTGACGAGCCGCGCGCTGCCGGGATGCCGTGCCACTTCTTCCGGCAAGCCCGCAGCGCCGAGCCGCTTCAGCTTACGCCGCCGCGCTCTTGTCGCCCTTCTTCGCGTCCATCAAACCGGTGAAGCGGTCGAACAGATAAGCGATGTCGTGCGGACCAGGCGACGCTTCCGGGTGACCCTGGAAGCAGAACGCCGGCTTGTCGGTCAGCGCGAAGCCTTGCAGCGTGCCGTCGAACAGCGAAACGTGCGTGGCGCGCGCGTTCGCGGGCAGCGTGTCGGCGTCGACTGCAAAACCGTGATTCTGCGACGTGATGACCACGCGGCCGTCGTCCAGATCCTTTACCGGATGATTCGCGCCGTGGTGGCCGGTCTTCATCTTCATGGTCTTGGCGCCGACTGCGAGGCCCATGATCTGGTGCCCCAGGCAGATGCCGAACGTCGGAATGCCGCGCTCGATCAACTCACTTGCCGCTGCAATCGCGTAATCGCATGGTTCCGGGTCGCCAGGGCCGTTCGACAGGAAGATGCCGTCCGGGTTGAGCGCGAGCGCGTCGGCCGCGGTGGCTTGCGCCGGCAGCACGGTGACGTGGCAGCCACGTTCGGCCAGCATGCGCAGAATGTTGTACTTGACGCCGTAGTCGAACGCGACCACGCGGTACTTCGGCGCGCTCTGCGTGCCGTAGCCGCTGCCCAGACGCCATTCGGTCTGGGTCCATTCGAAGCTTTCCTTCGTCGACACGACCTTCGCGAGGTCCATGCCCGAGAGGCCCGGGAACGAGCGTGCGAGTTCGATCGCCTTGGCTTCGTCGTCCGAACCGGCGAGGATCGCGCCGTTCTGCGCGCCCTTGTCGCGCAGAACGCGGGTCAGCATGCGGGTATCGAGGCCGGCGATGGCGACGACGCCTTCGTCCTTCAGGTATTGCGGGAGCGTGCGCTCCATGCGGAAATTCGACGCGAGAACCGGCAGATCACGGATGATCAGGCCGGCGGCATGGACTTTCGTAGCTTCGACGTCTTCGGCGTTCACACCGACGTTACCGATGTGCGGATACGTGAGGGTCACGATCTGGCGCGCGTAGCTCGGGTCGGTCAGGATTTCCTGATAGCCGGTGATAGCGGTGTTGAACACGACTTCGCCGATCGTATGGCCGGGGGCGCCGATCGAGTAACCACGAAAGACCGTGCCGTCGGCGAGCGCGAGCAGAGCGGGAGAAAATGACGGCAACACGGGAGACTCCTTGGGGGAACACCCTGTTGCCGACCAGCCTATCCGACTGCGAGCCGCAGCGAAGCACATCGAGGATGCGCGCGCAGACTCGCTCGCGTACTGCCTGTAACGTTGCAAGGGGTGCGCGACATGTCCAATGTATCCATTGTGTGGACGGATCGGCTTGGTGCGGGGCCCTTCTTGCTACGCCATTGGCGCGCGGCGGATGAACGGTATGGGAGAGGTAGGCGCTAGGGTGCGGGTTGATAAGCTCAAACCTTGAAATTATAGCCTGAAACCGCCCTTCCCTCCAAATCCGAGATGGCGCGCGGACCCGGTGCAGGCCGGTCTCGATCCACGCAAACCCTTACTGGAATTGACTTTGCCGGCGGCAAAGAGAAATTTATCGACACCAAATCAAGATAGCGTCGATTAATCTCCCTTCGCAGCCGCGCGCCCGTCCGAACGCTCAGGCGTCTTGGCCGGCGCGCATTTCCACAGGACGGACCACCGCACGATTGGGCAATATGTACCAGATCGCGCTCAGCACCTGCAGCGTCACCAGAATCCCCCAGGCAGTCAAATGGGCGACTTCCGGGTAATGACCATTAGTTGCCGGCCAATGCGACAGCACCGCGCCAACGCCGATCTGGAAGCCGAAAATCAGCAGAAAGATAATCAGCGTGAGCGTGGTGTTCACGCGGCCGATCATTTGCGCCGGAAAATGACGGGCCATGACAGCGTAGCTAAGAATGCCAGTCCCCCCGAAAATGCCGTACGCCGCCCATAGCAAGCCGGCGGGCAATGGCGCCTTGAACATGATTAGCAACTGCGTCACTACATACAGCGCCATGCCGATTCCGCAAAACGCATAAAGCGAAATGCCGCGTCGCTCGAGACTGCGCGCCGCCGCGCCGAAGCCGACGCAGCCCGCCATCATCGCGAAACCGAGAACCGACACCAGCGCGGCGGCCTCACGCGGCTCGAAGCCTTGCACGTCGCGCAACCAGGCGCCGACCCACAGCGACTGCATCGCGTAGAACACGCCTTGCGTGACCACCGAGAAGGACGCCATTTTCCAGAACGCCGCGCTGCGCAAAATATGCAGCGTGCCTTTGAATTGCGCGCCGATACTGGTCTGATGATGAGTTTCCTTCGTGTCCGGCGCGAGCGTCCATTGTGCGAGCGCGACGAGCACCGTCAACACACCGAGTCCGACGCAAACCGAGCGCCAGCCCGCGAAACCCAGCACCCACGTCAGCGGCGAGCCGACCATCACACCGCCGAAACCGCCGATCGCCATCACCAGTCCGTTCATCAGCGGCAGACGCGCCGTCGCGAAATGCTGCGCCAGCGCCTTGAACGCCGCCCCTAGACAGACGGACACGCCGACGCCGATCAGCAGTCGCCCGATCATCATCACGCCGAGGCTCTGCGCCGCGCCGAACACCCAGATACCGAGCGCGGCGAATAGCAGCGTGGCAGCCGTCACGCGGCGCGCGCCGAAGTGGTCGAGCAGCACGCCCGCAGGAATCTGCGCGCCGGCAAATCCAAGGAAGTACAGGCTGGTCAACAGACCCAGATCTGCCGCCGACAACCCCAGGTCGTGGGTGATAAACGGCGCAAAACCAAGATTGACGCCGCGAAACAGGTAGGAAACGAAGTAGCCGGCGGAGAAGAGGAGAAAGACGCGCAGTTGGGTCGACGACATAGCTTTGCTTTGAATTGGACAGCCGAAGTAACCGAAGCACGAACGATAAAGGAAATGCGCGAAGCTCGCCGCAAATGATCTGCAGAATGAAAAACGCCGTCACCACAGGTGACGGCGTCAGGAAACACGGTGCGTGATCGGAGCGCAATTCATGCGCTGCCCCCGCAGCGCATGGGTCACTACCGTGGGAGCCGCTATTGGTCTACTTACCCTTCTTCGCGTTGGCCGCAGTCTTCGGGCGGCTCTCTGCCGCAGCCTTCGACGCCTTGCTGGACGTGGAAGCCGATACCTTCGTCACCTTGCCTTTGCTGGCGGCGGACGCGGTCGGCTTGCTGACCTTTTCTACCGGCTCGGAAACCTTCACCACAGCGGATGAGTGGCCCCGACCCTTCTTTCTATCGTAGCGCGATTCGCTTCGAGTGTCTGCGACACGGGTGCCGATCTTCTCGACCCCGCCGCCCGACACGTCGGCGGCGATACGCTCCGGACCCGGCTCGCTCGGCATCGCCTTGCCGACCGGCACGTGCAGCACGATCACCTGGCCGCGCGAAACCTGATCGCGGTGCGTACGGTTCCACGACTTCAATTGACCAACCGATACGCCATAACGCACGGCGATAGCAGCCATGGACTGATTGCGGCGCACGCGGATCAGCATCTTGCGGGTGTCGGGGACGTCGGGCTCCATCGCCAGAACCGCGCTTTCGGCGACGTCGGCGCTGATGTCTTCGTCGTCGTCCGAACCGCGGGGCACGACGATCGTCGAGCCTGGCTTCAGGCGCATGCCGACCGGAATCTTGTTCACTTCCATCAGCGTGTCGGCATCGACACCGATTTTCTGGGCGATCGCCGCCGGCGTTGCGCGCTGGTCGACCGTGTACGTGGTCCACGACGACAGCGAGCCGGAATACGCCTTCAGATTACGTTCGAACGCGCTGGCGTTGTCGAATGGAAGCAGGATTTGCGGTTGCGTCGCGCCGAGAATCACCGGCTTTCTGAACGACGGGTTCAGCGAACGGAATTCGTCCGTGGAGAGATTCGCGAGCTTCGCGGCCACCTCCACGTCCATATCGTGCGACGTGGTGACCGTCACAAAATACGGGTGGTTCGGAATGGACGGCAAAGTGAGCCCGTACATTTGCGGGTTCATCACGATGTTTTTCACCGCCTGCAACTTCGGCACGTAATTGCGCGTCTCGTTCGGCATGCGCAGGCTGAGGTAGTCGGTCGGCAAACCCGCTGCCTCGTTGCGCGCGATCGCGCGCTGCACGTTGCCCTCGCCCCAGTTGTACGCGGCGAGCGCCAGTTGCCAGTCACCAAACATGTCGTGCAGATTCGACAGATAGTCGAGCGCGGCGCTGGTCGACGCCAGCACGTCGCGGCGCTCGTCCTGCCACATGTTCTGCTTGAGGTTGTAGGTGCGGCCCGTGCCCGGCATGAACTGCCACATGCCCGCCGCCTTCGCGACCGACAAAGCCTGCGGGCTATATGCGGATTCGATGAACGGCAGCAGCGCGAGCTCGGTCGGCATATGACGCGCCTCGAGCTCCTCGACGATGTGGTACAGGTATTTTTGCGAGCGCTCGGTCATGCGCTGCACGTAGTCGGGACGCTGCGCATACCAGTTGACCTGCATATCGACGAGGTCGGTTTGCAGATCGGGCATCTGGAAGCCACGACGAATACGGCCCCAAAGGTCTGCGTCGGCGCTCGTCAGTTGAGTGACGGAACCCTTGTCGACGTCGATGGTTTCTTTGGCGGTGGCTGTCTTGCGAAGTGCGTCGGCTACGGCTTGCTGACTGGCGGGATTGGTTGCGGTGGAACTGCTCGTTGCCGGTCCTTGACTCGCGCAAGCGGCGAGTGTCAGGACCAACAACGCACTAAAGATAAATCTCATGAACGTCTCGGCTTCCACAAGGGCTGGAATTTGCAGCCGATAGTACGAAACGGCAACGTTTCCGTCAATCAGAAAATTACGAAAAAAATCAAGGAAATCTTGGGCTTGGCGAATTTTTCCGATTCATCGCGTGAGGAGTGCTTACATGCGGAACGAATTAACGGAAACGGTTTTTCCATTCGCGCATCAGCGTAAACGCGGCCAGCCGGTCCGTGATTTTTTCATGCAACTGATCCTGCAAGCTCGCCTGGACCGACGGTTCGGCGGCGCGCAGGAACGGATTCACCGCGCGCTCATGGGCGATCGTGGTAGGCAATGTCGGCACATGACGCGCCCGCAACTCGGTCGCCTTGTCGCGCCAGGCTTGCAGTTCGGCATTGTGCGGCTCGCAGGCGAGCGCGAAGCGGATGTTCGACAGCGTGTACTCGTGCGCGCAATGAACCTCGGTCGCGCCGGGCAACGCGGCGAGCGCGTCGAGCGATGCCAGCATCTGCTTCGGCGTGCCTTCGAACAACCGGCCGCAGCCACACGCAAACAGTGTGTCGCCGCAGAAAACGTGCGGCGTGCCGTTCGGATCGGCAGCCTGAAAATAGGCAATGTGCCCGCTCGTGTGACCCGGCACGTCGAGCACGTTGAATTCGAGCGCAGGTGTCGCGATCGTCACATGGTCGCCATTTTTGAGACGGTGTGTAAGATGCTCGATCGCTTCACCGGCGGGGCCGTAGACGGGAACGGCCTGGCCGTTCAGCAGATCGGCCACTCCACCGACGTGGTCGTGATGATGGTGGGTGAGTAAAATAGCGCTCAGCTGCCACCCGCGTCTCGCCAGATAGGCTTTCACGGGCGCGGCCTCACCCGGATCGACGACTACCGCGTGTTGTCCGTCGGACACGACCCAGATGTAATTGTCTTCAAACGCCGGGACCGGTACGTACTCGAGCGCATTCATAGGCGACGCATTCTTTGATATGACTGACCGAGCGATTATAGACTGGCCCGCCTGGACCGACTCGCCGCCTGGCCGCTATGTGCTGGAGTGGGAACAAACCCAGCTCGACCGCGTGGTGTCGGACGTGTTCGGCTATCATGCGCTGCAACTCGGCCTGCCGCAGCTCGACGCATTGCGCGAAAACCGCATGCCCTGCCGCGGCCTCGTGCTCGATGCCGCGAGCGGAGCCAGCGCTCCATACACGTTTCCGCACGGCCCGTCGCGTTATTCCGGCAATGGCGCGGTGCCGCTGTCCGCCGCCCCTTCGTTTTCGCCCGCCGGCTTGCCCGCGCCAGCCGGACGCAGCGCGGTATGGTGCGATTTGCTGGATTTGCCGTTCGAAGCCCAAAGCGTCGATCTGATCGTGATGCCGCACACACTGGAATTCACGAGCGATCCGCATCGGCTGCTGCGCGAAGCCGAGCGCGTGCTGATGCCCGAAGGCCAGCTGATCATTCTCGGCTTCAACTCGCTGTCGCTGTGGGGCGCGCGGCAGTCGGTCGGCAAGATGACCGGCCGGCCGTTCGTGCCCGCCGCCGTCGACCTGATCGCGTTCACGCGGCTGAAAGACTGGATCAAGCTGCTGGGTTTCGACCTTGAACGGGGGCGCTTCGGCTGCTATCGTCCGCCGCTCGGCAGCGACCAGTGGCTGTCCCGCTACGCGTTCATGGAAGCCGCCGGCGACCGCTGGTGGCCGATTTTCGGCGCCACCTACATGATCAAGGCGATCAAGCGCGTGCCCGGCATGCGTCTCGTCGGTCCGCTGAAAGTGAAAAAACCTGTTCTCGCCGCGGGCCTGGCGTCCGCCGCCTCACCGAATACTCGCAATCACACTCAATGACTTCCGATCTCATCGATATTTATACCGACGGCGCCTGCAAGGGCAATCCCGGCCCAGGCGGCTGGGGTGCGCTGCTGCGCTTCGGCGACCAGGAAAAGGAACTGTTCGGCGGCGAAGCCAACACGACCAACAATCGCATGGAGCTGATGGGCGTGATCGGCGCACTCGAAGCGCTGAAGCGCCCCTGCAAGGCCGTCGTGCACACCGATTCGCAATATGTGCAGAAAGGCATCAGCGAATGGATTCACGGCTGGAAGAAGAAAGGCTGGATCACGGCGGCTAAACAGCCAGTGAAGAATGCCGATCTGTGGAAACGGCTCGACGCGCTCGTCGCGCAACACGAGATCGAATGGCGCTGGGTGCGTGGGCACAATGGACACCCGGAAAACGAGCGGGCCGATCAACTGGCCAATCGCGGCGTCGCGTCACTCACGCAAATGTGATGACTGTTGCGGAGGGCGCGGCTTAAATTCGCGCCCCTCTCCTGGGTCATTTCTTCGCCGTATATTTTCCGCTGCACATTTTCTGAAGCAGGCTATTCCGACATGCGTCAACTCATCCTCGATACCGAAACTACCGGCCTGAATGCCCGTACCGGCGACCGGATTCTCGAACTCGGCTGTGTCGAGCTGGTGAACCGCCGGCTCACCGGCAACAACCTGCACTTCTATATCAACCCGGAACGCGACAGCGACCCGGGCGCACTGGCCGTCCACGGTTTGACCACGGAGTTTCTGAGTGACAAACCGAAGTTCGCCGAAATCGCCGATCAGTTTCGCGACTTCGTGCAAGGCGCGGACCTGATCATCCACAACGCACCGTTCGACATCGGCTTTCTCGACGCAGAATTCGCACTGCTGGGCTTGCCGAAAGTGAGCACCTATTGCGGCGAGATCATCGACACACTCGCACGCGCGAAACAGATGTTCCCCGGCAAGCGCAATTCGCTCGATGCGCTGTGCGACCGCTTCGGCATCAGCAACGCGCACCGTACGCTGCACGGCGCACTACTCGACTCGGAGCTGCTCGCCGAAGTCTACCTGGCGATGACACGCGGCCAGGAAAGCCTGGTCATCGACATGCTTGGCGAATCGCACGCCGGCGGCGACGCAAATGCGCCGCGGGTTGCGCTCGACTCGCTCGACCTCGTTGTCATTGCCGCCAGCGACGACGAAATTGCCGCGCACCAGTCGGTACTCGACGGTCTCGATAAGCAGATCAAAGGCACCAGCGTATGGCGCGTTGAAACCGTATCGACAACGGATGAGCAAACCGCTTAAAAAGTACTAGACAGGGGTAAAAATTCCTGACATAATTTGAATCTCTTCGGGTGGTTAGCTCAGCGGTAGAGCACTGCCTTCACACGGCAGGGGTCACTGGTTCGATCCCAGTACTACCCACCAGAATTTTGGTGTGTCGATCACCGAAGATTAAAGGGCTCACGTAGAAATACGTGAGCCCTTTTCTATTTTTCGGTCGACGTCGCGGTCCTCAAAGCAGCCCAGACAATCGGACTCAACGCCCTTGCACCGTCCGACTTCGCAGTCAACACCGTAACTTCGTACAATTGCGGCAGCCAAATACTGCTGATATAGTCAGCTTTCGGGCATTCGCCCCATCTGCTTTCTCCACCACTTCATTCGACCATAGGGAGGCGCCACATGTCCGCAGTGCATATCGCTTTCCCACACATGGTCCCGCGATCGCCGTCACGACCTTAACAAGTCGTTGCATCGTCGCTCAAGCGGCCTCGCCTCAACAGGCTAGCCGCACAAAATCCAGACAGTCCGTCGTTCCGTTGCCATCGCATCCCGGCATGCTTTGACTGTCTCGTCCTTTCGCTTCTGACTGGAACCTCGGTGCGCTCGCGCGTCATCGGGTCGTGGCAAATGGCTAACAAAAAACTCGACTTTCGCGGACAAGCCTTCAAGGATGTCCTCGGCTTCACCTTCCTTCACTGGGCGCAACAGCCGTGGCGAATCTTCGTCATCGCAGCGCTCGTACTGTTCGCGGCCCTCGCGGACGTGCTCACGCCACTGTTCGCCGGACGCCTCGCCGATGCCATCGCGTCCGGCCCGGCGGGCGACGCAGTTGCGCTGCACGCAGCAATCACTGCGTTCTGCGTATTGAGCGCGCTCGGCCTGAGCGCCACGCTGCTCCGCCAGGGCATGTACTTCAACATCATTCGGCTCACGCTGAAGATGATGAGCGAGATCGCGGCCAACGCGTTTCATCGCGTGCAACGCTTTTCGACCGACTGGCACGCCAACAGCTTTGCCGGCTCCACCGTCCGCAAAATCACGCGCGGCATGTGGGCGCTCGACCTGCTCAACGACACCTTGCTGATTGCCCTGTTCCCGTCGCTGGTCATGCTGGTGGGCGCGACCGTGCTGCTCGGCTGGCACTGGCCGTTGATGGGCGCAGTCGTCGGGATCGGCTCGGTGGTGTATATCGCGGTGACCGTGGCGATGTCGCTCGGCTTCGTCGCGCCGGCCGCGCGCCTCGCGAACGCATGGGACACGCGCATGGGCGGCGCACTCGCCGATGCCGTCAGCTGCAATGGCGTCGTGAAGGCGTTCGGCGCCGAGGAGCGCGAAGAAGCGCTGCTTCAGCGCGTGATCGGCAAGTGGCGTCATCGCACGCGCCGCACGTGGGTGCGCGGCACGATCAACGGCGGCGTTCAGGGCGGCATGCTGGTGGCGATCCAGACAGCCATCCTCGGCGTGGCGCTGCTGATGTGGATGCGCGGCAACGCGAGCGTCGGCGACATCACGTTCGCGCTGACCATGTTCTTCATGCTGCAAGGCTATTTGCGCGACGTCGGCATGCACATCCGCAACCTGCAACGCTCGGTCAACGACATGGAGGAACTGGTGTCGCTGGAGAAGCAGCCGCTCGGTATCGAGGACCTGCCCAACGCAGGGCCGATCGCCATCGGCAAAGGCGAGATCCGCTTCGAGCACGTCAGTTTTCACTACGGTTCGAATCCGAAGCCGCTTTACGACAACTTCTCCGTGCGGATCGCGCCGGGTGAGCGTATCGGGCTGGTCGGGCATTCCGGTTCGGGCAAGACGACGTTCATCAAGCTGATCCAGCGTCTTTACGACATTTCGGGTGGCCGGATCACGATCGACGGTCAGGACATCGCGCATGTGCGGCAGGCGTCGCTGCGCAGCCAGATCGCGATCGTTCAGCAAGAGCCGGTGCTGTTTCACCGCTCGCTCGCCGAGAACATCGCCTATGCCCGGCCGGGTGCGAGCCGGGCTGAGATCGAGCGGGCCGCGAAACTCGCCAGCGCGCACGATTTCATCGCGGCGCTGCCGAACGGGTACGACACGCTGGTCGGTGAACGAGGCGTCAAGCTATCGGGCGGCGAACGCCAGCGCGTGGCGATTGCCCGGGCGTTTCTCGCCGACGCCCCGATCCTGATTCTGGACGAGGCCACGTCGAGCCTCGATAGCGAAAGCGAAGTGCTGATCCAGCAGGCCATGGAACGCCTGATGATGGGCCGCACGACGCTGGTGGTCGCGCACCGGCTGTCCACCGTGCGCGCGCTGGACAGACTGCTGGTGCTGGACAAGGGCAAGGTAATCGAGGAAGGCAGTCACGACGCGCTGATCCGGCTCGAAAACGGCCTGTACCGGCGGTTGTTCGAACGTCAGGCGCTGGAACTGATCAAGGGATTGAGCGAGTCCGATTTCATACCCGGCACTTTGGACGCAAAAACGGAGACGAACCGGGTTGACGACTCCAGCCTGGTGACCGAAAAGTAAAAGGCGCTATGCGTTTGACAGGCGAGGTGGAGGCCGCTTTAAGGCGGCCTCCACATTCAGCGGCATGATCTTGCCCGCAGCACATACACCGGCAGCTACAGTCGCCGCTTACGGCAAAACCACAACGCGGTCGCAACCACGCCCCCCCCCCCCGCTTACACCACCGACGCCGGCAACCCAATGCCGCGCGCCATCCCCGTTGCAGCAAACACCATCAGCACCAGCAAAATCGTCTGGATCACGCTGAAGCGCGCATACGACCGCGCCTTCTTCAGATCCGGCGGTGCACCTTTGCGGATTGCCGCGCGCCAGCGCATCAGCGCGAGCATCGACGGAATTTCAAGGAGCAGGATTAGCACGAGCAGTGTCATCTTGAGATGAAAGAGCGGCTCGTGCAGGTAGTAGTCGGCGCCCTTTTCGTAACCGCCGAACGCGCGCATCAACCCGGTGACCACCAGAATCAACGCGGAAATGCCCCACCCGGTATCGGCGCGGAAAACGGATCGCAACGCGGCTGGTACGGAAGCGCGACGCAACGCCCACGTGCGCCGGAGTATCGACGCGAGAGCGAAGCCGTAAGCGAGCAGATGAAGGGCGGCAAGCAACCAGCGAACCAGCATGGCGACTCCTGCGAAAGACGCAATACGATCGATGTATGTCCCACTCGCCCGTCGTTGAACGACGGGCGCCCTGACTCCATTATCGGCTAAGGATCGATTTACGACGCGTGCATTGGCCACAAGGTGTGACCGACAGCACAAAGCGCGCAGATTCAGACTTGCTGCAAGGTGGTGTCGAGTGCCCGTGCGGCGACCCGGTCGCCTTCGGTCATCAACGCGGCGCGGAAGACGGTTTGCCGGTTGTGGCCCGCCGCAGCAGGCGAATCCCACAGCAATTCGACCTTAGGACGACGGCCGAACGCACCACGCGACAACGCGGGAGCGGACGCCGCAGCCGAATGAAGCGGCGCCCCGGATGGATCGCCCGCAGCGCCAAACGCGACCGCGGGTGTCGGCGTGGGCGTAGCCCGCACGTCCTGCCCGGCAGCCCAGCGCACGGACAGTTCGCGCGCGTCGTACTGCCCCACCTTGCGACGCTCGGCCCACACGCTCACCGTGCGTGTAGTCTGATCGAGCGCGACCGCGTAACGGCCGATCGCAAAACGGCGCGCGGCGATATTGGTTCGCCACAACGGACGCGGCCGGCAAATCCAGATGACCGCGACATACAGCACCGGCGCGGCAATCAGCCAGCCATTGGTGGCCGCGACCGCTTGCGCCGCGCGCCGCCAGCCGGCGCTGGCGACAAACGCGCCAACCGACCAGACCGCGAACAGAAATCCAAGGAAAGCAAACAGACGCACCGCCTGCCGCAGCCATTGCGGCAACGGATGAAACGGACGCTCGGCCACGGCGCGCGCGCCCGGCAGGAAGATCAGCAGGAACAGAAAAACCAGGTTGATGCACGCCCACGGCGACGACACCATCGCCGACAACGACGCAGTCAGACCCATCTGCGCCATCGAAAAAAGCCAGCGGGCGAGGAGCACGAGACCGATGGCGCGCAACGCGAAAATCGTTCCGGCGCCAGGCGCGGCATTCGCACGCGTCTCTTTCGTTCTCGCCAAGGCATCCTCCTGTCGTCGGCGGCTTTGCAGCCAAATTTGCGGCACGGCCATTATAGGGATATTACCGAGCGTGGCTCGCAGTTACCGGGCCCAGCCCCACACTTTCGGCCATTCGTCCGAAAAAACGCGGCGCGGATGCAACAACGCCCCGTGAGCGGTTTGCGCACGGGGCGTTGCGTGGGTGGCCGGCGGATTGAAGCGTCCCGCCGGCCCTCCTTTGAATGACAGCAAAGAATCAGCTTGCGTTGACTTCGCGCAGCACCGTGCGCTGTTTCTGACGCAGCAGTTCTTCGTAGGTCGCGACGTAGTTGCGCGCCATGACCTTCGACGAGAAACGTGATTCGAATGCCTTGCGCACACCGGCGCGCGGCAACGTGTGCAGACGCTTCAACGCGGCCACAGCGCTGATTTCGTCTTCGACGACGAAGCCCGACACGCCGTTGTCGATCACTTCCGGCACCGAACCGCGATTGAAGGCGACGACCGGCGTACCGCAAGCCATGGCTTCGATCATCACCAGACCGAACGGCTCCGGCCAGTCGATCGGGAACACCAGCGCATGCGCGTTACCGAGGAACTCACGCTTTTCGGCTTCGCCGATTTCGCCGATGTACTCGACGTGCGGGAGCGCCATCAGCGGCTTGATCACTTCTTCGTAATAGGCGCGGTCGGCCTTGTCGATCTTGGCGGCGACCTTCAGCTTCATGCCTGCCTGACCGGCGATACGGATTGCGCGGTCAAGACCCTTCTCCGGCGAGACGCGGCCGAGGAATGCAAGGTAGCCCGGTTCGACGTCGGGGATCGGCGTGAGCACGTCTTCCGGCAGACCGTGATAAACGGTTTGCAGCCAGTTCGCCTGCTGCAGCGGGATGCGCTGGTTGTCGGAGATCGACACGACCGGCACGTCGCTGAACGTGTTGAAAATGGGTTGCAGTTCCGGCAGGTCGAGACGGCCGTGCATCGTGGTCAGGAACGGCACCGGCTGACGCGCGAACAGCGAGAACGGGTAGTAGTCGATGTGGAAATGCAGCACGTCGAACTCGTCGGCACGGCGGCGCACTTCTTCGAGCAGCAGCATGTGCGGAGCCATCACGTCGCGGATGGTCGGGTCGAGGCGGAGCGCCTGCGGCCAGAACGCTTCGAGCTTGGCCGACGTTTGCGAATCGCCGCTCGCGAAGAGCGTCACGTCGTGGCCTTGCTCGACCAGAGCTTCGGTCAGATAGGACACCACGCGTTCCGTCCCGCCATACAGCTTGGGAGGAACCGCCTCGTGCAGCGGAGCGATTTGAGCGATTCGCATAATAGAGAACTCCTGGAAAAAACTGGCAATAGTACTGCGTTTGGTTAAAAGCGACTCGCTTGCTCGCCAGGGCAGTCGGCCGGATATGCCGGCTCAGGCCTGATTCTTTCGAGAAATCCTGCGATGGATCGCTTGGGTAGTGAGCCCAGACCAGTTGGTCACTGTCTGCGCATCTGCGAGTAAACGCGCATGCGACACCTACGTTGACAAACTGTCAGATATTTTGCTGGGCCAACAGAGCATGCATTATCGATGCCGGCATTCTCGTTGCACCACAACATTTCAAAGTCTTTACGTTGTTACAAACGCGAAACACTTTGCAAACCATTGTTTTATAAGACAGTTCTACAGTGGCAACTGGCTTGCGGCATCTCGTGGAGACGCGGCATCGGTAAGCCCTTGCGTCAACTTTGCCGGCAAGCATTGAAAAAATGCCGCACCGCAGTTGAATGCAATCTGTAATTATATCTCGAAATTATCTGCAACTAGCGTGAACCACCTGCCAGTCGGCGGGTCGAGCAACAGGTAGGTTGCAGAGGTCTATCGCGAAAATCAGTCGCGTCAACGCCCGGATACACAGGGCGCAATCGCTTTTGCATGTTTACAATGCGAAGCATCGGCTTCGCGGCGAGCCTATTTCGCCCACGTAGCTTATGTGGCCCGCGCTTTGCATGCACAACCCGAAACACACCGACCTCACGATCAATTGGAACAATTAACCATCGCCCAGCGCAACGCCCAGAACGCAAAGCTCGCGAGCTATGCGCATAGGCCGCTTGCGTTTCTCTTCCGCTTTATCCGCCGCCACCCGCTCGCACATGCGATCGTCCTGTGCAGCGTGTTTGCGGCCGTGGGCTGTGCGCTCGCTTCGCAATACGCGATCAAACATCTGATCGACGTGCTCGGCGAAGGCCGTCATCATCCTGGCCCGCTGTGGGGCGCGTTTGCGATCCTCGTCGGTCTGATCGCCGCGGACAACCTGCTGTGGCGGGTCGGCGGATGGGTCGCTGCGCATACGTTCGTCGCCGTGACGGGCGACTTGCGGCGCGACCTGTTCTCGTATCTGAGCGGACACTCCCCGAGCTACTACTCCGAGAAGCAGCCCGGCATGCTGGCCAGTCGGATCACCGCCACCTCGAACGCTGTCTACACGGCCGAGAACACGACTGCGTGGAACGTGCTGCCGCCGTGCATCGCGGTGCTCGGCGCGATCGTCATGATCATCGCGGTGAATCCGTTGATGGCCGGCGGTTTGATGCTGTGCTCGGCGATTCTGTCGGTCGTGCTGTACAAGCTCGCCGGGCGCGGATCGGCACGCCATCATCATTTCGCGACCAAGGCGGCGTCCGTCGACGGCGAACTGGTCGACGTGATCAGCAACATGGGCCTCGTGCGTGCATTCGGCATGACGTTCCGCGAACAGCAGCGTTTCGGCGCGACGGTCAAGGCCGAGATGGACGCGCGTCAGCAGAGCCTGCTGTATCTGGAAAAGCTGCGCCTGCTGCACGCGGTGATCACCGCGCTGCTGTCGGCGGGCTTGCTGGGTTGGGCGCTGTGGCTGTGGGACCAGGGCAAGGCAACCTCGGGCGACATCGTGCTGGTCAGCTCGCTCGGCTTCACGATTCTGCACGGCACGCGCGATCTGGCCGTGGCGCTGGTCGACGTGACGCAGCACGTCGCGCGGCTCGCCGAAGCGGTCCGCACGCTGCTGGAACCGCACGGCATGCCCGACCGCGACGGTGCTAGCGAACTCGTGCCGCAAGGCGGCCGTGTCGATTTCGAAGGCGTGACATTCGCGTATCCGCGCCGCCGCGCGATTCTCGACCATTTCGATCTGCATATCGAACCGGGTCAGCGGGTTGGTCTGATCGGCAAGTCGGGCGCGGGTAAATCCACCGTGCTGGCGCTGTTGCAGCGTTTCTACGAGACGCAGGGCGGCGCGATCAAGATCGACGGCCAGGATATCGCGGCCATCACGCAAGACAGCTTGCGGCACGCCATCGCGCTGGTGCCGCAGGACATCTCGCTGTTCCATCGCTCCGTGTACGAAAACATCGCGTATGGCCGCCCTGAGGCGACCCGTGACGAAGTCATCGCGGCCGCGCGGGAAGCGCGTTGCACGGATTTCATCGAAGCGATGCCGGAAGGTTTCGATACGATCGTCGGCGACCGTGGCGTGAAGCTGTCGGGCGGTCAGCGTCAGCGGATCGCAATTGCGCGTGCCATTCTGAAGAACGCGCCGATCCTGCTGCTCGACGAAGCGACCTCGGCGCTGGACAGCGCGTCGGAAGAAGCGATCCAGAAGGCACTCGACCGGCTGATGGTCGGCCGCACCGTTATCGCGATTGCGCACCGGCTGTCGACGCTGAACAACTTCGACCGGATCATCGTGATGAGCGCGGGCAAGGTAATCGACGACGGCAGTCCCGAAGAATTGCGCCAGCGTCCCGGCCTGTATCGCGACCTGCTCTCGAAGCAGTACGGCAAGGGCACGACATTGCACATCGGCGGAAAAAAGGTCGACGAACAGCACGTGGTTTGAGTTGTGCGATGCGCGGTGGGATTGCCCAGCGCGCGCACGTAGAAAAAAAGCCGCTTCCTGGAAGCGGCTTTTTTTCGACTGGAGAGATAAGCGGCGCAACACACCGCGTTCAGCCAAAGCTTCTAGCCGGAAAAACTATACCGCCGGCTTCTTCCGCACTGCGCGCTTTTTGCCCGCCGTAACAACCTTCGACTTCGCGCTTTTCGCAGCCTTCACCCGCGCTCCCACGGCCTGCAAATCGCGCATGAAGTTATCGCGCCACACCGACACATTGTTCTCGCGCAATTGCACCATCATGTCGCGATGACGCGCCTGGCGCTCCGCCAGCGGCATCTGCAATGCGGTAGCCAGCGCCTCGGCCATCCCGTCGATATCGACCGGATTGACGATCAGCGCCCCCTCCAGCTCCTGCGCCGCGCCCGCAAAGCGCGACAGCACGAGCACGCCCGGATTCTCCGGGTCCTGCGCCGACACATACTCCTTGGCGACGAGGTTCATCCCGTCGCGCAACGGCGTCACATAACCGACGTGCGCGGTACGGAACAGCGCGGCCAGCACCGAGCGCTCGTACTGTTTGTGGATGTAGAGAATCGGAGTCCAGTCCAGTTCGGCGAAGCGTCCGTTGATGCGCCCCGACTCCCCTTCCAGTTGCAGACGGATGTCCTGATACGCGTGCATGTCGGCGCGCGTCGGCGGTGCGATCTGCAGGAACGACACCTTGTTGCGTTGCGCAGTCGCGTGCTCCAGCAGACGCTCGAACGCGCGGAATCGCTCGACCAGTCCCTTCGAATAATCGAGCCGGTCGACGCTCATGATGAGCTTGCGCGAATGCAGCGTCGCCTTCATCGTGCGCACCGGCTTGCCACGCTCGCCCGCTTTCGCGAGTTCGGCGATCTCGTCAGGATAGACGCCGATCGGATAAGCCGCCGCGCGCAACGTGCGGCCGAATGCGTGCACGGTCAGCGGACCGCTGCTACCCGCGTTATCGACTGAACCGTTCGCCTCGTTGACGATGTAATCGCAGAACGCGCGCAGATCCGGCGCGGTCTGGAAGCCGAGCAGATCGAACGAACATAGTGCTTCGACCAGCTCGCGATGCGGCGGCACCGCCAGCAGCACCTGTGACGCGGGAAACGGAATATGCAGGAAGAAACCAATGCGATTCTTCACGCCGGCCGCGCGCAACGCCTGCGCGAACGGAATCAGGTGATAGTCGTGAACCCAGATCACATCGTCGTCGCGTAACAGCGGCACGAGTTGCTGCGCGAGCCACGCGTTGACGCGGCAATAGCCTTCGAAATCGTGCCGGTCGTATTGCAGCAGATCGGCGCGATAGTGAAACGCCGGCCACAGCGTGGCATTCGAAAAACCGCGGTAGTACTGGTCGTAGTCGCGGCGCATCAGCGCGATGGTCGCAAAGGTGACGGGTCCGCGCTCTTCGACCTTGATCTGCGGCTGGCCCGAGCTGAGCACGTCGCCGCTCCAGCCGAACCACATGCCGCCGGTTTCCTTCAGCGCGTCGTACACGCCCACCGCCAGCCCGCCCGCTGCCGGACCGCCCTCCGAAATAGGCGCGACCCGGTTCGATACGATGATCAGTCGACTCATGAAGCGCGATTCCCGATGCAATACGATTGCGTTGTTTGCGTTGTTAGCGTCGATTGAAATGGCGTCGCCGTCATGCTCACTCTCATGCTTTGCGCGCCGCCGCGACGATCGTCTCCAGCCAGTCGAGCAGCGCGGACACCGAGTCGATTCGCGAATGCGCCATCGTCTCGCCCGCGCCGACCTTGATCGACACGCCGCCGCGTTCGTTGACGACCGCAAAACCTTTCTCGTCGGTCAGATCGTCGCCGGCGAATACCGGCGTGCGGCCGACGAAAGGCGGCTCATCGAGGAACGCGCGCATCGCGCGGCCCTTGTCGACGTCCTTCGGCTTGATTTCGTAGACCATCTTGCCCGGCTGCAGCACATAGGCATCGGGATAGTCGGCGACCAGCCGTTCGGTCGCCTCGCGCGCAAGCTGTTCGCGATCGGGCGCGTTCCGGTAGTGCAGTGCGAGCGCCGCGCCCTTGATCTCGAGCAGCATGCCGGGATGTTCGTTGACGACCTGCGCAAGCACCTGCTCCATGCGCAAAAGCCGCTCGTCGTGGAAGCCAATACGTTGCGTATCGCCGTTCGCGTCACGCCGCTCGGCGCCGTGCAAACCGGCAATCGGCAGATCGGGCATGCCGAGAAAACTGTCGATGCTGTCGATGCCACGGCCCGACACGATCGCGACCGCGCCGTTCGTCAGGCTTCGCAGTGCGCTCAGCAACTCGATCACGCGCGGTTGCACCAGCACGCCGTCCGGCGTGGGCGCGAGTTCGACGAGCGTGCCGTCGAAATCGAAGAAAAATGCTGTCTCGCCAGGAGACAGAACAGCCGGAAGTGCTTGCATCGATTGGGTTCGCCTTTCAGCCTTCTGCGGCCGGAAAAGTGTGCGCATCTTACCGCGCATCGGTCAAATTTTCGAGAAAGTAAGCTTCGGTTCAAGCCCGGCGGCACCGCGCGCGCCCGAGCTTTCGGTGATTGCATTCAAAAATGGAACAATCCGGCTTCAGCACGCTTTCAGCGGTGTGCGTCAAATTGCCCCGCGACGCACGCGTCATGAGCGGTGCGCGGCGTTGCCAGGGGTTTTGTTATACAGTCCCTGCCACAAAGGCGCTTGTCGTCATGACCATATTTGCACACTATGGCGGACTCGTAATGCGCCCGATGTCCGCCATCGCAGCATGCAAATCGGGCGACGCCGTTCACACACCACGTCACGCGCCACTATTCAATCGAGTCATTGAGCCCTGCTTTGTTCCCGATCCTGTCATCGCGTCAACCGCAAACGAACCTCGCCGCGCCGTCGCGCCGCCAACGGTTCGCACGGCGCTTCGCAATGACGTTGACGATCGGCGCGTTGACCGCGCTCGCAGGCTGCACGCATCGCAGCGAGTCCTGGCAGTTGACCAACGTGACCGGCCATCTGCCGGATCTCGACTTCACGCTCACCGGCGACGACGGCAAGCCCGTCAACGGCGATTCGTTCAAGGGCCGCACCTCGCTCGTCTACTTCGGCTACACGCACTGCCCGGATGTGTGCCCCGAAACGATGGGCCGCCTGATGCAGGTGCTCGGCAAGCTCGGCCCCGACGCGCAGAAGGTCCGCATCCTGTTCATCACCGTCGACCCCGCGCGCGACACGCCGCAGGCGTTGCACGATTACGTCGGCGCGTTCGATCCGCAACACGCCGAAGGCCTGACCGGCAGCGACTGGCAGATCGAGTCGCTGGCCAAACGCTACCGCGTCGCGTATCAGATGGAAAAGCGCGACCCGAGCGGCAATTACGAAGTGACCCACAGTTCCGCCGTTTACGTGTTCGACAGCCAGGGCCACGCGCGCCTGCTGGCTACCGATCACGACACGTCCGATACGATCGCGCAGGACCTGCGACGTATCATTGATGACCGTTCCTGACCTTTCCCGAGTTCATTCATGTCGATCAAGATCAAAACGTTCGCTTCGCTGGGCTGCGCCCTTGCCCTTTCGTTCGGTATCGCCGGGGCTGCGCAAGCCGCCGGTTCCAACGCGATCAGCGTCAAGGACGCATGGGTCCGCTGGCTGCCGAACAATCTGCCCGCCGCCGGTTACGCGACGCTGGTGAACGCCAGCGACAAGCCCGTCGACCTCGTCGACATTTCGAGTAACGACTATGGCGATGCGATGCTGCATCAGACCGTGTCGAACGGCTCGTCGCAAAAGATGGTGATGGTCGACAAGCTGACCGTGCCCGCGCACGGCCAGGTCGCGATCTCACCGGGCGGCTACCACGTGATGCTCGAAGACGCGAAGCACAAGGTCGCGCCGGGCGACACGGTTCATCTGCAACTGAAGTTCTCCGACGGCGAAACGCTCGACACGCCGTTCGTCGTGAAGTCGCCGGCCCAGACCAAGTAATTCGCGGCGATGAACCTGCTCTACTGGCTCGACCCGTGGGAGTTTTCGCCGACCGTCGTGATCGCGCTGCTGGTGCCCGCGATCCTGTTCGTACGCGGCGCACGCAAAGCGAAGCTGTCGATCGCGCGGCGCATTTCCTTCTGGTTCGGGCTGGTGGCGCTGTATGTCGTGCTGCATACGCGGCTCGATTATTTCTTCGAGCATGAGTTCTTCATGCATCGCCTGCAGCATCTGGTGCTGCATCATCTCGGGCCGTTTTTTATTGCGCTGTCGTATCCGGGCGCAGCGTTGCGGGCGGGGATTCCGTTCGCGTGGCGGCAGCGTTTCGTGCGGCCCGCGCTCGACAACCTCGTGGTACGCAAGCTGCTCGACGTGGTGATGCATCCGGTTGTGGCCGTCACGCTGTTCGTCGGGCTGATCTACTTCTGGCTGATGTCGCCGATTCATTTCGTCGCGATGCTCGACTGGCGACTTTATCGCGTGATGAACTGGAGCATGGCGATCGACGGGCTGCTGTTCTGGTGCCTCGTGCTCGATCCGCGCCCTGCGCCGCCCGCGCGTTTGTCGCCCGGCAAGCGCGTGCTGGTGGTGATCGCCGCGATTCCGCCGCAGATTATTCTCGGCGCGTTTATCTTTTTTACGTCGCACGAGCTGTATCCGATCTATTCGATCTGCGGCCGCGCGTTCACATGGCTGAGCCCGATGCGCGATCAGCAGATCGGCGGGCTCTTGCTATGGATTCCGGGTTCGATGATGAGCGTGATCGGCGCACTGATCGCACTGCGTCACTGGATGCGGCTGTCGGCGCGCGGACGGCTGCGCAATGAGCGGCGTGCGAAGTCAGGGAGAGCGATGGCGGCGCACGGGGCGTCGACGCCGATTGGCGGTCACCGTTGACGGCTGCAGGCACGGACGCCGAGGTGGACCTGCATCGTGCAGAAACCGGCTTGCGTGAAGAAGCCTGTCTAAACGACGCTGGTTTGTAGAGCGCAGCGGCGCTTTATAAACGGTAATCGGACGGGAGCGCTGCTATCCCGCCAACGCCAACCCTCATCCGCGCCCCTTCAGCACAAGCTCAGGCCGAGCGCATCCACACATGCGGAATGCCATCTTCGTCGTGGATCTCCGAGACGGGAGCGAAGCCAAACGCGCCGTAAAACTTTTGCAGATGGGCCTGCGCATGCAGACGGATCGGCGTACCGGGCCATTGTGCGCGGATGTGCGTGAGCGCCCGTTCGAGCATCGCATTGCCCAGCCCGATTCCGCGGAACGGCGCGGTGGTCAGCACACGACCGATACGCACATCGGCGTCGTCGGCATCGGGCAACAAGACGCGGAGATAACCGGCCAACGGCGTTGTTGCAGCGTCGGTTGCAGGCCCGTATGCCGACAGATGCCACGCTTGCATATCGAGCCCGTCGATATCGCCATACACGCAATTCTGTTCAACGACGAAGACCGCGCTGCGGGCAGCCAGCATTTCATACACTTCGACGCTCGTGAGGTCCGTGAAGGACTTCCAGCGCCATTCGAGTTGCGCGAGCCGCGCGGCGGCAGTTTGCTGTGATTCAGTCATCGGATACTTTCGAAAAAAGACGCGCCGCCAGAAGCGGCGGCGAACGATGCGCAATTATGCCGCGCGCGTCAGCCCGCAGCCATGCCGCGCGCCAGCGGGCGAGCGCCGGGCGGCGTGCACGAGCATCAACCCCGCTGCGCGCCGCGTGCCTTCGACGCCTGCTTGTGGCTGTACATCGCTGCGTCGGCGGCGGCCAGCAGTTCGGCAATCGACACATGGCGCGCCGGATCATAAGACGTCTGCCCGACGCTATAGCGGATCTGATAGCCGCGCCGCTCCTCGGCATTGCGCGCGTCGAGCAACTGCGTGAGACGGCGCGTCACTTCGTGCGTTTCCGTGCTGCCGGTGTCGGTCAGCAGCGCGACGAACTCGTCGCCGCCGAGCCGCCCGATCACGTCGCTCTCACGTAGCGCGGTACGCAGCACTTCGGCGAAGGTCTGCAACGCGCGGTCGCCTTCGGCGTGTCCGAACGTGTCGTTGATCAGTTTGAAATCGTTCAGGTCGAAGAACAGCAGCGACGCGGGTTTATCCATCCGCTTGCAGACGTTCAGCGCGTGTTGCGCGAGCGCTTCGAAACCGCGCCGGTTCGACAGCAGCGTCAGTTCGTCGAGCGTGGCCAGTTGCACGGCCGCCAGTTCCTGCTCGGCCATATGCGCGAGGTCGAGCAGCAACTCGCGCTCTTCGGCATCGAGGCCGCGCGGCTTGATGTCGATCAGACACAGCGTGCCCAGCTTGCTACCGTTAGCCACCGTCAGCGGACAACCCGCATAGAAGCGGATATTCGGATCGTCCGTCACGAGCGGGTTGTCGTGAAAACGCTCGTCGGCGAGCGCGTCCGGCACCAGGAAAAGTTCATCGCCGAGAATCGCGTGCGCGCAGAACGACACGTCGCGCGACGTCTCGGTCGCCGACAGCCCGACGCACGATTTGAACCACTGGCGGTTCGTGTCGACGAGGCTCACGAGCGCGATAGGCACGCCGAACAGCCGCCTGGCGAGCCGGGTCAGGCGGTCGAAGCGCTCTTCGGACGAGGTATCGAGAATTTGCAGCGCACGCAATGTGTCGATGCGGGCGCTTTCATTGCTGGGCGTCGATGGAACATGCATGTCGTGTTCTCAGTGTCCTTCGTGATGACCGAAATCGTGGGCCGTCAGTGTATAGCGGCATTCTTTACGATGGGATTGAGGCGAGCTTGCAGAGTTCCGTCGATGACGATCGACGGGAGCCTTGACTGCCGGGCGTTTCACGTCGGATCGCGCGACGTGCCCAGGATTTTCCCGGAGACGTCATCCGCCTGGAAAGCCGCCTCGACGGGATGCGCGAGGCATTCGATCAGATTGCCCGGACCACACAGATGCAGCGCGCCGACGACCACCAAGGTTCGCTCGGGCCGCCCTGTTTGCTGCGTCAGGCGCGCGGCCCATGCACGATTGCGCATATCGAGAATGGCCTCGCGGATGCCCGGCAAATTGAACATCGGCGATTCGACGGCAACCTGCTGGACCGCGTCGAGATCGCCGTCGAGCCATGCCGCGTGCATGCGCTCGAGGGTGCGTTGCGGTTCATCGCGATCGGCCATCAGCAGATCAAGCGCTGCGCCGACCGCTTGCAGCGGAATCGATTCGAGAGCGGCGGCGACATCGTTCGCTGTTTCCAGATACTCGTAGGGTTTGGACTGCGCGAGCGCCGAGCGCATCATGCGCGGCTCGACGCCTTCGACGACCTGCTGGAACAGCGTCGGCGCGACGATCAGCGCGGCCCATGGACGCAACGCGGTGAACGGCGCCAACGGTCCTTCGGCGGGCCACAGCGCCTGGAGTTGACGCCAGGCATCGGCGGAAACGAACGGCTGCAACTCGCCCGCGCCGGGCTGTGAGTCAGCCTTCAGGAACGGCAGGATTGTCGGCGGATCGGATTCGAAAACGAGCGCTTCGGCCCAGTCATAGGCTTCTGCGATCCAGGGCGGCGTCCGCCGGCTGGTCGCGGGAAACAGATGCATCGAGCCAAGCAGTCGCACATTGGTGCCGGCGAGTTGTAGGTACATTCGGCCTCGGTGAACAAACGGTCACGCAGGAAAGCGTCGGGCACGCCGGCTTGGGGCTCCACGCCAGGCGGTCCGCACAGTGAACGCGACGAACAGAAGAAAAACGATCTGCGAAAGATACAGATCCATCCGCACCGGATGATGCAGCGCGAACCACGAATTGTGCGCCACGTCCGTCACGATGACGGCGACGCAGAGTATCAGCCCTATCCTCGGCATGACGAGCAGAAGCAGTGCGGTGAACGGATCGATGAAGAGCAGCGAAGTCCAGTAGATGCGCGTGAATGGCGCGGCGCCGCCGTAGTCCCAATCGAGCCCATGGACTAACGCCACCTGCAGATGCGTCCACGTCGCGCCAAGCAGACAGAGTGCGTAGATCGCGCGCAGATAGAAGGAGCGGCGGCGGATGTCCGTGGGACGCATGGTGTCGAAGTGGGAGTGGGGGTCTGGGTGCGCCACTATATCCGCGCGAGGGGTCGCCCGGGCGATTGCGGGCGTGGTTGCGGGTGAACACCGGGTGCAACGCGCATGGCGATGATCAGATCGCTATAGCGAATCTGCATCTCACACGCAGCAGAAAAAAGAAAAGCCCCGACTTGTCGGGGCTTTTCTTTACATCAACTACTGGAGGCGCGAGCCGGAGTCGAACCGGCCTAAACGGCTTTGCAGGCCGCTGCATAACCGCTTTGCTATCGCGCCGCAAGCGGGCTGGAACCTAGCTGCAGGCTCGCAGATTTGTTTGTTGGGCGATCAGGCCAGATGGCCGACCCATCAAACAAAAAGGGAAGCGTTGCTTCCCCTAATGTATGGAGCGGGAGACGAGGCTCGAACTCGCGACCTCAACCTTGGCAAGGTTGCGCTCTACCAACTGAGCTACTCCCGCATTGAACTGCTTCACAACGCGCTGCACTTTTTACTGAGCCAAACAACGCGGTGCTTCAAAAATCTGGAGCGGGAGACGAGGCTCGAACTCGCGACCTCAACCTTGGCAAGGTTGCGCTCTACCAACTGAGCTACTCCCGCATTGTGCTGCTTGCCTACCTATCCTGCTGGTTACTGCTGCCAATTTGCAGCAACCGTCTTGCTTCTGCTCCGTCGCTTCAAACTGCGTGCATCGGAGAAACGAGATTATGGAGAAACGACCGAAAAGCGTCAACCCCCTTTGCGAATCTTTTTTAAATAAAATTTTTGACTCGTACTCCTGCCCCGTTTGGGCGAACTTCTGCGCCCTCTTCGCTCACCCTCAACAACCGTTCCCGCCGCGATTAAAACTCAGGCGGCCCCGCCCCGTTCACGGATTTGCGGCCACGCGAGCTTCATGTAGTACAGCATCGACCAGATCGTCAGGAACGCAGCGAGATAGATGAGCCACAGGCCCCACACACGGGTGTCGACGGATACGCCGGCGCCGAACGGCAACGGCCCGTAGAACAGCAGCATCGGAATCGCCACCATCTGGCAGACGGTCTTGAGCTTGCCGAGCGAATTCACCGCGACACTCTTCGATGCGCCGATCTGCGCCATCCACTCGCGCAACGCGGAAATTGCGATTTCGCGTCCGACGATCACCAGCGCGATAGCCGAGTCGATTCGCGCGAGTTGCACGAGTACAAGCAACGCAGCGGTCACCATCAGTTTGTCGGCGACCGGATCGAGGAACGCGCCGAACGCCGAGGTCTGATTCCATTTGCGGGCCAGAAAGCCGTCGAACCAGTCGGTGAGCGCCGCCAGGATGAAGATCGTCGCGGCCGCGAGATTGCGGTGCGCGGGGCTCATCATCATGTCCGGCAGATAGAACACACCGACGACCAGCGGAATCAGAACGATCCGCAGCCAAGTCAGGAAAATCGGGAAATTGAACGGCATGGGCAGGCGCAACGTCTGGCGAGGGAGATGCAATTGTGCCGTGTCACAAGGCCTGCCACAAGCAAAGCGGCGGGCGGGGCTTGGTGGGTACGGGATTCCGAGGGCTGGATGACGGTTATTTGGGGGCGCGCGTGCGGGCTGGAAGGGAGCCGTGAGCGGCAATGAGTGACAACCGCAGTCCGCTTCGGCAACCGCGTGCCTCGCTCCCACGCCTGCCGCCCGCGCTCTTCAGCACAGCCACCCTCGACGCGCCACCCGGCCCACCCTCGCCTAATGCAACTGCCGGTAAATCTGCTCGGCGAGCGCTTGCGAAATCCCTTCGACACTCGCCAGATCCTCGACGCTCGCCGCGACCACGCCACGCAATCCGCCAAACCGCGCGAGCAACCGTTGACGCCGCTTCGCCCCCACGCCCTCCAGTTCCTCGAGCCGCGATGTCTGACGCGTCTTGCCGCGCTTCGCGCGCATGCCGGTGATCGCGAAACGGTGCGCCTCGTCGCGAATCTGCGCGACCAGCATCAGCGCGGCGCTTTCCTTGCCGAGTTCGAGCGCCGCACGGCCGTCGGCGAAAATCAGCGTTTCGAGGCCGACCTTGCGCCCCTCGCCTTTCGCGACGCCGACCAGCATGCCGGTATCAAGCCCCAGCTCCGTGAACACCTGGCGCGCGATTTCCACCTGCCCCTTACCGCCGTCGATCAACACGATGGTCGGCAGAATGCCGCCCGCCGCGACGGGTTCGGCGGCATCGGACGCTTGCGCCGGGTCGGCGGCCGCGTCGCCTTGCAGCTCGGCGGCTTCGTCGGCGGCATTCGCTGCGGCTTGCGCGACCATCTTCTCGTAACGGCGCGTGAGAACCTGACGCATCGCCGCGTAATCGTCGCCCGGCGTGATGCCCGTGATGTTGTAGCGCCGGTACTCCGACGACTGCATCTTGTGATGGTGATACACCACGCATGACGCCTGCGTCGCCTCGCCCATCGTGTGACTGATGTCGAAACACTCGATGCGCAGATGCGCGAGGTCGTCGCATTCCATGCCGAGCGTGTCGGTGAGCGCGCGGGTACGGGCCTGCTGCGAGCCTTGCTCCGACAGCAGGCGAGCCAGCGCGAGCCGCGCATTCTGTTCGGCCATCGAGAGCCACGCGCGCCGTTGTCCTTGCGGCTGACGCAACACGGTCACCTTGTGGCCGGCCTGCTCGATCAGCACGTCGACCAGTTCGCGCGTGGCCGGCGCATGGCTGACCACCAGCACGGGCGGAACGCGGTTGCCGAGGTAGTGCTGGGCGATGAACGCTTCGAGGACTTCCGACTCGATTCCACCGGATGCGCGGCCTTTGCGAGGTTGGGCGGGCTGGGGATTTTCGGCGTCGGGTTCTTCGGTGGTTTCAGTGGCTTCGGCGTCTTCGGCGCTAAAGACTGACTCCGCATCGTCGCCCTCGTCATCCTCAGGCGGCAGCTCTTGCGCGAGCATCAGCGCATCGGCCTCGCCCGCCACTTGCGTGTCGCCACTCGCGCCGCCGCCCACCGCCGCATTTGTTTCGTCATCGAGCCCGCCCTCGTCCGCGGTCAACGCGCTTTCCACGTGCGCGGGAAAATACGCCTTGTCGCCCAGATGCCGCCCGCCGCGCACCATGGCGAGATTCACGCAGACGCGGCCGCCGAGCGCGACCACCGCCAGGATGTCGACGTCGCTATCGCTGCCCACTTCGATTGCCTGCTGATGCAGCACCGTCGACAGCGAACTCATCTGGTTACGCACCGCCGCCGCCTGCTCGAACTTCAGCTCGCTCGCGAACGCGTGCATTTTCTGCTCGAGTTCCTTCATCACTTCGCCTTGCCGGCCGAGCAGAAATCGCGACGCATTGGACACATCGCGCGCGTAGTCTTCCTCGTTGATCAACGCGACGCACGGCGCGGTGCAGCGTCCGATCTGATGCAGCAGACAAGGCCGCGTGCGGTTGTTGAACACGGAGTCTTCGCAGGTCCGCAACTGGAACACGCGCTGCAGGATCTGGATGCTCTCGCGCACCGCCCACGCACTTGGAAACGGCCCAAAATACTGGTTCTTCCGATCCACCGAGCCCCGGTAGTAGGCCATACGCGGAAACTTGTGCCCGGTCAGCTTCAGATATGGATAAGACTTATCGTCGCGGAACAGGATGTTGTAACGCGGCGTGAGCGCCTTGATCAGATTGTTCTCAAGCAGCAGCGCCTCTGCCTCAGAGCGCGTGACCGTGGTCTCAATTTTTGCGATGCGCGTCACCATCATCGCGATGCGCGGCGACAGTTGCGTTTTCGTGAAGTAGCTGGACACGCGCTTCTTGAGATCGCGCGCCTTGCCCACGTAAAGCACTGCGCCGTGCATATCGTAATAACGATAGACGCCGGGGAGATGCGGCAGTTGGGCGAGCACCTTTTTGGGCTCGAAAGCGTCGATGGCTTCGGGTTCGGTCATGCAGGATCGATTGGGGTGGGGACAGTCTCGCGAGGCCTCGCTCTGCGTGCCGCGCGCGAATCGGACCGGCGCGCGCAATCGTGAACGAAGGCTTTAGAATCGCCAGTTTAGAACATTCCGCGCGCGTTCGAACCCCGTCCCTCAGGCCGCCATGTCCTCAGCCTCTCCCGTCTCCCCCGCCAGCGAACAAGTCCCCGAACAACCCGCCGCGCCGTCCGCGGCGATTTCCTGCGACATCTTCTGCGCGGTCATCGACAATTTCGGCGATATCGGCGTGTGCTGGCGGCTCGCCCGCCAACTCGCGGACGAACACCGCTGGCAGGTGCGCGTGTTCGTCGACGATCTGCATTCGTTCCAGAAACTGTGCCCGGCGCTCGCGCTGGATCGCGCCCGGCAGACGGTCGACGGAATCGTCGTCGAGCACTGGCACGAGCCGTCGCATGCGGGCGATACGGTCGAGGTAGCCGACGTGGTGATCGAAGCTTTCGCCTGCGAACTGCCGTCCATCTATGTCGCCGCGATGGCCCAGCGCGAACGCGCGCCGGTGTGGCTCAACCTCGAATATCTGAGTGCCGAGGATTGGGTCGCGGACTTCCATCTGCGGCCTTCGCCGCATCCCCGCTATTCGTTGACCAAGACGTTCTTTTTCCCGGGACTCGGCCCAGGCACGGGCGGCGTCCTGAAGGAACCGCAGCTCGACGCAGCGCGCGCGGCCTTCGAGGCATCCCCGGCAGCCCGCGAAGCGTGGTGGCTCGACACCACCGGCCACGCGCCCCCTCCTGCCGGCACGACCGTGATCTCGCTGTTCGCCTACGAAAACCTCGCCGTCGACAGCCTGCTCGAACAATGGCGCGACAGCGCGTCCCCGGTCGTCCTGCTGGTGCCGGAAGGCCGCATATCCGGCGCGGTGGCGCGCTTTTTCGGACTGCCGTCGTTTGCCGCAGGCTCGCACGCGACACTCGGCAGCCTGAGCGCGCACGCTCTCGCCTTCACCGATCAACCCGGCTACGACGCGCTGCTGTGGGCGAGCGACGTCAATTTCGTGCGTGGCGAAGACTCGTTTGTCCGCGCCCAGTGGGCCGAGAAACCATTCGTCTGGCACATCTATCCGCAAGCCGACGACGCCCATCTGCCCAAGCTCGACGCCGCGCTCGCCCACTACGCCCGCACCTTGCCCGACGACGCCCGCGAAGCACTGGCCCGCTTCTGGCACGCGTGGAACGGCGCCGGCCGCCCCGACTGGGCCGAATTCCAGCGCTACCAGCCGGCGCTGACGCAGCGCGCAGCCGAATGGGCCGGCGAACTCGCCCAAGTCGGCGACCTCGCTGGAAATCTGGCCTTGTTCGCAAAAACTCAGTTAAAATAAGCGGTTATCCAACGGCCGACGACGCAAGCGCGGCCCGATCAGAACAACGCACCGAGTCAAACCGTCAGGCCTTTTTCATCGGCCTCATGGGCCGCACGGCATCGAAAGATGCAAGACATGTCGCCAAGCCGCGTCGCTCAGCTTCGGTGGCATGGCGGAAATGTCAAAAAAGGGACGTATGTTGTGGATCGGCGCCACTCGTGTACACGCCCGCACCGGGTAAAAGCAGGTAACGGATTGTCTGGGATCGGTGGGATTCATGGGGCTGCGGCCTCGCTACCGGTCCTCGCAGCAAGCCGGCCACGCTTCTCACACTTACGGTTCACCGCACCGCTCGCATGCGGCGCGGTATCCAGTGAACGAAGCGCCGAAGCCGCTTGCGCCGTATGCCGTTGAGCAACAGTTGAAGCTACTCATTTCGTACAGGACAGTTTTTTATGAAGACCGCACAGGAACTCCGCACCGGCAACGTCGTGATGATCGGCGCAGACGCAATGGTCGTGCAAAAGGCCGAATACAACAAATCGGGCCGTAACTCCGCCGTCGTCAAGATGAAGTTCAAGAACCTGCTGACCGGCGCAGGCATGGAAAGCGTGTACAAGGCTGACGACAAGTTCGACGTCGTCGTGCTGGAACGCAAGGAAGTCACGTACTCGTACTTCGCCGACCCGATGTACGTGTTCATGGACGCCGACTACAACCAGTTCGAAGTCGAAGGCGAAATGATGGGCGACGCCCTCCATTACCTCGAAGACGGCATGGCTTGCGAAGTCGTGTTCTACAACGAGAAAGCGATTTCGGTCGAACTGCCGACCACGCTGGTCCGCGAAATCATCTACACGGAACCGGCTGTCAAGGGCGATACGTCGTCGGGCAAGGTTCTGAAGAACGCCAAGCTGACCACCGGTTTCGAACTGCAAGTGCCGCTCTTCTGCAACATCGGCGACAAGATCGAAATCGACACGCGTACCCACGAGTACCGCAGCCGCGCATAATTTGCGCGTCAAAGTCCGCTAGATGAAACCAGCTTCGGCGCAACGCCGCCGCTGAGAAATAAATCCAAAAAAAAAGCGCCCACATTGGGCGCTTTTTCTTTTTTGTGCCGCCGTGTATGGTTGAGGAAAACTTTACCGGCGGCTGTCCAGAATTTGCCATCCCATGTTCGCAAACTTCCCATGACTCATCGGACAAACCGTTGATAATTCTAAGCAAATTGCGTTGGCATGGTTCATGCTCGAATTGAAGGGAAGCCATATGGAATATTTTCTTCACTTTGGGAGAGAACCATGAATAACGATATTGCTGAAGGCAAGTGGAAGCAGATGGTCGGTAAAGCGAAGACGGCATGGGGCGAATTGACGGACGACGAGCTCACCAAGGCCGAAGGTCGCGCGGACAAACTTGCGGGGCTGATTCAGGAACGTTACGGCAAGACCCGCGAAGAGGCAGAACACGAAGTGCGCCGCTTTTTCGACAGCAACCGGGATTTCTGACTGACCGGTGAGGAACCGCAAAACCGCAAACGCCCCGCCATGCCAGTCAGATACGAGACAGCACCGGAGGGGCGAGTACTTGCCAAGCCCAGAAAATCCAAGGACCAGAATTACGTGAGTCGAATCGCCATCCGTCGCACCCGGCATCACTGCATGCCTGACGCCGTGCTTCCGCCTGCCGCCCCGCTACTTGCGGGTTGCACAGGCGAACGCTGGCCGCGCGACGCGTCGTTCGACCACATCGGCCAGCCATCGCGCCTGGGAGCGCGCCAGCCAGCAAGTTAATCCCTGCTGCTACGGTGCCCCAGGCATTCCATCCATTTACAAAATAGCGCTCGCCATGCCACACGCCCTGATTGTTGAAGACGATCCTAATAGCCTGTCAGGCCTGTCCGCCATCCTCTCGGCCGACGGCTTCTCCGTCGATACCGCGACCACGATTGCCGAGGCTCGCGCGGCGCTGACGCGCTTTATCCCCGATGTCGTACTGGTCGACCTGAATCTGCCGGATGGCAGCGGACTCGACCTGTTGCAGCACCTGCCCGCGCATCCTCCCGGCGGCGCGTTGCCGGTGATCGTGATGACCGGTAATGCCACCGTCGAAAGCGCCATCGAGGGCTTGCGGCACGGCATCTGGGACTACCTGCTCAAGCCGGTCAACATTCCGCGCCTGCGCAGTCTGCTCGCACGCATTCCGCGTCCGTATGAGCTGACCGAAGAAGTGCAGACGCTGCGTGCATCGCTGCGTCAGCTGGGCCGATTCGGTTCGATGCTTGGCCGCAGCGGCGCGGTCCAGCACGTCTACGACACGATCGAACATGTTGCCCCGACCGAAGCTGCTGTGCTGATTTCCGGCGAACCCGGCACGGGCAAGCAGATCGCGGCGCGCACGCTGCACGACATGAGCCGCCGTCGCAAAGGCCCGTTCGTTACGCTGGATTGCCGGGGCACTGCAAACGGCGGCGCGCAACGCTCACTGGAGAGCCTGTTACTCGGCCACGAACGCGGTGCGTTCAACGGCGCCGAGCATCGCGAACCCGGTCTGTTCGAACAGGCCAGCGGCGGTACGCTATTTATCGACGAAATTGCCGAATTGCCGCATGCGCAGCAGGAAGCGCTGCTCCGCGCGCTCGATTCGCAGACCTTCATGCGGGTCGGCGGCACGAACCAGGTGGCGACGGATTTCCGACTGATCGCGTCGACTCGCAAGTCGCCGCGCGCCGCCGTGGCCGACGGCAGTCTGATGGAGGATTTGGCGTTGCGCCTCGAAGCGGCTGCGGTGACGTTGCCGCCGCTGCGCGAACGCGGCGAAGATCCGGCGCTGATCGCTCAGGCGATGGTCGACGAATTGAATCGCGAGGCCGCTGCACATGGCGCGTCCGAGGGCGCGAAGCAGGTTGGGCCGAACTTCCTGCGCGAATGTCTCGCCTACGAATGGCCGGGTAATGTGCGCGAATTGCAGGAGCGCGTGCGGCGGGCTTATCACGCGTCGGGCGACGTGCTGGAGTCGTTGCGCGCCGACGACGCAGGCTCGCCGAACGGTCGCGATCTGAATGGCAGCCGCGTGCAGGTCACGGTCGGCACGCCGCTCGCGGACGTCGAGGAAATGCTGATTCGCGCGACGCTCGACGCAGTCGGCGGTACGCGGCATCGGGCGGCGTCCCTGCTGGGCATCAGTCCGAAGACGCTGTACAACAAGCTTCAGCGGATGAGGTTGAACTGAGTCGGCGCTTAATCAGCACCGGCTAACGAAAGACGGCGCCTTGATCGAATCAAGGCGCCGTTTTTTATTTTGCTGAAGTGGCCCGCAAAGGGACAAACAAAGCCAGGCTCAAGCAAACACACTACGCAGCAAAGACTGCGCGTCCAGATATTGCGGATCAGCAACCAGCTTGCTCCACTTCAGCGCCTTGCCGCGCGGCCGCATCCGCTCGATGCGCCGCCGCGATTCCTTCGACTGCGTGAATCGCAACGCATCCAGCACCTTCTCCGCTTCATCCGGCTGATTACAGATCAACACCATGTCGCAGCCGGCCTGCAACGCGGCGGTCGCGCCCTCGGTCAGCGTGCCGCCCTGACGTGCGGCTTCCATCGACAGATCGTCGCTGAAAATCGCGCCTTCGAAGCGCAGCTTCTTGCGCAGAATGTCCTGCAGCCAGATCCGCGAGAAACCCGCCGGCTTCGAATCGACCTGCGGATAAACCACGTGCGCGGGCAGCACAGCACCCAGCGACAAACCGAGCCAGTCATACGGCGCCACGTCGTCACGAATGATTGCTTCGAGTGAACGATCGTCGACCGGCATCGCGACGTGCGAGTCCGCGTGCGCAAAACCATGCCCCGGAAAGTGCTTGCCGCAATTGCTCATGCCGGCCAGCGCGAGGCCGTGATTGAGACTCTTGGCCAGCAAAGTCACCACGCGCGGATCGCTATGGAACGACCGGTCGCCGATCACCTGCGACTGCCCGTAATTCAGGTCGAGCACCGGCGTAAAGCTCAGGTCGATCCCGCACGCGCGCAATTCCGTCGCGAGGATATAGCCGACCGCCGTCGTCACCTTCGTGGCGTGCAGAACGTCGCGGTCCCACAGCGCGCCGAGCTTGCCCATCGACGGCAGCACCGTGAAGCCGTCCGTACGAAAACGTTGCACGCGGCCGCCTTCGTGATCGACGGCGATCAGCAGATCGTCGCGAATCGCGCGGATCGAATCGGTCAGCGCAATCAGTTGCTCGCGGCTCTCATAGTGGCGCGCGAACAGGATCACACCGCCGGTCATCGGATGGGCAAGGCGGCGCTTGTCGTCGTCGTTCAGCGTTTTGCCGACCACGTCGAGCATCACCGGTCCGGGAATGATTTTCATCGGATTTCGCCAGAAAAAAGCTTGGAACAGGAAGAGACGCGACCTGCATGGGCCGCGTTCAGAGAAGGGTTATTCGATGGCGGCCGAAGCGTTCGGAAGACTCGGTGTGCCGGCCTTATCGCCCGCTTGCCCGGTCTCCGCAATCACGAACGACACCGCGTAATCGCGCTCGTCGCTAATCGTTACGCGCGCCGTGATGCCGCGCGCGTCGAGCCATTCGGCCAGCTCGCCCGATGCGACCACCATCGGCTCGCCGCTCGGCTTGTTCAGCGTTTGCAGCGCGCGCCAGGTCATCGGCCAGCGCATGCCGAGGCCGATCGCTTTCGAGAACGCTTCCTTCGCCGAGAACCGCGTGGCGAGGAACGCGAGACCGCGCGCAGCCGAGCGGGCCGTGCGCGCGTGATAGACGCGAAGTTCGTCCGGGCCGAGCACTTTCTCGGCGAAACGGCCGTTGGTGCGGGTCATCACCGCGGCCACGCGGCTGACCTGAACGATGTCGGTACCGATGCCGTAGATCGCCATATGCAAGCCGCCGGGCTTAGGCGCGCGCGCCGAGACGCGCGGCGACCATGATCGCCTTCATCTCGCGCACCGCGTTTTCCCAGCCCGCGAAGATCGCGTGCGCGACGATCGCATGGCCGATGTTCAACTCGACAATGCCGTCGATCGCCGCGATCTGCTGCACGTTGGTGTAGTGCAGGCCGTGGCCCGCGTTGACCTTGATGCCGAGCGTCGCACCGAATTCGACCGCATGCACCACGCGCTCGAATTCACGTTGCTGTTCGGCGGGATCGTGGGCCTCCGCGTAACGGCCCGTGTGCAACTCGACCACCGGCGCTCCCGCTTCGTGCGCTGCACGAATCTGCGTCTCTTCCGGGTCGATGAACAGCGACACGCGTGAGTTCGCGTCGGCGAGTTGTTTGCACGCGGCACGCACGGCTTCGAACTGACCGGCGACGTCGAGACCGCCTTCGGTCGTCAACTCCTGGCGCTTTTCCGGCACGAGGCAAACGTCGTGCGGCTGCACTTCGCACGCGATGTCGAGCATCTCCTGCGTGACAGCGCATTCCAGATTCATCCGCGTCTTCAGCAACGGACGCAGCTTGCGCACGTCCGCGTCGACGATATGACGGCGGTCTTCGCGCAAATGTAGCGTGATGACATCCGCGCCGGCCTCTTCGGCCATCAAGGCTGCGCGGATCGGATCGGGATAAGACGTGCCGCGCGCGTTGCGCAGCGTGGCGACGTGATCGATGTTCACGCCCAGGTCAATCACATTCGGCGACGTAAGAAAGAAGCTCATAAGTTCTGCAAGTCGATCAGGATCTGGCGCGTCGCGAGCGGCGTGCCGCCAAGGTAGGTGTTGAGCAGGAAGCGCATCAGCGTTTTGCTTTGCGCCACGGTCTGCGCTCGATGGTAATCGTCCTGTTCCATATCGAGCAAGGTTTGCCCCGAAATCACCGGCCATTGCAAAGGCCACTCGTCGGACGCTTCGCGCACGCCACGCTCGGGATCGAACACATAGCGGCCTTCGGCCACCACGGCCCTACGCGCGACGGTTCGATCGAGCGCCATTGCGTAGCCGGTTTCACGCAGCAGCACGCGCTCGAACGAACGCAGCACCTGCACGGGCGGTTCGTCGTGCGCGAGACGCGTCATCGTGACAACGTAGTGGTGAAATAGCTGCGGATGCGGGTCTTCGCGCGCGCAGAACTTGACCAGCAGTTCGTTGACATAGAAGCCGCAGAGCAGCGCGCCGCCTGTCAAAGGCAACATGCCGCCGACCCATTCGGCGCCCGTCAGCGTGCGCATTTCGGACTTGCCCGACCACGACAACGCGAGCGGCTGGAAGGTCTGCAACACGCCTCTCAGCGCGGAGTGAGGACGCTTCGCGCCCTTCGCGACCAGCGCAATGCGGCCGTGATCACGCGACAGCACGTCGATGATCAGACTGGTCTCGCGGTACGGATAGCTATGCAGAACGAACGCGGGTTGCTCCGCGATCTTGTAGATGGAGGCGGAAGTGCGCGGCGCGCGGGGTGTCGGTGATTTGCGCGCCTCGCCTTCGCCGGCGGACGCGCTTTTGCTGGAAGTTTTTTTGATGCTACGAGCCGGTTTGGACGATGGCTCGCGAGCCGGCGCGGCCGGCTCCTGGTCGTCCGGGGCTGCGTCGGAATTCAGCGTCATCCACGCGTCATTCGTACCCATACGCACGGAGCCCGGCTTCGTTGTCGGCCCAACCGCTCTTCACCTTGATGAAGGTTTCCAGATACACGGGGCCGTCGAACAGCTTTTCCATATCCAGGCGCGCTTCGGTGCTGATCTGCTTCAGCTTCGCGCCCTTCTGCCCGATGATCATCGCCTTGTGCGTGTCGCGCTCGACCATGATGGTCGCGAAAATGCGACGCAGACGGCCTTCGGTTTCGAACTTGTCGATCAGCACGGTGCTCGTGTACGGCAGCTCGTCGCCGGTCCAGCGGAACACCTTTTCGCGCAGGATTTCAGCGGCAAGGAAGCGCTCGCTGCGATCGGTCAGATCGTCTTCGCCGTAGATCGGCGAGCCTTCCGGCAGGAACGGCTTGACGGTCGCCATCAGACGCTTGATGTCGTCGATGTTTTTCGCCGACAGCGGCACGATCTCGCTGAACTTGTGCAGCGCACTGACCTGCTGCATGAACGGGAACAACGAAGCTTTATCCGACACGCGATCGAGCTTGTTCGCGATCAGCAGCGTGGGGACCGACGGTGGAATCAGGTCGAGCACTTTCTGATCGTCCGCGCCGAAACGGCCGGCTTCGATCACGAACAGGATCGCATCCACCGAGGTCAGCGTGGACGTGACCGCGCGATTCAACGAACGGTTCAGCGCGCCGCTGTGCTTGGTCTGGAAACCGGGCGTGTCGACAAAGATGTACTGCGCATCTTCGAGCGTATGAATGCCGGTGATGCGGTGGCGCGTGGTCTGCGCCTTGCGCGACGTGATACTGACTTTCTGGCCGACCAGCGCATTCATCAGCGTGGACTTGCCGACATTAGGGCGGCCGACGATCGCGACCATGCCGCAGCGAAAATCAGTGGGAGTGGGAGCGTTCATATTCGGGCTACGGCAAGTTCAGATCGACACGCGGAAATGGCGCGCCGATGGCAATCAATGGCCCGCGTCGGCGACGCGCGTTTGCACCGCGTCGGCTACGCCGGGTTCGTGTTCGGCTGGCGCCGGTGCGCCCGGCGTGGATACGGCCGCACCGGATGTTGTAGCTTCACGGCCGCGGGCCTTGTCTGCGCCGCGCGGGGATGCAGTTTCTGCCTTGATTTCGGCTTTGGCTTCAGCGGGTTTGTCGCTTGCGTGGGAGCCTGCTCTCTCCGGTTTCTCAAGCTTCTCGGCTTTGTCCTGCCCGCTGTATTCGACATGAGCGGCACGGATCACGGCCAAAGGTGCGCCTATGACCGTCAACGTGGAGCGCTCGGCGGCGGCTTCGGTTGCGGCCGTCGCAGCGTTTGCGCGCGGCTCACCGCGTGCGGCGGCCCGCTCAGCACGTTCGCTTTTGCGATCGGGCGTGCGCAAATCCAGCGCGGCCTGCACGCCGGTGACGCCAGGAACGATCTCGGGCTCGGCATTCTTTGCCGCGCGCGCGCTCTTCGAACGCTTCGATTTGGTGACCAGTGCGGGCGCTGCGGCCATCACATCGTCGAGCGCTTTCTTGGCGGCAGCCTGCTCCGCCGCGCGACGGCTCGCGCCGGAACCGGACACCTTTACGTCAAGCTTCGGCACCGTGCATTCGACTTCGAACTGTTGATTGTGCGCCGCACCATGCGTCGCCACCACCGTGTAGGTAGGCAGCGCGATCTTGTGACCTTGCAGATACTCCTGCAACAGCGTCTTCGCGTCCTTACCGAGCGTACGCGGGTCGATGTGGTCGAGAATCGGCACGTACAAACGCTTGATGACCGTCTGCGCGGCGTCGAAGCCACCATCGAGGAACACCGCGCCCAGCACGGCCTCAAGCGTGTCGGCAAGAATTGACGGACGGCGGAAACCGCCGCTGCGCAATTCGCCTTCGCCAAGCCGCAAGCCTTCAGAAATATTCAGGGCCTGAGCGATTTCGTAAAGCGACTGCTGTTTGACCAGATTGGCACGGACGCGCGACAGATCGCCCTCGTCCAGCTTGCTGAAACGTTGGAACAAAAGCGCAGCCACCGCGCAATTTAGAACGGAGTCGCCGAGAAACTCGAGCCGTTCGTTATGCGTGGAGCTATGACTGCGGTGCGTTAAAGCCTGGCGCAACAATTCCGCATTGCGAAATTCGTAGCGCAAACGGCTTTCCAACGGAGATAGGGGCATGGGCAGAGTATAACGCGGGCGCCTGACCCGGCGAAAACGCCGGGCGACCTGCGGAAAAAGCGTGGTGAAGCGACGTTACCGCGACTTCTTAAAGTGGCGTGATAACACGCCGCGACTGATGTGACCGATGATCGGTTCACCGCGCGGCGTGTGGGGCAATCGGTGCGCGACGACTCAGTGGAACGTGCCGATGCGCTTCAGATCGCTAAAGTTCATCCAGATGAAAAACGCGCGGCCGACGATATTGCGGTCCGGCGCAAAACCCCAGTAACGGCTATCCGCGCTGTTATCGCGGTTGTCGCCCATCATGAAGTAATTGCCCGGCGGCACTTTGCAGATCACACCGCGTGCGTTGTACGTGCAGTTGTCGCGATACGGATAATCTTCGGCGCCCACGATGAACGGCGGCACTGCAGGATTATTCAGAATAGCGTTCTTGCGGCCGTCGAGATCTTCTTCGAACTGCTTCGCATAACCCATGCGTTCGTCGTCGAGATAATCGGGCAGCGGCGTTTCGGGCACCGGCTTGCCGTTGATCGTGAGTTGCTTGTCCTGATAGGCGACCACGTCGCCCGGCAAACCGATCACGCGCTTGATGTAGTCGACCGATTCGTCTTTCGGATAACGGAACACGACCACGTCCCCACGTTTGAGCGGGCTGCCTTCCGTGATCTTCGTATTCGTGATCGGCAAACGAATACCGTATTCGAATTTATTGACGAGGATGAAGTCGCCGACCAGCAGCGTCGGCACCATCGAACCGGACGGAATCTTGAACGGCTCGACCACAAACGAGCGCACCACGAACACCACCAGAATCACCGGGAAAAAGCTCGCCGAATACTCGAGCCACCACGGTTGACGCAGCTTGTCGTCACGCAGACGAGCCCGCGTTTGCGCTGCGTTTTCGTCGGCGAAACGCTCGCCGATACGTGCTTGCTGACGGTCGAACTCGGCGACTGCGGCCTCTGCCGCACGGCGCCGTTTTGGCAGGAAAACCAGTTTGTCCGCGACCCATGCGACGCCCGTCAAAATGACGAGCACAAAAAGAATCAGCGCAAAATTCATAGGGTTCCGTTATTCAACTTATTTGTCTTCGACACGCAGAATCGCAAGGAAAGCTTCTTGCGGAATCTCGACCGAGCCCACCTGCTTCATTCGCTTCTTGCCTGCCTTTTGCTTTTCCAGCAGCTTCTTCTTACGTGAAATATCGCCGCCGTAGCATTTTGCCAGCACGTTCTTACGCAACGCTTTAATGTTCTCGCGCGCGATAATGTTCGCACCGATGGTGGCCTGAATCGCGACGTCGTACATTTGCCGCGGAATCAGCTCGCGCATTTTCGCCGCCACTTCGCGACCCCGATACTGGCTTTGCGAACGGTGCACGATCACCGACAACGCGTCGACCTTGTCGCCGTTGATCAGCATGTCGACCTTCACGACGTCGGCCGCGCGATACTCCTTGAACTCGTAGTCCATCGACGCGTAACCGCGCGAGATCGACTTCAGACGATCGAAGAAATCGAGCACAACTTCGCCCATCGGAATTTCGTACGTCAGTTGAACCTGACGGCCGTGGTACTGCATGTTGATCTGGTTGCCGCGCTTTTGCGTACACAACGTGATCACGGCACCGACGTAGTCTTGCGGCATGTACAGATTCACCGTGACGATCGGCTCGCGCACCTCTTCGATCTTCGGTGGCTCCGGCATCTTGGCCGGATTTTCGACCATGAGAATCGTGCCGTCTCGCAGCAGGACTTCATACACCACGGTCGGGGCCGTCGTGATCAGGTCCATGTCGAACTCGCGTTCGAGACGTTCCTGCACGATCTCCATATGCAACAAGCCAAGGAAGCCGCACCGGAAACCAAAACCGAGAGCCTGGGAAACTTCCGGCTCGTATTGCAGCGAAGCGTCGTTCAACTTCAGCTTTTCGAGCGAGTCGCGCAGCGCGTCGTACTGGTTAGCCTCAACCGGATAGAGACCGGCGAACACCTGCGGCTTCACTTCCTTGAAGCCTGGCAGCGGCTCGGCCGCGGGCCGGTTCACCAGCGTGACCGTGTCGCCCACCTTCGCGGCAGCCAGTTCCTTGATGCCGGCGATGATGAAGCCCACCTGCCCGGCCGACAACGATTCAAGATTTCTGGACTTCGGCGTGAACACGCCGATGTGTTCGACCGGATATTGCGCGCCGGTCGCCATCATGCGGATTTTGTCCTTCGGACGGAGCGTGCCGTTGACAATACGCACCAGCATCACAACACCGACGTAGTTGTCGAACCATGAGTCGATGATCAAAGCCTGCAGCGGCGCTTCCGGATCACCCTTTGGCGGCGGCACTTTCGCGATCAACGCCTCGATGACATCTTCGACGCCCAAACCAGTCTTCGCGCTGCAATGCGTCGCGTCGGTAGCGTCGATGCCAATCACGTCTTCGATTTCGGCAATCGCATTTTCGGGATTCGCGGCCGGCAGGTCGATCTTGTTGAGCACCGGAATCACGTCGACACCGAGTTCGATTGCCGTGTAGCAGTTGGCGACGGTTTGCGCCTCCACGCCCTGGCTCGCGTCGACAACCAGCAACGCGCCTTCGCATGCGGACAGCGAGCGGCTGACTTCGTACGAGAAGTCGACGTGGCCCGGCGTGTCGATCATGTTCAGGTTGTAGACCTGCCCGTCGCGGGCACGGTACGTCAATGCGGCGGTCTGTGCCTTGATGGTGATGCCGCGCTCGCGCTCGAGATCCATCGAGTCAAGCACTTGGGCTTCCATCTCGCGGTCGGACAAGCCACCGCAAATCTGGATGATGCGATCGGCGAGCGTCGACTTGCCATGGTCGATGTGCGCGATGATCGAGAAGTTACGAATATGATCCATTCAGTGCCGATCAAGCAAAAAAGGCGCGCTCGGACAATAGCGGAGCACGCCTTGTAAGTAGGTGAAAAACCTATCTATTTTAGCCGAAAAGGCCATCGCCCGGCGCATCTTGCGAAGACCGGGCGGAAAAGACGGCTCAGGAGAGACATGAAACCTGGTAAGAACGGCACGCATTTTCGCGCCGTTTGAAGTCGTGAACGGTGTCAGGGCGCCGCTGCAACACGCGCGGCCAGTGCGCTGCGAACCCGCGCGACGTCGAGGTGATAGTGACAAAGTTCGACGCCGTTGCAGACCAGAACCGGCACCAATTCGTTATAACGGGCTTCCAGTAACGGATCCGCGTCGACGTCGACTACGATCACCCGCGCGTCGAACTCAACCAGCAAAGGCTCGAGCGCGGCGCGCATGTCCTCACAAAGATGGCACCACGCGCGCCCGTAGAGCGTGAGCGGTGCTGTTTCTGTCATTTCTGGGCGCTGCGCGGACGAATCGGCACGAACTGCGTGTTGTCGCCGCGACGAACCAGCAGCGCGACCATCTTCTGCGGATCGAGATGCGAACTCAGGTCGTCGAACTGCTTCGCGCTCGTGATGTCCGTGTCGCCCACTCGCAGAATAATGTCGCCCTTTTGCAGCCCGACACGCGCCGCCTGACCGTCCACGGCATCGATCTGCACGCCGTTATGGAGCTTCAGCGCTTTCATCTGGTCAGACGGGATGTCGCTAACGGCCACACCCAGCACGTTCGTGGCACGCTGCTTCGGCGCTTGCGGCTTTTTCTGGTCCGTCTTGGCCGCCTTGTCCGGCTGCATTTCGGCAATCGTAACCGGCAAATCGCGAGTCTGACCCTTGCGCCAGATCGTGATCGTCGACTTCGTGCCCGGCTTCGTATCGCCAACCATTCGCGGCAGATCCGTGGCCGTGTCGACCGAATGGCCGTTGAACTTCAGGATGATGTCGCCCGGTTGCACGCCAGCCTTATCCGCTGGGCCACCCGGTTCGACGCTGCTGACCAGCGCGCCCTGCGCCTTCGGCAGACCGAGCGAGTCAGCCACGTCCTTCGTGACTTCGCCGATCGCCACCGCGATACGGCCACGCACGACCTTGCCCGAATTCTTCAACTGATCGGCCACACGCATCGCCTCGTCGATCGGAATCGCGAAGGAAATGCCCATGAAACCGCCGGTACGGCTGTAAATCTGCGAGTTGATGCCGATCACCTCGCCCTGCATGTTGATCAGCGGGCCACCCGAATTGCCCGGATTGACGGCCACGTCGGTCTGGATAAACGGCAAATAGTCGCCTGTGTCACGCCCCTTGGCGCTGACGATCCCGGCCGTCACCGTATTCTCGAGCCCGAACGGCGAACCGATCGCGACCACCCACTCGCCCACACGAACCTTATTCGAATCGCCGATGGTGATAGTCGGCAAATTGGCCGCGCTGATCTTCACGACGGCGACGTCGGTGCGGTCGTCCACGCCGATCAGCTTTGCCTTGAACTCGCGCTTGTCGGTCAGCGTGACATAGATGGTGTCCGCGTCGTCGACGACGTGCGCGTTGGTCATCACGTAACCGTCCGCCGACAGGATGAAGCCTGAACCGACGCCACTGTTCTGTTCAGGATCACTGTTATCCGGTGCGTCCTGGCTGCCGCCACTACCGCCGTTGTCGCCGTTGTCCCCGCCACGCGGCGCGCCCGGAGATTGCGGCGACTGCGGCAACGGAATGCCGAAAAAGCGCCGGAAAAACTCCGACATATCGCCGTCGTCCATGCCCGGCGGCAAGCCGCCGCGGGTAGTGCCACCGCTCGACACACGAGTGGTCGTGCGAATGTTGACGACAGCAGGACCCACCTTGTCGACGAGGTCAGTGAAGTCGGGCAGATTGGCAGCGGAAGCCGCCGACGCCGTATGCGGTACGAGCGGCAAACACGCCGCCACCATTGCGGCAGCGAGGAATTTACGCACCGAGAAAGTCGTCATATCGTAGCGAGCCGAGGGATTCAGGATTCGGAGGGATTACTTCGGAGCTTTGTATTCTATGGCAGACGCGAATTGCTGCAATGTGCTCTGGGGCACTTCACCCAGCAGAGTAATCCAGAAGTCGCCCCGACGCTTGACCAGCACGTGCGTCGCGCCGGTGCTGCCCGCGCCTTCCTTGCGCGTATTGTTCTCGACCGGCTCAACGAACACCGAAATCGCCGCCAGACCATCGGAAAAGACCGCCTGGTCGACCGGGATGGTCGGCTGCCCCGCTTCGCGCGCGGCCATTGGACGGCGCAACTGGCGAATCATGCGAAAGCCCGGAACCGTGGGATTGATCTGCCAGCCTTGCGCGGCCATATCGACCGGTTCGATCGGCGGACGCACCACCGTCCAGCCCGCCGTATTACGAATGCCATTGACAATGCCCGCCTTGTCGACCGGCACGCCAATGCTGATTTGCGAAAACGACAGTTGTTCGAGCACTTGCCCGTCAGCGTCGAGAGTCTGCGTGCGGAGCAACAGGCCCGTTTTCTTGTCTGCCCACAGCTTGTGAGCGAATCGATAGCCGTCTTTCGGATCGAGTTCGATTACCTGGCTGTCGACGCCCGCCACGCGGTCGTCACCCAGCAGTTTCGGCTCGTAAGCAGAAAGCACCTGCTCGCCACTGACTGCGAGCAACGCGGGGAACGAGTCTTTGTTCTGACGCTTCTCGACTACAAGCAAATGCCGTTCAGGCACGAACGTGTAGAGATCGTCGTTATGACGCAGCATTTTGCGCGGCTTACCGTCGAGGCTTTCGAGCTGCTCGAATTCGCCATCCGAACGGGTCGAATAGTGCGCGATTCGCGAGGTCTGAACGAAATTACCCCGCTGATAGACGAACGCGCCCTCGTAGTTCTGCTGCTGCGCGGCCTGATGGATCCGATCGAGCAGATCCGCGGCCGTGCGACGGGCGACGAGCGGATCGTCGGTTTGTGCGAAGACCCGCGGTGTGGCGGATATCAATACGGCTGCGCAGAACAGGAATGCCGGCAACCGCCCCCAGATAGTCGTTTTATTCAACCGCGGAGTCTGCATCAAACTATTGGCCTTGCGTAGAAACAGCGGCAGCGCGAATCAGCGGCATCGAACCCGGCATAACCGGTTGCTGAGCGAATTGCTGGTGAGCTTCCAGATATTGATCGAGACTGGCGTCACGAATGATGTTGGCATCTTGCGCGACCGGTTGGACGTTGGTAGCCGGCGCCATTGCCACGCGTTGCAGCGAATCGCCGTGTGACTGGATCGACGCGATCTGCGAACCCGGCACTCCCGGCACGCCCTGAAGTTGCGGCACGACAATCCAGGTCAACGTAGCAGCGGCAGCGGCGACAGCGAAAGCCGGCACGACCCGGCGGCGCAATGCCAGCAGACGACGCGCGACCGGCATGGCGGCAGGCGCGAGCACATGCGGCTCGTTGTCGAAACGAGCGGCGAAACCGCTCATGAACGCGCTGCTTGCCTCGGTTCTGATTGCCAGATCGTCGGAGCGCAATGCATCGCCGATCAGGTGATAAGCCGACCAGGCAGTGCGATCTGCACCGTCCAGCTCGGAAATAAACTTGTCCAGATTCAAATGCTCTTCGCCGAACAGCTCACCGTCGACAAAAGCGGACAGACGCTCGCCGCGCGAGCTGGCTTGCGATTGCATCGAGACCGACCCCATGATGCTCCCCATCTTACGAATACCCCGTAGTGACACCACTAATCCAGATATTGCACCCGTGCCCCGGCTGGCCGGCTGGTGTTTACCAGCGCTTGCCCTCAGGTGTGTCAAGCAACGGACGCAATTTTGCCGCAATGGCTTCGCGAGCGCGGAAAATTCGTGATCTGACTGTGCCAATTGGGCAACCCATCATTTCGGCGATTTCCTCGTAGCTCAAACCTTCAATTTCACGAAGAGTAATGGCGGTGCGCAACTCTTCCGGTAAAACCGCCATCGCAGCATTGACCGTCTCAGCGATCTGCTTGCTCATCAACATCGACTCAGGCGTGTTGATATCCCTTAGTTGGTCGGCGTCGGAGAAAGTTTCAGCTTCTTCAGCATCTGCTTCGGTCGAGGTCGGTGCGCGACGCCCCTGGGTGGCAAGGTAGTTCTTTGCCGTGTTGACCGCAATCCGGTACAACCACGTATAAAACGCCGATTCCCCGCGAAACTGCGGCAACGCCCGGTATGCCTTGATAAAGGCATCCTGCGCCACGTCTTCCACTTCGGCCGGGTCGCGAACGAGACGCGAAATCAGCCGGAGAATCTTGCGGTGGTATTTGGAGACCAGAAGCTCGAACGCGGCCTTGTCACCTTTCTGAACGCGCTCGACCAGCACCTGGTCAATTTCTTTTTCGCTCACCTGATAAATCCGTTAACTATAGGCCGCATGGCGGGGGACCATTGTAGCGTCCCCATCATTGGGGCACGTTACTCCGGTAACAGCGGTTACAGTCGTTACAGTCAGGCACCGGCGCCGCGACGGCCGAGCACCGACAGTTCGCGGAAAGCGCCGGCCGGCAATGCGTCGGCGGTGAGTAGCAGCGAGCGCTTACGGCCATCCTCCTGCACGAGCGCCAGAATTAACAGACGGTTGCTCCACTGGGAGCAGCCGGAAATACGGCCTTGAACCAGCAGCGCGCCCGCCCGATTCCATGCGGACAAGCCGTCCCGGTCGATTTTCAGTGCGACGGGCTGTGCGCGCTTGTGTCGTGCCGCGCCAAGCGCGAGCAAGGCCGCCACGGCGAGCGTCAACGGAACCGCCTGCCATGCGCCTAACCGCGGCGCGGCGACGCTGTAGACGGCCAGGATCGCAATCAGAACGAATATCCCCAACGCGGCGCGCATAAGAAAAGAGCGGCGCAGCACAATTCGCTGCGCCGCTCTTTCGAACGGTGCCGATTCGGAGGGAAGCGCCGGCAAAGCCGGCGTCGTCGACTGACGCGTCACCCGTTACTGGCGATCAGGCGCGCTTGAACACCAACGTGCCGTTCGTGCCGCCGAACCCGAACGAGTTCTTCAGCGCGACGTCGATCTTCATCTCCCGCGCGGTGTTTGCGCAGTAATCGAGATCGCAGGCCGGATCCTGATTGAAGATGTTGATGGTCGGCGGCGACACCTGGTTGTGCACGGCCAGCACGGTGAACACCGATTCCAGACCGCCAGCGCCGCCCAGCAGGTGACCCGTCATCGACTTGGTCGAGTTCACGACCATGTCTTTGGCGTGGTCACCGAATGCGCGCTTGATGCCGGTCGTTTCAGCCAGATCGCCGAGCGGCGTGGACGTACCGTGCGCGTTCAGGTAGTTCACCTGATCCGCATTGATGCCCGCGTTCTTCAACGCGGCCAGCATGCAGCGGCGTGCGCCATCGCCGTCTTCCAGTGGCGCGGTCATATGATACGCGTCGCCGCTCATCCCATAGCCGCTGACTTCGGCGTAAATCTTCGCGCCGCGTGCCTTCGCGTGTTCGTACTCTTCGAGCACCATCACGCCGGCGCCCTCGCCCAGCACAAAACCGTCGCGATCCTTGTCCCACGGACGGCTCGCGGTGGCCGGATCGTCGTTGCGTTGCGACAGCGCGCGCGCCGCCGCAAAGCCGCCGATACCGAGCGGCGACACGGTGGATTCCGCACCGCCCGCGATCATCACGTCGGCGTCACCATATTCGATCAGGCGCGAAGCCTCGCCGATGCAATGCAGACCCGTGGTACATGCAGTCACGATGGCGAGATTCGGACCCTTGATGCCGAACTTGATGGACAGGTGGCCGGAGATCATATTGATGATCGATGCCGGCACGAAGAACGGCGAAATACGGCGCGGACCGCGGTTGAGCAGTTCGGTTTGCGTCACTTCGATCATCGGCAGACCGCCGATGCCCGAACCGACGATTACGCCGATACGCTCCGAATTCTCGTCGGTGACTTCGAGGCCGCTGTCCTGCATCGCCTGGATGCCTGCAGCCACGCCGTAATGGATGAACGTATCCATATGGCGTGCTTCCTTACCGGGGATGTAGTCCTCGATATTGAAGCCCTTCACCTCGCCGGCAAAACGAGTCGAGAAGTTCGACGCATCGAACTTCGTGATATTGGCAATACCCGACTTGCCGGCGACCAGATTGGCCCAGCCGTCGGCAACATTATTGCCAACAGGCGAAATCAGCCCCAGGCCTGTAACAACAACACGACGGCGGCTCACGGTAACCCCTTTTTCATAGATGACAAAAGCAAAAGCCACAGCGGCCACAGGAATTTGCCCTGTGTGCCCTGTGGCTGTTAAGTCGGCAATCGCGCGGAAAGTTGCGCTGTCAACATCGCAGGCTCCTGCACGGCAAATAGCGCCAACCCTGCTGGCGTCGGCAAGCGACACGGCAGGGCGTCATACGCCACCAACGCAGAAACGCAGGCGCGAATGACTTTAGGCCTTGACGTTCGCGCGAGCGTAGTCGATCGCTTGCTGAACGGTGGTGATCTTCTCGGCTTCTTCATCCGGAATTTCCATGCCGAATTCGTCTTCGAGGGCCATCACGAGCTCAACGGTGTCGAGCGAGTCGGCGCCGAGGTCGTTCACGAACGAAGCTTCGTTCTTGATCTCAGCTTCTGCAACGCCCAGTTGTTCTGCGACGATCTTCTTGACGCGCTGTTCGATATTGTCCATTAACCCCTCCAAGGGAAAAGAAGTTCAAAAATACAGGTGCGCGCATTTTATCAGGTTTGACCCGGCAAAAAAGCGGCGCGTCGGGTTCCTGTCAAGGCATGCGCCTTACGCTTTTGCAAACGCATCAAGGCGCGGATAGTAACCGAAATTGGTTACTACATGTACATTCCGCCGTTCACATGCAGCGTAGTGCCGGTGATATAGCCCGCTTGCGGCGATGCGAGGAACGCGACAGCGTGCGCGATATCGTCCGGGCTACCGAGGCGGCCCAGCGGAATCTGCGTCTTCAACGCGGTCTGCTGCTCTTCCGGCAGACCTTTGGTCATGTCGGTATCGATAAAGCCCGGTGCAACGCAATTCACGGTGATGCCGCGGCTGCCAATCTCACGTGCAAGCGAGCGCGTCATCCCTGCAACGCCCGCTTTTGCTGCAGCGTAGTTGATCTGGCCAGGGTTGCCGGACGAGCCGACCACCGACGTGATGTTGATGATGCGACCGCCCTTCGCCTTCATCATCGGGCGAAGCACTGCGCGCGACAGACGGAACACCGAACGCAGGTTGGTGTCGATCACCGCGTCCCAGTCGTCGTCCTTCATGCGCATGGCGAGCTGATCCTGCGTGATGCCGGCGTTGTTCACCAACACGTTCAGCGCGCCGAATTCCTTAACCGTACCGTCGATCAGCGCATCCACTGCAGCCGAATCGTTCACATTGAGCACGGCACCGCGGCCGTTCACGCCAGCTGCGTTAAATGCTTCAGTGATGGCGGCAGCGCCGCTTTCGCTGGTCGCCGTACCGATCACCGTCGCGCCCTGGCGCGCCAGTTCCATGGCGATTGCACGGCCAATGCCGCGCGACGCACCGGTCACGATTGCAATCTGCTTGTCGAGAGTCTTTTCCATCTGTCAGTCCGAATGCCCTTCGGAGGGCTGATTGATTCCTGATGCTGGAGCGCAGTGCCGTTTGCAGCCGCCAGTCAACCCGGCGCCTGCCGTCGGCACGGCCTTCAGCCTGCGGTCACGAGCTTGAGGGCTTCTTCGAGCGATGCCGGATCGAACACCGAAGCGCCGACCAGATTGCCGTCGATCCGCTTGGTCAAACCCGACAGAACCTTGCCCGGACCGCATTCGATCACGTGCGTAACGCCCTGCGCCGCGATTGCCTGAACGCTTTCGACCCAACGCACGGCGCCGGCCGCCTGGCGCACCAGCGCATCCTTGATTCCGGCCGGCTCGTTGACGATAGCGACGTCGACGTTATTGATGACGGGAATAGCCGGCACCTGCACATTGACGCTCGCCAGACATTCGCGCAACTGGTCCGACGCCGGCTTGAGCAGCGACGAGTGGAACGGTGCCGACACCGGCAACGGCAACGCGCGCTTCGCGCCCTTCGCCTTAGCCACCTCGCACGCTTTTTCAACCGCCGCCTTATGGCCCGCGATCACGACCTGAGCCGGCGCATTGAAATTCACCGCCTCGACAACTCCTGCCACCGAAGCTTCGGCGCAAACCGCGCGCACGGTGTCGTCGTCGAGACCGAGAATCGCGGCCATACCGCCTTCGCCGACCGGCACTGCCGTTTGCATCGCCTGAGCACGAAAGCGCACCAGCGGCACAGCGTCGCGGAATGCAATCGCGCCCGCCGCGACCAGCGCGGTGTATTCGCCGAGGCTATGGCCGGCGACGATAGCCGGCTTCGGGCCGCCCGCCTTCTCCCACGCGCGATAAATCGCGTACGCGGCGGTCAGCATGACGGGTTGGGTGTTGGTGGTGAGGTTCAGATCGTCGGCAGGGCCCTCGGCGATCAGCTTGCCGAGATCCTGATTGAGCGCGTCAGACGCTTCCTGAACCGTCTCACGCACGATCGCGTGATCGGCAAATGCGTTGAGCATGCCGACCGTCTGCGAACCTTGCCCAGGAAAAACGAACGCAAATTTCATATCGTCCCCAAAATCGGATTAGTCAGATGTGGGTGCTGCACGGCGCGAACTCGCGCCGGAGCGCGGACGCCGCAAACGGCGCCCGTCGATGCGTCGCCGCTATCAGTAGCGGATAACCGACGCGCCCCACGTGAAGCCGCCGCCGACGCCTTCGATCAGCACGTTCTGGCCGCGCCTGATGCGGCCGTCGCGCACTGCGACGTCAAATGCGAGCGGAATGGACGCAGCCGACGTATTGCCGTGCTCGCCCACCGTGACGACCATGCGTTCCTGCGGCAAGCCGAGCTTGCGGCAAGTGCTTTGCATGATGCGGATATTGGCCTGATGCGGAATCAGCCAGTCGATCTGCTCCGCTTTCAGATTGGCTTTTTCGAGCGCTTCGACAGCGACTTTTTCGAGCACGTTGACGGCGAGCTTGAACACCGCCTGGCCGTCCATGTGCAGGAACGCGCTGCCGGCGACCACGCCGCCGTTCACGTTACCCGGCGTGCAGAGAATGTTCGAGTGGCTTCCGTCGGCGTGCAATGCGCTGGCGAGCACGCCTGGTTCCTCGGACGCCTGCAGGATTACCGCGCCCGCGCCGTCGCCGAACAGCACGCAGGTGGTGCGGTCGTTGAAGTCGAGGATGCGCGAGAAAGTTTCCGCGCCGATCACGAGCGCCGTGCGATGCTGGCCGCTGCGAATGAAGCTGTCCGCCGTCGCAACCGCGTACGCAAAACCGGAACAGACGGCTTGCACGTCGAACGCTGCGCCGTGGTTCTTGATGCCGAGCTTGTTCTGCAACAGGCAGGCCGTGCTCGGGAACACGAAGTCCGGCGTGGAGGTGGCGACGATGATCAGATCGATGGACTGCGGATCGATGTCCGCTGCTTCGATCGCGCGCTGCGACGCGATCAGGGCGAGATCGCTGGTCGTGACATCAGGGTCGGCGAAATGGCGCGAATGGATACCGGTGCGGGCAACGATCCATTCGTCGCTCGTCTCGACGCCTTGCCTGGCGAGACGTTCAGCCAGATCCTGATTGGTGACGCGGTTGGGCGGCAGATAGCTGCCGGTGCCCAGCACGCGGGAATAAATTGTGGATTGAGCCATTATGCCTTCGAGGATTGCGCAGCGTAGGGCTCGGCAGGCTGGCCGGCAATCGGGCTTGCGTTACCCGCGCCGCTTGCATCCCGCGCGGCCTGTTCGAGAGAACCCGCGTTCTCTTCCATTGCTCGCGCAAGGCGCTCCAGCACGCCGTTTTTGACGGCATCATACCCGCGTTTGATAGCCCACTCAAACCCGTAGGCATCGGCGGAGCCGTGGCTTTTGATCACCAGTCCGCGCAGACCGAGCAGCGCAGCGCCGTTATATTGCCGATGATCGACGCGCTTCTTGAAGCGCATCAATACTGGCAATGCCAGCACCGCCATCACCTTGGTGAGCCACGAACGGCCGAACTCTTCCTTGATGATGTTGGACAGCATCTGCGCGAGACCTTCCGACGTCTTCAGCGCGACATTGCCGACAAAACCGTCGCAAACGATGACGTCGACCGTACCTTTGAAGATGTCGTTACCTTCAACGTTGCCGTGAAAGTTAAGTGTACTCGCGCGCAGCAGTTCGCCGGCACGTTTGATGGTGTCGTTACCCTTGATAACTTCTTCGCCGATGTTGAGCAGCCCGATGGTAGGCCGCTCCTTACCTTCGATCGCCGACACGAGCGCATGCCCCATCTCGGCGAACTGCAGCAGATGCTGCGGCTCGCAGTCGACGTTGGCGCCCAGGTCGAGCATCGTGGTATAGCCAATGGGATTAGGCATGGCGAACGCGATGGCCGGGCGTTCAATGCCCGACAGCGTTTTCAGCACATAACGCGAGACCGCCATCAGCGCGCCGGTGTTGCCGGCGGAAATGCAGGCTTCCGCCTCGCCTTCCTTGACGCGGTTCAGCGCCACGCGCATGGACGAATCTTTTTTCTTGCGCAGCGCGACCTCGACCGGATCGTCCATGGCGACGATCTCGGATGCGGGTACGACAGTCAGCGCTGGCAGGTCTTGCGCCTTTAACTTCTTTAACTGCGCACGAATCGCACTTTCAATGCCGACGAGCAGCAATTGTGCGTCGGGATGCGAACGCACGAAGTTAACGGCTGCGGGAACGGTCACGGACGGGCCGTGGTCGCCTCCCATGCAATCTATCGTGAGCTTTACTGTCATGGAGTGCGACGAATTTCAGGCGCCCTGAATGGGACCGCGACAAGCGCCAGGGCGCCAATTGCGATCGACACAAAAAAGCGGCAAACGAATGCCGCCTTTTTGCCGAGCCGGGAAAATGTCAAGCGAGCCGATCGCCACGCGAAACGCCAAAGGGCGCAACGCAGTGAAACGATTAGTCGTTCTTCGTCTTGACGACTTTCTTACCGCGATAGTAGCCATTCGGGCTAACGTGGTGACGCAGATGCACTTCACCCGTGCTCGGTTCCACGGCCAGCGGCGCTGCCGTCAGGAAATCGTGCGAACGGTGCATGCCGCGCTTGGACGGCGACTTCTTGTTTTGCTGAACTGCCATGACTAACTCCTAAAAATTTTCCGAATTCTAACACAGCCCGATACGGTGTCCGCCATAGGCCGAATGGCCAATGCGCCCGCCTCGCGCTTCCCTGCAACTGTTCAGTGCTTCTTGTCGCCCGGCTCACCGCGCTTCAGACTTTCGAGCGCCGCGAACGGATTGGGCCGCTCGGGCTCATCGCCCTCACTGGCTTCGTCGAACGCAGCTTCGTCGCCCTCGCCTTCGGCACCGGCCACACCAGAGACGAGACTCTCGTGCACTTCGGGACAAACCTCGTGTTTGGGCACGAGTGGCAAGGAAAGCAGCAACTCTTCTTCGATCAAGTCGATGAGATCGAACTGGCGCGAGCCCACGATCACTTCGACTTCATCCTCGTCGAGCGGAAACTCTTCGGCTTCCGCCTCAGTGTTGACGACCCGGTAAGTTGCATCGACGTTGAACGGCTGCGAATACGGTGTCATGCACCGTTGGCATTCGAGCCATGCCGCGCCGTGAATCGCCAACCTCAAATACGGCTGGGGACCCTCGGTGCCGTCATCCTGCAACTCCGGCTGCGTCGCTCCTTCGGCTTGCCAGGTGAACGCGGTATCGCGCTCTGGCGCTTCTGCCGGGACTTCGTTTAACATGCGCGGCAGTTGCGAGACGCGCACGACACCCGCGGCCTGACGCCCACTCCGCGCAAATTCGAACAGATCGATTTCATGCGGGTCGGACAGACCAGCAGGGTTGCCAGGATGTTGAGTCATGTGCGCTCCTGCGTCGGCGAGAATTTCGCCGGGGCTAAACCGCGATAAGCCGCGAGGTAAAACCGGTTTGCAAGCCTACCCACCAAGCCGCGGCGCTGGATTCAACAAGGCTCATAACGAAGCCTGATTGAACGCACCGAGACCCGCCTAAGCGGAAGCATACCGATGAAAAGCCCGAAATCATATCTGTTTTGTCTTTTCGAGTCAAACACTTAAGCCCGTATGCGTGCGCACTCCGCGCAAGCCCGTACGCCCTGTCTTTCTAGCCGTTGGTTGACCATGCCAGATTCCCCCAATCGCCCGCCGCGCCTGATTCTGGCGTCGAGTTCGCCGTATCGTCGCGAACTGCTCGAGCGCCTGCGCGCGCCTTTCGATGTCGTCGTTCCCGCGATCGACGAAACTCCGCACGCCGGCGAAACGCCCGAAGTCACAGCATTGCGGCTCGCAGAAGCCAAAGCGCGCAAAGTGGCGAGCGAACTCGGCAAAAATGAATCCGCGCTCGTGATCGGCTCCGATCAGGTCGCCACGTATGACGGCCCGCAGATCGGCAAACCCGGCACGCACGAAAAGGCGCTCGCCCAGTTACAGGCAATGCGCGGCCGCGAAGTGCTGTTTCATAGTGCCCTATGCCTGTTCGACAGCGCGGCCGGTACCGTACAAACTGCGGATGTAATCACCCGCGTTCAGTTCCGCAACCTGCCGGACGCGGCCCTGGAAGCCTATTTGCGAGCCGAAACGCCTTACGACGTCGCGGGTAGCGCGAAATCGGAAGGCCTCGGCATTGCATTACTCGAAGCCATCCACTCCGACGACCCCACCGCGCTCGTCGGCCTACCGCTAATTACCCTGTCGAGCATGCTGCTGGCAGCCGGCTATCCAATTCTGGAGGCGCAATGAGCGGCACGCTCTATCTGATTCCAAACACGCTCGGCGAGGGTGATGCCGACGCGCTCGACGCCGTTCTGCCCGCCCCCGTGCGCGCCCGCGCAGCTTCATTGCACTATTACATCGGCGAAAACGCGAAAACCACACGCGCTTTTCTGAAGAAGGTCGGCACCGAGCGGCCGATTCAGGAAATCGAAATTAGGGAACTGAACGTCAACACGCCGGTTAGTGAGATCGACAAGCTGCTGGCTCCGCTACTGGCCGGCACCGACGCCGGCCTCGTTTCGGAAGCCGGGTGTCCGGCGGTTGCCGACCCGGGCGCGCTACTGGTGCGTCGCGCACACGAGCGCGGCGTGAAGGTCGTACCGTTTGTCGGACCGAGCTCGATTCTGCTGGCCTTGATGGCCTCCGGACTCAACGGTCAAAGTTTTGCGTTTCACGGCTACCTGCCGGTCGATGCCGCTGAACGCGCAAAGCGTCTGCGCGACCTGGAGCAGCAATCGCGCAAGGGCAAGCAAACGCAGATTTTTATCGAGACGCCCTATCGGAATCGCGCGCTGCTCGACACTTTACTGGCGACTTGCGCGCCGTCCACGCTGGTTTGCGTCGCGGTTGATTTAACCCTGGAAACAGAGACGATCGCCAGCCGCACTGTCGCCGACTGGAAGAAGAAGTCAGCGATCGATCTGCATAAGCGGCCGGCTATTTTCCTGATTTTAGCTGCCTGATTGGCGATAAACGCACCAGGAACCAAACAGCAGACAAAAAACCCCGCGCGATCAATTCGATTGATTGCGCAGGGCCTTTTTCGCTGTCACACCGATTAACGCAGGCTCAACTTCCCGCCGAGCGCCATTGCGTGTACTGCCCCGTTACCCACCGCCGCACCGAACTTACGTGCCACGCGGTCGGTAATGCTCTCCTTTACCGTGTAGTCGACGATATCCGGCGCCTTGAAAAGCTCACGCGCTACATAGTCGGCGTCGCCGAAACCGTCTGCGAGGCCCAACTCCACACTCTTCTGACCCGTCCAGAACAGACCGGAGAACATGTCGGGCGTTTCATGCAGACGCTTACCCCGCCCCTGGCGTACCGCGTCGATAAATTGCGCGTGAATCTGATCAAGCATGTCTTGGGCATGTGCGTCCATCTTCGGCGTTTCTGGCGAGAACGGATCGAAAAAGCCCTTGTTCTCACCCGATGTGTGCAGGCGACGCTCAACGCCCAGCTTATCCATCAAACCGGTGAAGCCGAAACTGTCCATCAACACGCCGATAGATCCGACGATGCTCGCCTTATCGACGTAAATCTTGTCCGCCGCCGCCGCCGCGTAGTAACCGCCCGACGCGCACATATCACCCACTACGACGTAAAGCGGAATTGACGGATATTTGACACGCAATCGCCGAATTTCGTTGTAGATGATGCCCGCCTGCACCGGACTGCCGCCCGGACTATTGCAGCTCAGGATCACCCCCGCCGTACCGGCATCGTCGAACGCACTCTCGAGCGCCGTGTTGATATCTTCGGCGTTCGCATTGGTATCAGCGGAGATTTCGCCGTCAAGCGACACCATTGCAGTGTGACGCCCGGTGGTTGCGACTTTATCGCCGGAGAACACCAGCCCGCCCCATACGACGAGTATCAATACGATCAGGAACACGAACCGGAAGAAAATCTTCCAGCGCCGCGCAGCGCGTTGCTCATTGATCGCCGCCATTGCAATGCGTTCGAGCGCAGCCCTTTCCCAGCCGGGTTCATCGGCGGGCACACGGGAGCGACCTGTTGGGGACAGATCTTTTGGGTCGGGAGTCAGGTTGTCGGACATGCGGAGCAGTGGAGGATCGAAAAGAGGGAAGAATCAGGGCGTGGCAGGGCGCAATTCGCCGTCGGGCAGCCAGAAAATGGCGCGGCCTTCCGGCGTATCCCGCTCCTCGACCAAGACAGGGCGCAATTTGCCGCCCCGGCACGGGCCACCCACGCATTTGCCGGTATCAGGCGCGTAAATCGCGCCATGTGTCGCGCACATCAAGTATAAGCCTGACGATTCGAAGAACTGTCCCTCAGCCCAGTCGAGTTCCATGGGCACGTGCGCGCAACGGTTCAGATAGCCATATGCACGGCCGTCGTAGCGAACGAAGAACACCACGGCGTCGCCGCCTCCCAGCCTGGCCGCGCGCCTCACGCCTGCGCCGCCGTCAACCAGGTCGTCCGCCGCGCAAATGCGGACGGACTCCGCTTCGCTCGCCTGGGTGCTCATGCGTTGTCCCGCAACCAGCCAGATAAATCGCTCACACTCGACGCCACGAATTTCGGCGACATCGCGTTCAGCGAATTTGCCGGATGTGCGCCATACGTCACGCCGATGCCCGCGACGCCCGCGTTCATCGCCATTTGCAGATCGTGCGTCGTGTCGCCGACCATCACCGTGCGCGCGGGATCCTGCCCCAGTTCGCGCGTCAGCTCATGGAGCATGGCCGGATGGGGCTTCGAAAACGTCTCGTCGGCACAACGGGTGCCGTCGAACAGGCTGGTCAGACGCGACTGGTCGAGCGCCCGGTTCAGGCCGACGCGGCTCTTGCCGGTCGCCACCGCCAGCAGATAACCCTGATCGCGCAGCTCCTGCAACATTTCGCGGACGCCGGCAAAAAGCTCCGTGGCCTGATCCTTCACCAGATAGTGGAAGCGGTAACGTTCGGCCAGACGCGGGTATTCGGACGGATCGAGCGTGGGCGCAGCGATCTGCAGCGCCTCGCGCAAGCCGAGGCCGATCACATAACTCGCGGCCTCGTGCGCGGGCACTGGCAAACCAAGATCGCGGCACGCCGACTGGATGCTGCGCGCGATGTGCGCGGTCGAATCCATCAACGTTCCGTCCCAATCGAACACGATCAGATCAAATTGCTCTCTAGCCATTCGGTGTTGTCTCCGGGTTTGACCCATTTCGTAATTCGTTGAGCTGCGCGACGAAGCTGCGGCACTCGGCCGGCAACGGCGCCTCGAACTGAATCGGCACGCCGGTGGCCGGGTGCGCGAGCTTCAGCCGGTAAGCGTGCAGGAACATGCGTTTCAAGCCGGGTTTGGCATTGGTGCGCGCCAGTTCCTTATTCAAAGCGAAGTCGCCGTATTTTGCATCGCCGACAATCGGCAGCTCCAGATGCTGCAAGTGAACGCGAATCTGATGTGTGCGGCCCGTCTTGAGTTCCGCTTCGAGCAACGCGTACTCCGGCCAGCTGTCGATCAGATTGAACACCGTATGCGACGCCAGACCGTCCGGCTGCACGCGCACGCGGCGCTCTCCGTCGGCGGTCAGATACTTGTGCAGCGGCGCCTTGACCGCGCGGCGACGGCCCCAATCGGCCGCCCAGTCGCCATGAACGCACGCAAAGTAGCGTTTGTCCATTTTGTTCTCGCGGATCTGTTCGTGCAGGTTGACCAGCGCGCTGCGCTTCTTGGCCAACATCAGAATGCCGGACGTTTCCCGATCCAGCCGATGCACCAGTTCGAGGAATTTCGCCTGCGGACGCGCCTCGCGCATCTGTTCGATCACGCCGAACGCCACGCCGCTGCCGCCATGCACCGCCACGCCGGCCGGTTTGTCGATGACCAGCATGTGGTCGTCTTCGAAAATAATCTTGAAATCCGCACTCGGCACATGCGCGTGCGCGGCGGCTTCACTCGGCTGCGCGACGCGAATAGGCGGCACGCGCACCAGATCGCCAAGCTCCAGGCGATACTGAGCGTCTATCCGGCCCTTATTCACGCGCACTTCGCCGCTGCGCAGAATTCGATAAATGTGGCTCTTGGGCACGCCTTTACAGACGCGCAAGAGGAAGTTGTCGATGCGCTGTCCGGCCGCGCTGTCGTCGATCTCGATGATGGAGACCTGGTCGCTTGCGACCGATTTCTGGGATATTTTGCCTAACTCTTTCATTCTGAATATAATTTGCCCAGCAGTCTGCGGCGGCCGGCGCAGTGACCGGAATTCGGGCAGGTTGCGCAGGTGCAAGCGATAAACCGTTATTTTACTTGCGCCGGGGTCTGGTTGCTCACCCTCAAATGAGATGCAACAAGTTGCACGCACGAAGTCAGTGCCCGGCAGGGACGGCGCCCACAGGCGCGTTCGGTCAAGGTCAGCTTCGACGGTAACGGAATTTTGGTCAAAAAGAATTTAACTTTCAGCTTCGGTATCCGGCGGTATGACGCCAAGTTGTAGAAGCTGCGAGTTGCGAAAATACGGCGTGCGCCCGAGGCGTCTTGTAGAAAGTACAAGACATGGCGACGTCAAAATGAGGCGAGACACCCCCAGCAGGAAAAGACGCGCCGCCTGCGCGAACTTCCCGCTGCGGCATGACCGCAGCCTCCGACCCTCCGGTCACGCGCCCAGTTGGCGCACCGGCGCGAGTGGACGAAGGCTTATGAAGGTCTGCTGGCAGAACCCGCGGCGTGTCGGGTCATTATTTGAAGCCGTGTTCGCATGTGCCCTGCGGCCTCGCGCCCATTTTTTAATGGGGCCGGGCCCTCTCAGGCAATTCTCCCGCCATTTTTCCCGCTCCAGCGTGCTTGTGAAAACACAATAAGGCGCGGCATGCCGCTGCCCTCATGGCTCTCGCGACTGACAACCGCGCAGCCGGAGGCAGGCTAAGCCGCTCTGGAGCCGTTCAATGAAACGAATGTTGTTCAACGCGACGCAGCAGGAAGAACTGCGCGTCGCCATCGTCGATGGGCAAAAACTCATCGATATCGACATCGAAACCGCCGGGCGCGAACAGCGCAAAGGCAATATTTACAAAGGCATCATCACCCGCATCGAGCCGTCGCTCGAAGCGTGCTTCGTCAACTACGGCGAAGACCGTCACGGTTTTCTGCCGTTCAAGGAAGTCGCCCGTCAGTATTTCCGCGACGGCGTCGACATGCGCTCCGCCCGCATCCAGGACGCCCTGAAAGAAGGTCAGGAACTGATCGTCCAGGTCGAAAAGGAAGAACGCGGCAACAAGGGCGCGGCTCTCACCACATTCATCTCGCTCGCCGGCCGGTATCTGGTTCTGATGCCGAATAACCCGCGTGGCGGCGGCGTGTCGCGCCGTATCGAAGGCGACGACCGTCAGGAACTGCGCGAAACCATGGCGCAACTGCAATTGCCGGAAGGCATGAGCATCATCGCGCGCACGGCCGGCATTGGCCGCAGCGCCGAAGAGCTGCAGTGGGACCTGAACTACCTGATGCAACTGTGGCGCGCGATCGAAGCCGCGTCGCAAAGCGGCTCGAACGGTCAGCCGATGTTGATTTATCTCGAGTCGAGCCTCGTGATCCGCGCGATCCGCGACTATTTCCAGCCGGACATCGGCGAAATCCTGATCGACACCACCGAAATCCATGACCAGGCCCGCGCCTTCATGGATATCGTGATGCCGGATAATGTCAGCAAGGTGAAGCGGTATCACGACGACGTGCCGCTCTTCTCGCGCTTCCAGATCGAACACCAGATCGAAACGGCGTACTCGCGCACGGTTCCGCTGCCGTCGGGCGGCGCAATCGTGATCGACCACACCGAAGCGCTGGTCGCGATCGACGTGAACTCGGCACGCGCCACCAAGGGCGCCGACATCGAGGAAACGGCTGCACGCACCAACCTCGAAGCCGCCGACGAAGTCGCTCGCCAGTTGCGTCTGCGCGACCTCGGCGGCCTGATCGTGATCGACTTCATCGACATGGAGTCGGCCAAGAGCCAGCGTGAAGTTGAGCAGCGCCTGAAAGACGCGCTCAAGCACGACCGGGCGCGCGTCCAGATGGGCAAGATTTCGCGTTTCGGCCTGATGGAACTGTCGCGTCAACGTCTGCGTCCGGCGCTGTCGGAAGGCAGCCACGTGACCTGCCCGCGCTGTAACGGCACGGGTCATATCCGCGATACCGAATCGTCCGCGCTGCAAGTGCTGCGGATCATTCAGGAAGAAGCGATGAAGGAAAACACCGCGGCGATCCATTGCCAGGTGCCGGTCGAAGTGACCGCCTTCCTGTTGAACGAAAAGCGCGCCGAAATCAACAAGATCGAGTCGCGTTTCAAGGTCAATGTCGTCCTGATTCCGAACAAGCATCTCGACACGCCGCATTACAAGCTCGAGCGCCTGCGTCACGACGATGCACGCCTCGACGATCCGCGCGCGTCGTGGAAGATGGCCGAAGAAGCGGCACGCGAACTGGAATCGGAAACGGGTTACAGCAAGCGCACCGAAGAAGTGAAGCCGAAGCAGGAAGCGGCGGTCAAGGGCATCACGCCTGAGAAGCCGGCACCGAGCGCGCCGGTTCGTCCGGCAGCAACCCCGGCTCCGGTCGCGGTGGCTCCGGCTACCGGTGGCTTCATCGGCTGGCTGAAGAACCTGTTTGGCGTGCAGTCGGCGGCTCCCGCTCCTGTCGCACCGGCTACGACCGAAAAGCAGGCGCGTCCGCAACGCGGCGAGCGCACGGAACGCGGTGAGCGCACCGGCGAACGCGGCGGCGACCGCAACCGCAATCGCCGTAGCGGCACAGCCGGCCGCGATGCGGCAGGCCGTACCGAAGGCGCGACCGGTGGTCGTCAGGCTCAAGGTCAGCAACCGTCGCAACGTCAGGAACGCGAACCGCGTGAGGGCCGTGAGGCACGCGAAGGCCGTGAACCGCGCGAAGCACGCGAGCCGCGTGGCAACCGTGAGCCGCGTGAAGCACGCGAGCAACGCGAACCGCGCGAGGCCCGTGAAGGCCGTGAACCGCGCGAGGCTCGTGAGCCGCGCGAAGGCCGCGAAAACCGTGACCGCGACACTCGTGGTAACGATCGCACGGAAACCGCGGAAGGCGCAGCACAGCGCGCTGAACGTGGCGAACGTCAGGAACGCGGCGAGCGTCGTGAGCGTGGCGAACGTGCTGAACGTGGCGAGCGTCGCAAGCCGCAAGCCGAAACCACTGACGCACTGACGCAAACCGACGCGCAAGCGGAAGAACTGGCCCGCAATCAGGCCGCACTCGGCGAAAACGGTGCTCCAGTCGATCAGGAAGCCGTGGCGCGTGAGGGTGAAGAGCGTCGTCGTCGCCGTCGCGGCCGTCGTGGTGGTCGTCGTGAGCGTGAAGAGGACGTGAACGGCAACCTCGCAGCGGACGTTGCGGAAGCCGAAGGCGACTCGTCGAACGTCAGCGATGAAGCACCGGTGCGCGCGGCTCATCAGCCGGTCGAGCACAAGGCCGATGTCGTCGAATCGAACGATAAGGCGCAGGAAGTCACGCCGGTGGAAGTGGTGGTTGCCGCTGTCGCGACCGAAACCGCCGTGGTGACCGAACTGCACGCGTCGGCCGAAACGCCGGCTCTGGCTGTCGAGAAGGCTGCGAAGTCGGAAACCGTGGTGCCGGTCGAACAGGCTCCGGCTGCAGTTGAGCCGGTGGCAGTTTCGCCGGTAGCAGTTGAGCCGGTGGCACAAGCCGCCGCGCCGGTCGAAGCTGCGCAAGCCGCTCCGACCGCTAGCGAAGCGGTTTCGCTGGTCGAACCGGTCGCGCGTGTCGAAGCTCCGGTTCAGGCGCCCGTCGTGGCCCCGGCTGTCGAGGCGCAAGCCGCACCGGCGCCGGTAGTCGCAGCGCAGGCTGCACCGGCTCCGGCCGCCGTGGTCGAAGCACCGGCAGTTGCGCCGGCGCCGCAAGCCGAGATCGTCGAAGCGCAACCGGTCGCAGCAGCAGAACCGGCTGCAGTCGTCGCGGTTGCTCCGGTAGCAGAACCGGCAGTGGTCGAGCCGGCGCCTGTCGCCGCACCGCCGCAGGCAACGCAGGCGCCCCGCGCAGCCAGCGTGTCGGCTGAAGCCCTGAAGCCCGTGCTCGAACAGGCCGGCCTCGTCTGGGTGAATACCGACGCCGACAAGCTCCGCGCCGCGCAGGATGTAGCTGCACAGACCGTCAAGCCGGCCCGTGTGGTTCGTGAGCGCAAGTCGCTGCCGCCGGTCGACAACGCACCGATGCAGCAAGTCGAAACGGGCAAGCATCCGCAGTAAGCTGCTCTGCCTTAGTCAAAAAGCCCGCCCTCATAGGCGGGCTTTTTTGCTTTTATGAGCGTGAAGATGGACGCAGAGCGAAATCCCAAACGCGCCCGGATATGCCCATCCCCGTATACCCGACGCGCCCGGAAGCCCGCCTGTCATCGGAAGCATTTCCGATAGAATGAATAATTGGCTTTCTATTCAAGCATCAGAGCAAGCACCAAGCGAAGCAATCCATGTCCCGACGCATCATCCCAGTTGCCGATTTCAGCGCGGCGCCGGTCATCTCCGGCCCAGTGCAAACGCCTAGCGGCGTATTGCATGACACGCTGTCGCGTCCGCTGCGTGATCTGCGTATTTCGGTAACGGACCGCTGCAACTTCCGCTGTGTTTATTGCATGCCGCGCGCGGTGTTCGACAAGGATTACGCGTTCCTGCCGCATAGCGCCCTGCTCAGCTTCGAGGAAATCGAGCGACTGGCGCGACTCTTCGTCGCGCATGGCGTCGAAAAAATCCGGCTGACGGGTGGCGAACCGCTGCTGCGCAAGAATCTGGAGTTTCTGATCGAGCGGCTCGCGCAACTGACCACGCCAACCGGCCGCCCGCTCGATCTGACGCTGACCACCAACGGCTCGCTGCTGGAGCGCAAGGCGCGCAGTCTGAAAGACGCCGGCCTGACCCGCGTCACGGTAAGCCTCGACGCGCTCGACGACACCCTGTTTCGCCGGATGAACGACGCCGACTTCTCGGTTGCCGATGTGCTCGACGGTATTGCCGCGGCGCAGGCGGTGGGACTCGCGCCCGTCAAGGTCAACATGGTGGTGAAACGCGGCACCAACGACAGCGAAATCGTGCCGATGGCGAGCCATTTCAAAGGCTCGGGCGCGGTGCTGCGCTTCATCGAATATATGGACGTGGGCACGTCGAACGGCTGGAACATGACCGAAGTGCTGCCGTCCGCCGACGTGATCACGCGAATCGCACAGCATTTCCCGCTCGCTCCGCTCGACGCGCATAGTCCCGCCGAGACCGCCCAGCGCTGGGGCTACGTGGACGGCGGTGGCGAGATCGGCGTGATCTCGAGCGTCACCCGTGCGTTTTGCGGCGATTGCACGCGTGCCCGTCTGTCGACCGAAGGAAAGCTGTACCTATGTCTGTTCGCGTCGTCCGGTCACGATTTGCGCGCGTTGCTGCGCAGTGGTGCGAGCGATGCCGAGATCGCCACCGCCGTCGCCGAAATCTGGCAGGGCCGCAGCGACCGCTATTCGCAGTTGCGCGGCAGCCAGGCTGCGCAAGCGCGCGAACAGGCGGGCCGCCGCGTTGAAATGTCGTACATCGGCGGCTAATCTGGGCGATCACCGCATGGAAACGTCCCACGCACAAATCACCGGCCTGCTGTTGGCCGGTGGGCGCGGCATGCGGATGGGCGGCGTCGACAAAGGACTTCAACTGCTGCATGGCGAGCCGCTTGCCGCGCACGTTTTGAAGCGCCTCGCGCCGCAAACCGGCGCGCTGCTGATCAGCGCCAATCGCCATCCCGATACTTACGCTGCACTTGGTGCGCCGTTCGGCGCCACCGTCGTCGCCGATACGCTGCCCGGTTTTCCCGGCCCGCTGGCCGGCCTGCTCGCCGGGCTGCGCGCGGCCGGCACCACGTACGTGCTGAGCGCCCCTTGCGATTCCCCGTGGCTGCCCGCCGACCTCGCCGCCCGCCTCGCTCTGGCAATGGACTCGGCCCAAGCCGATATCGCGACCGTCACGACCGTCGACGGAGAGGGCCAGAAGTCGCTGCATCCCGTATTTGCGCTGCTGCGCACCACCCTCGCCGACGACCTCGCCGCGTTTCTGGACGCCGGAGAGCGTAAGGTTCGCGCGTGGTACGCACGCCACAGGGCGGTGGAAGTCGTCTTTGGCGACGAGCGCGCGTTTTACAATATCAATTCGCTACAAGAACTCGCCGACCTCGAACGTGATTGAGGCCCCGGTAGACAATCCCGCTTCGGCCATACGGCAATTGCTACTCCCGCCTCCGGTTGCGCCGTCCCGCTCTTCATGACCACGCTTATCGAATTTTCCCGCTGCATCGCGCAGTACGATCCTCATGCGCTACCCGTTTCGGCCGCTCAGGCGATTGTTCGTCAGTGGGTTTCGCCGGTCACAGCCGTCGAGCGCGTGCCGTTGCGCGACGCGCTCGACCGCGTGCTCGCAACCGATATCGTTTCGCCGATCAACGTGCCGTCGCACGACAATTCCGCGATGGACGGCTATGCGTTCAAACGCGCAGCATTGGCAACGGGCAATTCTGCGGATGAGCCCGCGGTCCAGCTGACGATTGTCGGCAAGGCGCTGGCCGGGCATCCGTTCGAAGGCGGCATCGACGTCAATCAATGCGTCCGCGTGATGACCGGCGCTTGCATGCCGGCCGATTGCGACACGGTAGTGCCACAAGAACTGGTCGAACGCAACGCCGACGCCACGTCGATCCGCTTCGCCGCCAACGCGGTCGCGGCGGGTGCGAACCGGCGCCTGGCCGGTGAAGATCTGGCCCGCGGCCAGGTCGCGTTGCGGGCTGGCCGCATCATGCGCGCGTCGGACCTCGGCTTGCTGGCGTCGCTCGGCATCGGCGAAGTTAGCGTGCGGCGGCGTTTGCGCGTCGCGTTTTTTTCGACCGGCGACGAATTGCGCTCGCTCGGCGAACCACTCGATCCCGGCTCGGTGTACGACAGTAACCGCTACACGCTGTTTGCGATGCTGCGTCGGCTGAACGTCGACACGCTCGACCTCGGCGTGGTGCGTGACGAACCCGCCGCGCTCGAAGCCGCGTTGCGCAGTGCCGCAGCCAGCGCCGACGTGGTGCTGACCTCGGGCGGCGTGTCGGTCGGCGAAGCGGATTTCACCAGACAACTGCTGCGAACCTTCGGCGACGTCGCGTTCTGGAGCATGGCCATGCGGCCAGGCCGTCCGCTCGCGTTCGGCCGCATCTGGTCCGGCGAGCGGCCAGGCGTCGGACTGCCTGCGCTATTCTTCGGCTTGCCCGGCAATCCGGTCGCCGTGATGGTGACGTTCTATCAGATCGTGCGCGAAGCATTGCTGCTGATGTCCGGCGCAACACCGCAACCGCTGCCGGTCATCCACGCTAAAAGCCGTCAGGCGATCCGCAAACGCGTCGGACGCACCGAGTTCCAGCGCGGCGTCGCCGAACAGGACGAGCAAGGCATTTGGCACGTCACGCCCACCGGATCGCAAAGCTCGGGGGTCTTGAGTTCGATGAGCGAAGCCAATTGCTTTATCGTGCTCGGGCACGACGAAGGCGAGATTGCCGAAGGTGAGCGTGTCGATATCATGCTGTTCGACGGGCTTATCTGAGCGGGCCGCACACGGCGCGTCGCGCAACATAGCAGCATTGGAAGCACCCCCCAGCTTCACCCGCATTACCCGCAACACCTATTAACACCACGACCACGACACACGGGTTTGACTCACATGAAAAAACAGATTTCGTTTATTGCACCAGGACAGACGGCCAAAGCACTTATCCTGGTGTACCTGACGTTCTCGGTGCCGATCGTGCTGCTGGGCGTGCTGGTTGCATTTATTCGTTATGGGTCGGTGGAATTGAGCACGGTATTCAGCGCACTGCTGCTGAACGCGATTCTCGGCTTCGTGCTGCTGTGGATCGCCTGCCACGCGTACAACTGGGTGGCATCGCGCTTTGGCGGCATCGAGATTCACCTGACCGACGCCCCCGAAGAGGCGTAAATGCTCGCGACGATCCGCGCCGCCGCGCCTGAGGACACCAGCGCCATCTTCGCGCTGACCTACGAACTGGCGGAATTCGAGAACCTCACGCACGTCTTTGCCGCGACCGAAGACGGTCTGCGCGACGCGCTGTTCGGCTCGCGCCCGTCGATCGAAGCGCTGGTCGCGGAAAACGAAGGACGGCTCGTCGGCTACGCGCTGTTCTTCCACAATTATTCGAGCTTCGTCGGCAAGCGCGGCTTGTATCTCGAAGACGTCTACGTCCAACCTTCGCAACGTGGCAGCGGTTTGGGCAGCGCTTTCCTGCAACGACTCGCGGCTCTCGCGGTGGAACGGCAATGCGGCCGATTCGAATGGACCGTACTGGACTGGAACCAGCCGGCCATCGATTTCTATAAAAAGATGGGCGCCACCGTGTTGCCGGACTGGCGCGTGGTGCGCGTCACGGGCGACGCGCTCGATAAGCTGGCTGCGGGCGAGTGAGTTTGCCTTTGGCCAGGCTATAAGGCCCAGCCTTACTGCTCCTCTGGGTCCACCCCCGACAGCGCATCGCCGATCAACCCGCTCGCCTCATCACCCGGCAATGCCTCGACGTCGCGCAGCTTGCGGGTCATCACGCGGGTACGCGTTTCCGCTGCTTCGATCGAACGCGTGACCGTTTCCAGTTGCGCCTTGGTTTTCGCGAGCACGTCGCCGAATTTGCCGAACTCCGTCTTCACCGCGCCCAGCACCTGCCACACCTCGCTCGACCGTTGTTCGATGGCGAGCGTGCGGAAACCCATCTGCAAACTGTTGAGCAGCGCGGTCAGCGTGGTCGGTCCGGCAATCGTCACGCGGTAGTCGCGTTGCAGCATGTCGCTCAGACCCGGCCGGCGCAACACTTCAGCGTACAACCCCTCGGTAGGCAGGAACAGCAGCGCGAAATCGGTGGTGTGCGGCGGCGACACGTACTTCTCCGCGATCGTGCGCGCTTCGGCGCGGATTCGCGCTTCGAGCGCGCGCGATGCTTCTTCCACCGCGACCGGATCGGCGCGCTCCTGCGCTTCGATCAGACGCTCATAGTCCTCGCGCGGAAACTTGGCGTCGATCGGCAACCAGACCGGCGTATTCACGCCGCCCTGCTCCGCGCGTCCCGGCAATTTGATCGCGAACTCGACGCGGTCCGCGCTCTTCGGCACCGTCGCCACGTTTTTTGCGTATTGATCGGCGGTGAGCAACTGTTCCAGCAACGCCTCAAGTTGCACCTCGCCCCACGTGCCGCGCGTTTTGACATTGGTGAGCACTTTCTTCAGATCGCCGACCCCCGCCGCGAGGGTCTGCATCTCACCCAGACCGCGATGCACCTGCTCCAGCCGGTCGGACACCAGCTTGAACGACTCGCCCAAACGCTGTTCAAGCGTGGCGTGCAGTTTTTCGTCGACGGTACGCCGCATCTCCTCGAGCTTGACCGAGTTGTTTGCTTCGATGTCCTTCAGCCGCGCCTCGATGGTCGCGCGGACTTCGGCAAAGCGCCGGTCGTTCGCCTCGGTCAACTGGCCGAGTTGCAGGCTCAACGTGTCGCCGAAATGCTTCAGCGAGCGCCCCTGTTCGTCACGTGCCTGTTGCGCCTGGACCTGCAAACTCTGACGCACCGCGTCGAGTTGCTGCGCGAATCCATCGATCTTGCCGCCCTGCACCGTCGTCATGCTGCTGAATTGCGCCGCCAGCGTCTGCTGAAAGTGCGCGAAACCGCTGCTCTGCTCGGTACGCGACACGCGCGCCGCTTCGGTGATGTCGTTACGCAGTTGCCGTTCAAGCCGCTCATAAGCATGGGCCTGCGTATCGGCGGCGACGTCGATACGCTGATGCAGCAGCTCGAACTGCTCCTCTTCGTCAGCGCGTTTGGGAGCGCGCATCAGCAACGCCAGCGCGATTATCAGCGCGACCGCCAGTACCGCGACGGCGGCCACCAGAACCATGGTCATGAACGCGCCTTGCCGATAACGTCAGGGTTGATCGGATTCGGCGGACGACCCGCGCGCGGACCTTCACCCAACGCGGCAATCAGATTATCTGCGGCGAGATTCGCCATTGCGCGACGCGTGCTTTCGGTTGCGCTGGCAATGTGTGGCGTCAGCACGATGTTGGGCACTGTCAGAAGATCAGGATTCAGATTCGGCTCACCTTCGAATACATCCAGACCGGCCGCCGCGATCTGTTTGGATCGAAGCGCTTCGACGAGCGCCGCATCGTCGACGATACCGCCGCGCGCGATGTTCGTGAGCGTCGCGGTCGGCTTCATCTGCGCTAGTTCAGCCGCGCCGATCGTGTGATGGCTTTCCTTCGAGTACGGCAAGACCAGCACGACATGATCGGCACGCCGCAACAAATCTTCTTTCGATACGTAGGTCGCGTTCAACCCGGCTTCGATCTCCGGCGCTACGCGCGAACGGTTGTGATAGATCACCTGCATGTTGAAGCCCTTTGCCCGACGCGCAAGCGCCTGACCGATCCGGCCCATGCCGATCACGCCGAGCGTCGAGCCGTACAGGTCGCTGCCGAGAAAACCGTCGTACGTCCACTTCTGCCATTTGCCCGCGCGCAGCCAGTGCTCCGATTCGGCGATACGGCGAGCCGTCGCCATCATCAGCGCCCAGCCGAAGTCGGCGGTCGATTCGTTCAGCACATCCGGCGTATTGGTGCCAAGCACGTTCGCGGCGTTAAACGCAGCCATGTCGAAGTTGTTGTAGCCCACTGCCATATTCGACACCACGCGCAGGCGCGGGGCCGCAGCGAGAACGGCGGCGTCGATCGGTTCGCCCGCGGTCAGCGCGCCGTCTTTATCCGCGAGACCGCGCTTCAGTTCGTCGGCGGGCAAAACGTCGCCCTGATTCCAGTCGACCTCGAAATGCTGCTTGAGCCGCTCGATCACATCGGGAAAGATCGAACGGGCGACGAGGATTTTCTGCATTTCAATTCTCCATATAGCGCTTCGAGCGGAATTATCGCGGCATCAAAAAAAGAGCCATCCGGTGACGATAAAAAGCGGCAGCAATATCGCACCGGACCAACCCATGTAGGCGAAAAAACTCGGCATGCGCACGCCGCGCGATTGCGCGATGGACTTAACCATGAAGTTTGGTGCGTTGCCGATGTAGGTGTTCGCGCCCATGAACACGGCACCCGCGGAAATCGCGGCGAGCGTGGTGGCGCCCGTGGTCATCAGCGTCGACGCGTCGCCGCCGGCCAGGTTGAAGAACACGAGGTAGGTAGGAGCATTGTCGAGAAACGAAGACAGCAGGCCGGTCGCCCAGAAATAGCGGATGTCGTACGGCTGGCCGGACGGGTCGTTGACCAGATGGACAAGGCCCGCGAATCCGCCCGCCTCGCCTGCACGCAGAATCGTGATGACCGGCACGATCGTCACGAAGATGCCTGCGAACAGTTTGGCCACCTCTTCGATTGGCGCCCAGTTGAAGTCGTTGCCCGCGCGAGCCGCACGCGGAGTCAACGCGAGCGACAGCAAAGTGACGCCGGCTAGCGTGACATCACGCACCGCGTTCTGCAATGCCACGTGTGTGCCGAACACGTCGAACGTGACCTGCGGGCGCCACAAACCGCTCATCAGCACGAGTCCGATCACGACGGCGAGCAACAGAAAATTGATCTTGCCGTCGATACCGAACGGCAAGCCGTCAGGTGTCGGATCGACAAAACGCGAGTGTTCCTCTTCCCGCCGATGAAAGTAGTACGAGTCGAGCGCATAGAAGCCGGCCAACAGCACACCGCTGACGAACAGCATCGGCAGCGCGAGATGCGTCGTGGTCCAGAAGAAGTTGACGCCTTCGAGAAAGCCCAGGAACAGCGGCGGGTCGCCCAACGGCGACAACGAGCCGCCGACGTTCGCCGCGAGAAAAATGAAGAACACGACGACGTGAACCACATGCCGCCGGTTATCGTTCGCGCGCAGCAGCGGACGGATCAGCAGCATGGCCGCGCCGGTCGTGCCCATGACACTTGCGAGCAGCGTGCCCAGCGCGAGTATCGCCGTGTTCAGGCGCGGCGAGCCGTGCAGATTGCCGCGCACGCAGATGCCGCCCGCCACCGTGTAAAGCGCGGTCAGCAAAACGATGAACGGCACGTACTCGTCGAGCATGGCGTGCACCAGCGAGCCGAAAGCCGCGCCAGCGCCAAACTGCAGTGCGAACGGAACGAGGAAAATGAGCGCCCACGCAGCGGCAATCTTGCCGAAATGGTGATGCCAGAATGCTGGCGCGACGAGCGGAAATAGCGCGATGGAAAGCAGCACGCCCGCAAAGGGCAAGCCCCAGAGCGCCGAGAGCTTTGCGCCGTCGAGCGTGGCGGCAGAGGCTGGTTCAGACCATCCCGCCAGCATCAATACAGCAGCGAGCAAGATGGCGGCCGACCCTGCCAGCCCCTTCAGATTCCCTGGCTCGCGGGCGTTAAAGGCGTTGCGGGCAACCCCGACCGCGCGCGCGCCGAAGCCCTGCTGCAGTCGCGCTTCAAGCATCCTGTACGACGATGGCATGTACCCGATAAGGGCCGTGCGCGCCCAGCACGATGGTCTGTTCGATATCGCCCGTGCGCGACGGCCCGGAGACGAAATTGACGGCACGGGGCAACTCGCCGCGCTCTTTGCGGATCAGGCCAAACGCCTCTTCATGGCCCGCGACAATGCGCGAAGCAGGCACGATGGCAATGTGCGTTTCCGGCAGCAGTCCGGCCGATGCATAAGTCTGCGGCCCCGACAGCAGCACGAGCGTGCCGGTCTCGGCAGTCGCACAGAAGCAGCCGGTGAGACCGACTACATCGCCGTCTTTCGGTTTGCGGAATTCGACGCTCAGGCCCGCTTCGGCCCATTGCAGATCTTGAAGCGTTTGCCACGCGATAGCCTGCAGCGGCAAAGCAAGTTGTGTGAGGTAGCGATGTGCGGCGGCTGGAACGTCGGCCAAGGTCTGGACAGACTCGACCGTGGTAGCCATCTTCTGCGCTTCTTCGATGAAACGTGCGACCAGATCGCCGGGCATCTCCGGCCGGGGACCTGCGGGATGACGCGCCAGATAGTCCGCTGCGGCTTCGCGTTCGGAAGCTGACGGCTCCGGCTCACGCCCTTGCGCTGCGCGGATGCGCGCCAGGATGTTGCGGCGGGCAATCGATGTGTCCATATGCGAAATCCTCGTGTCACAGCCGTGCGATGTAACGAGGATTATACCGGCCGCCCTTCGCGCGAACACCCTGGCCGAACGGCCTGTTGCGCTGCATTCGACGCGCGGTGAAACTGGTCACCGCGCGACTCGAAGCATGGGTAAAACAGTTTGAAGCAAGCGTGAAGCGACGTTACTTCGCAACGTCCTCTTCAGGCTGGGCAATGCCGAACACCTGCCGCAAATACGCGAGATAGGCCTTGTCCTCGCACATGTTCTTGCCCGGCGAATCCGACAGCTTGGCCACCGGCTGACCATTGCAGCGGACCATCTTGATGACGATCTGCAGCGGGTTATAGCCGAGGTCGTTAGTCAGATTCGTGCCCACGCCGAATGCCAGCTTGCAGCGTCCGCGGAAACGTTCGTAGAGTTGCAGGACCTTCGGAATGTCGAGCGCGTCGGAGAACACAAGGATCTTCGTGCGCGGGTCGCAGCGGTTCGCCTCGTAGTGCTTGAGCAGGCGCTCACCCCAATCGAACGGGTCGCCCGAGTCGTGACGCGCGCCGTCGAACAGCTTGCAGAAGTACATGTCGAAGTCGCGCAGGAACGCCTGCATGCCGTACACGTCGGAGAGCGCAATACCGAGGTCGCCGCGATATTCCTTCGCCCACATTTCGAAGCCGAAGGTTTGCGAGTCGCGCAAACGCGGACCGAGCGCCTGACATGCCTGCAGGTATTCGTGCGCCATCGTGCCGAGCGGCGTGAGGTTGTGCTTCATCGCGTAAAAGACGTTGCTGGTGCCCGCGAACTGCTCGCCCAGGCCGTCTTTCAATGTGAGCGTCACTTCCTCGTGCCATTGCTTCGAGAAGCGGCGGCGTGTGCCGTAATCGGCAATCTTGCAGTCGGCGAATTCCGGACGCGCGCCCAGCAGCTTGATCTTCTCGACCAGACGGCCGCGCCCTTCGCTGTAGTCGGGCTTTTGCTGCGTGTTACGGAAATAGACCTCGTTGACGATCGCGAGCATCGGAATTTCGAACAGGATCGTATGCAGCCACGGCCCTTTGATTTCGATGTCGATTTCGCCATTGCCCTTCGGCGACGCTTCAATCGAAATGTATTTCTCGCTCAGATGAAACAGCGCGAGAAATTCGATGAAGTCGCCCTTGATGAAGCGCATGCGCCGCAAATAGTCGAGCTCGTCGTCGGTGAAGCGCAGCTCGCAGAGCTTGCGCACTTCATCGCGAATCTCGCCGATATACGGTACGAGATCGACATTCGGTGTGCGGCAGCGGAAGCGGTACTCCACATTCGCGGCGGGAAAATGATGCAACACCACTTGCATCATCGTGAACTTGTACAGATCGGTATCGAGCAGCGAAGTAATAATCATGATGGTGCGAACTGACCGCTTGAAAACGGAAGGCCTGACTCAACCCATGCGCTTGCGGCACGCCCCGTGCGCGCCGAATTGACGCATGTTACCCGAATGCGCTTGACTTCTGCGCGGCGGCGGGCTGCCGCACCGCTTACCTCGAAAAAGCCCGTCGCGCCAAGGCTATAAACTAATCACGAAAACATATAAAAGGCGTAGCCCGATGCTATATGCGCCTCTTGACGTTACGTTACAATAGCGCTTTTGGCGTTTTCGCCTCCCCTGATTCTGCATGCAGGAGCTGCCTGAATGACTCACGTTGTGACCGAAAGCTGCATCAAGTGCCGCTATACCGACTGTGTCGATGTGTGCCCGGTGGACTGCTTTCGCGAAGGTCCCAACTTCCTCGCGATCGACCCCGATGAATGCATCGACTGCGCCGTGTGCGTGGCCGAGTGTCCGGTGAACGCCATTTATGCCGAAGAAGACGTGCCGGGCGACCAGCAGAACTTCATCGAGCTGAATGCCGATCTGGCGAAGAACTGGCCGAGCATCACCAAGACCAAACCGCCGCTGCCGGAAGCCGAAGAATTCAAGGACGTGAAGGACAAGCTGGAACTGCTCGCGCGCTGAGCTTCGTAGCCGGCCACTAGCTGGTCAAGACCCTGCAAGATTCAAATTTAAACGAGATGAACACAGGGTATTGACAGGCGCAAAAGCTGCCCCTACAATTTCGCTTCTCTGCTGTTGTTGTTCTGTTCCTCGATAGCTCAGTCGGTAGAGCGCCGGACTGTTAATCCGTAGGTCCCTGGTTCGAGCCCAGGTCGAGGAGCCAAGAATTGCAAAGGCCCGTTAACCAAGACGGGCTTTTTAATGTAGATCAAGTTGTACTGCTGTTCCTCGATAGCTCAGTCGGTAGAGCGCCGGACTGTTAATCCGTAGGTCCCTGGTTCGAGCCCAGGTCGAGGAGCCAAAATTTTAAAAGGCCCGCATTCGTGCGGGCCTTTTTGTTTTTGCCCGCAGATTTGCTGCACCACCCTGCGACCGACTTTGGATCGCGATTCGGGTCCACGCGAAAGTTGTTACGCGCTTACGCAGTTGCTTCGGAAAAGCGTGACTATGTACATCCTGTCGCGGTAACGCCAGCCCCCTCATGCGCACGCCGTTATACGATGGCAACTTCCCGGCGCAAATTTCGCACTCGACTCGACCCGACTCGCATCCGATTTGCGCCCAACCCTCGCGCTCATATCCGGCCACCTCATGAAATCGACTTTGTCGCGCATCGTGCTTGCTGCCGCCACCGCACTTCTGTTGCCTTTGGCCCACAGTGAAGAAGTCGGCAGCGTCAATACCAATTTCCGCGTCACGGGTTCGGACCGCGTGGTCGTCGAAGCGTATGACGATCCCGTGGTTCAGGGCGTGACCTGCTATGTGTCGCGTGCGCGCACGGGCGGCGTGAAGGGAACGCTCGGCATCGCCGAGGACCCGACCGAAGCCTCTATCGCGTGCCGTCAGGTCGCCGACATTCATTTCGCCGGGCCTGTGAAGAAACAGGCCGACGTGTTTTCCGTCAGCATGTCGCTGATTTTCAAGTCGCTGCATGTGGTGCGCGTGGTCGACACCAAGCGCAACACGCTGGTGTATCTCACTTATAGCGACCGCGTCGTCAGCGGTAGTGCGAAAAACAGCGTCAGCGCGGTGCCGATGCCGGCCGGCACCACGATCCCGCTCAAGTGATGACGCCCGGCGGCCAGGCATCCGCATGCACGCAACTCAAGCGCGCCGCGAGCCGGCGCGACGCGCTACACTGATCGGTCCCACCCGATCTTCGCCATGACCGCCGCCCATCGTTTTCAGGACTCCGCCCACTACTGGCGCACGCCGCTTCTGCCCGGCGCGGACCTGCTCACCGCCGAATATCACGATCACGAATTCGCACCGCATTGGCACGACGCGTACACGATTCCGGTGATTACTGCCGGCGCGGAAGGTTATCGGTACCGCGGCTCAGACTATGTGGCCGAAGTCGGCGGAGTGCCGATCATCAATCCGGGTGAGTTGCATACCGGCTCGAAGGCGGTGGACGCGGGCTGGCGGTATCGCGTGATCTATGCGCCGGTCGACTTCATCCAGCAACTTGCCAACGAACTGGGCGACAGGCCGCAAGCTTTGCCGTGGTTCGCGCCGGGTGTGATCCGCGATGACGATCTGGCGAAGCGGCTCGCGCACGCTCACCGTCTGCTCGAAATGGGCGACGATCTGCTTGCCGCCGAAACCGCGATGCTCGACGCGCTGTCCACGCTGCTGGTCCGTTACGCGCAAACGCAGCCCAAACCGTCGCCCGTTGCTACCGACGACGCGCGCGTGGCGCTCATGCAGGAACGGCTGACAGGCGATCTTCTCGAACCGGTGACGCTTGCCGAAATGGCGCTGGCGGCGGGTTTGTCGCCGTTTCACGCGGCGCGTCTTTTCACGCAGACCACCGGCTTGCCGCCTCACGCGTGGCGTAACCAGGTGCGCTTGCAGCGCTCGCTTGCTCCGCTGCGGGCCGGCGTCTCCGTGACCGATGTGGCGGCCGCGAGCGGCTTCACCGATCAGAGTCACTTCACGCGGCATTTCCGGCGGATGTTTGGGGTGCCGCCGGGGCGTTGGCAAGGGGCTTGAAGAGTGCGATAGCGGCCATCCGGGCCTTGGCAAGGGTCTCGAAGCATGCCCTCTTTTCTGCGCGCCACGCTCTCCAGCCATCTGCTTACCTAATTTCCATTCTTCGCGCGGGCTTGCGCTTTTTGCCGCCCCGCTCCACCGCAAGAACGTACAAGCCTCGCCCACCCGCTCGCAGCTAAGCTCCTCGAACCAAGGAGACAAGTTTGAGCCATCCCACCGCAAGCCCGGCCGCACAGCCGGGCCATCTGAAAGAACTCGCCGCCGGCGCTCGGGACATCATCCCGATGATGGTCGGCGCGGCCCCATTCGGCGTCATCTTCGGCACGCTCGTGGCCTCCGGTCCGCTGCACCTTTGGCACGGACAGCTGATGTCGCTCGTCGTGTTCGCCGGCTCGGCGCAGTTCATCGCGCTCGGTCTGATCGCCGGTCACGCGAGCTTTGCGGTGATCTGGGCGACCACGCTCGTCGTCAATCTGCGTCACGTGCTGTACAGCGCGACGCTCGCGCCGCACGTCGCGCATCTGTCGACCCGCTGGCGCTGGGCACTCGGTGCGCTGCTCACCGACGAAGTCTTCGCCGTCGCCTGGGAACATTACCGGCACAAGGAGCCCGGCACGGTCGGCCCGCACTATTTTTTCGGTGCTGGACTGGCGATGTACCTCAACTGGCAGCTCTGGACCATTGGCGGGCTGCTGTTCGGCGCGGCGTTTCCGGGCCTGCAATCGCTCGGACTCGATTTCGCGATGGTCGCCACCTTTATCGCGATCGTCGTTCCGCAACTCGTCGCGCTGCGCTATATCGCGGCGGCCGCGACCGCCGGCACGCTGGCTTTTTTCTGGCAGACGTGGCCGTACAAACTCGGCCTGCTGGGCGCCGTGTTCGCGGGCGTCGCGATCGGCGTGCTGTTATCCACGTCGCATTCGTCGCCGCGCGGCGCGCGGAAAACTGCGGAGGCATCGCGATGAACTACGTCGTCCTGATCCTCGGTATGGCGCTTATCACGTGGGTGATCCGCGCGGCTGTTTTCGTCCTCGGCGATCGGCTGGTGTTTTCGCCGCTCGTACGCACGGCGCTCGGTTTCGTGCCCGTTACCGTGCTGACGGCGATCATCGTGCCGATGGCGGTTTCGCCGCACGGCACCAGCGCCGAGTTGACCTGGCGCAATCCGCAACTGGTCGGCGCGCTTGCCGCTGTCGTGGTCAGCGCGGTGACGCGGCGGCCGCTCCTGACGATCGCGGTCGGTCTGACGGTGTTTTTTGTCTGGCAATGTGTCGTGCTTAAATAAACGCGCGGCGTTGGCTTTCCGATGCGAGGGCGCGAAGTTAGTTTGGGTGGCGATGTCCGGCTGGGAGGTGGCGGTTCGTGGCTTGGGCTCCGGTGTAGGCGTAGACCTCGACGCCCCCTCCAGCATCCACATAAAAACCTACCGCCCGCCCCGACATCCCCCTCTAAACCGCCCGCCCGTCGCCCGCCCTCCCTCAAGTTCCCGCCGAATCCGCCGATATGCAATCGAGGTCCGCGCATCGACATCGGGTACGTCCCGCTGCTCACGCGGCAACTGCAGGAATAAACCGCGCCGGCTTCCGGCGTCGCGCCGCCCGGCATACGCGTGTGGCCGACGGCATCACAAGACCGCGCGGCAGGACCAAACGGGATAACACATGGGTCAAATCACCCTCAAGCTCAAAGACGAAACCCTTGCGTCGCTACGCAAGGATTTCGACGCCTTTCTGCGGGTATCGCTGAAGCTCGATCCGCAGTTCGCGACGCCGTCGTTCGAGGACTTCTTGCGCGCCAAACTGCTCGACAACATGGTGCCGCTGACCGAACACGCGGTTCAGCGCATGCTGCAGGGCGGCCAATACGCGTGGGCCAAACGCACGCTGGACAAGGAATTCCCGGACGTCGTCGCGATCCTGATGCGGCAGGCCGGTGAATTCGGCTTCGGTTTCGCGGCGCGTTCGGAGTGGACACCCGAGGAACTCGCGAAGCAGTGTCGCGACTGGGCGGCGGCGATCGTCAAGGAAGCGGAAGGCGACGCGACGCTGATCGACCCGCTCGCGTCGCAGATCAAGAGCGCGGCGCAGGACATTCAGGCACTCGAGGAAACCATGCAGACCCCGGCATGGCGGCTGGTGGAATCGTTGCGTCAGCGTGTCTACGAGGCCAAGGTGGCGTGCGAAGTGAGCGTGGGCAGCACCGCCCGCGAAAAGCTCGGCGAATTGCGCGGATTGTTGCGTCTGGGCATTTCGCACGGCTCGTTCCAGAAGCAGGAAGCGCAACAGATCATGGAATATCTGCGCCTGCTCAAGCCGGAAATTTTTGTCGAAGAACCGTACGACGTGTTTTCGCGGATGGCGGCATGGCTGCGCAATTTCTTCACGCCGCCGAGACCGGCGCCGCAGCAACAACAGCAAAGGCAGTCGCGGTAAGCGCAGCAACGTCGCGGGGGCAGGACACATGCGCATTCGGCGCATCGCAGTCGCCCCGGCCGATATCGGCGCTTGCGTGTGCCAAACGGCCGTCCCCAGTCCGTGCGCAGAATCGAGCCGCACACATTGCCGCCCCGGCGCATGGAGCCCCCAAGTCCCCAATTCGCGCCGGCCTGCCGGTACCTGCCTCTCGAGTCGCCTCAGCCTGCTCGCCTAACCCCCGGCCACATTCCCGGCCTCGTCAATCCCACATCTTCCTGAGCTTCGCCGCGATCTCGATCTTCGCCTGCGCGGCCGCAGCGAGCCCCGCCGCCGTCGGCGCGCTCGGCACCGGCACACGCGGCCACGCGTAAGCGTCGAACAACGGCATCAGGTGCGCGGGAATGAAGCGCGTGCGCGACGCCCAAACGTGACGGTCGCCCATGTGCGTCTGGTTATGCACGTAGAAACGCTGCGGCACGACGATATGCAGATCCTCTTTGGCGCGCGTCATCGCCACGTAGAGCAGACGGCGCTCCTCGTCGATTTCTTCTTCGCTGCCCGTGCCGAGATCGGACGGAATGCAGCCGTCGACGCCATTCAGCACGAACACATTGCGCCATTCCTGCCCCTTTGCCGAATGGATCGTGGACAGGATCAGGTAATCCTCGTCGATGAGCGGCACGCCCGATTCGCCGCTAGTTGCGTCGGGCGGATCGAGCGTCAACTCCGTCAAAAACCGTTCGCGCGACGGATACGTCGCCGCGATGCTTTCCATCTGCAACACATCCGCGTGACGGATCGCGGCGTCTTCGTGATTGCGCTCCAGATGCGGCTCGTACCAGCGCCGCACCATCTCGAACTCGGCGGGCCACGGCGTCTGCCGCCCGTACACGCTCGACATCAGCCTGACAAACGGATGCCAGTCTTCCTGCGCACGAGCCGGCGCAGCGAAAGCGGCAAGCGCGCCGCCGGCCGTATCGGCGGGATTGCCGGAACCCGCACGCGCGACGATTTCATCGAGCACCTTCGCGGCGGTCGCCGGCCCCACGCCCGGCAGCAATTGCACGACGCGAAAACCCGCAACACGGTCGCGCGGATTTTCCGCCCAGCGCAATACGGCCAGCACGTCCTTGACATGCACCGAATCGAGAAATTTGAGGCCGCCGAATTTGACGAACGGAATGTTGCGCCGGGTCAGCTCGATCTCCAGCGTTGCGCTGTGCTGCGCGGTACGGAACAGCACCGCCTGCGACTTGAGTTTCATGCCCTGCTCGCGCGCTTCGAGCACCTGCTCGACGATGTAGCGCGCCTGATCGGCTTCGTCGGCGACCGTGACGAGTCGCGGGCGCTGCGCGGATGCCTTGTCGCTCCGGAGATTCTTCGTGTAGCGCTCACTGGCCAGTTCGATCACCGCGTTGGACGCGGCCAGAATCGGTTCGGTTGACCGGTAGTTGCGCTCGAGCGTGATCTGCTTGGCGGGCGGATCGAAATGCGCGGGGAAATCGAGAATGTTGCGAACCGTGGCGCCGCGAAACGAATAGATGGACTGGGCATCGTCGCCCACCACGGTCAAGCCGCGCCCGTCCGGCTTCAGTGCGAGCAGGATCGACGCCTGCAGGCGATTGGTGTCCTGATACTCGTCGACCATCACGTGATCGAAGCGCGCCGACAGATCAGCGGCAATGGTGGGCTCGGCGGCCATGTGCGACCAGTACAGCAGCAGATCGTCGTAATCGAGCACGCTCTGTTTCTGCTTGGCGTCGACATAAGCCGCGAACAGCATGCGCAAATCGGCTTCCCACTCGCGGCACCACGGGAACGCGTTTTCGAGCACATGACTAAGCGACGCACCCGTATTGACGACGCGCGAATAAATCGCGAAGCACGTGCCCTTGGCCGGAAAACGCCGCTCTTTCGCGGACAAACCGAGTTCATGGCGCACCAGATTCATCAGATCCGCGGAATCCTCGCGGTCGTTGATCGTAAAAGCCGGTGCAAGGCCGATCAATTCGGCGTATTCGCGCAGCAGGCGCGCGCCGACGCTGTGAAACGTGCCCGACCAGGTGAGCCCCTGCGCGAGCGCGGCCCGCGTACCGAGCGCCGCACCGGCAATACGCGTGACGCGGCGGGTCATCTCCAGAGCGGCGCGGCGCGAAAACGTCAGCAACAGGATGCGGCGCGGATCGGCGCCCTTCACCACCAGATTCGCGACCCGATGCGCCAGCGTATTGGTTTTGCCGGAGCCCGCTCCCGCGATGACGAGCAACGCGCCGGGTGGAGCGTTGGGCGTATCGGCGCCATACTCGACGGCTTCGCGTTGCGCAACGTTCAGCTTCGCCAGCCAGGCGGCGGTATCGAGCGATGGGGACGGCGGAGGCGATTCGGCGACGGAGAGCACAGTGGATTTGGGTGTTGGATGGAATCGGGATGGCGACGCATACTGTATATCCATACAACTACCGCCGACAAGCGACCCTTTTTTTGTGTGAATCGGGTGTGGTTTTTTGGGGCTCGCCGGACGTGCGGTGCCAGCTCGTGCAGAGCGCGTTTCGACTGACGGAAGCACGAAAAAATCGGCCAGGTGGGTCAAAAGCTAACGAAAAAAATGGCCCGCGCGCATCAAGCGAACGGGCCATTTTTGTGGGATCGGCAGCATCGAACTACTGCTGCTTTTTCGCGTCCTTCACATTGGCGTCAGCGTTCGCCTTGTCGGCGTCGGCCTGGGCATCGGTCTTCTTCTGGTCGGCCTTGGCCTGCGCGACCGAAGCTTTCTTGTCCGCCTTCGACTGCTCCTTCGCGGCCTTCTTGTCCGCATGGGTGACAGGAGCCGCAGCCGGCCCGCTCGCCTGAGCAAATGCCACCGACGACAGGCAACCCGCGATCAACGCGGCATAAATCCTGTTTTGCGTGGTTCTGGTGATGTTCATGCGATTACCTCCCTCAAACTTTTTTATGCGATGCGTCACGCGGAGTCGTCCAGATGTGCCGTCGTCAATCGACAGCACACCGGGCGTCTATTAGTGCTTCACATCGGCGCCATCGGTCTGAGCCGATGCCTGACCTTCCATGTTCATCTTCATTTCGTTGTTGGCGGCCTGCTTATCAGCCTTCTTGTTGATCTTGGCGTCGCGCACCTGCTCCTTGTATTGCGCCTTCGCCGCCTTCTGCTGGTCGTTCATTTCAGCCTTCGACGCCTTCTTCGACGCACGATATTCGGCATTGGCCTTCGCGTTGGCGTCACGCTTTTGCACCAGCGGATCGGTCGAGCCCGACGCGGTCAGACGCGTCGGCGCAGGAGTCGCCGGTTGCATGCCCTGAGCGGCCTCCGTACCTTGCTGCATCTGGGCTTGCGGCTGGTCGCCCGCCCCTGCGGCGGGTTGTGCGGTTTGCGCAACGGCAGCAGTCGCGGCAAAGGCGGTCAGGGCGGTACCGATCAGAAGCGAACGAATCTGGGTCATGGCTAATCCTCTCTAAAGTTGTTGTGACGCGGGCGTATGGGTTTAGGGTCCGGCTCGCGCAGGAGGTTTTCCTGCTGCTTGCCACCGACGCCACCCGGTCTTCACGCTGCTGTAAATTCAGCAGGCTTTGCTACATGAGTCCACTTTACGAGTGAAATCGACGATGTACGACCAGTGTTACGGAAGGTTTCACTTTCTGACAATCGCATAACAACTGCGTACCTTAGTCCGGCCGAGGCCGGCATACACCGCGAGCTTCATTCAGGGCAAGCTTGTGGCTTATGATGCGAACCCTTTGCCTGGAGGCGCAAACGCCATGCCCAACCTCGATTTCACGCTCACCGGCGACTACGTCGAACTGCACAATCTCCTGAAGATAACGGGTCTCGCGGACAGCGGCGGCTCCGCAAAAATGATGGTTGCCGACGGCGCAGTCACCGTCGACGGCCGGGTCGAGACGCGTAAAACCTGCAAGATCCGCGCGGGCCAGGTCGTGCTGCTCGGCGATACGCGTATTGCGGTACACGAGGCCTGACCGGTCTCCGGGCACAAACTGACGCGGCCTGACAATCCGGAAAGCTGTAGGACGGCGCGCACCAGAATCGTGCTTCTTCGATCGACATCGCCGGACGCAACCCATAAGCTGTTGGTTTCGACAGGCAAACAAGCGGCTGACAAACCGGCATAACGCGCGTTTCATCGCACGACCGGCAGCGGGAAACACCGGGCAGACACTGGCGGACACGGCAAGCAGGCCCGCAACGACGAGCGCAGACAATCAATTTCTGCGCTGCGTCGAGCGAGCGCTCACTACGCCGGCTTTTTATCGAAGCCCGTACGGCCCGCACCCGCCCTGCCGCGACTCGCCGCCAGCCAGCAGCCCCAGCCGGCCACCGAGCCACCCACTGTCGCCAATCTGGATATTTCCGCCGTCAGGCGCTTTCATGACTCAATCCGGCTTCTCCCGGCTGGCCGCCAGGCCGCCGACCCTGTCCCGCCACGCCGCCGACACCGCGCGGCTCGCCGCTCCGCTCGCCATCGCGCAACTGTCGCAAATGGCGATGAGCGTCACCGACACCATCCTGCTCGGCTCGCTCGGCCCCGACGCGCTTGCTGCGGGCGGCCTCGGCGCGAACCTGTTTTTTGTCGTAGTCACGCTGTTGCAGGGCGTGCTGACATCGGTGAGCGTGAGCGTGTCACACGCGCGCGGCGCGCAGGACGACGGCCGCGTGCCCGACATCTACTGGACCGGCTTTGTGCTGTCGCTGCTGCTGTCCGTGCCGGCGTTCATCCTGCTGTCGTTCGCGTCGCAGATCCTGCTCGCGTTCGGCGAACCCGGGCTGCTTGCGCACAACGTCGGCGAATATGCGGCGGTGCTGCGCTGGGGCGCGCCCGCGAGCCTGATCGGCGTCGGCCTGATGCGCTCGTTCCTGCCCGCGATCGGCGCGGCGAAACGGCTGCTGTGGGTGTCGATTGCGAGCGTCGTCGTGAACGCGTTTCTGAACTACGGGTTGATTCACGGCGCGTATGGTTTGCCGCGGCTCGGCTTTCTCGGCTCGGCGGCGGCGACGTCGATCACCGTCTGGCTGAGCGCGATCGTGCTGATGGCGCTGTTGCATCTGCGGCCGCGCTATCGCCATTTCGTCGTCGCGACACGGCCCAAGGTCCCGTTGATGGGTGAACTGTTCGGGATCGGCTGGCCGGTCGCGATCACCTATGGCGTCGAATCGATGCTGTTTCTCGCCACCGGCCTGATGGTCGGCCTGCTCGGCGAGTCGCAACTGGCCGCGCATCAGATAGCGCTGAACGTGGCGTCGGTCGCGTTCATGGTGCCGCTCGCGATCGGCCAGGCGGCCAATGTGCGGGTCGGCTACTGGTCCGGCGCGGGGCAACCGCTGGCCGCGCGCCATGCGGGTTTTGTCGCGCTCGCGCTCGGCGTCGGCTTCATGACGTTGTCCGGCATGGTGCTGATCGCCGCGCCGCGCTGGATCGTCGGCCTTTACCTGCATCTCGACGATCCGGCCAACGCAGCCACGGTCGCGCTGGCGAGTTCGCTGCTGGGCGTGGCGGCAATTTTCCAGATCGTCGACGGCATGCAGACGGTGGGATCCGGCTGCCTGCGCGGGCTGAAGGACACTCGCGTGCCGATGATCGCCGCCGCGTTCGGCTACTGGGTGATCGGTTTTCCGACCGGCTACACGCTGGCGTTTCACTTCGGTCTCGGCGCACGCGGGCTGTGGTGGGGACTCGCGGCAGGCCTGGCGAGCGTCGCGGTGCTGATGACGCTGCGCTTTCACAAGCTGAGCCTGCGGCACGTGTCGCCGCAAGCGGCCGATGCTCCGTCGGCGGGGCCGGTTTGAACCGGCGGTTTGAATTGACGGTTTAAATTGAGTGAGGCGGTGCGAACAGGCGTGGCTCAGTAATCCGGCTTCAATGGTTCGCGCCCGTTTGCACGCATGAGCGCGCTTCGCGCCGGGCCCCCGCCAGATCCTGTCGAGCCTCCGTCCCAAGCCCATCCGCCGCAAAAGGTAAAATGCCGGTCCCGGCACCGTGGCGCACACCCGCATCCAGGCGCCGGAACCCGCTAGCACGCCTCACAAAGGCCAGCATCGCCACAAGGCTCATCCATGGCCCGCCCGGCTCGCCGCTTCGTCGCGGCAGACTTCGAAGGCCCGCCGTCCTGCAGGACGGCCCGCTCGACACACCCCGATTTACCCCGCCTCACCCCGACTTCTCGCGATAAAACATAACCAAGGACCACCCGTCATGCTTGCCCGCGTCACTCGTCTGTTTCCGCTCTGGGCCGTGCTCGTCTCCGTCGCCGCCTACTTCTCGCCGGCCTCGTTCGCCGGCATTGCGCCGCACGTCACCACGCTTCTCACCATCATCATGCTGGCGATGGGCGTCACGCTGTCGGTAGCCGACTTCCAGCGCGTGTTCACGCGGCCCGCGCCGGTGATCGCCGGCATCGTGCTGCATTACCTCGTGATGCCGCTCGCCGCATGGGTGATCGCCAAGGCACTGCGCATGCCGCCGGATCTGACCGCCGGCATGGTGCTGGTGGGCAGCGTCGCGAGCGGCACAGCGTCGAACGTGATGATCTATCTGGCGCGCGGCGACGTGGCGCTGTCGGTGACGATCAGCGCGCTGTCGACCCTCGTCGGCGTGTTCGCGACACCGCTGCTCACGCGCCTTTACGTGGATGCGTCGATCTCCGTCGACGTGCACGGCATGCTGATGAGCATCCTGCAGATCGTCGCGTTGCCGATCGTGGTCGGTCTGATCATCAATCATCTGTTCGGGAAATTTGTGCGCAAGATCGAGCCGATCCTGCCGCTGATCTCGATGGTCGCGATCGTGCTGATCATCGGCGCGGTGGTGGGCGGCACGCAGAAGAGCATCGCGTCGGTCGGGCTCGTGGTGATGGTCGGCGTGGTACTGCATAACGGCATCGGACTGCTCGGCGGCTATTGGGGCGGCCGCCTGCTCGGTTTCGACGAAGCGGTCTGCCGGACGCTCGCGATCGAAGTGGGCATGCAGAATTCGGGCCTCGCCGCGACGCTCGGCAAGCTGTATTTCACGCCGATCGCCGCGTTGCCCGGCGCGCTGTTTTCGGTGTGGCACAACCTGTCGGGTTCGCTGCTCGCGGGACATTGGGCCGGACGTCCGGCGAAAGGCTCGACGCATCCTGATGGCGAGCGCGTGCTGGACGCGAAGCGCGGGTAAGCCGTTCAGGCAAGCCCTGTCCGCATAAACCGGACTCTTGAACAGCATTCGGTGGTCGCGGTCTCGCATCGAGCGATGGCCGCGACCAGGAAAAGTCCAGGCTCGCTGCGCACGCTGGACGGCGATCACTTCGGCTGCCCTAGCGCAAAGCCCGCGTTCGTTTAATTGGCTCGAGCTGCCTCTGCGTCCGCGCAGAACAACCCGCCGACACACCGAATAACGCGCCCAATAACGCGTCGAATAAGGCACCTTTCAAAACACCTCGCCCGCTTCCCTTCCTCGCCAGATCCCCACCCTGCCCGCCAAAAAAACCCCACTCGCAGAATCCCTTAGAATGCATTTCTCGTCAGCGTGAGCTACGCTGCCGCCACGAAAAGCGTACCAACCAAGGGAAGACAGCGTGCCGGGGCATCACTACCAGAACCACGACGCACAGCAGCCAGAGTGCGCGCTCAGCAGCCCCCGGAAGCCGTTCACCTGGGAATCGACGAGACATTTTTTCCTGCTGCTCTGCGCGACGGCATGTCTGACCGCCTGCGCCACCAAGCCTCCCGCCACCGCGTTCGATCGACAGATCACCCACGCACTCCCCGTCAGCGAAACCACGCCACTGAGCACCGCGCTCGCGCCGCTCGAAGCCGCGCATCCGGGCCAATCGGGGTTCCGTGTACTGTCGAACGGCACCGACGCGTTGCAGATGCGCATAGCGCTAGCCCGCTCGGCGACCAGAACGCTCGACATGCAGTACTACATTGCCAACGAGGACACCACCGGCAAGCTGCTGCTCGGCGCCGCGCTGTATGCGGCCGATCATGGCGTGCGGGTGCGGATGCTGGTCGACGACCTGAATTTCAAGGACATCGACCGCATCATGGCGGGCCTGAATTCGCACGACAACATTGAGATTCGCGTGTTCAATCCGTTCGGCAGCGCGCAGGAAGGCGTGTTCGAGCGCACGACGAATCTGTTCACGCAGATCGGCCATTTCACGCGCCGCATGCACAACAAGGCGATGATCGCGGACAACCAGCTGGCGATCGTCGGCGGCCGCAATCTCGGCGACGAATATTTCAGCGCGAGCGAAACGCTGCAATTCCGCGATCTCGACGTACTGGCCGCGGGCCCGATTACCGCCGACATCTCCGCGAGTTTCGACGACTACTGGAACAGCAGCATCTCCTATCCGCTGCGAGTGCTGAACAAGCAGAAGTTCGACCAGAAAGAACTCGACGCCACGCGTGACGACCTGCGCGCGCACTGGCGCACCAACGCCGATCCGTACAACGCGAAACCGCTGAACGCGACGCCGCTCGCGCAGCAGATTGCCGGCGAGCAACTCGGCCTGACCTGGGCGCCCGCCGAATTCAAGGCGGACTCGCCTGAGAAGATCGTGCATCCGTCGCCCGATTACATCAGTCCGCCGATGCAGCGCCTGGGTGAACTGACGCGCGACGCGCGCAAGGATTTACTGATTATTTCGCCGTACTTCGTACCGCACGAGACGGGCGTCAAGGCGGCGGCCGAACTGACGCATCGCGGGGTGCGTGTCGCCATCCTGACCAATTCGCTGGCCGCGACCGACGCGGTCGCCGTGCAGGCGGGTTACAGCCCGTTTCGCGTGCCGTTGCTGCAACAAGGCGTCGAACTATACGAATTCAAGCCGCAACAGGACACGCCGACCGCGCGTCTGACCGGCTCGAAATCGCGCGCCAGTCTGCATGCCAAGACCTACGTGGTCGACGACAAGATTCTGGTGATCGGCTCGATGAATCTCGACCCCCGCTCGGCCAATCTGAATACCGAACTGGCGCTGGTGATTCACAGCCCGCCACTCGCCGAACAGGTCGCGCAGATTTTCGCGCGCGCTACATCCCCGGAGGCAAGCTATCGCGTCACGCTCGCAGACGACGCGCAGCTTGCTTATCTCCACTCGATCGGCGCACCACCGTCGCCGCTCGTGTGGACCGATACAGAAGACGGCATCAGCCGCACCTACATTTTCGATCCACAGGCCGGGTTATACCGGAATGCGTTAACGGGTCTATTCTCCCTATTGCCCGTCAACGCAGAACTTTGAGAACCGGAGTTGAACATGACTGAAGACGTACGCATGGAGCGCGACACGTTCGGCGAAATCGCGGTGCCGAACGCTCGTCTGTGGGGCGCACAAACGCAGCGCTCGCTGCAGAATTTCCGTATTTCGACCGAGAAGCAGTCGCCCGAACTGATCACTGCGCTGGCTATCATCAAGCGCGCGGCCGCCGAGGTGAACACGAGCCTCGGCGTGCTCGACGAAAGCAAGGCCAAAGCGATTATCGAAGCAGCCGACGAGATCATCGCCGGCAAGCACGCTGGTGAATTTCCGCTTGCCGTGTGGCAAACCGGCTCCGGCACGCAGACCAACATGAACCTCAACGAGGTGATCGCGAATCGCGCGAGCGAGTTGCTCGGCGGCGAGCGCGGCGAAGCGCGCAAAGTACATCCGAACGACGACGTGAATCGCGGCCAGTCGTCGAACGACGTGTTCCCGACCGCCATGCACGTGGCCGCCGCCGACGCGATCGTCAAGCATCTGCTGCCCGCGTTGAAGACGTTGCGCACCACGCTCGACGGCAAGGCAAAAGCGTTCGCCGATATCGTCAAGATCGGCCGCACGCATCTGCAGGACGCGACGCCGCTGACGCTCGGCCAGGAGTTTTCGGGCTATGTCGCGCAGCTCGATCACGGCATGCAGCACGTCGAATCGGCGCTGCCGCATCTGTATCAACTCGCACAGGGCGGCACGGCGGTCGGCACGGGTTTGAACGCGCATCCGCAATTCGCAGACAAGGTCGCTGCGGCAATCGGCAAGCAAACCGGCCTGCCGTTCGTGTCGGCGCCGAACAAGTTCGAAGTGATGGCCGCCGCCGACGCGCTGGTGTTCGCGCACGGCGCGTTGAAGACCGTCGCGGCGAGCCTGAACAAGATCGCCAACGACATCCGCTGGCTCTCGAGTGGTCCGCGTTGCGGCCTCGGCGAACTGTCGATTCCGGAAAACGAACCGGGCAGCTCGATCATGCCGGGCAAGGTCAACCCGACTCAATCGGAAGCGCTCACGATGCTGTGCTCGCAGGTGTTCGGCAACGACGTCGCGGTGAACATCGGCGGCGCGAGCGGCAACTTCGAGTTGAACGTGTTCCGTCCGATGATCGCGCACAACGTGCTGCAATCGGTGCGTCTGCTTGCCGACGGCGCGCTCAGTTTCAACGACAACTGCGCGGTCGGCATCGAGCCGAATCACGACCGTATCGAAACGTTGCTGAACGAATCGCTGATGCTGGTGACGGCGCTCAATCCGCACATCGGCTACGACAAGGCCGCGAAGATCGCGAAGAAGGCACACAAGGAAGGCACGACGCTGAAGGCGTCGGCGCTGGCGCTCGGCTTTGTCACCGAGGCGCAGTTCGACGAGTGGGTTCGTCCGAACGAGATGGTGGGAAATTAAGCGGGATTTCCGCTGAGCGAACCGTGCAAGTGGTGAACGATTCGCCACTTGCACGGCGACGATCTGGGCATTACTCGAAAACGACTCAGGTTCAGGTTCAGGGCCGCCAGAACTTCACGTTCGTGCGGTCAATTCCCCAGTCGAACCAGCGCGTCGTTTAAACCTTCCCCTGCGCCACTTCTTCCGGCTTCAGTTCGACGATGGCGTCGAGCGCTTCCTTCACGTCCATCGCGTATTTGGCGAGGCGCTTCTGTTCATCCGTCTGCGGCACGAAAGCCGGCACCGGCACCGGATGACCGTTCTCGTTGACCGCGACCATCACGACCAGGCAATCCGTGGTTTGCAGCAGCTCGCCGCCCTTCGGATCGCCCGCCTGCACCGACACGTGAATATGCATGCTGGTGCGGCCTGTCGCGACGACCCGCGCGCGCAATTCAACGAGGTTGCCAACCAGAATCGGCCGTCGAAAGCGGATATTGCCGACGCTGACCGTCACGCAATAGCGTCCCGACCACACCGCCGAGCACGCGTACGCGGTTTCGTCGATCCACTTCATCAGCGCGCCGCCGTGCACCTTGCCGCCGAAGTTGACCGAGCTGGGTTCGGCGAGAAAGCGGAAAGTGGTTTCCGAACGGTCAAGCGGCGCTACGGGTGGGGTGCTCATGTTGACTCCGGTCAATCGGATGCATTGAAAGGAGGCGATTATACGAGCGCAATATTGCTTGCGTCGCGAGTCAACATGGGTTGTGACGCGGGATTGTTGTGAAAACGGGCCGGATTCTTCCTGAGAACTTTCAGGTGGCCTGAGTGGAGCGACGTTTGTCCGCGCTTATTTGCGCACGGAGATGCCTTCGTCGATCGTGCCGTACATGCTGATGCTGCCCGACCCCGAGCCCGAGCCGGCATTCGATCCGGCTCCACCCTGGGCGCACGCGGTGATCAGCAGAATGGTGGCGGCGACGGCGAGAAAAATTTTCATGACAGCGTGTTCCGATCCGGCAAAGACAGGCGTGAATTTTAGCCTGGCGGACCTGGCCGACGCAGAAAGACTCCCGGCTGCCCGATCCTGCCGGACTTTCATCGCCGAAGGATTCCATTGTTCACGCCAGGCTGAAACATCGAATGCCCAAGCCCGCTAAAGTGGATCACATGGCGCCCCACTCGCGCCGCCCATTGGAGACGCCCATGTCCGCCACCCTTTCCGACGAACAAAACCATTTCCCCGGCTTGAGCCGGATCGGCGCGCTGCTAGCCGACCCCGGCCGCGCCGCGATGCTGTGGGCGCTGATGGACGGCAGCGCCCGCCCCGCCGGCGAACTGACGATGATCGCGGGGCTGTCGCCGTCGGCGGCCAGCGCGCATCTCGCGCGTCTCACCGACGGCGGCCTGCTCGCGCTCGAAGTGCGTGGCCGGCATCGCTATTTCCGGATCGCGACGCCCGAAATCGCCGCATCGATCGAAGCGCTCGCCAACGTCGCGCAGGTCAGCGCGCCGCAACGGGCCGCGCCGCGCCCGGTGCGCACGGTGCCGCTCGACATGCGCTACGCCCGCACCTGCTACGACCACATGGCGGGCGAACTGTCGGTGCGGGTGTTCGAGAAGCTGGTCGAGCGCGGCTTGCTGACGCTGCACGGCACGTCGCTCGAAACCACACCCGACGGCGCCGGGCATTTCGCCGAATGGGGCATCGATACGTCCGCGCAGAAAAGCCGCCGGCGCCGCTTCGCCTGCACCTGCCCCGACTGGAGCGAGCGACGGCCGCATCTCGGCGGCGCACTCGGCGCGGCGCTGCTCGATACGTGGTCGGCCAGCGGCTGGGTCGAGCGCACCGAGCGGCCGCGAATTCTGCGGATCACACCGGACGGGCATCGGCACTTCGATGCTTTTCTCGCGGCGTAAACCATTCGCCGCGACGCGGCCGGCACGCTCGACAACCCGTTAATCCTTCGACGAAAAGCGTTGCCGAGACCTTTTGTTACACGCCTATATGAGAGCCTTACAAAACTGCGGGCCTTGAAACAAACGCCACGGGTAAAGTGACTCACGGACATGGCAAACGGCCGCGTCCGTCGGAGATAAATCATGAGAACAGTCACCCACCACCGTCATTCGAATCGTCGCAGTCAGGGCTTGACGCGCTACACGCTGATCGCCACCGCCGCGTTCCTGCTGGCCGCGCAGGCGGGCTTCGCGCAGGAGTTGCCGACCCAGCCCTCGCCTCAGGAATTCGCCGCGAGCAACCCGAACGCCGATCCGCCGGGCCGCGTCGCGCGGCTGAACTACACGGCGGGCGCCGTGACCACCGAACCCGCCGGCGCCACCGACTGGTCGTACGCACAGATCAACCGCCCGCTCACCACCGGCGACCAGCTCTGGAACGATCAGAACGCGCGCTCCGAATTGCACATTGGCTCGACGGCGGTGCGCCTCGGGCCGTCCACCAGTCTCGACGTCCTCAATCTCGACGACAACGCCGCGCAGCTCAAAGTCGCGCAAGGCACGCTGTCGACCCGCGTGCGCGAACTCGCGCCGGGCTCGTCGTACGAAATCGACACGCCGAATCTCGCGCTCGGGCTGAACGGCCCTGGCGACTATCGTGTCGACGTCGCGCCGGACGGCAGCAGCACGACCGTGACCGTGCGCAGCGGCAGCGCGACCGTTTACGGCGACGCCGGCCAGGTACCGGTCGCGGCGGGCCAGCAGGTGCGCTTCGGCGGCACCGGCCTGCAACAGCTTGCCGACAACGGCGTACCCGGACTCGACAGCCTCGACCAGTGGGCCGCCACGCGCGATGCTGCCGAAGACCGTTCGGTGTCGGCGCAATATGTGTCGCGCGACATTCCCGGTTATCAGGATCTCGATGCCAACGGCACGTGGCGCAACAGTCCGCAATACGGCGAGGTGTGGGTGCCGCGTGCGACGCCCGCCGGCTGGGCGCCCTACCACGACGGCCATTGGGTATGGCAGGCGCCGTGGGGCTGGACCTGGGTCGACGACGAACCGTGGGGCTTCGCGCCGTATCACTATGGCCGCTGGGCTCAGGTCGACGACACGTGGGCATGGGTGCCGGGACCGGTCGAAGCCGACGTGCAGCCGGTTTATGCACCGGCGCTGGTCGCATTCGTCGGCGATGACGAAGGCGGCAGCGGCGCGGTCGACTGGGGCGTGAGTCTCGCGGTCGGCGGCGCGCTCGCGGCGGGTGTCGCGTGGTTCCCGCTCGGCCCCGGCGAGCCGTGGCATCCGCATTGGGGCGGTCACGATCACTGGAGCCCGGGGTACTACAACCGTGTCAACCGGACGACGATCGTCAACAACTACAACCGCAACGTCGACATTCACAACACGTACATCAACTATCACGCGCGCGGCGGTTTGACGGCTGTGCCGGCGACCGCTTTCGTGCACGGTCAGCCGGTTGGGCGTTTCGCGCAGAAGGTCGATCCGCAGCAATGGCGCAACGCGCGGATCAACCCGGGCGGACCGGGAATCGCGCCCGTGCGCGAGAGCTTCGGGCCGGGTCTGCGAAACGCGAATTACCGGCCGCCGGCGGCGGTGATGGCGCGTCCGGTGGTCGCGACGCGCAATCCGGCGATGCCCGCCGCTTATCACGACAGCCTCGCGCAACGCTTCGCGCAGAGCGGCGGCCGGGTGCCGGGCGCGGGTCAGCCGATTGTGCGGACTTCGGTGCCAGCGCATATGGCAGGCGGTCCGGGCGCGTTGCCGGTGCAAAACGTGCGGGTGGTCCAGTCGCATATCGCTGGACATCCTCCGGGGATGGCGGCTGCGCCGGGGGCACCGGGTGCGCCTGGTATGCCGGCGGCTGGCGGACCGCGTGGTATGCAGCAGGCTGAGCAGCGGCCAGGCGTCATGCCGGGACAGGCGCAGCAGCGCGGCGGTGAAGTGCAGCAGCGACCGGGGATGCCGCCGCAAATGGCGGCGCAGATGGGGAATCAACGGGCGCAGTCAGGGGAGATGGCGCGTCCGTCGAACGGGGTGCCTCGTCCGCCGCAAGCGAACGGCGGCGGCAATCCGGGCGCTTTCGCGCAGCAACACGGGATGCCGCAGCAGGCAGGTCAGCAGGCGGCTGAGAATGGGCGCCGCGAACCTGCGTGGACGCAGCCTCATACGCCGATGGCGCAGCAGGCGCAGCAGGCGCAGCAAGGACAGCGGCCGGGTGGGCAGCAGGAACAGGCAGCACGGCCGGGGTTCGAGCAGCGGCCAGGCGGTCAGGCCGAAGGTATGCAACCGCGTGGCGCTCCGCATCCCGGTGAAAATCCGGCGATGCAGCAGCAGGCGCAAATGCAGGCACAGCAACAGGCGCGCATGGAGCCGCGTGCCGAGCAGCGGGCTCCGCAGCAGATGCAGCAAGCGCAGGAGGAGCGTCAGCAGCAAGCTCAGCAGCAACAGGAGCAGCGTATGCAGCAGCAACGTCAGCAGCAGGCTCAACAGCAACAAGAGCAGCGTATGCAGCAGCAACGCCAGCAGCAGGCTCAGCAGCAACAGGAGCAGCGCATGCAGCAGCAACGTCAGCAGCAGGCTCAGCAACAACAGGAGCAGCGCATGCAGCAGCAACGTCAGCAGCAGGCTCAGCAACAACAGGAGCAGCGTGTGCAACAGCAGCATCAGCAGATACAGCAGCAACGCCCGCAGCAGCAACAACAGCAACACGCCGAGCAACATACCGGCGGCGGCAACCGCGACGAGCATCACAAAGGCTAGCCAACGCTGTCACACGCTGCACAAAAAACCCTCGCGATTCACATCGCGGGGGTTTTTTCTTCTACGCGGCCAGGATAGCCGCTCTGTCCGGTATCAAATCGCCATCGGCGCGGTCAACGGCTCATGGTGTTTGTAACCGACCAGCGAGAAATCCGAAGGCTCGATCTTCTCCAGCCATTCCGGCTCGTACACGCCGGTTTTCGCGTAATCCGGCACGCGGTCCGAAATCGCGAAAGCAGGACTCTCGTACGGCTCACGCGTGAGCTGCTGCTGCAACATATCGAGCTGATTCTCGTAGATGTGCGCATCGCCGATGAAGTACGTGAACCAGCGCGGCGTGTACCCCGTCAGACGCCCCACCAGATGCAGCAACGCCGCGCCTTCGGTCAGGTTGAACGGCGTGCCCAGCCCGACATCGTTACTGCGGATATACAGGCACAGCGAAATCTCGCGCTTCGCCACGTTCGGCAGAAACTGATACAGCAGATGACACGCCGGCAGCGCGATCTGATCCAGCACCGCCGGATTCCACGCGTGAAACAGAATCCGCCGGTCGGCGGGGTTCTGCATGATCGTGTCCAGACACTGGCGCAACTGGTCGATCGCCTTATACAGCAACACCTTGGGGCTGCCGTTTTCGTCGAATTCGGTGACCACGTGGAAACCACGCGCGGTCGCATCGGCGAGCTGCGCGCTTGCGCCGGCGTCGAGCACCTTGTACGCCGGCCATTGACGCCATTGCACACCGTAGACATCGCCGAGATCGTCCGGCCCCTGACGATACGGGTTGGCCAGCCACTGCGGATTCTGGTTCGCGTTCGCGTCCCACACCTTGCAGCCGAGATCGCGGAAATCCGCGGCACTGCGCGACGCGCGCAGAAATCCGACCAGTTCGCCGATCGCCGACTTGAACGCCAGCTTTTTCGTCGTGACCGCGGGGAAGCCCTGCTGCAGATCGAAGCGCAGCATCGCGCCCGGCATGCTGATGGTACGGATGCCCGTGCGGTTCTCCTGCCACGTGCCGGTGTCGAGGATCGTGCGGACGAGGTCGAGATATTGTTTCATGCAGGTTCCTTCGACGAGGCGCGGACCAGAGCCCGACCGCGCGCCACGGGGATTGAGCGTAAAACCCGATTTTAACAAGCGCGGCGCGCGAGCGCCCGGTCGAGGCTCGCGAGTGGGGAAATATCGAAGCGAAACGGAGTTTGGCGCAGTTGGCGAAACGAAAAGACTAGCGGGCGCGATACGCGGCCATCTTGTCGACGATGACCGCGCGTCCCCGAAATTCGGATGATCAGCGAGTGAAAATGTGACCGCGGCGGCTCAACGCAAACAAGGTCAGCGCCGCCAACTCTTTCAAAGATGTGGCACCGACGCCGGCAAATCCCCATGTGGCGACGACATCGGCTCGCCTTCCATATGCCGCATGCCATGCGAACACAGCAGACGGTACAAGGTGACGCGCGAAATGCCGAGTTCCTGCGCGGCATCGCCAAGCCGTCCGCGATGACGCAGCAACGCCAGTTCGATTGCCTGCCGCTCGGCGGCTTCCCGTGCCTGCGCAAGCGACACCGGCACGATCTCCACATACTCGGCCAGTTCGAGATCGCGCGCGGTGATCGCCCGGCCCTCGGACATCACAATTGCACGGCGCACCCGGTTGATCAGCTCGCGTACATTGCCCGGCCAGCCATAGTTATGCAACGCCGCGATCGCGTCCGGCGCGAAGCCGCGCAGACGCCGGCTCGCATCTTTCTTGAAGCGCTCCAGCATATGCCGCGCGAGCAGCTCGATATCCTTGCCGCGCGCGCGCAGCGGCGGCTCGTCGATCTGCAGCACGCAAAGCCGGTGATAAAGGTCCGAGCGAAAGCGCCCTTCGATCATCGCGGCGGTCATATCGACGTGAGTCGCCGAAATGATGCGCACGTCGACATCGATTGCGCCGTGTCCGCCCAGCCGCTCGACCTTGCGCTCCTGCAGGAAACGCAGCAGGCTCGCCTGACTTTCAAGCGGCAAATCGCCGATTTCATCGAGAAAAAGCGTGCCGCCATTGGCGGCTTCAACTCGCCCGATCTTGCGCTGATTCGCGCCCGTAAACGCGCCGCGTTCATAGCCGAACAATTCGGATTGCAACAGATGCGGTGGAATCGCGCCGCAATTGATCGGCACAAAAGGCGCGTTGCGACGTGCCGAGCGTTCGTGAATCGCGACGGCCGTCAATTCCTTGCCGGTACCCGATTCGCCGGAAATAAACACCGGCGCATCCGTCATCGCCACTTTGCGGATGGAGCGGAACAGCGCGAGCATCGCGTCGCACGAGCCGACCATTTCGCCTTCCGCGCCTTGCGACGCATCGTTCGACGCAGGTTCGCCGAGCGAAATCATCCCGTAAGCGTGCCCGACCGAATCGACGATCCGGTCGCCCGAATAAGGTACGGTCACGTAATCGAAACAGTAATCGCGAACGAGACGGCGCAACGCGGCGTCCTGCAATTGGCCCGGCGTAGTAGCAGCAACCCAGCCGACATTCGGCATGGTCAGACAGGATTCGAAAGCGGCGATTTCGTGCGGCTGGAAATCGCTGGAAAGATCGAGCAAACCGCCCGCTGCCATTCCGGCGCGAACTGCCCGGCGCACGTCGCGCGCCGACCCTACGACTTCAACGTGCCAGCCGCGCTGGTGAAAGCAAGTATGCAGTTCCGCGCTTGGATCGCGCGAAACGTAAATCAGTTGCCGCGTTGCGGGTTCCATTATTCAGATCCTCTCGTCAACGAACGTTAAGGACGACGCACGCACCTGAATCTCGATTCAGACACGCTGACTCGTTCGGGATTCGCAAATAGCAAATACCGAACGGCCATTCCATTCCGTGCGGACAGCTGATCCCCAAGAAAGCGGCGTGTGTGTTTGAGACGGCCCATTTGTGGGCTTTTTTAAATCTGAAGCTCTTTTCGAGAGCTTACTATACGCGCGCCGCTTGGAAAACAATTATGCGAATTTAATCAGGGACCCTTGCCCAGCAAGGCATTCACGGCATAAATCAATTATTAAACCGACAAATAAAACATTAGTGGAAGCGCTTTTCCTGGCGTTCACCCGCAGATAGTCCGTAGCGGCGCGATTAACAAATTATAGGTATTTTGTGCCTCCCGTTTCAGCGTTGAAACGTTTTTGACCGATTTCCGAATCGTTACTCCCTGCTTTTCGGGTCGCATCCCGATCCATCAATGGATTGCGAGCGATGGCACACGTTTCGCTAAATGCTGTGCACCAAGGAGACACATCATGCGATTCGTTTTCCGCATTGATCTACACAATATCGTGCCGTGCGCCGCCCTCTTCGCGGCGCTTGCACTGAGCACCCTGTCCGGCGGCGTCCACGGACAGGAGGCCACCCAGGCCGGAACCGCCATGCTGGCGGAATCCGCCGATCCGGCCAGCCACGCTCACTTCATCTTCACGAGCATGCAGTCCGCTGCGTTGGCCTCGGCCAGCACCGGCGCCGACGCTCTCGCCGAAGGTAGCCCGCTTGCCAGCTACGCGCTGACCATGCCGGTCGATGGTGCATCGATGAACGATATTTCGCTCGACGACCAGATGCTCTCGCGTCAACGCGGCGGCGCGCTCGGCATGGTGATGGTCGCCGCGACACCGCAACTGATGCGCGGCAACGGCAGCGTGACGCTGTGGGATGAGATCGCGCCGCCGTCACCGATGCCGATTCCGGTCGACGCCGCACGCAATGCCCAAGGCAATGTCGCCACGTACCAAAGAAAGTAGCGCGAACAAATTAACGATGCAAACAGACGGCGCCGATTAAACCGCCGCGACCAGCGAACAGAATAAAAGGACCGAGAAATGACCACCCTCATCAGGACGCCGCGCGCCGACAGGTCGCGGGCGGCGTCGCCCGCCCTCGCCTTGACACTGCGCATTGCGCGAACCCGCGACAGGTTTCCCGCCGCGCTGGCCGGCATCGCCGCCCTGTTCGCCCTCTGCTTCGCCATCGACGCTCAGGCGCAGCAGGTCACGAATCCCGGCGACATCATCGTCGAACGCACCGTGACGCCGCGCGACGCCTTCGTTCCCGTACCTCGCGACCAGGACCCGGTCGCAGTGCGCGCCACCACTTTCCCGGCCAACTCGTTCAATCCGGCCATCGCCCAACTGGTGGGTGATACCGATCTGACGAACGCGCACGGGTCCAGCGGTGTCGCCGACAACGGCGTGCTAGGCGGCACCGGCATGCAGGCAGTCACGCAGATCCTCAGCGGCCGCGCGACCGGCAACAACATCGCGCTGAATTCCGGTTCGATCGGCGCGCCCGCAGCGGGCATCGGCGGAACGATTACGTCGTCGGTGACCGGCGCGCTGGCGCCTCTGTCGAACGTGCTCAGCGGCACGCTCGGAGGTCTGAAATGAACTCGCTCAAGTTCGATCCGCTGCGGCTGGCCCTCTGCATGTGCCTGAGCGGCGCGGCCCTCGCAGCCGGCCACGCGCATGCGCAATCGGCGCCCCGCGTCAGCGCCGACGCGACCATCGGCAACGGTGCGGGCGCGGGTGTGACCGGCGCGTTCACCGTCAACGAGACGGCGGGGATCGATAACGCCCAGGCCAATCAGGTGACGATCACGACCGGCGGCTCGATCGCCGGCAACGACAACGCGAGCGTGCAAAGCGCGTCCGGGGCCGCGAAGGTCACCAGCGCGCGAGCCACGATCGAAGCCAACGCTTTTTCGAACACATCCGGTGCGGTGCTGGTGAACCAGTCGGCCGGAGCAGGGAATCTGCAGCGCAACAGCACCCAGATCGGGACTGGCGCGCTCGGAGTCGAGACCGTCTCGGATGGGGAGCTATCCGCGACGGCCCCGAAAAACGGAAGTCTGGGTCAATCCATCGGGGTTCATAGCGTCCGCGAGGCAAACATCTCCAGCGATGCCTTCAGGAACGTCAACGGGATCGTGCAGATCAACCAGGCAGCCGGCGCCGGTAACGCAACGGCAAACAGTTTTGTGCTCCGTCCCCCGGCGGGCACTTTTTTTAACTGACCACACTTAAAGTATCGGAGCGAATCATGAAGCGCACTCTTATTGCTGCAGCCGTACTCGTCGCCGCATCCAGCAGCGCATTTGCTGCGAAGCCCGTCTACCTGTTCAATGCCACGATGATCGGCGAAGCAGTCGGCGTCGAAGGTCTGGTCGGACTGTACGGTTGCGTCCACGTGTCGAGCACGGCCGGCGCGGTGATCAACAACACCCAGTCGGTCAACGTGCAGGCGATGCTGATCCCGCAAGCGCAAAGCTACACGGTCGGCGCGGTCACGAAGACCTACAACGACACGGATGCCTCGATCAAGACCAGCGGCACGGCCAGCCTCACGACGACCCAGTCGCATACGACGCACTCGTCCGGCTCGCAATCGTTCGAAGCCTCGGGCGGCTATGTGTACGGCAGCCAAAGCAAGTCGGTATCGGGCGGCGGCTATGAAGGCAGCCAGCAGGCTTCGGGCATCGTCGGCGGCTTCTCGCACACGGCGTCGAATTCCGGCGGCCATATTGCGGCGGGCGGCTCGATCGGCGGCGGTTACACCACACATTCGTCGCGCGACGGCGCCTCGTTCAGCGCGGGCGCAGGCTTGCAGGCCGGCTATCGCGAATCGAGCTACGCGAACTCGTCGGGCGTCGCAGGCGGCTTCGAAGCGTCGGAAGCATCCGGGCAAGGCAAGGTGTGGAGCTTCAACGCCAACGAAGGTTCGGGCTATGCGGCAGTCGCCGAACAGTCGTCCGGTCATTCGAGCAGCCATACCTCGTCGAGCGACTCCTACGGCGCCAAATGGGACGTCAACGCCAGCCTGAAGACGACCAACGACACGACCAGCGGCTACGTCACGCAATACACCAACACCCAGGCTCCGGGCACGCTGACCGCGACCACCGGCACCAACGCAGCCAACAGCGTGTCGGGCAACCTCGGCATCAACATCGCGGAAGGCATCAGCAATGCGCAAAGCAACGACACGTCGCTGGCCTCGGTCGATGTCGGCAACGTGTTCGGCAATGCGCAGATCTTCAGCTCGCAAGCGTCGGCCGGCAACGCAACGATCAACAACTTCAATCTGAACGCGTCGATCGGTGATGGCTCGCTGTCGGGCGTGTCGGGCAACGTCGGGGTGAACGTGGCCTCGGGTATCGGCAACGTGCAGAACAACAGCCTCGCCGGTGCTGTGACGACGAAGACGCAAGGCGATGTCTCGACCACCGCGATGGTCGCCACGGACGACAACTCGCAATCCGCCACGATGGCGGTTGCCGGTCAATTCCAGGGCACCGCGACGCTGGGCGCCAACTCGCTCTATATGGCGTCGGGCAACATCGGCGTGAACATCGCGGGCGGCGCGGGCAACCTGCAACACAACGGCCTCGCGATCGCAGCGCTGAACAGCGGCAAATAAGCTGACCGGCACAAAAAGCCAGAAGCACATCGGGAGGGACGTGCCGGCCGCCATCCAGGGCGGCCGGCACGGATAAAAGCAGGAGACCAGTATGTCCGGGTTCAAGGGGTTCCCGGCGCGACGGCTGTTGGCCGTAGCGCTGGCAGGCTGCACTCTGTGCGTGGACCAGACTTACGCACAGTCGAGCATCGACACGTCCACGCTCGTGGGCGTGCCGTTGACGAAAACGATCCGTTCGATGAAGGACATTCGTTACAGCCACGTCGTCAGCCAGCAATTCGACTACAGCTGCGGCGCGGCAGCGCTCGCCACCCTCCTGAAGTTCGGCTACGGAATCGACATTCCGGAAACCGAACTGATCCGCCGGATGATGGTTTTCTCGACGCCCGACGTCGTGGTCAAGAACGGCTTCTCGATGCTCGACATGAAGAAGTTCGTCGAGACCATCGGCTTGCGCGGCCGCGGCTTCCGGGTCAACACCGACGCGCTCACTCATCTGCAGATTCCCGTGATGGTTCTGATGAACATCGACGGATACGAGCATTTCGTGATCGTCAAGCATGTGGAGAACGGCCGCGTGTTTCTCGCGGACCCGGCGCTCGGCAATCGCATCGTGCTCGAAGAGGATTTCGCGAAGACCTGGAACGGTCTCGTGTTCGCGGTCCTCGGCAAACCCTTCAGGGAGGATTCCCCGCTGTTGCAGGACAACGAGTCGCTCGCGCTCAAGCTGCGCGCCAGCGCGCTGGCTAACGGCACCGCCGCGACTCCCTTTGTCGAGTATGGCTTGATCAAGGCAGACCTGTTCTGACCCAACCATGAAGCAACATCTCACACAGCTCGGGCTTGCCTTCTGCGCCGTCGCATTCGGCGCAACCGGCAGTGCTCATGCATCACAGGGCATCGGCTCGCCGGCGGCGCCGGAAGCGCTCGCTTCGTCAGCCGGTCCTCGCGACCTGGCCTCCGCCGCCGTCAAGGTGCAGATGGTCGACGACGACGTGCTCGCCGGACAGACCGGCAAATACGTCGGCGCCACGATGATTTCCGGCTTCGTTCTGAACGTGCTTTCGCAATGGCAGTTGCCCAACGGCGTGAACGCGCTCGCGCAGGGGACGCTCGGCGCGGTGCGCAATACGGCCGGCCAGCTCGTCAGCACCGTCAGCACATTGGCCAGCGTGACGGGCAATGCCCACGGCGACTCGGGGGCCAATCCCAACGCGCAGGCAAACGGCGGACAGAGCATCGCGGTCAACGGCGTGTCGCAGGTCACGCAGGTTGCCGGCGACAGCAACAGCGGCTTTAACGCCGCGACGATCGACTTCACCAGCGGCGCGCTGCCGTCGACGGGCACCGCCAATGCCCCGTCGGCTGCTGCCAGCAATAGCAACGGCTCGGTCAAGGCCGGCATCTCGTTCGGCAGCAACGGCGTGCAGGTCGCGCTGCAAACGCCGGCCGGGCTCGCCACCCAGACCATCACGCCGGGCAACGGCCAGATCGCCCAGCTACTCCAGATTGCAGGCAACAACCAGCAGGTCGCCAATGCGCTTCAGTTGCATCTGCAGACGCAGCAGATGTCGGCCGCCATGCTCCGCCAGATCGGCGTACTACAAGCACTGCAAAACAGGAGATAGACCGCACCCGAAAGGAGAAAAAACGGCGGGCCGCCACCCGCCAGACAAGCAGCAAACGCAGCAAGAGCAGTACAGATACGGCCGCGCAACGCCTTCGCCAGACCAGCAGGCAGCGCCCGGCCGGAACACCGGGGGAGCACAAAATGACAAGACTTTCATCGATCAGGGCGCCGCGCATGGCGCTGGCGGCCATTCCGGCCGCCGCCATGCTGTTTGCGTTTTCACAAGGCGCGGCCGCTCAGGCGTTGGCGCAGCAATCCGTAGAAGATCGGCTGAATACGTTGATGCGGGTCGTCGACGAGCAGCAGCGGCAGATTCATTCACTCGAACGTCAGGTCACCGATCTGGAGATGTCGCAACGCGGGCGCGGCATACCGGGTGCGGGTGCGCCCGCAGGTAGCGAAGCGGTGGCGGAACAACCCGGCGCGGACGGCTTGCCCGTGCCGTTGCCGCCGCTCGCGCAGGTCAATCCCGGCACACCCGCGCCGGGCGGCAACACGGGCACGGCGACCGGCGTGCCCGTCAACCCGCCGCCGCCCGACGGCAGCAGCGGCAGCAGCGCGGGCGGCCTGCCGCAAGCCACTGACGGCAGCGGCCGCAGCGGCACCGTCGGCCAGACCCAGCAAGCCGCCGAACCGACGCGCACGCAAGCCGAGCAGGCCGTCGTGCAACGCGAACACGCGCCGCTGTTCGACCACAAGCTGACGATGGACCTCGGCTTCAGCGACACGTACTACGATCGCCGCCAGTTGCAGTTGTCGGGCTTCCTCGCACTCGACGCGATTTTCCTCGGCAACATCAACCTGGGTCAGACCAAGTCGCACCAGGTGATGGCCGATCTCGACACGCGCTACGGCCTGACCGACCGGATCAGCGTCGATGTCGACGTGCCGTACGTGTACCGGCATAGCAACTTCATCGTCGGCGGTGCGGGCGGCGCGGCCAGCACGCTGTCGGACGCGTCGGTGAGCAGCAACGCGATCGGCGACGTCAACTTCGGGATCTACTACCAGTTCCTGAAAGAGACCAACAGCATGCCGGACGTGGTCGGCAGCCTGCGCTTCAAGGCGCCCACCGGCACCTCGCCGTTCGGCCAGAAAGTCGTGCAGATCGACGCGAACAACACCAACCTGGTCGCGCCGACCGAGCTGCCCACCGGCACCGGTTTCTGGAGCGTCACGGCCGGCGTCTCGGTGCTGAAGACCTACGACCCGGTGGTGCTGTTCGGCAGTCTTTCGTACACCTACAACATCGCGCGTTCCTTCGCGGACATCTCCTCCGTGCAGGGACAAACCGAGCCGGCCACCGTCAAGCTCGGCGACGTCGTGCAGTTCGGCGGCGGCGTGGCGCTCGCTTTTTCGGACAAGGATTCGGCCAGCATCTCGTTCACGATGGCGCTCGAACCCGAATCGAAAACGCGTGCGCCGGGCGGCTCCTACTCGAAGGTGCCGGGCAGCGAAACCACGGCAGCAGCGATGAATTTCGGCCTGAACCACGTCGTGAACAAGCACCTGACGATCAACGGCTCGGTTTCCGTCGGCATGACGCCCGACGCGCCGAACTTCGTGGTCGGCGTGCGGTTTCCCTACACCTTCTGACGTGATCACAAAGCGAGGTCGTCCGTGCGTCAATCACCTCATCTGACCCATGTTGTAAAGGTGGCGGGAGCCGCGGCGGGTACGCATCTGTCGCTCGCGGTGCCGGGTGGAACGGCTGCCGATATGTCTGCCGACGTCACCCCTTGCCGCGCGCAACCGAAAGCGGCAGAGACCGGCGCGGCGGCGGAGCATGCCGCTGCCGAGCGCCGGTTGATCTACGTCGCGCGTACGCTCGACGAAACGCTGATCGCGCATCTGAAAAGCCGTGGCTGGCATGTTTCGGCAGCGCGTTCGGCCCATGAACTCGGGCGGCTGGTGAAGCCCGATCTGGCCTGCGCGGGCATCGTCGATCTGGCGAGCTTTCCGCCGCGCGATCTGGCCGGGCTTGAAGCCAGCCTGCGCCAGCAGCAGGTCGGCTGGATCGCGCTCGCCACCCGCGAGCGGCTCAATGATCCGCTGGTGCGGCGGCTCGTGCGCCACTACTGTTTCGACTACGTCAAAATGCCGGTCGCCCACGCGACGGTCGACTATCTGGTCGGCCACGCGTTCGGCATGATGACGCTGTGCGATCCCGAAGCCGCGCCGCCCGTCAGCGAATCCGGCGACGACGAAATGGTCGGCACCTGCGAAGCGATGCAGCAACTCTTTCGCACGATCCGCAAGGTGGCGAACACCGACGCGAGCGTGTTCATCTCGGGCGAATCGGGCACCGGCAAGGAACTGACTGCGCTCGCGATTCACGAGCGCTCGCCCCGCCGCAAAGCGCCGTTCATGGCGATCAACTGCGGAGCGATTCCGCATCATCTGCTGCAATCCGAACTGTTCGGCTACGAGCGCGGCGCGTTCACGGGCGCGAATCAGCGCAAGATCGGCCGCGTCGAAGCCGCCGACGGCGGCACGCTGCTGCTCGACGAAATCGGCGATCTGCCGCTCGAAAGTCAGGCGAGCCTTTTGCGCTTCCTGCAGGAAGGCAAGATCGAACGGCTGGGCGGCCGCGAATCGATTCCGGTCGACGTGCGGATCATTTCCGCAACCCACGTCGATCTCGAAGACGCGATGCGCGACGGACGCTTCCGTGCCGACCTGTTCCATCGTCTGTGCGTGCTGCGCGTCGACGAGCCGCCGCTGCGCGCGCGCGGCAAGGACATCGAAATTCTCGCGCATCACATTCTGGGCAAGTTCAAGACCGACAGCGCGCGCAAGATTCGCGGCTTCGCGCCATCCGCGATCGAGGCGCTGTACAACTACAACTGGCCCGGCAACGTGCGCGAGCTGATCAACCGTGTGCGCCGCGCGATCGTGATGGCGGAGAACAAACTGATTTCCGCCGACGACCTCGATCTCGCGCAATTCACGGAGCAGCAGACCATGACGCTGTCGCAGGCACGCGAGGCCGCCGAGAAACGCGCGATCGAAGCGGCGTTGCTGCGCCATCGGCATCGGCTGAACGAGGCGGCGGCGGATCTGAACATTTCGCGTGTGACGCTGTACCGGCTGCTGGGTCAGCACGGTCTGCGCGAGTTGAGCGCCGTCGACGAAAAAGCGGGGCCCGGCGACGACGAACCGGCACCGGCGTGAAGCCGGCGCTTCGGCCGGACGGGCCGCCTTGACGATGGCGGCGGCCCGTCAGGCGCGTCAGGTAGAATCGTCCGGATTACATTTCCCTTTTCCATTCGATGACGACGCTCACCCTGATCGTCGCTCGCGCCAACAACGGCGTGATCGGCCGCGACAACCAGTTGCCCTGGCGACTGCCCGAAGACCTCGCGTTCTTCAAGCGCACCACGATGGGCGCGCCCATCATCATGGGCCGCAAGACGCATGAATCGATTGGGCGGCCGTTGCCTGGACGTCGCAACATCGTCGTGACACGGGATGCCACCCGCCGCTTCCAGGGCTGCGACGCCGCCACCACGCTCGAAGACGCATTGACGCTGGCCGCACAGGATCAGGCACCGGAAGCGTTTCTGATTGGCGGCGCGCAGCTGTACTCGGAAGGCTTGCGGCAGGCGGACAAGCTGATCGTCACCGAAATTTCCGCCGATTTCGAAGGCGACGCCACCTTCCCGGAGCTGGACGAAAACGAGTGGGAAGAAGTCGCGCACGAAACGCATCGCGCGGACGCTCCGAACGACTTCGACTACGCGTTCGTCACGTATAAGCGCAAGGGCGTCTGAGGTTTCGCGGGCGCGAAGCCGACGCGAAATTGACGCGAAGCCGGAAGCCTCGCCAGGTCCGGGAACACGAAAAAAAACGCCACGCAAAAAATATTGCGTGGCGTTTTTTTGTTGGCAGCCGGGCGTTCAATCGGCTCGCGGCGAAAACCGCTTACTGTCCGGCAATCGTCATCCGCTCGATTAGCACCGAACCCGTCTGCTTGGTGCCGCGCGTGATCGTATCCGCGCCGACCGCGACGATATGGCGGAACATTTCCTGCAACGTGCTCGCCACCGTGATCTCCTCGACCGGATACTGGATCTTGCCGTTCTCCACCCAGAAACCCGACGCGCCGCGCGAATAATCGCCCGTCACGTAGTTCACGCCCTGCCCCATCAGTTCGGTCAACAACAGGCCTGTGCCGAGCTTACGCAGCATCTCTTCGAAATCGTCTTCGGGACGCGTGTTCGAGCTTTTGAACGACAGATTGTGCGAGCCGCCCGCGTTGCCGGTGGTCTGCATGCCGAGCTTGCGCGCGGAATACGTGGACAGGAAATAGCCTTCCACCACGCCGTCTTTCACGACCGAACGCTGTTTCGTACGCACGCCTTCTTCGTCGAACGGCGCGCTGCCCATGGCACGCGCGACGTGCGGGTCTTCGACCACCTGGATGTGCGGCGCGAACACCGGCTTGCCGAGGCTATCGACGAGGAACGATGTCTTGCGATACAGCGCGCCGCCGCTCGTGGCCTGCACGAATGCACCGAGGATGCCCGCAGCCAGCGGCGCTTCGAACAGCACCGGCACCTTGCGCGTATCGAGACCGCGTGCGCCGATGCGCGAGAGCGCGCGTTGCGCCGCGTAACGGCCGACCGCTTCGGGATCGGCGAGATCGGCGGCGTTACGGGTGGACGTGTACCAGTCGTCGCGCTGCATGTTGCGGGCGCTGCCGGCGATCGGCGCGCACGCAATGTAGTGACGCGAGTACGGATAACCGGCCATAAAGCCGCGCGACGTGGCCAGCACGAACTGCGAGTGCTGCGCCGAGACGCTTGCGCCTTCGGAGTTCTTGATCTGCGGATCGGTGGCGAACGCGGCGTCTTCCGAGCGACGCGCGATTTCGACCGCTTCATCCGCCGACAGATTCCACGGGTGATAGAGATCGAGATCGCGCGGATCGGTTTCGAGCAGTTCGGCTTCGGCGAGACCGGCGCAATCGTCTTCCGCCGTGAAGCGCGCGATGTTGTAGGCGGCCGCGACCGTGTCTTTCAGTGCCTGCGACGAAAAGTCGGAGGTGCTCGCATTGCCGCGCTTGTTGCCGATGAACACCGTCACGCCGACCATCTTGTCGCGGTTGTGTTCGATCGTCTCGACTTCGCCGCGCCGCACGGAGACGGACAGGCCGTCGCCTTCGGAAATCTCGGTTGCCGCGTCGGTGCCGCCGAGTGACTTCGCGTGACGAAGGATGTCCGAGGCGATTTCCTTCAGTTCATCCTGGGTATGCGGAAAAAAGCGCTGCTTGACGTCCATGTCTGCTGCCATTGTCGTTGCCATCCTGTTCGGGGCCGAGCGGCCCTTGAGTGTTTGCACATGCCACGCGCACGCGTGACCAAGCATCCCGCGATCATAGCAAGGTACGCGACGCCGTACCTGGCAATCACTTCGCATTTGCATGGGGATTTGGCGCGGGGAATGTCTGGAGTTTCAGCGGGGTGTCTGGTTGGGCACTCGCCGCACAGGAGCCGCACATGAGCCGCACTTTGGCCCCGTGAATTGCGAGTGCATTGCCCACGCCGGCCTGGCATTTACCTGCGATCGGCTAAAGGGCCTCGCGGCTGCTCGCGCAACCCGCGAAGCCCCGATTGCCGCCGCTTTGCGAGTTCGGCGGTGCCCGGCACGCTACAATATCGGTATGACACGCAAAACTCGCATTCAACCCATCGAGTCCGCCGAACCGGAAGTCGACGAAAACGGCTACGACCGTCCCAGCAAGTCCCAGCTCAAGCGCGAAATGCACGAGCTTCAGGAGCTGGGCGCGGCGCTGATCGCGCTGCCCAAAGACGCGCTCAAGCGCATGCCGATGCCCGAAAAGCTCGACGACGCCGTACGCGAAGCACGCCGCATCACCGATCACGAAGGCAAACGCCGCCAGGTGCAGTACGTCGGGCGCGTGATGCGCTCGCTGTTCGACGACGAAACCGCCGCGCTGCGCACCGCGCTCGACACCTACAACGGCGTCAACAAGGCCGAAACGGCCAAGCTGCACTGGATCGAACGCACCCGCGAAAAACTGCTCGCCGACGACGCCGCACTGACCGATTTCATCCGCCAGCATCCGAACGCCGACCCGCAGCAAGGCCGCACGCTGATCCGCAACGCCCGCAAGGAAGCGCAGCAGAGCAAGCCGCCGCGCTACTTCCGCGAACTGTTCCAGTGGATCAAGAACGCGGACGGCCCGTCGGCACAGTCCGATTCCGACGCCGACCCCGCGCTGGACGACGACGATGACGACCGCGACGATTAAACCCGCGGCTGCCCAACGCAATCATCCCGACGAAATCGTGATCGGCCTCGTGTCGATCAGCGACCGCGCGTCCACCGGCGTTTACGAGGACAAAGGCATTCCGGCGTTGCAGGAATGGCTCGGCACGGCGTTGACGTCGCCGTGGCAGGTCGTCACGCGTCTGATTCAGGACGACGCGCCGACCATTTCCGCGACGTTGACCGAACTGGTCGACGAAGTGGGCTGCGATCTGGTGCTGACCACTGGCGGCACGGGTCCGTCACGCCGCGACGTGACGCCCGAAGCGACGCTCGCGGTTGCGACCAAAGACATGCCGGGATTCGGCGAGCAGATGCGGCAGATCAGCCTGAACTTCGTGCCCACGGCTATTTTGTCGCGCCAGGTGGCGGTGATTCGCGAAACGGCGGATCACGCGGCGCTGATCATCAACTTGCCGGGTCAGCCGAAGTCGATCAAGGAAACGCTGGAAGGTTTGCGCGATGCCGAAACCGGCGCGGTGAAGGTGCCGGGCATTTTCGCGGCGGTGCCTTACTGCATCGACCTGATTGGCGGGCCGTATGTGGAAACCAGTCCGGACGTGGTGAAGGCGTTCCGGCCGAAAAATGCGGTGCGCGCGCCGCAGCAGGGTTAGACGTAATCCGGCGGTTCGCGGCTGCGGAGTGGGCCGGGAAAGCTGGTTCCCGACCTTTCACGAAAAGTCGTCAGCAGCGGCGGCGACCCAACGACAAGCACCGCTGCTGCATCAAACTACGCGCTTATTCAGCGCTACCCGAAGCTTCCGGCGCGGCCGGAATCAGGAAATGCTCACGGTAGTACTTCAGTTCGTCGATCGACTCGTGAATGTCGGCGAGCGCCGTGTGCATCGCGCGCTTCTGGAAACCCTTGTAAATCGCGGGCTGCCAGCGACGGCACAATTCCTTGAGCGTGCTGACGTCAAGATTGCGGTAATGGAAAAACTGCTCCAGTTCCGGCATCCAGCGCGCCATGAAGCGACGGTCCTGGCAGATCGAGTTGCCGCACATCGGCGATTTGCCCGGCGGCACGTACTGGCCGAGAAACTCGCGAATCTGCTCGACGGCATCGGCTTCGCTCACCGTGGACGCCTTCACACGGTCGATCAGCCCCGAGCGGCCATGCGTGTTCTGATTCCACTGATCCATCTTGGCGAGCGTTTCGTCGCTCTGGTGAATCGCAAGCACCGGGCCTTCGACCAGCCGGTCGAGCGTCGAATTCGTCACCACTACCGCGATTTCGATGATGCGGTCGGAGTCGGGCTCGAGCCCGGTCATTTCCATGTCCAGCCAGACAAGATTCATGTCGCTGCGTACGAGCGGCTGTTCGGTGGATGCGAGGATGTCAGTCATGAAGGCAACCCTGATGACCGGGCAAACGGCCGCTGTAAAAGCCGCCTGCCACGGAAATTGTTCGTATGAGATTTGGTTCTGGCGCCCGGCTGGAGCGCCGGTTTGAACGCCCCCCGCCGCGAGGCGGGAAGAAACATATAATTCTCGCATAGATACCACGGAATCCCCGGATGCCCACCCTGTACTTCACCGTTCTGTTCGTCATCGCCGTCGTCGCGATGGTCGGCACCAAACTATGGCTCGCGTCGCGGCAAATCCGCTTCGTCGCCGCACATCGCGAGCAGGTGCCTAGCCAGTTTGCCGGCACCATCGCGCTCGCCGCCCACCAGCGCGCCGCCGACTACACCATCGAGCGCACCCGTCTGACGATGATCGAGATCGTCGTCAGCGCAGCCGTGCTGATCGGTCTCACGCTGCTGGGCGGCGTGCAGGCACTCGACCTCGCCATCTCCGACTGGATCGGCCGCGGCTACGCCGGCCAGATCGCACTGGTCGCGGCCGTGATCGCGATCACCAGCGTGATCGACCTGCCGTTCGAGTATTACCGGCAGTTCGTCGTCGAACAGCGCTTCGGCTTCAACCGGATGAGCAAGGGCATTTTCTTCGTCGACCGTCTGAAGGGCGTACTGCTCGGCGCCGCCTTCGGCCTGCCGCTGCTGTTCGTCGTGCTGTGGCTGATGAATCAGGCCGGCAGCCTTTGGTGGCTGTGGACGTGGGTCGTGTGGGTCGCGTTCCAGATGCTCGTGCTGGTGCTGTATCCGTCGTTTATCGCACCGCTTTTCAACAAGTTCGAGCCGCTGAAGGACGAAGCGCTGAAAAGCCGCATCGAAGCGCTGATGCAGCGCTGCGGCTTCGCGGCCAAGGGCCTGTTTGTGATGGACGGCAGCCGCCGTTCCGCGCACGGCAACGCGTACTTCACCGGCTTCGGCGCGGCCAAGCGGATCGTGTTCTTCGACACGCTGCTCGCGCGCCTGTCGGGCAACGAGATCGAAGCCGTGCTCGCGCACGAACTCGGTCACTTCAAACGCCGTCACGTGATCAAACGCATGCTGGTCACGTTCGCGATCAGCCTCGTGATGCTCGCGCTGCTCGGCTGGCTCACGCAATGCGTGTGGTTCTACGAGGGCCTGGGCGTGCGGCCGTCGCTGATCGGCGGCAATAGCGGGCTTGCGCTGGTGCTGTTCTTCCTCGCGCTGCCGGTGTTCGTGTTCTTCGTGACGCCGCTCGGCAGCCTCAGCTCGCGCAAACACGAGTTCGAAGCCGACGCATTCGCCGCCACGCAAACCGACGCGCAAGATCTCGTCAACGCGCTCGTCAAACTGTACGAGGACAATGCGTCGACGCTGACGCCCGATCCGCTTTACACCGCGTTTTATTACTCGCATCCGCCGGCATCGCAGCGGATCGACCGACTGATGCGTCACGCATGAGCGGCCGCTCCCTGAAGAAGGCGGCGCGCGCCCAGTCCGGCACGCGCGTAGGCGGGCTCGTCGTAGCCGCGCATGGCCGCCACTATCTGGTCGCGCCCGAAGACGGCGGTCCGATGCTGCAATGCTTCCCGCGCGGCAAGCGCAGCGAAATAGCGGTCGGCGATCGTGTGATTTACGAGTCGGCGTCAGCGGATCAAGGCGTGATCGTCGAAATCGGCGAGCGGCGCAATCTGCTGTATCGCTCGGATCAGTACAAGTCGAAGCTGTTCGCGGCCAATCTCGATCAGTTGCTGATCGTGCTCGCCACCGAACCGCACTTCAGCGAGGACCTGCTCGGCCGCGCGCTGGTTGCAGCGGAAGCGAACGAACTGAAGCCGCTGATCGTGCTGAACAAGATTGACGTGACGGTCGCGCTCGAGGGTGCGCGCAAGCGGCTCGAGTCGTATCGCGCGCTGGGTTATACGGTCGTCGAGGTGTCGATCAAGACGCAGCCCGACGCGGCGCGTGCTGCGTTGATCGAACATCTGCATGGTCATTCGACGCTGCTGCTCGGCCAGTCCGGCATGGGCAAATCCACGCTCGTCAATCTGCTGATTCCCAATGCCGAAGTCGCCACGCGCGAAATTTCGACCGCGTTGAACAGCGGGCGTCACACCACGACGTTCACCCGCCTCTACCCGCTGCCCGATAGCGCGGATGGCGAAGGCGGCGCGTTGATCGACTCGCCGGGTTTCCAGGAGTTCGGCCTGCATCACCTGACCGAAGGACGGCTCGAACGCGCGTTCCCCGAGTTCCGGCCGCTGCTGCCGAATTGCCGCTTCTACAACTGCCACCATTTGCAGGAGCCCGGCTGCGCGATTCTCGAAGCCGTCGCCGATGGCCGCATCCGCCGCGAACGGCATACGCTCTATACGCAACTGGTTCACGAAGCCAGCCAGATCGTCCGCTGACATGAAACTGATGCGCGCGCCGAATCTGATTACCGGACAGCACTGGGTCAACGTGCTGGCGACGGCGGGCATCGCGTCCGAGTTGCACAACCGGTATCTGAACGGCGCTCTCGGCGATATCCCGGCGGATCAATGCGCGCCCGAGTTGTGGCTCGTCGATGAGCGCGACGAGGCGATCGCGCGAAGGTTGATCGAGGCAGCGCGGCATGGTCCGGCGGCGGGGTCTCCGGGCTGGCGGTGCCGTCAGTGCGGCGAAGCGCTGGAAGCGCAGTTCACCGTGTGCTGGCAGTGTGGGACGGAGCGTGATCCTCGGGACGATTGAGGGTGTGATTCGAATGCTGATGAAGCAATAAAAAAACCGGGCAATGCCCGGTTTTTTATTGCGCTACGCTGGCCAGCCGATCTCAGGCAAGCCAAACCGCGATGGTCAGCATCAGCAGCAGAATCATCCACAGCACGACTGCGCGCCACACCAGACCCACCGCCGATTGCAGCGTACGCGGCGTGCAATCGTCGCCAACCTGCATCGGACCGCCGTCGCCAGTAGCAAGCGCGTCAAGGCTCGACGGCTCGGCCAGCGGCCCGCTCAAACGTGCACCCAACGCGCCACTGCCCGCTGCCAGCAACACGCCGTCGTTAGCGTCCGGCCACTGACGCGCGTGATTGCGCCACGCATAAATCGCGTCCTCGAAATTGCCGACAATCGCGAAACCCAACGACGTCAGCCGCGACGGCACCCAGTCGATCACGAAGAACGCACGCTGCGCGAAACTCGAAAACGCGGCGGTACGCTCGTCGCCCGGCTGTGCCCACGCGCGCGCGAGATATTCGGCGATCCGGTAGAGCACCGCGCCCGCCGGCCCAACCGGAATCAGAAACCAGAAGAACACGCCGAACACATGCCGATGCGACGCCACGACCGCGTGAATAAGCGTATGACGCACGATTTCGCTGACGGGCATGTCGACGGTATCGAGCCCGGTCCACTCGTTGAGAATTTCGCGAGCACGCGGCACGTCGTCGTTATTCAATGCGAGGTGGATGTCCGTGAAATAGTGGCTGAACTGCCGGAAGCCGAGCGTGAAATACAACACCGCGACGTTCCAAAGAAACGCCAGCGCAAAGTGAATGTGATAGAGCACGTAGTAGACGAGCGCGACGACCAGCGTCCAAGGCACCACCACCACGAGCCACGCGAGCAAGCCGTGCTTGGGCTTGCCGGCATCGAATCCGTGCGCCGCCGACTCCGCGTGGTATTGAAGCAGCGCGGACACCGGATTATTCGGTGACAGTGCACGTACCTGTTCAATGATCAGAGCCAGCAATACGGAGAAAAAAGTCATGCGATGCGCCGTGCTTTTTAAGTTTTACGATTGATTTATAACGATAGCACAGGGTCGGATGCGACTGAGCGCAGGCGCTGACAAACACGCGACAACTGCACAGACCGACTTGATTTACGCGGCAAGATAGCGATACAGATTGCGCAGCATGGCCGCCGTCGCACCCCAGATGAAATGGTGACCACCGACCGCGCCGCCGCCGTCGTCGACCACCGTCGATTCATCGCGCGGATAAGGCATCGCGAAGAAGCGGCGCTCGCCGCCCTCGTAACGGAACACGCGCTCTTCGTGATTCGCGGGATTCATCAGGAAAGCGAGCGGCACCTCGAAGACTTCGGCCACTTCGAGGGCGTCCATTTTCAGCGCAAACGGCGGATGGACAAGACCGATCACAGGTGTCACGCAGAAGCCGGTGCCGGTCAGGTAGTCGGGTAATGCGCCAAGAATTTCGACCCGGGAAGGCGCCAGGCCGACCTCTTCCTGCGCTTCACGCAAGGCGGTCGCGGTGGCGTCGTCGTCAAAGGGTTCGTGACGGCCGCCAGGAAAGCTCACCTGCCCGGCATGATCGTTCAGATGATCGGCACGTTGCGTGAGTAATACCGTCAGCCCACTTTCGCGGACCACCAGCGGCACCAGCACGGCAGCAACGCGGGGATCGGCGTGGGTATCGCGCCACGGCGCTTCGATGATCGGCTCCGGCGTCCACGCGAGGTTTTGCTCGAAGCGTGCGCGCAGGCCATCGGGCGTGAGACGCTCGCCGGTCACCGGCGACAGATGGGAGCCCGTCGCGACGACAGGCAGTAATTCGGGCTCAAAGACGGGACGGGTCAACGGGTCTCTCGAATAGGCGGATTGGGGTATGCCGCTATTTTGACCTGGCAAACAAAAAAGCACCCACAGGGGGTGCTTTTTCTTACAGCATTTACGCTTGGGAAGCAGCGCGGTCTTTCGAGACCAGCTTTTCCTTGATTCGAGCCGACTTGCCCGAACGGTCGCGCAGGTAGTACAGCTTGGCACGACGCACATCGCCACGACGCTTCACGACGATGCTTGCCAGCAGCGGCGAGTACGTCTGGAACGTACGCTCGACGCCTTCGCCCGACGAAATCTTACGGACGATGAACGACGAATTCAGACCACGGTTACGCTTGGCGATAACGACGCCTTCGTAAGCCTGAACACGCTTACGCGTACCTTCAACCACGTTCACGCTGACGATCACCGTGTCGCCCGGAGCGAATTCGGGGATGGTCTTCTCGCCGAGGGCGCGGCCGATTTCTTCCTGCTCGAGTATTGCAATCAGATTCATGACTGACTCCTAGATCCATCTTGTCGGCGTTCGTACCTGCCTCGCACTCAGTTTCCTTACGTGCTTGGCGACGGCCCCGATAGAGGATGGGTTCACATCTGGCGCCGTGCACGCATGCGCGGCGCCGCCTGGTGTCCGCTCGAAAGACCGGCGGCTTTACGCCTTCGACTCTTCTTTTGCGAGACTCGTAAGCCATGCCTCGTCGGCACGGCTCAACATTTTGTTCTTTCTGGCCTTCACGATCAGATCGGGCCGCTTGGTCAACGTATTGCGCAAGGCTTCGCGCCGACGCCACGCCTCGATTTCCTTATGATGACCGCCGAGCAGCACATCGGGCACCCGCACGCCGTCGTATTCCTCGGGACGTGTGTAATGCGGACAATCAAGCAGCACGTCGACAAAGCTGTCCTGCACCGCCGATTGCGAGTCGTTCAGCACGCCGGGCAACTGACGTACGACTGCGTCCATCAATGCCATGGCAGGCAATTCGCCGCCCGACAGCACGAAGTCGCCAAGACTGACTTCTTCGTCGACAACACGGTCGAGCAAACGTTGATCGATCGCTTCGTAGCGCCCGCACAACAGGATCAGACCGGGCTCGGCAGCGAACCGCATGACACGGTCGTGATTCAACGTAGCACCTTGCGGTGACATCATCACGACGCGCGATGCGCCGATGCCCTGCTCTACCTGAGCCGCCTTCGCGGCACCGACCGCGTCTTCCAGCGGCTTGGCCAGCATGACCATGCCGGGGCCGCCACCGTACGGGCGATCGTCGATTGTGCGGTAGTTGTCGGTTGTGAAATCGCGCGGATTCCACGTACGCAACCCATAGCGCTCCTGTTTCGCGGCTCGGCTGGTGATACCCCAGTCGGTCAGCGCGCGAAACATGTCAGGAAAGAGCGTTACGACATCGAACTGCATCGCTCTCTCCGTTCAGCGAATGATTTAGTAATCGGCTTCCCATTCGACGGTAATCTGCTTCGCCGCCTGGTCCACCGTTTTGACAAAGACGCCGACGAACGGGATCAAGCGCTCACCGGCAACCGGCTTGCCATTTTTGTCAGTAGCCGGATATTCGATACGCATCACCGAATGCGCACCGTTGTCGATCATGTCTGCAACCTTGCCGAGATTGACTCCGGCAACGTTCACCACATCCAGGCCGAGCAGGTCGACCCAGTAGAATTCGTCGGCTTCGAGAGCCGGAAATTCGCTGCGGCTGATATAAATGCGGGTACCGCGGAGTGCCAGCGCCACATCGCGGTCAGTCACGCCGCCCAGATGGGCAACCACACTGTCGCTATGCGTTTTCGCCTGCAATGACGGCGCCGATTTGCGCTCGTGACCTTTTAGAAGCCACCAGCGTTTCGCACTCAGCAGGGCATCGCCGCCATGCCCGGCATCTGCATGAGCAGCTACCTTGACCCAGCCCTTAAGGCCGTAAGCATCGACGATAGCGCCAACCTCGACCGCATCGGCCGGCCAGCTTTCCACTGTTTCCGCGCGCATTTCTGCTACAGCGGAACCAGAGTTTGCAGCATTGGCTTTCGCCTTGCCTTCGGCTCGCTCGACCGGCTTGCGGACGAATGCACCGAATGGCGCCTGATCAGACGTCTTCGCGCGCGGACCTGCCGCTTTTGCCTTCACGCGATCTGGACTGCCGGAATCACGCTCAGACATAACAACACCTCGCTGCCAGCTTCGACGTCTGCGTCAGTAAAACAACTGGCGCATCGGACTGCTCACGCAAGCTGCGCGAGCCGCCGGCCGAACCGACGACGATACGCATGCTAGCTACCATTAAGCAGCCGGCTGCGCCTTTTGCGCTTCTTTCACGAGACGCTCGACGGTCGGCGACAGTTGTGCGCCAACACCTTGCCAGTACGTCAGGCGATCCTGAGCGATACGCAGGGCTTCGCCCTTCGTAGCGACCGGGTTGTAGAAACCAACGCGCTCGATAAAGCGGCCGTCACGACGGTTACGCGAATCGGTTGCGACGATGTTGTAGAACGGGCGCTTCTTGGAGCCGCCACGAGCCAAGCGGATGATGACCATACTAGAATCCTTGAAAACCGGGGTTCGGAACGACTGAAACACGCGATTATAGCGGGAAACCGACGCCATAACAAACACTTACGGCGATAAACTGAGTAACCGCGTTGCGCCGGCCGTCCGGACGAAGGTCCAGGACCACGCCGAAACGCCCGAAATACTTGACGGAGCGCCCGTGAAACTGCTGCCATCGACTGCGTTTTTGCTCGCTTTTTTTCTCGTTTTCGTTCGACTTGCTTCTTTCCAACGCGCTTCGCACGGTCGGATTTTGCGTTGCGCGGCCGCGTCGCTGGTCGCGGGGTATGCATTTTCGGCGTTCGCCGCGCTACCGGTCGAGCGCATCAAGTTGCCTCCGGGGTTTCACATCGAAGTCCTGTCAGACGCCGTGCCGAGCGCACGCGCGATGGCGCTTTCGCCGAAAGGCATTCTCTATATAGGCAGCCTCGACGGCCATGTCTACGCGCTCGAACTGCAAAACGGCCGCGTGACGGGGCGCCACGTGATCGCATCAGGCCTGGAAAGTCCGGCCGGCGTGGCGTGGCGGGATGGCGCGCTCTACGTCTCGGCGGTATCGAAAATACTGCGCTTCGATGCAATTGATACGCACCTGAATGATCCCCCCAAACCCGCGGTGGTCATCGACACGCTGCCCACGGAAACGCATCACGGCTGGAAATTCATCGCCTTCGGTCCGGACGGCAAGCTGTATGTACCGCAAGGCGCGCCCTGCAATGTCTGCCTGAAAGACCGCAACAAATTCGGGATGATCGGCCGCATGGACCCGGACGGCAGTCATTACGAAGTCGTAGCTCGCGGTATACGCAATTCGGTCGGATTTGCGTGGCATCCAGTGACGCACGAAATATGGTTCACCGATAACGGCCGTGACGAAATGGGCGACGATGTTCCCAACGACAAACTCAACCGCGCTTCGCGCGCCGGGATGGACTTCGGCTTCCCGTATTGCCATGGCGGCGACACGCCCGACCCCGAGTTCGGCAAAGATCATCCGTGCAGCGCATTTACTCCCCCGGTGGTCAAACTCGGCGCACACGTTGCCGCGCTGGGCATGCGCTTTTATACCGGCGCGATGTTTCCGGCTGCCTATAAGAACAACATCTTCATCGCCGAGCACGGCTCGTGGAATCGCAGCAAAAAGGTCGGCTTTCGCGTCGTGCGCGTCATCACCGACCCGGATGGCGGCAATGCGCATCAGGAAGTCTTTGCTGAAGGATGGCTCCAGCCAGGCGAAAACGTCTGGGGCCGCCCCGCCGACGTCCTGCCGCTCCCCGACGGCTCATTGCTAATCAGCGACGATTACGCCGGCGCGATTTACCGCGTGACGTACGCAGCACCCTAGTCTTGACGATCTCTACGACAAGGAGGCCCACTCCAGCGGGCCTCGCCAAAACGCCCCCCCCCCCCGTTCGCAACAACCTCGCACGCGACATTCACCACCTCCACTACTACCTATCGCGCCCGCCTTGTGACCGCTCCCACCAGGCGGGCGTAGAATGCGCGTCGGTCCACGCCGAACCGGGTGTGCCACTCCTTTCGACCACCTGCCACTCTGCCCACGCCCTACTCCATGTCCACCCTGGTCTCAGCTTCCACGCGCTTCAGATCCAAGACAATTACCGCCGCACTGGCGTTCTTCCTGGGCAGTCTCGGCGCTCATCGGTTCTATCTGTATGGCAAACGCGACTTCTACGGCTGGGCGCATGTGGTCGGCACGCTAATGGGCATTCCCGGCGTATTGCTGCTGATCGCTAGCGAGCGGGCCTCGATGCCGGGCTGGGTGTTGGCCTTCTTCGGCACCGTGTCCGTACTCTCGGCGTTTCTCGCTGCAATCGTCTATGGGCTGCGTCCTGATGAAAAATGGGACGCGCAGTTCAATACGCACACTCAACAAAAAAGCCAATCAGGCTGGACGGTCATCTTCATCGTGATCTTTTCGCTGCTGATCGGTGCATTTCTGCTGATGACCGCCCTCGCTATTACGTTTCAGACCTATTTCGAAAATCAGGTCGAGGCGGCTAAAGAACTTTCCCAGTAAGCAGTCACACCCGAGCCGCGCTAGAACAGATTCATTTGTGAATTGACTCGCGCCGGCTCCTCGGCCTTTTGCGGCTCGATCCGGCGAAAATGCGACATATCGAGAATGCCCCGATCGCGCCGATTCAACCCTAGGCGGCGTACCGCCTTGTGAAACCGCTGCCTGAGCAGATCGGCCCACAAACCTTCTCCTTTCATGCGCGTGGCGAAATTCGAATCGTAGTCTTTGCCGCCCCGCATATCGCGCACACGACTCATCACACGGTCGGCTCGGTCGGGGAAATGTGCGGAAAGCCAATCCTTGAACAACGGTGCGACTTCCCACGGCAATCGCAACACGATATAGCTCGCATTGCTCGCGCCCGCTTCCGCGCAAGCTTCGAGCACGCGCTCCATGTCTGGCTCGGTGACAAACGGAATCACCGGCGCAATGCTGACACCGACTGGAATGCCTGCCTCGCTCAACGTGCGGATGGTCCGCAACCGGCGCGACGGCGTCGCCGCGCGCGGTTCGAGCGTGCGCGCAATCTCCGCGTCCAGCGTGGTGATCGTAATCGCGGCCATGAATTGCCCGCGCGCGGCCATCGGGGCGAGGATGTCGATATCGCGCTCGATCAGCGATGACTTCGTGATGGCCGCAAACGGCTGGTTACGTTCAGCCAGCACCTCGACGACCCTGCGCGTTAGCCTGAGATCGCGTTCGGCAGGTTGCCAGGCATCTGTGTTAACGCCTAACGCAATCGGCTCCGGCACATACGACTTCTTCGATAGCTCCCGTTCGAGCAATTCAGGCGCGTTGATCTTTGCGTAGATCCGGCTTTCGAAATCGAGCCCCGGCGATAGCCCCAGATAGCTGTGCGTAGGTCGCGCGAAGCAATAAATGCAACCGTGCTCGCAACCACGATACGGATTCAACGACACGCCAAACGGGATATCCGGTGACGAATTGCGCGTGAGAATAGTCTTGGCCCGCTCTTCGAAAATCTGGGTACGCAAGACTTTGGGCTCGTCGCCTTCTACTTCTGCAACGTGCAGCCAGCCGTCGTCCACAACCTCGCGCTGATCGACTTCATAGCGGCCTTGCACATTCGTCACTGCCCCTCGCCCCTTTTTAGGCGTGGGCGGAGCGATCGGAAATTCCTGGATGGAGTAGAGGTCGGAGTCGGTCACGATTGAAGTCGCAAAAAACAGCGCAGAACACCTGTATAAATATACAGTGTTTACGCTGTTTGTCGAGCCTGACTTCACATCGCAAACCGCCATTCAATCGGGTACCGAGATGGTCAACGTTTCCTTGATTTCCTCCATCACCACATAACTTTTCGACTGCACCGCGCCGGGCAACTGCAGCAGGATGTCGCCGAGCAGCTTCCGGTAGTCAGCCATTTCGCCGATGCGTGCCTTGATCAAATAGTCGAAATCGCCCGACACGAGATGGCATTCCAGCACCTCAGGGATCTTCTGAACCTCGCGCCGGAACTGGTCGAACATGTTGCCGCTCTTGTGGTCCAGCGTGATCTCGACGAACACCAGCAGCGCAGCGCCCAACTCAGCGGGGTTCACACGCGCGTGGTAGCCGGTGATCACGCCGTCGCGCTCCATGCGCTTGACCCGCTCAATGCATGGCGTGACCGACAGCCCGACCTGTTCCGCCAGGTCTTTCATGGCCATCCGGCCATCCTGCTGCAAAAGCCGCAGGATCTTGTGATCGAGCTTGTCGAGTGCGCGGATCGGTTGGCGCTGTGTTCGCATAGTGTTTTTTCTGAAAATTCTGAAAATACAATAACAAAACCTGCCTGACTGTTAATAGTATAGCGATTAACACTGGGCGATCCGCGTTATACCTCGTGAATCGACGTGAGTCGGAAAATTCCAACGAATCGACGAGCGTATTGCCCTTCAAACTTTCTTGAATACCTGGAGCAGCTATGCGAGTCGTCGTCTTGGGCAGTGGCGTTGTCGGAGTCACGAGCGCGTATTACCTGGCCCGCGCTGGCCATGAAGTGACCGTGATCGACCGGGAAGCCGGTCCGGCGCTCGAAACCAGTTTCGCGAACGCCGGTCAGATTTCGCCGGGCTACGCGTCGCCTTGGGCCGCCCCCGGCGTGCCGCTGAAGGCCGTCAAGTGGATGTTCCAGAAACACGCGCCGCTCGCGATCCGACTCGACGGCACGCAATTCCAGTTGCAGTGGATGTGGCAGATGCTGCAGAACTGCACGTCGTCGCGCTATGCGGTGAACAAGGGCCGGATGGTGCGCCTCGCGGAATACAGCCGCGACTGTCTGCAGGCATTGCGCGCGGAGACGGGCATTCAATACGAAGGGCGCACGGGCGGCACGCTTCAGGTGTTTCGTACCCAACAGCAATTCGACGGCGCGGCAAAAGATATCGCCGTGTTGAAGGAGGCCAATGTGCCCTACGAGTTGTTGTCGCCGTCTGAGCTTGCTCAGGCTGAACCGGCGCTTGCGGCGGTGTCGCACAAGCTGACTGGCGGCCTGCGTCTGCCGTGCGACGAAACTGGCGACTGCCAGATGTTCACCACGCGCCTCGCGGCATTAGCCGAAGAATTGGGCGTCAAATTCCGCTACAACACGCCGATCGACTCGCTCGCGATGGCGGGCGACCGTATCGCCGGCGTGCAATGCGGCGCGGATCTGATTCGTGCGGATTCGTTCGTGGTCGCGCTCGGTTCGTATTCGACGAAGTTTCTGTCTGGCCTCGTGAAGATTCCGGTTTATCCGCTGAAGGGTTATTCGATCACTGCGCCGATCGTCAACGAAGCAGCGGCGCCTGTGTCGACGGTGCTCGACGAAACGTACAAGATCGCGATCACGCGTTTTGACGACCGCATTCGTGTGGGCGGCATGGCGGAGATCGTTGGCTTCGACAAGTCGTTGCGCCAGGCGCGCCGCGACACGCTGGAACTGTGCGTGAACGATCTGTTCCCCGGTGGCGGCGATACGTCGAAGGCCACGTTCTGGACCGGTTTGCGCCCGATGACGCCGGACGGCACGCCGATCGTGGGCCGCACGCCAGTGTCGAACCTGTTCCTGAACACAGGTCACGGCACGCTCGGCTGGACCATGTCGTGCGGTTCGGGCCAGTTGCTGGCCGACGTGATGTCAGGCAAGCAGCCAGCGATCAAGGCGGATGATCTGTCGGTGCATCGCTACCTTGGCGAGACCGGCGGTGCGCACCGCCCGGCTTATGCCTGAAAGCAACTGACACCGGAATCGTCGTAATAAAAAACGGCGCCTCGAATATTCGAGGCGCCGTTTTCGTTTCCAAGCCAAGTTCAGCTTAAGCCAAGGTCGAAACCTCCGGCCGCAATCGCTGAAAAATCAGAATTGATCGTCCGACAAAGCCAGCACGCTCTCGCCGCCCTTCGCGCTGACAATCGACGCCTCCAGCGCCGACGCCTGCGGCAACACATGCTCCGCGTAGAACTGCGCGGTCGCGATCTTCGCGCCATAAAACGAAGGATCTTCATCGCGCTTCTGAGCGGCCACGAGCAACGCACGCGCCATCTGCCAGCCGCCCAGCACGACGCCCGCCAGTTTCAGATACGGCACACTGCCCGCAAACACCGCGTTCGGATCTGTCTTCGTGTTGGCCACGACGAAATCGACCACGGCGCTCAGCGAATCGTGGCCTTGCGCCAGATATTTCTTCATCGACTCAAACGCGGCGCCCTGTTGCGCACCTAACGCTTCGACGGTTGCGGCAACACCAGCGAGCAGCGCCTTCGCCACCTTGCCGCCGTCGCGCAAGGTCTTCCGGCCGATCAGGTCGTTCGCCTGAATCGCCGTCGTGCCTTCGTAGATCGGCAGAATGCGGGCGTCGCGGTAATACTGCGCGGCGCCCGTTTCTTCGATGAAGCCCATGCCGCCATGCACCTGCACGCCAAGACTCGTGACGTCGATCGACAACTCCGTGCTCCAGCCCTTCACGATCGGCACGAGATATTCGTAGATCGCCTGATGCTCGGCGCGGGTCGCTTCGTCCGCGTGTCGATGTGCAATGTCGCAATGCGCTGCGGCCACATACGCCAGCGCGCGCGACGCCTCGGTCAGCGAGCGCATCGTCGCGAGCATGCGACGCACGTCCGGATGCTGGATGATCGCCACCGACTGTTTCGCCGATCCGTCCACCGGACGGCTCTGCACGCGGTCTTTCGCGTACGCCACCGCGTGCTGGTAAGCGCGGTCCGACACGCCGACGCCCTGCATGCCCACCGCGAAACGCGCGGCGTTCATCATGATGAACATGTATTCGAGACCACGATTTTCTTCGCCGATCAGATGACCGATCGCGCCGCCGTGATCTCCGAATTGCAGCACCGCCGTCGGGCTCGCCTTGATGCCGAGCTTGTGTTCGATCGACACGCAATGCACGTCGTTACGCTCGCCGAGCGACCCGTCTTCGTTGATCAGAAACTTCGGCACGATGAACAGCGAAATACCCTTGACGCCTTCGGGCGCATTGGGCGTGCGCGCCAGCACGAGATGGGCGATGTTCTTCGCCATATCGTGCTCGCCCCACGTGATGAAAATCTTCGTGCCGAACAGCTTGAACGAACCATCGCCCTGCGGCTCGGCACGTGTGCGTACCAGCGCGAGATCGGAGCCGGCTTGCGGCTCGGTGAGGTTCATCGTACCGGTCCATTCGCCGGAAATCAGCTTGGGCACGTAGGTCTGCTTTTGCGCTTCGGTGCCGGCGGTGAGCAACGCCTCGATCGCGCCGTCGGTCAGCAGCGGACACAGCGCGAACGACAGATTCGACGCGTTGAGCATTTCGACGCAAGGCGTGCCGATCAACTTCGGCAGACCCTGGCCTTCGTAGTCGAGCGGATGCTGCACGCCTTGCCAGCCGCCTTCGGAGAATTGCCGGAACGCTTCCTTGAAGCCGGGCGTTGCCATGACCACGCCATCCTTCCAGCTACTCGGATTGCGATCGCCTTCGACGTTCAACGGCGCCAGCACTTCACCGCACAGCTTTGCCGATTCTTCGAGCACGGCCTGCGCCGTGTCCAGGTTCGCGTCTTCGAAACCTGGCAGCGTCGCGATCTCTTCGAGACCGGCCAGTTCTTTCATCACGAACAGCATGTCCTTGATGGGCGCCGTATAGCTCATTTCAGTTCTCCTCCTGCCTTGATATAAAAAAAGGGCGCTGGACTTGATCGGTCCTGCGCCCTTCGTGTGCTGCCAGACGCCTTTTACCCGACGCTACGGCGCGATGATGCCGCGATAATTAGCCGAGTTCGCTAACCAGTTCCGGCACGACCGTGAACAGATCGCCCACGAGACCGTAATCGGCGACGCTGAAAATCGGCGCTTCCGGGTCCTTGTTGATCGCGACGATGACCTTCGAGTCTTTCATCCCGGCCAGATGCTGGATCGCACCCGAGATGCCGACCGCGACGTACAGTTGCGGCGCGACGATCTTGCCGGTCTGGCCGACTTGATAGTCGTTCGGCACGAAGCCTGCATCGACCGCCGCACGCGATGCGCCGAGCGCCGCGTTCAGCTTGTCGGCCAGCGGTTCGAGAACCTGCGTGTAGTTTTCGCCGTTGCCCAGACCGCGGCCACCCGACACGATGATCTTCGCCGACGTCAGTTCCGGACGGTCCAGCTTCGTCACTTCGCGGCTGACGAATTGCGAGATGCCGCTGTCGGCTGCCGCTTCGATCTTCTCGACCGCTGCGCTGCCGCCTTCGGCTGCGACGGCGTCGAAACCGGTCGAGCGAACCGTGATGACCTTGATCGGATCAGCCGATTGCACCGTTGCAATCGCGTTGCCCGCGTAGATCGGACGCTCGAACGTGTCGGCGGAATCGACGGCGGTGATGTCGCTGATCTGCGCGACGTCGAGCTTCGCGGCGATACGCGGCGCGATGTTCTTACCGTAAGCGGTAGCCGGTGCGAGGATGTGCGTGTAGTCCTTCGCGATGTTCAGCACGGTCGCTTCGACGTTTTCCGCGAGACCCGCTTCGAGTTGCGGCGCGTCGGCCAGCAACACCTTGCTCACGCCAGCGATCTTCGCCGCCGCATCAGCAGCGGCTTGCGCGTTGTGCCCTGCCACCAGCACGTGAATGTCGCCGCCGATTTTCTGCGCCGCTGCAATCGTGTTCAGCGTCGCGGCCTTGATCGACGCGTTGTCGTGTTCTGCAATTACCAGATTCGTCATTTCGTCAGTCTCCCTCACAGCACCTTGGCTTCGGTCTTCAGCTTCTCGACCAGCGTCTTCACGTCCGGCACTTTCACACCGGCAGAGCGCTTCGGCGGCTCGGCGACTTTCAGCGTCTTCAGGCGCGGCGCAACGTCAACGCCGAGGTCTTCGGGCTTGATCGTTTCCAGCGGCTTTTTCTTCGCCTTCATGATGTTCGGCAGCGTCACATAGCGCGGCTCGTTCAGGCGCAGATCGGTCGTGACCACGGCCGGCAGCGTCAGCGACAGCGTTTCAGCACCGCCGTCGACTTCGCGCGACACCGTCGCTTTGCCGTCGGCGACGACCACCTTCGACGCGAACGTCGCTTGCGGCAGATTCGCCAGCGCGGCGAGCATCTGGCCGGTCTGGTTCGAATCGTCGTCGATCGCCTGCTTGCCGAGGATGATCAGTTGCGGCTGTTCCTTGTCGACCAGCGCCTTCAGCAGCTTCGCGACAGCCAGCGGCTGCAGTTCTTCAGTCGATTCGATCAGAATCGCGCGATCCGCGCCGATCGCCAGCGCGGTGCGCAGCGTTTCCTGCGATTGCGCGACGCCTGCGGACACGGCGATCACTTCGGTCGCGACGCCCGCTTCTTTCAGGCGCACGGCTTCTTCAACGGCGATTTCGTCGAACGGATTCATCGACATTTTCACGTTCGCGATATCGACACCCGTGCCGTCCGATTTCACACGGACTTTCACGTTGTAATCGACCACTCTCTTGACTGGCACCAGGATTTTCATGCACACGCTCCAAAGTTACGAATACGTCAACCCAACGAACATTATAACGACTGCCCTTATGACAGCCTTCTCGCGGGCGCTTTAGCAGGAGGATATCGCTCCTCAGTGGCGTGACGGCAATATCGAACGATCGTTCTATTTTAATCTCGAAAAAACCCGGGCGACAACCCCGGGTCCCGACTTATGACTCTAATTTCGCATTGCCGTCTTGTCTTGCTGTGTCTGTTGCTGCGTCGGTAAGCCGGCGGCCTACCAGGCGGTGATCACCGAGCCGCCGAACTTCGTGTCGATAAACTGCTTCACTTCGGGCGAATGATACGCCGCGACCAGTTTGGCCACCCACGGCTTGTTCCGGTCGGCTTCGCGGATCGCGATGATGTTCACGTACGGGCCCTTCGGGTCTTCGATCGCGATCGCGTCCTGCTTCGGCTTCAGACCCGCTTCCATCGCAAAGTTCGTGTTGATGGCGGCGGCGTCCACATCGTTCAGCGAGCGCGGAATCTGCGCGGCGTCGAGTTCGACGATCTTCAGCTTCTTCGGGTTATCGACGATGTCGAGCGGCGTCGCCTTCAGACCGGCGTCGGCGCGCAGCTTGAGCAGGCCGAGCTTTTGCAGTAGCAACAGAGCGCGGCCGCCGTTGGTCGGATCGTTCGGCACCGCGATTTTCGCGCCCGGCTGCAATTCCGCGAGCGTCTTCACTTTCTTCGAATAGACGCCCATCGGGTACGTGACGGTATCCGCGATACGGATCAGCTTGTAGCCGCGATCCTTGACCTGCGCCTGCAAGTACGGGTCGTGCTGATAGCTGTTCGCGTCGAGATCGCCGCCGGCAAGCGCCGCGTTCGGCTGCACGTAGTCGGAGAACTCGATGATCTTGATGTTCAGCCCGTTCTTCGCCGCGACCGTCTTCACGACTTCCATGATCTGCGCGTGGGGACCGCCGGTGACACCGACCTTGATCGTGTCGTCGGCGTGGGCTGCCGTCGCGAACAGCGACGCGGCGCCGAACGTGGTGAACAGCGCAGCCGCCAGCTTGAGGATGAAACGACGTTGCATGATGGACCTTTCTGAGTGGCTCTTTAGCGGGTTCCGATAACCCTTGTTGATTTATTTATGGCTCAGACGACGCACGAGCCAGTCCCCGAACGACTGCACGAGTTGCACGAACACGATCAGGATCACGACGACGGTCAGCATCACTTCCGGCAGGAAACGCTGATAACCGTAGCGGATGCCGAGATCGCCCAGCCCGCCGCCGCCGATCGCACCCGCCATCGCCGAATAGCCGACCAGCGACACGAACGTGATCGTCAACCCGGCGACGACGCCCGGCAGCGATTCCGGCAACAGCACCTTGAAGACAATCTGGCTGGTGGTCGCGCCCATTGCCTGCGCGGCTTCGATCAGCCCGCGATCCACTTCGCGCAGCGCGGTTTCGACCAGCCGCGCGATGAACGGCGCGGCGGCGATGGTCAGCGGCACGACCGCAGCCGCCGTCCCGATCGACGAACCCACCACCAGACGCGTGAACGGAATCACCGCGACCAGCAGGATGATGAACGGCGTCGAACGGACCGCGTTGACGACCACGCCCATCACGCGATTCAGCGCGACGTTTTCCAGCACACCCTGACGGTCGGTCAGATACAGCAACACGCCGAGCGGCAAGCCCACCACCGCGCCGACCAGTCCGGAAATGCCCACCATCACGAGCGTTTCCCAGAACGACTGGACGAACATATCGAACATTTCACTCAACATGCGAAAGCTCCTCCACCACCACACCCTGTTCACGCAGATACGTCAGCGCCTGCGCCACCTTCGTCGGTTCGCCGCCCGCGAGCACCGCGAGCGAGCCGAACGCCTGCCCCTGGATCTCGTCGATCTGGCCGTGCAGGATGTTGAAGTCGAGTTCGTAGCGGCGAATCGTTTCCGACAAAATCGGCTGATCGACACCCGAACCGGTGAACGCGAGGCGCAGCAGGTGGCCGCTGCCCGTCTTCAGACGTTCGGCGACGCGCGCTTTCATCGCAGGCGGAAGCGCCTGCGCGATCACGTCGCCGATCAGCGCGCGCGTGACTTCGTGATGCGGCTGCAGGAACACGTCGATCACCTTGCCCTCTTCGACCACACGCCCCGCGTCCAGCACGGCCACGCGATCGCAGACCTGCTTGATCACGTCCATCTGGTGCGTGATCAGCACGATCGTCAGGTTCAGTTCGCGGTTGATGCGCTTGAGCAGGTCGAGAATCGCCCGGGTGGTTTCGGGGTCGAGCGCGGACGTCGCCTCGTCGGAGAGCAGCACTTTCGGCTTGCTCGCGAGCGCGCGCGCAATGCCGACGCGCTGCTTCTGGCCGCCGCTGATCTGCGCCGGATAACGGTCTTTCTGCGCCGACAGACCGACCAGGTCGAGCAGCGGCAGCACGTTCGCCTCGATTTCATCGCGCTTCATGCCGGCAAGTTCGAGCGGCAACGCGACGTTCTCGTACACGGTACGCGACGACAGCAAATTGAAGTGCTGGAAGATCATGCCGATCTCGCGGCGCGCTTCGCGCAATTGCGCGGCGGGCAGCGTGGTCAGATCGCGTCCGTTGACGACGATATTGCCTTCGGACGGGCGTGTCAGCAGGTTGATGGTGCGCACGAGCGTACTTTTGCCCGCACCGCTGCGGCCAATGATGCCGAACACCTCGCCCGCCGGGATCGACAGATTGACGTTGTGCAGCGCCTCGACCCAGCCCCGGGGCCCAGCGAAGCGCTGGGAAACATTGCGTATTTCGATCATGGAAAAACGAAACGGCGGAGACTGTCCGCGAGCGTTGTACGCTCCCGACAAGCGGCCGCCGTTGCTTTTATTGGGATTTGAGGCGGCAATTCTACCGCAGCGCCGACATTCCCTTTAATAATCAATTCCGATCTTTTCATAACCTGTGAGCATTAGAGGGAGGTTAAACGCGAGATGTTCGCGCATCGGGCGCGACTGCGACTATGATCGGGCCACCCAAAAAATCAGGATACGCCGTGATCATGGAGACATCTCGAAATAGCTCAGGCAGCAACGGCGATGCGCGCACGAGCGGCGTCAACGTGGGCCGCAACACCGCCGTGCTGCCGCGCTCCTCGGTGACGACCGCCGACGGCGTCGACCTGCCGCTGTATCGCTGGCCGGCCATCGGGCAGACGCGCGCCACGGTCGCGCTGGTGCACGGCCTGGCCGAGCACGCCGGACGATATGCGGCGCTGGCCGCAAGGCTGAACGCGGTCGGCATCGAGCTGGTCGCCATCGATCTGCGCGGTCACGGCCATGCGCCCGGCAAGCGGGCGTATGTGAAGCGTTTCGACGACTATCTGCTGGACGCCCAGGCTCTGCTCGACGAGGCCGCGCAAAGTTGCGTCCCGCTCTTTCTGATGGGACACAGCATGGGTGGCGCGGTCGCCGCGCTCTACGCAATCGACCGGCTCGAAGCGACGGGCCGCCGCCTGAACGGCCTGATCCTGTCGAGCCCGGCGCTTGCGCCCGGACGCGACGTGCCGGGCTGGATGCTCAAGTTGAGTCACGTGATCAGCCGCCTCTACCCCGGCTTTCCGGCGATGAAAATCGACGCCGCGTTGCTGTCGCGTCTTCAGCCGGTGGTGAACGCCAATCGCAACGATCCGCTCGTGCATCACGGCGCGATTCCGGCGCGCACGGGCGCGGAGTTGCTGCTGGCGATGGCGCGCATCGAACGTGGACGTGCAGCGCTGCGCATACCGCTGCTCGTGTTTCACGGCACCGAGGACAAACTCACCGAGCCCGAAGGCAGCCGCGAATTCGGCGAGCATGCGGGGTCGCCCGACAAGACGCTCACGCTGCACGAAGGCAGTTATCACGAGACGATGAACGATATGGATCGGGACCGGGTGATCGGTGGGTTGATCGACTGGATCGAGAGGCGGCTGGTTCGGGCGTGAGGGACGCTAGCTCTTGGGCAACGGAATCGAGCGCAATGGCTGCTGCCCGGGGGCGATGGTCACGATAGTCACGACCGTCGCGCTTGCGTGACGCAGCACGCGATAGCAGAAGCGCTTAGCGCTTCCAGTCCGGCGCCCGCTTGTCGATAAACGCCTGCACGCCTTCCAGCGCCGAGTCGTCCATCATGTTGCAGGCCATCGTTTGACCGGCGAGTTGATACGCCGCTTCAATCCCCATCTCGAGCTGACGGTAGAACAGCCCCTTGCCCGCGCTCACCGCCTCGACGGGTTTCGCGCAGATGCTGGCGGCGAGCCTGGCCAACTCCGTATCCAGCGCATCTGACGGAACGACGCGGTTCACGAGGCCTTGCTGCTTCGCTTGGGTGGCATCGATGAAATCGCCGGTCAGCAGCATTTCAAGCGCCGCCTTGCGCGACAGATTGCGCGACAACGGCACCGAAGGCGTCGCGCAAAACAGCCCAAGGTTCACACCGGACACGGCAAAACGCGCAGTATCCGCCGCGACCGCCAGATCGCACATCGCGACCAGTTGACAGCCCGCCGCCGTCGCAATGCCCTGCACTCTTGCGATCACCGGTTGCGGCATCCGCTGGATCGTCAGCATCAGTTTCGTGCAGCGGGCGAATAGCGCCTGGTAATAAGCCAGCGACGGCGCCGCGCGCATCTCCTTCAGATCGTGTCCCGCACAGAACGCACGGCCCGCTGCGGCGATCACGACCACACGCGCGTCGCTGGATTGCGCGATTCCGTTCAACGCGTTTTGCAACGCGTCGAGCAATGCTTCGGATAACGCGTTGAAAGCGTCGGGCCGGTTCATCGTCAGACTCACGACGCCCTTGACGCCGTACGCGTCGTGTTCGACCTCGACCAGCGAGGCGTTGCGTGCGTCGTTAGCGTTCATGGCTGGCTCCTCTTTGCTCTCATTACGTTTGCCCCGACCCCGCGGCGCGCACGCCGGCTCAGATTCCCGCCAGCGACCGCACGTGCGCGACCACGCTGCGCCCGAGCGCCGACAGGTTATATCCGCCCTCCAGGCAACTGACGATCCGCCCGCGCGCATAGCGTTTCGCGATCTCGCGCATCTGATCGGTGATCCACGCGTAATCGTCTTCGACGAGACCCATGTTGCCGAGGTCGTCTTCGCGATGCGCGTCGAAGCCCGCCGAGATGAACAGCATCTCCGGCTTGAAGTCATGCAGACGCGGCAGCCACAGCATGTCGATCGCCTCACGCACGGCCATGCCTTTCGAGCGCGCCGGCATAGGTACGTTGCACATGTTCGGCGCCTGGTTGTCGGCACCGGTAAACGGATAGAACGGATGCTGGAAGATGCTGCACATCAACACCCGCGGGTCGCCCGAAAATGCCGCTTCGGTGCCGTTGCCGTGATGCACGTCGAAGTCGATGATCGCGACGCGCTGCATGCCGTGCACGTCGAGCGCGTGACGCGCGGCAATCGCGACGTTGTTGAAGAAGCAGAAGCCCATCGCGCGAGCCGGCTCGGCATGATGACCAGGCGGGCGCACGCTGCAAAAGGCGTTGTCGTAACGGCCTTCGATCACCGCGTCCGTCGCCGCCACGGCCGCGCCCGCCGCGCGCAACGCAGCCTGCCAGGTATGCGGATTCATCGTCGTATCGGGATCGATCTCGGCGATGCCCTCAGTGGGCGAACGGCTGCGGATGTAATCGACATGCGCCTGCGTATGCACGCGGAGCAGCGCGGCTTCGTCGGCGAGCGGCGGCGACTCGCGCTCGATCAGCGAGTCGATGCGGCTTGCGATCAGTTGATCTTCGATGGCCTGCAGACGCGCGGGACATTCGGGATGCCATTGCCCCATGTCGTGCAGCAGACAATCGGCGTGGGAATAAAAACCTGTTGCCATGTTTTCTTCTGCGGCGCCGCGCGTTCGAAGCGCGCGCTGCGTGTCTCCATCCAGGGGAGCGCGCCCTCGGCGCGCCAACATTTATCAAGTTACCACACGACGTCGCGCCGAACGTGGCTGCGATGCGATGGCAATGCGGCACCGCCGCTGGGACTTTCCCGCAGTGTTAGACGCGGTTTTGCAGAAGGCGTCGGGTATACTGCCCCGAACCTTTTTCCCGTCTCTTTCGCTCTGCCTCTTTGCACACTATGACCGTCAAGCTTGCTCTGTCCGCACGAAACCGGCTACGCATCAGCACGCTGGCCACCGCATTGTCCGTTGCATCGTGCATGTTCATGGCAACCAGTCCGGCTGTCGCGCAAAGCGTCGGCAAGAAACCGCCGGTGCTGGTTGCGCAAGGCCAGCCGCAACCGGCCGCGCAGCAAGGGCAAACTTTCGAAGAAGAGATCATCCCGCAGCGCTACGCGAACAATCCCGACGTCAACGTGTTCATCGACGATATGGTCGCGCGCTACGACTTCGATCCGGCCGCGCTGCACGCGCTGTTTGCCGGTGCGAGTTATTCGGCGACCGCGGTCAAGCTCGTGACGCCGTCGCCGTCGCCCACGGTCAAGAACTGGCGTGTTTATCAGTCGCGTTTCCTCGATCCGGTGCGAATCAACGCGGGCGTGCGCTTCTGGCGCGCGAACCAGGCCACGCTGCAACGCGCGTACGAGGAGTTCGGCGTGCCGCCTGAGGTGATCGTCGGCATTCTGGGGGTGGAGACGATTTACGGCCGCTTCATGGGCAACTTCCGCGTGCTCGATGCGCTGACCACGCTCAGCTTCGACTACCCGGCTACCGCGAATCGCGGAGATCGTCAGGCGACCTTCCGCAAGAATCTCGAAGACTACCTGGTCTGGACGCGCGATTCTCAAATCGATCCGACCACAGTGCTCGGTTCGTACACGGGTGCAATCGGTATTCCGCAATTCCTGCCGAGCAGCATCGTCAAATATGCGGTGAGCTATGACGGCAACAAACAGATCGACCTGCGCACGAATCAGGCGGATGCGATTGGCAGCGTAGCGAACTATCTGCGTCAGAACGGTTGGGAAAGCGGTCGGCCGGTAGTGTGGAAAATCGGCTCGGACGCGGGCAGTCTGGGCGTTGCGCAAGCTGCCGCCGATGGTCAGCCTGAACCGCGTTGGCCGCTCTCGCAATTGCTGCGCGCCGGCTTGCTGCTGAATCAGCCGGATGTCGATGTCGCGGCCGAAGCGGGCACGCCGGTGACGGTGGTGGATCTGCCGTCTCCGGGACGCGGCACCGAGTTCGTGCTGGGTCTGAAGAACTTTTACGTATTGACGCGTTATAACCGCAGTTTCTTTTATGCGCTGGCGGTTTATCAGTTGGGGCAGCGTATCAAGCAGCAGATGCAGGCCAGCGACGCGATGAATGCGATCAGCAACGGGAACGGCGCTTCGTCGAGCGCGGCTTCGCCTTCGCAATAGTTTGAATGGTAGGCGCCGGGTACGCCCCAGGCGTGAGTCGTACAAAAAAAGCGCCGGTCAGTTTTTAACTGACCGGCGCTTTTTATTTGACTACCGTGACGCTGACCGAACGGCCTACGCTTACGCAGGAAACACCCCGGTGGACAGATAACGGTCGCCGCGATCGCAAACAATGAACACGATCGTCGAATTCTCGACCTGGCGCGCGATACGCAGCGCCACTTCACACGCTCCGCCCGACGAGATGCCAGCAAAGATACCTTCGACCGACGCCATGCGCCGCGCCATTGCCTCAGCAGCCGCCTGGCTCACGTTCTCAACTCGATCCACGCGGCTACGGTCGAAAATTTTCGGCAGATAAGCTTCCGGCCATTTGCGGATACCCGGAATACGCGAACCCTCTTCCGGCTGCGCACCGATGATCTCGATCGCCTGATTCTGTGTCTTCAGATAAGCGGACACGCCCATGATCGTGCCGGTCGTACCCATCGACGAAACGAAGTGGGTGATGCGCCCTTCCGTGTCGCGCCAGATTTCCGGACCCGTGCCTTCGACGTGCGCCGCCGGGTTATCCGGGTTCGCGAACTGGTCGAGGATGATGCCCTTGCCTTCGCGCTGCATCTGCTCGGCGAGGTCGCGCGCGTATTCCATGCCGCCGGTGACGGGCGTCAGGATGATCTGCGCGCCGTAGGCGGCCATGCTCTGACGGCGCTCGACCGACAGATCTTCCGGCATGATCAGAACCATCTTGTAGCCACGGATCGCCGCCGCCATGGCCAGCGCGATACCGGTGTTGCCGCTGGTCGATTCGATCAGCGTGTCGCCCGGCTTGATACGCCCACGCGCTTCCGCTTTCTTGATCATCGACAACGCCGGACGGTCTTTCACCGACCCAGCAGGATTGTTCCCCTCGAGCTTGGCAAGGATCACGTTATTGCGGCTGCGGATTTCGTCGTCGGGAAGCCGGACCAGCTGCACGAGCGGCGTATTGCCGATCGTATCTTCAATCGTTTTGTAAGCCATATCGGTTCGGGTGCTGTCGCTGCGGGGAGTCTGCAATCTGTCGATTCTAAACTACCGTGCCCGTCGTTGCCGGGCGGCCCTGCTGCTCGCATGGATGCACGAGTCCGCTTGTCTCCCATGCTGAGCGCCGCGTCGACACGCGAAGACAGATTCAACGGGAACCGGATCGCAAAAAGCCCGCGGCTGAGTACCGCGGGAGCCAGTCATTTGCATGACAGCTGAAGGAGTGTGCTGCTTCACTCCGACCATGAAGGGGGAAACAAATGGCAGCGGGCCGCGGACGCAGCCCGCACGACGCTATTTCTTCACGACCACCGTGGGGTTGGCGGAGTTGGCTTTGGACGCATCGGCCGAAACAGTCGTGCCTTTGGCCTGTGAAGACGCCGCAGCCTGCGCGTTAGCAGCCGCGCCAGCCGGACCGACAGCGAGACCCTCCGCCTGCAGGCGCTCGACGGTATGCCCGCCCATGCCCTTGACGCGCTTGCCGAGGTCGGCCGGGTCCTTGAACGGACCATGCGCTGTACGCTCGTCGAGAATGGCTTTCGCTTTGGCCGGACCGATGCCCTTGATGCCGCGCAGCGCATCTTCGTTAGCCGTGTTGACGTCGACCGCCGCGTACGCGTGACCGAAGGCGGCCAGCATGGCCGCGGTAACCAGAATTTTTCGAAACATATGGAATCTCCCTCGTACAACCGGTTGGCGAACATCGTCAACCGGGAGATTCCAGTTTAAAGAGGTATCCGAATTATTTACACCTGGCCGAACAGCCAACGCACGTACCGGTCGACACCTTCCTGCACGCTCAGAAACGGCGCGTCATAACCGGCGGCGCGCAGCTTTGACTGGTCGGCTTGCGTGAAGCATTGGTACTTGCCGCGCAACGCGTCGGGGAACGGAATGTATTCGATCAGCCCGCGCTGAACCTGCTCCGCGAGCGGCAACGCCGGCTCGTTATTCAACGAGCGCAGCGTGTTGACCACCGTGCTCGCAATGTCGTTGAACGGCTGCGCGCGGCCGCTGCCGAGGTTGAAGATGCCCGACTTGTCCGGGTTGTCGAAGAAGAACAGGTTGACCTTCACGACATCTTCGACGGAGACGAAATCGCGCGTCTGCTCGCCTGCTGCATAACCGTTGTATTCGCCAAACAGCTTGACCTTCCCTTCGGCGCGGAACTGGTTGAAGTTGTGAAACGCGACCGATGCCATGCGCGCCTTATGCGTTTCGCGCGGGCCGTACACGTTGAAATACCGGAAGCCCGCAATCTGGTTTTTCGCGGTAGGCAGCACGCGGCGGATCACCTGGTCGAACAGGAACTTCGAATAGCCGTACACGTTCAGCGGCTGCTCGACTTCGCGCTCTTCGACAAAGCGGCTCGACCCACCATAAGTTGCCGCCGACGACGCGTACAGGAACTGGATGTTCTGTGTCTGGCAGACTTCGAGCACTTCGCGGCTGTAGCGGAAGTTGTTTTCCATCATGTAGCGGCCGTCGGTTTCCATCGTGTCCGAGCAGGCGCCTTCGTGGAAAATCGCGCGTACTTTGCCGAAGTCGCCGCGTTTGAACCGCTCGATAAAATCGTTCTTGTCGAGATAGTCGTCGATTTCGCAATCGACCAGATTCTTGAACTTGTCCGCGCGCGTGAGGTTGTCGACGGCGATGATGCGTTGTTCGCCGCGCTCGTTGAGCGCCTTCACGAGGTTGCTGCCGATAAAACCGGCCGCGCCGGTGACGATGAGAGTCATGATGGCCTGCTTAAATTGGTTTCAGCTGACGCCCCGCGAATCCCTCTTCATGCCGCCGGACGGCGCATATCGAAGGAACCCGGCGGGCTGCATCAATGAAAGAGTTCGTCGTAATCGACGGTGGCGGTGCCGAGTTTGCCGACCACGATACCGGCCGCGCGATTGGCGAGCCCGACCGCCTCGACCAGCGTGAGACCCGCGCCCAGCATGGCCGCGAGCGTGGCGATCACGGTGTCGCCGGCACCCGAGACATCATACACTTCGCGTGCTACGGCCGATGCGTGCAGGATGCCGTCGTCGGAGAAGAGCGTCATGCCCTCTTCCGAACGCGTCAGCAGCAGCGCCTTGAATTGCAGATCGGCACGCAGCTTCGACACGCGCGCGATCAGGTCTTCTTCCGATTTCCACTGACCGACCACTTCGCGCAATTCGGCGCGGTTCGGCGTGATCAACGTCGCGCCGCGATAGCGCTCCCAGTCGTCGCCCTTCGGATCGACCAGCACCGGTTTGCCCGCGGCATGCGCCTTCGCGATCATCTGCGTGACGTGCGTCAAACCGCCCTTCGCGTAATCGGACATCAGAATCACATCGTGCGACGGCAGCAATTCGTCGAATCGCGCGAGGCCCGCGAGCAGCACTTCGTGCGCGGGCGAGTTCTCGAAATCGACTCGCAACAGCTGCTGCTGACGCGACAGCACGCGCAATTTGATCGTGGTGAGCAACGCCGGATCGCGTTCGAGATGCGGCGTGACCCCACTCTCGTCGAGTAGTTGCACGATGCGCTCGCCCGGCTCGTCATGACCGACCACGCAGAGCAACCCAGCCTGAGCGCCCAGCGCGACCGCATTGCGCGCGACGTTCGCGGCGCCGCCGAGGCGGTCTTCCTGACGCTGCACATGCACCACCGGCACCGGCGCTTCCGGCGAAATACGGTTTACATCGCCGAACCAGTAGCGGTCGAGCATCACGTCGCCGACCACCAGCACGCGCGCGGCGCCGAGTTGCTGGCGCGGCACTACCGTGAGTTCCGGTGCCGGTGTGGATGCCGGAGTCGCGGGCACAGCGTCAGGCATTGGCCGGAAGTTCAGAGGGTTGGGCATAAGGGCGTCCAATCGAGTGATAGTCGATGCCGAGTTCGGTCATCGCGTCCGGTTCGTACAGGTTGCGGCCGTCGAAAATCAGCGGCGACTTCAGCACCGATTTCAGATGCACGAAATCCGGACTCTTGAATTCTTTCCATTCGGTCACGATCACCAGTGCGTCGGCGGCGGTGAGCGTTTCGTCCTGCGTGCCCGTGAAGGTCAGGCGCGCGAGCTGCTCGGGCGCGTCATGCAGATCCATCGCGAACACGCGGCGCGCTTCGTCCACCGCGACCGGATCGTATGCGCGCACGCTTGCGCCGCGCGCCAGCAGTTCCGCGATCACGCGACGGCTCGGCGCTTCGCGCATGTCGTCGGTATTCGGCTTGAACGCGAGGCCCCACACGGCAAATGTGCGGCCGCTCAGGTCTTCGCCGAGTTTGGCCGTGACCTTCTGGACCAGCACGTCTTTCTGCCTGTAGTTCACTTCCTCGACCGCTTCGAGAATACGCAGGTTATGACCGCTTTCGCTTGCCGTGCGGATCAGCGCCTGCACGTCCTTCGGGAAGCACGAGCCGCCGTAGCCGCAACCGGCATACAGAAAGTGATAGCCGATACGCGGGTCGGAGCCGATCCCGCGACGCACCGATTCGATATCCGCACCGACGCGATCCGCCAGATTCGACATTTCGTTCATGAACGAAATGCGTGTGGCAAGCATGGCGTTCGCGGCGTATTTCGTGAATTCCGCCGAGCGCACGTCCATATACAGCGTGCGTTCGTGATTGCGGTTGAACGGCGCATACAGGCGCTTGATCATTTCGCGCGCGCGCTGACCGGCTTCGTCTTCGTCGACGCCGAGCACGATGCGGTCGGGACGCATGAAGTCGTCGACGGCCGCGCCTTCCTTCAGGAACTCGGGATTCGACACGACCGAAAAGCGGTGCTGTTCGCTGTTGGCGAGACCGCGTTTGGCCAGTTCTTCCTCGACCACCGCGCGCACGCGCTGAGCCGTGCCGACCGGCACCGTCGACTTGTCGACGATTACCTTGAAGCCGTTCATCGTGCGGCCGATGTTACGGGCCGCTTCGAGCACGTATTGCAGATCGGCCGAGCCGTCTTCGTCGGGCGGGGTGCCGACGGCGATGAACTGCACGTCGCCGTGCGCCACGCTCGCTTCGATATCGGTCGAAAACGTGATGCGGCCAGCCGCGCGCGTGCGGGCGATGATTTCCTGCAAGCCCGGCTCGTGGATGGGCACGCCGCCGTTGTTGAGGATTTCGATCTTGCGCGGATCGACGTCGAGACAGAACACGTCATTGCCGATCTCGGCGAGACACGCACCAGTAACGAGGCCCACATAGCCAGTGCCGATGATGGTAATTTTCATACGCTTTCCGCTAGAAGATTTCGGTGATGATGCCGATGATGAACCCGTGGCGAATTCCGCCCGCGCCTTCGATGCCGCGCTCGCCCTCGCCTCGTCAAGGCACGGCGATGCGGCGCTGCGCGGCGACCGCACGGGTCAACGCCGGCGCGGTCGCAGGGGTCATCATGCCGTCCCGGTCAGCTCGATGCCGTAATCGGTTCGACGCGGCGGGGAGCGTAGGTCTCCCAACCGCTGCAGCCGGGGCATTGCCAGTAGAAAAGCCGCGCCCTGAAACCACAATTCTGGCACGTATAACGTGGCAGATTTTTGGTGCGCTGACGGATCAGCGTTCGCATCAGTTCAAGTTCGCTGCGTCGCGGTTCTTCCGCGACGGCTTGCTGTGCTTCGAGCAGACGCGTCATGCCCGCCAGATTCGGCGACTTCTGCATCTGCGCGCGCGCGAGCGCATGCGCCGCGTCGGGTCCGCGCAACGATGCGACGTGCTGATAGGCGACGTCGAGCAGATCATTGGTCGGATAACGGTCCACCCAGGTCGTCAGCAGATCGGCGCCTTCCTGCGCGCGGCCCAACGCCTCATAAGCCTTCATCAGCTTCTCGGCGACGAGCGGCAAGTACGCCGGATTCTGCTCCTCGACGCGCCGCCACTGCGCGATGGCCGCTTCCTGCGCCCCACCGGCTGCGTCGACATCGCCGAACAGAATCGTGGCGCGCACGTTGGTCTGATTCGCCTTGAGCGCGAAGCCGAGCTGACGGCGGGCCTCGTCCGGGTTTTTCTGCTGCAACGCTTCCTGCGCGAGTTCGCAGTGGAATTGCGCAATTTCCTTGTCGAGCGATTCGGCACCCATCGTTTCCAGATGACGGGCGGTGTCGATCGACTTCACCCAGTCCTTCTCGATTTCGTAGATGGTCAGCAGCGCGCGCTGTGCGCCCAACGCGTAGTCGCCGGTTTCGAGCGAGCGGAACGTTTCTTCCGCCCGATCCAGCAGACCCGCCTTCAGGAAGTCCTGACCCAGCTCGTACAGCGCGTGATCGCGCTCGGTGACCGGCAGGTCGGCGCGGCTCAGAAGATTCTGATGCACGCGGATCGCGCGATCGGTTTCGCCGCGTCGCCGGAACAGATTGCCTAGCGCGAAATGCAATTCGACCGTTTCGGGGTCGAGCTTGACCACTTCGATGAACGCGTCGATCGCCTGATCGGGCTGCTCATTGAGCAGGAAATTCAGGCCGCGAAAGTAGGAACGCGGCAGGTTGGCGCTTTCGGACAGCAGCGTCTTGAGGTCGTAGCGTGCAGCCATCCAGCCGAACGCAAACGCGACGGGTATGACAAGCAGCCACCAGAAGTCTAGATCCATGCGATTAATGCAAATGTGCTGGAAAGCAGGAACGGAAAGCCGCGCTCAAAGCGCGCGGCAGAAGAAATATCAGATCAGCGGCGGCATGGGCGGCTGCTCGACCACTACCGGGGTTTCACGCGCCACGCGCAATTCGCGCTTGAGCCGGCCGTTCTCCATGCGCAAGCGCACCACGGCAGGCATGGCCGACACCAGCCCAGCCAGCAACCCCACGACGAAGAACGCGAGGCCAATAAGAATCAAGGGCGCCGACCACGCATAGCCAGCGAGGAAATTCAGCGTAGCAGGTTGTGTATTGGAGAGTGCCAACACGAGCAGCAGCACGAACACCAGTACACGGATCAACCAGACGATAAATTTCATGAGTAGGTCTCTTGACGGCAATTGCGGAGTGACGCCGGCCTGATGACGCGTCGCGCCAGGGGTGTTGCCCGCGCCGAAGTGACCCGTATTGTAATTGAAGCCCTCGCGGCTGGGCAGGAACTGGCGGATAACGGCCTTACCGGAGTTGATCGTTGCTAACGAACGTATTCGGGCAACGGCTGGCCGTGCGGCTGCGCATTTTTCAACTGGCCGACGCGAGAACGCCAACCTGCGAGCCATAAAGCGAAATTCCAGGATAACCAGTCGCCAAACGTACAGACGAAAAAAAAGCGCCCTAAGGCGCTTTTTCTGGTCTTTTGCCGACTGTGGCTTTGGCCGCTGACGCTTTCAACGCTACGCTGCAAACCACACAGTGAAGCATTACAGATCGTCATCCGGCTCTTCGACCTTCAACGGCTCACCCGCGCGGCGATCTACCCGCTCGCGCAATTCCTTGCCCGGCTTGAAGTGCGGTACGTACTTCTCAGGTACCAGCACCTTCTCGCCCGACTTCGGATTACGCCCGACGCGGGAAGGACGGCGGTTGAGGCCGAAGCTGCCGAAGCCGCGAATTTCGATGCGATGACCGTTGGCAAGCGCCTCCGACATCGCATCAAGCATCGTCTTCACCGCGAAATCCGCATCTTTAAGAACAAGTTGCGGAAATCGCGTAGCCAGCTGGGCGACCAATTCCGATTTGGTCATACTGCAGCAGACCTCTCAGGCTTACTGGTTCTGGCCGTCGAGCTTGGCCTTCAACAGCGCGCCGAGGTTCGTCGTGCCGGTGGCAGCCGAGTTCGAGTCCGACGAAGCCAGGCCGCGGATCGCTTCCTGTTGCTCAGCCGAATCCTTGGCCTTGATCGACAGGTTGATACCACGCGACTTGCGATCGATGTTGATGATCATCGCGTTGACCTTGTCGCCTTCCTTCAGCACGTTGCGAGCATCTTCCACGCGGTCTTGTGCGATTTCCGAAGCGCGCAGGTAGCCTTCGACTTCCGTCGACAGCTGAACCACTGCACCCTTTGCGTCTACCGTCTTGACCACGCCGTCGACGATCGAACCCTTGTCGTTCATTGCAACGAAGTTGCTGAACGGGTCGCCTTCGAGTTGCTTGATACCCAGCGAAATGCGTTCCTTCTCGACGTCGATGCCGAGAACGATTGCTTCCACTTCGTCGCCCTTCTTGTACTTGCGAACTGCTTCTTCGCCCGTTTCCGACCACGACAGGTCCGACAGGTGAACCAGACCGTCGATGCCGCCCGGCAGACCGATGAAGACGCCGAAGTCGGTGATCGACTTGATTGCGCCTTGCAGCTTGTCGCCCTTCTTGAAGTTGCGGCTGAAGTCGTCCCACGGGTTCGGCTTGCATTGCTTCATGCCGAGGCTGATACGGCGGCGGTCTTCGTCGATTTCGAGAACCATGACTTCGACTTCGTCGCCCAGCTGCACAACCTTCGACGGTGCAACGTTCTTGTTCGTCCAGTCCATTTCCGACACGTGAACCAGGCCTTCGATGCCCGATTCAACTTCGACGAATGCGCCGTAGTCGGTGATGTTGGTGACCTTACCGAACAGGCGCGTGCCCGACGGGTAACGGCGCGAGATGCCTTCCCACGGATCGTCGCCCAGTTGCTTAATACCCAGCGAAACGCGGTTCTTCTCTTGGTCGAACTTGAGGATCTTCGCGGTAACTTCCTGGCCAACCGACAGAACTTCGCTCGGGTGACGCACACGACGCCATGCGATGTCGGTGATGTGCAGCAGGCCGTCGATACCGCCGAGGTCCACGAACGCGCCGTAGTCGGTGATGTTCTTCACCACGCCTTCCACGATCGCGCCTTCCTTCAGCGTTTCGAGCAGCTTTGCGCGCTCTTCGCCTTGGGTCGCTTCGATCACAGCACGACGCGACAGCACGACGTTGTTACGCTTGCGGTCGAGCTTGATGACGCGGAATTCCAGCGTCTTGCCTTCGTACGGGGTCGTGTCCTTGACCGGACGCGTGTCGACGAGCGAACCCGGCAGGAACGCGCGGATGCCGTTGACCATGACGGTCATGCCGCCCTTGACCTTGCCCGTGATCGTGCCGGTCACGAGTTCGTTGTTGTCGAGAGCCTTTTCCAGCGACAGCCACGAAGCCAGACGCTTCGCCTTGTCGCGCGACAGGATCGTGTCGCCATAGCCGTTTTCCAGCGCGTCGATCGCGACGGAAACGAAGTCGCCCGCCTGCACTTCTACCTCGCCCGCGTCGTTCAGGAACTCTTCGAGCGGGATGTAGGCTTCGGACTTGAGACCAGCGTTGACGACCACGAAGTTGTGGTCAACACGCACGACTTCGGCGGAGATCACTTCGCCGGCGCGCATGTCTTGCTTGGTCAGCGACTCTTCGAACAGAGCCGCAAAAGATTCGGTATTCGGGGTAGAGGTTTGCAGGTCGGACATAAAAATCGAAATTTGCATGGTTTCGCGGTGCCCGGCCGACCGGAACGGTCAGCAAAAACGGTCAAGAAAGCGAATGCCACGCGGGGTTAAGGGGTTAATACAACGCTTCACAACAAGCGTGAAGCACCTACTGACAACGGACTTCTACTGCGCCCGCGGCTGATTCAAACCACAACATCAACGCAACTTCAATCAGCCGTGCGGGACGAAAGCTTCATACCACTGCACCACTTGTTCGACCGCCTGGTCGACCGACAATGCCGAGGTATCAAGCAGCTTTGCATCCGCTGCGGGCTTGAGTGGCGCGGCTGCGCGCTGACTGTCACGCTCATCGCGCTCACGCAAATCCCGGAGCAAGTCATCCATATTAGCAGAAAATCCTTTTTGGATCAATTGCTTATACCGGCGTACCGCGCGGGCCTCGACGCTGGCCGTCATGAACACCTTCAGCGCAGCGTCCTGGAAGATCACCGTGCCCATATCGCGACCGTCGGCAACCAGCCCCGGCTCCTTGCGGAAAGCCCGCTGACGCGCCACCAGAGCGGCTCGCACGGGTGCGTGGACGGCAATCCCGGAGGCCCGGCTGCCCACTTCCTCTGCACGAATTTCCGCCGATACGTCGACGCCGTCGAGCTGCGCCAACCCCTCGCGAAAGGTGATGTGGAGGTCGTCGATCAGTTTGACAAGCGCGTCGGCGTCGTCCGGCGCGACGCCGTAGCGAATGCTCGCCAGAGCGGCGAGCCGGTACAGCGCGCCGCTATCCAGCAGGTGAAAGCCGAGGCTCGCGGCTACCAGCGCCGCCACGGTGCCTTTGCCGGAGGCACTCGGGCCGTCAATCGTAATGACGGGCGTCTGGTGAAAGGGACGGGTCGGTTTCATCGAAAAAGTCGCACTTCAGTCGATTCGGGGGCGAATCAGGGTTGGGCGAGCGCAATGAAGCGCTCGAAATAATCAGGAAACGTCTTGCCGACGCACTTCGGATCGTTGATCCGCACCGGCACGCCGCCCAGGCTCACGAGCGAGAAGCACATCGCCATGCGGTGGTCGTCGTAGGTATCGATCGACGCGTTCGGAATCAGCTTTTCAGGCGGCTCGATGACGAGGTAGTCCTCGCCTTCCTGCACCTTCGCGCCGACCTTGCGCAGCTCGGTGGCCATCGCGGCCAGCCGGTCGGTTTCCTTCACGCGCCAGCTCGCGATATTGCGCAGCGTGGTGGCGCCGTCCGCGAACAGCGCCGCGACCGCAATGGTCATGGCCGCGTCGGGGATCAGGTTAAAGTCCATATCGATCGGATTGAGCTTGCCATTATCGTTGCCGACGCCGCGCACTTCGATCCAGTCGTCGCCCATCTGCAGATTCGCGCCCATCCTGATCAGCGCATCGGCGAAACCGACGTCGCCCTGGATGCTCGCGCGGCCCACGCCTTCCACTTTCAACGGACCGCCGCCCAGCACGCCGGCCGCGAGGAAATACGACGCGGACGACGCGTCGCCTTCAACCATGATCGTGCCCGGCGACTGATAACGCTGCCCCGACGGCACGATGAACTGATGCCAGCCGTTCCGCTGCACCTCGATGCCGAAGCGTGCCATCAGCTTGATCGTGATCTCGATGTACGGCTTCGAAATCAGTTCACCGTCCACCTGCACGGTACTCACGCCGCTTTCGGTGCGCAGCAGCGGCAGCGTCATCAGCAGCGAGGTCAGGAACTGGCTCGACACGTCGCCGCGCACGCGGATCGGTGCATCGGCGGCAATTTGCGCGGGGCGAATCCGCAGCGGCGGATAGCCTTCGTTCTCTTCGTAGTCGACCTTCGCGCCGATCTGACGCAAGCCGTCGACCAGATCGCCGATCGGCCGCTCGTGCATGCGCGGCACGCCGTGAATCCGGTAGTTGCCGCCATTCACTGCCAGCGCAGCCGTCAGCGGACGTACCGCCGTGCCCGCATTGCCGAGGAACAGATCGGCCGAGCGCGCCGTGAACGCGCCGCGCGTGCCTGTCACGACACAGGTGTCGCCATCACGCTTCAGACGTACGCCGAGCTTTTCGAGCGCGTCGAGCATCACGCGGGTGTCGTCGGAATCGAGCAGGTTCGTGATCGTGGTCTCGCCTTCGGCAAGCGCTGCGAGCAGCAACACCCGGTTCGAAATGCTCTTCGAGCCAGGCAGTCGAACCGTGCCGGACGCACGAGAAAATGGTCCGAGATCGAGGAATTCCATGATTGAGTCCAGTTTCCGGTTATTTCGATGCGTCGCTCTGGGCGACGCTGGCTGCGCGTTGTTCCTGCCACTCGGTGCGCGCGACCCGTGAGCGCACGAACACGGCTTCGAGCGCGGCGCCGTCGGCGGATTCGATTGCCGTGCGCAAACGTGCGAGCACGGCCGTGTAGGCGTCCAACTCGTCGAGCAGCGCCGCGCGATTCGCGACGCACACGTCACGCCACATTTCCGGGCTCGACGCGGCGATCCGCGTGAAGTCGCGGAAACCGCCTGCCGCGAACGAGAATTTCAGCGCGGCGTCGGGCGAATTGAGAATCTGCTCGACCAGCGCAAACGACAGAACGTGCGGCAAATGACTGACCGACGCGAACACGCGGTCGTGCTGCTCAGGCGTCATTTCGCGGACCAGCGCGCCGGTTGCGCGCCACATGGCCGCGACGCGCTCGACCGCTTGCGGCGAGTTCTCGGCTAACGGGCACAACACGACATTGCGGCCGACGTACAAATCGGGCAGCGCGGCATTGACCCCACTCGACTCCCGACCCGCAATCGGATGCCCCGGTACGAACTGACCGATCCGCGCGCCGAGCGCTGCACGCGCGGCGGCGACCACGTCCGACTTCGTGCTGCCCGCATCGGTGACGATCGTGCCGGCGTCGAGAAACGGCGCGATGCGTTCGAGCAGCGGCTGCGTCTGCGCGACCGGAGCCGCGAGCAATACGAAATCGGCGCCGGACAGCGCGTCGCGCAACGCGGCATCGTCATTCAACGCCGCTGCGCCGTCGATCACGCCCAACTCCAGCGCCCGCTCGCTCGAAGCCGACGAGCGCCCCACACCGATCACGGTGCGCTCGCCGTCAGCCTCGCCGCGCTCGCGCAATGCGCGCGCAAGCGATCCGCCGATCAGGCCGACACCAAAAATCACCAGCTTGTTAAAAGAAAACGCGGCCACGTCGATCACACAAAAGGCGCGCAAGTCGTGCCGACAAGCGCGCGGGTCAAGGATTACCGCTTACGCGGTAGCGAGCGTCTTTTCGAGCGCCGCGAGGAATGCTGCGTTTTCTTCCGGCAGGCCGATCGTGATGCGCAGCCATTGCGACAACCCGTAATTGCCGACCGGACGCACGATCACCCCCTGCTTCAACAACGCCAGATTCACGCGATTGCCGGCCGCATCGTCGTTGCCGACACGCACCAGCACGAAGTTGCCATCCGACGGCACGTATTCGAGGCCGAGCTTGTCGAATGCGTCAGTCAACAGCCGATAGCCTTGCGCGTTAAGCGACGCACTCTTCTCGAGGAACGCCTTGTCGTTCAACGCGGCGATTGCAGCCGCCTGTGCCAGCGTGTTCACGTTGAACGGTTGACGCAGGCGGTTCAGCAGATCGGTCAGTTCAGTTTGCGCGATTGCAAAGCCGACGCGCAGACCAGCCAGCCCAAACGCCTTCGAGAACGTGCGCGACACCAGCAGATTCGGATAACGGCGCACCCACGCAATCGAGTCGTAGCGCTTTTCTTCCGGCAGATATTCGGTGTACGCCTCGTCGAGCACCACGACGACGTGAAGCGGCACCTTGTCGAGAAACGCCTCGAGCTTTGCGCCTTCGATAAACGTGCCAGTCGGGTTATTCGGATTCGCGACGAAAACGAGGCGAGTGTCGTCGGTGATTGCGGCAAGTATTGCGTCGAGGTCGTGACCATACTTGACGGCCGGCACGACGATCGCGCGGGCGCCAACGCCTTGCGTGGCGAGCGCGTAGACCGCGAACGAATACTGCGAAAAGACGATCGACTGACCCTTTTCCACGAACGCATGCGCAGCGATTTCGAGAATGTCGTTGCTGCCGTTGCCCAGCGTGACCCACTCGGCCGGCACGTCGTAGCGCTCGCTCAGCGCGGCCTTCAACTCGAAACCATTCGAGTCCGGGTAGCGGCCGAGTTCGCTGGCGGCCTGCACCATCGCGTTTTTCGCCGACTCGGGCATGCCGAGCGGATTTTCGTTCGACGCCAGCTTCACGATGGTCGCTTCGTCCAGACCGAACTCGCGGGCCACTTCCGAAATCGGCTTGCCGGCGATGTAAGGCGCGATCGCGCGCACGTAAGAAGGACCGAAAGACGCTGTCATGAATATCTCCGAACGACTATGAATTAATGATTGTGCGGCTGGGCGGCGTGTTGTCGCCCGAATGCTGTTGTTTGCGACGCGCCTGTGCGCGCCGCCTGTTCCGTGGCTTGCCCGGCGATTACCGGGCGCGCGGATACGACCCGAGTATCTTCAGGAACGCAGCTTTTTCGCCGAGTTCGACGAGGGCGGCCGACACGGCTGGATCGTCGCGATGACCTTCGACGTCGATATAGAAGTAGTACTCCCACGTGCCGACGCGGGCCGGACGCGACTCGAAACGCGTCATCGACACGCTGTGGCGCGCGAGCGGCTCCAGAAATTTCACCATTGCACCCGGCTCGTTCACTACCGACACGATCAGCGAAGTCTGGTCATAACCGCTGGCGCCAGACGGCTGCTTGCCGATCATCACGAAGCGCGTACGGTTATGCGGATCGTCCTGAATCAGCGCGTTCACCACTTGCAGACCATAGTGGGTCGCCGCGCGATCGCCGGCGATTGCCGCAACCGTCGGATCTTCCGCGGCCATGCGCGCGGCCTCGGCATTGCTCGACACCGCTTGCCGCTCCAGATGCGGCGCGTTCGTCGACAACCACCGCTGACACTGCGCCAGCGCCTGCGCATGCGCGCACACGCGCTTCACGCCAATGAGATTGCCGCTCAGCGTCAACAGATTGTGGTGAATCGGCAAAGCCAGTTCGCCGCCGATCGTGAGCTGCGTTTGCAGCAGCAGATCGAGCGTGCGCGACACCGCGCCTTCGGTCGAATTCTCGACCGGCACGACGCCGAATTCGGCAGCGCCCGCCTCGACCGAACGAAACACTTCGTCGATCGACGGGCACGGCAAGCCTTCGATCGACTGACCGAAGTACTCGTGCATCGCCTGCTCGCTATACGTGCCGACCGGCCCGAGATACGCGGCCTTGATGGTCTTTTCGAGCGCGCGGCTCGCCGCCATGATCTCGCGCCAGATCGCGCTGATGTGCTCGCTCGCGAGCGGCCCTTCGCTCATGTCCTGCAGACGCGCGATCACCTGCTGTTCGCGCTCCGGCCGGAACACCGGCGCGTTGAAATGCTTCTTGACCTCGCCCACTTCGAGCGCCACCGCGGCGCGCTGGTTGAGGAGCGCGATCAATTGCGCGTCGAGCGCGTCGATGCGCTCGCGCAGAGGTTTGAGTCGGGTATTAAGTTCGTCGTCCATGCGTGAAAACGGCCCTGCCGGTAGCTGCTGCACAAATGCGTGCTGGAAAGGATACGCACACCTGCCAGTCAATCTGACTCAGGCGTTACGCTGTTCGAATTCCTTCATGTATTCGACAAGCGCTTTGACGCCTTCGAGCGGGACGGCGTTATAAATCGACGCCCGCATGCCGCCGACGGACTTGTGGCCCTTTAGCTGCACCATTCCCCGGGCTTTCGCGCCGGCCAGGAAATCATCGTTGCGCGACTCATCCGCGAGGAAGAACGGTACGTTCATTCGCGAGCGCGAGCCACGCTCGACCTTGTTCAGATAGAAGCTGCTCGAATCGATCACGTCGTACAGCAGCTTCGACTTCTCGATATTCAACGCTTCCATCGCGGCAAGGCCGCCCTGCTTTTTCAACCACTTGAACACGAGCCCGGCGATGTAAATCGCATAGGTGGGCGGCGTGTTGTACATCGAATTATTCTCGGCGACGGTCTTCCATTCGAACGCCGACGGACAGATCGACTGCGCGCGATCGAGCAGATCTTCGCGCACGATCACCACCGTCACGCCGGGCATGCCGATATTTTTCTGCGCACCGCCGAACAGCACGCCGTATTTGGCGATGTCCATCGGGCGCGACAGGATGTGCGACGACGCATCTGCAACCAGCGGAATGTCGCCGAGGTCGGGAATCTCGAAGGTCTCGACGCCGTGAATGGTCTCGTTTGTGCACAGATGCACATAAGCCGGATCGTCCGACAGATTCCACTCCGCGCGCGTGGGCGCACGCGTGAAACCGTCCGCCGTCTGACCGCTCGCGGCCAGGTGCGCGGCGCCGTACTTCTGCGCTTCCTTGAACGACTTCTGCGACCACGAACCGGTGACGACGAAATCTGCACGCGGGTTGGCGCCGAGCAGATTCATCGGCACGATTGCGTTTTCGGCCAGACCGCCGCCTTGCAGGAACAGAATGCGGTGGCTCGCCGGCACGTCGAGCAACTCACGCAGATTGGTCAGCGCTTCCTCGTGAATCGACATGAATTCTTTGCCGCGATGGCTCATTTCCATCACGCTCATGCCACTGCCCTGCCAATCGAGCATCTCGTCGGCCGCCTGACGCAGCACTTCTTCAGGCATGGCGGCCGGACCGGGAGAGAAATTAAAGACGCGCATCGTGAAGTCCTGGAAGCAGGCGCGAAACAAGAAAGATCGCGCAAAAGTCGGCGAAGGTGGCAACCGGGAAGGTCACCACGATGAAGCAGGCCATGTGAATCTGACGACGCGGGTTCGTGAGCGCGGATATTCAGAAACGGATTTGCTGCAGCGTTTTTCCGTGTTTCCGCAAATTTCGCGTCGAAAAAGAAAATGGCCGTCTGCGCGTGTGCGCAAACAGCCATTATCGCATTGTCATCGCCAACCCGCCAAACCCGGCGCGCCGTACAACCTGTCTGGCACGCCCTTCAAATAGCGGTCTGCGCGATGTCAGCGCAGCCTTTCGACCTGGTGCTTACTTAGCCGGCTTGACCGCGGCGACTTCCTTGTCTGCCTGGTCACGCGTAGCCTTGATCGATTGCGGCATGTACTTTTGCATCAAGCCGTTCACGACGTCGCGGCCAACCTGGTCTTGAACCTGGATGAACTTGCGGCCGGTCGGGCTCTTGTAGAACGCCGTCAGATCCTTGATTTCCGACGTGCTGTAGTACTTCGCGTATGCGTCGTACTGAGCTTGCATCGCGTCCTGACGGAAACCGTCGGTTGCGAACACTTGACCTGCGCCGTCAACCAGCTTCGGCACGGCGTTCTTTTGCAGAGCCGGGACGGAAGCCTGCTTCTGCTTGTCCGTCATCGACTTGTTTTCGCTCAACGCGTCAGACAGGATGGCCGGAACCAGTTGCTTGGCTTGCATTTGCGCGCTGTTGCCGATTGCGCCAACCAGCTTCTGTGCGTCGATTGCGTCCAGCAGGTCCTTGATAGCAGCCTGCTTGGCCGGATCAACCGGTGCTGCAGCAGCAGCCGGAGCCGCCGGAGCCGGGCTTTGCAGAGCTTGAGCCATAGCGAAGGTCGGCACGAGGGCAGCCAGCAACATCAGCTGTTTGAATCGTTTTTGCATCATTACTCCCTGAGAGAAATTAACTTGAACTGCGCGCTGCGCAGGAGATGCGCGGGACCTATGCAGATCCGGCGCGCCAATGTTCCTGCGCAGCTTAGCTTTCAACCATTAACTGAGACTGAAACTGCCGACGCGATCAGGCTGCGCCACCGTCTTCACCGCCGCTACCGCCTTCGGCAGGACCTTCGGCGTCGCCTTCCACATCACCCTCTGCTTCCGCCTCAGCAACCTGTTGCAGACCGGAAAGCTTGGTCCCTTCGTCAAGGCTGATGAGTGTAACACCTTGGGTTGCGCGGCCCATTTCCCGAATTTCCGACACACGCGTACGGATCAGCACGCCGGTATTGGTGATCAGCATGATCTGCGCTTCCTGATCGACCAGCGTGGCGGCGACGACCTTGCCGTTGCGCTCCGAGGTCTGGATGGCGATCATGCCCTTCGTACCGCGCCCGTGACGGGTGTACTCGATGATCGGCGTACGCTTGCCAAACCCGTTTTCGGTAGCCGTGAGCACCGACTGCTGCTCGTCGCCGGCCACCAGCAACGCGATCACGCTCTGCCCGTCTTCGAGCTGCATGCCACGCACACCGCGTGCCTCACGGCCCATCGGACGCACGTCGTTCTCGTCGAAGCGAACCGCCTTGCCGGAATCGGAGAACAGCATGACGTCGTGCTGACCGTCGGTGATCGCTGCGCCGATCAGGTAATCGCCGTCATCCAGACCGACCGCAATAATACCTTTGCGCAACACGCGGCCAAAGGCTTCTAGCGGCGTCTTTTTTACCGTTCCTAACGCGGTGCCCATGAAGACGAATTTGTCGGCCGAAAACTCCTTGACCGGCAAGACAACCGTAATCTTTTCGCCTTCCTGCAACGGGAAGATATTGATGATCGGACGGCCCCGCGAGTTCCGCGAACCTTGCGGAACTTCATAGACCTTCACGCTATAAACTCGACCGCGATTCGAGAAGCACAGAATGTGATCGTGCGTGTTCGCGATGAACAGCGTGTCGATCCAGTCGTCTTCCTTCATCGCCGTGGCCTGCTTGCCGCGCCCACCGCGCTTCTGCGCGCTGTATTCGGACAACGGTTGCGACTTCACGTAACCCGCGTGCGACATGGTCACGACCATTTCCTGCGGCGTGATCAGGTCTTCGGTATTCAGTTCGGTAGCGTTCAGCTCGATCTTCGAGCGGCGCGCGTCGCCGAATTCGGCTTTGATCGACGTAAGTTCGTCGACGATGATGGCCGTGATGCGTTCCGGGCGAGCCAGAATGTCCAGCAGGTCGGCGATCTGCGCCATCACTTCGCGGTACTCGCCGATGATCTTGTCCTGCTCCAGACCGGTCAGGCGTTGCAGACGCATCTGCAGAATTTCCTGAGCCTGGGTGTCGGACAAACGGTAGAGACCGTCGGTCTGCATACCGAACGACGGGTTCAGACCGTCAGGACGATAGGCTTCGCGACCGCCGGCCGACGCGTTATCCGTCTCGGCGCGCGACAACATTTCGCGCACCAGCGACGAATCCCACGGACGCGCCATCAATTCCTGCTTGGCGATAGGCGGAGTCGGCGCGGCCTTGATGATCGCGATGAACTCGTCGATATTGGCGAGCGCGACAGCCAGGCCTTCCAGTACGTGACCGCGTTCGCGCGCCTTACGCAGTTCATATACTGTGCGGCGGGTCAAAACTTCCCGGCGATGCGACAGGAAGCACGCCAGCATTTCCTTCAGGTTCAGCAGCTTCGGCTGGCCGTCGACCAGCGCGACCATGTTCATGCCGAAGGTGTCCTGAAGCTGGGTCGCCTTATACAGATTGTTGAGAACGACTTCCGGCACTTCGCCGCGCTTCAGCTCGATCACGACGCGCATACCGCTCTTGTCGGACTCGTCGCGGATGTCGGAAATGCCCTCGAGCTTCTTCTCGTTGACCAGTTCGGCGATGCGTTCCAGCAGCGAACGCTTGTTCACCTGGTACGGCAGTTCGTCGACGATGATCGACATGCGCTGACCGCGGTCGATTTCCTCGAAGTGCGTGAGGGCCCGCATCACCACGCGGCCACGGCCGGTGCGATAGCCGTCGCGCACCCCGGCCACGCCGTAGATGATGCCGGCGGTCGGGAAATCGGGCGCCGGAATGATCTCGATCAGTTCGTCGATCGTGGCTTCGGGGTTCTTCAGCAGGTGCTGGCATGCGTCGACAACCTCGTTGAGGTTGTGCGGCGGTATGTTGGTGGCCATGCCGACCGCAATACCGGACGAGCCATTGATCAGCAGATTGGGAATACGCGCGGGCAGAATGGCCGGCTCGTTTTCGCTGCCGTCGTAGTTCGGCGTGAAGTCGACCGTTTCCTTGTCGATGTCGGCGAGCAGTTCGTGGCCGATCTTCGCCATGCGGATTTCGGTGTACCGCATCGCGGCGGCATTGTCGCCGTCGACCGAACCGAAGTTGCCCTGGCCGTCCACCAGCATGTAGCGCAGCGAGAAGTTCTGCGCCATGCGGACGATGGTGTCGTAAACAGCCGTGTCGCCGTGCGGGTGATATTTACCGATGACGTCGCCGACAATACGCGCCGACTTCTTGTAAGCACGGTTCCAGTCGTTGTTCAGTTCGTGCATCGCGTATAGCACGCGCCGGTGAACCGGCTTCAGGCCATCGCGAACATCGGGAAGCGCACGCCCCACGATCACGCTCATCGCGTAATCGAGATACGAACGGCGCATTTCCTCCTCTAGGGAGATTGGCAGAGTCTCTTTGGCGAATTGATCCATTATCCGTATCTTTTACGTGCCAAGACGCGGGATTAACCGCGCCTTCGCGTAAGCATTGCAGGCGCAATACATCACGCGATTCTAACATGCCGCGAATCCGCTCCCGCCGAGGGTACGTATACCTATTAGCAGGGCAGTCACGACAGCCGCCTGGACTCACCATTTTTTACACCTTTCAGGCGCGATTCGTGCGTGGGGCAATCCGCCGCTCAGCCAAGACTGGCGGCGTCTCCGGCGCGATTGCTTCTGTTGCGCATGCACCACATTTGAAGGGTGAATTGATCGGGGGCGGATTTTTTTATCGTCGGAAGGGAACGATATGGCAAAATGCCAACGCACAAAGAGTTAGACGCTGCTCGAAGTCTACACACGACGTTTTTTGTTCTGCACCAATGTTATACTTCGAGCAATGTATGACTTGTCTTCGTCAACAGGCTCGCAGTAAACCTGCGGTAATCTCAATTTCGAGAGGAGAAATATGAATAAACTTTCAAAGCTCGCGTTCATTGCAGCTACCGCGGTTATGGCTGCATCCGCCATGGCACAGTCGGTGCCGGCGTCGCGACAAGCTACGAACGATAACTGGGTGAATGGTACCGGCGAATACGTGTGGATGAACGGCACGAACGAACTTTGCTGGCGCGATGCATTCTGGACCCCGGCAACTGCCAACGCAAAGTGCGATGGCGCGCTGGTTGCTCAGGCTCCGACCCCGCCGGCTCCGGTCGCACCTGCTGCACCGGCTATCTCCAGCGAAAAGATTACGTATCAAGCTGACACGCTGTTCGACTTCGACAAGGCAATCCTGAAGCCGGCTGGCAAGGAAAAGCTGGACGAACTGGCATCGAAGATTGGCGGCCTGAACCTGGAAGTCGTCGTCGCAACGGGTTACACGGACCGTATCGGTTCGGCAGCCTACAACGACCGTCTGTCGCTGCGTCGTGCACAAGCTGTGAAGGCATACCTGGTTAGCAAGGGCATCGAATCCAACCGTATCTATACGGAAGGTAAGGGCAAGCGCAACCCTGTCACGACTGGTTGCAACCAGAAGAACAAGAAGGCACTCATCGCCTGCCTCGCACCGGATCGTCGCGTGGAAGTCGAAGTGGTCGGTACCGCAAAGCAGTAAGCTTTCAAGTACCGCAGCCTCAAAAGCCCCGCCTTGGCGGGGCTTTTTTTATGCTTGCGCGCTAACGCGGAGCGCCAGATGACGCGAACTTCCGACTAGTACACGTATCCCCCCGCCCGCACCTGATGGACCCGGCCCGCATTTTTGCCGCCCTGGCCCTCGCCCTATATACTCAGGGTTTATCCTCGAGCGCCCGCTCACCGCTCTCATCGAGGCAGCTTCCGCCATGACCAACGCCGATCCCCACGAACTACAGAAATTCAGCAACCTCGCGCATCGCTGGTGGGACCCGAATGCCGAATTCAAACCGTTGCACGAACTCAATCCCATTCGCCTGAACTGGATCGATACCCACGCGCACATTGCAGGCAAAAAGGTGCTGGATATCGGTTGCGGCGGCGGCATCCTGTCCGAGTCGATGGCCGGTTTGGGTGCTCATGTGAAAGGAATTGACCTGTCGACCCAGGCTTTGGGAGTGGCAGATCTTCACAGCCTTGAAAGTGGTGTAACCGTCAATTACGAAGAAATCGCTGCCGAGGCGCTCGCCGCCCGCGAACCCGGCACGTACGACGTGGTTACCTGCATGGAAATGCTCGAGCACGTGCCCGAACCCGCCGCGATTGTCGAAGCGTGCAAGACGTTGGTGAAGCCCGGTGGCTGGGTGTTCTTCTCGACGTTGAACCGCAACGTGAAGTCGTACCTGTTTGCCGTGATCGGCGCGGAATACATTGCGCGGATGCTGCCCAAGGGCACGCACGACTACGCGCGCTTCATCCGCCCGTCGGAGTTGGCGAGCTTCGTGCGCGCCGCCGACCTGCGCACGGCCGAAATCAAAGGTATCGTGTACAACCCGCTCAGCAAGCACTTCACGCTGTCCGCCGACACGAGCGTGAACTACATGCTCGCCTGCCGCCGCGACGCCTGATCCGCCCCGACCCGCCTGACCCGACCAGACAATGAGCGATCCCACTCCCCTGCCCCAGCGCGAAGACACCGACAACGCCCTTGGCCTTTGCCAGGCCGTGCTTTTCGACCTCGACGGCACGTTAGCCGACACCGCGCCCGATCTCGCGGCCGCCGTCAACAAGATGCGCCATGACCGCGGACTCGACATGGTGCCGTTGGAAAACCTGCGTCCACTGGCATCGGCCGGCGCGCGTGGCCTGATCGGCGCGGCATTCGGAATTGGCCCCGACGATCACGAGTTCGCGTCGATGCGCGAGGAGTTCCTCGCCAATTACGAAGCGGATTTGTGCATCGAGACGACGCTGTTCCCCGGCATCCCCGAATTGCTCGACGATCTCGACGCGCGCGGCGTGCGCTGGGGCATCGTCACGAACAAGGTTTCGCGGCTCACCGAGCCGCTGGTGGCGCAACTCGGCCTTGAAGAGCGCGCGGGCTGCGTGGTGAGCGGCGACACGACTCCGCACCCGAAGCCGCACCCGGCGCCTCTGCTGCACGCGGCACGCGAACTTGACGTGATACCGGAGCGCATCGTCTATGTCGGCGATGATCTGCGCGACGTGCAGGCCGGGTTCGCCGCGGGCATGAAAACCATTGCGGCGGCGTACGGTTACTGCGGCGACGACATCCCGCCGACCCAGTGGCATGCACAGCATGTCGTCGATTCGCCGGTCGAATTGCTGAAGTTGCTGCGCGATATCGGTTGAAGGAAATGCGGCGCCGCGTGTCGACAGGTCAATGAGTCGGGACGCGCCCGTCAATCTATTGTAAAATCTTCTTTGGTTCAGAAATTTTGAGCAACGAACCGCGGGGGCGACCTGGTTTCGACAGGGGTTGCGAAGCGGCTAGGGCATGTCGAGGCCCCGTAACCTCGTAAATCAGCGGGAAAAACGTAACTGCAAACGACGAAACGTTCGCACTGGCAGCCTAAGGGCCGCCGTCCTCTGCCTAGTTCACTGACGGGCTAGAGTCGCAAGACCGGTAGCAATACCGACAGAGGTCATATACGTCAGTTAAGCCTTGGTGGCGTCACGACATCCGGGTCGAAAAATTAGTGAATCGCCTTAGTGCAGCGTGTTCGTCCGCGTCACTTGGGTTAAATCAAATGACAGAACTAAACATGTAGAACTAGTCGTAGAGTGCTTCTGGACGCGGGTTCGATTCCCGCCGCCTCCACCAGACATCGCACAGCACTGTGCTTTATAAAAAACCCCGATAGCTCACGCTCTCGGGGTTTTTTGTTTTGCATCTAGCGTCCAGCCTTCACGCAGTCGAGCCGCCTCACCTTACCGCCGCGCGCTCGCATCAGCAGCAACTCCCCCCGCCCCCACCAGCAACTCGTTCACCCGCGCGACCTCATTGAGATCCAGCGTCGCCGTTGCCGCCTTTAGCTGCAGCAGCGCGACAATCGCCGTGTAACGCGCCCGAATCAGATCCCGCCGATTCGAGTAAAGCGACTCAGATGCCCGCAACACGTCCGTGCTCGTCCGGCTGCCCACCTTGTAGCCCGTCTGCGTCGCGGCGAGGGTGGCGCGCGAGGTCTGCACGAGCCGCGTCAGCGACTCCACACGCGCGAGACTGTCGCGGAAACGCGCCCAGTTCTCACGCGCCGTCGCGCCCGCCACCCGGGTTGCGCCCAGCAGTTCGTCCTGTGCCTTGTCTTCGAGCGCGAGCGTTTCGTCGATGATCGCGTCCGTTTCGCCGCCCTCAAAAATCGGAATCGTCACCGACAACATCGCGCTCGACGTCGTAGTCGGACGGGAATAGCCAGCGCCCGCGCCGGCCGGCGTGTGGCTCGCCGTCACGCTGACGACCGGCAGGTGCCTGGCGCGCGCCTTCTCGACCTCAAACGCGGCAATGCGTTTATCGATCTGCTTCAACTGCACCACATAGTCATGAGCCTCAGCTTGAGCGACCCAGCTTTCCCGGTTCTCGGGGCTGATTCGCGGCATCGTTGCGGCATCCGACAAACGCGACAGCGCCACAAACGGCTGCCCCGTGATGTGTTCGAGCGAAAGCCGCCTCAACTCGAGGTCGCTACGAGCGTCCAGTTGCTGCAACTGAGCCTGTTCGCGCGCCGCCTCGGCCTCCTGCAGATCGATCACGGTCGCCTCGCCCGCCGCCTGCCTGCGATGAAGCTGGTCCAGATGCAACTCGAGCGCCGCTGTGTAGTCGTTGGCGCGCGCCTGCTCGTCTTCGGCGGCGAGTTCGTCGAAGTACGCGCGCACCGCTTGCAGAATCGCCGACTGCTCGGCACGCGCGGCCTCGACGGCACCGCGTGCGCCGACGAAGTCCGCCTGCCGGTATGCCGTCCAGAGACTCCAGTCAAACACGGGCTGCGTCAACGAGACGGTCCAGCCGTTTTGCCAGTAGCTTTCGCCGGGGAAACCTTCCGTCTTGATGTTGTTGTGCGCGCGCCCCCAGCCGCCCTCGATTCGTGGCAACAACGCCGCGCGCGCCTTCGGCAGCGCCTGCCGTGCGGCCTTCGAGCCGGCCCTGGAGGCAGCCAGATCGGCGTCGTGGTCGGCGGCCTGCTCGGCGACAGTGAGCAGGTCGACGGCAGCCGCGGCGCTCATCTGCATCGCGCAGGCCGACGCAAGCAGCAAGCCGGCAAGTGTGTGTTTATTCATTGAAAGACGCCTCCGCGAGCCTCGCAGACCAGTTCGCCGTCCACGAGGCGATAACGCGTGTCGAACGCCGCCGCGAGCGCCATGTCGTGCGTAATCACGACGACAGTTCGTTCGAGACGCTGTAGCAACGCCACGATATGGCGCACCGAAACGGGATCGAGATTTGAAGTAGGTTCATCGAGCAACAACAACTCACGCGGCTGATACAGCGCACGCGCGAGCAGCAGTCGCTGCCGTTGCCCGGCGGAAATATTCGCGATCGTGTCGCTGATGATCGTGCGCGTGCGCATCGGCAAACGCATCACGTCGGGCAACAGGCCGACGTCGTCGAGCAATGCGTGAATGCGCGCTTCGTCCGGGTTGCCGGCGAACAGCGACACGTTGTCGGCGATCGAGCCATGCAGGATCAGATCGCCCTGCCGCATATGAACAGCGTGACGGCGGATTTCGTCGACGGTGAGATTCGGCCACGCGATGCCGTTCAGCGCGATCTCGCCTTCCTGGATCGGCTCGGCGGCCGCAAGCAGTTTGAACAACGTGGACTTGCCGCTACCGGACGAGCCGGTAATCACGATCTTGTCGCCCTTGCTGATGACAAGATTCGCATTGCTGAGCACGGGCTGATCCGACACGCCATAGCGAAACGTGACGTTGCGCACGTCGATGCGCTCGAATTGCCGCACCTCGACGGTCTTGTGCGTATCGCTGGCTGGCGTGTACCGCTCGGGCTCACCGTCGACGATATCGCTCACGCGCGCGACCGGCACGCTCAGCATGAAATACTGGAACCCTGCATTGATCGATCGTGCAAAGCGCTCCGACAGCAACGACTTGTAGATCAGAAACGAATAGAACACGCCGACCGAGATCCCGCCGCCGAGCATGAGACGCGCGGCAAACCAGGTGACCACGATCGTGTCCGCGTAATTGACCAGCCCCAGGATCGCGTCGCGCGCGCTGCCGAGCCGGCTGTTATGCACGAGCGCCGCAACGTACGCGCGGTATTTCGACATGAAGATCGCGGTACGGCGGGTTTCGCCTTGGGACAGCTTGATCAGCGAAGCACCGCGGATCGTTTCGATCAGCGCGTCGTCGCAGCGCGCGGACTCTTCGAGCACGAGCGCGTGCGTGTCGCGCATCCGCGAAAACAGTGCGAACGACACGGCCACGTACAGCACGAAAATCAGCAGCGCGATCGCAGTCAGTTGCCGGCTTTGCACGAGCATCAGCGCGAGCGCGAGCAGGCCGACCGCGAGGTCGATACCGAGCATGATCACCGTGCGCGTGCCGTATGAACTGATCTCGTCCTGCGCTTTCACGCGCGCAAACAGATCGCCCACATGACGCTTCTCGAAGTATGGAATCGGATTGCGCAGCAGTTTGGTCAACAGCCCCTCGGCCATGTTCATCTGCACGAGGCCATGCAACAGTTCGACGAGGTACGTTTCAATGTACTGGCTCAGCGCCCCGACGATGAAAATGCCCGAGAACGTCAGCACGAGCACGTTCAGCAGATTCAGGTTGTCTGCGGATACGACGTCGTCGAGCACCAGATTGCCGAGATACGGCATGGCGAGAATGGCGAACTGGCTGCCGAGCGCGACGAAGATCACCTTGCCGATTTGCGCGCGCAACTGCGGATTCAGCGCGCGCAGGCGGACAAACGCGGCCGGCACGCGCGACTTGTCGCGGATGCGCGGCATCTCCGGCGTGGGCGCGCATTCGAGCAGGTAGCCGGACACGTTCGCCACGAACGTGTCCATCGAGATGCGCCGACGGCCGGTGGCCGGGTCGATCACCTGCACGTAACCACGCGAGCATTTCTCGAACACCACAAAATGCGCGCCGCCAAAGTGCAGGATCGAACCGCGCTTGATGTCCGACAGATGACCCGCATCGAAGCGGTAAGCCTGCACCGACAGACCGTGTTCGACCGCGACGTCGTACAGGTCCATCAGCGACAAACCGTTGGCCGAGACCGGCTGGAATGCCTGCAACTCGCGCACTTCGGTGGCGCGCCCAAAATGCGTCAGCACCATGGCCAGACAGGCGTAGCCGCATTCGGCCACTTCGTTTTGATAGATAGCACGCATGGTCAGCCTCGCAGCACGCGGTATAGCGGCGCGAGCACCCATTCGGCGATGGTGCGTCGCTCGATCACGATGCTTGCCGTCGCGGCCATGCCGGGCAGGATGTCGAAGTGTTGCCGCTCGAAAGTGAATTTGTCGCCGCTCAACGTGGCCCACGCCATGTAGTCGCCGTCTGCGCTACGCGGCTCCGACGCGCCTGCCGGCGACATCGCCGATTGCACGGTCGTGCGCGAAATCGAATCGATTCGAGCCTCATAGCTGCCGAATTTCCCATAGGGGAACGCGTCGAACTTGAGCCGCACGATCTGCCCTTCGCGGACGAACCCGCGCCGCCGCGACGGAATGCGCAACGCCGCGCGCAGCACGCCCTTCTCGCCGGTGGAAATGACGAGGGCGACGTCTTGCGACGCGAGCGTGCGGCCCTGAACCAGCGCGGAATAAGTCACGATGCCGCCTTTCGGCGCGGAGATGGTCGCGTCCTGGCGAGTCTGTTCGAAGCGCATGCGAATGTCCTGCAACTCGCGGGCGTGGCGCGCGTCCAGTTCGTTGAGCTGGGCGCCCAAGCCGGTTTGCGTGCCGATCGCTGCGCCGAGATCCGCGCTGAGCTGTTGACGCCGCGCGGCGGTTTGCGCGAGCGCGACTTTCGCCTGATGGGTGTCGGCACTCGCCTGCTCGATACGGTCGGCGGTGACGTAGTCGGAGACCGACTCGAGCCGCTCGAGTTTCCGCGCTGCTTCGTCGGATAACTGGCGGCTTTGCGAAAGCTGCTCGTCGAGCGCGCCAATTTCCGCGCGCCGGCTTTGCAACGCAAGCCGTGCCGCATCCCGTTGCGCGGCGAGGTCCGCTTTACGCTGGCTGTATTGCGCTTCGCTCGTACGAAGCTGCTCGTCCCGGTCGTGTTCGTCGAAAGCGCGGCGTTGCAGACCGTTGCTCGCCAGCGAGAGATCGCGCTCGAGACGGAACAGCGGCGCCCCTTGCGCGACGCGCGACGCGCGATTCACGTAAATGTCCGACACGAGTCCCGTCAGTCCTTGGATCTTGATTTCGGCCGGCGACACAATTTCCGCGCGCACGTCCTGCTTCAATTCGACTTCGTGAAAAAAAGCGAACACGATGGCGACGGCCACGATCGACGATGTCCCGTACGCGATCCAGCGCCACGAGACATCCCTGAATTGGGGAAGATTGATTGGTTCCATAGCGTCGTTGCTGCCGGGTGCCAGCCAGCACGGTGTTGGGTCTACTCGGGACCCGCATGCTGGACGGCTGTTTTGCCGGGCGAATTGATGGCTAGCGCGTCGGCGAGAACGAGTACATCGACGGATGTCCGGCGACGAGCCAGTCCGAATAGTTGTCGGCCACGGCTGCCTCGATACATCGGGCGAGTTGCTGCGGCGCGCCCGGCTCGGCTAGAGAAAACGGTTCGAACATTTCTGCGCTGAAGCGGCCGTTTCTGAAACGCAGATAGAACGGCAGCAGAACCGCGTTGAATGACGTGCCCAGGCGAAACACGCCGTTGTGAATACGCGCGTCGCGTCCGAATATCGACACGCCCACTGTTTCCATCGGAAAACGGTACAACGTGAACGGCGGCACGTCGGCAAACAGCACCGCGACGCCATTGCGCCTCAACGTGCGGGCCATACGCAAGCCGAGTCCGTTGCGGTCGTCGTCGCCATAGGTGTAGAGCACGGTGACGCCGGGGATGAGCGACGCGTCGTCGCCGTACATGTCGCGCGGCACGCCGGATACCACCGCAATCGACTCAAGGCCCAGTGCGGCCCGCAGATCGTCGACAACGTAGATGTTCGCGTATTGCGACACGTAATGAAAAGGCGACACGATGACGGGACGGCCGGGATGCTCAGCCTGAAATTGGCGGATTCTTTTTGCCAGCGCGGCAGACACGTTCTGGAGATCAGGCCAGTTCTCACGACCGCGGGACAGCCGCCCGTAATAAATCCGCTGGTCGATCAGAGCTTCACGCAAACTGCCGGATGCGACACGGCTAGTGTTGAGCGACGCCAATCCCAGCACCTCGCGGCCGATCTCGCAACGCGCGAGGCCGTTCCAGCGCGCGTTTGCGCTAAAGAGGCTGCGAATTTTCCAGACGACAGCGGCAAATGGTTCTATTGCCGAAGACGGCATACGAGCGATCAGTTCGCCCCTGATCTTGTGCGCTACATACACAACACTGCTGCGCAGTGAACTCAGCATGGCTGACGCGGAGGCCCACGACCCCATGTTTCACTCCAACTTGATATGCATGCCGGGAAGTCCCCGGGGAGGTTCTTCCCGGCACGCTGACAATTACGCCTTGACCAAAACTGTCACCTTCACCGGCGTTGCAGCGACCGTCGCCGTCTTGTTAGCCGTCTTGCAGCAGCCACCAGCGATTGCCGACTTAGCCAGTTCGTTGCGATTGATCTTTTGCATTTTATTACCTTTGTTGAATAACGTGATTAATAGCCACTCGGTAAAAATCTTTACGTTGTGAGCGAACGGATCATAGCATTTCGAATAATCTAAAAATCGGTCTTTGCGTAATTTTACAGTTCTATCTTATATAATAAATACGCCCTCATGGTTTCGTCATAGTGCGTGGTTATTTACTATATTTTTCAAAACCTACGGCTTTTAAAGCCCTTACAGGCATGGCTTAAGCAGAATTTTTCGCCTACATCACCTTTCAACCATTTCGATATGGGAAATTACTCAAATCAACACGATCTATAATCCCATCACAAAAATATCAAATAGAATCTTCCGAAATGAAAACGGAAAATTCACAAAATCAATTAATAAAATCCACGAGACGCCCAGGAAATATAAATAACGTCAAAACCAGAAAATCACACACCAACTTAACCCGTTACCGGCACCATATCGAAATCATCCCGTGGTTCGGAATATTCCGCCTTCGCCGCCCGTTTATTCGTCGCATGCAGCCCGCGAGTCCCTCGCCCGCTACCTATACTCAGATCACACGTTGCCAACCCAGGAGACTGCATCATGCGCAAGAGGACCCTTTTCGCCGCGTCAGCCGCGGCGCTCGTGCTGGCCGTTCTGCAACAAAGCTCGTTCGCCGAAGCCCCGAAAGTGAACAACGGCCGCTTCGTCAATGCGGACGGCATGACCCTCTATACGTTCGACAAGGACGTCACGCCCGGCGTCAGCGCGTGCACCGGCGGCTGCATGAGCAACTGGCCGGCGGCAACGGCGACCTCGACCGACAAGCCGTCAGGCGACTGGTCGCTGCTTCCGCGTGCCGACGGCGCGCAGCAATGGGCGTACAAGGGCCATCCGCTGTATCGCTACGCAGCGGACAAGCAGGCAGGAGATGCAAAGGGAGACGGCTTCAAGGACGTTTGGCACATCGCCAAACCCTGAGCGTGAGCCGACAGAACGTCGACCGGGAAACGGCAGCGGCACAAGACACAGCGGCCGCAAAAACAACAGCGCCGGCAACTTGCCGGCGCTGTTGTTTGAGAAAACCGAGAAAACTTATTCGTCTTTAGGACACTGCAGGTTACAGCCGTTCGGATCGCCGTTATCGCCGCGCTTGCGCATGGCCGATTTCTTATCCGACTGATACTTGTCTGAAGGCGCCGACGCGGCAAACGGCATCTGCGGATGTTCGGCGAGACGGAACTGGTCGTTCAGGATGCCGCCCGGCACGCCGGGCGAATTCTGTGCAAAACCAACCGAAGCGGTGCCGAGAAGCACACCAGCCGTCGCAACGGCGGCACAAGCGTGTAGAAGAACTTTCATATCGTTTCGCGCTGTGGGCGCGCGGTTAAGGCGGGAACGGAAGCGTAAAGAGTATCCGAAACCGGCGTCCCGCGCAGCGATGCAGGCAATTTTATGTTTACAACCTCTTACGCCGACGCCTCGCCGAGACCGGTTTCAACATCCACGAGCCGGCCGCAATCCTGCGGGTCGTAGCCCTCGAGCAGCGCGACATTGCCGCGAAATGCATTGCTGCGCAGCAAGCCGATCACCGTCGACAACGGCACGCGTTCAAGATTCGCGCGGTCGCACGCAAAGTAATAGTCCTCGTCGACGATCGGCATGAACTCCAGCCCGAAATGATGCGCGGCGGGTTCCACGCCGAAACCCACGTCCGCCATGCCGCTCGCGACGAACGCCGCAATCGCCGAGTGCGTGAGTTCGGTCGACGCGTAACCGTTGACCCGATCCGGGTCGACGCCGACCTGACGCAGCGCGAGATCGAGCAGCATTCGCGTGCCGGAGCCCGGCTGACGATTGACGAAGCGAATGTCGTCGCGCGCGAGGTCGCTCAGGCCGCCGATCCGCTTCGGATTGTTCTTGCCGAGGAAGAGCCCCTGCTTGCGTCGCGTGAGATGCACGAGCACGTGACGCTGCGGATCGAGCCAGCGCCGGTAAGTGTCGGCGCACGCGGCGCGGAATTCGCCGAGCGGCAGATGAAAGCCCGCCAGATCGCATTCGCCGCGAGCCAGCGCGCTCACGGCGTCGGCGCTGTCGCGGTATTTGATGTCGACCGGCAGATCGTTCGCGACCAGCGCCGTGACCAGCGCGGCCACCGCATAACCATGCGACGCGTGGATGCGCACGTCGTCGGCGGGAGGCGCTAGCCAGCGATTCAGGTCGCTCGCTACTTCGCTCGCCAGCGCCTGCATGTTGGCATCGAGCCGCTCGCCGCACAGACGCTGGGCGCGCAGCACGGCCTGCCCGAGTTCGGAGAGCACCGAGCCGCGCCCGCGCTCTTTCGCGATCAGCGGGCCGCCCAGCCGTTCTTCGATGCTGCGCAGCAAACCCCATGCATGCCGGTAGGACAAACCCTTAAGCTGCGCCGCCTGCGCGATGCTGCCGGACTCGTCCACTAACGCGAGTAACGGCACCACGTCCGACAGGCTGGCCTCGCGGCCATCTACGCCCTTCACCACCAGTTGAACCTGACACTCGATCCGTACCATATATGTGCAATCCGTTCCTATTGCATCGGCGGATTACCCCGCCTATCTTTCAGCAATAGCTGATCAAACAACAGAAGCATAAGTGCACACATTATGAATAACAAGTGCATATATGACTTTGGAGGAGCCCCCCTTTGGACGATTTCCACGCCATCGCGCCGGATCAGGTCGTGCAGCGTCACGCGCAGCCAGGTGTGTCCCTGCTGACGGTGTTGCACGCGATTCAGGACGAACTCGGCTACGTGCCGCCCGCCACCGTTGCGCCACTCGCGCGTGCGATGAACCTGTCGCGCGCGGAAGTGCACGGCGTCATCACCTACTACCACCACTTCCGTACCGAACCCGCCGCGCCCGTCACCGTGCAGTTGTGCCGCGCGGAAGCGTGCCGCAGCATGGGCACCGAAGCGCTTGCCCAGCATATCGAGGCGCACACCGGTTGCCGCTTCGACGCTGAACATCGGCAGGGAGCGACGGTGGAACTGGAATCGGTGTATTGCCTCGGTCAATGCGCGCTGTCGCCCGCGTTGACGATCAACGGCACGTTGCACGCCCGGGTGTCGCCGGAGAAATTCGATGCGATCTTCGCCGCCGCCAGCAAGTGTGCGGAGGTGACGGCATGACGCGCATCTACGTTCCCCGTGATTCGGCGGCGCTGGCGCTGGGTGCCGACGCGCTGGCGCAGGCCATCGAAGCGGAAGCCGCGCGGCGCGGCGTCGATATCGAACTGGTTCGCAACGGTTCGCGCGGGCTGATGTGGCTCGAACCGCTCGTCGAAGTAGCGACCGCCGAAGGCCGCATCGGTTACGCCAACGTCGAGGCAAGCGATGTGACCGCGTTGTTCGACGCAGGTTTCACGAGCGGCGGCGAGCATCCGCGCTGCGTCGGCGTGGTCGACGAGATTGCGTATCTGAAGAAGCAGCAGCGGCTGACGTTCGCGCGCATCGGCATCACCGACCCTCTTTCCATCGACGACTACGTCGCCCATGGCGGCCTCGAAGGCCTGCGCCGCGCGCTGCAAACCGACGGCGACGCCGCCTGCGAGGCGCTGATCGAATCGGGCTTGCGCGGACGCGGCGGCGCGGCCTTCCCCGCCGGCATCAAATGGCGCACGGTGCGAGGCGCGCAAGCCGCGCAGAAGTACATCGTCTGCAATGCGGACGAAGGCGATTCCGGCACCTTCTCCGATCGCCTCGTGATGGAAAGCGATCCGTACATGCTGATCGAAGGGATGCTGATCGCGGGCGTCGTGACCGGCGCGACGGTCGGCTACATCTACGTGCGCAGCGAGTATCCGCATTCGATCGCGACGCTCGAAGCCGCGATCGACAATGCACGCGCCGCCGGCTGGCTCGGCGACAGCGTGCTCGGATCGGACGCACACCGCTTCGACCTGTTCGTCGCGAAAGGCGCGGGCGCGTACGTATGCGGCGAGGAAACGGCGCTGCTCGAATCGCTCGAAGGCAAGCGCGGCATCGTCCGCGCGAAGCCGCCGGTGCCCGCGCTCGTCGGCCTGCACGGACAACCGACCGTGATCAACAACGTCATCACGCTCGCCACCGTACCGATCATCTTCGCGCGCGGCGCGGCGTTCTACAAAGACTTCGGCATGGGACGCTCGCGCGGCACGCTGCCGTTCCAGCTCGCAGGCAACGTGAAGCAAGGCGGTCTCGTGGAACTCGCGTTCGGCGTGACCTTGCGCGAATTGCTTAACGACTTCGGCGACGGCACCGCAAGCGGCCGGCCGGTGCGCGCAGTGCAGGTGGGCGGTCCGCTCGGCACGTACCTGCCGGAAAGCCAGTGGGATATTCCGATGGACTACGAGGCCTACGCGGCAGTCGGCGCGGTGATCGGTCACGGCGGCCTCGTCGTGCACGACGACACGTCGAATCTCGCCGAACTCGCGCAATACGCGATGCACTTCTGCGCGCTCGAATCATGCGGCAAGTGCACGCCGTGCCGGATCGGCTCGACACGCGGCGTCGAAGTGATCGCGCGGATTCGCAACGGCGACACGTCCACGCGACAGGTGCAGTTGCTGCGCGATCTGTGCGACACGATGGTGTCCGGCTCGCTGTGCGCGATGGGCGGCATGACGCCGTTCCCGGTGCTGTCCGCGCTCGATCATTTCCCCGAAGACTTCGGTCTTGCCGATGCCGGCGCGAATGCGAACGCGTCCAACCGCGTCGATCATCACGCGCCCAAAGCGGCCTGACCAGGAGACCACCATGTCCGACGCGATCAACTCATCAACTGGCAATGGCGCTGGCGGCTGCGGCTCAGGCAATTGCGCGTGCAAATCACAGGCAATGGCGCAACAGCGTGCGCCGCGTTCGTTCTTCGACGACACCGACTACGGCACGCCCGCACGCCACGCCGACCTCGACGTCACGCTGGAAATCGACGGTCAGTCCGTCACCGTTGCGGCAGGCACCTCGGTCATGCGCGCGGCCGTCGAAGCCGGTGTGAACGTACCCAAACTCTGCGCGACCGATTCGCTCGAACCGTTCGGCTCGTGCCGTCTGTGTCTGGTCGAAATCGAAGGCAAGCGCGGCTATCCGGCTTCGTGCACGACGCCGGTCGAAGCGGGCATGAAAGTCCGCACGCAAACGGACCGGCTGCAATCGCTGCGCCGTAACGTGATGGAGCTGTACATCTCCGACCATCCGCTCGACTGCCTCACCTGCCCCGCCAACGGCGACTGCGAATTGCAGGACATGGCGGGCGTCACCGGCCTGCGCGAAGTGCGCTACGGTTTCGACGGCGCGAATCATCTGAAGGACAAAAAGGACGTGTCGAATCCGTACTTCACGTACGACCCGTCGAAATGCATCGTCTGCAATCGCTGCGTGCGCGCGTGCGAGGAAACGCAGGGCACCTTCGCGCTGACCATCGCCGGACGCGGTTTCGAATCGCGCGTGGCGGCCAGCGAAAACCAGCCGTTCATGGAATCGGAATGCGTGTCGTGCGGCGCGTGCGTCGCCGCGTGCCCGACCGCGACCTTGCAGGAGAAGTCAGTCATCAAGCTCGGTCAGGCCGAGCATTCGGTGGTCACGACTTGCGCGTATTGCGGCGTCGGCTGCTCGTTCAAGGCGGAGATGAAAGGCAACCAGGTCGTGCGGATGGTGCCGCATAAAAACGGCCAGGCCAACGAAGGCCACGCGTGCGTGAAAGGCCGCTTTGCATGGGGCTACGCGACGCACAAGGACCGCATCACGAAGCCGATGATCCGCGCGAAGATCACCGACCCATGGCGCGAAGTCAGCTGGGAAGAAGCGCTCACTTATGCGGCCTCCGAGTTCCGCAGAATCCAGGCGAAGCACGGCCGCGATTCGATCGGCGGCATTACGTCGTCGCGTTGCACGAATGAAGAAACGTATCTTGTGCAGAAGCTCGTGCGCGCCGCGTTCGGCAACAACAACGTCGACACCTGTGCGCGCGTATGCCATTCGCCGACCGGCTACGGCCTGAAGGCCACGCTCGGCGAATCGGCGGGCACGCAGACCTTCGCTTCGGTCGACAAGGCCGACGTCATCATGGTGATCGGCGCGAATCCGACCGATGGCCATCCGGTGTTCGGCTCGCGTCTGAAGCGCCGCGTGCGTGACGGCGCGAAGCTGATCGTCGTCGATCCGCGCAGAATCGATATCGTCGATACGCCTCATGTGAAGGCGTCGCATCATCTGCAATTGCGGCCCGGCACCAATGTCGCGATCGTCAACGCGCTCGCGCACGTGATCGTCACCGAAGGGCTGCTGAACGAAGCGTTCGTCGCCGGGCGCTGCGAGACACGCGCGTTCGAGCAATGGCGCGATTTCGTCGCACTGCCCGAGAATGCGCCGGAATCCACCGAACCGCTGACCGGCGTGCCGGCCCAGCACGTGCGCGAAGCCGCGCGCATTTACGCGACCGGTGGCAATGCGGCGATCTACTACGGCCTCGGCGTCACCGAACACGCGCAAGGCTCGACCATGGTGATGGGCATCGCGAATCTCGCGATGGCGACCGGCAACATCGGCCGCGAAGGGGTCGGCGTGAATCCGTTGCGCGGTCAGAACAACGTGCAGGGTTCGTGCGACATGGGCTCGTTCCCGCACGAACTGCCCGGCTACCGGCATATCAGCGATACGGTCACGCGCTCGCTGTTCGAAGAAGCGTGGAATGTCACGCTGCAGCCGGAACCCGGCCTGCGTATTCCGAACATGTTCGACGCCGCCGTGCATGGCTCCTTCAAGGGTCTCTATTGCCAGGGCGAAGACATCGTTCAGTCGGACCCGAATACGCATCATGTGTCGGCGGCGTTGTCGTCGATGGAATGCATCGTCGTGCAGGATATTTTCCTGAACGAAACCGCCAAGTACGCGCACGTTCTGCTGCCCGGTTCGTCGTTCCTCGAAAAGGACGGCACGTTCACCAACGCGGAGCGCCGCATTTCGCGCGTTCGCAAAGTCATGCCGCCGGTACCCGGCTACGCCGACTGGGAAGTCACCGTCATGCTCTCGCGCGCACTCGGCTATGAGATGGACTACACGCATCCGTCGCAGATCATGGACGAGATCGCGCGTCTCACGCCGACCTTCCACGGCGTGTCGTATCGCAGGCTGGATGAACTCGGCAGCATTCAATGGCCGTGCAACGAGAATGCGCCGGACGGCACGCCGACCATGCACATCGACACCTTCGTACGCGGCAAGGGCAAGTTCGTGATTACGAAGTTCATCGCGACGCCGGAAAAGGTCACGCGTAAATTCCCGCTGCTGCTGACCACCGGCCGCATCCTGTCGCAATACAACGTGGGGGCGCAAACGCGCCGGACCGAGAACTCTCGCTGGCACGACGAGGACCGGCTGGAACTGCATCCGCACGATGCCGAGGAGCGCGGCATCAAGACCGACGACTGGGTCGGCATCGAATCGCGCGCGGGACAAACCGTGCTGCGCGCGAAAGTGACTGAGCGGATGCAGCCGGGCGTGGTCTATACGACGTTCCACTTCCCCGAATCGGGCGCGAACGTGATCACCACCGACAGCTCCGACTGGGCGACCAATTGCCCCGAATACAAGGTGACCGCCGTGCAGGTGATGCCGGTCGAACAGCCGTCGCAATGGCAGAAAGACTATTCGCGCTTCAACAGCGAGCAACTCGATCTGCTGAAGCAGCGCGAGTTGACCAACGCCGGTTCGGGCAAGTGAGATAGCGCATGGACAATCAGAATCTGATCGACATGGCGAACCGGATCGGCGATTTCTTCGATTCGATGCCGGATCGCGACGAAGCGCTGGCGGGCGTGGCCGATCACATCCGCCGCTTCTGGGAGCCGCGCATGCGGCGAGCGTTGCTGACGTCGCTGGATCAACCGGACGGGAACGACGTGGCGATGTCGGCGTTCGTCAGGGAAGCGCTCGTCAAACATCGGGACCAGTTGATGCCCGCCGCGCCCTCGCCGGCCTGAACAGCCGCACAGCACGCGTCAGGCGGCTTCTTTAAAGCGCCGCCTGCTCCGGTATCTCGCCGCCCACCGCGAACCACGCCTCGACATGCCGCAACAAGCCGTGCAGATCGGAACCGGTGCGCCCGCGCGCGCTGATATAGCCGTCCGGGCGCACGAGGTAGAACGACGGCCGCGTGCGTCCATACGACTCCGACAGCGCTGGACCGCCGTCGCCGGTCGTATCGGTGATGCGCCAGATCCGCACCGCGCCCGGCAACAATCGCTCGACTTCGGCGGTGAGCCGCTCCAGTTCCGGGTCCGATGGAGGCGCATGTTTGGCGGCTGGATCCAGTGGCGTGTCGTCTACCGGCAACGGTGGCACCAGCAGAAACAGCGAGAAAAACGCCGGATCGTGCAGATCGAAAATGCAGCCGACACCCGGCGCGCGCCCGAGCGGGCCGTCGACGACATGCACCAGCGCATCCGGCGCGCGTTCGCCCGCGCGCGGGCCGCCGTCGAGCACCCGTTCGAGCGTCAGCGGACTGCGCCGGTACTGAATCGACAACTCGCTGATCGTCGCACGCGCCGCGTCCCGCAGTGGCCCTAGCGCGGCGAGCACCGGCATCACGCGCTCGCGCAGCAGCTTAAGCGGACCGTGATCGGCCTCGGCCATCTGCGTGATGAAACCGGTTTGCCGCAACACGTCGCGCTCGATCGGATGCCGCTCCATGTGATACGTGTCGAGCAGCCGGTCCGGCGCCGCGCCGTTCAGCACGCGCGCGAGCTTCCAGCCGAGATTGAACGCTTCCTGAATGCCGGTGTTCATCCCTTGCGCGCCGGCCGGGCTGTGCACATGCGCGGCATCGCCGGCGAGGAAAATGCGGCCGACCCGCAGCTTGTCGACCATCCGGCTATTCAGATGAAAATACGACGACCACGCGAGGTCCGATACATCGACCCGCTCCCGCACGCGCCGGGCGATCAACGCCTTGCATTGTTCGAGCGACGGCGGCGGCACCTGATCGAGCGGCGGCTCGCCGAGCACAGCAGGCGTCGGCGGCGCGGCCACGGCGGCGGGTTCGGTCGCCTGATCCGCGATCAGACGATGCCGGCCGTGCCCCATCGGAAACAGCGCCACCAGACCTTCGCCCGACGCGAAGATATGGAATTCGTCTTCGGGCCAGTCGGTTTCGGCGTGCAGATCGGCGAGCAGGAAAGTCTGCTCGAACGTCTTACCCTCGAAGCTCAAGCCCAGCCGGTGGCGAATCGAGCTATGCGCGCCGTCGGCGGCGATCATGTAGGACGGGCGCACGGTCTCGGTATGGCCGTCCGCGCGACGCAGCGTCGCCTGAATGCTCGCCGCGCCCTGCGAGAACATGGTCAGTTCGACGCCCCGCTCGATGGTCACGCCGTACGTGGCGAGATGCTCGGTGAGCAGACGCTCGGTCACCGACTGATCGAGAAACAGCAGATACGGATAGCGCGTGTGCAGCGGATCGAAGTCGAGTTGCGCGAGCCGCATGCCGTTCGAAAACAGATTGGCGATACGCGCGCGATGACCGAGTTCGAGAAACGGTTCGATCAGCCGGTGCTGTTCGAGCAGTTCGAGCGTCCGCGCCTGGATGCCGATGGCGCGCGAGTACGGGTTCGGTTGCGGCGCCTTGTCGATCAGGCGAACGGGGATGTGGGCGCGCGCAAGGCTCATCGCAGCGGCAAGTCCGGTTGGACCGGCCCCGACGATCAGCACTGGCGACGCATCGGTTGCAGCAGCGTCCATGCGGAACTCCGGCAGACAACAGTGCGCTCTAGTGTACGCCGCTGAATTTGGGGTCAAAGGTGCGCTGCATCATTGGCGCGGTTTTGCGGCCGCCAGCGCCCTCTCCCGCCAAGCCGATTTCGGGCGCACTCCGCCGAGTGTGGGAAAATGCGGCCTCTGCCTCACCGAAATGCCATCCCCCCGTCATGCAACAAGTTTTTGACCGCGCTTACGCGGCGCATCGTGACGGCCGCCTCGACGACGCCGAACGCGACTATCGCGCGACGCTCGACGGCAATCCCTCGCACGTCGATGCGTTGCATCTGCTGGGCGTTCTGCGCCACCAGCAGGGCCAGCACGCCGAAGCCGCCGCCCTCGTGCGGCGCGCGGTGAACCTGCGCCCGGAGGATGCCGCGCTGCAACTGAATCTGGGCAACGCGCTGAAGGCGCTGGGTCAGATCGACGACGCCATCGAACAGTTTCGCAATGCGCTGACGCTCGCGCCGTCGTTCCCGATGGCGCATTACAACCTGGGCAATGCTTACGCGTCGGTGGGACGTCACGAAGACGCCGCCGACTCGTTCGAGAAATCGCTGCGTCTGCAACCGAACGATGCGTCGTCGCACAACAACCTGGGCAACGCGCTGCACGCGCTCGGGCGTCACGAGCAGGCTATCGCGTCGTTCCAGCGCGCGCTCGAACTACGCCCCGGGCACGCGGGCGCGTTGAACAACATGGGGATGTCGCTGAACGCGCTGGGGCGCGCCAGCGAGGCGATTCCATGCTTCCAGGAGGCGCTGGCCGCCGAGCCGCGCTTCGTCGCTGCGCACTTCAATCTCGCCAATACCTTCGACGCCACCGGCCGTCATGCGGAAGCGGTTGCTGCGTTCGAGCGCTCGCTCGCGTTGCAGCCCAATCTGCCGCCCGCGATCTTCGGGATGGGCAACGCGCTTGCGTCGCTGGGGCGTCACGCGCAGGCGCTGCCGTATCTGGAGCGCGCGGTCGGGCTCGATCCGCAGTTCGCGCTCGCGTGGTTGAGTCTGGGCACCGCGCACCAGGCGCTGGGCGCGCATGCGCCCGCCGTGCGCGCCTTCGATCAGGCGTTGCGGCTGCGCCCCGATCTCGCGTCGGCGCACATGAACCGCGCGCTCGCCTGGCTCGCGCAGGGAAATTTCGCGCGCGGGCTGCCAGGATACGAATGGCGTTTGCAGGCGATGGCGCAGCCGGTCATCCAGACCTTGCCGCGCTGGCATGGCGAGCCGATCGAGCAACGCACGCTGCTGATCCACGCCGAGCAAGGTTTCGGCGACACGCTGCAGTTCGTGCGCTTCGTGCCGCTGGCCGCGCAGCGCGCCGCGCGCGTCGTGCTCGAAGTGCAGCCGCCATTGCTGCCGTTGCTGGCGCCCGCCGCGCAGGCGTGGCGCGTTACGCTGATTGCACAGGGTTCGCCGCGTCCGGCTGCGGATCTGCAATGCCCACTGCTGAGCTTGCCGCTTGCGCTCGGCACGACGTTCGACACGATTCCGTCGCGCACGCCCTATCTCAGCGTGCCCCCCGCTTATGGCCGCAAATGGCGCGGCTCGCTCGGCGGTCAGGCCAAGCGGAAGATCGGTATTGCGTGGTCGGGACGCGTACAGCAAAACGAAACCCGCTCGATGCCGCTCGCCGAACTCGATCCGCTGTTCGCGCTCGACGGCATCGACTGGATCGTGCTGCAACCCGCGCTGAGCGCCGACGAGCGCGCGGCTCTGGACGCGCATCCGCGCACGGCGTCGATTCACCGGTTCGATACGCGTATCGGCGACTTCGCCGATACCGCCGCGATCATCGAACGGCTCGACGCGGTCGTGTCGATCGATACGTCGATCGCTCATCTCGCCGGTGCCATGCGCAAGCCGCTGTGGTTGATGCTGCCGTTCGCCGCCGACTGGCGCTGGTTCGACGGCGACGCGCGGAGCCCGTGGTATCCGGGCGCGGCGCTGGTGCGGCAACCACGTCCGGGTGCATGGAGCGAGGTCGTGAATGCGGTGGCGAAGCAACTGCGCGAAAGCTGATCCAGGCTCATGCCAACCCAAACAAAAAACCCCGCGTTCTCACGAACTCGGGGTTTTTCTTTATCTGGACAGCCGCCCGAGCCGGGCGGCCAATGCCAGCCGCTACGCCGCCCGATACTGGTTGCGCGCTTCCGGCGTGCGATACAGCACCAGCGTCGCGATCAGCCCGCAGATCGCCGCCACGCCGAGGAACAGGCCAGGCGCCGCCTTGTTATTCGTGACGTGGATCAGCAAGGTTGCGATTGCCGGCGTGAAGCCGCCGATCGTCGTCGCCAGGCTATACGCCAGCGAGAAACCAGCGGTACGCACTTCGACCGGCATCACTTCGGTCAGCGCCACGACCATCGCGCCGTTATAGCTGCCGTACAGGAACGACAGCCACAACTGAACCGCCAGCAGACGCGCGAACGACGGCTCGCCGACCAGCCATTGCAGCGCCGGATACGCGGTGAGAATGGTGAGGATCGTGAACGTCAGCAACACCGGACGGCGGCCGATCCGATCCGACAGCGCGCCCGCGAGCGGCAACCAGACCAGGTTCGACAAGCCGACGCAGACCGTCACGACGAGCGTATCGATCGACGACAGCTTCAGCACTTCCTTGCCGAAGGTCGGCGTGTACGCGGTGATCATGTAGAACGACACCGTGGTCATGATCACCATGCCCATGCCGCCCAGCACGACGCCCCAGTTCGCGGCCATCGACTTCATGATCTCGCCCATGCTCGGACGATGCTTGCGCGCCTTGAACTCCTCGGTTTCCTGCAGCGAACGACGGATCAGGAACAGGAACGGCACGATCAGGCAGCCGATCAGGAACGGCACGCGCCAGCCCCAGGCGAACATCTGCTCGGCGGGCAACAGCTTGTTGAGCATCACGCCGATCAGTGCGGCGAACACCACCGCGACCTGCTGGCTACCCGACTGCCACGAGCAATAGAAGCCCTTGTTGCCCTTGGTCGCGATCTCCGACAGATACACGGACACGCCGCCGAGTTCGACGCCCGCCGAGAAGCCTTGCAGCAGCCGCCCGAACAGCACCAGAACCGGCGCGAGTATGCCGATGGTCGCGTAACCTGGAATTGCCGCGACCGTCAGCGTGCCGAGCGCCATCAGGCCGAGCGTGAGGATCAGGCCTTTGCGACGGCCGTGATGGTCGATATACGCGCCGAGAATGATCGCGCCGAGCGGGCGCATCAGGAAGCCCGCGCCGAACACGGACAGCGACAGCATCAGCGAGGCAAATTCATTGCCGCTCGGGAAGTAGGTCTTGGCAATCGCCGACGCGTAGTAGCCGTAGACCATGAAATCGTACATCTCAAGAAAGTTGCCGCTGACCACGCGGAAAACTGTCTTGACCTTGGATTCTTCCGATGCGGAAGTGGCGTGTGACGCAGTAGACATGACTTTCTCTGATAAGCCCGCCGCCAGGTGAGCGGTGGCGTCGGGCAGTTGAAACGAACCGTTGCATGTGGCAAGCGGGACCGGCTGTCGGACTCAAAAAGTAACGCGCCGGGGGCGCTGCATTTTCATGCCTCGTGGATCAGTACGGAATCAGGGTAAACGTTGTAAATCGCGCCGTGTTCACACCATCTAATGTTGGCGTTGATGATGTTGCCGCGAAATGCATACAGAAAGCTTACGGACAATATCCGCAGGCGGCGCGGTAGACTTTGCGGCCTGGCACTTCCGTTGATCGATCTCCCGATGCGAACCACCTCCGTCCCCACCCTTTCATTGCGACCCGCGACCCTCGACGACGCCGCGCTGATCGCGTCGATCCACAGCACCAGCTGGCAGGCCACCTATCGCGGCCTGTTGCCCGACGCGTTTCTCGACGGTGAAGTCACGCGCGACCGTGCCGCGTATTGGGAAGCACGGCTCGGCGCGCCGGGTGGCGAACGCCGTATCGTGCTGATCGCCGAGCTTGGCGGCACGGCTGTCGGCTTCATGTGCGTCGAACGACAACCGGAATCGGCATGGGGCGTGCTGCTCGATAACCTGCATGCGTTGCCGGGATATCAGGGCATCGGCGCAGGCAAGCTGTTGATGCGCGCCGCCGAGGATTGGGCGCGCGCTCAAGGCGAGACGCAGTTGTATCTGTACGTGCTCGAAGGCAACACGCCCGCCATCGGTTTCTATGAACGGCAGGGCTGGCAGTTTGCGGGCGCCGAACCGGACCGGATGGGCGGCGTGGATATCACCGCGTTGCGTTACGTGTATCGGCTGGATTGCTAGACAACGACGCGTGCGGTCGATTGCCGGGCGCCGAACAGCGGCGCATTGCGCATGATCGGCCCTTTCCCTCGCCTCTTTTCAGAGCTGTCTGATCAATATAGGGGCAGCGCCCCGGCATCATCTTCCGCACTCGATGGCTTCGCCGTATAGCGTTCACGGAACTTGCAACGGGAGTCGAGCGCGGCACTTGTTTGCGTCCGGCCCGCCGTGTTTCCTTCAGGTTCCATAAGCCGCGCACAGAACGCGTTTCACCCGTACCGCCCCGAGGCCCGAGTCCCACGCAGACCCCGCAACCGCCAGCCGGCGGCCCTACTACGAGGCGCTGGAAGAGACCATGTCCACCATTCCGCTTACCCTGATCGAAGGTGCCGTCGCCATGCCGCGCGTGCGCCCGCTTCGCCATGTCCCGACGTCGTTCGGCCGCGACTGGGCATTGCTTCCACCGCCGCGCAACTGGAGAGCGGAACTCAAGGCGCTCTATGCCGCCGTCCTGCATACGTTCTGCCTCACCGATCAGGCCATTCTCTCGCTCTGCAAATGGGTGCCGCTGGATACGCGGCGTGCGGCGGCGGGTCTGGCGTCTTCGGCGTCTGCCCTCAAGCGTGCAACCGTGGATGCAGCCGCCCGCGAGCCGACCGCTCGCGTGGTCGACGAGGGTGTGATTCAGTCCACGACGATCGAAGCGCCGGTGTATCGCCAGCCGAATGGCCGCTCGGTTCGCCTGGGTGCGGTAGCGGGCGGCGCGTGCGCGATTGGCGGCGTGGCGGTGCTTGCGTGGGTGGCGTTCGGTCATCCGCAGCAGCGCTATCCGGCCAGCAGTGTTAAGTCTGCCGATGTGGCGATCGTCAGTCCGGGATCGGAGCCGACGAAACATCGGGCGACCGAAGCGGCAGCGACTACCGGGCCGCATGTCGGCGACGCGAGCGCGAAGGTTCGTAGCACCACGGTGGCTCGTGTGGAGGCGAAGCCTGTCGTTCCGCCAGCTTCAATTGCAGCGCCGGCTTCGGCATCCAGAGACGTTTCCCGCGACGACGCGATCGCGCGTCGCAACAGCAGTACATCTACATTCGGCGGAAAGTCGCTTAGCCTGCGCGAAAACGCACGCCACGGCATCGAACGAAAAGTCCGCGTCACTACAACGCGTCATGACCGATCACGCAGCGCCGTGCCGCAAATCGCGTCGCGCAAATCGCCAGCACCGTCGGCCGCGGGCGACTATTCGCCGCTCATGCCAGCAGACCTCGGTATCGACGAATACGAGTCGGTGACGATGTCCGCGGCAACTCATCTCCGCCCTATCGCGCAGCGCTCACGGATTGCAACGTCCGCCGATCTCACAGACCCGGGCGGTACGAGATGGTCGGGACGTATGTCTCAGCGTCGCGTGACGGATATCCCCGAGCAGTTCTCGAAATAAGCCCGCTCATACGCGCCGCCGCAAAAAGGTCGCGGCATAAAAAAACCCGGTCACAGAAACCGGGTTTTTTGCGTTCATGCCGTCACTTCTGGATCGGCAATCCGGATTCGGTCTGCCGCTGCAACTGCGAGACTTCGCTTTGCACCTGTCGCAATTGCGCCTGCGCCTTCGCCTTTTCCGCGCTCAGCACAGCCGCTTCGCCTTGCGTCTGACGCTGGTAATCATCGACCTTGGCCTGCTGCGCGCGCGCCACGTTCAGATCGGCCTGCAAGCGTTTTGCGCGATCCTCAGACAACGCGATCACGTCCTGGATGTACGCCTTCTGCGCCTGCAACTGCGTGCGACGAATCTCGATATCTGCAAGTTGCACCGTCTGCTTCGCAAAGCCGGAGTAAATGGCCTCGGCCCTCTCGGCATCGCCGGTCTTGATCACCCGCCAGAAATGTTTGTCCTGAAATAACGCGACGTAGTACGCCATATCATCCGGATAGAAAAACAGACTCGCGCCGTAGCTGCCGTTGTACGTGGTGCGCAGTTCGCTCAGCTTTTCGTCGTGAATCATCCGCATGAGCTCGGCGACGTTGCCTTGCGCATCGGCGGCCGCGTCGGGAGTGCTCGCCGTCGCGTTGGACAAAGCCGTGGTGGCCGCGTCAGGCTGCGGCGTTAGCGCGCTCATGGCCGGGCGCGTGCCGGCGAGCGGCGCGGTCTCGTCGGTTTGCATCGCCAGCACGAGACCGGCGTGTTGCAACAATGCGCACGAGGTCGCAAGCAACGCGGCGCGCCGCACGATTGAGGGATACGTCATACGTCCTTGCTCCAGGCTGATTCCAAAACAGCCGGCGATTATCGCGCGGATCGGCCGTTAAGCGAAGCACTCAGATACGGCCTGGATCAGGCTCAAATCAAGATAAACGGGCGCCGGATCATTCCGTGTAAATGCATGGCCTATCGCGAAATAAATTGGCTCGGATGCGGCCAAAATAACGCGATCCGCCCTAGTGCGGACGAATCCACCCACCACGTAGATTCGCGTGAATGCGGCTCTCAGCGAGTCCGCAATATCGGGATGTCGGGCGCTTGCGAAAATTCTTTGCTGGCTATCGCGCTTTCGGGAATCAGACCGGAAAAAACCAAGCTTTAGTCAGGCATCAACCTGACTAAAGCTTTATCCGCGCGAGGGAAGGTGCAAGGTAGAAATGCAAGCGCGGCCCGAGTCCGAGGCCGCGCCTAAAAAATCACCGCGTTAAAAACGCGTTTCGCGCGCGACTCGCAGGAACGTGTCGAGCAGCGGCGTGCAATCGAGCAATTCCGGGCCGCCCGCGCGATGAAATTCGGGATGCCACTGCACGCCCATCACGAAAGGTGCGCGCCGGTAACGCACGGCTTCGATGATGCCGTCCGATGCCGATACAGCCTCGATATTGAGATCGCGGCCCAGCGTCTTGACCGCCTGATGGTGGATCGAGTTGACGATCGCGTCGCGGCGGCCCGGGAACATGTTGACCAGCGTCGAGCCGTCCGGGAAATGGATTCCATGACGATGCTGATCGTAGTTCTCATTGACGTGCGCGCCCGCTGTCGGCACATCGGTGGCGATGTCCTGATACAGCGTGCCGCCGAATGCAACGTTGATCAGCTGACATCCACGGCACACGCCCAGCACCGGCTTGCCCGACTCGATGAACTCATGCAGCAGTTCGAGTTCGTACATGTCGCGCACGCGGTCGCCCGGCCATTCGTGGCTGGTCGCCGCTTCGGCATACGACTGCGGCGACACGTCGGCGCCACCTTGCAGCAGCAGTCCGTCGAGATGCTTTGCATAGTCGCGCAAACGGATGTTGCTCGGATGCAGCATGCCCTGATGACCGACCGTCGGGATCATGAACACGAGCACGTCGCGCGACATCACCCAATGTGCGATCGACTCTTCCAGGTACTGCAGTGTCTTGCCGCGCAAACCCTTCGCGCCGGGTTCCGGGTGGAAGATCCGCGCCGACACGCCGATGCGCAACGTGCGCTGCGTGATCCGCTGACCGGCGCGATCGAACAGCTGCCGCGCGCGCGCCGCGATGATTCGTCCGAACACGGTCCACGCCGAATCGTTCTGCTTCAGATAGCGCGGCGGCGACGGCGGCAACGCGTTGGGCGGCGGCGGATTGGTCGCGGTGAAATCGGGGGCCGCGCCGAATCCGCGCGGCGGTGCGCCAGCGGGACGCGACGCAGGCGCTGCGTCGGCTTCCGTCGCGGCAACGTCTTCGGCCTCGATGGTGGTGGTCAGTTCGCCGGCAATCGGGTCGCTGCTGGCAAGGGTCGGCGCAACGGGCGGGACGGTTTTCGTCGCTGCGGCGGGTTCGGCATTCGTCGACGTGACGGGTTCGGAATGACCGCGGCCATGCCGTGCGTCACGTTCATGAACCGCCGCCTCCTGCTTCGCCGTGGACGCCGCAGCCGAGCTACGCGCTTCGGCGGCATCACGTTGACGGGCGCTTTGCGGGTCGGTTGGCGTGACAGCGGACGCGCTATCGGGATCGTCGGTCGACGACCTCACAGCCGCCTCCTCCGCCGCTTCCGACGGAGTTGATGCGAGATGCGCATTGGCCGATGCGTCGTCTGGTAACGAGGTGGAGCGCGCCGTGCCCGTCGCCGGCGCAACCGGCGATGCAGGCGAAGCTGAAGCCGTGGCGCCCTCACCCGCCGATTTTGCGGCGATGTCTTTCATCGGCGACTGGATCGCATCTTCATGTGACGGAGGTAGCGAAGCCGCCGGTTCGACCGGCGTGGTGCCTGGCGTCGGCACGCCGGGAGCGGCGCTGGAGGGAACGCCGGCATTGGCACCGGACGGCGCAGGCGACGATGGGCTGCCGGGCGTACCGGCGTTTTCAGGTTTGTTTTCGCTCATGACAGTCAGACAGGCGCCTTCCACGCGAACGAATGAATATGCCCTGATTATCCGCCAGCCCCGCTAGCCCGGCAAACCCGCACACAATTGCTCACATTGTTGGCCCTGGCGTGGGGAACTCGCTTTTTTGCGGCGGCGGGCGCGGCGAAGCGGGATCCGCCAGAGATTGTCGGAACGAGCCAGACCGGGCCGCAACTCAAGGATCCGGCTGTTCGTTGAACGTGTCGCGCAACGCAATCTGCATCGACGCATGAATCTTCACACACCAGCGCCACACCAGCGCCAGCAGCAGCGCCGCGCAGATCAGCACCGCGGCGAGCAACCCGGTCGGCGGCAAAATGCTGCCCGACAGCGCCGCGACCAGCAGGAAGACGCCGACCATCGACACCACTGGCACCAGGTCAGAAATCGCGTAACGCAACGCACTCGTGAGACGCCCCGCCGTCGCCGGTTGCACGCTGACTTCGGCGAGCAGCAGCGCGAGGGACTTGGTCTTGCGATACACCGCGACCAGAAACGGCATCGACACCACCAGCGCCAGACTCCACAGCACCACGCGCTGCATCGGCTCGGAACTCAGCCAGCGCCCAAGAAACTTCGCCGAATAAGGCGCGCTATACGACACGATCAGAAAGATCGCAGCGACCAGAGCCAGATTGACCGCAATCTGCAGAATGATCCGCCGCGTCATGCTGAATAGCGTCGGTTCGTCGGTGCCGGTGCTCAGGCTGCGCAGCCATTGCCCGTACAGGCCGAACATGTTGGCGAGCATCGGCGGCACGGCGTGGCCGAGGCGGCGCGTCAGCGGATCGGCGGCGCGGATCAGATACGGCGTGCACAGCGTGGTCAGCGCCGACACGGCCACCGCGATCGGATACAGAAACGCGCTGGTCACCTTCAGCGTCAAGCCGAGCGACGCGATGATGAACGAGAACTCGCCGATCTGCGAAACGGTCATGCCGACCCGCATCGCGGTGCGCCCGTCCTTACCCGCCAGGAAGGTGCCGAGCCCGCACGAGATCAGCTTGCCGAAGATCACGGCCACCGTGATCACCGCGATCGGCCACGCATAGTCGAGCAGCACGGCAGGGTTCAGCATCAGGCCGATCGTCACGAAGAAGATCGCGGAAAACGCGTCGCGCAGCGGCGCGATCAGATGCTCGATGCGATGCAGATGGCGCGATTCGGCCATGATCGCGCCGATCAGAAACGCGCCGAGCGCAATGCTGTAGTCGAGCTTGACGACCAGCAGACAGAAGCCGAAGCAGAAGCCCAGCACCGACACCAGCAGCATCTCGTCGCTACGCGTGCGTGCCACGTAGTTCAGCACGCGCGGCACCACCAGAAGGCCGACCACCAGCGACACCGTCATGAACAGCAGCAGTTTGCCGAGCGTCACCATCGCGAGCCCGGCGCTCAGTTGCCCGGTCTGGGCGATGCCGGTGAGCAGCACCAGCATTGCAATCGCGAGAATGTCCTCGACGATCAGAATGCCGAACACGAGTTGCGCGAAGTTCTCGCGCTTGAGGCCCAGATCGGACAGCGCCTTGACGATGATGGTGGTCGACGAAATCGCCAGAATCGCGCCGAGGAACAGCGAATCCATCGAATTCCAGCCGAACGCGCGGCCGATCTCGTAGCCGATCCACAGCATCAGCACGATTTCGGAGAGCGCCGCGACGATTGCCGTCGCGCCGACCTGAAAGAGCTTGCGCAGACTGAATTCGAGGCCGAGCGAAAACATCAGGAATACGACGCCGAGTTCGCCGAGCGTCTGAATGGTCTGCTCGTCGTGGATCAGCTGGAACGGCGGCGTGTACGGACCGATGATCAACCCGGCGGCGATATAGCCCAGCACCACCGGCTGTTTCAGGCGATGGAACAGCACCGTGACGACGCCCGCGAGCGCCATCACGACCGCCAGATCCTGAATGAAACCGATGCCCTGATGCATAAACTGGCCCTTACAAAAAGTAATGTTGCGAAGGCGCAGTGTAACAAACGAAAAAGCCAGGCTTGATCCGCGTGAAGCCTTGAGGGCGTTGAATTTGGCCGTCTGAGTGTGGGGCCGGATTCGACCTGCCGGTCCAGCGATATTTTTGATTAATTGGACGGCTGTGAAATATCACAATAATATTTGGCCGAGATTTTTGGCCTGATCACACTTTTTTGCCCATGACTTCTGGCCCCGACCTATCCCGTCAAGCAGACAACACCGCCGCGAGCCTCGCCGGGCAGGCGTATGCGTTCGTCAAGCGCGAGATCATCACGATGCGGCTGCGACCGGGCGAGGTGCTCAACGAAGCTGAATTGATGGCGCGGACCGGCATCGGCAGAACGCCGGTTCATCAGGCGCTGCACCGGCTGGAGCACGAAGGGATGCTGACCATCATGCCGAGAAAAGGCGTGATGGTCCGGCCGGTCTCGCTTGACGATGTGCTGGCGATTATCGACGTGCGGCTCGTCAACGAGAGCTACTGCGTCGAACTGGCCGCGCGCCACGCGCAGCAATCCGATTACGACGCGATGCAGGCGCTGCTGGACCGTTCGGCCGTGTGCGTCGCCGCGCACGACGTGGAAGGCATGATGGACATCGACCGCGAGTTTCATCTGGCGATCTCGGCGGCCGCGCGCAACCCGGTGCTCGCCGAGATATTGCGCGGTCTGCATGAGCGCTCGCTGCGCTTCTGGTTCATTTCGTTATCCGCGCCGCATCATCTGGAAGACGTCCACGACGAGCATCTCGAACTGTTCCGTCTGCTGCGCGAGCGCGATGCCGACGGCGCCCGCCAGGCGGTGCAAAAGCATATCGAGTCGTTTCGCGCGACGTTTTTCAGGCGGCTTTGAACCGGCTCATTTCATAGAATGGGTTGATTCGAAGCGTCATCTTCGGCACCCCAACCCTTTTTCCATCGACCAACCGGCTTCACGCCATTCAACCGGATTTCCACCGACATCATGGCCACCGAATTCACGCCCTTCCCGCCGCTTGCCCAGCTTGGCGCCGACCTCGCCGCCGGACGCACCACGAGCCGCGCGCTCGTCGAAACCGCGCTCGAACGGATCGCCGATCCGGCCGGCCAGGGCGCGGTCGCCTTCATGCATGTCGACGCCGATAACGCCCGCGCCGCCGCCGACGCGCACGACCGTCTGCGCGCGGCGGGCACGGTGCTGTCGCCGCTCGCCGGGATTCCGGTGTCGGTGAAAGACCTGTTCGACATCGAAGGACAGCCGACCCGCGCAGGCTCGATCGCGCTCGCCGACGCGCCGCCGGCCAAGGCCGATGCGGTGGCCGTCGCGCGCCTGAAGCGGGCGGGCGCGGTGATCGTCGGGCGGACCAACATGAGCGAGTTCGCGTTCTCCGGGCTCGGCCTGAATCCGCACTATGGACACCCGCTGTCGCCGTACCGGCGCGGCATCAAGGGCGACGAGCGGATTTCGGGCGGTTCGTCGTCGGGCGCGGCGGCCTCGGTCGCGGACGGCATGGCGGCCGTCGCGCTCGGCACCGACACCGGCGGGTCGATTCGCATTCCCGCCGCGCTCTGCGGATTGACCGGCTTCAAACCGACCGCTTCGCGCATCCCCAAACAGGGCGGCGTGCCGCTTTCGCCGACGCTCGATTCGTTCGGACCGATCGGCGTCTCGGTGGCGTGCTGCGCGCTGGTCGACCGGATGCTGGCGGGGCTGGAGCCGCGAATTCCGGCAGCCAGGCCGCTCGAAGGTGTGCGCCTCGGCGTGCTGACTAATTTCGTCACCGATGGTGTCGAGCCGACTGTCGCCGCCGCAATCGACACCGCGCTCAAACATCTGGAAGCGGCCGGCGCGATTGTCAGCGAGGTGCGGTTCGCGCCGCTCGACCGTTTGCCCGAGATCAACCGTTTCGGTTTTTCGCCGATCGAGGCGTATGCGTGGCATCGTCCGCTGCTGGAAAATCATCGCGAACAATATGATCCGCGCGTGCTGGTGCGGATTCTGAAAGGCCTGCCGGCCAGCGCAATCGACTATCTGGACCTGCTCGCCGAGCGTGAGGCGATGCTCGACGAAGCCGCCCGCACGCTGTGGCAGCGCTTCGACGCGGTGGTTGCGCCGACGGTGCCGGTCGTGCCGCCTCGCGTAGCCGATCTGATTCACGACGACGACGCGTTCGGCCGCACCAACGCGTTGATCCTGCGCAATCCGAGCGCGTTCAACTTCCTCGATAGCTGCGCGCTGTCGCTGCCCTGCCATCTGCGCGGCGACGCGCCGGTCGGGCTGATGCTCGCGGCCGCGCCGCATGCGGACGACTCGCTGCTGGCGATCGGCCGCGGCGCCGAAGCGGTGCTCAACGCGATCCGCTAATCGAGGCTGACGACCGGGTTACGCCGTAATAGTGCGATAAGCGCCGGGGCGGGGGTTCGCGCTAGAATCGCGGGCACCCGACCCTTTTGGTTTCCAGACCGCTACCGATCCATGAATAACGATAATGCGATGCTGCGCCGCGAGCGCTCCCTGCTGGTTCTGCTTGGCCTGATCTGCGTCGCCCTGGTGGGCGGTGCGCTGTACCTGCAATACTTCCTGCACGAAGACCCGTGCCCGTTGTGCATCATCCAGCGTTATTTTTTCCTGCTGATCGCGATTTTTGCGTTCCTCGGCGCGCGTTTCAATAGCTGGCGCGGCGTACGGCTGCTGGAAACCATGGCGGCGTTGTCGGCGTTGGCGGGCATCGTGACTGCCGCGCGGCACGTTTATGTGCAGGCCAATCCGGGTTTCAGCTGCGGCTTCGACGCGTTGCAGCCGGTAGTCGACAGCTTGCCGCCCGCGCATTGGCTGCCGGGCGTGTTCAAGGTCGCCGGGCTGTGTGAAACCGCCTATCCGCCGATTCTCGGCCTGACGCTGCCGATGTGGGCGCTGGTCGCATTCGTGGTCGCGTTTATTCCGCTGGCGCTCAGCCTCGTGCGTAATCGCCGCCGGTTCGCCTGAATACGTTTGATGCGTTGAGAAAACGCCGGATTTCGCACCCTTGACGGGCAACGCGAAATCCGGCGTTTTTTATTGGCTCAGTGGGTTGCGCGGCTGTTCGCCTTTGCGTCTGACAAAAGCCTGACCCAAGCAATCCACCGCCGCGCCGCGCGCCGGTCACGCCCCCATCCCCCGCCCTACTTGGCTTTGCGCCATTTCCGACGTATCGCAACTTATCGCTGCGCCGCGAATCGTACTGATTGCATGGGCGCCGCCGAATAAGCTTCATGCGACATGGGAAATATTTTCGAGACGATGTAATGCTATCTTCGGATCTGGATGGCGATCTACGTGCGCGAGGCCGGCTTTGGCACGACCCCATGCGTAACGCGCGCCCGGTCCGCACTGTCTTTCGGATTCGCCATGACAACGCAAACCATCCGCTTTTATCACCAGGGGTCCGTCCGTGAGGTCGAGGGCGTCCCGGCGACGCGCACCGTGCTTCAGCACCTGCGCGAGGATCTGCATTGCACCGGCACCAAGGAAGGCTGCGCGGAAGGCGATTGCGGCGCGTGCACAGTGGTTGTCGGCGAACTCGACGCGCATGGCGCGCTGGCGCTGAAAGCGGTCAACGCGTGCATCCAGTTTCTGCCGACGCTCGACGGCCGCGCCCTCTTCACCGTCGAAGACCTGCGCGCCGCCGACGGCACGCTGCATCCGGTGCAACAGACGATGGTCGATTGCCACGGCTCCCAGTGCGGTTTCTGCACCCCCGGTTTCATCATGTCGATGTGGGCGCTGTACGAAAACCAGCCCGCCGATGCAGGCCTCCCCACCCGCGACGAAATCAACGCAGCGCTGTCCGGCAATCTGTGCCGCTGTACTGGCTACCGGCCGATTGTCGACGCATCGCAGAAAATGTTCGACTATCCGCATTACCCGCGCGTGGCGCTGGACCGCGAGGCCGTCGCCGAAGCATTAACCGGGCTGCAACGCAAAGACACCTTCGAATACCACGCGTCCGACACGCGCGGCGCGGCCTTCGGCACGCACACTTTTCACGCGCCGGTTTCGCTCGACGCCTTCGCCCGGCTGCGCGCGGCCAACACCCAGGCAAGGCTGCTGGCGGGCAGCACCGACGTAGGCCTGTGGGTCACCAAGCAGTTCCGCGATCTCGGCGACATCCTGTACATCGGCAACGTCGCCGAACTGAAGGGCATCGAGCGCGATGCGCAGACGTTGACCATCGGGGCGGCCGTCACGCTGGAAGACGCATACGCCGCCCTCGCCGCCGACTACCCCGAACTCGCCGAACTGTGGACGCGCTTCGCGTCGCGGCCGATCCGCAACGCGGGCACGCTCGGCGGCAATGTCGCGAACGGCTCGCCGATTGGCGATTCGATGCCGGCGCTGCTCGCGCTCGACGCGGAAATCGTGCTGCGCCACGGCCCGACAACGCGCACGCTGCCGCTCGACGCGTTCTATCTCGGCTATCAGAAGACCGCGCTCGCAGCCGGAGAGTTTGTCGTGGCGCTGCGCGTGCCGCGTCCGGCGGGCAATCTGCGGTTTCGTACTTACAAGGTCTCGAAACGCTACGATCAGGACATTTCGGCGGTTTGCGCCGCATTCTCGCTGCACCTCGGCGACGACGGCACGATCCGCGAAGCCCGCATCGCGTTCGGCGGGATGGCGGCCACGCCGAAGCGGGCCGCGCAAACCGAAGCCGTGCTGAACGGCGCAACATGGGACGAAAGCACAGCGCGCCAGGCGATGAACGCACTCGTCGCCGATTACCAGCCGCTCACCGACATGCGCGCGTCGAGCGCGTACCGGCTGAAGGTGGCGCGCAACCTGCTGTGGCGCTTTCACCTCGAAACGCGCAATGACGCGCCGCTCGCGCTGTTCGACGTGAATGCGTTCGCGTTCGACCTCGGTGCGCACGAGGCGCCGGTCGCGCAGGAGTCGCCGTGATGAACCGCACCGATACTTTCGTTGAACACGCCGTTGCCCAATCCAGCGACGACACTGCCATCGGCGTCTCTCTGCCGCATGAATCGGCCGCGCTGCACGTGAGTGGCGAAGCAACCTACACCGACGACATCGCCGAATTGCACCGCACGCTGCACGCGGCGCTCGGGCTCTCGCGCCATGCACACGCGCGAATCGTGTCGATCGATCTGGACGCGGTCAGGAACGCACCCGGCGTGGTCGCGGTGCTGACCGCCGACGACATCCCCGGTGAAAACAATTGCGGCCCGGTGCTGCACGACGACCCGATTCTCGCGGTCGATGAAGTGCTGTATCTCGGCCAGCCGGTGTTCGCGGTGATCGCGGAAACTCATGAGCTCGCCCGCCGCGCGGCGGCGCTCGCGAAAAGCGACGACGTGATCCGCTACGAGCCGCTCGAAGCGATCCTCACGCCCGCCGATGCGAAAGCCGCGAAACAGTTTGTGCTGCCGCCGCTGCATCTGAAGCGCGGCGATCCCGACGCGAAAATCGCGAGCGCGCCGCACAAGATCAAAGGCACGTTCGAAGTCGGCGGCCAGGAACAGTTCTATCTCGAAGGACAGATCGCGTACGCCGTGCCGAAGGAAATGGACGGCATGCTCGTCTACAGTTCGACGCAGCATCCGAGCGAAATGCAGCAGGTCGTCGCACATATGCTCGACTGGCCCGCGCACAACGTCGTGTGCGAATGCCGACGGATGGGCGGCGGCTTTGGCGGCAAGGAATCGCAATCGGCGCTGTTCGCGTGCGTCGCGGCGCTGTCGGCAAAACGGCTGCGTCGTCCGGTCAAGTTGCGCGCCGATCGCGACGACGATTTCATGATCACCGGCAAGCGCCACGACGCGGTCTACGAATACGAAGCGGGTTTCGACGACAGCGGCCGGATCCTCGGCGCGCGCGTCGAAATTGCGTTGCGCGCGGGCTATTCCGCCGATCTTTCGGGTGCCGTCGCGACCCGCGCCGTGTGTCACTTCGACAACGCGTACTACCTCGGCGACGTCGATATCGTCGCGCTGTGCTGCAAGACCAATACGCAGTCGAACACCGCGTTTCGCGGCTTCGGCGGACCGCAAGGCGCGCTGGTGATGGAGGTGATGCTCGACAGCATCGCGCGTCAGTTGCACTGCGATCCGCTCGACGTACGGCTCGCCAACTACTACGGCATCGGCGAACGCGATACGACGCCGTACGGGCAGCGCGTCGAGGACAACATCATCGCCCCGCTCACCGACGAGCTGCTCGACACCAGCGACTATCGCGCGCGCCGCGAGGCCATTGCGGCCTTCAACGCAGGCAGTCCGGTGCTCAAGCGCGGGCTCGCGTTTTCGCCGGTCAAGTTCGGTATTTCGTTCAACGTGCCGTTTCTGAATCAGGCCGGCGCGCTGGTGCATGTGTACAAGGACGGCTCGGTGCTCGTGAATCACGGCGGCACCGAAATGGGCCAGGGCTTGAACACCAAGGTCGCGCAGGTGGTCGCCAATCAGCTTGGCTTGCCGTTGTCGCGCGTGCGGGTCACGGCGACCGACACGTCCAAGATTGCGAATACGTCGGCGACAGCGGCGTCCACCGGCAGCGATCTGAACGGCAAGGCGGCCGAGGCCGCCGCGCGCACGATTCGCTTAAGGCTCGCGGAACTCGCGGCGAAGCAACTCGGCGGCCACGCGGACGACGTGCAGTTCGCGCACGGCACGGTGTCGGTCAATGAAGGCGCGATGCCGTTCGAACAGCTGGTCGGCGCGGCGTATCTCGCGCGCGTGCAGTTGTGGTCGGACGGTTTCTACACGACGCCGAAAGTACACTGGGATGCGAAAACGCTGACCGGTCACCCGTTTTATTACTTCGCGTATGGCGCGGCCGTGTCCGAAGTCGTGATCGACACGTTGACCGGCGAATGGAAACTCGTGCGCGCCGACGTGCTGCACGACGCCGGTCAGTCGATCAACCCGGCTATCGACATCGGTCAGGTGGAAGGCGGCTTTATTCAGGGCATGGGCTGGCTCACCACCGAAGAACTGTGGTGGAACCGCGATGGCCGTCTGATGACGCATGCGCCGTCCACGTACAAGATTCCCGCTGTCAGCGACACGCCCGCCGCATTTCGCGTGCAGCTTTACCAGAATCAGAACGCCGAGCCGACTGTGTTCCGTTCGAAGGCTGTCGGCGAGCCGCCTTTGCTACTGCCGTTCTCGGTGTTTCTGGCGATCCGCGATGCCATCGCAGCGGCTGTGCCGGGCGCGGAAGATGCTCCGCCGTTGCGGGCGCCCGCCACACCCGAAGCGATACTCGATGCGCTGGACGCGTTGCAATCCGCGAGCACGAGTGAAGACCATGCAGCGGAGCCGGTCACAACGGACACGACCGCCTGACGGAAACGGTCAACAAGGAAAGCAACCCGAATAGCCCATCGGCATAACGCGACACCCAGGCAACACTGAAGCAACACAACCGCATCACGCCACAAGCAACCCGCCGCACGGACACCCCGCGCGGCCCAGTATGGAGAACCGCCGGATGCAAGCCTGGCTACCTGACCTGCAGCACCTCCTCGCTCACGGCGACGCCGCCGTGCTGGTGACGGTCGCGCGCGTCGAAGGTTCGGTGCCCCGCGAAGCCGGCACCAGGATGATCGTCACGCGCGAATCGGCGAAATATACGATTGGCGGCGGCCATCTCGAGTGGAAAGCCATCGAGACCGCGCGCCAGGTGTTGCGCGACGGCATGCGCTCGCCGCATATGCGTCGGCTGGAGCGTTTCGCGCTCGGTCCGAGCCTCGGCCAATGCTGCGGCGGCGCGGTGATTCTCGCGTTCGAACGGCTCGATATCGCCGACCTCGGCTGGATCACGTCGCTCGCGAAACGCACGGCTGCCGGCCTTTCGACGGTGCGTAGCGTATCATTCGGCCCCGCACCGGATGCGGTGATGCTGTCTGACCCCGAACCGGGCGTCGACGCGGCGGACTGTCTGCTGTGGGACGGCGCAGGCTTCGACGACAGCGGTGCGCTGCTCACCGAAACCATCGCGCCAGGCGACTTCTCCGTCGTGCTGTTCGGCGCCGGTCACGTGGGCGCCGCGCTGGTTCGCGTGCTCGCCACGCTGCCCTGCACCGTGCGCTGGGTCGACGAACGCGACGCGCAGTTTCCGCCGCTGGAATCGCTGCACGCGCCGAACCTCAAGATCGATGCCAACGACGCGCCCGACGAAGCGATCGACCAGGCCACGCCGAACACGTACTTCATCGTGATGACGCACAACCATGCGCTCGATCTCGACCTGGCCGAGCGCATCTTGCGGCGTGGCGATTTCGCGTTCTTCGGCATGATCGGCTCGCATAGCAAGCGCAAGCAGTTCGAACATAGGCTGGCCGCACGCGGCATCGACCCGTCGCAGGTTGCGCGGATGAAGTGTCCGCTCGGCGTCGACGGAATCGTCGACAAGTCGCCGGAAGTCATTGCGATTTCGGCGGCCGCGCAGGTGTTGCAGGCGGTCGAGGCAAACGCGGGCACGCACCACGCGACCCAGCAGACGGTTTGACGCAAGGGCACGGGTTGATCGAACTGACCAGCGCTTCGGGCTGAATCGAACGCATCCGGCGAACCGACTCTAACAAACGCAAATTCATCATGACTACAACGACTGCACCCTCCACGACGCTGATTGAAAAAGCTGCACGTGCCCCGAAGGCCGAACTGCACATTCACATCGAAGGCTCGCTCGAACCCGAACTGATTTTCGCGTTGGCCGAACGCAACGGCGTGAAGCTCGCGTACGACTCGATCGACGCGCTGCGCGCCGCGTACGCGTTCACCGATCTGCAATCGTTCCTCGATATTTACTACGCGGGCGCGAGCGTGCTGCTGCACGAGCAGGACTTCTACGACATGACCATGGCGTACGTCGAACGCTGCCTCGCCGACAACGTGATCCACAGCGAAATCTTCTTCGATCCGCAGACGCACACCGAACGCGGTGTCGCGATCGCGACTGTGGTCGCGGGGATCGAACGCGCGCTCGCCGACGCGGAAAAGCGCGGCATGACGAGCAAGCTGATTCTGTGCTTCCTGCGCCATCTGTCCGAAGACGATGCGCTCGCCACGTTCGAAGAAGCGCGGCCTTTGTTCGACCAGTACGAGCATCGGCTGATCGGGGTCGGGCTGGATTCGTCGGAACGCGGCCATCCGCCTTCGAAGTTCGAGCGCGTGTTTGCCAAGGCGCGCGCGCTGGGTCTGAAGCTCGTCGCGCATGCCGGTGAAGAAGGCCCGCCGTCGTATATCTACGAAGCGCTCGATCTGCTGAAAGTGGACCGCGTCGATCACGGCGTGCGCAGCATCGAAGACGCCGCGCTGGTCACGCGTCTTGCCGATACGCGCGTCGCGCTGACCGTGTGCCCGCTGTCGAACCTCAAGCTCTGCGTGTTCGACGACATGACCAAGCACACGCTGAAGGACCTGCTCGATCGCGGCGTCGCCGTCACGGTGAACTCCGACGACCCGGCCTACTTCGGCGGCTACGTGAACGCCAACTATTTCGCCATCATCGACGCGTTGAAGTTGAACGATGCCGAGGTCTACACGATCATCCGCAACAGCTTCGAAGCGTCGTTCGTGACGCCTGAGCAACGCAGCGAACTGATCGCGAAGCTCGACGCGCACTGGCATCAAAGCGGCCCGCAATGACGGGCTGGTAATGGACAGCCGGCGGCGTCACGGGCTTTTCGACAGCGCGTGAACGAAGCGCCGCCCGCGCTGTCCGGTTCCCACATCTGGAGACGGTTTTTCCATGACTCAATCGACTAACCCGGCCGTGAAGGCTCAATCGGGCCAATCCGGCCAGGCCGCGTTCCGCGCGCAATTGCTGACCTTCAACGGCGACCCTGCACAATCGCCCGACGCGGCGGTGTTCAACGAAGACGGTCTGCTGATCGTCGAAGACGGCCATGTCGTCGCGGCGGGCGCATATGCGGCGCTCGCGTCGCGACTCGCGCCCGGCACGCAGGTGCAGGAGATGCGCGACAAGCTGATCGTGCCGGGTTTTATCGATACGCACATCCACTATCCGCAGACGGACATGATCGCGTCGCCGGCGCCGGGTTTGTTGCCGTGGCTCGACACGTACACGTTCCCGACCGAGCGCCGCTTCGGCGACCCGGCAATCGCGCGCGACACGGCGAGCTTTTTCATCGACGAACTGCTGGCTTGCGGGACGACGACGGCGCTCGTGTATTGCACGGTCCACAAGGAATCCGCCGACGCGCTGTTCACCGAAAGCGAAGCGCGCAATTTGCGGATGGTGGCGGGCAAGGTGCTGATGGACCGCAACTGTCCCGAGTTTTTGCGCGACACCGCGCAATCGGGTTATGACGACAGCGCCGAGCTGATCGGCCGCTGGCACAATCGCGGCCGCCAGATGTACGCGCTGACGCCGCGCTTCGCGCCGACCTCGACCGAAGCGCAACTGGAAGCGTGCGGCGTGCTGGCGGGTCAGCACCCGGACATCTTCATCCAGAGCCACGTCGCGGAAAATACCGACGAAGTGAAGTGGGTCGCCGATCTGTTTCCGGGTCACCGCAGCTATCTGGACATTTACGACCACTACGGCCTGCTGCGCCGCCGCGCGGTGTACGGCCATTGCATCTACCTCGACGAGGAAGACCGCAAACGCATGGCGCAAACCGGCACGGTCGCGTCGCACTGCCCGACCTCGAATCTGTTTCTCGGCAGCGGTCTGTTCGATTTCGACAAGGCCGACGAAGCGGGCATGCCGGTCGCGCTGGCGACCGACGTCGGCGGCGGCACGTCGTTCTCGATGCTGCAGACGATGAACGAAGCGCATAAGGTCGCGCGCCTCGGCGGCCATCATCTGACAGCTACGCGGATGTTCTATCTGGCGACTGCGGGCGCAGCCAAGGCGCTCGATCTCGCGGACAAGGTCGGCACGTTGAAGCCGTCGACGGAAGCGGACTTCGTGGTGCTCGATCCGCAGGCGACGCCGTTGCTCGCGCGACGTACCGCGCGTACGGAGTCGCTGGAGGAATTGCTGTTCGCGTTTGCACTGCTCGGCGACGACCGCGCGATTTATGAAACGTATGCGGCGGGCAAGCGGGTGCATCGACGGGATGCGGGGCGGCAGAACGCGACAGGCGCGGCGAGGATCGCGGCTTGATCTGTCCCGATCCCGCTCACGCGGGCCAATAAAAAACGGCGCTCCGTTTCACGGAAGCGCCGTTTTCATTTCAACGTCGGCATTGCATCGTCACCGCTGCGTGCAAACCTCATGCAACGCAGTCAATCGGCGGACCGGATCGGCCACGTACGGATTCGATTCATCCCACGCATACCCCGCCAGAACCGCGCTGATCATCCGGCGGATGGACGGCGTCTGCTCCGGGTAATAGATGATGTCCTGCAACTCGCCGGTGTACCAGCGTTCGACGAATGCGCGGAACGCATCGATCCCCTTGCGCAACGGCCGGTCGTAAGCGGTCGCCCAGTCAACCGGCTCGCCATCGAGCTGGCGGTTCAAGGTCTGCACGGCAAGCTGCGCCGAGCGCAGCGCAATCGTCACCCCTGACGAAAACACCGGATCGAGGAATTCGCCCGCATTGCCGAGCAACGCGTAACCCGGCCCATGCAGACGTTCGACGTTCGCCGAGTAGCCGCCGATATGCCGCACTGGCATCAGGAACGGCGCGTTGCCGATCAATCGGTTCAGCGTCGGCTCCTGCTGGATCAGCGTGCGCAACGCCGCTTCACGCTCCGCTTCCGGCATGCCGAGGAAGCTCGCCTCGGCGACACATCCCACCGACGAGCGGCCGCCCGCCAGCGGAATCATCCAGAACCACACGTCGCGGCGCTCCGGGTGCGTGGCGACGCAGATCTTGTTGCGATCGCTCGCGTCGACCGGAATACCGTCGCGGACATGCGTGAAAAGCGCGGCGCGCGTAGGCATCCGGGTGGGCGCTTCGAGATTCAGCAGACGCGGCAGCACACGGCCAAAGCCGCTCGCATCCAGCACGAAACGCGCTTCGATCTGATGAGCATTGCCCGCCTCGTCGACCACCTCGACGACCGGCGCGTCCCCCGTGCGAACCGACGTCACCGTTTGACCGAAGCGCACGTCGGCGCCCTGCTGCGCCGCGCAGCGAATCAGGATGTCGTCGAACGCGGCACGCTCGACCTGATACGTGGTGCCCCAGCCGGGCGAATGCTTATCGCGGAAATCGAACGTGGACGACTTGTCGCGATAAATAAAATGCGCGCCGTTCTTGTACTGAAAACCGGCCTCGACCACTGCCTGCAGCATGCCGGCCTCTTCCAGATAAGCCATGCTTTGCGGCAAAAGGCTCTCTCCGATGGAGAAGCGCGGAAAATGCTGGCGCTCCAGCACGAGCACCGAACGGCCGGCCTTACGCAACAGCGCAGCAGCAACCGCGCCCGCCGGTCCCGCGCCGATAATCGCGACGTCGACCGACGACGGCATTGCCAAATGTTTGCTCAATTCTTCCCTCGATTGTTTATAAGTTATGTACAGCGTTTCGCTGTATCTTCAGTTCTCGCTACAATCGCGCCTGCCAGCAGGATCAAAAAATCTCCCCGAGGAAAACGCGATATGTCGTCATCCGAATCATCCACTGTGCCGTTCGTCCCGGAGACGGCATTCGGCACCTGGTTTCTGCGAACCCACACATGGGAACATCATGTGCTGAGAGTCGCGATCAACGATCTGAAAGACCTGATCGGCACTCCGTTGCCCGTCGCGCCGGTCATCGTCGACGTGGGTTGCGGGCAAGGCATTTCGTTTCGCCTGCTTGCCGAAGCGTTCAAGCCGCGCCGCATAGTCGGGATCGATTTTCATGAGCCTTCGCTGACGCTGGCAGCCGCTGCGGCCAATGCGTGCCGTCCGCTGGTTGCCGATATCGAATTGATGCACGGCGACTGCGCGCAGCTGTCGTTGCCGGACGCCAGCGCGGATATCGTGTTCTGTCATCAAACGTTTCATCATCTGGTCGAACAGGAACGCGCACTCGCCGAATTCCACCGCGTACTGAAACCGGGCGGCATTCTGCTGTTCGCGGAATCGACCGACGCGTATATCAAATCGTGGGTGATCCGGCTGCTGTTCCGTCATCCGATGCAGGTGCAAAAAAGCGCCGACGGTTATCTCGACATGCTTCGCCACGGCGGCTTCCGGTTCGGCAAACACAACATCTCGCTGCCGTACCTGTGGTGGAGCCGCGCGAAAGATTTCGGTCTGCTCGAACGGCTCGGGCTATACCGTCCGCGACCCGGCAAGCGTCGTGAGACGCTCGTCAATGTCGCGGCGGTCAAGCCAGGTTAAAGCGCGCGAAGCACAGTGCACGATTGACAGACAAAGGCGGCGACTCGCCGCCTTGCTGTTACTCCGGCATCCGCTGTCGCCTTACTTGCGCAACGTCACCACGTCGCCTTTCAGCGCGACGCCCGCGACCATCGCACCTGCTCCGCACGTGTATTCGGTCGCGCTCTCGCGCACGTCTTTCTTGTAGTTGCTCTTGATGTTGATCACCGCGTTGCCGCCTTCCTTGCGCGCGCGCTCCTGCAACTCCTGCACCGCCGAAAGGAACACGTGCTGACATGCATCCAGGTCGCTGCGGCCGAATGCATTGGTCTTCTTGTTGGTCGAGAATTCACCCATCGTCTTGTCGACGCGCGGATGCGACTGTCCGGCGAAATACAGGGCGACGTCGTCGCCGACCTTGCCCGGCTCGCTATGCAATGCCTGATCGATCGGATAGGTAGAGACGGTGTCGCGTGCAAAAGCCGGCGCGGCGGTGAGCGTAGCGACAGAAGCAAACAATGCGGCGAACATCAGATGGCGTTTCATTGAGACCCCCAGGTAGTCGTTATTGCGTTGATGAGTTCTATTTGATTGCAGCTTAATTCGCTTCCAGTACGACGAGTCGTCCGCGCACCGCAACTGCGGCGGCACTCGAACTGACGCCGCACGTGAAGGCGTCGGGTGACGTGCTTTCGGTACTGTGAAAGCGCGTCGATACATCGATGACGGCATTGGCGTGTTGCGCGCGTGCTGCTTCGCGCAGCTTGTGCATCCCTTCGGCGAGCGCGTCCGAGCATACCTGCTCGGCGGTCGCGACATTGCGCGCAACCCGCACCGAATAGTTCACGTCGCCCAACTGACGCCCCACCGCCGGATGATTCTGCTGGCCGAAGTACACCTGCACGCCATCGTGCGACTGACTCGCTGCGGACGACAGCGGCAGCGATTTCACCTGCGTGGCGCAGCCCGTTTGCGTCGCCGCGACGATCGCGAATGCACCGGATGCGGCCAGCTTCTTTACTGTTGTCGTTATCACTTTTGTTGTCCCTGAAGTTAAGCCGGCTTGCACCGTTTAATCGCCCTTCCACGCGTCGAACATCAAGCTCGCGCAACTGCCGCCGAAACCGAACGACACCGACATCGCCGTGTCGATACGCGCGTCGCGGGTGGCTCGCACAAGCGGCATGCCGAGCACTTCGGGGACCGGCGCGCCCTTGTCCGCCGTGCCCGCGATAAACCCGTCGCGCATCATCAGCAGCGTGTAGATCGCCTCGTGCGCGCCGCATGCGCCGAGCGAATGCCCGGTCATCCCTTTCGTCGACGAAAAAGCCGGCACGCCCTCACCGGATTTCGCGCCGAACACGTCGTTCAGTGCGCGCAGTTCTTCCAGATCGCCAAGCGGCGTCGACGGTGCGTGCGTGTTGATGTAATCAGGACGCCGGCCCGCTTCGTTCAACGCACTGCGCATGGCCCGCGCAATGCCACCCGCGCGCGGCGCGACCATTCCGGCTGCGTCCGTGCAATCGCCGTAACCGCTCAGCTCCGCGTAGATGCGCGCACCGCGCGCCAACGCGTGATCGAGCGCTTCGAGCACCAGCACGCCGCCACCCGACGCGATCACGAAGCCGTCGCGCTGCATGTCGTACGGACGCGACGCGTCTTCCGGCGTCTCGCTGAAACCGCGCGACAACGCGCCCATCGCGTCGAACATCAGCGTCATGTTGTCGTGCAGCGACTCGCTGCCGCCGGCCAGCACGATCTGCTGTCGGCCGGTCTGGATCAGCTGCATCGCCTGGCCGAGCGCGAGCGCCGAAGTCGTGCACGCCGACGACGGCGAATAGCTCACGCCCTCGAGCCCAAATGCCTGCGCGACATTCGCCGATGCGGTGCTGCTCATCGCGTGCGGCACGATATACGGCGGCACTTTTTCGACGCCGCGCGCGTGGGCAATCGAGAGCGCCACGTCATAGCTCGACATCGTGCCGACGCCCGAGCCGATCACCGCACCCGCTTGCGGCGAACGCAACGCGGACGTCGCGAGTCCTGCGTCGTCGATGGCGTTGCGCGCTGCGTGGCACGCAAAGCGCGCCGTGTCGCCCATGAAGCGTTCGAGTTTGCGATCGAACGGCGGCTCGTTCGCCGCCGATGCAACGCCCGCCACTTGCGAGCCGAAACCGCGTTCCCGCCATGCCTCGATCCGCTCGAGTCGCGAACGGCCCGCGCGCAACGCGGCGGCTACGTCGTCGAGCGTATTGCCCAGGCACGAGACGATCCCCATGCCGGTGATCACCACCCTTTGCAGCGCCACGCTCATCGAACGCGCCTGAAAATCAGCGATGTATTGATGCCGCCGAATGCGAAGTTATTGCTCATCACATGCTCAGCGTCGAGCTCGCGAGCCGCGCCGGCGATGTAGTCGAGCGACGCACACGCCGGATCGACGTTCTCCAGATTCAGCGTCGGCGCATACCAGTTGCGCTTCATCATCTCGATGGTCCACCACGCTTCAATCGCACCGCATGCGCCGAGCGTATGACCCACGTAGCTTTTCAGCGAACTGATCGGCATGCGCTCGCCGAAGGTCTGCGCGGTGGCATGACTTTCGGCGATGTCGCCGCGATCCGTCGAGGTGCCGTGCGCGTTCACGTAGGCAATCGCTTCCGGTGGCAATTGCGCGTCACGCAGCGCGAACTGCATCGCAAGCGCCATCGTTTCAGCGGTCGGCTGGGTCATGTGCGCGCCGTCCGAATTGCAGCCGAAGCCGACGATCTCCGCGTGAATCCGCGCGCCGCGCGCGACCGCATGTTCGTACTCTTCGAGCACCAGCGTGGCCGCCCCTTCTCCGACCACGAGACCGTCGCGCCGGGCGTCGAAAGGACGCGGCGTCAGATGCGGTTCGTCGTTGCGGGTGCTGGTCGCGTACAGCGTGTCGAACACCGCGACCGCCGGGCCCGACAGTTCTTCCGCGCCGCCCGCCAGCATCAGCGTCTGCTTGCCGGTCTGGATCGCTTCGTACGCGTAGCCGATCGCCTGGCTGCCCGACGCGCACGCGCACGAGGTCGGAATGATCCGCCCTTTCAGGTCCCAGAACAGGCTGACGTTGACCGCCGTCGTGTGCGGCATCATCTGCACGTAGCTGTTCGATGTGACCGTGCTCATCGAGCCGGTTTCGAGCATCGTGCCGAAGGCGCGGATCGGTTGCACCGAGCCCGACGACGAGCCATACGCGACGCCCATGCGGCCGTCGGCGATGCTCGGGTCGTCGGCGAGACCGGCGTCGGCAAGCGCCAGCTCGCTTGCGCGCACCGAGTACATGGAGACCGGTCCCATCGACCGGGTTTTCTTGCGCGGATAGTGCGCGGGCAAGCTGAAGCCGGGCAACGGACACGCGAGCCGCGTATGCAGCGACTCGAAGTAATCCCATTCGGCCATGCGCCGTACCGCGTTTTCGCCGCTTTTCAAGCGCGCTTCGATGGCGTCCCAGTGGTCGCCGAAGGCGGTGACGCCGCCCATGCCGGTAATGACGACGCGCTTCATCACACCATCCCGCCATTCACGCCGATCACCTGGCGAGTCACGTACGAAGCCGCGTCGGACATCAGGAAGCCCACCACCGACGCCACTTCGGCCGGTTCGCCGACGCGGTTCATCGGCACGGTCTTCAATGCCTGGTCGAGCGGCATCTGATCGAGCATGCCCGTGTCGATCAGACCCGGCGCGACACAGTTGACGGTGATGCCGCGCGTCGCCAGTTCCACCGCGAGCGCCTTGGTCGCGCCGATCAGACCGGCCTTCGCCGCGCTGTAGTTGACCTGGCCGCGATTGCCCATCACGCCCGATACCGATGCGATCGTGACGATGCGCCCGCCGCTGCGCGCGCGCACCATCGGCATGGTCAGCGGATGGACGACGTTGTAGAACGAGTCGAGACCGGTCTCGATCACGATGTCCCAATCTTCCTCGGTGAGCGCGGGAAACGCCGCGTCGCGGGTCACGCCCGCGCTGCACACGATTCCGTAGTACGGGCCGTGTGCGGCGACATCCGCTTCCAGCACCTCACGGCACGCAGCGCGTTCGCGCACGTCGAACTGCAACACGCGCGCCGTGCCGCCCTGGGCGGCGATGCCCGTCGCGACGGCGTCCGCTTCGCTGCGTCCGGTGCGGCAATGCACGGAGACCGCGAAACCGTCGGCCGCCAATTTGTACGCAATCGCGCGGCCAATGCCGCGGCTTGCGCCGGTAACCAGAACGCGCCGGCTCATGAACTGAAACTCCCCTCAATGAATGACTGAAAATCGCGCGGTTGAAACACCTTGATGACGGCCTCGGCACAACCCACATCGCGGTCGTGGATGGTGCATTCGTAAGCGCCGTGTCCTTCTTCGCTGCGCAGCAACTCGGTGACGTGAATCGACAGACGCGCGCCGCCCGCGAACACCTGCTGCAACGCCTTGTAGCTGCGCGAACCGAGCAGCACGCCCGGTCGCGCGCGGCCGCCGCTGCGCATTGCCAGCAACGAGACGTGCGCGGCAATCGCCTGCGCCATCAATTCGATGCCGATCCACGCGGGCATCGCGCCATCGGCATCGGCGTACCACGCGTGCGGGTCGACAGTGGCGTGCACGCTCAGCGTCTGTTCGTCGAAACGGTCGACGGCGTCGATCAGCAGCATGGTGCCGCGATGCGGGATGATCGCCTCGACCGGCTGCCGTGCCAGCTGCTCGTTGCCGAGTGGCTCGTTAATTAATGTAGTAGTCGTCATAAGCGTCACCGGGCGAGGATCAGGCTGGCATTGCTGCCGCCAAAAGCAAACGAATTGCTCATCACGTGTTGCGTGCCGCCATTGCGCGGCAGGAAGCGTTCGCTTTCGACCAGATCCAGCGCAGGCAACGCGGAATCGGCTTCGCCGTCCCACAGATGACGCGGCAACGGCACGTCGTCGCGGGCGAGCGTCAGCCATGCAAAGCCGAGTTCGGTAGCGCCCGCCGCGCCGAGTTGATGCCCGGTCAACGGCTTGGTGCCGCTGGTCGCCACGCCGTCCGGGAACACGCGCGCCATCAGCTTCGCTTCCATGTCGTCGTTCTTGCGCGTCGCGGTCGCGTGCAGATTCACGTACGCCACCGCCGAAGCGCCAATGCCCGCGTCGGCGAGCGCTTCCCGCAACGCGAGTTCGCCGCCCGCGCCTTCCGGGTCCGGCGACGAAATGTGATACGCGTCGCTCGATTCGCCGACGCCCGCGAGCCTCACCGCCGCTTCGTCGCGACTCAGCAGAAAAACCGCTGCCCCTTCGCCGACATTGATCCCGCAACGATTCGCGCTCATCGGATTCGTGCGTGCACTGCTGGTCGATTCGAGCGATGCGAATCCCTGAACCGTCAACTCGCACAACGAATCGACGCCGCCCACCACGACCGCGTCGCACAGTTGCAATTGCAGCAACCGTCGCGCGGACGCGAATGCTTTGGCGCTCGATGTACACGCGGTCGATATCGTGAAAGCGGGCCCCCGCACGCCAAGCGCTGCGGCGGCGAACGGCGCGGCGGTGCCGATTTCCATTTGCCGGTAGTCGAAGTTTCCGGGTAATCGGCCGGCTTGCGCCTGAAGCGTCAACGCGGCTTCCGCAGCCTGAATGCCAGAAGTGCTGGTGCCGAGCACGACGCCGATGCGGTCTGCGCCGTAACGTTCGCGCGCGGCATCGATGGCGGGTGCGATCTGTGCGAGCGCCGCCAGCAGCAGGCGATTGTTGCGGCAATCGTAGTGCGCCAGCGCCGCGGACGGCGCGAGATCCAGCGGCGTGAGCACACTGCCCACATACGCGTCGCCGGTTCGGGTACGCACGGCCCCCATGCCTGGCGAGCGCGTGGCCGCGAGCGCCCGAACGATCTCGCCGACATCGGCGCCAAGCGCATTGATCATGCCGAGCGCATGTAGATAAACCGACGGCGCTTTCATCGCCCTCTCCTTGACTCCACCGGCATGCCGATCGGCGCAAGCAGCACCGACACGGCGATACCGAGCGCGAGCGTCGTGCCGAAACTCTTCAGCGCGGGCATCTCGCTCATGCCGAGCATGCCGAACGACAGCAGCGTGGTCGCCGCCGACAACAGCACGCCGGTCCACACCGCGCCGAGATCGGCGCGTGCACGCAGACAGCCTTCGCGCAGAAACACCGCGTAGTTCGCGCCGACGCCGAGCACGAGCATCAGCGCGAGCCAGTTGAACAGATTGAGCGGCATGCCGAGGTAGCCGAACACCGCGAGCGTGACGCCGACCGCGAGCAGCACCGGCAGCGTCGTGGTGATGCCGCCGCGCAAACGGTCCGCGAGCGAGGCGTCCTTCGATGCGTAGCGCAAGGTCAGCAGCAGCAACACGAGCGCGAGCGCGCCGCCGAGCCACCAGCCGCTATCGACGCGATATTCGCCGAACAGCTTCGACACGCTGGCGGCCTTGTCGACGAACGTGACGCCCGGCAATGCCTGCGCGAGCGCGATCAGCGCGGGCGTGTTGTGCGGCGTCACCCCTTCCGGAATCACGACAGCCGCATACGACTTCGTGATCGAGCCGACCTGGCCGAGCCACAAATGGCGATACGGTTGCGACCACGGCGCGGCCAGCCATCGCCCGATGCTGAGCGGCGGCTGCGGTTGCGTGTACGCGGCGAGCCACGCATCGGCGACATCGTCCTTGAAGCCCGCACGCAGCAGCGTCGCGCGCAACGCGGCGGGGTCGGCGAACACATGCTGCGCGAGCAACTCGCGGTCGCGGCCCTGCTGTTGCGCGGACGGCACGAACTGCGCGACCGACTGATAGCCGCTCAGCCGCTCAGGCGTGCTGTTCAACGCGTCAAGTTTTGCGCCCAGCGCTTCGGCCCGTTGCAGCACGGCTTCCGCCGTGTCGCCGCGCACCACGAAAAACTGCGCGCTGTTGTCGACGCCCACCGCTTCGCGCACCTTGTCTTCCTGCGCGACGAGCGACGGATCGCGCTGGATCAGCAGATGGATATCGTCGTCGCTGGTCAGCCGCAGCCAGCCAGGAATCGCCGCGAGCAGCAACACGGCGGCGACGAGCCACGCGCGCTTTCCGCCGATCACGCGATGCCAGCGCATCAGCAGATGCGCCGAGCGGGCGAACAGACGGCGCGGGCTACGCGTCGGCGCGCGCGTCAGCAACGCGGGCAGCAGCCACAGCACCGAGGCGAACGCGGTCAAGATGCCGACCATCGCGAAACAGGCGATCTGCTTGAGCGCGGGGAACGGCACCCACAACAGGATCGCGTAGCCGAGCAGGCTCGTTATCAACGCGACGCCCAGCGCGGGACGAACGGTTCTCGCACCGTGCCGCGCGTCCCAGTCGCGCCGCGCGCCGAGATAGACGACGAAGTACTGAATCGAATAATCGACCGCTTCGCCGATCAGGCTCGCGCCGAACACCAGCGTCAGCAGATGCAGCTTGCCGAATACCAGCAGCGTCGCCGCGAGTGCGAAAACGATGCCGAGCGCCGTCGATACGAAACCGAGCAATAACAGACGCGGCGAGCGGAACACCGACATCAGCAACAGCGCAATCCCGCACAACGAGGCAATGCCGATCAGATGCACCTCGCGCTCCGATGCGCTGCGCGCCGACTCCGCGTAAAACACCGCGCCGGCTCGCGCAATCGACACGTCGGGGAAGGCTGCGTGCAATGCGCGTTCGCCGTCGCCGACGGCGGCGTGAACCGCGCGTTGAGTGCCGGTTTCGTACGCCGAACCGCGCAGCGTGGAGACGATCAGCACGCTGGTCGCCGCGCCGCGATGCGCAACCAGCAGGTTGTCCTCGACGTCGAGATTCGACGTGGCGAGCGGCAAGCCGCCGAGCCAGTGTTCGAGCCAGCCGAACGGATCGTCGGCGAGCGGCGTGGTCAGGCCGCCGCGCAACGGGTTGTAGAGACGTTGCGCGAGCGTGTCGCCGAGCGTCGCGGACGAGCCGCCTGCGGCGAGCGCCGCGCGGTCGTCGGCCGACAGCAGGCCGAAGCGATACGGCATGTATAAATCGGCGATTTTGGCGAGATCGAATGGCGGTAATTCCGCCGTCACCGAGCTGAACGCGCCGCTGTTGCGCAACGACGCGCCGAGTTGCTTCGCCGCCGCTTTCGCGTGCGCGTCGTCGTTGCTGGTGACGAGCAGCACGGTGCGATCGCCCAGCGCGCTCGCCAGCGTCTCGACCGCTTTTTCGGCGACGGGGTCGGCTTCGGTCTCGGGCAGCAGTGCGAGCAGGTTGGTCTGCAACGGCGACGCTTCGGTGAAACGCCAGCCGCAATACGCTGCGGCGCTCAGCGCGAGCAGCAGCCATACAACGAGTACGCCCCAAATCTGCACCGCGGACCGCTGACCCGGCTCGCTGCGTAAATCCCGCGCGCCCATCAAGGCGCTCCGAGCAGGCTGCGCTCAGCCGGCGTAGGTTCGGCAACGGCCACGCTGTTGATGAAGTCGAGCTTCGTCACGTCGCCGTTTGCGAGCGTGATGCGCAGGCCTTGCAGATAATCGCCACCGTCCATCTCGAGACTTTTGATGGCCTGGGCGATCTGCGGCTGGTTCGGCGTGAGCCGCATGCGCCATTGCGCCGGCGTGCCGTCGGCCTGCACATCGAATTGAGAGTACAGCGCCGACAGATCGCCGCCGAGCATCGCGCGCATCATTTTCGACACCTGCGCGACGCCGCGCGCGCCTTGCGCGCTGCGAGTGCTCACGCGTTGGCCGGCGGCGTTCAACTGCGTGACGCCTGCGTCGGTGATGACGTAGGTGGCTTTGTACGGTGTGTCGATCTGCCAGATCGCGCCGCGTTCGCGAAAGAACAGCAACGCGCCGCTGCTGACGAGCGGCTGTTTCATCGCGGCCAGCGTCTGCGTCTGCGTGAATTGCGCGCGAATGCCCTTCGCCTGCGCGAGATGAGCCGCGATCTGCGACACCAGCGCGGTGTTCCCGGCGGTTGCAGTCGTTGCCGATGCCGATGCCGATGCCGATGCCGACAACGGTAACGCCGCCGCGCCAGCCAACGCGATCGCGAGCACCATCGCCGCGCGCCGCCCATTCACCGTTGCCATACACGCTCCAGCTTGTCGAATACGATGGGCGGCGAGACGAATTGCAGCTCCTGAGTCGCGGCATCGACCGCGACCTGGATCGTGTAACCCTTCGTCAAACGCGTACCCGTTTCGCAATCGACAATTTCATAGCCTATTTTCAGGCGGTTTTCGTGTTCGAGCAGTTGCGTGCGCACGTCGAGCTTCTGACCGTACACGGCCGGCCGCACGTACTTGAGATGCACCTCGACGATCGGCCACACATAGCCCGACGCCTGCATCTCGCGATAGTCGTAGTCGAACGCGCGCAGCAGCGCCGCGCGGCCAATCTCGAAGTACTTCAGGTAATTGCCGTGCCAGCACACGTTCATCGCGTCGACATCGTGGAAGGCCACTTCCACCGGTGCGCTCGCACTCAGCACATTTGACGTCGCGTTCATGCGCGCGCTCCTTTGCGATAGTCGTCGAGCAGTTCGCACGCGGCGATACGCGAAGTCAGCGCGCGCAGGTCGCGTTCCAGCGCGCGGTCTTCGTCGACAAACGGCGACTGCGCGGCCACCCGGTCGATGAATGCCCGCAGCGGCGCGGGCACCGGCGTCGCGCTGTCGATCCGCAACCGCAGCTGCGCGGCCTGCACCGTGGCCAGCGTATGCGCGGCCGCCACCTGCTCAGTCAACTCCAGCACACGCAGACAATCGCGCGCGGCGATCGTGCCCATGCTCACCTTGTCCTGGTTGTGCGACTCGGTCGAGCGCGAAAACACGCTCGCGGGCATGGTGTTTTTCAACGCCTCGGCGGTCCATGCGGACGACGAAATCTGCACCGCCTTGAAGCCATGATTGATCGGCGCGCGTGCAGGCGCGGCGCCCGACAGGTTGCGCGGCAAACCGTTGTTGAAGTTCACGTCGACCAGCAGCGCCAGTTGCCGGTCCATCAGATCGGCGAGATTGGCGACCGCGACTTTCAGCGCGTCCATCGCGAACGCAATGTGGCCGCCGTAGAAGTTGCCGCCGTGCAGCACGCGTTCGTTGTCCGGGTCGATCAACGGGTTGTCGTTCGCGCTGTTCAATTCGTTTTCGACGTCGCGGCGCACCCACGTCAGCGCATCGCGCGCGACTCCGATCACGTGCGGCGCGCAGCGAATCGAATAGCGATCCTGCAGACGATGCCCCGGCGTATCGTCGCGACCGGCGAGATCGTCGCGAATCCATCCGGCCGCTTCGGCCTGGCCTGCGTGCGGCTTCACGTCGAACAAGGTTGCGTCGAAGTGCGCGGCGCGGCCGTCGAGCGCGACGGTCGACAGCGCCGTCAGACGCGCGGCCAGCCGTGTCAGATGATCGGCGCGGGCAAACGCGAGGCACGCGAGGCCGGTCATGACCGCCGTGCCGTTCATCAGCGCGAGACCTTCTTTCGGTGCAAGCGACAGCGGCGCGATGCCGAGTTCGGCCCACACGTCGCGCACGTTGCGCAACGCACCGTCGAACTTCACATCGCGCTCGCCTGCGAGTGCGGCGGCGACATACGACAGCGGCGTCAGATCGCCGCTCGCCCCCACCGAGCCTTCAGACGGAATTTGCGGCAGCACGCGATGATTGATCAGATCGGCCAGCCGTTCGAGCAGCACCGGACGCACGCCGGAGAAACCATAGGCGAGCGAGTTGAGCCGCGCCGCGATCACCGCGAGCGTTTGTGCGTCGTCGAGATACTGACCCATTCCGCAGCCGTGATAACGCGTGAGTTGCAGCGGCAATGCTTCGACCAGTTCCATCGGCACATCGACCACGCACGCGTCGCCGTAGCCGGTATTGACGCCGTACACCGTTGCGCCCGCCGCGAGATGACGGCGCAAAAAATCTGCGCCGCGCTGAATCCGCGCGCGCCATTCGGGATCGGTGTTCAACGCGACCGGTGTGCGCTGCTGCGCAATCGCGACGACCTCTTCGATCGTCAGCTTGCGCGCGCCGAATACGATGGCGGTGCTGTGTGCATCCAGGTTTGCGTGTGCAGCATGCACGTCGATCAGATCATGTTCGGCCATTCGCGCCTCGTTTGGGGCTGGCCCAGAAATCGAAAAAGTTGAACCATTGATAGGGTGCCTTGCGGCAATAGTGTTCGAGGCGTCCCGCGTATCGCTGCGCCCACGTCGCCAGATGGCTGGCGCGCTCGCGGCGCGGCAACTCGATGCGCTCGGCGAACGGCTCGAAATACAGCTTGTAGCCGTCACGCTCTTTCAGACAGAAGAACAGGTAGACCGGACAGCCCAACGCGTGCGCGAGCACGTACGGGCCTTGTGCGAACGGCGCCGTCGCGCCGAGGAACTGCGCGTCGGTGGTGCGGCCGGCTTCGTGCGCGGGCACCCGGTCGCCGACGATCACCAGCAGCTCGCCGGCATCGACGCGCTGCTGCATCAGCATCGCGGTCTCAGGACCGAAGTCGCTGACTTCGAGCAGATGTCGCCTGAATTCGCTATTCGCCGACGCCAGCACGCTATTGAAGCGCCGCGCATGCCCCGTATAGACGACCGCCGTGACCTTCGCGTGCGCGCCTTGCGCGGCGAGTGCGCGGGTCATCTCCAGATTGCCGAGATGCGCGCCGATCACGAGCGCGCCCTTGCCGCTCGCCACGAGCGAATCGAATGCCGAACGGTCTTCGAACGTCACGTCGCCGTCATGGACCCGCCCGGACCACGCGGCGAGTTTGTCGAAGCCCGATTGCGCGAACGCGAGCATGTGCCGGTAGGCGGACCACCAGCCGGGACGCGGAGTCCCGTCCTGCGCGCTGGCCGCGCCGAGATGCCGGAAGTAGTTGCCGGACGCCTCGCGTGCGGCACGGTCCGTCAGCAGAAAATACGCGACGACCGGATGCAGCCAGAGCGCCGTGAAGCGCCGGCCAAACAGCTTGCAACTGAGCGCGAGCAGCGCCATGCCGAGATGGCTGCCGCGTTCCGCGATTCGCCACCAGTCCTGCGCACCGGGCTCATGTCGCGGATGCGCGTCGTCGGCGGGCAACTTGCGGCGCGGCATCAGCTTGTGCGCGAGCAGCATCGGCAACCGCGCCAGCATCCCGCACACAAGCCGCGTGTGGCTGCGGCTGATACGCACGTTGTCCCACAGCACGTCGAAATGCGACACGCCGTCGGCGGCGTAAGTGACGCGCGTCGGAATCGAACGGAACGCTGCGCGCCGCCAGTGCAGGCGCACCAGAATCTCGATGTCGAAGTCCATGCGCGTGGGCAACTGCACCCGGTCGATCAACTCGCAAGCCAGCGCCAGCGGATAAAGGCGAAAGCCGCACATCGAATCGCGGATCGTCAGCGAAAGCGTTTCGATCCACACCCACACGTGCGTCAGATAGCGGCCATAGAGACGCGCTTTCGGCACGCTCTCGTCGTAGACCGGTCGGCCGAGGATCACCGCCGCCGGTTCGGCGCGCGACGCATCGATGAAACGCGGTACGTCGGCGGCATCGTGCTGGCCGTCGGCGTCGATCTGCAACGCGTGCGTGTAGCCCGCGCCGCGAGCCGCGCGCAACCCGGCCATCACCGCCGCGCCCTTGCCGCCGTTCACCGGCAGACGCAGCAGCACGAACTGCCCGGCGTACTGATGTGCGAGCGCGGCGAGCACCTGCTGGGTCGCGTCGTCGCTGCCATCGTCGACGACGAAAATCGGCAGGCCGTGAACCGCCAGATGAGCGACGGTCGCGCCGATCGCGTCCTTGTGGTTGTAAATCGGAATGACGATGCAAGGAGCGAACTTCTTCACACGGGCTCCCGGTAGACGATCACGCCCGACGCACATTCGCGGCCGTCGACGCGATATACGAACTGCACGCGACGACGCGCGGCATCGTGAGCGAGCGTGAGTTTCAGCACGGCTCCCGGCGCGACGGGGGCCATGAACTTCAGCCGATCGACCGACGCGACCGCGCGAACGTCCGGCAGATGATCGACCGCGAGACGCACGGCCCAGTCGACCTGAACCACGCCAGGAAGAATCGGCAGTCCCGGAAAGTGACCGGCGAAATGCACGAGCGAAGGCGGCACGCGCAACTCGTAGTACAGCGTGTCGCCGCTACGCGCTTCAGCCAGCACTTCCATGCCTTCGGCGCGCGCCGCGAATGCCGCCGCGACCGCGCTGGCCGGCAGCTTGCCACGCGCGTCGAATGGCAACGTGAGCCGGAAGCGCCACTGACGCGGCAGCACGACGACATCGAAGAAACCGGCGAGGTGCCGCCGCAAGCCGCGCGCGAACAGCACACGGCCTTCGTCCCGCAACGCTTCGCAGCCCGCTTCGGTCAGCGCCACCAGCGCGCCCACCTGTTCGCGCGATCCGCGTTCGAGCGGCACGACCGCCGCCTGTGCAACATAGGGATGCAGCGCGAGGCGCGTTTCCAGTTCGGTCAGCGACACGCGTTTGCCGCCGAGCTTCAGCACGCGGTCGAGCCGGCCTTGCAGCCGGAAGCGGCCCTCGTCGTCGCAGGCAATCTGATCGTCGGTGCGATACCAGTCGGCGTGACCGAGATGCGGCGAACTCACGCTCAACGCGCCGTCGTCGTCGCGACGCACGTCGATACCGGTCAACGGTTGCCACGCATCGGTCTGATCCTGCCGCCGCCACGCGATACCGCCAGTCTCCGTGCTGCCGTAGATTTCGACCGGCGCGGCGCCGTAACTCGCGGCGTATTGCAACGCGGCGTCGTACGCGAGCGGGCCGCCCGATGAAAAGAACACACGCGGCGCGGGCGTCAACGCGGCGAAGCCTGGCAACGCGGGCCAGCGCGACAGTTGCGCAGGCGTCGATACGACGACGCTCGCTCGCCCATTCCCCTGCCCGATCCGGCTTTGCAGATGCAACGGTTCGAGACTGGTCGAGCGGTCGAATGCACGTCCCGCAGCAAGCGGCCAGAGCACGCGAAACAGCAGGCCGTAAATATGGTGATGCGGCACGCTCGCGAGTATCGTCGCGTCGCCGACCAGCGCACCCCACTGCTTCTCCAGCGTATGCACTTCGGCGTTGAACTGCGCAAGGGTCTTGCGGATCGGCTTCGGACTGCCGCTGCTGCCCGAGGTGTACAGCGTCAACGGAGCTTGCGGGTCGATCGCGTAAGCGCGCGCCGCAATTTCGTCCGTACTCAGGTGCTGTGCAATGGACGCCACGTCCGCATCGGTCAGCATCGCTTCGTAGGCGTGTGCGAGGTCCGCGAGATAACCCGGCGTCGCATTGGCCGGGATTACCGGTTCCTTGCCGCACGCGAGCAGTGCGAACAACGCGCACGCAAAATCGAACGGATCGTCGATACACAGCGCGTAGCGTTGCGCAGGCTGGCTTTGCAGCAGCGCGATCAGCGCAGCGACACGCGCGCGGAATGCGGCGCGGCCCAGCATCGCCTCGCCGTCGAAACAAACAGGGGTATCGGGCAAACCGGCGTCGCCGGTTGCCGACAACAGATCGTGCAGGTCGATCACGGCGCCTCCGAACGCGCCGCTCGCGGCAACACCACAAGATAACGCCAGATAATTTCAGCCACGAGCAACACGCCAATCAGCCCGTAGGCAATCACGCCGTTGTACAAAGCCCAGCTTGCGCGGCTCCAGTACAACGCGGTGTAAGCGGAAAACACGCCGTTCGCTATAAAGAACGCGCACCAGACCTGCGTCACGCGACGCGTATGGCGCACGCCCGCCGGCGGCAGATTGGGATTGCCGAGCCGCGCGAACTTTTCGACCATCGACGGGCCGCGCACGAGGGTCGCGCCAAATGCGATCAGCAAACCGAGATTGACGAGCGACGGATACAGCCGTAGCAACGCCTCGCTGCTCGTTACAACGATCGCCGCCGACGCCACGCTCAGAAGTCCGGCCACAGTCCAGTCGACCGTTGACAGGCGCCGCAGCGAAGCCGCCACGGGTCCGCTGCCGGCCCAACGCTGCAGCCACAACAACGCAAACAGCATGCAGCCGACGAGGCGCGGCGCGTCCCAGCGCCACGCGCACAGGATCAGCACCGGATACGCAAGCTTCAGCAGCACCTGCACGACAGCATTGCCCCAATGACGCCGCTTGCCGGACACGCCCCCGGACCCGGGCGCGCCCGCCTCCGGTTCGCCCGCCGGCATTCGTGAGCGCACTGCCGCCATCAGTCCTGAGCCGCGAGCAGGGATTCGACCGCAGCGATCACGTCGCCGACCGTGCGTACCGATTTGAACTCTTCCGGCTTGATGCGGCGGCCGGTCATTTCCTGCAATTTGATCGCGAGATCGACGGCGTCGATGCTGTCGAGATCGAGGTCTTCGAACAGATGGGCCTCGGGCGTGACACGCTCGGGTTCGATGGCGAAGTTTTCTTCGAAGATCGCGCGGATGCGTTCAAGGATCTCGGTATCGGACATGGTTATTCCCCGTTTTCTTTTGTGGTTTCGTTCACAGCCTGCGCCGCTTCGCGCTGACTCTCGACCAGCGCGGCCAGCGTGCTGATCGAGCGGAAATGTTCGCGCGTGCGTTCGTCGTTGGCTGCGATGGTCAGTTGATATTGTTTGCGCAGCACGATGCCGATCTCGAGCGCGTCGATCGAATCGAGGCCGATACCGTCGGTGTCGAACAACGGCGCATCGTCGTCGATATCGGCCGGGCTCAGGTCTTCGAGATCGAGGGCTTCGATCAGGAGCTGCTTAATTTCGAGTTTTAAAGAATCCATAGTCGAACAGGTGCTGGGTAATGTGGGCTTCAACAGCGTTCGTCACGCTGCGCGCCGCGAGAGCCGGAGTGGTGTCATGCTCGACGAATTGCCCGATGCCGAGCGGCTCGAGCACGTTCACGCGCATCCGGAATGCACGCGCGGGCACGTCGTACCAGCGCATCTGCTTGGTAAAAACTGGTGGATCGCAGTCGATCAGCACCGGCACGATCGGCGCACCGACCTTCAGCGCCATATGCGCGAAGCCGCGCGAGAACGCATGCAGGCGGTTCGGCGCGGGGCTGCGGGTGCCCTCGGGAAAAATGATCATCGTGTAACCGGCGGCCAGTTGCTGCGCGCCGGCCTCGATCAGCTGCGAAGGGTCCGCATTGCTGATGTATTCCGCCGAGCGCACGATCCCCCAGAAACAGGGGTTGCTCCAGTGCGCGTTCTTGACGACGCAACAGGCGCGCGGCGTGAGCGAGAGCAGCACCATCACATCGAGATAGGTTGGATGATTGGCGACCACGATCGACGGACCGTGGGCACGCAGAGCTTTTGCGCCCGCCACGTCGAGTTCCATCACGCCGGCGCAGCGCAACACGGCAACCAGCGCGCGGAAAAACCAGTGGATCACGCCCGCCACCGCGCGCTGGCGCGACGCACGATGCGGCCACGCCCACGCAAGCGGAAACACCAGCATCGAAAACAGCACGCCGCAGATGCCGAACACGATCAGCGCCATCGCGGTCGCGAAGAGGCGCCACAGGTAGTCAAACCGCTCGGTCATGCCAGGTCCAATGCCAGAGGGCGTCAGCACTTCGCCAGCACGCGGGCTGACGGGTGTTCAGACAGTGCAGCAATGCCTCCGCCTGAGTGGCGAAGTGCGTGTGCTGGTCGATGGGATGGGTGTCGTCCGCGTGGCGCACAGAACATTCGATGTCACCGGTCGCCCCTTCCTGATCCAGCAGGATGGCCAGCGCGCCTGCGGCGGCGTCTTCGATTGGGCCGTATGCCGGATCGGCCGGCTCATCGGCATAGACGAGCAATACCGGCGAGCCCGGTTGCGTCGTGTATTGCGCGTGCGCTTCCAGTAACGCATAGCCGAGCGTTTGCGGACCGGCCGACATGGCACTCGCTGCACAGCGATCGCCGCGAGCAATGCCGAATATGCCCGTCATCGCGTTCAGCACCGACAGGCTGAATGCCGTCGGCGATACCGGCTCGGCCGCAGTCATGCTGTGCAGAATCTCGGTGGTGCGGCGCAATTCGCCGTGACGCGAAGCGAACACGACGCGCGCGGGTTCCTGTGCGACGCAATCGTGCGCGACCTTTAACGCGGCTTTGGACAGCGTGCTCAGCCGACGCCGCACCATTGGCTCGATAAAGCCAATCGCGGGAGCGACAGATGCGGTTGCCGGCCAGCTAGACCAACGACCGACTGGAATGGTCCAGTTCAGATCGGGCATTTGGATGTGTGCGTGGAAACGGAGAGAAGCCCTGGCGGGTGACGGAATCAGCAGCCGTCACGTCGTGCGACGCGGAAGTCTTCAGGGGGCAATCCAGTGTTGTCCAGTCTTGTTATAAGGAGCTCAACGAATTAACGGCAGCTGGCTGGAATTATTTAGACCGATTTTGATTGATCGGGCCTGTTTGCTCAGCGGGCCGAATCATACTGAATATTCGAGGTTAAATCAGCCGTCTAGAGTTATCTCTTTATAAACGTGTCGTCAGCGCTACGTTTTATGCAAAACAACATAGACGCGTAAATATGCAATCTGAATCGTTTGCGCGAATGGTGGAATGAGTGGAACGTGTTCGCGATTCAGGATGACGACTGTTTGGTCCGTCGTCCGCCGGGCAAACGCTTGCCCGGCATCGCGGCGCTTCTGTTCGCGATGCCGGCCGCGAAGGCTTGCTTTGGGATTGGAGTTTGACGGGTCTTCACGCTATGTCCTTAGCGCGCTCATCGTTATCTTGATCCATAAAAAAGGCCCGGCAGAAACACCTGCCGGGCCTTTTGCCTGTTGCGCCGTAGCGCGTATTGATCAGCGGATCAGAGGCACCACTCTACTGCGCGGCATTCGCTCCCGACGCCGCGGCCGGAGCCGAAGCCGGCACCGCACCCGCCGCCGCCATTTCATTCGCCGGTGCAGGGCCACCGCCCGTACCCAACGGAATCTTCACCGTATGCACCGCGCCGTTGCCGAGCGGGAAATCGGCGAACGCACTGCGCGCCAGATACGGCATCGCCCTGACCAGTGACGACTCCGCGCCGGAATTGCGCGCGGTCACGTTATAAACCTCCTTGCCGCTGACACGCTCAGTAATGCGCACGCCCAGCAGGTGCGTGAAGATCGGATAGCTCTGATTCACGTAAGCGGTCGGAAACGGGCCCCACGGACCCCACGGGTCGAACGGCCGTCCCCAGTAAGGCGACGGCCACGGGTTGTAGTACACCGGCTCCGCAACCGTCACCATGTCCGAGCGGATGCCATAAGACAGCCCGACCAGATACCGCGCCTGATCGCTGTCGACTTCGCGGAACGAGTGCACCGCCAGTTCACCCGCAACGATGCGCTCGTACGTGCTGAGTTCGAGATTGCTCTGCTGACCCGGCGCCCGCGTGAATGCAAAGGTGCGGTTCGCGTCGCCGCTCGCCCAGTCGGAGAATGCGGTGACCTGGGTGGTCACGTATGTCGTGCAGCCGGACAGCAGCACCGTCAACGTCGCCAGCAGCAGCGTCGCGCGACGGGTCCATCGATTGATATTCATGGTCTACCTCGTAAGGCCTTGAGTTTGCTTCTGGATTGTGCGCATTGCGCCCGTCATCACCCGATTTCAACGACGCGCCGGCCTTTTTTATTCCAACCGCGCGTCGATCGTTATTCCACGCGCGCGCCGATATTACGCTGACCTGGCGAGCCGGTAAAAAGTTCGCTCCGCACGATTCCCGGAGGCTTTGTACAATGGCTCGACAAGCCCGGCTCACGTGCCCTTGCGCGCCTGACCGCTCGAGTTCCTACCCTACAGAATGCCATGGCCGATACCGCAACGCCCAATGTGATCCGCCGCGCCGATTACGCGCCGCCCGCCTTCCTGATCGACACCGTCGCCCTCGAGTTCGATCTGGTCCCCGACCGTACGGTTGTCAGGAATACGATGCGCGTGCGCCGCAATCCGGACGCATCGCGCGCGCTGCATCTGGAGCTGATGGGCGAACAGCTGGAGTTCGTCAGCGCCGAGATCGACGGCCAGCCGTTCGCGAACGCGCATGCGCACGACCACGGCCTGCTGCTCGACAACGTGCCGGATAACTTCGAACTGACGCTCACCAGCATCTGCAATCCGGCCGCGAATACCACGCTGTCCGGCCTGTATGTGTCGGGCGGCAACTTCTTTACCCAGTGCGAAGCCGAGGGCTTTCGCCGCATCACCTACTTCCTCGACCGCCCGGACGTGATGGCGACCTTCACGGTCACGCTGCGCGCGAGCAAGGCCGATTACCCGGTGCTGCTGTCGAACGGCAATCTGCTCGAAGAAGGCGAGTTGCCGGACGGCCGCCACTTCGCGCGCTGGGAAGACCCGTTCCGCAAACCGAGTTATCTGTTCGCGCTGGTCGCGGGCAAGCTGGTCGCGCTCGAAGAACGCGTGAGGAGCGGCTCGGGCAAGGAAAAGCTGTTGCAGGTGTGGGTCGAACCGCACGATCTCGACAAGACCCGTCACGCGATGGACTCGCTGATCAACTCGATCCGCTGGGACGAAGAACGTTTCGGGCTCGAACTCGATCTGGACCGCTTCATGATCGTCGCGGTGAGCGACTTCAACATGGGCGCGATGGAAAACAAGGGGCTCAACATCTTCAACACGAAGTACGTGCTGGCGAACCCCGAAACCGCGACCGACACCGACTTCGCGAACATCGAGGCGGTGGTCGGCCACGAGTATTTCCACAACTGGACCGGCAACCGCGTGACCTGCCGCGACTGGTTCCAGCTAAGCCTGAAAGAAGGCCTGACGGTGTTCCGCGACCAGGAGTTCTCGGCGGACATGGCGGGCGGCGCCACCGACGAAGCCGCCCGTGCCACCAAGCGTATCGAAGACGTGCGCGTGCTGCGCCAGATGCAGTTCGCCGAAGACGCGGGTCCGATGGCGCACCCGGTGCGTCCGGAAAGCTACGTCGAGATCAACAACTTTTACACGATGACGGTCTACGAGAAAGGCTCGGAAGTCGTGCGGATGTATCAGACGCTGTTCGGCCGCGACGGCTTCCGCAAAGGCATGGACCTGTACTTCAAGCGGCACGACGGCCAGGCAGTGACCTGCGACGATTTCCGTCACGCGCTCGCCGACGCAAACGGCCGCGATCTCGCGCAGTTCGAGCGCTGGTATAGCCAGGCCGGCACGCCGCGCGTGTCCGTGCGTACCCGTTACGACGCCGCGCAGCAGCGCTACAGTGTGACGCTGCGCCAGGGTTACGGCGACGCCGCACCGGCCGCCCGCGAAACGCAAAAGGGTCCGCTGCTGATTCCGTTCGCGATCGGCCTGATCGGCAAGGACGGTCTGGATCTGCCGCTGCAACTGGAAGGCGAAGCGAAGGCGTCGGCGGCGACCACGCGCGTGCTGGAGTTCACGCAGACCGAACAGACCTTCACGTTCGTCAACGTCGCGCAGGAACCGCTGCCGTCGCTGCTGCGCAATTTCTCGGCACCGGTGATCGTCGAGTACGACTATTCGGCCGATCAACTCGCGTTCCTGCTCGCGCATGACAGCGATCCGTTCAACCGCTGGGAAGCCGGTCAGCGCCTCGCCACGCGCGAGTTGCTGACGCTGGCCGAGCGCGCTGCTACGGGCGCCGCGCTGCAACTTGACGACTCGGTGGTGGCCGCGTTCGCGCGTGTGCTCACCGACGAATCGTTGTCGCCGTCGTTCCGCGAACTCGCGTTGATGCTGCCTTCCGAAGCGTATCTGGCCGAGCAGATGGGCGAATCGAATCCGGCCGCCGTGCACGCGGCTCGCCAGTTCGTGCGCAAACGTCTCGCCAACGCGCTCAAGAACGACTGGCTGAAGGTGTACGAACAGCACCGCACGCCGGGCGCGTACGAAGCAACGCCCGAAGCTTCCGGCCATCGCGCGCTGAAAAATCTCGCGCTCTCGTATCTTGCGGAACTGGACGATCCGGCCGAAGCTGTGCGCCTCGCGTCCGCGCAATACGACGCCGCGAACAACATGACCGACCGTGCAGCAGCGCTCTCCGCGCTGCTCAACGCGGCCGCAGCCAAGGGCGGCAGCACCGAAGCGCAGCAGGCACTGGACGATTTCTACCAGCGCTTCGAAAAGGAACCGCTCGTGATCGACAAGTGGTTCGCGTTGCAGGCCACGCAGCGCGGCAGCGCGCAGCGTCCGGTGATCGATATCGTGCGCAAGCTGATGGCGCATCCGGCGTTCAATCTGAAAAATCCCAATCGCGCACGCTCGCTGATTTTCAGCTTCTGCGCGGCGAATCCCGCGCAATTCCACGCTGAAGATGGTTCGGGGTATGCGTTCTGGGCCGATCAGGTGATTGCGCTCGATGCGATCAATCCGCAAGTGGCTGCACGACTCGCCCGCTCGCTCGAATTGTGGCGCCGCTTCACGCCGGCTTTGCGCGACGGCATGCGCGCGGCGCTGGAGAAAGTGGCCGCGCAGGTGAAATCGCGCGACGTGCGCGAAATCGTCGAGAAGGCGCTGGCGTAAAGCCTTCTACAAATAGCAGTCGCTTCGAAAGGCCGGCACGGGTTGCCGGCTTTTTTTCGTTCCGAAGTCGTGAATATCGCTGCGCGCGCGGCCTGCACAACGGCTGCGCGTTAGCCGTCTGGCCGACTATTCGAACCACGCAGCGGGCGATGGAACATCCGTATCAATGCGCCGCAAAGCCTGAGCGGCGGGCGTAATTTTGCCGTGCCATGCTGAGCACGGAGCCATCGTCACGTGAGGTTCGTACTCAAAAGCACGGGCCCGACACACGCAGCGGTTAAAATCGACTCATTCCTCTAGCCTTCCCGGAGTACAGCAATGGCTTTGCAACGTCGTACCACTCTCTCGAAGTACCTGATCGAACAGCAGCGCGAGACCAATAACCTGCCGGCCGACCTGCGCCTGCTGATCGAAGTCGTCGCGCGTGCGTGCAAGGCGATCAGCTATCACGTCAGCAAGGGCGCACTCGGCGACGCGCTCGGCACGGCGGGTAGCGAGAATGTCCAGGGTGAAGTGCAGAAGAAGCTCGACATTCTGTCGAACGAAATCCTGCTCGAAGCGAACGAATGGGGCGGCAACCTGGCCGGCATGGCGTCCGAGGAAATGGAACAGTTCTTCCCGATCCCAGCGAACTATCCGAAGGGCGAATACCTGCTGGTGTTCGATCCGCTCGACGGCTCGTCGAACATCGACGTCAACGTGTCGATCGGCACGATCTTCTCGGTGCTGCGCTGCCCGGACGGCCAGCAGCCCACCGAGCAATCGTTCCTGCAACCCGGCACGCAGCAGGTTGCAGCGGGTTATGCGGTGTATGGTCCGCAAACCGTGCTCGTGCTGACCACCGGCAACGGCGTGAACTGCTTCACGCTCGACCGCGAACTCGGCTCGTGGGTGCTCACGCAAAGCGACATGCGCATTCCGGTCGAAACGCGTGAGTACGCGATCAACGCGTCGAACGAGCGCCACTGGTATCCGCCGGTCGAGCAATACGTCGACGAACTGAAGGCAGGCAAGGAAGGCGCGCGTCAGAGCGATTTCAACATGCGCTGGATCGCCTCGATGGTCGCCGACGTGCATCGCATTCTGAATCGCGGCGGCATCTTCATGTATCCCGCCGACAAGCGCACGCCGGACAAGCCGGGCAAGCTGCGTCTGATGTACGAGGCGAATCCGATGGCATTTATCGTCGAGCAGGCAGGCGGTGCTGCGACCAACGGCGAAAAACGCATTCTCGACATCCAGCCGAAGAGCCTGCACGAGCGTGTTGCGGTCTTCCTTGGCTCGAAGAATGAGGTCGATCGCGTGACCCGATATCACCTCGAAGCAAAAAAATGAAAAAAGTGAGCGAGAGGGGCTTGCCAAGCCGGTAAAGAAGTCCCTATAATCTCGTTTCTCCTGATGCCGGAATAGCTCAGACGGTAGAGCAGCGCATTCGTAATGCGAAGGTCGGGGGTTCGATTCCTCTTTCCGGCACCACAAGATTCAAGCAAAAAGCCCAGTCCTCGTGACTGGGCTTTTTGTTTTTCTGCTTCGGATTGCACGGGGAAGATCCACGCTGTTTTTCCCGAGGCACGTCACGCCAACAACAGCACTCTCTGTCGAGCCCTACCGAGGCAAAGCGTCGGCCGGAAACTTCAAACTTTCACGCGCAGCGACAGCACTCATCAATACGCATACCCTGATACTCGCGCCGCACGAGGCCGGACACGGCCAGCGAAACGCAGACCACCCCACTCAACCCTGGCGGTCAAACCGATCGTAGGCCGGCGTCATCACGAGATTGCGAGCCACGACTGACTCTTCTCCCACCATCGGCTTAGGTCGAGGCGCGGAATACTCGGCAATCGCTTCTTGCGGCGCCGACGAAAACCATGAAATCCGGCCCGCACATTCAATTCCGACCTGACGTCCTTTCCAATAGACGGCGTTTTCCATAGCAATCTCCGTGAGCGGCGAAATTGACATCTTGGCCTCGCGCGCAGCGCCTGTTAGTTAGCCAATGCACGTAACGCGACAGATCACCGCTTCCAGCTTAGGTGGCAATTACCTTGCCGACCTGTTTGTCATCCATTGACGAGGTTTTGGCATAAAACCACGAGCTCCCTCTTTCGCTCCAATTCAAAACAAACTCACAAGTTAGTTAATTCGCGCTAAAAATCTTTAAAAAGTGTTCGGACCCGTCAACGAATTCTGCAAATGGATCGTTTACGAAAGAATCGCGGTCGAAACTCATCAGCCGAGCTGAACGGTAAATAACGAACGTTCAGTCAGTTATGAGGGAAATTCTGCCGATGCCGCATTGCATCAATAGCAGCATGATTTATTCACATGAGACGATGTGATGCGCATGGGGTTTGAGCAACACGGGTCAATTGACTGGATAGCCCACGGGGCAAGGCTGGGAAGGAAACAGCGAGGGAATTGAAGCGATTTGATTTGCCCGGAAGAAAACCGCGCAGCTGCAGCAAGACGATAAATTTTATTCAAACACTCTGTTGAAGTGTTGTCTTGTGCCGTTAAAGCAACAGAGAAGATACGACGCACATCGGACACTGGTGCGAAGTGGGGACTGAGGCCGATAATCGGTTTGTAAAGGAGAAAGATCATGGATGCCAAACCAACGAAGATTCCGACCCCGGATAAAGTCTTTTGCCCGGATCCGGAACCCGCTGGCGTCGAGTTTCTGGGTGCCGAACTGCCGGAGCACGTTCGCGCATTTTTCGACGAACAACGTAAATCGTGTGATTCGAAGTAATTGCGCGGTGGCGCGATGCAGCATCGCGGTCCGTACGTCGAGCGTGCGGTGACTGTACGCGCCCTATTGCGCAGTTTTACGTCCACATCATGACGCTGAATCGGCTCGTCTGATTCCAGCAACCCTTTGGCGCGCACTCGCGCTTCTGATTTTGCTCGGCTGAAAACCGCCGTGCCGTCGACGCCCCCGTCTGCCAACTTTCGTTTAACTAAAACGTTCTGACGGCCGGCATCATTTATCCTTCCTGTTTTCGTCTGCGGTCGCCCCCGGCCTCCCTCAATCTCCATGAACCGATCGTTTCGCCTCGGCGCATCATGCGCGCTCGCGTTAGCCGCCTGTGTTGCACTCGCGCCCGCCCCCGCTGTCGCCGATGGCGACGACACCGCGCTCACCAATCTGATCGCACTGGCTTCGCAGCGCCTCGCGCTCGCGGAACCGGTGGCTCGCTGGAAATGGGCCAACCATCAGGCGATCACCGATACACCGCGCGAAAATGCGCTGCTCGCCGATGTGGAAAAACGCGCCGTGGCCGCCAATGTCGATCCAGCTTTCGCGCGAGCGTTCTTCCAGGACCAGATCGACGCCAGCAAGGACGTACAGAATGCGCTCTTTGCCACATGGCGCAACGGGCAGCCCCCGCAAGGACCCGCTCCCGACCTCGCCACCAGCACCCGCCCGCAACTGGACCGGCTGACGCAATCCCTCGTCGCCGGCCTCGCGCGCGTGCAGCCGATTCGCGCGACGGAAGATTGTCCGTCGCGTGTCGCTCAATCGCTTGCTAGCTGGAAATCGCTGACGCGTTACGACTCGACTCATTCGAGCGCGTTGAACCACGCGTTGGGGCACGTCTGCGAAACGGGTGGTGTCGGCGCGACCGGTTGATCCCGGCTGCGCATGAAACGAAGCGGCGCGGCGTTTGGGGCGAATTACTTGCCTCAAACGCCGCGCCACGAATTGAAAAAATTGCGTCGGCCTTAAACCGGCGACGACAATCAGTCGAGACTCGACAACGCCGGTGCGACACTCGTCACGCTAAGCGGCATCACGCGCAGTCCGCGCGCCAGATGACTCTGCAAGAGCCGATACGTCGATAGTTCGAACGGCCCCGCGATACTCGTCGCGTGCAACTCGGTCGCCTGATCCAGCGACGACGCGTGCCCCACGTACCGCCAACGGTCGACGACATGGAAAGTCCGTGCCTGCGACGCCTCCTCTCGCTCCTCGAAAACGATCGGTCCCTGGAACGGCCACGGCGCATCGGTGGGATCGCTCTTGGCGACACGCGGCACCCGGTTATGGCCAGGACGCAACGTCGCGATCCACTGCGCCTCGACCAGCATCGCGCCCAATTCGCCACCGGTCGCACGCCACTCGACCCGCCGCACCTGCTGCGCCAGCCGGATGTCCTTCGACGAACGCCGCTCGCCGGTCAGATGCGAACGCAGCCGCTGCCGCACGCGCACACTTCGCCCGACATACAGCGGCGCGTCCTCCTCGCCATAAAACGCATAGACGCCGCAGCCGGCCGGCGCGGTGTCGAGCAGATCTTCCGTGATATCGCCGGCAAGCCGGTAACGCCGTGTGGTGCGCTCGATTTGCGCGCGCAGCACGTCGATCGGCACAAGGCCATGCAGACGTTGCCAGAATTGCCAGATCAGATCGGCGTCGGCCAGTGCGCGGTGACGGTCAGACGGCACGAGCGCATGACGCTCCATCAGCGCGTCCAGTCCGTGACGTTTTTCAGCAGGAAACAGCGCACGCGACAGACGTACGGTGCAGAGCACGTCAGGATCGAACGCGATCCCGGCGCGGCGAAATTCGCCACGCAGAAAACCCCGGTCGAAGCTGGCGTTGTGCGCAATGAACAGCTTGCCGTTCAGTCGCTCGAACAGTGCGGGCGCGATGGCCTCGAACGTGGGCGCGCCGCGCACCATTGCATTCGTGATGCCGGTGAGTTGCTGGATGAACGACGGGATGGGCTGCTGCGGGTCGACCAGGCTACTCCAGCGCGACACACCGGCCGGCCCTACTTCGACGACACCGACTTCGGTGATGCGATGCTCGCTGGTGGAACCGCCAGTGGTTTCGAGATCGACGAAGACAATAGGTACATCCAGGGCCGGTTCCGGCAAAAGCTGTTCAGACATGAAAGGGATACTTTAGACGCGTGACTTGGCAGCAAGTATGCACCAGTTGGCCACGGCTTACCCGGATTACATAGCTCTGAGCGGTGAGATTGATGCACGAAACCGGTATTGGCGGGCGACTCACCGTTCGCCAGTTAATCGGGGTTTATTATCTTTTGACGCAGGCGGATAAAATCTGGACACAATCGGCTTGTGCGATTTATTTTTCAACCAAAGAACTTCAGGTTGGATAATTACGCAAACCACTTTTAACGAAAGCCTGCTGAAAAAAACCTTCGCCTCGTAGAAATAGCCTCCTCACACCCTGCTCGTACCCCACCCGCGTGCGGCTTCGCGCTTTGACAGCGGCTGAATATTCGCTGCCTGCTTGCTCTTGGAACTGGCCCTGAGGTCGAAGGAAACGCGCTGGCTTTCCTTCCGCGATTTAACGCTTTCTGCCCGAATTCCCGAGAAGTGCGCGAACAGGTCGTCGTCGCCCCGAATCGGAGGCAATGAAGCCAAAGTCCTTAGCATCGTTGCACTACTTGACGATAACCGGTTCCATTTCCAATTATCCCTTGATGATCTATCAAAATCGGGGGCGTCATCAGGCCAGATAATTCTTTTGCTTTGCTTCATGATCTATGGAGACTCGACGGTTTAAACACACCGGAATGGGCAACTAAAACTTTGCTTCACCATTATATGGAGATCCGATAATCTCCTTCAACTGAATTTCAATCTTCACGTAGCAGACTTGATGCCAATGCAATGCGAATCGCACCCTAAAATAATATTAACTAACTGGCGAATACCACTCAGGTCATTGTTACTTGAATTGCTTTAGTTCACGCCGAGTGACGGAAATAATTTCGGCCATCCCAATAAAATGTAACAAAATATGTTTTTAGTAAGTGTTTTTCCGACTGGTGACGCCGCATTCACGTCGGCATGATTGGAAGCGTAATGGTAGTAACGAGTATGAGGAGATTGCCATGCTGCTTACCGAAATTCGCCGCCTCGTCACCTGGCTCACTCAATCGCACACGAAGACGGCTGCCTCCAGCGCTTCGTCAACGGCGGAAACATCGTCTGCTTTCGAATTCGATCCGATGTGGCACGGGGATCATTGGAAAAACCTGCTGTCGTCGCCAATGGACGCGCGTCGCTACGTGATGGAAGACTGGAGCCTCCCCGCATCGGAAGACTGGACCGATGTCGACGGCACAGCGCCCGCGCACTGACGTTCGTCACTAACGCCGAAAATGGACCAAAAAAAGCGCGACGATGAAGTCGCGCTGACAAAGGTTTGGAGATCTTTTTCGTCAACGAAAAAGTCTGCTTCGAAAAGCAGAACTTTCAGTATAGCCGCCCGACGAATTTCCATTATTCACACAATTAACAAGCATCTATTGCAGCATTAACAACAATCGCCTTTTTGATTTAATTGCGTTGCTTTTTCGCATCGGTTAGTGTCGCAAATGAGCAACGCGCCTCAAATCTCCTCTGCTTTTCTTTCCTTCAAAATCGCTGCACGCCTTTATTTATAAGGGCCGCGCGGATTTTATCCATAATTTCCAATCACGTAATACTTTATTGCGGAAATCGGAATGCCCGTTTCGCGGAGTGTCTCTTTACACTCTGCTTAACCGGAAACCGACGCGCTTACTGATCGGCGCGATTCAAATACGAGTCCATCTCTCGCGAGCACCCGCCTCAAGGTTTCCCAAAGCCAGGTTCAGTATCTCTATCGTTCTCGGAGTTACGAAATGAAGAAGACACTCATGGTCGCGGCCCTTGCGGGCGTTTTTGCATCCGCTGCGCAGGCTCAAAGCAGCGTGACGTTATACGGCCTGATCGACGCCGGCATCACTTACACAAATAATCAGCAAGGCCACAGCAACTGGCAGATGACCAGCGGCCAGGTCAACGGCAGCCGGTTCGGTCTGCGTGGTTCTGAAGATCTGGGCGGCGGCCTGAAGGCGATTTTCACGTTGGAAAACGGCTTCAGCATCGCTAACGGCACCCTCGGGCAAAACGGTCGCCTGTTCGGGCGGCAAGCGTTTGTCGGGCTGTCGAGTTCCGATTTCGGCTCTGTGACCCTCGGTCGCCAATATGACAGCATGGTCGACTACGTCGGCCCGCTGACGCTGACAGGCACCCAGTACGGCGGCACGCAGTTCGCGCACCCGTTCGACAACGACAACCTGAACAACTCGTTCCGCATCAATAACTCGGTCAAATATCAGAGCGCCAACTATGGCGGCCTCCAGTTCGGCGCGTTGTACGGCTTCTCGAATCAGGCCGACGGCTTTGCCAACAACCGCGCGTACAGTGCGGGCGTGTCGTACAACTGGGGCGGCCTGAACCTCGCCGGCGCTTACATGCAACTGAACAGCAACGGCGCCGCCAGCGCCGCAGCGGCGTTCAACTCGGGTGGTGCGGTCAACGGCGACAACACGTTCTTCGCCGGCCGCCAGCAAACGTGGGGCGCGGGCGCGAACTACGCGATTGGGCCGGCTACTCTCGGCCTCGTCTATTCGCAGACGAACCTGGGCAGCCTCGTAGGCATCGGCGCGGGGGCGTCGGGTGAATCGGGCGGGATTGGCTTTCCCAGCAACAGCGCGCGCTTCCAGAATTTTGAAGCCAACGCGCGCTACTCTTTGACGCCAGCGGTCAGCATCGCGGGCGCCTACACCTACACCCGCGGAAGCCTGGCCGGCACGAGTCCGCACTGGAACCAGTTCAATCTGCAAACGGCCTACGCGCTGTCCAAGCGGACGGACGTGTATCTGCAAGGCGTCTATCAGCAAACCAACGAGGGCGCGATTGTCGACGCCAATATCAATGGCCTCGGCTCCGCGTCGAGCAGCAACAAACAGATTGCCGTGACTGCAGGTCTGCGTCACCGCTTCTAAAAACCCGCGAGACAACTCGCCGGGTCGAAGGCGCCGTCCGCGGCGCCTTTTTTAATGTCGCGTCGCACAATTCGAGGAGGAGACAAAGATGAACCGGCTGTCAGACGTCGAATGGGCGTGCATTCAACACCTGTTTTCGCAACCGGGCGCGCAAAAGGCCACCGGCCGACCGGCCGCCGACTCGCGCGCTGTCATCGATGCCATTCTGTGGATCGAGCGTACCGGCGAGCGCTGGATGTACCTGCCCACGCACTTTCCGCCGCAGCAGACCTGCTATGCGAGGTATTTGACCTGGAAGCGCAATGGCGTGCTGGAGCAGGTGCGCGCGCTGTTGGCGGAATCACCGGCAGGCGCTGGAGAGCACCCTGCTCTGCGCGAAGAATCCGACCTGATCGAGACGGTTTGATTGGCGTGGTTTTTTGTGTTTTTCCCGCTCGATACGCTCGATGCGCGGACGCCCTTCAGCCGCCCGGATCAGGCGGCGGATATTTGACGTCGATGATATCGATCGGCTGCGGGCCGGCCGGCGTGTACAACGTCACAGTGTCGCCGACCTTTGCTTTTAGCAGCGCGCGCGCAATCGGCGAAATCCAGCTCACGTAGCCAATATCCAGATCGACCTCGTCGACACCGACGATCGTCACCGTACGGTCCTCGCCGTCTTCGGTCGAATAGTCGACGGTCGCGCCAAAGAAAACCTGATCGATATTCTCCTGTTTGCTGCTGTCGACAATCTCGGCAAGGTCGAGCCGCTTGGTCAGAAAGCGGATTCGCCGGTCAATTTCGCGCAAACGGCGTTTGCCATAGATGTAATCGCCGTTTTCCGAGCGGTCGCCGTTCGACGCCGCCCACGACACGAGCCTCACCACTTCCGGCCGCTCGACGTCGATCAGATGCAACAGCTCATCACGCATGCGCCGATAGCCGGCCGGCGTGATGTAGTTCTTGGTACCCGCAGGGATTTCCGGCTGGGCGACGTCGAGATCGTCGTCATTCTCTTCACTCGACTCTTTGACAAAGGCCTTGTTCATGATGATCCAGATGGTGCTGATGGTGCATTGACAGCGGCAAACGACTGCCTATCAAGGGTACACGATCAGGGCCTTGAGACAAATCGCAGTTACAGGCTTCCATTTTCCAAAACCATTGGCTATAATCTCGTTTCTGTGTGCGGCTGTAGCTCAGTTGGATAGAGTACTTGGCTACGAACCAAGGGGTCGTGGGTTCGAATCCTGCCAGCCGCACCAACTAATTTGAGGGTTTTCTTCCAGAAAGTCCTCGGCATCACCCAAGTTTCATTGCAGTAATGCATTACCGTTTTGCGTGCGGCTGTAGCTCAGTTGGATAGAGTACTTGGCTACGAACCAAGGGGTCGTGGGTTCGAATCCTGCCAGCCGCACCACCTATGAAGGGCCTTCCGATCGGAAGGCCCTTTGTTTTTTGTTCGACGCTTTTGCGCATGCCATTAGCAGAGGAAGCGCGTTGCCCTATCGCGCTCACTGGCGATTCCGGGCACCGTTACCGTGGCGGTGATTGAATATCACCAATCTGCCCATCGGGGTTCGGAACGTCTTCGACCGAACCGTACGGCAACGGCTCGCCGATCCGATGAACCCGGTCGCCCGCCAACGCTTGCGGCTCGCGAAACACCTCTTCCACGCTCGCGCCAAACCGGCTTGCGACAAACGCCCTGAGCAAAGCCACACGCAGCGAGTCACCGCGACCTTCTGCCGTCCGATGACTGCTCTCAAACGTCGCCACGCAATATGCCGCGTCGGCTTCGGTCCGCTCGTGCATTTCCAGTCGCTGGGCGCGCTCCAGCACCGCGCCGGCCGCCTCCCATGACGTGGACGGCGTGAACCTTCCATCCCATGGACGACCTCGGTCATTGCCGCGAATCGCGACAGTTTCGCCACTGTCGGTGAAATAGATTTCGCGCACGAAGTCGTGCAGGCTGCGGGCGACCCAATAATCGAGCGCCATGTCATCGAGGTCGGCTACGTTCATACGCGTTCTCCTGGAAATTTCAGGTGAGACCCGCTTGCAACCGGAGCGTTCAGATCAGAGAAAAGCTGCGCGCTGGAAAAAACGAAGGAAAAAAAATCCGGGCACGCTAAAACGAGCCCGGATTTTTATCTCGGACGATCAGTAGTCCGCCCTCTCGCGATCGATTCGCATCCCGCCATCGTGACGGTGATGCCCCTCCTCGCTCGGCCGCTCACGCGCAATACGCATGACGTCCGGATTCGTGCGGACCCGGCGCATCACATTGGCCAGATGGACGCGGTCGCTGACCTGGATCACGAAGCGCAGCACCGTGGATTCCTGCGACAGGTCTTCGTCCATCGCAATGTGGACGATGTTCGCGTCCGCCGACGTGATGTCGGCAGCCACGCGGGCAAACACGCCCTTGGTATTCTTGACCAGCACCTTCACCGCGACGTCGAACAGACGCCCCGGTTGCGGCGCCCATGCCACGTCGATCCAGCGACCCGGATCGCGCTTGTGGATGCGCTGCGCGACGCGGCAATCCGTTGTGTGGATCGCCATGCCAAGGCCGATGCCGATGTAGCCCATGATGTCGTCGCCCGGAATCGGACGGCAGCATGCAGACAGTTGCACCGACATACCTTCGGTGCCGGTGATCACGACCGGCGGCGCATGCGGCGCATTCGAACCGGAACGCGAGCCGTCGTCGTCGGCGTCGCGGCCGCTCATCAGCACTTCGATGCGCTTGGCCATCACCGCCGCGACACGCCGGCCCAAGCCGATGTCCGCGAAAATTTCCTGGCGATTCTTGTTGCCCGTCCACTGCACGAGCTTTTCCCACGCTTCCGGCGTAACGTCCGACAACGCGAAACCGTAGCTCTTCAGCGCCTGATCGACCAGACGCTCGCCGAGCTGCACGGACTCGTTCAGGCGCATTGTCTTCAGATAATGGCGGATTGCCGAACGCGCCTTGCCGCTGCGCACAAAACCGAGCCACGCAGGATTCGGCTTCGAATACGGCGCGGTAATGACTTCGACGATATCGCCGCTCTTCAACTCGGTACGCAATGGCAGCAATTCGTTATTGATCTTGACGGCGACGCACTGATTGCCCAGGTCGCTGTGGATCGAATACGCGAAATCGAGTGCGGTGGCGCCGCGCGGCAGCGCCATGATTTTCGACTTCGGCGTGAACACGTAGACCGCGTCCGGGAACAGGTCGATCTTGACGTGCTCGAGGAATTCGCTCGAATCGCCTGCTTCGCTCTGAATGTCGAGCAACGACTTCAACCATTGATGCGCGCGTTTCTGCACATCGTTCAGGTCGGCACTGCCGTTCTTGTACAGCCAGTGCGCGGCCACGCCGGCTTCGGCGATCTCGTGCATCTTGCGCGTGCGTACCTGGAACTCGATCGGCGCACCGAACGGGCCGACCAGCGTGGTGTGCAGCGACTGATAACCGTTGACCTTCGGAATTGCGATGTAGTCTTTGAACTTGCCCGGCACAGGCTTGTACAACGCATGCAGCGCACCGATGCAGGTGTAGCACTCCAGCGCACTCTCGACCACCACGCGGAAACCGTACACGTCGAGCACTTGCGAGAACGACAACTGCTTGTCGCGCATCTTCTTGTAGATACTGAAGATGGTTTTCTCGCGGCCCGTGACTTCGGCGTCGATCTTCGCGTCGGCGATTGCGCGCTGCACCGACTCCAGAATCTTGCCCACCACCTCGCGCCGGTTGCCGCGAGCCGACTTGACGGCCTTTTCGAGCGTAGCGTACCGATGCGGATTGAAGTTCGCGAAGCTCAGGTCTTGCAGTTCGCGATAGGTATTGTTCAGGCCAAGCCGGTGCGCGATGGGCGCGTAGATATCGAGCGTCTCGCGCGCCACGCGACGGCGCTTGGCCGGCGGCACCGCGCCGAGCGTGCGCATGTTGTGCAGCCGGTCGGCGAGCTTCACCAGAATCACGCGGACGTCGCGCGCCATCGCGAGCAGCATCTTGCGGAAGTTTTCCGCCTGCGCTTCCTCGCGATTGCGAAACTCCATCTTGTCCAGCTTCGACAAACCGTCGACCAGTTCTGCGACCTTCGCGCCGAATCGCTCGGCGAGTTCGGCCTTGGTCACGCCCTGGTCTTCCATCACGTCATGCAGCAGCGCTGCCATGATGGCCTGGGCGTCCAGATTCCAGCCGGCGCACATTTCCGCAACCGCTACCGGATGCGTAATGTAAGGCTCGCCGCTCTGGCGGTACTGGCCGAGGTGGGCTTCGTCGCTGAAATGGAAAGCCGCCTTGATGTCCTTGATCTCTTCCGGCTGAAGATAGCCGGAAAGGAGCGAGGTCAGTTTGGCAATGGAGACGACGTCATGCCGGCGCGGTTGCTCCGGCGTGGCGGTTGGCCCGAACAGATGGCGGAACGACTGTTCGAGGACCGCGTCGATATATTTGCGCGCAGACGAGGGAGAGTCGGCGTCGTGATCCACTTCCGTAGCGGTGGGCGGGGTAGCACTCATGGTCGCCTCCGTAGCGGGTTGGGGTTGGACGCCTGGGTCTGCGCGTTAAAACAATGAAGTGAAGCTAAAACGTGTGACAGGTGCAGCAAATCGACAACTCGCGACAACTCGCGACAATGCGTCGAAAACGAAACCGTGCAGGTTAAACCGGCACCTTCTTCAGCATTTCGACGCCAACCTGGCCGGCTGCAATTTCGCGCAGTGCGACGACGGTGGGCTTGTCGCGGCTTTCGATCTTCGGCGTGTGGCCTTGAGCGAGCTGACGCGCGCGATAGGTCGCGGCGAGCGCGAGTTCGAAACGATTCGGGATCTGTTTGAGGCAGTCTTCGACGGTAATGCGGGCCATGTTGGGTTCCTTCTCAGTATGTTGCTTATTCTACCTTATGTGCTCGACACAACGCCCAAGCTCACGCGTGCGGCAGATGAATCCCGAGCTGCACGAAAAGCTGCGTGTGGCGCGCGTATTGCGACGCGAAGCGCGAACGCGTTGCGGCGACGAGACATTGCAGTTCGCTCAACGCGCGATCGAAGTTTTCGTTGATCACGACGTACTCCGCTTCGGCCGCGTGCGCCATCTCGCTGCCGGCTGCCAGCAGGCGTCGCGTGATCACGTTCGGCTCGTCCTGGCCGCGCTTTTTCAGACGCTCTTCGAGCGCGTCGAGCGACGGCGGCAAGATGAAAATTTCGACCGCGTTATGAAACTGCTTCTTCACCTGCTGCGCACCCTGCCAGTCGATTTCGAGCAGCACGTCATGGCCGCTTTTCATCTGCTCCTGAATCCACACGCGCGACGTGCCGTAGTAGTTGCCATGCACTTCCGCGCTTTCCAGGAATTCGCCTTCGTCGTGACGTTTCATGAAGTCGTCGACGGTGGTGAAGTGATAGTGCTCGCCGTCCTGTTCCTTCGGACGCGGCGGGCGCGTCGTGTACGAAATCGACAGACGGATCGCGTCGTCGCCTGCGAGCAATGCGTTCACGAGCGTCGACTTGCCCGCGCCCGACGGCGCGACGACCATGAACAGGTTGCCGGGATAAGCGCCGGCGTACGGGTTGCGCGGTGCGCCGCTTTCGCGTGTGTGGTCGGTCATGTGTGGGTGCTCCAGCTTTATTCCAGATTCTGTACTTGCTCGCGCATCTGTTCGATGAGCAGCTTCAGGGTCATCGACGAATCGGCGAGTTCCTTCGCCGCCGCCTTCGAGCCGAGCGTGTTCGCTTCGCGATTCAGCTCCTGCATCATGAAGTCGAGGCGCTTGCCGACCTTGCCGCCCTTCTCGATCACGTGACGCGTTTCGTTCAGGTGAGCCGTGAGCCGCGTCAGTTCTTCGGCGATGTCGATACGGATGCCGTACATCGTCACTTCCTGGCGAATCCGCTCGTTGATTTCTTCACGCGAGACGGTCGTCGCGGCCGATTCCGGCGCGGCGATGCCAAGCGCTTCCTGCAGGCGTTCGACAATCTTTTGCTGATGCTTCGCGATCAACTCCGGCACGAGCGGCGTGATCTTCGTGACAATCGCTTCCATTTCGGTGACGTTGGCGATCAGCATGGTCGCCAGTTGCGCGCCCTCACGCGCACGCACGTCGATCAGGTCGGCAATGGCCTGCTTGCCGCACGCGAGCACTGCGTCGCGCAGCACGTCCGGCGCCACACCGCTTTCGGCGAGCACGCCGGGCCAGCGCAGAATTTCGCCGGTGCGCAAACGGCCCGCTTCCGGGAAAGTGGACAACACCGTGCGTTCGAGCAGCGCCAGTTGCTTCAGCGCCTCGGTATTGACCGAGCCCGCGTTGGCCGACTGCTCGCTGCGTTGCAGATTGATACGGATATCCACCTTGCCGCGCGACAGTTTGTGCATCAGCATTTCGCGCAACGTCGGTTCGCAGACGCGCACGTCTTCCGGCATACGGAAGTTCAGATCGAGAAAGCGCGAGTTCACCGTGCGCAGTTCGACCGACACGCTCACGCCGCCTGTACCCGAGGCCGCGACGAGTTCGCGCGTGGCGCTCGCATAGCCAGTCATGCTGTAGATCATCGTAATTCTCGCGATTGTGGACGGGTGCTGAAGGCCCGCCGAAGAGATGAATCGCCCGGCGTGTACGAGACGCGGGGCGGAGAATCCGTATTATCCCATTTTTGCCGGATGCACCCTGCCGAAAGCGAGCGCACATGCGGGCGAGCGCGCGTTTGTGTCGGGTGCGTCACTGACGTTGTCGAGCGTCGTGGAACACACTTCGTCGGCTTCGCGCTTCCCTCGCACTGTCAGCCACCGCCGCGCGTCGACATTGACCGGCACGGCGCGCAGACGACCGCGGCTCACCGCTGCGCCCGATCGGCTGTAAAATTGCGCTTTTCCTCCGCATTTCTCCAGACCGATCCCAACATGACCAACGACACCCAACGCCCCAGCGGCCGCCTGGCCAATCAGCTGCGCGACGTGCGCATCACGCGCCATTACACGAAGCACGCGGAAGGCTCGGTGCTGGTCGAATTCGGCGATACCAAGGTCATCTGCACGGCGAGCATCGCAGAGAGCGTGCCGTCGTTTCTGCGCGATCGCGGCCAGGGCTGGCTCACCGCCGAATACGGCATGCTGCCGCGCGCCACGCATACCCGCAGCGACCGTGAAGCGGCACGCGGCAAGCAGACCGGCCGTACGCAGGAAATCCAGCGCCTGATCGGCCGTGCGCTGCGCTCGGTGTTCGATCTCGAGAAACTCGGCGCGCGTACGCTGCATATCGATTGCGACGTGATCCAGGCCGACGGCGGCACGCGCACCGCCAGCATCACCGGCGCCTTCGTGGCCGCCCATGATGCAGTCGCGAAGTTGCTGGCCACGGGCCGCATCGAAAGCTCGCCGATCACCGACTACGTCGCCGCGATTTCGGTCGGCGTGTACGACGGCCTGCCGGTGCTCGATCTCGACTACGACGAAGACTCGCAGTGCGACACCGACATGAACGTCGTGATGACGGGCGCGGGCGGCTTCGTCGAAATCCAGGGCACTGCCGAAGGCGTGCCCTTCTCGCGCGACGAAATGAACGCGCTGCTCGATCTGGCAAGCGACGGCATCAACACGCTGATCGGCATGCAGAAAGCAGCGCTGGAGCAAAAGAGTGAGTGAGGTTAGCCACAACGGCGGCGCGAATCTGGCGGACGCTCCGTTGAAGAAAGTCGTGCTTGCGTCGAACAACGCGGGCAAGCTGCGCGAGTTCGCGGCGCTGCTCGGCGCGGCCGGCATCGAACTGATTCCGCAGGGCGCGTTGAACGTGCCGGAAGCGGAGGAGCCGTATCCCACGTTCGTCGAAAACGCGTTGACCAAAGCGCGTCATGCGGCGAAGCTCACCGGCCTGCCCGCACTCGCCGACGACTCCGGTCTCTGCGTTCGCGCGCTGCGCGGTGCGCCGGGCGTCTACTCGGCGCGTTTCGCGCAACTCGCGGGCGGCGAGAAAAGCGACGCGGCGAATAACGCGCGCCTGGTTGCCGAATTGCAGGACGCAAGCGACCGCCGGGGCTACTACTTCTGCGTGCTGGTGTTCGTGCGTCACGCGGACGACCCCGAGCCGCTGATCGCCGAAGGTCGCTGGCATGGCGAAATTCTCGACGCTCCGCGCGGCGAGAACGGCTTCGGCTACGACCCGTACTTCTTCCTGCCGTCGCTGAACGCGAGCGCGGCCGAATTGGAACCGGTGGTGAAAAACGCCAGCAGCCATCGCGCGATTGCGTTGAGTCAACTGCTCGCGCGGCTCACGGAGGAAGCGTGATTCCGATCAAGCCAGCGCCCGCCGATATCGGCAACGGCGTCATCAAGGCATTCACGTCGCCGGGCAGCATCCGGCTGACGTCGCTGCCGCCGTTGGCGCTGTACGTGCACTTTCCGTGGTGCGTGCGCAAGTGTCCGTATTGCGATTTCAACTCGCATGAGTGGAAAGGCGACACGTTCCCGGAGAACGACTATCTCGACGCGTTGCGGGCCGATCTCGAACTGGCACTCCCGTTGATCTGGGGACGCCAGGTGCATACGGTGTTCATTGGCGGCGGCACACCGAGCCTGCTGTCGGCGGCGGGGCTCGACCGGATGCTGTCGGACATACGCGCGCTGCTGCCGCTCGACGCCGACGCCGAAATCACGCTCGAAGCCAACCCCGGCACGTTCGAAGCCGACAAGTTCGCGCAGTTCCGGGCGAGCGGCGTGAACCGGTTGTCGGTCGGCATTCAGAGTTTCAACGAAGCGCATCTGAAAGCGCTCGGGCGGATTCACGACTCGGCGCAGGCGCGTCACGCGGTCGAAGTCGCGTCGACCACGTTCGACAACTTCAATCTCGACCTGATGTTCGCGCTGCCGGGGCAAACGCTCGCCGAATGCCAGGCCGATATCGAAACGGCGTTGTCGTTCGCGCCGCCGCATTTGTCGCTGTATCACCTGACGCTCGAACCAAACACGCTGTTCGCGAAATTTCCGCCCGCGTTGCCCGACGACGATGCATCCGCCGACATGCAGGACTGGATTCACGAACGCACGGTGGCCGCCGGTTACGGGCGCTACGAGGTGTCGGCGTATGCGCAGCCGCATCGGCAGAGCAGGCACAATCTGAACTACTGGCGTTTCGGCGACTACCTCGGCATCGGCGCAGGCGCGCATACGAAGCTGTCGTTTCCGAATCGCGTGCTGCGTCAGGTGCGGTACAAGCACCCCACTACGTTTATCGAACAGGCCAAAGCCGGCACCGCCGTGCAGGAAGAACACGAAGTCGGACCGCGCGATCTGCCGTTCGAGTTCATGCTGAACGCGCTGCGGCTTGTGGAAGGCTTTCCGGTGCATCGGTTCATCGAGCGCACGGGTCTGTCGATGACGTCGATCGAACCGGCTTTGCAGGAAGCCGAGCGCCGCAAACTGATCACGCGCGACCACGAAAAAATTGCGCCGACGCCGCTTGGCCAGGCGTTCCTGAACGATCTGCAAGAACTGTTTCTGAAAGATCCGCAGTAATTGCGGGTCGACGGAGTTCCGCTGCGAGGTTTTTTCAGGTTACAATTTAAGGCTTGGAGGTGTGGCCGAGCGGTTTAAGGCACCGGTCTTGAAAACCGGCGAAGGAGCAATCTTTCCGTGAGTTCGAATCTCACCGCCTCCGCCAAACACACTACAAAACCCCGCGAACTCAACGGTTTGCGGGGTTTTTGTTTTTTGGCCGCACATTTAACCCGCCACGCGGCATGACGGGTTGAAACCCGCTGCGATCTGCTGACCTGAACGATCCCGATTCTGGCCAGACAATCGCACCTCTGCCGCCCGTGTTGGCCGAATTCGATCAGCAGAAGGTTGCGCGCCCCATGAATTACGTCGGCATCACGGCCTTTTTCATCGAACACGCGTTTGCCGCGCAGCACCTTTCAACTCGGTGAAAGCCCTCCCTTCAACTCTCCATTTCGCGGTCGATATCAAAACTATCCGCACGCGCCAGGAGACGCTCATGAAAGTCCGTTCGATAACCAACGCAGTGATCTGGGTCGCAGCATGTTTGGGCGCATCGTCGGCGATTGCGGGAATGCCGGCCGCATCGTCCGACGACGACAGCTCCGCCGTATTCGGCGCAGCAAAATTATCCACGTTGCAGGACATAACCGGCAGCGTAAAGGCGGGGGCCTCGTCCGCGACCGTGGGTGCGGACGCGCTGCGCGGCGCGAGCGGGAATATCGGCGTCAACCTGGCGGCAGGCGCGCTGAACGCGCAGACAAACCAGATCGCGCTGATCACGACGCCGCAAGCGGAAATCGCCACACAGCAAAGCATCCACGCAGTCACGCGGATGACCGGCAGCGCCATCGCCGAAATCGGCACAGGCGCCATGGCTGCGGTGAGTGGGAACGTCGGCGTGAATATCGCGGGCGGCGTGGGAAATGCGCAGTTCAACGGGCTGGTGGTGCACTAGACGCATGGGACGCATCAAGCGCACTTAAACAACCGCGGTCGCCTCGACCTCGATCTTGAAACCGTAGTGCAATTGCGGAACCGGCACGACGGCACGGGCCGGCCGCGCGTCCCCTGCCCACTTCGCGTAGATCTGATTGAAGCTCGCCCAGTTCTCGACATCGACGATATAGACGCGCACCTGCACCAGTTGCGCGATGCTGCTACCCGCGCTTTCGAGAGCGGCTCGCACATTGGCCAGCACCTGCTCGGCCTGAACCTCGAACGACGAGTCGGCCAGCTTCACGCCTTGTGCATCGATAGGCAATTGCCCGGAGACAAAAGCAAAGCCATTTGCGACTGCCACATGACTGTAATGACCGCCGGGCTTTGCCAGCGTAGCGGGATTCTCCATGTGCGGCAGACGCGATTCGTTCTGACTACCAGCCATCGGTACCACTCCAAAAGGTGACGGGGAGTCAGCAGCATATCGCTGCACGCGAAACGACGCAGCGCACATGGCATGCTCGCTTCTACGAAAACGCCAGCATTACCGGAATCGAATGCGGGATGCGGCCATGGTCGCTCAAAGCGCGCGGCTTCAATGCATGGAACATCAGGCGATGCACGACTCAGCGCTCAGTGCGCCCAGAGCCGCTTCGATAGACGAAGCCGCCTTATCGCTCGACGCAGCCTCCATCACACGCTAAGCAGATCCAGCTTCTCGCGCGCGTCGGCGCAACGGCGATTCAGGTCGCGATGCATCAACTGGCTGTCGAGGAGTGCCGACACATCCGACAAACCGTAATCAAAGCGCAGCACATATTCGATGTCCGTGTAATCGTGATAGACGCCGCTGTCAGCCAGCTTTTGCGCTTCGGCGAAAGCAGCATGTTGCCGTTCGCCGTTCATCAAATCTCTGATCGCCATGATTGCCGCTCCGAGGAACAGTGACTCCATCATAGCAATGCAATTTGCCGCGCACGGTCGCGCGGACGCAACACCTGGTGTTTTCCGCAGACGCGCCGGATGCACGCGCGCTACCCGCCTGTGGTAGGCGCGCGAACACGGAAAAGGCCAGCGTTCAAACCGCGGCGACGGGCGCTTTGGCCCCGTGCCATCTGATTACCAGGATTCGCCCGACGTAACACAGCACGCCCGCGACGCCCACGACGATGCCCATCCCTTTGGGCGAGCCGTCCTGCCAGAGCCCGACCGCGAGGCTCGACAACGCGCCGAGCGCGAGTTGCACCGCGCCGAATACGGCGGCCGCTGCACCCGCATTCATCGGATAACGGTGCATCAGATCGGTCGTGCAGTTTGCGGATAACACCCCCACGACGCCGACCACGAAGAACAGCCCGAACACGATCGACCACAATCCGCCCAGCCCTGTCAGCGAGACAAAGCTCACGAATAGCGACGCCACGCAACTGACGGTGGCCGCGAACGAAATGATCCGCAGCGCGCCGAGCCGGCCGACGAGCCGCGTATTCATGAAATTGCCGAACATGATGCCGACGATATTCAGCGCGAACAAAAAGCCGTAATGCTGCGCCGATACGTGGAAATATTCGATGTACACGAAAGGCGTCGCGGTGATGTAAGCGAACATCGACGCAAACGCCATCCCGCCGCACAACATGTGTCCCCACGCGACCGGATCGCGCAGCAATCTGCCGTACGCGCCGAACGACTTCAGCAACGCGGACTGCGCGCGCTTTTCAGGCGGCCAGGTCTCCGGCACCTTCAGAAACGCGGTCACCGCGCACACCGAACCGAACAGCGTCAGCACGACGAACACCACGCGCCAGCCGCCGATCAGCAGCAACTGTCCGCCGATCAACGGCGCAAGCAACGGACCGATCGACGTGACGATGGCCAGCATCGACAGCACGCGGGCGGCGTCGGTCGGACCATACGCATCGCGCGCAATCGCACGCGCGAGCACCGAAGCCGCGCCCGCACCTAGCGCCTGCACGAAGCGGAACGTCACCAGCGAGCCGATCGAAAACGACAGCGCGCACGCCACGCTCGCCAGCGCATACATGATGATGCCGCCGAGCAGCACCGGCCGCCGTCCATACGTATCCGACAGCGGTCCGTACAGCAGCATGCCGATCGAAAAGCCGAACATGAAACTGGTGAGCGTGGTTTGCGCCGCGCCCGTGCTGATCGCGAAGGCCTGCGCGATGGTCGGCAGGCTCGGCAGGTACATGTCGATGGAAATCGGCCCGCATGCGGCAAGCGCACCGAGCAACAGGATCAGCCGGCCATCGGGCCGGCTCTGGGTGACGTGAGACATGGAAATCGGGAATCCGGATGAAGCGCCGCGCCGTCATCGTCGGCACGAACGGTGGAACGGGAAAGCGACAAGCTGAAGGCCCGATTGTACGCGACGGTTAATCCACCCGAGCGCGCCTTGCCTTGCCTTGCCTCGCCTTGCCTTGCCTTGCCTTGCCTTGCCTCGCCTTGCCTTGCCTCGCCTCGCCTCGCCTTGCCGCGCTGCGCTCCTGCGCGTCAGAGCGCGCAGCGTCAACTGGCCGCGGCGGCCGCGCGGTCGATCGGTTAAGCTGCCGCCTGAACCCTGCGGGCCGCGGACGAAGGTATTCGCGGCACCCCGTCCACCATTCTGTATCGACCTGCAATGACCGCCTTCCTGCTGATCTGGAGCCCCAAGAAGTGGCCGTGGCCCGAGTTGGCCGACGTCGCGAAACGCGTGGCCTCCGGCGTCGCGGTGCCCGACGTGTGGGGCTGCGGATTCGCACGCAGCATCCTGCCGGGCGACCGGGTGTTCCTGCACCGCGTCGCGCAGGAACCGAAAGGCATCTTCGGCTCCGGCTACGTGACGCGCGCGCCGTACGAGGTTCCGGACGCAGCGACCAAACGCGGTTATCGCCTGTGTATCGATTTCGTCTACGACTGGCTGGTCGACGCGCATCAGGCGCCGGTGATTCCGCGTGAAGCGTTGCGCGTGCACCCGTTCTCGGTGCAGACATGGGATGCGCAAAGCTCCGGCACGGTGATCAAACCGCTCGCGGAAGGCGCGCTGGAAAAGCGCTGGCGCGAGCTGACCGGAACGCGCAAGCCGCCGCCCGTCTCACCGCCAGTCCCGCAGACAGGCCCGACGCACTCCAGCAAAGTCACAGCGCACAAGGCCCACAGCAAAGCCACGAGCAAGGCCGCGAATACGACCGCCACAGCCGACCCGGGCAAGCCCGCCCGCAAAACCCGTTGACGCTGACTCCGGTACAATTTCTCCACCTATCCCAGCGTCGCAAAACGCCGACCGGCAACCCGCGCCGCTGCGCAACCTCTATTCAGCCATCGCCATGTCCAATAACGAAATCCTCTTCGAACGCGCGCAACGCACCATCCCGGGTGGCGTGAACTCGCCGGTCCGCGCTTTCCGTTCCGTCGGCGGCACGCCGCGTTTCGTCGAGCGCGCTCAAGGCCCGTACTTCTGGGACGCGGACGGTCAGCGCTATATCGACTACATCGGCTCGTGGGGCCCGATGATCCTCGGCCACGTCCATCCCGAAGTGCTGGAGGCGGTGCAGCGCGTGCTGGGCAACGGCTTCTCGTTCGGCGCGCCGACCGAATCTGAAGTGGAAATCGCCGAGGAAATCTGCAAGCTGGTGCCGTCGATCGAACAGGTCCGCATGGTGTCGAGCGGCACTGAAGCGACCATGAGCGCGCTGCGTCTCGCGCGCGGCTTCACGAATCGCAGCCGTATCGTCAAATTCGAAGGCTGCTATCACGGTCATGCCGACAGCCTGCTGGTCAAGGCCGGTTCGGGTCTGCTGACCTTCGGCAATCCGACCTCGGCAGGCGTGCCGGTCGACATCGCGAAGCACACCACGGTCCTCGAATACAACAACGTCGCCGAACTCGAAGAGGCGTTCAAGGCGTTCGGCAACGAGATCGCGTCGGTGATCGTCGAGCCGGTGGCGGGCAACATGAACCTCGTGCGCGCCACGCCCGAATTCCTGCAGGCGTTGCGCCGTCTGTGCACCGAGTACGGCTCGGTGCTGATTTTCGACGAAGTGATGTGCGGTTTCCGCGTGGCGCTCGGCGGCGCGCAAGAGGTGTACGACATCACGCCGGACCTGACGTGTCTGGGCAAGGTGATCGGCGGCGGCATGCCGGCCGCAGCGTTCGGCGGACGTCGCGACATCATGGCTCACCTCGCGCCGCTCGGCGGCGTGTATCAGGCGGGCACGCTGTCGGGCAATCCGATCGCGGTGGCCGCCGGTCTGAAGACGCTGCAACTGATCCAGGCGCCGGGCTTCTACGACACGCTGGCCGCGCGCACCGCCCGTCTCGCGCAAGGTCTGTCGCAAGTCGCACGCGAAGCGAAGGTGCCGTTCTCGGCGGATTCGCTCGGCGGCATGTTCGGCATCTACTTTACGGACTCGGTTCCGGGCAGCTTCGCCGATGTCACGAAGAGCGACGTGCCGCGCTTCAACGCGTTCTTCCACAAGATGCTCGACGCGGGCGTGTACTTCGCGCCGTCGGCGTATGAAGCGGGCTTCGTGTCGAGCGCGCACGACGACGCGATCATCGACGCGACGATCGACGCAGCGCGCAGCGCATTCGCGTCGCTCGCGGGTTGAAGAAACGCGGCGCGAGCCGCACCTTGCTGAATACGAAGCTCTACCTAGTCTAGCCACCGCACCCGACCGGACACCGATGTTTTCGCAAACCGATTTCGTCCATATGGAACGCGCGCTCGCGTTGGCCAAGCGCGGCATGTACACCACCGACCCGAATCCGCGCGTGGGTTGCGTGCTCGTCAAGAATGGCGAGGTGATCGGCGAAGGCTTCACGCAACCGGCCGGTCAGGATCACGCCGAGGTTCGCGCGTTGAAGGACGCGCGCTCGCGCGGCCATGATCTGCGCGGCGCTACTGCTTACGTGACGCTCGAACCGTGCAGCCATTTCGGCCGCACCCCGCCGTGCGCGAACGCGCTGATCGAAGCGCAGGTCGCGCGCGTCGTCGCGGCGATGGAAGATCCGAATCCGCAGGTGTCCGGGCGTGGGCTGAAGATGCTGCGCGACGCCGGCATCGAAGTGCGTTGCGGCCTGCTTGCGCAGGAAGCGCACGAACTGAACATCGGCTTCGTGTCTCGGATGACGCGCGGCCGTCCGTGGGTTCGCATGAAAGTCGCGGCGTCGCTCGACGGTCGCACCGGTTTGCCGTCGGGCGTCAGCCAATGGATCACCGGCGAAGCGGCACGCGCGGATGGTCACGCGTGGCGCGCTCGCGCATCGGCGATTCTGACGGGCATCGGCACGGTCAGGGAAGACAATCCGCGCATGACCGTGCGCGCGGTCGATACGCCGCGTCAGCCGCAACGCGTGTTGATCGACAGTCAGCTCGATGTGCCGCCGGACGCGCAGATTCTGGCCGGTGCGCCCACGCTGATTTTCTGCGGCAATCTCGACCAGCGTCACACCGACCGCGCCAATGCATTGCGCGACCGTGGCGCCGAGATCGTGCAGATGGCGAACGCGGCCGGCAAGGTCGATCTGCCCGGCATGCTGAAGGCGCTCGGCGAACGCAACGTGAACGAATTGCACGTCGAGGCGGGCTATAAACTGAACGGCTCGCTGCTGCGCGAAGGTTGCGTCGACGAACTGCTCGTGTATCTCGCGCCGAACCTGCTCGGCATGGACTCGATGAGCATGTTCAACCTGCACGCACCCGACACGCTCGAAGGCCGCGTCAAACTGAATTTTCACGCAGTGGACCGGATCGGCGACGATCTGCGGATTCTCGCGCGCTTTGCGCCTCTGGCGGCGTCGCAAGCCAGCCCCGCAGAACCCGGCGACGATCCCGCGTCCTCCCCCGTTTCGAATTGATCAAGGACTAGCACGATGTTTACAGGAATCGTCGCGGCAGTGGGCCGCATCGAATCAGTCAAGCCTCTGGGCGCGGATGGCGACGCGGGCGTGCGCCTGAACGTCGAAGCCGGCGGCCTCGATCTCGGCGACGTGCAACTGGGCGACAGCATCACGATCCAGGGCGCGTGCATGACGGTGGTTGCGAAGACCGCGCATTCGTTCGAAGTCGATGTGTCGCGCGAAAGTCTCAATTGCACGGCAGGTCTTGGCGAACCCGGCGAGGTCAATCTGGAGAAGGCGCTGCGTGCGCACGACCGGCTGGGCGGACATATCGTGTCCGGTCACGTCGACGGACTGGGTACCGTTACGCATTTCGCGCCGGTTGGCGAGTCGCACGAATTGCGCGTGCTCGCGCCGCGTGAGATTGGCCGCTATCTCGCGTTTAAAGGATCGGTCACGGTCAACGGCGTGAGTCTGACCGTCAATTCGGTGAAGGATCGTGACGATGGGTGCGAGTTTTCGATCAACCTGATTCCGCACACGGTCGAGGTGACTGCGCTTAAGCATCTGCGCGTAGGGGCGAAGGTGAATCTGGAGATCGATCTGATTGCGCGGTATGTGGAGCGGATGTTGTCGACGGGTCAGGACCTGCGCAAGGTCTGACAGTCGGGTTGAAGCTGGCCTTCTGTTTTATCTGCTCGATGTCCGGTGGATGGAATGAAGGGCCAGCAGCGCATTGTAGATTTCGCCAATTAAAAACGAATCGAAGCTTCCCGCCGTCTCTTCCGGTGTCTCACACCCGACGCGCTCCTCCGGTTCACGGCCACGAAATCTTTAACTCTTCTACCCCTCCCCCTGCGTTGAAATTGATGCAGCTCGCGCATCGCGACAACGCTGCCAGCCGATCTGCTTCAGGCGTGTCCCTCCTCCGAATCCTTTTCGCGAAAACGGCCACCTGTCCCGCGAAAAAACATGAAATTCCAAATTCGATTATGTTTCGTCGTCGCAGCAAATCGCTGCGCGTAAGCGAACTGTATTTATCGGATTGGCGTCGGGTTGCGTGAGCAACCGACGCCCGCGTATCAGCGGAGCGAGACCATGGAAAAGAAGGGTTACGGGGGCACAGTGACGGACACGGCCGCGCCTCGGCAGGGCGTCGTAGGCGGCCTCGTTTATATATTCGAACAGGTGATGCCGGACCCGTTCGTGCTTTCAATTGGCTTGACGGTGGTGGTCAGTCTGCTGGCCTTTGCGTTCGCGCCGCACGCCTCCGTGCCGACGTTGCTGACTTCCTGGTACGGCGGCACATTCAACATTCTCGGCTTCGCGTTGCAGATGATCCTGATCCTCGCGACAGGTTACGCAATCGCCGAAGCGCCGATCGTGCAGCGCGGCTTGCGCGCCATGGCTTCACGCGTGCAGACACCGGCTCGGGCGGCGTTGCTGGTGTTCCCCGTGGTCGGCATCTGTGCATGGCTCAACTGGGGACTCGGGCTGATTGTCGGCGCGCTGCTTTCACGTGAGATCGCCCGGCGGGTGAAGGTGGATTTCGCATGGCTCGTCGCGGGCAGCTATTCGGCGTGGTCGATCTGCAATAGCGGTTTGTCGAGTTCGATTGCGTTATCGCAGGCGTCGCACGGCAACGCGTTGAATCTCGTGGAGAAAGCGACCGGCCAGGTCGTTCCATTGAGCGAGACGGTGTTCGCGTCGTTCGTGCTGGTTCCGACCGTGCTGGTGGTCGTCGTGATGACCGCCGTATTCATCTGGATTCACCCCAAAGCCGAACACGTCGTCGCGTTCAATCAAACCGGCCCGCAAGGCGATAGCGGCAGCGATGCCGATGCCGATCCCCACGCCCGCCAGTCCGCTGCGACCTCGTTCGCGGCGCGGGTCGAACAATCCATGTTCGGCACCCTGATCATGCTGCTGCTGGGCGTCGGTTATCTGGCCATGACGTGGCACACCAAGGGCTTCGAACTCGACATCAACACGACGATCCTGATCTTCCTGCTGGTCGGCCTCGCGTTGCAGCGCACGCCGATTGCGTACGCCGACGCGATCCGCCGCGCCGCGCGGCAGACCGGCTCGATGCTGCTGCAATACCCGATGTACGGCGGCATCATGGGCATCATGACGGGGACCGGGCTGGCGGCCACCATCGCCAAGACCTTCGTGGTGATCGCGACACCGGTCACACTGCCGCTGTGGAGCTATCTCAGTTCGCTGATCATCACGCTGCTCGTACCGAGCGCGGGCGGCCACTGGGCGGTTCAGGGGCCGTTCGTGCTGCCCGCCGCACTCGGCTTGCACGCGTCGATTCCCCGCACCACGATGGGCGTGGCGATGGCGGAAAACGTCTCCAACATGCTGCAACCGTTCTGGGCCGTGCCGGTGGTGGCGATTGCAGGCATTCGCATTCAGCGCGTGATGGGCTACACGGCGATTACGTTCGTCGTGTCGCTCGTGATTTATGCCGCGGCGCTGTGGCTGGTTCCGTGACGCCATGATTTCGACCAGGGCCGCTGGCTATCGAGCGGGCGGCCTGTGGCCTCTTGCCTCTGTCTGCGGCCGGGAGCCGGACGGCGCTCGCCATGTCTTGCGGAACGTGTGAGCCTCGCTGTCGCCTCCCTCGGTCCGCAGATGCGGCTTATGGCGGCTTCATCGAACTTCGATGTCCTTTTATCCGCGAGCTGGCGTCTGTGACCTACCCCCGGAGCGGATCGTCAAACGCGTCGCTCCACGCGAGCAGACCGCCCGTCGACAGCCCGCCAGCAAAGGCCTGGCGGCAGTCCGCTCCGATTGCACCCGGCCCGCACGCCGATCGTTTGAACGAGCATAGCAACCCCGGATATCCCATCGCCAGTCGGCCAAACGGCCTATGCCATCCGTCGGAGGCGACTTGGACCCGCGCGTGGCGTAAAATACGCGCTTTCCCGAAAATCTCGCCAACATGACGCTCGCCTCCACTCAAGAGATCATCGCCGAACTGAAAGCCGGCCGGATGGTGATCCTCGTCGACGAAGAAGATCGCGAAAACGAGGGCGACCTCGTGCTCGCCGCCGAGTTCGTCACGCCGGAAGCGATCAATTTCATGGCGCGTTACGGCCGTGGCCTGATCTGCCTGACGTTGACGCAGGAACGCTGCAAACAGCTCAACCTGCCGCTGATGACCTACCGCAACGGCACGCAGTACGGCACGGCGTTCACGGTCAGCATCGAAGCAGCGGAAGGCGTCACCACTGGCATTTCGGCGGCCGACCGCGCCCGCACCATCGCGGCCGCGGTCGCACCGGACGCCAAGCCGGAGCACATCGTCCAGCCGGGCCACGTGTTTCCGATCATGGCCCAGCCGGGCGGCGTGCTGGTGCGCGCCGGTCATACCGAAGCGGGCTGCGACTTCACCGCGCTGGCGGGCCTCGCGCCGGCCTCGGTAATCTGCGAAGTGATCAACGACGACGGCACGATGGCTCGGTTGCCGGATCTGATCGAATTCGGCAAGGTGCACGGTCTGAAGGTCGGCACGATTGCCGACCTGATCCACTATCGCAGCCGGACCGAGTCGATCGTCGAGCGCATTTGCGAACGCACCATGCAGACCGCGCACGGCGCGTTCCGCGCGGTCATGTATCTCGACCAGCCGAGCGGCCAGCCGCACATCGCGCTGGTGCGCGGCACGCCGTGCACGGATCAGGACACGCTGGTGCGCGTGCACGAGCCGCTGTCGGTGCTGGATCTGCTCGAAGTCGGCGAATCCACTCACTCGTGGACGCTCGACGCCGCCATGAAAGAAATCGCCGAACGCGACTGCGGCGTCATCGTGCTGCTGAATTGCGGCGATTCGAAAGACCATCTGATCGACGTCTTCAAGGCGTTCGACTCGAAGGAAAAAGCAGAGGCGCTCAAACGCCGCCCGGTCGACTTCAAGACCTACGGCATCGGTGCGCAGATTCTGCGCGAGCTAGGGGTCGGCAAGATGCAGGTTCTGTCGAACCCACGCAAGCTGGGCAGCATGTCGGGCTACGGCCTCGAAGTCACCGGCTTCGTCCCAATGCCCGGCAGCAAAGCCCAAGCCCCGCAAGGCTGACCCGACCATTCACGCGCCTGGCGCCCACTCAAAACACTACGGAAGTCACATGGAAATCGGACAATATCAACCGAATCTCGACGGCGACGGACTGCGCATCGGCATCGTCCAGGCGCGTTTTAACGAACCCGTCTGCAACGGCCTCGCCGACTCGTGCATCGAAGAACTCGAACGCCTCGGCGTGACCGGCGAAGACGTGCTGCTGGTCACGGTACCCGGCGCACTGGAAATCCCGCTGGCACTGCAAAAGCTCGCCGAAAGCGCGCAATTCGATGCACTGATCGCGCTCGGCGCGGTGATTCGCGGCGAGACCTATCACTTCGAACTGGTATCGAACGAAAGCGGCGCGGGCATTACGCGTATCGGTCTGGACTTCGGCATTCCGGTCGCGAACGCCGTGCTGACCACCGAAAACGACGAACAGGCGGTTGCCCGCATGACCGAAAAGGGTCGTGACGCAGCGCGCGTGGCCGTCGAAATGGCGAACCTCTCGGTCGCGCTCGAACAACTCGGCGGCGACGACGAGGAAGAAGACGAAGAAGAGGACGAAGCATGAAGAGCGCACGCCGACGCTCCCGCGAACTAGCCACGCAGGGGCTTTACCAGTGGCTGCTGTCGGGTTCGCCCGCCAGTGAAATCGAAGCGCAGCTGAGCGGCGCCCAAGGTTTCGACAAGGCCGATCGCGAGCATCTGGACGCGCTTTTGCGCGGCGTGATCCGCGATTCGGACGCGTTGTCCGCCGACATCGCACCGTGCCTGGATCGTCCGATCGAACAACTGTCGCCGGTCGAACGCGCTGTTCTGCTGGTCGCTGCATTCGAACTGAAGAATCACGTCGATATTCCCTATCGCGTAATCATCAACGAAGCAGTCGAGCTGACCAAAACATTCGGCGGCTCGGACGGCTACAAGTACGTCAACGGCGTACTGGACAAGCTGTCCGCGCAATTGCGCGCAGCTGAAACGCAGGCGGCTCGCAAGTCGTAAGCGTCAGGCGCATGACGGGACACCCTGTCATGCGCCTTTTTTGTAGCGAGTCGAACCGCTGGAAAGGACGCTGCGTTGCGCATGTCTGAGCTGGTGCGCGGGGAACCCCGATCAGCCGTAATCGGGCACGCAACGCCGTCCTGCTTTTGCTCTGAACTGGATTTGATCGTATGAACTCCGTGACCGAACCCCTCGTGCGGCTTGCTGCCCGCGTCGACGCCATCCAGCCGTTCTATGTGATGGAACTGGCCAAGGAGGCCGCGCTCCTCGAGCGCGACGGGCGCGACATCATTCACATGGGAATCGGCGAGCCCGATTTCACGGCACCCGAGCCTGTAATCGAGGCTGCGGCAAACGCGCTGCGCCGGGGCGTCACGCAATACACCAATGCGCTCGGCCTGCACGCGCTGCGTGAAGCGATCTCCGCGCATTACGCCGAGTTCTACGGCGTTAGCGTCGATCCCGCGCGGATCGTTGTCACCGCGGGCGCATCCGCCGCGTTGTTGCTGGCCTGCGCCGCGCTGGTCGACCGCGACGACGAAGTGCTGATGCCGGACCCGTGCTACCCATGCAACCGTCATTTCGTGATCGCCGCCGAAGGCAAGCCGGTCATGGTGCCAAGCGGCCCCGCCGAGCGTTTCCAGTTGACCGCCAACGACGTCGAGCGCCTCTGGAACGAGCGCACTCGTGGCGTGCTGCTCGCTTCGCCGTCGAACCCGACCGGCACGTCGATCGAACCCGCCGAACTTGAACGCATCGTCAAGGCGGTGCGGGCGCGTGGCGGCTTCACGATCGTCGACGAGATCTATCAGGGTCTGAGCTACGACGCAAAGCCCGTCTCGGCGCTCTCGTTTGGCGACGACGTGATCACCGTCAACAGTTTCTCGAAGTACTTCAACATGACCGGCTGGCGTCTGGGCTGGCTCGTGGTGCCGCCCGGCATGGTTAGCGCGTTCGAAAAGCTCGCGCAGAACCTGTTCATCTGCGCGTCGGCGCTCGCGCAGCACGCGGCCCTCGCCTGCTTCGAGCCGGAAACCATCGCCATCTATGAAGAGCGGCGGCTCGAGTTCAAGCGCCGCCGCGACTTCATTGCACCGGCTCTGGAATCGCTCGGTTTCTCGGTGCCGGTCATGCCCGACGGCGCGTTCTACGTCTATGCCGATTGCCGTACGGTCGCGCATAAGGCAGCCGGGGACAGCGCCGCGCTCACCAAGGCCATGCTGCACGACGCGGGCGTGGTGCTGGTACCGGGTATGGATTTCGGCACACACGCGCCGAGGGAGTACATCCGCTTGTCGTATGCAACTGCGTATCCGAAGCTGGAAGAGGCAGTGGATCGGCTGGCGAAGCTGTTCGGGCAGCAATAGGCTTACGAACAGCATCACTCCCCAAACGCAAAAAAGGACACTCGAAAGTGTCCTTTTTTGTTGCTGCCGAGTTTTTGCGACGCGCTATCCAGCTCAAGCTGCCAGACCGCCACGTAGTCAGATCAGGCGCCCAGCTCCGAGGCCGACGCCACGTGCTTCGTGGCATTCGCATCGTCCTGATCGGCTGCAGAGGACTTTGCCGGCGCGTTCAGCGCGTGACCGCCGTCGAGCGTCACCTGAACCCGCTTGGCGCTGCTCGCTGCCGCCTGAGCCGTATTGGCCGACGCGGTCAGAACCGGCGTCGGCGACTGCGGTGCGTTGATCGGCACCTTGCGGCCCCGTGCCACGTCGCGCAGACGGCCACGCTCGGCCATCACCTTGGCGCCGTAGCCGCCGTCGTCCTGCGAACTGGAGCCGACGTACAGACGCAAGCCGCCCGGCAGCGAACCGCCGCGTGCGATGCAATCCTTCAGCACCAGCGCGCCCACCTTGATGTTCGCGACCGGTTCGAGCGCCGCGCCTTCACCGCCGAAATACTGGAATTTGTCCGAGTGCACCTTGGACATCACCTGCATCAGGCCTTGCGCGCCGACGCCGCTCTCGGCGTACGGGTTGAAACCCGATTCGATTGCCATCACGGACAGCAGCAGCAGAGGATCGAGGCCGACTTCACGGCCGGTGTCGAACGCGGCCTTCACGAGCTCGCTAACGGGCTCCTGAGCGACGCGATAACGGCGCGCCAGGTACGACGCAACCAGATCCTGCTCGCGGCTCGATACCAGCACGCGATCGTCGCGCGCATCGGCCGAAACGCGTTGGGCCGGGATCAGGCGAGCCAGCGCGGTGACGCTTTGCATGGTGCGCGGATCGAGCCCGTTCAGAGCGGCGACACCCATACCGGCCGAACCGGAATTGTCGATAGCGCTGTCGACGCTGGTGTTGCTGGTGGTGAAGCTGACGTTGGTGCCGGTGACGCCACTGGGAGCGTCGGAATTGCTCGTATTGGCACTGACCGACAGCGACTCGTCAGACGACGACGCGTTTGCCGGCGGACCGAAAGCTGGTAGCGGATTGCCTTGCAGCAAACGCGCAGGGCCAGCTTGCACAGCGGCGGAAATAACCGGCATCAGCTTGGCAGCCAAGGTGCCGCGCAGCGTAGGCATCAGCCAGAGGGTGACGGCCATAACGACCGCAACACCGCCGACGATGCTAAACAGATGATGACTCACTCGCGTCCCGCGACGCAGCACTCCTCGCACAGCCTGTGCGATACGCTCATCGGGACGCCACGATAACCAGGCGTTCATTCAGATCTCCCATCTTGCATGATCCGCGAACTCCGCCGAATAAAAATGGCGGCACTACATGTTCGAAGAGTCAAGACACCGCGCGCTCTGTCTGGTTAGGGCAGCAACGATGTCGGGAAACGGCAAATACCGTCTGTGGGGAGCCATTCGGGAAGAATGACCCGCTGCATCTCGAAAAATGCAAGCGGTGGCTCCCACGCGAAAAACCAGCGTCAGCGGACGCTGGTGGGGCCCTCAAAAAGGCCGTCAATACCGTCAGTACCGTGCAGGGGGGTCGGTAATCGGTGACGCGTTGCGTCGAAAGGGACCGGGGGCAGTGGTAAAAGGTTCACGCCCTGCAACCAATGTGGACGGATTCTATGCAGGGTTTTATAGATCGTCAACACTATAGAACGGCAAATGTATAACTATTTGTAATAATGAACAGTGTTCAGACCGTGAAGAACGGCTCAGCATGCGCCTTTTGGGGCATCTCAAATTGTCCGTTCGGTCTAGGCCGTTCGGCTGATCTACGTGCGCTATCCAACGCAGGTAAAATCGACAATCGTTCCGGCGCCGTGAAACCTGCTGCGCCCTTCTTTTCCGCCACTTTTTTGCCGCCCAGCCGGCATTGAAGTGGCTCTGAACCGCACCAGATGAAATACAAAGACCTGCGTGATTTTGTCGGCCGTCTCGAGACAATCGGTGAACTGCGCCGTGTCTCGCAAAAAGTCTCACCCAACCTGGAAATGACCGAATTGTGCGACCGCGTTCTGCGCGCCGGCGGTCCGGCTCTGCTGTTTGAGAACAAGGAGGAGCATGCGTTCCCGGTACTCGGCAATCTCTTCGGCACGCCGCGGCGCGTCGCGCTCGGCATGGGTGTCGACGCGCAAGCCGGTGAAGGCGACGGCGCCGCGCTGGAGTCGCTGCGCGATGTCGGCCGACTGCTTTCTGCGTTGAAGGAGCCGGAGCCGCCCAAAGGGCTCAAGGACGCGGGCAAACTGTTCTCGCTGGCGAAGGCGGTTTGGGATATGGCGCCGAAGACGGTGAGCGCGCCGCCCTGCCAGGAAATTGTCTGGGAAGGCAACGATGTCGACCTCGGCAAACTGCCCATTCAGACTTGCTGGCCGGGCGACGTCGGTCCGCTGGTGACATGGGGCCTGACCGTCACAAAAGGTCCGAATAAGACTCGACAGAATTTAGGCATATATCGCCAGCAGTTGATCGGACGTAACAAATTGATCATGCGCTGGCTCGCGCATCGCGGCGGTGCGCTCGATTTTCGCGAATTCGCGCTGCAGAATCCGGGCAAGCCGTATCCGGTAGCCGTGGTGCTGGGCGCCGATCCGGCAACGATTCTCGGCGCGGTCACACCGGTGCCCGACACGTTGTCCGAATATCAGTTCGCCGGGTTGCTGCGCGGCGGTCGCACGGAACTCGCGAAGTGCCTCACGCCCGGCGTCGATGGCTTGCAGGTGCCCGCCCGCGCCGAAATCGTGCTCGAAGGCTTCATTTATCCGCAGGAAGGCGCGCCCTCGCCTGCCCCGGCTGGTGCGCCGCCACGTCCGGCCAAGGGCGCGTCGGCGGCTTATGAGCATGCGCTCGAAGGCCCGTACGGCGACCATACCGGCTACTACAACGAACAGGAGTGGTTCCCCGTCTTCACCGTCGAGCGGATCACGATGCGCCGCGACGCGATCTATCACTCGACCTACACCGGCAAACCGCCTGACGAACCCGCCGTACTGGGCGTCGCGCTGAACGAAGTGTTCGTGCCACTGTTGCAGAAGCAGTTCACCGAGATCACCGACTTCTACCTGCCGCCCGAAGGTTGCAGCTACCGCATGGCGATCGTGCAGATGAAGAAGAGCTACCCCGGCCACGCCAAGCGCGTGATGTTCGGCGTGTGGAGCTTCTTGCGGCAGTTCATGTACACGAAGTTCATCGTCGTGGTCGACGAGGACGTGAATATTCGCGACTGGAAGGAAGTGATCTGGGCGATCACCACGCGCATCGACCCGGCGCGCGACACGGTGCTGGTGGATCGCACGCCGATCGACTACCTGGATTTCGCATCGCCCGTGGCGGGTCTCGGGTCGAAGATGGGACTCGACGCGACCAACAAATGGCCCGGTGAAACCGATCGCGAATGGGGCCGGCCGATCGTCATGGACGATGCGGTCAAACAGCGCGTCGATACCTTGTGGAACGAGTTGGGCCTGTAAGGCGAGCCGTACAACAAGACCAATAACAAAACTGATGGAGCAGTTGCACGGATGCACGCCTTTTCAATGATGTCGGATGGTTTTTTTCTGTCGTTGTCGCTGTGTCTGGATATCGGCCTGGTGAACGTGGCCATTATTTCGCTGACGCTGTCGCACGGTTTCAAGCCTGGCTTCTGGCTCGGCCTCGGTTCATGCGTCGGCGATCTGATTTACGCGGCGCTCGCGCTCGCCGGCATGGCTGCGCTGCTGCAATTCGAATCGGTGCGCTGGGTCGTGTGGATCGGCGGGGCGGCGATTTTGCTGTTCCTTACCTGGAAGATGGCGCGTGAGGCGATGTTCCCCGCGTCGGCGCCGGCCGTGGCTGGCGAAGCGGATGCCGCTGCGCCGCATCGGTCCCCGTGGCGCGGATTCTTGCGCGGCGTGCTGCTGGCCGTGTCATCGCCCTCGGCGATCCTGTGGTTCGCGGCTGTCGGCGGGGCGCTGATCGCCAAAGCCGGCGCGACGAGTCCAACGACGGCGCTAGTGTTTCTCGGCGGCTTCTTCCTCGGCGGGCTGTGCTGGACGCTCTTTATCTGCGGACTCGGCAGTCATGGGCGCAAACGCGCGGGTGCCGGTTTGCTCCGCGGATGTCATGTGTTGTCCGCGCTGCTGTTCGCGTATTTCTCGTATAGCGTGATCGTTAATGGATACCGCGATCTGATTTTGCAGACGGCGCAAGTGGTTGGCTGATAGCTAAGACCGGATAAAAAACGGCTCGCGGATCAATCCGGCGAGCCGTTTTTCTTTGCCCGGCACCGTTTAGCAGCGCCAAGGCGATGGGATTACGCAAGGTACTGCGCGAGCTTTTCCAGATCGACGTTGCCGCCGCTCACTACCACGCCCACGCGCTTGCCCTTCACCGGCACCACGCCGTTGAGCACGGCCGCAGCAGCCAGACAGCCGGTCGGTTCGACCACGATCTTCATGCGCTGCGCGAAAAAGCGCATGGTTTCGACCAGTTGCGCGTCGCTGACCGTTTCGATCCGCGCGACCAGCTTGCGAATAATCGCGAACGTGTAGTCGCCGAGGTGTGTGGATGCAGCGCCGTCGGCGATCGTACGAGGTGTGTCGATATGCACGATCTCGCCACGCGCCAGCGATTGCTGACCGTCATTGCCCGCCTCCGGCTCGATGCCGATCACCGTGCATTCGGGACTCAAAGCCGCTGCGGACAATGCGCTGCCGCCAATCAATCCGCCGCCGCCAAGGCAAACGACCAGCACGTCGAGCGGACCAGTTTCGTCGATCAGCTCTTTTACCGCCGTGCCCTGCCCGGCAATCACATGCGGATGGTCGTACGGCGGAATCAGCGTCATGCCGCGCTCTTCGGCGAGGCGTCGGCCGATTTCTTCGCGGTTTTCTGTGTAGCGGTCATAGGTAATGACTTCGCCGCCGTACCCTTTCGTCGCGGCGACTTTGGCGGCGGGTGCGTCGTGCGGCATGATGATCGTCGCGCGAATGCCCGCGAGGCGCGCCGACAGCGCAATCGCCTGAGCGTGATTCCCCGACGAATAGGTCAGCACACCCGCCTCGCGCTGCTGCGCGTCGAAGTGCGAGATCGCGTTATAAGCGCCGCGAAATTTGAACGCGCCCATGCGCTGAAAATTTTCGCACTTGAAGAATACCGACGCGCCCGTGCGTTCGTTGAACGTGCTCGAGGTCAGAACGGGGGTGCGGTGAGCGACGCCTTCGAGACGCGCTGCGGCGTCGAGTACGTCGTCGAAAGTGGGAGCGGGAAGCACTTGCACGGCGGGATTCTCCAAAGCGGTGGCGAAACAGCCATTCTCCCAGCTTCGCTGGTGCTTTGGAACGTTACTCGTGCGCCGGGCGCCATCCCTGAGCAATGACGCCCTATTAAAATCGAAACGTAAAAACAAGAATGGCGTAACCCGGCACTCAAGCCGGCGTTACGCCATCAACACATCTTTCAGAAAAAGCTATGCAATTAGCGGCGATAGTAGCCGTGACCGTATCCGTGACCGCCGTAATAACCGCGATAGTAGCCATGGTGATAATACGGACGGCCATAACCGCCGTAATACCCGCCCACGACAACTGCCGGCGGCGGAGCATACACGACAGGCGGTGCATAGACCGGCGGCGGCGGTGCGTAATAGACCGGCGGAGGCGCGGCATAAACCGGATAAGCCGGCGCGACCGGAATTCCGATACCGATCCCTACGGAAACATGCGCCTCGGCGGCACCGGCGACTCCCAAGCCGAGTGCTGCGGCAACGACAAACGGAACGATCTTCTTCACTTCTATTCTCCTAGCGCGGCCCACCAAGGTCGCCGACTTCGCATGCCTCGCATGCTCTGAATTCAATGTATCGAAAAAGGCCGGGACCATCTGTTCGCATTTGTTGCAAATTGCAATTAGCCACATCGGGATCCCTTTCTCTTTACTGCGACATTGTCAAAAATTGGGGGGCACCCATTGGAAAATCAAGGGTTTAGCGGATCTAACGCACGCGATTCTTTTACTTCACACAATTACAGGCTTTACACGCGTACTTTTCAGTAATCTTTGATTACAAATTCGCTTCAATCCTGACGATGCGAATGAAAAATCCAATAAAAAATGCCCGGCGAAATCTCGCCGGGCATTCTCGCTACCGTCCGCTATGGGTTCAGCCGACTTTCACGTAAGCAAATTCGCGCGACACGTTCGGCGGGACATACGCGCCGCTGATCCGCACTCGCGGCGTCAATCGTTTCTTCTGATCCCACCAGCGACGGCGCTGTGCATGTGTCAGGAACCGCAAGTGCTTTCGGTAAGAAAAAATACTCATGTGAACCTCCCGAATCTGACTGCGAAACGAATTTACCCAGAAACAGCAACTGCAAAACCGACTTTCGGATGAAACGTCAGTAGAACGTGTTCAGAAGATTGTGAGCAGTTTCCAGGCCTACGAGTGCCGCGCCGCCAGATACCTGCCCGCAGCCGCCATATCGCCAGCGAATTGATCAGAGGAAATCGTGTGCCGTGACGCTGCCTGTGGCCGGATGCGCGATACTTCTGCATTCCCGTTCATCGGATATTCCGTCTGGAGCCGGTAATTATGTCCCAGTCCCCTTTGCCGCGCCTCGGTTTTATCGGCGCCGGGCGGCTCGCGCGGTGTCTTGCGCTGAGCTTTTCACGCGCCGGTTACCCGGTCACCGCCGTCGCGAGCCGCTCGGCGGCCTCGGCCAGCCGGCTTGCCAGTCAAATCGGGCATTGCGTGGCATTCGACGATCCACAACAGGTCGTCGACGCCGCTGATGTAGTGTTTTTAGCCGTTCCCGACGACAGCATCGGTACGTCAGCGCACACACTGCGGTTCGGCCCGGACGCCGCTGCGCACGAGCACGGCAAGGCGCTGGTGCACTGCAGTGGCGCGTCGCCGGTCGAACTGCTGGCGCCGGCTCGCGATCAGGGTGTTTCAATCGGTGGTTTCCATCCACTTTACCTGTTTAGCGGCGACCTCGCCGACCTCGACCGAATCGCCGGCTGCTCGGTGACGATCGAGGCCGACGGCGCGTTGAAAGACACGCTGACAGCGCTGGCCACGGCGCTGCGCTGCCATCCGCTGTCGATTCCGGCGGGCGGCCGCATGCTGTATCACGCCGCCGCGCACTATGCCGCAAGTTTCGCGCTGTGCAGCCTGGCCGAATGCGTCGCGTTGTGGCGCACACTGGGTTTCGCCGAAGACGACGCGTTGCGCGCGCTGCTGCCGATGCTCTCCGGCACCATCGAAACCGCCCGCGACAAGGGTTTGCCCAACGCGCTGGCGGGTCCGGTGTCACGCGGCGACACCGGCGTGGTCGAAAAACAGTTGACGCTGCTGGAAGGCCTCGGCGGCGATCACGCGGCGCTGTACGGTTTGCTGACCCGCCGCGCGGTCGCACTCGCGGAACGTCGCGCGACACCGCCCGCTGCGATCGGCTCGATCGCGGAAGTGGTGGAAGATTCGCTCGCGCGCGCTCTGAATCAGGCTGCGGCAGGTGCAAGCGTCAAGTAAGCCGTGATAATGTGACGTCCGGCGCCGCGCGAGAATCCGCTGGCGCCGCGCTTCGGGACCAACAGACGAGAACGCACAATGATCAAGGTCAGCATCCTTTATCCGTATCGGGAAAACGGCCACTTCGACGTGGACTATTACTGCGTCACGCATATGCCGCTCGCGGCGAAGCTGTTCGGGCCGTCGCTGAAGGGCTGGTCGGTCGATGTCGGCATCAACGCCGGGCCGCCGGGAACACCGCCGCCTTACGTGGCCGCGGGCCACTTTCTGTTCGATAGCGCAGACGATTTCTACAAGGTGTTCAAGCCGGCGGCCGAGCAACTGACCGCCGATATCCCCAATTACACCGACGGCGGCAACGGAACGATCCTGATCAGCGAGATCAAGATTTCCGTGTGATGTCGCGCGGACAGAAGTGAAAATTCCGGCATGTAATTCAGTTAGCCGCTGACCGGGCCGCACCCCGCTTAGGCGGGACGGCGCGGCGGCCGGCTGATCGAGACGTCGTGTGACGCGCCTTTTCCCGGAAAAGGCGCACGTAACTCAAATGAAACCGCCGGCGCGCACCGATCGGTCACGCCGGCATCCCGCGGCCGGTCGACGGCCGTCATCAGAAGCATAAGGACACGAGATGTTTGGCGATATCGCCCGCTTTCTGCTCAATACCGTTTTCACGCTGTTCGGCGCGGCGCTGCTGCTGCGCGCCTGGCTCCAGGTGGTGCGTATGCCACCGTACAACCCGGTGACGAACGCCGTCCTGCAAGCCACGAACTGGATCGTGCTGCCGCTGCGGCGGATTTTGTCGAGCACCAAGAACATCGACTGGGCGAGCATTGTCGCGGCGTTGCTCGCGGCAATCGTCTATGTCGTGCTGATGGTGATGTTGACCGGCGCCGACCCACGGGCGCTTCTGCCGACGCTGATGATCGTCGCGGTGCTGACGGTCATCAAATGGGCGCTGAATCTGATTATCTGGATGACGATCCTGATGGCGCTGCTGTCATGGCTCAACCCGCGTTCGCCGGCCATGCCGATTCTTTATCAACTGACCGCGCCGTTCCTGAACCCGCTGCGCCGCGTAGTGCCGCAATTGGGCGGCATCGATCTATCGCCGATTCTGCTGTTCGTGATCGTGCAGGTGCTGTTGATGGTGGTGACGCGCGCTGCCGTTCAACTGACCTACTTCGTGATCTGACGACACTGATCGATGCGTCTGCGGGAAAGCGGCGGGCGGCGTAGTTTGCGCTTTTCGCCCTTTCCCGAGTAGAATCGTGCGTTCTGCGGGCGTCGTATAATGGTAATACCCTAGCTTCCCAAGCTAGAGCCGTGGGTTCGATTCCCATCGCCCGCTCCAGTAACGCTTCCAGCCTCGGCCAATTGAGATTCTTCGGCGGGGTTTGCGAAAGTCGCTGTGCAGATCCCCTCCCCTGTCGTCACATTCGCCGCTCCCTCTTTGCTGTACCGGGAAAACCGGCTCGCCGTGCATGTTGCGCGTCCATCTCAAAACAAAACGCCCGTCTGCATCGCTGCAACTGAAAACCGGCGATTAATCCGCAAAAAAGCTGGCCAGGATTAGAGAAACGCGACCATTTCCGCCACGCTCCGCGCGGTTGTCCGTCTGGACGCACCCTTTTCGATTGTGCTACCTTACGCGCACTTGCAATGTCCGCTCCACCTTCCGCTGAATCTTGAGCGGATCCAGCATGAGCCGCCTCCATGAAGGCGGCTTTTTTGTAGTGGCGGCGGCCCGGCATAGCGAGTCGCGAGCAAGATGGCTCTGATCCGGTGAATCAATAACCCGATTGACAGTCCGGCCGCACCCACGCGAGCAGGCCGCATCCGGCACCACGCCACGCAAGCCGCAAAGCCCTCACTCATAGCAGCATCGACGATGATCCACGATCCAAACGACACCGGCCTGCCGGACGAACTTCCCGCGCCCTCCAGCGAAGCCGCTGACCAACCCGCCGCCGACGACGCCCCGCAAGGCGATGCCCTCCACCACCGTCGCATCCGCAGCTTCGTCACGCGCGCTGGCCGCGTATCGACCGGCCAGCGCCGCGCGATGGACGAACTCGGCCCCCGCTTCGTCGTGCCCTACACGCCGGAGCAGCCCGACTGGAACACGGTGTTCGGCCGCCAGGCTCCCCGCGTGCTGGAAATCGGCTTCGGCATGGGTGCGACCACGGCGGAAATCGCAGGGCACCGTCCCGACGACGACTTTCTGGGCGTCGAAGTCCACGAACCGGGCGTCGGCGCGCTGCTAAAGCTGATGGGCGAGCAGTCGCTGTCGAACATCCGCATCATTCAGCACGACGCGGTCGAAGTGCTCGAACAGATGATCGCGCCGGACAGCCTCGACGGTGTGCACATTTTCTTCCCGGACCCGTGGCACAAGGCGCGCCACCACAAGCGCCGGCTGATCCAGCCGAAGTTCGTCGCGCTGCTGGTGTCGCGTCTGAAGCCGGGTGCGTATTTGCACTGTGCGACCGACTGGCAGAACTACGCCGAGCAGATGCTTGAAGTGCTGGGCGCCGACCCCGCGCTCGACAACACGGCTGACGGCTATGCGCCGCGCCCGGAGTATCGTCCGGTGACGAAGTTCGAGCGACGCGGACTGCGGCTCGGCCACGGCGTGTGGGATCTGGTGTTCCGCAAACGCGCGGCGGCATAAGAACGCGCGCGCATCGGCGAATTGATCGCCGGAAGCAAAAAGGTCCGCTAATGCGGACCTTTTTTCATGGTGCGAAAAATCAGAGAGAAGGCCTCAATCGGCCCAGCTCAACGCGCCGCTGTAGCCAACCAGCAGGATCAACAGGCCAAAGCCGATGCGATACCACGCGAACACGGTGAAATCGTGCGACGCGATATACCGCAGCAACCAGCGCACGCAGATAAATGCGCTGACGAACGCCGCCACGAAACCGAGCGCGAAACTGCCGAGCGCGTCGGCCGAAAGCAGGTGCCAGTCTTTGTAAAGCTCGTAAGCGGTCGCGCCGAAGATGATCGGAATTGCGAGAAAGAACGAAAACTCGGTGGCGACCCGCCGCTCGAGTCCGAACAGCATCCCGCCGATAATCGTCGCGCCCGAGCGCGAGGTGCCCGGAACCAGCGCGAAACACTGGGCTAGGCCGACTTTGAGCGCGTCCAGCGGGCTCAGATCGTCGACGTTGGTCACGCGCGCTTCGGTCTTGCCGCGCGCCCGCTGACGGGCCTCCGCCCACAAAATCACCACGCCGCCGACCACCAGCGCGAGCGCGACCGGCACCGGCGAGAACAGCGCCGCCTTGATGTTTTTTTCGAACAGCAGGCCGAGCACGATGGCCGGAATCGTCGCGATGATGACGTTCAGCGTGAAGCGCCGCGCTTCCGGTCTGGTCGGCAGGCCGATCAGCACCGTGCCGATGCGCCGCCGGAATTCCCAGCACACGGCGAGAATCGCGCCGAGCTGGATAACGACATCGAAAGTTTTTGCGTGCTGGTCGGTGAAATTCAGCAAACTCCCGACCACGATCAGGTGCCCGGTGCTCGACACCGGCAGAAATTCGGTCAGCCCTTCGACGACACCCAGAATCAGCGCCTTGCAAGCCAGTAGCCAGTCCATCCGTGACCCCATCGCGGTAGATTTGTCGGAAACGATCAGGGGTCGACACTCCAGGCGCGGCCCCGACGGCCGCGCACCACGTCATTTTTCGACGATTTGCACGCGTATGCCGTTTGTAAGGATTGTGATTGTACCGGGTTCGTAATTAACTCCGGCAAATTGAAGCTGTTCTGGCTTGAATGTGTAGATCGGGTAGTTGGTCAGCAGCTGCTGCGCGAGCACGGCGGCCGCCGCGTTGATCTGCTGCGTGTAGGCCTGCGCCTCGCCAGTCACGCTGACGTTATCGACATTCGGCGACCTCAGCACGATCGATTTGCTGGTCGCGTCGTACGCGAGTTCGCTCGACAGCGTGAACACGCCGTCGACCGGTTGCGGCATGAACGGGCTCGCAAAACGTGCGTCGAGCTTCACCGAAACACGGTTCGTATCGGGCAGAAAACCCACCACGGGATTCGTCAGCGCGACATTGAACACCTGCGAAACCGTGCGCTGATACGGAAATTTGCGCTGTACCGCGTCCTGCACCTGCTGATGCGAGAACGTGTAGTCCTTAGGAATAAACGGGAACATCGGCGTCGCACATGCCGCGAGCGAGGCGGTAATGCCGAGCGCGCTAAAACTTGTCAGCGCGGCGCGCAGAAAGCGGCGCCGGGTCGGCGCTGCGGGTCGAGTCATGCGGAATCTCCAGTGGAAGATGTTTCGGGCATGCGGTTGCGTTGGGTCATGTCGTTGCGGCGTCGCGTGGTTATGTCGTCGTGAGTGAGTGAATGAATAAGCGCACGCGGCGGCGACAGGTCGATGCGACTCGCGTTACTGGCCGGCTGCGACTTGTCCGGATTGCGGCCGAGTCATCACTTCCAGCTGCGTCAGCCACGCGAGCGCTTCCGTACGGTTCGAGCCGCACATCTCCGTCTGCGGTTGCAGGCCGGAACAGCACGCCGGCCGCTCCGGCTGGCCGAAAATCGCGCAGCGCAGATCGTCGCCGAGTTGCACGCAGCGCACGCCCGCCGGCTTGCCGTGCGGCATGCCCGGAATCGGACTCGAAATCGACGGCGCGATACAGCACGCGCCGCAATCGGGGCGGCACGCGTGATCGGCGGAATCGAACGGAGACGCGCGCTTCGTCACGCGATTCAGGACGCCCTCGGGCACACCCTGTGAACCGCTTTGAATAACGCTTTGGCCAACATCACTCACGACATTTTTCCTGAACTCGAAAACAGGCAACGCATTGCCAGACCGGCATTGTGCCATCGCCTGCCCGGCTGATTTTTTGTGCGACCTTTTTACACAATCCGGCCAGCCGGCGCTCACTTAAACTCGAAAGCTCCGAAAGGCCATGTTCAAGAGACGTCTGCGCTGTTCGATCGGGTCCGGGCGATGCCGCCTGCTCTCGCCTCTTCCTCGGTGGCCGACTCATTCGAGCCACTCATGACCACCGCCAACACGCTATTTCGCCCCGACCTGCTCGCCAAGTACAACGCGAACGGTCCACGGTATACGTCCTATCCGACCGCGCTGCAGTTCCGCGAAACCTTCGACCCCGCCGACTATTTCCGTGCCGCCGCCGACCCGGGCGCGTACGCAACCGACCTCTCGCTGTACTTCCACATTCCGTTTTGCGACACCGTGTGCTTCTACTGCGGCTGCAACAAGGTCGCCACGAAAAACCGCGCGCACGCGCGTCCGTACCTCGACCGGTTGAAGCGTGAAATGGCGTTGCAGGCCGCATGTTTCGACACACAGCGTCCGGTATCGCAATTGCATTGGGGCGGCGGCACGCCCACTTTTTTGTCGCACGATGAAATGGCCGAATTGATGGCCGCCACGCGCGAGCACTTCACGCTGCTGCCCGACGACGACGCCGAATATTCGATCGAAGTCGATCCGCGCGAAGCGTCGCCTGACACGATCGCGCATTTGCGCGAGTTGGGCTTCAACCGTTTGAGCCTGGGCGTGCAGGACTTCGATCCGGTCGTGCAGAAGGCGATCAACCGTATTCAGCCGCTCGAAATGACGACCTCGGTGATGCAGGCCGCACGCGACACGCACTTTCATTCGATCGGCGTCGACCTGATTTACGGACTGCCGCATCAAACGGTCGACAGCTTCACGCGCACGCTCGACACGATGATCGAACTCGCGCCTGATCGTCTGTCGGTATTCGCGTATGCGCACATGCCGCAGCTCTTCAAGATGCAGCGTCAGATGGACCCGGCAACGCTGCCCTCGCCCACCGAACGGCTTGCGCTGCTGCAACGAGTGGTCGAACGTCTGACGGACGCGGGTTATGTGTACATCGGCATGGATCACTTCGCGCTGCCCACCGACGAACTCGCGCGTGCGCAGGCACAGCGCACGTTGCATCGCAATTTTCAGGGCTATAGCACGCGAGCCGAATGCGATCTGATCGGCTTCGGTGCATCGTCGATCGGCAAGGTCGGCGACGTGTACGCGCAGAACGCAAAGGAGCTGCCCGCCTACGCCGACGCAATCGACTCGGGGCGCCTCGCGATCACACGCGGCGTGCGTCTTACCGCCGACGACCGCCTGCGCCGCGACGTCATCACGCAACTCATGTGCAACCTGGAATTGCGCTTCGATGAATTCGAAGCCGCGTATGGCATCCGCTTCGCCGACACGTTCGCGCCGGAACTGGAGCGCCTGCGCAGCTTCGAGGACGACGGCCTGGTGTCGATTGGCGCCGGCCGTCTCGACGTGCTGATGGCCGGACGCATGCTCGTGCGCAACATCGCGATGGTGTTCGACCGCTACCTCGGACAGCAGACGCTCGAACGGTTTTCCCGTACGGTTTGACCGCTTCGACGGGCCCGAAGCAAAAGACCGGGGCAACCGGCTTGCCCGTCGTCGAATTTTCGGCCATAATCTGCGTCTTCGCTGCGCGCCGTGTTCTAGCGCGTACGCTGCAGGACCTGCCCAGGTGGTGAAATTGGTAGACGCAGGGGACTCAAAATCCCCCGCCGCAAGGCGTGCCGGTTCGATTCCGGCCCTGGGCACCATCAACAATCTTTCGGATTTTCAACTATCCGGAAGACATCGCAAAATCCCTTCGCATCAAATAATCCCAGTGGCTGCCGCCAGCACTTGTCATGCAAGTCGCCGCACGTGATGAGATTTCCGTCGCCACGACTTCATCGACGGTGAAAAATATCGCGCGACGCAAAGCAGATAAATGATCATCGACGCGACCGTATAAGACACAAACCTCGCCGAGAAAAACAACAACACCACGGCAACCGCGCCCAGAAGCATCTCCACTTTCAGACCTATCGCGGAAAGCCGCTCCGCTCGCGGCTCGAAAGCGCTCCCCAGCAGAATCAGCAGCGGGATCAGCGCCAGCACCATGTGGATCGATTCGAGTACCGGATACACCATCAACATCGTCATGCAGATGAGCGCGTAGTCCATCCGGCTGTCGCGATGGCGGCGAATTACCAGATACGCGGAAAACAGGCACACGGCCAGCACGAACACCGCGGAAATAATCGCGAGCATGCCGTCGGGGATCGGCATGCCGACATTCGTCGACAGCGTCTGCAACGCGCCTCGCAACGAGTTGTTGCTCGGCGCGCCGCCCCCGCCCATCGCCATGGTCATGCCGTTCAGACGCGCCATGTCCGACATGAAGTAGTGCCACAAAACGCGCGAGCCCAACTGCGCAGCGGTAAGCAGCGTCAGCACCGTGGACACGACGATCGTCACGATCACCACGCGCCATTCGCGGCGCAACAGCAGCAAGCCGGCGACCGCAACAGGCGTCAGTTTGATCGCGATCGCGAAGCCGAGAAAGAGACCGGCGGCATAGCGATTGCCTCGCTCGATCAGGAAAAACGTGGCGACCAGCAGAAAGAACAGCAATTCGTTCGACTGGCCGTCGTAGGTATCTTCGATCAGCGGAAAGCTCAGCAGCGCGATCGCAACCAGCAACACGCCGACACCGCGTTCGGTGCCACGGTAGGCCATTTTCACAAGCATCCACAGCCCGCCTGCAAACAGCAGGACCGATCCGCAGAACCAGACAAGTTTGGCGGCCAGCGGCGTCAGCAACGACAGGGGCGAGAAGAACAGCGCGAACTGCGGCGGGTACGCGTAGAACACGTCGTCGCCCGTGGAGCGCGCGCCGATCTGCTGCAGGAACGTCACGAGGCTGTCGTGATCGTAGAGGCTCGCCGGGTCGTCCAGCACAGCGTTGAATGCGTAGAGATAGAGGTTGAAATCGCTGAACGCATCGGCTGGATTCGCGCGGAACTTCGCGACGATGTGCACGACGTGCAGCGCGAGGCAGGCCACCGCGACCAGAAGCAGCAGCACGGCGCCCGCACCGAGGCTCAATCCCGACTTCGCGCGCACGGCGCTTGCATTGAACATGACGTCCCCTTGTTCGGTACACAGAATAAAACGTGCGAGTGATCGCGACTTCATGCCCGCGCAGGCGCGGGACTTACGGGAAACCGGATGACTGGCATTGGGAAGGCGGCGGCCCGAGCGGCAAGCCCGGCGTCGCATCGCCGGATAGCACAGCAATGCGAAGGGCTGTGCCGACACCCCCGCTTGAGCGTCTCACAACAGGTTTTAAGTATTTTTTGCCACGCCGCCGATGCTCAGGTCCGACGTTCGGACTGAGATTACCGGCTCCGCCAAATCAATCTGTGCGCTCGGGCACATCCACTTCGCCTATCGGGGAAATGCGGAGGGGTTTTCAGGCGCGTTTTCGCAGACTATTGCGCGCAGTCCTGGCCGCGATTAAGGGGCCGTAAAGTGGCCGTAAACGGAAATCGGCGACATTGCGTCGCCGATAGTGTGATTGCCTGAATAAATGCGTCGGCCTGGCCAGGCCGAACGTAAAACTGCAGAAGCGGTGCATGTAGATGCCGCTTCGCTGCCGGGGATGAGTGGTCCCGACTGCCTAAGCCCGGAACCGCCCACACCCGCGCTATCACGCAGACATTTAATGCCCTGCCACGCCCGCGCCGCCGTGCGCGGCCGCGCGCCGGCGCTTGAACACATAGCCTGCCCACATCAGCAGCAGCCACACCGGCACGAGCCACACGGACACCGACAGACCCGGCGTCATCGCCAGAATCACGAGGATCAGCGCCATGAACGCGAGGCAGATCCAGTTGCTGACCGGGAACCAGAACGACTTGAACACGAGCTTCTCGCCCGCCGCGACCATCGCCCTGCGCGACTTCAGATGCGTCAGGCTGATCAGCGCCCAGTTCAACACCAGCGCGGCGACGACCAGCGCCATCAGCAGCCCGAGCGCTTCGGCCGGAATCAGATAGTTGATGATCACGCAGGTGAAGGTAGCCAGCGCCGACAAACCGATCGCCATATACGGCACGCCGCGCCGGTCGACCTTCATCAGCGCGCGCGGCGCGTTGCCCTGCTCCGCGAGACCGTAGAGCATGCGGCTATTCGCGTAGACGCCGCTGTTGTAGACCGACAGCGCGGCCGTCAGCACGACCACGTTGAGCACGTTCGCGGTCAGCGTGGAGCCGATCTGCGAGAAGATCATCACGAACGGGCTGCCGCCCGCCGCCACCTGGTTCCACGGATACAACGACAGCAGCACCGCCAGCGAGCAGATGTAAAAAATCAGGATCCGGTAGATCACCTGATTCACGGCCTTCGGAATGCTCTTCTGCGGATCGGCGGCTTCAGCGGCGGTAATGCCGATCAGCTCCAGCCCGCCGAACGAAAACATGATCACCGCGAGCATCATGAACAGACCGTGGAAGCCATGCGGGAAAAAGCCGCCGTGGCTCCACAGGTTGGTGATCGACGCTTGCGGGCCGCCGTGTCCGCTAATCAGCAGAAAACCGCCGAACACGATCATGCCGATCACCGCCACGACCTTGATGATCGCGAACCAGAACTCGGTTTCGCCGTAAGCCTTGACGTTCGCCAGGTTGATCGCGTTGATCGCGGCGAAGCACACCAGCGCCGACACCCACGTGGGCACGCCCGGCCACCAGTAGTGAACATAGGTGCCGACTGCCGTCAGCTCGGCCATGCTCACGAGCACGTACAGCACCCAGTAATTCCAGCCCGACAGAAAGCCCGGGAAATCGCCCCAGTATTTGTACGCGAAATGGCTGAACGAACCGGCGACCGGCTCCTGCGCGACCATTTCGCCCAGCTGACGCATGATCATGAACGCGATGATGCCGCCGATCGCGTAGCCGAGAATCATCGACGGACCGGCTGCCTGCAACACGCTGGCCGAGCCGAGAAAGAGGCCCGTGCCGATCGCCCCGCCCAGCGCGATAAGCTGGATGTGGCGATTCTTGAGCCCGCGCTTCAGGCCCTCTTGCTGCTGTGCACTATTCAACTTGCGCCCCAGTGTTTGGATGTCAATCAGCCCGGCAGGCTCGGAGGCCGTCCAGGCAAAACCGCAAATTTTACCTTGCCCGGTCATCACCTAAATACTGGGACCAACCCGCGTGGAATAGGGACCTGATTTGCGTTGCATTCCGTTGGTACTGCGCCGCACTTAACGGCGAGGATAGTGATTGTCACCCGGGCGGTGCTTCGGTATGTTGCCCTAGTCGAGAAGTCAGCCCCCGGAGATTCAACATGTCGCCCAAACGCCTGCTTTGCGCCGCTGTCTGGTCTCTGTGTTTCGCGGGGATGAATGCCTTCGCGCAAACCGCGGCTCCCGCAGCGGAACCGGCGGACCAGCCGGGCACCGAGGCCGTCACGCCTGCTGCGCCCGAACCCGTCACGCCGGCAGCGACGCCTGCCACACCCGCCCCCGCTGCCACCGTCGCCTCTCCCGCTAAGCCCGCCGCGACTTTGAGCGGGCCCGTGCGCAATATCGTGCTGGTTCACGGCGCTTTCGTCGACGGATCGAGTTGGAACGGCGTGGTGGCCCGCTTGCAGCAGAAGGGTTATCACGTGAGTTCGGTGCAGAACCCGCTTACCTCGCTCGCCGACGACGTCGCCGCCACGCGCCGCGTGCTCGCCCGTCAGGACGGCCCGACGATGCTGGTCGGTCATTCGTGGGGCGGCGTCGTGATTACCGAAGCGGGCGCCAGCGCGCCGAACGTCGCGGGCCTCGTCTACATTGCGGCGATTGCGCCGGACCTGCACGAATCGACGGTCGATCTGATGAAACGCGGCGCGCAGATGCCTGCGGGCCAGGCGATCAACGCGGACGCAAGCGGCTTCTTATGGCTGGACCGCACCCGCTATCACGCGGATTTCGCGGCGGACGTGCCCGAGAATCTGACGCGCGTGCTGTCGGTTGCACAGGTGCCGATCAGCGGGAAAGCATTCAGCGAAACGGTGAGCCAGGTCGGCTGGAAGGAAAAGCCGTCGTGGTATGTGCTGACCACAAAAGACCGCGCGGTGTCGCCCGATGTGCAGCGGTTCATGGCCGACCGGATGGGCGCGAAAATCGTGCCGATGGCGTCGAGCCACCTCGCGCCGGTATCGCATGCGGGAGCGATTGCCGATGTGATCGACCGTGCCGCGCGTGAGTTGAGCCGGCAGCAGTGATCGCGCGCTGGATGATGCGTGAAGGTCGATCACGCATCTTCCAGCGTTAATTCAAAGCTCAGCGCAAATTGGTGGTCGCCAGTTCGACCACCTCATCGCCGCGACCATTCAGCACCGCCTTCAACATATACAGGCTGAAGCCCTTCGCCTGCGCCCACTGGATTTTCGGCGGCATCGCCAGTTCGTGCTTCGCCGTCACCACGTCGATCACCGCCGGGCCCGGATGCGCGAACGCTTCACGCAGCGCCGTTTCGATATTTTCCGAATGCTCGATCCGCACGCCGTAGATCCCCGCACCGCGCGCGATCGCCGCGAAGTCGGTAGCGGCGAGATCGGTGCCGCTCTCGAGATAACCGCCCGCCTTCATCTCCATCGCGACGAAACCGAGCGTGCTGTTGTTGAACACGACGACCTTGATCGGCAGATCGAGCTGGCGCGCGGTGAGCAGGTCGCCGAGCAGCATCGACAGGCCGCCGTCGCCCGACATCGATATCACCTGACGCCCCGGGTCGGCCGCCTGTGCGCCGAGCGCCTGCGGCATCGCGTTCGCCATCGAGCCGTGATTGAACGAGCCGTGCAGACTGCGCTTGCCGTTCATCGTCAGATAACGTGCGGCCCATAACGTGGGCGTGCCGACATCGGCGCACAGCACCGCGTCTTCATTCGCCACCTTGTCGATGATGCTGGTCAAATACTGCGGATGGATCGCGCGCCCTGGGTCCGACGGCCGCGCGAGATCGTCGAGGCCCTTGCGGGTGTCTGCGTAATGTTTGCGCGCGTTCTCGAGAAAGCGCCGGTCGGTCTTGCGCTTGAGCTTCGGCAGCAGCGCCTGCAAGGTCGCTTTCACGTCGCCGACCAGCCCGAGCTTCAACGGCGCGCGCTTGCCCAGCGCGGAGCCGCGCCGGTCGATCTGCACGACGTTGCCGTGCGACGGATAGAAGTTGCGATACGGGAAATCGGTACCGAGCATCACGAGCGTGTCGCACGACATCATCGCGTGATAGCCGGAGCTGAAGCCGATCAGTCCGGTCATGCCGACATCGAACGGATTGTCCCACTCCACGTACTGCTTGCCGCGCAACGCGTGCACAGTCGGCGCGCCGAGTTGATCGGCGAAGGCGACGACTTCGTCGTGCGCGTCGGCGCAACCGCTGCCGCATAGCAGCGTCACGCCGCCCGCCTGGTTCAGCAGATCGGCGAGACGGTCGAGATCGGCTTCGGACGGCACCACCGTCGAGCGCTCCAGCGTCCCGGCCCACGCGGGCGTTTCTTCGGGCGCTTCGGCAAGCGCGACATCGCCCGGCAAGACGATGACCGCGACGCCGCGTTCTTCGATGGCGGTGCGCATCGCGCGGGCCAGCACGCGCGGAAACTGCGACGGGTTCGTCACCAGTTCCACGTAATGGCTGCACTCCTTGAACAATTCCTGCGGATGAGTTTCCTGGAAGTACCCCAGCCCGATTTCCGACGACGGAATATGCGCGGCAATCGCCAGCACCGGCTGATGGTTCCGGTGACAGTCGTACAGCCCGTTGATCAGATGCAGATTGCCCGGCCCGCAACTGCCCGCGCACACCGCGAGCTTGCCGGTCGCGGCGGCATCGGCGCCCGCTGCGAAGGCGGCGACTTCTTCGTGACGCGTGTGCATCCAGCGAATCGAGCCGACCCGCTGCAAGCTGTCGGACAGGCCGTTCAGGCTGTCGCCCGTCACGCCCCAGATGCGCTCGACGTCGGCTGCCGCCAGTGTCTTCGCCAGATAATCCGCAATCGTCTGCTTACCCATGCTGTACTCCGCTCAGTGAGAACTCAGTGACAAGGACAGTCGCTCCAGAATGCCAGAGCGTAACGCGTCCTCACTAAACGTGCCGTCTGGGTGCGCGTTTGCGGAGTGAAACGTAAGCGGAGTGAAATGGCCGCGTAGGCTTGGGCCTGGACTTGCGCTAGCCCTAACGCAGCATGAACGACATTGCGGAAAGACAGTTCAGCATCCGCACAGCATGTTCTGCCGATGCCGCGCTAAAGCGCAACGTCACGGCGTCGATGCGTGTGAGCGTCGGCCACTGACAGAACAGATCGGCCAGCGCGCTGGTTTGCACACGCAGTTCACAATCGACGGGCTTCGTTTGCGACAGGCGGACCGCATGCGGCGCGTGACCGCCGGCGATGTGCTGCCGCACCACTTCGCAAGCAGCACTGCGGATCGCCTCGCGCGCATTCGCTGGCGATTGCGTCACGCCGCTCGCGTGCCCGGTCGCACTCTTCGTGACGACAAAGCGTGCATCAGGAAAACGTGGCGCCGTTTCCTCGGCGAAAACATCGTCGCCGGATAAAAGCGCTACACGTGCGCCATATTCTTCAGCCAGCGCGCCGTACACACCGGCTTCGCCCAACTCGACGCCGTCGAACGCGACCCGTGCGAATGCAAAACTGTTGATCGTGTGCGAGAGGATGCCGCGCGTTTGCGCCATCGCGTGATAGCCGATCATGAAGACCAGCGCCGCGCCGTATTCGAGCCCGGCCATCATGCCGAGCGTGCGGGGTTTGCCGAGCACGACCTGCGCGCGCGGATCGAGCAGATCGGGCAGCAGGTTGCGAAAGCCGCCGTGCGAATCGTTGACCCACACTTGCGACGCTCCGCCCGCGAACGCGCCTTCGATTGCCGCGTTGGCTTCGAGCGTCATCCAGCGGCGCGCGGCTTCGTATTCGCCGTTGCCCGCGCGGGTTTGCTCAGGGTGGAATACGCCGGCCACGCCTTCGATATCGGCGGAAATGAGGACTTTCATGATTCGCTAGTCGGTGAGCTTCAGTAGTTGAGCGAGGTCGGGCACGCTGTCGTGCAACGACACACGTCGATGTCCGTCACGCCCCGTTACGGATGTCGCGCTCCACAACGCATCGATAATCGCCTGCTCGACGCTGTCGGCGCACGCGCGGAACAGCGGATCGAGACGCGCATCGGCGACGAGCGGCGGCAGCGTGATCGAATCGGCGTCGTGCGGCACCGTGTAGGCGGTTGAAAACGCCAGCGCGATATCGCCGCTGCCGTGACCGTACACGGAGCCGGTGCGTGCAAGACCGGCTGCCGCGCGCAAAGAAAGGCGCTTCAGTTGACACGCGTCGAGCGGCGCATCGGTGGCGACGATCATGATGATCGAGCCTTGTTCGGGTTTGGCGCTGAGCGCCGCTGCTTCAGACGTTGCTGCTTCAGCCGCGCGGTCGGTCAGCATGCGCCCGAGCGGCGTACCGTCGATCGTCAGCATCGGCAGACGCCCGAAGTTCGCGAGCACGAGCGCGCCGACCGTGTACCGCCGCCCCGCCACCTCGACCACGCGCGACGCGTTGCCGATCCCGCCCTTCAGATCGAAGCACGACATGCCACGCCCGGCCCCGACCGAGCCACTCGCGACGTTGGCATTGGCGGCATCGAATGCGTCGTTGAAATGCTGTTCGGTGACGGCGAGCGCCTGGATATCGTTCAGGTAGCCGTCATTGCATTCGAACACCAGCGGATTCACGGTCGACCACTCGCGCCCGATCTGCGGATTCGCGCGGATCGCCGCACGAATCTGCGCCTGCGCCACCGCGCCCACGCCGAACGTATTGGTCAACGCGATCGGTGTTTCCAGCGTGCCGAGTTCTTCGACCTGCACCAGCCCGATGCTCTTGCCGAAACCGTTGATCACCGACACCGCAGCGGGCACCTTATGAACAAACGGATCGTCGCGATGCGGACGAATGACCGTGACGCCGGTTTGCAACGCATGCTGGTCGATCGTGCAATGACCGACCGCCACGCCGTCGACATCGGCGATCGTACCGAGCGGCCCGCTCGCCAGCGTGCCGATATGCGGTGCGGGGTTCATAGCCGGTCGAGCTTCGGATCGAGCGCGTCGCGCAGACCGTCGCCGAGCAGATTGAACGCCAGCACGGTCAGGAAAATCGCCAGGCTCGGAAACAGCGCGATATGCGGAGCGGTGACCATATCCGCGCGCGCTTCGTTGAGCATCGCGCCCCACTCGGGCGTCGGCGGCTGCGCACCGAGTCCGAGAAACGACAGGCTCGCCGCCGTGATGATCGACGTGCCGATACGCATCGTGAAGTACACCACCACCGACGAAATCGTCCCCGGCAGAATGTGCCGCACGATGATCGTCCAGTCCGACGCGCCGATGCTGCGCGCCGCCTCGATATACGTGAGCTGCTTGAGCATCAGCGTGTTGCCGCGCACCAGCCGCGCGAACGCGGGAATGCTGAAAATCGCCACCGCGCAGATCACGTTGATCATGCCGTTGCCGAGAATCGCGACCACGCCGATTGCCAGCAGAATGCCGGGAAACGCGAACAGCACGTCAGCCACGCGCATCGTGATGCGGTCCCACCAGCCTTCGTAGTAACCGGCGAGCAGGCCGAAGAACGTGCCGATCACCGCACCGATCGCGACCGACAGAAAGCCCGCCTCAAGCGAGATGCGCGAACCCGCGAGAATGCGGCTGAAAATATCGCGGCCCAGCGAATCGACGCCGAACCAGTGCGCCGCGGACGGCCCCGCATTCAGCGCGTCGTAGTCGAAGAAATTCTCCGGGTCGTACGGCACGATATGCGGCGCGGCAATCGCGACCACGATCAGCAGCAGCACGAAAATACCGGCGCCGAGCGCCACGTGCTGCTTGCGGAATTTGCGCCAGAACTCGCTCCACGGTGTACGGATCGCGCTTTCCACGATAGCGGCGCGCGCCGCATTCGCCTCGGTTGCAGAGATGCTCATGCGGGCCTCACTTGAAACGGATAGTCGGATTGATCACCGCGTACATCACGTCGACGATCAGATTGATGATGATGAATTCGAGCGAGAACAACAGCACTTCGGCCTGAATCACCGGATAGTCGCGCATCGACACGGCATCCACCAGCAGACGCCCGAGGCCCGGCCAGTTGAACACCACTTCGACCACGATCGAGCCGCCGAGCAGAAAGCCGAACTGCAAACCCATCATCGTGATCACGGGAATCATCGCATTGCGCAGGCAGTGCTTGACGATCACGAGCCGCTCGGGCACGCCCTTGGCGCGCGCCGTGCGTACGAAATCTTCGTGCATGACTTCGACGAACGACGCCCGCGTGAAGCGCGCCATCACCGCCGCGACCGCCGCGCCGAGCGTCAGCGACGGCAGCACGTAACTGCGCCATGAACCGTCGCCGACAATCGGCAGCCAGCCGAGCTTCACCGAGAAAATCTCCATCAGCAGCATGCCGAGCGCGAACGCGGGAAACGAAATGCCCGACACCGCGAGCGTCATGCCGAGCCGGTCGGGCCACCGGTTACGCCAGACCGCCGAGACGATCCCGAGCGCCATCCCGATCACGACCGCCCACACCATGCTGGCGAGCGTGAGCAGCAGCGTCGGCATGAAGCGTTCGGCGATCTCCTGACTCACAGGCCGCTTGCTGCGCGTGGAGATGCCGAAATCGCCGTGCGCGATACGCACGAAGAAATTGACGAACTGCTGCGGCATCGGCTTGTCGAGACCGAGATCCGAGCGCACCAGCGCGACGGTGGCTTCGTCCGCTTCGGGACCGGCGGCGAGACGCGCCGGATCGCCAGGCAGCAGATGCACGAACAGAAACACCAGCACGGCGACGATGAAGAGCGTCGGCAGCAGGCCAAAGAGACGTTTGACGAGGAAGTTCAGCATGAAACCCTATCCTGCAGTGATGCGGATTGCGAAGAATCGCGTGTGACGCCAATGCGGTGACGCGGTCCGTCGCGTTGAATCATCAACGCAACGGACGCGGCACTCATCGGATTACTTAATCGCGATTTCGTCGAAATTGAACGAGCCGTCCGGCGCGACGTACGCACCCGACAGACGCTTGCTGCGCGCGTACACGACCTTCTCCTTCACGAGGAAGATCCACGGCGCGTCGGTCCAGATGCGCTTTTGCGCGTCGGTGTAGAGCGCGGTCTTCTGCGTGCGGTCGGTGGTTTCAAGCGCCTGCTTCAGATCGCTGTCGACCGTATCGTTTTTGTAGTACGCGGTGTTCATCATCTTCGGCGGGAACGACGCGGACGCGAGCAGCGGCGAAATCGCCCAGTCAGCCTCACCCGTCGACGACGACCAGCCGATGTAGTACATCCGCACCGGCGCCTTCGCCGGGTCCTGCGCGCTTTCCACCTTGGCGACGCGCTGCCCCGCTTCGAGCGCTTCAACCTGCGCCTTCACGCCGACCTGCGCGAGTTGCTGCTGCACGAACTGGATCACCTTCTGCGCGGTCGAGTAGTTATATGCGGACCACAACGTCGTTTCGAAACCGTTCGGATAACCCGCTTCCTTCAGCAGCGCGCGCGCCTTCGCCGGATCGTACGGCCATGGGCCGAGCTTCGTCGCGTAGTCGACACCTTGCGGCACCACGCCTTCAGCCGGCGTCGCATAACCGGAGAACGCCACCTTGACCAGCGCGTCCTTGTTGATCGCGTAGTTCAGCGCTTCGCGCACCTTCGGGTTGTCGAACGGCTTCTGGTTCACGTTCAGGCTGATATAGCGCTCGATGATCGACGGCGCGGCGACCAGATCGACCTTCGGGTTCGACTGCAATTGCGCGGCCTGTTCGTACGGCACCTGGAACGCGAAGTCCGCTTCGCCGGTGCTCATCAGCGCGGCGCGCGTGTTGTTGTCGACCACCGGCTTCCAGTCGATCGCGTCGATCTTCGGGTAGCCCTTCTTCCAGTAACCGGTGAACTTCTTCACCGTCAGATCGCCCGCCGGGTCCCACTTCACGAGTTCGAACGGACCCGTGCCGACCGGATGGAACGCGATGTCCTTGCCGTATTTCTTCATCGCGGCCGGCGAAATCATCACCGCCGACGGATGTGCGAGCACGTTGACGAACGCCGAGAACGGCGTCTTCAGCGTGACCTTTACCGTGTACGGATCGACCACTTCGGTTTTGTCGATACGGCTGAACATGTTGTAGCGCTTGAGCTTGTTCGCCGGATCGGTCACGCGGTCGAAGTTCGCTTTCACGGCCGCCGCGTTGAAATCGCTGCCGTCCTGGAACTTCACACCGTGGCGCAGCTTGAACGTAAAGACACGCGCGTCGGGGCTCGCTTCATAGCTGTCGGCCAGCACGTTGATCAGTTTCATGTCCTTGTCGAAGCCGAACAGCCCTTGATAGAACGATTTGGAAACGGCTTGCGACAGCGTGTCGTTCGCATCGTACGGATCGAGCGTCGTGAAGGTCGACGCGACGGCCATCACGGCCTGGGTGTCGGCGTGCGCCGCATTGCCCGCGAGCATCGCGAACACCACCGCGCCGCCGCTAATCAGCGCGCGCAAACGAAACGGAGAAGACGGGACCAGCAGGTTCATGAGATTGGCTCCAGGCCGCTAGATAAATCAGGTTGAGAGGCTGCGAAAAAATCGTTTTGCTTTGGTTTTTTGCTTCAAGGTGCTTCGGATTGCTTCAGACTGCGTGGATCGATCCACTTCAGTACGCGCCGCCAATTCGATGCTGTGCGACGTAGTGATCCGGTCCGACCGCGACGAGCGGCGCGACGACCGGCTCGTCGTCCAGTGCGCGAATCGGGCTGGGAATTTCATCCACGGCGAGTTGGCGTTTTGCGTGACGGCGCGCCGGGTCGGCCACCGGCACCGCGCCCATCAGCTTCTTCGTGTACGGATGCTGCGGCGCTTCGAACACCGCGCGACGCGGCCCGATCTCGACGATCTGGCCGAGATACATCACCGCCACGCGATGACTGACACGCTCGACCACCGCCATGTCGTGCGAAATGAACAGGTACGCGACACCGAGTTCGCGCTGCAGATCCAGCATCAGATTGACGATCTGCGCCTGCACGGACACGTCGAGCGCGGACACCGATTCATCGGCGATCACGACTTTCGGATTCAATGCGAGCGCGCGTGCAATCGCGATCCGCTGCCGCTGACCGCCTGAGAATTCATGCGGATAACGACGCGCCGCTTCGCGCGGCAAGCCGACCTTTTCGAGCAGCCATTCGACGCGCGCCTGCGCTTCTTCACCTTGCGCGACGCCGTGTACGAGCAGCGGCTCCATGATCGAGAAGCCGACCGTCAAACGCGGATTCAGCGACGCGAACGGGTCCTGAAAAATAAACTGGATATCGCGACGCAGCGCCTGCAACGCGGGGCCGGTCAGCGAACTGATTTCGCGGCCGTTAAATTCGATCGACCCGCTCTGACTTTCGACCAGCCGCAACAGCGAGCGGCCCGTCGTCGATTTGCCGCAACCCGATTCGCCGACCAGCGCAAGCGTTTCGCCAGGCCGCAAATCGAAGCTGACTTTTTCGACTGCATGCACACGTCCCGTCACGCGGCCGAGCATGCCGCTTCTGACCGGGAAACGCGTCACGAGATCACGCACGCGCAGAATCGGCGGCGTGGTGTGCAGCACCAGCGGCTGTGCTTCTTTCGCCACTGCCGCGGCGGGGCGCACCGCCTGGTCGGTCGTGCCGAGGCTCGCCTGTTCGACGGTGAGAATCGGAAAACGCGCCGGCTGATCGGTGCCCTGCATTGCGCCGAGGCGCGGCACCGCCGCCAGCAAAGCCTTCGTGTACGGATGCGACGGCGCGGCGAACAGCGCGTCCGACGCGCCCTCTTCCACCTTCTCGCCGCGATACATCACGAGCACGCGATCCGCCACTTCGGCGACCACGCCCATGTCGTGCGTGATGAAGATCACGCCCATGTTCATCTCGTCCTGCAAGCCGCGAATCAGTTGCAGGATCTGCGCCTGAATCGTCACGTCGAGCGCGGTGGTCGGTTCATCGGCGATCAGCAACGCGGGCTTGCACGACAGCGCCATCGCGATCATCACGCGCTGCCGCATGCCGCCCGACAGTTGATGCGGAAAGCGCGCCGCCACTCGCCGCGCTTCGGGAATCCGCACGAGTTCCAGCAGACGCAGCGTTTCTGCGTGCGCGGCGCTGCGGCTCTTGCCCTGATGCAGCGCAATCGCCTCGCTGATCTGATCGCCGACCGTGAACACCGGATTGAGCGACGTCATCGGCTCCTGGAAGATCATCGCGATGTCGGCGCCGCGAATCGAACGCATCGTACCGTTCGACGCTTTCGCGAGATCGAGCACGCTGCCGTCGCGGCGCCGGAACATGACGCTGCCGCCGGCAAGGCGCCCACCGCCCTGCTCGATCAGCCGCATCAACGCGAGCGAAGTCACCGATTTACCCGAACCCGATTCACCGACGATCGCCAGCGTCTCGCCGCGCTCGACCGTCAGCGACAGATTGCGCACCGCATTGAAGGTCGCGTCGCCGCGGCGAAACGCGACCGACAGATCGTCGACCGCGAGCACGCGCTGCGGCGGCATGGTGTCGATAGGCGAATGGCTGGTGGGCAATGCTGTAGGCACGGTGGTTCCTTGAATACGGACGCGACTGGCGTGAGCTAACGCGCACTCACGCGATGATTCGTTCGGGCGAGGTTCGATGGAAATGCAGGCAAGGACGCAGGCACGCGCCTCAGCGGTAAATCGCCGTCTCAGGTGTTTCGCCGAGCCGCGCGAAGCCGCGATACATGCCTTCGGTGTTGAACGGCAACGTGACGTTGCCCTGCGCGTCGACGGCGATCAGACCGCCGCGTCCGTCGATTTTCGGCAGCCGGTTCATCACCACATCATGCGCGGCGTCCTGCAACGGCACCTGGCGATACGCCATCTGCGCGGCGACGTCGTACGCGGCGACCATGCGCATGAACATTTCGCCGGAGCCGGTCGTCGATACCGCGCAGGTGGCGTCGTCCGCGTAGCAGCCTGCGCCGATCAGCGGGGTATCGCCGACCCGGCCGACCTGCTTGTTGGTCACGCCGCCCGTCGACGTCGCCGCCGCGAGGTGTCCGTGAATGTCGAGCGCCACTGCGCCCACCGTGCCGAACTTGCGGTTCGGATCGATCGGCTCGTGCGGCGTCGGTTCGTCGTTCGCTGCCGATGACGATGCGCCGGCAGCGAGCGTCGCGCCGTCGTGATCGAGCATCGCGCGTTGCTGACCGCGCGCCAGCATCCACTGACGATGTCGCGCTTCAGTATCGAAATAGGCGGGATCGACGAATTCGAGCCCTTGCGCGGCGGCGAAGGCTTCCGCGCCTTCGCCCGTGAACATCACGTGCTCGCTGTGTTCGAGCACGCTGCGCGCTGCCAGAATTGGGTTGCGCACCCGCTTCACACAGCAGACCGCGCCGGCTTCCAGCGTGCTGCCGTCCATGATCGCGGCGTCGAGTTCGTGCGTGCCCGCTGCGGTGTACACCGCGCCGTGTCCCGCGTTGAACAGCGGACAGTCTTCGAGCAGACGCACGGCGACGCTGACGGCGTCGAGTGCGCTGCCGCCGTCGGCGAGCACGCGTTGCCCGGCGCTCAGCACCGCATGCAGCGCGGCGTGGTAGTCAGCTTCGGCGCTGGCCGACATCGACGCGCGCAGGATCGTGCCTGCCCCGCCATGAATGGCAATGACTGCGTTGGAATTCATTATTTCTTGTGGGGAGTGCGAGTTTTACGGGGAGTGGCTTGAGGTGCTGCGATCACCGGCTTTTTGGCCGGGGCAGCCGTACCGGCTTGTGAATCGACCAGCCACGGCAGCACGAATTCGCTGACTTCGGCAGCCGCCTGGACCGAACGCGTCGCGCGATACGCCACCGCGTCGCACAGCGCTTCGATCACGGCCAACACCGCGGAATCTGCATTCGACGCAAGCCGCCGGTCCGCGCGGATGTATAGCGAAAGGCTCGCGAATTGCGCGAGCGGAGAACGCGGGCCGTCGGTGAGCGCCAGCACGCGCGCACCCCGGCTGGCTGCGCGGCGCGCGAGTTCGATGGTGTCTTCGACGTAACGGGGAAACGCAATGCCGATCACGAGATCGTCTTCGTTCGATGCAAACAGACGGCGCGCCGCATGCGTCGGACCGCCCATCAGCGCGAGCGACTGCACGTTGTCGTGATATGGCGTCAGCCCGTGCTCCATCAGCCCGGCGAGAAACGCGCTCGCGCCGTAACCGAGCACGAACACGCGACGAGCCGCGATGATCGCTTCGACGGCGGCATCGGCAGCGGCACGGTCGATCGCTGTGCGCGTCGCGTTCAGATTGCTGGCGGCCTGTTCGAGCGACGCGTCGACCAGATCGTCGCCGGGCGCCAGCGATTCCTGCGCGCTGCGCAAGCGCTCGACCGGTGCGAGCGTCGCTTCGAAACCGCGCACCAGCGCCTCGCGAAACTGCGGATAACCGTCGAAGCCGAGCGCGCGGGCAAAGCGGTTGGCCGTCGCCACCGACGCGCCGACCACGCTCGCCAGTTCGTCGATCCGCATGGTGGCCGCGCGGAACAGATTGGCCAGCACGTATTCGCCCATGCGCCGGTGAATCGGCGTCAGCGTCGGCATCGCCTTCGCGATGTGCGCGGCGATGGCCTGTTCGGCGGGACTGGAAGCAGCAGACGGGCGATGGTTCATACGAGCGTGGCAGAGCCGTGGCTTGATCTGAATTGAGTGAAATTATATTTACATAAAAACTCGTCGGACAAAAATACATTTTCATTTTTGAGGGTTTTCACCTAGCGATACGAGCTTGGCGAAGCGTTGTCGAAACGCTGCGGGGCGGCGCCTGGCGGTGCCTTAAGCTGCGATCGGCAACACACGCGCCGGATGAAAATCCATTTTCAGCAGACTGCCGCACCTTCCTCCGGGATGCTGGCAAGCCGCGCCGCCGGCGACGTGAAGATGATCAGCGCCTGCACCAGAAATGCCGCTGCCGCCGCGACCAGACACGCGTCGACGCTCCAGCGCGCGCTGATGACTGCGCCGAGCAGCGCGCCCACCGGCCGCGCGCCGTAGGTGGCGGTGCTGATCAACGCCGACACGCGTCCCATCATCCGTTCGGGGGTGATCGCCTGGCGCAGCGTGGTGCTGCCGACCACCCACAGAATCGGGCCCGCGCCGAGCAGGAAGAAACTCGCCGCCGCTAGCCAGAACGACGGTGCGACGAGCGTCGCCACCATCACGAGCGATGCCAGCAATCCGCACGACGGCCCGATGATCAGCACACGCCCGAACGCCAGCCGTCGCGCGATGGCGGGCGCGGCCAGCGCACCGCACACCATGCCGACACCGTAAGCGCCGAGCGTCACGCCCACCGCCGACGCCGACAGCCCCAGCCGATGCACCGCATACGGCACATACACCGCCTGCAGGATGAAGAAGCCGAGGTTGAAAAACACCGCCGTTGCGAGCATCGGACGCAGTAGTGCGTCGCGCAGCACGAAGCGCGTACCGTCGCGCAGTTCGAGCATGAAATGACGACGCGGCGCGACTGCGCGCGGCGGTTCGTGCAGCCTCACCAGCAGCGCGACGGCCGTCGCCGACATCGCCGCAGCGCAGCCGTACGCCCAACCGGCGCCGATCCAGCCGACCAGCAGTCCGCCGAGCGCCGGTCCCGCCGAATACGCAACACTGCGCGCGAGTTCAAGCCGGCCGTTCGCGCTCGCGAAGGCTTCGCGCGGCACGATCGACGGCACCAGCGAAGGCGCCGCGACGTTGTACGCCACCGTGCCGGTCGCGGCGACAAAGCCGAGCGCGGCGAGCATCGGCAGAGACAGGGCATGGGTGAGCACGAGCAACAGCACGCAGAGCATCGCGACTACGCGCACGCTTTCGGCGAGCGTCATCAGCGTGCGGCGCGAGCGGCGGTCGGCCCATACGCCTAGCGGCAACGAGAGCAACAGGAACGGCAGCGTCTGCGCGGTTTGCAGAAGACCGGTATCGCGCGCATCGGCGCCGAGCGCGAACACGGCGACGAGCGGCGCAGCGGCGAGACTGATCTGCTCGGCGGATTGCGCGGCCAGATTCGACCACGCGAGCCGCCGGAACGCGCGCGGCAAACGGATCCTGGGCGAAGTGGACGAAGACGGCGAAGTCACCTGCATGATTGAATTCCTGCGACGGGATGGAGCGACCATCGTCGTCCGTCCTGCGTCGCGGGGCGCCCCGCTTCTTGCGGTGTTATTCTTCGCTCGCCATGAATCTCGAAAGTCTCCTCTTCACCCAAGGTTTCGGCTCGCGACGTCAATGCCGCGCGCTCGTCGCCGGCGCTCGCGTGAGCATCGGCGGCAGCGTCTGCACCGATGCCGACGCCGACCTCCCCACTCTCGACGACGCGTTCCGCTTCAGCGTGGACGGTGTCGAGTGGCCGTATCGCGAGCATGCGTATCTGCTGCTGAACAAGCCCGCCGGCTACGAATGTTCACGCGATCCGCAACATCATCTGAGCGTGTTCAGCCTGCTGCCGCCGCAATTCGCGGAGCGCGGCGTGCAATGCGTCGGCCGGCTCGATCAGGACACCACCGGTCTGCTGCTGCTCTCCGACGACGGCAAGTTCGTGCACCTGTTCACGTCGCCGAAACGCAAGGTGCCGAAGGTGTACGTCGCGACCACGCGACACCCGATCGACGACGCGCAATTGCAGGCGTTGCGCGCGGGCGTGCTGCTGCACGGCGAGACCAAACCGGTCGCCGCCGTCGACGCCGAAGCACGCGACGATCACTCGCTGGCGCTCACCGTGATGGAAGGCAAATACCACCAGGTCAAGCGGATGATCGCGGCCTCGGGCAACCGCTGCGAAGCGTTGCATCGCGAGCGGGTCGGCGGACTGGCGTTGCCGTCCACATTGGCGCCTGGCGCATGGCAATGGCTCGACGAAAACGACCTCGGTTCTTTACGGAGCGGGTAAACCGGTAGGCCCGCGCCGCGACCTTCGCAACACGTTGATGTGACAGGAAAAGCTTGCTGGTGGCGGCTCTGCGGCTGTCCGCGCGATGCGTCGACTGCTGCTTTGCAACATGCTTCTCCTTACAGCGCGCCCTATACTCATTCCATAAATGACTACAAAGGGTTTCAAGGAGGGGCGCCATGCATATCGACAGCACGACCGCGATCTCGCAGGTGATGATTGCTTTTATTTGTCTTGGCCTGCTGCTTGTCGGCGGACTGGCAGTCGTCATGCGGATGCGGCACAAATACCATCCGAACCTGATCGGCGCGCTCATTGGCGGGATGCTGTGTTTCCTGCTGCTGGAATTTTTGCCGACGCTGACCTGAGCTTGAACTGAAGTCTGAGCTTGAGTCAGAGTCGGTAGGCCGTGCGAGGCCAATGCGTTGAAGCAGTGCGACGGGGCCACCAGACGGGACCACCATTAACCGGGTATGGCTCGGGACGCCGGGTTTTGTCGCGCTGATTTGTGCTGTTTCGCGGCGCGCGGGTTCAGCGGCTTCTTTGAGGAAGCAACGCGCCGCCGACCGTCATGGCTGAGACCACGGATATATCGCTGTCGAGCACGTCAGTCCTTGCGCCGGCCCTCGAATCAGCCCTTCCCACACTCGCGCAAAAAATCCTCCACGCTCGGAAATCGCAATTGCACACGCAATTCGTCTTTCAAACGCCGGTTCGCGAGCCGCCTCGATTCGCGCATGAAAGACAGCAGGTTCGGATCGATCTGCTCCTCGGCCTGCGCGCGCGTGATACGCGGCGGACGCGCGAGGCCGAATGCGTCGGCCACTTCATCGAAGTATTCGCCCATTTTCAGCGACGAATCGTCGGACGCGTGGATCACCCGCGACGGCTTGCCGTGCGTGACGAGGCGCACGAGGATCGCGGCCAGATCGTCGGCATGGATGTGATTGGTGTAGACGTCGTCGGTCTCGCTCAGCGCCGGCGTGCGCTTTTCGAGCCGTGCGAGCGGCAGACGGTTGCGCGCGTAAATGCCGGGAATGCGCGCGATGCTGGCAACGATGCTCCCGCGCGAGGCCGCCCGCCGCAATTGCCGTTCCGCCGACACCCGCCGTTTGGCGCGTCCGTTGGCCGGCTGCACCGTCCGCGTTTCGTCGATCCACGCACCGCCGCAGTCGCCATAGACGCCCGTCGTGCTCGCGTAGACCAGCCTGACCGGTGCTGGCAAAGAGGCGGTCGGATACCCCCTGTCGGGTACAATACCGGCTGTCTCAGATTCCGCCCACGAGGCGCGAAAGTGAGCACGAACATGGCGCAAACGCCCCACCGGCGTGCTCCCGGATGCCGACGAGGCCCGCAACACGCCGCCGCGACGCGCGCCGAGCGTAGCGAGCAACGCACGGGTCCGGTTGTCGTCGTCGCCGGTTTTTTGCGGTGGCGCGAGGTGCAGCACTGTCGGCGCGAGGCCCGCTAGCCGTTTGAGGCTGCGGCGCACGTCGAGATCGCCGACCAGCGGCGTCGCACCCGCCGCGCGCAATTCAGCGCAGCGTGCGGCGTGGCTGGTCAGCGCAAAAACATGCGCGTGTGGCTGGAACAGGGGCACGCAGCGCATGCCGACATCGCCGCAACCTACGATTAACACGCGCGGCCGGCGGAAGTTTCGTGTCGCTTTCATGGTGGACGCATTGTAGCCGTCAGGCTCGCCAGGTATCAGCGCCCCGGGTATCGCGCGATGGATACGACGGCTGCGATGCGCCAATAACGATTCCCGACTTTACGATTTCGAACACTCTATGGCATTTAACGTCACGCTCCGGCAAAGCGGCCGGCAGTTTCAGGTAGAACAGGACGAACCGCTGCTGAGCGCCGCGTTGCGCCAGGGCATCGGCCTGCCGTACGGTTGCAAGAATGGCGCTTGCGGTTCGTGCAAGGGCGCCGTGGTCAGCGGCGAGATCGAACAGGGCGCGCATTCGTCGTCGGCATTGTCGAACGACGAAAAGACGCGCGGCCTCGCGCTGCTGTGCTGCGCGACCGCCTGCTCCGATCTCGAAGTGGACATCCGCGAAGTGGCCGGTGTCGGCGATGTGCAGGTCAAGAAGCTGCCGTGCCGCGTGAACGCGATCGAGCGCAAAGCCGACGACGTTGTGGTCGTGAAGCTGCAACTGCCCGCCAACGAGCGTCTGCAGTATCTGGCCGGCCAGTACCTCGAATTCATCCTGAAAGACGGCAAGCGTCGCAGCTACTCGATGGCGAACGCGCCGCATACCGAAGGCCCGATCGAACTGCATATCCGCCATATGCCGGGTGGCGCGTTCACCGACCACGTGTTCAACACGATGAAAGAACGCGACATCCTGCGCTTCGAAGCACCGCTCGGCACGTTCTTCCTGCGCGAAGATTCGGACAAGCCGATCGTGCTGCTGGCATCGGGCACGGGCTTCGCGCCGCTGAAGGCGATCGTCGAGCACGCGGTGTTCAAGAACCTGAATCGCCCGATGACGTTGTACTGGGGCGCGCGTCGCAAGAAAGACCTGTATCTGCTCGAACTCGCCGAACAATGGGCGCGTGAAATTCCGAACTTCAAGTTCGTGCCGGTGCTGTCGGAACCGGACGCGGGCGACGCATGGACCGGCCGCGTCGGCTTCGTGCATCGCGCGGTGATCGAAGATCTGCCCGATCTGTCGGCGTTTCAGGTGTACGCGTGCGGCGCGCCGGTGATGGTCGAGTCGGCGCAACGCGATTTCACGCAGCACCACCAGCTGCCGGAAGACGAGTTCTACGCGGACTCGTTCACGAGCGCAGCCGATCTCGCGAACGCGGTTTAAGCGCACGGGTCGAGCAAAGATTGCTCGACGCATGATCTTGGCCAGAGCAAAAAACGGCCTGTTCGAAGCACCGGACAGGCCGTTCGCGCAAAACGTGTCAGCCTGACGACAGGCGCGCAAAAATCCGCCTTGTCGCGCTTTTGTGCAAATTCGTGGTTTACACCGGCGCTTTTCTTGTCGTATTCTTTCGCGCATGAACCGCATCCAGTCCGAACTCCGACGTCGCCGCTCGCCGCTCCCCTAGGGACGCCGCTGGCTTCGTCACGGATTCGCGCTACACAAGGCGCAAGCTGTTCGAATCATGAAAGCCACGGCATGCCGTGGCTTTTCTGTTTTTCCGGCCGTTGTTTTTGTTGCAAGGCCAACCCGTCATCTACCCTTCACCCCCGTTGTCTGGAGCTTGCCGTCATGAATTTCAATGAGTATCCGATCGAGTCGCTGATGTACATCACGAACCGGCCCGAAATCGTTTTCACGCACGGCAAGGGCTCGTGGCTTTACGACAATACCGGCAAGCGATATCTGGACTTCATTCAGGGTTGGGCGGTCAATAGCCTCGGCCATTGCAACGACGGCATGATCGAAGCACTGAACACGCAATCGAAGCTGTTGCTGAACCCGTCGCCCGCCTTCTACAACGAGCCGATGGCGAAGCTCGCCGGTCTGCTCACGCAACACAGCTGCTTCGACAAGGTGTTCTTCGCGAACAGCGGCGCTGAAGCCAACGAAGGCGCGATCAAGCTCGCGCGCAAGTGGGGCAAGAAGTTCAAGGACGGCGCGTTCGAAATCATCACGTTCGATCACAGCTTCCACGGCCGCACGATCGCGACGATGTCGGCGAGCGGCAAGCCGGGCTGGGACACGATCTACGCACCGCAAGTGCCGGGTTTCCCGAAGGCGGATCTGAACGACATCGCGTCGGTTGAAAAGCTGATCAACGCGAAGACCGTTGCGGTGATGCTCGAGCCGATTCAGGGCGAAGGTGGCGTGATTCCCGCAACGAAAGAATTCATGCAGCAACTGCGCGAACTGACGAAGAAGCACAACCTGCTGCTGATCGTCGACGAAGTGCAAAGCGGTTGCGGCCGCGCAGGCACCCTGTTCGCCTACGAACTGTCGGGCATCGAGCCGGACATCATGACGCTCGGCAAGGGCATCGGCGGCGGCGTGCCGCTGGCAGCCTTGTTGTCGAAGGCTGAAGTGGCGGTATTCGAAGCGGGCGATCAGGGCGGCACCTACAACGGCAATCCGCTGATGACCGCCGTCGGCTACTCGGTGATCTCGCAACTGACGGCGCCGGGCTTCCTCGAAGGCGTGCGCGCGCGTGGCGAGTATCTGCGCTCGAAGCTGCTGGAGTTGTCGGCGGAACGCGGCTTCAAGGGCGAGCGCGGCGAAGGCCTGCTGCGCGCGCTGCTGCTCGACAACGACAACGGTCCGCTGATCGTCGAGAAAGCACGCGACATGCAGCCCGACGGCCTGCTGCTGAACGCGGCGCGTCCGAACCTGCTGCGTTTCATGCCGGCGCTGAACGTCACGAACGAAGAAATCGACCAGATGATGACGATGCTGCGGTCGATCCTCGACTCGCTGTAATCCAACAGGACCACGCGTATGACGACAAACGCGACACTATCGATCCGCCGCTTCGACGCGAGCGACACCGATGCCGTGATCGCGCTGTGGCAACAGGCGTTCCCCGAGTATCGGGACCTGACGCGGCCGCAGCGTAATCCGCATCTGTCGATTGCGAACAAGCTGGCGACCCAGCCTGAACTGTTCTTTGTCGCTGTGTTTGACGAGCGTATCGTCGGCACGGTGATGGGCGGTTACGACGGGCACCGCGGCTGGATGTATTCGCTCGCGGTCGATGAGTCGCTGCGTCGTCATGGTATCGGCACACGTCTCATTGCCCATGTCGAGAAGGCGTTGACCGGCCTTGGATGCCCGAAGTTGAACTTGCAGATTTTGTCGGCAAAAACGGATCTGCTCGCGTTCTACGAGTCGCTCGGTTATCGCGCTGATCCGGTGATCAGTCTTGGGAAACGGCTGGGTGAACTGGCCGATCCGGTGGCAATGGCAACGGCGACGACCACGGCCTGATAAACCGCCGCCCGTACCCAGAAAGAAAAAGCCGCATGCGTTTCACACGCATGCGGCTTTTTTCGTCAGTACGTCAGTGCAGCAGGGCCCGGCTTACTCGCCCAGATACGCCGCGCGCACCTTCGGATCGTCGAGCATCTGCTTCGCGTCGCCCGACATCGTGACCAGACCCGAGTCCATCACGTAGCCGCGATTCGCCGCCTGCAACGCGAGACGCGCGTTCTGCTCGACCAGCAGCACGGTCATGCCTTCAGCGGAAATCGCGCGCACCACTTCGAAGATCTTCTCGACCATGATCGGCGACAGACCCATCGACGGCTCGTCGAGCAACAACAGCTTGGGACGCGAGATGATCGCGCGCGCCATCGCCAGCATCTGCTGTTCGCCGCCCGACAACGTGCCCGCGTATTGCGCGGCACGTTCCTTCAGACGCGGGAAGAAGCCGAACATGCGGTCGACGTCCGCCTTGATGCCGTCCGTATCCGTACGCAGATAAGCACCCATCTGCATGTTCTCGACGATCGACATCCGCGCGAAGATGCCGCGCCCTTCCGGCACCATCGCCAGACCCTTCTTCAGCAGCACATGCGGCGGAATGCCCTTGATCGACTGGCCCATGTACTCGATGTCGCCGATCGTGTACGGCTTCAGGCCCGTGATCGCCTTCATCGTCGTGGTCTTGCCCGCGCCGTTCGCGCCGATCAGCGTGACCAGTTCGCCCTGCTCCACCTGCAGATCGATCCCCTTGACGGCCTGAATGCCGCCGTAGTTGACCTGCAGCCCCTTGATCTTGAGCATCGGGGTATTTGCACTCGTTGCCATAGTCGCAGCCATTAATGAACTCCCGCGCCGAGGTAAGCCTCGATCACCTTCGGATCCTTCTGCACGTCTTGCGGCAGACCTTGCGCAATCACCTTGCCGTAGTCGAGCACCGTCATCTGGTTGCACAGACCCATCACCAGCTTCACATCGTGTTCGATCAGCAGAATCGTCTTGCCGTCTGAACGGATCTTGTCGAGCAGCTTGGTCAGCTCGACTTTTTCCGTTGCGTTCATGCCGGCAGCCGGTTCGTCGAGTGCGAGCAGCTTCGGGTCCGTTGCCAGCGCACGCGCAATTTCCAGACGACGCTGATGGCCGTACGACAGGTTGCGCGACGTGTAGTCCGCGTATTGCGCGATGCCGACGTAGTCGAGCAGTTCGATTGCGCGTTCCTTGATCTCGCGTTCTTCCTTGCGCTCGGCTGGCGTCTGGAACACCGCGCCGATCAGGCCGTGCTTCGTGCGCACGTGACGGCCGACCATCACGTTTTCCAGCGCAGTCATGCCGCCGAACAGACGGATGTTCTGGAACGTCCGCGCAATGCCCGCCTGCGCCACCTGATAAACGGCAGTCGGCGTGTACGGCGTGCCGTCGAGTTTGAACTCGCCCGAATCCGGTACGTACAAGCCGGTAATCACGTTGAAGAAGGTCGTCTTGCCTGCGCCGTTCGGACCGATCAGGCCGTAAATCTGGCCCGACTTGATCTCAAGCCCAACGTCGGACAAAGCCTGCAGACCGCCGAAGCGTTTGTTGACGCCTTTCACCGAAAGTCGAATGTTGTCGCTCATAGTTATTCTCCTTTGGTGCCTTACGCGCGCACCGGCTTCTTGCCGCTGCGCTTCGACAGTTTCGCGATCTTGTCTTCGTGCTTCGGCGACGGCCACAAGCCTTCCGAGCGGTACAGCATGATCAGCACCATCGCGAGTGCGTAGACCAGCTGACGGATCACTTCCGTATCGACGATTTCATGGCCGAAGATCATGTTCTGCAGCGGACCCATGGTCGAGCGCAGGAATTCCGGCAGCACCGCGAGCAGCACCGCGCCGAGAATCACGCCCGGGATGTGACCCATGCCGCCTAGCACCACGCAGGCCAGCACCACGATCGATTCCGGCAGCGTGAACGATTCCGGCGACACGAAGCCCTGGAACGAACCGAACATCGCGCCCGACAGACCGCCGAACGACGCGCCCATCGCGAACGCCAGCAACTTCACGTTGCGGGTGTTGATGCCCATCGCCTTCGCAGCGATTTCGTCTTCGCGGATCGCGGCCCATGCACGGCCGATACGCGAGTGCTGCAAACGCGTACAGATCCAGATCACCAGCAACGCGGCGATCACGAACAGGTAGTAGTACGAGTACACCGACGGGAACTGCATGCCGAACAGCGAGTGCGTCTGCGCGAGGCTGAAGTCGCCGACATGCACCGGGTCGATCGCGGTGATCCCCTTCGGGCCGTTGGTGATGTTCACCGGACGGTCGAGGTTGTTCATGAAAATCCGCACGATTTCCCCGAAGCCCAACGTCACGATGGCGAGGTAGTCGCCCCGCAGACGCAGCGTCGGTGCGCCGAGCAGCACGCCGAACAGCGCGGCCACCGCCATCGCGCACGGCACGATGATCAGGAACGGCACATGCAGCCCGTTCGGCGCGAGATGCGCGATCCACTCGAATTGCGTCGACAGATGCGGCGAGCTGAGCAACGCGGCAACGTAAGCGCCGACCGCGTAGAACGCGATGTAGCCCAGGTCCAGCAGGCCGGCGAAGCCGACCACCACGTTCAGGCCGAGCGCGAGCATCACGTACAGCATCGCGAAGTCGAGCACGCGGACCCAGTAGTTGCCGCCTGCCGTGCCGATGATCATCGGCGCCGCGATCACGAAGATCGCGGTGATGATGCCGACGGTCCACGTCTTCGTGCGGTTCTTTTCAGGGATGAGCGTCGTGGACGGCTCGATGGGTTGAATCGAAGTCATGTTTTTTTCTCCCTGGATCAGGCGCGATCCGCCACACGTTCGCCGAGCAGACCCGACGGACGGAACACCAGCACGATGATCAGCACGATGAACGCGAACACGTCCTGATAGTTACTGCCGAACACACCACCCGTCAGATTTCCGATGTAACCCGCGCCGAGCTGTTCGATCAGGCCGAGCAGCACGCCGCCGACCATCGCGCCGCCGAGGTTGCCGATGCCGCCGAGCACCGCCGCGGTAAAGGCCTTCAGACCGGGGATGAAGCCCATGTAGAAGTGTGCGTTGCCGTATTCGGACGCGATCATTACACCGGCGAGAGCGGCGAGCGCCGAGCCGATCATGAAGGTGGCCGAGATCACGAAGTTCGGGTTCACGCCCATCAGCGACGCATTGCCCGGGTTCTCGGCGATGGCACGCATCGCGCGGCCGAGCTTGGTCTTGTGCACGAGCAGCAGCAGACCGCCCATCACGAGGAACGCGACCACGATGATGACGATTTCAGTCATCGAGATCACGGCGCCGGGTGTGGTGTCAGTGGCCTTGATCACGTTCAGCGGATCGGTCGGCAGAAGCTGCGGGAACGGCAGCGGGTTGCGCGACCAGATCATCATGGCCAGCGTCTGCAGCAGGATCGACACACCGATTGCGGTAATCAGCGGCGCGAGACGCGGCGCTTTACGCAACGGCCGGTAGGCCACGCGCTCGATCGTATAGCCGACCGCCGCGCAGACAACCGCCGCGATGATCAGTGCAATGATCAGCGTCGGCACGTTGCCGAGGCCGGGGAAGTGGTTCTGCAGCACGCCTATGGCTGACAGCGCGACCATCGCGCCGACCATCAACACGTCGCCGTGAGCGAAGTTGATGATGCCCAGAATGCCGTAAACCATCGTATAGCCCAGTGCGATGATGGCATAGACGCTGCCTAGCACCAGCCCGTTGAGGACCTGCTGGATGAAGATATCCATTTAATGCTCCTTAGCCCGTGCGACTGGATTCGCGTTCTTCATCAGCCGGTGGGCGGTGATGCTGCACGGAAACTCAATGGCACTGCGGGTACTGATGTAAAAGACCGGTAAGGGTTATCTGCTGCCGGTTTGCCCTGCAACCGTGATGCGATTGCCGGCTCGCCTTAAGCGGATGCAAAAACGGCACCGTTGGGTGGTTTCGGTGCCGTCAGGCTGAACGTTCCGTCATCACATCTTCACCACGTCGAGAACGGATTTCTTGCCGTCCTTGAAGTCGTAAAGCGTAATGGCGCCCTCTTTCAAATCACCCTTGTCGTCGAACGCGATGTGACCGATTACCCCGTTGTAGTCGGTCGACGGCATCGCAGCCAGCACCTTGGGCGCCTCGATCGAATTAGCGCGCTTCATTGCATCGACGATCACGTACACAGCGTCATACGTGAACGGCGCGTAAATCTGCACCGGCGTGTGGAAGCGGTCCTCGTACTTCTTCTCGAAGTCCGCTCCCCGGTCCATTTTCGAAAGCGCAAGTCCTGCCTCCGAACAGACCAGGTTTTGCACGGCGGTTCCCGCCAGCTCACCCACCTTGTCGGTACACACGCCGTCGCCGCCAAGGATTTTTGCCCTGATACCGAGCGCCGCCGCCTGTTTGGTGAACGGCCCGCCCGTCGCGTCCATGCCGCCGAACATGATCACGTCCGGCTGAACACTCTTGATCTTCGTGAGGATGGCCCGGAAATCCGTGGCCTTGTCGTTCGTCGCTTCCCGTGCGACGACTTTCGCTCCGCTCGCTTCTACGGTCTTCGCGAATTCGTCCGCGAGCCCCTTACCGTAGGCGGTTGCATCGTCGACTATCGCGATGCGTTTGGCGCCCAACGCCTTCGTGGCGTAATTGGCGAGCGCCGGTCCCTGTTGCGCGTCGGTCGCGACGACCCGGTAGGTCGTCTTGAATCCCTGTTGTGTATACGCGGGGTTCGTCGACGACGGCGAGATCTGCACGATGCTCGCGTCGCTATAAATCTTCGACGCCGGAATCGACACGCCCGAGTTCAGATGCCCAACTACGGCGACTACGTGATCGTCAACGAGCTTCTGCGCAACCGCGGTGCCCGTTTTCGGGTCCGCCGCGTCGTCCTGCGCGTCGAGCTCCAGTTGAATCTTGTGGCCGTCGATCGTCAAACCCTGTTTGTTGATTTCCTCGACCGCGAGACGCGCGCCGTTTTCGTTGTCCTTGCCCAGATGCGCGATACCGCCCGTCAAAGGGGCAGCATGGCCGATCTTCACGATGGTCGCTTCACTCACGGGCGCCGGAGCCGATGCCGCCACCGCCGCCGATGCTCCCGCTCCCGCCTCGCCGTCCTGCTTCTTGCCGCACGCGGTCAACATCGCAACTGCGGCCGCGATCGACACGGCGTAAGCAAATTTGACTCGCATTAAGTAGGTCTCCCGCGCCTTGCAAAATCCATTGTTCGGGACCTTAAGGCCTTGAGAACGCGCGCATTGTAACTCCAATTTTGCGATGGGCAATATTGTTGAAACGACAGGGTTTTCCTGCATTGCAACCTTATTTTGGAAGCTAATTTCTCAAAAAGGCGCAACCGGGTTGCGACTGTTTTTCGTGCATCAGTTGCACCATGGTTGAACCCCGTCACATCAAGTGTTGCAGCGAATTCGCCCAATGCCCGATAACTGCGCGCTTTTTGTTAAGTAATACGTTTGCGGAATTATCGAAGACTACGCACTATCTTAGTGCATCAAAAATCGGTGCGACTTGTTTAGCTTGAATTAAACGGGGACCGACCAATAGAGATTTGATAAAAAGTTGAATGTCGATTCAAAATAATTTGTGCGCAAAGACACCAAAATCGGCACTCCGCCATGATCTGGCACTTTATTTATTATGCTTTTGCCAAATTGCGGACATAAAAAAGCGCACCCTCAGGTGCGCTTTTCTTTCAGTTACGTTAGCTGATTGTCAGGCAATCAGACTCAGGCTGGCAGACCCAACCCGCGCGGCAGCGGAAACGCGATGTTTTCCTCGATGCCTTCGAGCGCGCGAACATTACGCACGCCAAGCTCACGCAAACGGGCGATCACCGCCTGGGCCAGCACCTCCGGCGCCGAAGCGCCAGCAGTAACGCCAATACGCCGCTTACCCTCGACCCAGACCGGATCGATCTGATCGGGCGAATCCACCATATAGGCAGGCACGCCGAGTTTTTCAGCGAGTTCGCGCAGACGGTTAGAGTTCGAGCTGTTCGGGCTTCCGACCACGATTACCACATCGCACTGCGGCGCCATGAACTTGACAGCGTCCTGGCGGTTTTGCGTCGCGTAGCAGATGTCCTGCTTTTTCGGCTCGCGGATGGACGGGTACTTGGCCTTCAACGCGCCGATGATCTGCGCGGCGTCGTCGACCGACAGCGTGGTTTGCGTGACGAACGCGATGCGCTCCGGATCGGCCAACTGCAAAGCCTGCACGTCTTCGATGTCTTCGACCAGGTGCATGCCCTCGCCCGCCTGACCCATCGTGCCTTCGACTTCAGGGTGCCCCTTGTGGCCAATCATGACGATGTCGAAACCGTCCTGACGCATCTTGGCGACTTCGATATGGACCTTGGTCACCAGCGGACACGTGGCGTCGTACACACGCAAACCGCGCGATTCCGCCTCCGAACGCACGGCCTTCGACACGCCGTGCGCACTGAAAATCACCGTATTGCCGGGCGGCACTTCTTCGAGCCGCTCGATAAAAATCGCCCCCTTCTTGCGCAAGTCTTCGACCACATACGCGTTATGGACGATTTCGTGACGCACGTAGATAGGGGAACCGTGCAGCTTGATGGCGCGCTCGACGATCTCGATAGCCCGATCGACACCGGCGCAGAACCCGCGCGGCTGTGCCAGCAGGATCTCGGTTTCGGCAAGAGTCGTGTCCGTGATGCTCATGTTTACAGAATCCCGATGATTTTCACTTCAAACGCCAGCGCCTGGCCGGCAAGCGGATGGTTGAAATCGAACAGGGCCGACGTCTCGCCGACTTCTTTCAGCACGCCGGCGTAACGGCCGCCACCTGGCGCGTTGAATTCGACCAGATCACCCGGCGAAAAATCCTCACCGATCATGCTGTTTTCACGCAGCGTAGCCAGCGACACGCGCTGGATCAGCTCCGGATTACGCGGACCGAACGCCTGACCCGGCTCTAGCTGAAAGGTCGAATGGTGGCCGACCTTCAAACCCAGCAAAATGTCTTCCAGCGGCGGCGCCAGTTGACCGGCGCCGAGCAGCAGCGTGGCCGGCTTGTCGGTGAAAGTGTTGATGACTTCGGCGCCATCGGCAAGGGAAAGCCGGTAGTGAAGCGTCACGTGTGAACCCGGTTTCACTTCGGAAATGTCGATGATGCTCATGCAATGCTCGCTCAGTCGAAGCGCGCTGCACGCGTGCGCCGCTGGCGCAGTCGACGCGTGTGGCAAACCGTCGGGGGTGCCGTGCGCAAAGCGCCTATTGTAAGCCACATAGCGGGCGACGGCTTGGCTCCGTCGCGCGCGTAGGGGCATGTCCGCGGCATTGCGCTGCAGCCATGCCCACAGCGGAGGACTCTATATATATGCACGATCACAGCAGTACGATCGACCAGGCGCCAGCAGATACGGTGTTGCAGCAAGCGTTGCCGCCACAACCGCCGCCGCCCCACACGCGGGCACAGACGAAGACATCCCTGCTACGCGGGAAATGGCATAAAAACGACATGCCGCGCGAACGGCTGATCAACCAAGGGGCGGGCGTGCTATCGGACACCGAGCTGATCGTGCTGGTCCTTGGCTCGGGGCTGCCCGATCACGACGTTTTCAGCATCGCGCAGGTTTTGCTCGACCGTTTTGGCTCGCTGCGCGCCATGCTCGACGCGACTTACACGGATTTCGACGGGATTCGTGGCATGGGCCCGGCGAAAAAGGCGCAACTGCTCGCGATCATGGAAATGGCTCGCCGCTCGCTAGTCGATAAAATGCGCAAACGCGAGTTGATGAATTCGCCTGAAGACGTGGAAAACTACCTGCGCCTGCTGATCGGCGGACGTCCGCAGGAGGTTTTCGTGTCGCTATTTCTCGACGCCCGGCATCGGCTGATCCGGTGCGAGGAAAGCGCACAAGGCTCGCTGACGCGCATGGCGGTGTATCCGCGCGAAATTGTGCGGCGCGCGTTGAGCCTTAATGCGGCCAGCCTGATCGTTGCGCATAATCACCCTTCCGGCGCCGTGCAGCCAAGCGCAAGCGATTGCCGCCTGACGCATACGCTGCGCGACGCGCTTGCTTTGATCGACGTGCAACTGGTCGATCATCTCGTGATCGGAGCCGACGACGTTTACTCGTTCGCCCGCGCCGGCTGGCCTTGACGGGGACAGAACCGGGACCTCGGCTGCGTATCGTCGTATCCGGCATCGCAAATAAGGTTTGATTTTGCGGCTTTTTTTCCGCTATAATTCCGGTTTGCCTATTTCCAACCCCCTGTTCCGAAGCCATTAAGGCGTTCCGGAAAGGTCAAGCGTCTCTAGTTCTCACACTTAAGCGCGGCTCTTTTCGGGAAACTTTCACGGCGTTCGAACTCAGAATTAGCGTATTAGGAGTGCTCTCATGGCACGCGTATGCCAAGTAACTGGGAAAGCGCCGATGAGCGGCAACAACGTTTCCCACGCGAACAACAAAACCAAGCGCCGGTTCCTTCCGAACCTGCAAAGCCGCCGTATTTGGGTGGAAAGCGAAAACCGTTTCGTGCGTCTGCGCATTTCGAACGCCGGTCTGCGCTTGATCGACAAGAACGGTATCGACGCTGTGCTCGCAGATCTGCGCGCACGCGGTGAAGCCTAAGGAGTAAATCATGGCGAAAGGCGCACGCGACAAGATCAAGTTGGAATCGACCGCAGGTACGGGTCACTTCTACACGACGACGAAGAACAAACGCAACATGCCGGAAAAGATGCTGATCAAGAAATTTGATCCGGTCGTCCGTAAGCACGTTGACTACAAGGAAACCAAGATTAAATAATCTTGGCTCCAGCCAGACGAAGGCAAAAGACAACAGAGAAGCCTCGCATTTATGCGAGGCTTTTTTGTTTTCTGCCGGTGTTTGCGTTTCGGCCTCCCCCTTTGCTCTCGCGAATAGTCTTATGCCGTTCGGCCAGCTTTCGCTCGGACCTTGCGACGCGTATCCTTTCTCGTTTTAGCGGCGAGCGCATAGCGCGCCGTCATGGAAAAACGATAGACGGAGATGTGAGTAATGGAATTCGATGTGGCGATTGTCGGAAGCGGTCTGGCTGGCCTGAGCGTCGCGCTCAACCTGGCGGAGACGCGGCGGGTTGCGGTGGTCGCCAAGCGATCGATGACCGAAGGCGCGAGCGACTGGGCGCAAGGCGGCATCGCTGCGGTGCTGGACTCGGCAGACAGCATCGAAAATCACGTTCGCGATACGCTGATTGCCGGTGGCGGCCTGTGCGACGAAGCGGCAACGCGCTTTATCGTCGAGCACGGGCGTGCCGCGATCGAATGGCTGATCGGGCAAGGCGTGCCCTTTACCAAAGACGATGCCGCCGAACTCGGCTTTCATCTGACGCGTGAAGGCGGTCATAGTCATCGCCGGATCATTCATGCCGCGGACGCAACTGGCCACGCCGTGGTCGCCACGCTCAGTGAGCGCGTGCGCCGCCATCCGAACATCACACTCCTCGAAGATCACTACGCGATCGACCTGATCACGTCAGACCGCCTCGGTCTGCCGGGCCGTCGTTGCCATGGGCTTTACGCACTTGACCTGCAAAGCGGCCGCACTGTGACCATCGAAGCGCCACACACCGTGCTCGCCACTGGCGGTGCGGGCAAGGTCTACCTCTACACCACCAATCCCGACACCGCGACCGGCGACGGCATCGCGATGGCCTGGCGGGCGGGCTGTCGCGTGTCGAATATGGAATTCATCCAGTTCCACCCGACCTGCCTGTTCCATCCGTATGCAGGTTCGTTCCTGATTTCGGAAGCGGTGCGCGGTGAAGGCGGCATCCTGAAGCTGCCCGACGGCACGCGTTTCATGCCGCAGCACGACGAACGCGCCGAGCTGGCACCACGCGACATCGTCGCGCGTGCGATCGATTTCGAGATCAAGAAGCGCGGTATCGATTGCGTGTATCTCGACATCAGTCATCAATCGCCGGAATTTTTGCACGAGCACTTCCCGACGATTCTGGCGCGCTGCCTGGAATTCGGCATCGACATCACCAAAGAGCCCATCCCGGTTGTGCCGGCTGCGCACTACACGTGCGGCGGCGTCGTCACCGATCTGGCTGGTCGCACCGATCTCGCGGGCTTGTATGCCGTCGGCGAAACTTCGTGCACGGGCTTGCATGGCGCGAACCGGCTCGCCAGCAACTCACTGCTCGAATGCCTGGTGATTGGCCGCTCCGCCGCGCAGGCCATCGAGCAGGAAGGCTTCAGCGCCGCCGTCCACGCGCCGCTGCCGGACTGGGACGAAAGCCGCGTGTCCGACCCAGATGAAGAAGTCGTGGTCGCGCACAATTGGGACGAATTGCGCCGGCTCATGTGGAATTACGTCGGCATCGTGCGTACCGACAAGCGGCTGGCGCGCGCAAAACACCGGCTGGCTCTGCTGCGCGACGAGATCCACGAGTATTACGCAAACTTCAAGGTGAGTCGCGACCTGCTTGAATTGCGTAACCTGGTCGATGTAGCGTCGCTGATTGTCGAAAGCGCGCGCTCACGGCGCGAAAGCCGCGGCCTGCACTTTAGCCGTGACTGGCCAGCCACCTTGCCTAAGGCGCTGCCGACGGTTCTATCACCCGAGTACGTACGCAATCGGAACGTGTGAGGCCGGTGAGCTAAAACGAAAAGGCCGTCGCCGAATGGATTCGGCGACGGCCTTTTGATTAACGTTAATCGCGGCCACCTACGGCCTACGGATCAAACGATCCGCATCGAGTAATCCGTAGCTCGCACGTCTTTGGTCAACGCGCCAATCGACACGCGATCGACCCCCGTTTCCGCGATCGTCCGGACCGTGTCGAAATTCACGCCGCCAGACACCTCCAGCACCGCCCGCCCTGCTGTGATGCGAACCGCGTCGCGCATGGCGTCGAACGAAAAATTGTCCAGCAGGATGGATTGCGCGCGATGCGCCAGCGCGATCTCCAGTTGCTCGAGCGTCTCGACTTCGATCTGGATAGACACGCCGGCATTCAACGCCAGCGCCGCGTCCATCGCCGCGCCCGCGCCGCCGGCCGCCGCGATATGGTTTTCCTTGATCAGAATCCCGTCGTACAACGCGAGCCGCTGATTCGCCCCGCCGCCCACGCGAACCGCGTATTTCTGCGCGAGCCGCAAACCCGGCAAAGTCTTGCGCGTATCGAGAACGCGCGTTTGCGTATGCGCGATTGCATCGACGTACCGGCGCGTTGCGCTCGCGACGCCCGACAGCAATTGCATGAAATTCAGCGCATTACGTTCAGCGGTCAGCAGCGCGCGCACCGGTCCGCGAAGTTCGCAGACGGGCGTATCGGCCGTCATCAGGTCGCCTTCGCGATAACGCCACTGCACGTCGATACGCGGATCGACCTCACGCATTACCGCATTGAACCAGGGCACGCCGCACAACACGGCATCCTCACGCACGATGATGCGCGCGTCGCGCACGTCATCGGCGGGAACGAGGCGGCCAGTCTGGTCGCCTGCGCCGACGTCTTCGGCCAATGCGTCGGCGACGTTGCGCGCCAGAGCCGCGTCGAAGGCCGCGCCATACTGCGCGTGAATTTCAGCGAACAACGGCGAAACCGCGTCGAACTTATCCTGCACTACTGCGTCTATCGCCCCCATCACGCTGCTCCCACGTTCGAATACAGTTGCGCGTCGCGTGCGAGGTCACCGCTTGCCTGCACACGTTTCTTATGACGTGCGGCAAAATCCAGCATCCGGTCAATCGGCAGACGCGCTCGCTCGCCAATCGCGCGATCGACGAAAATCTCGTTGTGGCCTCGTTCGAGCACATCGGCCAGATTCGCGAGGCCGTTCATCGCCATCCACGGACAATGCGCGCAACTCTTGCACGTCGCGCTGTTGCCGGCCGTGGGCGCGGCGATCAGCGTCTTGCCCGGCGCGGCAAGCTGCATTTTGTGGAGAATGCCGAGATCGGTTGCCACAATGAAATGCGTGGCGTCGAGTTTTTGAGCGGCGTCAATCAGTTGCGTGGTCGAGCCGACCACGTCCGCCTGCTCAACCACATTGGCCGGCGACTCCGGATGCACCAGCACTTTCGCGCCGGGATATTCGGCGCGCAGCAGATCGAGTTCGATGCCTTTGAATTCGTCATGAACGAGACATGAGCCCTGCCACAGCAGCATGTCTGCGCCGGTCTTGTTCTGGATATAGCTGCCAAGGTGCCGATCCGGCGCCCAGATGATTTTCTCGCCGCGAGCATGCAGGTCGGCAACGATTTCCAGTCCGATCGACGACGTCACCATCCAGTCCGCGCGCGCCTTCACCGCGGCGCTCGTGTTCGCGTAGACGACCACCGTGCGGTCCGGGTGTGCGTCGCAGAAAGCCGAAAATTCATCGACTGGGCAGCCGAGATCGAGCGAACAGGTCGCATCGAGATCCGGCATCAGAATGCGCTTATTCGGACTGAGAATTTTCGCGGTCTCGCCCATGAAACGTACACCGGCAACGACCAGCGTTTGCGCCGAATGATCGCGCCCGAAACGCGCCATTTCCAGCGAGTCGGCTACACAGCCGCCGGTTTCGTCGGCAAGTTCCTGCAATTCTGCGTCGACATAATAGTGAGCGACAAGCACCGCCTTCTCGCGCTCGAGCAATGCGCGAATACGCGCCTTCAACGCCTGCTTTTCCTCCGCCGACGGCATGTCGGGCACCTTCGCCCACGCCTGCCCGATCCCACAGGACGTGCCCTGCGCTTGCGGCCGGTCGTATTCGACGGTCCTGATCGCCTGCTGATCCATGATCTCCTCTGCCTTCGCTCTGCCGCCGCGGACTGTCAATCGAAAGATGTTGCAGTTTCCGCGGCCCAAAAAAGCAAAACCCCGCCAACGCGGGGTTTTGTGACGTAACGAAATTTTAATAGATTTCGCGATCAAGCATAACGGCGCAGGCGCGTCGCAAAGTCTTGAAGTGCCTTGATACCGCTCTGTTCAGCGCGGTGACACCAGTCTTGCAACTGCACCAGCAGCTGGTCGCGCGATGCATTCGAGCGCTCCCACATTGCCGCGAGTTCATTGCGCATGTCGATGTACGTTTTCAGCTTCTGGCTGTTCGCAAAGATCTGCGGCAACTGACGCTTCTGCGGCTCGTCGAGGCCCGCTTCTTCCTTGTGGAACCAGCTACGGGCGCCGCGCATGACCAGATACTTTTCGCGCGCGCCGACTTCCTTCAAATGAGCCAATTCCTGACGATAAGCGCGCTTGAGCGCCTTGCCGTAACGGGCCATGACTTCGTAACGGTTAGCCAGCACGGCTTGCAGCGTGTCCTGATCGAGCACCAGCTTGCCGGTAGTCAGACGCGGCGTAGGTGCAACCTTCTTGACCTTGGCCAGACGGAACGCCGACATGATGCGGATATACATCCAGCCGATATCGAACTCGTACCACTTGTTCGACAGCTTGGCCGACGTCGCATACGTGTGGTGATTGTTATGCAGTTCTTCACCGCCGATGATGATGCCCCACGGGAAGATGTTGGTGCTCGCATCTGTCGAATTGAAGTTGCGATAACCCCAGAAGTGCGCCAGACCGTTGACCACACCCGCTGCCCAGAAGGGAATCCACACCATCTGCACGGCCCAGATCGTCAAGCCCACAACGCCGAACAGTGCGACGTTCAGCACCATCATCAGGCTCACGCCGAGAATCGGGTACTTGGTGTACACGTTGCGTTCCATCCAGTCGTTCGGCGTGCCGTGACTGAACTTGCGCATCGTTTCTTCGTTTTTCGCTTCAGCGCGATACAGTTCCGCGCCTTCGAGCAGCACCTTCCAGATGCCGCGCGTCTGCGGGCTGTGCGGATCTTCCTCTGTCTCGCACTTGGCGTGATGCTTACGGTGAATCGCAGCCCATTGGCCGGTCAGCATGCCCGTGGTCATCCACAGCCAGAAACGGAAAAAATGACTGACGACAGGGTGCAGTTCCAGCGCGCGGTGCGCCTGGCAGCGATGCAGATACACCGTGACGCCAATAATCGTAATGTGTGTCACGACCAGCGTGTACACGACGAGTTGCCACCACGAGAAGTGCAACAGACCGTGGGCAAGGAAATCGAGCAAAGAATTCAACAAGGCAATTTACCTGTGGAACGAGAGACACGAGGCACGCGCAAAATACGCGTGTCAAGAAAGTGAAAGCATACAGCGGGATTGGACGATATTCTACTTGAAGCGTTCCAAGTGTTTGTAACAAATAGGGATTTTTTGTTCGGTATCAAGAGGATAGAGGTCGGCGGCGACAAATAAAGTGTCCGCCGCCGCTCTCCGGACGCCTGTCAGTGGGCGCTGTCCGCCTGATTGGCTGCTGGAGCGGTCATTGTTACCGGCTGTGGCATTGCGTCACGGATGTTGCCGACAATCCGCACTTCGCGTTGCGCGAACGGGATGGCGATGTCGTGTTCCGAGAACAGCCGCCAGATATTTCGGTTCACGGCCGAGCGCACGCCCGACGTTCCGGTGGCCGCGTCCTCGATCCAGAAGCCGAGTTCAAGGTTGACGCCGTCCGGCCCGAAGCTCGCCAGATAAGGCGTCGGCGCCGGTTCACGCAACACACGCGGTACGCCTTCGGTGGCGCGCGCCAGCAAGGCCATCGCCTGCTCGACATTGCACGAATAGGCGACCTGCACCGCCAGTTTCGCGTAGCCCCGCGTCAGGTAGGACGACTGGTTCTGCACGACATCCGTGATCAGCTTTTCGTTCGGAATCAGCGTTTCGATGCCGTCCAGTCCGCGCACCACCGTGTAGCGCGTGCGGATCTGCGTGACCATGCCTTGCAGGCCGCTCACGTTGATCGTGTCGCCGATCCGCAGCGAGCGGTCGAGCAGAATGATGAAGCCCGACACGTAGTTGCTCGCGATTTTCTGCATGCCGAACCCGAGCCCAACGCCCAGCGCACCGCCAAAAACGCCCAGCACGGTAATGTCGATGCCGACCAGCGACAGGCTGATCAGCACCGCCGCCAGCACGAACGCCGCCCGGCCGACACGCGCCACGACCACCTTCAGATTGGCGTCGAGCGTGGTCGCGCGCATCAGGCGGTCTTCGAAGGTCGAGCCGAGCCACATCGCGACGATCATCGTGATCGCCACCCACAGCAGGCCCGTGGTCAGCGACAGCAGCGTCAGGCGCGCGTTGGCGATCCGGAAATGGACGCTGCCCATCCACGCGATCACGTCGTCCTGAATGCCCATCACGGTAAGCACCATGGCGACCCAGACGACCAGCGAAACGACCTTCTCGACGAGGAAGAGCCACGGGTGCACCTCTCCGTCGCGGCTGAAAACTCGTCGCGCGAAGAAAAATACGATGTAAATCAATGCGATGCCGAACAACGGCACGAGTGCCAGGTTCAGCAGCGCGGTATGCATGAACTGGCCGGTGATGGCTCGGGCGAGCCACACGAGCAGCGCGCCCAGCAGCGGAAACCAAGCGCGATTCAGGCTTTCCGCGCCGAAGCGCAAAGTCTGGTAACGCGTCTCACGGCGCGCGTCCAGCGTACGGCGCACCGCACGCGCAAGCAGCCACGCGATGCCGAGCGTCGCGAGCAGGATGCCGACCTGCCACAACATCACGGGCTGGCCGAAGTCGTGCACAAGGTCGCCGAACATGTGAGAAAAGATGCGTTCTTCCATGATGTTGCCGAAATCGCCGGCCCGCGCTGGTTCAACGAATGAACCCGGCGCGAGCCGGCAAACAGCCAGACGTGATGCTTAGCTCTGACGCTCGAGCACGGCGGCGAAGAAGCCGTCCGTGGCGTGGCGGTGCGGCCACAGCGACAGGTAGTCGCCCATTTCCAGTTCGATCCGCTGCTCGGCCAGCACGTCGCGCGCGGGCACCAGAGCGAAATCCGGGTGATCGGCGAGGAATTTCTGCACGACGCCTTCGTTTTCGGCTTCCAGAATCGAACAGGTCGCATAGACCAGACGGCCGCCCTTCTTCACGAGACGCGCCGCGCTCGCCAGAATCGACGACTGCTTCGGCGCCAGTTCCGCAACCGATTCCGGCGACTGACGCCACTTCAGGTCAGGATTGCGGCGCAGCGTGCCCAAGCCGCTGCAGGGCGCGTCGACCAGCACGCGGTCGATCTTGCCCGCAAGGCGCTTGATCTTCGCGTCATGTTCGCTGTCGATCAGCACCGGATTCACGTTCGACAGCCCGCTGCGCGCGAGGCGCGGCTTGAGCTTGGCGAGACGGCGCTCGGAGATATCGAATGCGTAAAGACGGCCCGTGGAACGCATTGCCGCGCCCAGTGCCAGCGTTTTGCCGCCCGCGCCCGCGCAGAAATCGACGATCATCTCGCCGCGCTTCGGCGCGACCAGCGAGCACAGCAACTGGCTGCCTTCGTCCTGCACTTCGAGCCAGCCGTGCTGGAACGCGTCGAGCTTGGTGAGCGGCGGCTTGCCGACCACACGCACGCCGAACGGCGCGAACGGCGTTGCGCCCGCCTCGATACCGGCCTTCGACAGCGCGTTCAGCACGTCGTCGCGGCTCGCCTTGATCGGGTTTGCGCGCAAATCCAGCGGCGCCGGGTAGTTCAGCGCGGCCGCCAGTTGCGCGAGTTCTGCAGGTTCGAAACGCTGACTCAGCGCCTCGCTGATCCAGCCCGGCAGATTCAGGCGAATCCGCAACGGCAGGCTTTCCGGGTCGATCATCGCGACGTGTTCGAGCCACTTCGATTCCGCTTCCGTCACGAACGGCTTGAGCGCCGAACGCCCTGCCGTCTGCATCAGACCCAGCAAAGCCATCCGGCGCGCCGGGCTGCCCGCGCCGCTTTCGGCGAGGTGAGCGAATTCCATCCGGCGACGCAGCACGGCGAAAACCGCCTCGGCGATCACGCCACGCTCGCCGTGCCCGAGCTTCGGATGCGCGCGGAAAAAGCGGCTGGTCGTCGCGTCGGCGGGACCGTTCAGTTTCAGGACTTCAGCCAGCAAAGTCTCAGTTTGTCCAATCAAAAAACCATGTAATCTCATGCGCCCTCTCCGGCGGTGTGACCGGCAAAGAGCCATTGCGGCTCTGACGGCGTAAGCGTGACACGCAGGCCATCAAGGGCAAGACGCCCTTCGACGAACCAGCGCACCGCGCGTGGATAAATAATATGTTCGGTTGCCAGCACGCGTTCAGCGAGCGTGGCGGGGGTGTCGCCCGCGATCACAGGAACCGCCGATTGCGCGACGATCGGCCCGTGATCCAGTTGCGACGTGACAAAATGCACGGACGCGCCATGCAGCCGCACGCCCGCGTCGAGCGCCTGCTGGTGGGTTTTCAGGCCCGGAAAGCTCGGCAGCAGCGACGGATGCACGTTCAGCATGCGCCCGGCGTAGTGATCGACGAAACCGGCCGTGAGCACGCGCATGAAGCCCGCGAGCACGACCAGATCCGGCGCAAAACCATCGATTTGTTCCGCCAGCGCAGCGTCGAAGCTGTCGCGGTCGGCGAACTGGCGGTGATCGACCACCGCCGTCGCAATACCGTGCGACGCCGCGAACGCAAGGCCCGCGGCATCAGGACGGTTGGCAATCACGGCGGCGATTTGCGCCGGCCAGCCTTCGTTCGAGCAGGCCCGAACGATCGCTTCCATGTTGCTTCCCCGCCCGGAAATCAGGATGACGAGTTTTTTCATTTGCGGATTTTATCATTCGGCAACACCTGAATCGCGACGCGCGAGCCGTCTGTTGCGCTGAGCGTTTATAATCGTTTGTTTTGCGGCACCTCAGCCGCCCTACTCCAACCCGCTATCGTGAGAGTCTTCCGCGGTCTTCCCAATGCCGAAAGCCGTGCGCCCTGCGCACTGACCATCGGCAACTTCGACGGTGTCCACCGCGGCCATCAGGCTCTGCTCGCCCATGTGCGCGCAGCAGCGGATGCGCGCGGCCTGCCCGTCTGCGTGATGACCTTCGAGCCGCACCCGCGCGAGTTCTTCAATCCGGCCGGCGCGCCGCCCCGCATCGCGTTGCTGCGCGACAAGCTGGAAGCGTTGCGCGCCAATGGTGTCGATCGGGTGGTGGTCGAGCATTTCAATCACACTTTTGCCAGCCAGTCGCCGGATGCGTTCGTCGAACGGATCATCGTCAACGGGCTGCATGCACGCTGGGTGATGATCGGCGACGATTTCCGCTACGGCGCGAAGCGCGCGGGCGATTTTGCGTCGCTGAAGGCAGCGGGCCAGCAATACGGCTTCGAAGTCGAGCAGATGGCGACGGTTGCCGATCCGACGGGTGCGCGCATTTCCAGCTCCGGCGTACGCGCGGCCCTGGTAGCGGGCGACCTCGATGCGGCCCGCTCTGCGCTGGGCCGCGATTATCTGATCAGCGGCCATGTCGTGCACGGCATGAAACTCGGCCGCGATCTCGGTTTCCCCACGCTCAACCTGCCGATCGCGCACAAGCGCCCGGCGCTCGCCGGCATTTTCGTCGTGCGCGTGCACGGTGTCGCCGCCGAACCGTTGCCGGGTGTCGCAAGCCTCGGCCTGCGTCCCACCGTCGACGATTCCGGCCGCGTGCTGCTCGAAGTGCACCTGCTCGACTGGCACGGCGACGCGTATGGCAAACTCGTGCGCGTCGAATTCCTGAAGAAGCTGCGTGACGAGGAAAAGTATGTCGACCTCGAAACGCTGACCAAAGCGATCGCGCGCGACGTCGTCAATGCGCGCGCGTGGTTCGCGGCCGCCGGCGCGGGTGCGCCGGGTAGCCGCTCCACCGGTTTCGCCACCTCGGCCACCGACCGAATTAGATAGCCGCCGCGGACGAGGTGTGCGTGCCGAACGCCGCCTCGTCCGTCGCTGCGCGCATCGAAAGGCGTCCGTGGATCACGACATGCCTGCCGGGCGCGCCCAACAACGCCCTCGCGCATCGTGCGCGACCCCGCGCCCTGCTGCGCATAGAACGAATTCACCGCGACCACATCATGAGCAACAAGAAAGCCGATTCGAAACCGCAGTCACGCTACCCGGTGAACCTGCTCGACACGCCGTTCCCCATGCGCGGCGATCTGCCCAAGCGCGAGCCGCAATGGGTCAAGGAATGGCAGGAACGCAAGATCTACGAAAAGATCCGCGCCGCCAGCAAAGGCCGCAAGAAGTTCATCCTGCACGACGGCCCTCCGTATGCCAACGGTGACATCCACCTCGGCCACGCGGTGAACAAGATTCTGAAGGACATGATCGTCAAGGCGCGCAACCTGGCGGGCTTCGACGCGGTCTACGTGCCGGGCTGGGACTGCCACGGCATGCCGATCGAAATCCAGATCGAAAAGCAGTTCGGCAAGTCGTTGCCGGCCGCCGAAGTGATGCAGAAGGCGCGCGCCTACGCGACCGAGCAGATCGAGAAGCAGAAGGTCGGCTTCCGCCGTCTCGGCGTGCTCGGCGACTGGGACAATCCGTACAAGACGATGAACTTCACGAACGAAGCCGGCGAAATCCGCGCGCTCGCGAAGATCATGGAAAAGGGCTATGTGTTCCGCGGCCTGAAGCCGGTCAACTGGTGTTTCGACTGCGGCTCGGCCTTGGCTGAAGCGGAAGTCGAGTACAAGGACAAGACCGATCCGACCATCGACGTGCTGTTCAGCTTCGCCGAACCGGAAAAGACCGCGCAGGCGTTCGGCCTCGCTGCCTTGCCGCGCAATGAAGGCGGCATCGTCATCTGGACCACCACGCCGTGGACCATTCCCGCGAACCAGGCACTGAACCTGCACCCGGAAATCGTCTACGCGCTGGTCGACACGCCGCGTGGCCTGCTGATTCTCGCCCAGGAGCGCGTCGAAGCCTGCCTGAAGCAGTACAAGCTCGAAGGCACGATCATCGCGACCACCACGGGCGAGAAGCTCGTGAATCTGCGCTTCAACCACCCGCTGGCATCCGCGCATCCGTCGTACAAGCGCACGGCGCCGGTCTATCTCGGCGACTACGTGACGACCGAATCCGGCACGGGTGTCGTGCACTCGTCGCCCGCGTACGGCGTGGAAGACTTCGTGTCGTGCAAGGCGCACGGCATGTCCGACTCCGACATCATCAACCCGGTGATGGGCGACGGCCGCTACATCGAATCGCTCGCGCTGTTCGGCGGACTGTCGATCTGGGCGGCGAATCCGCAGATCGTCGAAGCGCTGCAAAGCGCCGGCTCGCTGCTGCACACCGAGAAGTATTTGCACAGCTACATGCACTGCTGGCGCCACAAGACGCCGATCATCTATCGCGCGACGTCGCAGTGGTTCGCCGGCATGGACGTGAAGCCGAACGACACCGACAAGACCCTGCGCGAAACCGCGCTCGAAGGTATCGAAAACACCGCGTTCTATCCGGCGTGGGGCAAGCAGCGTCTGTTCAGCATGATCGCCAACCGCCCGGACTGGACGCTGTCGCGTCAGCGTCAATGGGGCGTGCCGATGGCGTTCTTCGTGCACAAGGAAACCGGCGAACTGCATCCGCGTACGCTGGAATTGCTCGAAGAGGTCGCGCAACGTGTCGAGAAGGCCGGTATCGAAGCATGGCAATCGCTCGATCCGCGTGAACTGCTCGGCGACGACGCGAACATGTACGAAAAGAACCGCGACACGCTCGACGTGTGGTTCGATTCGGGCACCACGCACTGGCATGTGCTGCGCGGCTCGCACAAAGACGAGCTGCAATTCCCGGCCGACCTGTATCTGGAAGGTTCGGACCAGCATCGCGGCTGGTTCCATTCGTCGCTCTTGACCGCGTCGATGATCGACGGCCGTCCGCCGTACAACGCGCTGCTGACGCACGGCTTCACCGTCGACGGCGAAGGCCGCAAGATGAGCAAGTCGCTCGGCAACGGTATCGATCCGCATGAAGTGGCGAACCGGCTCGGCGCGGAAATCATCCGTTTGTGGATTGCGTCGACCGACTACTCGGGCGAACTCGCGATCTCCGAAGAAATCCTGAAGCGCGTGACGGAAGGCTATCGCCGGATTCGCAATACGCTGCGCTTCCTGATGGCGAACCTGTCGGACTTCGACTTCGCGCAGCACGCGCGTCCGGTCGAAGACTGGCTCGAGATCGATCGCTATGCAGTCGCGTTGTCGGCGAATCTGCAGAACGACATCCTCACGCACTACGACAAGTACGAGTTCCACCCGGTGGTCGCGAAGCTGCAGACGTTCTGCTCGGAAGACCTCGGCGGTTTCTACCTCGACGTGCTGAAAGACCGCCTGTACACCACGGCGGCCGACTCGGTCGCACGCCGTTCGGCACAGACCGCGCTGTACCACATCGCGCACGGCCTGCTGCGTCTGATGGCGCCGTTCCTGTCGTTCACCGCCGAAGAAGCGTGGAAGGTGTTCCAGCCGAACAGCGAAACCATCTTCACCGAGACGTATCACGCATTCCCGGCCGTACCGGACGCAGGCGAACTGCTCGACAAGTGGACGCTCCTGCGCGCGGCACGCAGCGACGTGACGAAGGCGCTGGAAGAAGCGCGCGTCGCGAACCTGATCGGCTCGTCGTTGCAGGCCGAAGTCGAAATCCGCGCGAGCGGCGCGCGTTACGACGCGCTCGCGAGCCTCGCCGACGACCTGAAGTTCGTGCTGATCACGTCGGCGGCTAACGTCGTCAAGGTCGATAGCGAAGCGGACGAAGGCGTCGAAGTGATCGCGTCGAAGTATCTGAAGTGCGAGCGCTGCTGGCACTATCGCGCGGATGTCGGCGCGAACGCGGAACACCCCACGTTGTGCGGCCGCTGCTTCAGCAATCTGTTCGGAAATGGTGAAACGAGGAGCGCGGCATAATGGCGAGAACCATGTCGAAAAGCCCGTCGAAAACGTCTGCAGCAAGCAGTTCGCTGGCACCCTGGCTGGGCATCGCGCTCATCGTCATCCTGTTCGATCAGTTGACGAAAATCGCGGTCCAGAAGGTGTTCGCGTACGGTGTTCCGCACGAGGTCACGCCGTTTTTCAACCTGATCCTCGTCTACAACCGCGGCGCGGCGTTCAGCTTCCTCGCGATGGCGGGCGGCTGGCAGCGCTGGGCGTTCACCGCGCTCGGCGTGGTGGCCGCTATCGTGATCTGTTATCTGCTCAAGCGGCATAGCGGGCAGAAAATGTTCTGCACGGCGCTCTCGCTGATTCTCGGCGGCGCGCTCGGCAATGTGATCGACCGGCTCGCGTACGGCCACGTCATCGACTTTCTCGATTTCCACCTGCGCGGTTCGCACTGGCCGGCGTTCAATCTCGCCGACAGCGCGATCACGATCGGCGCGATCCTGCTCGTGCTCGACGAATTGCGGCGCGTACGCGGCTCATCACGCTGACACCGTTGGCTTGAGGCGGTGCGGTGCCTTTTCGGGTCCGACCGCGCTTACGCCCTGGTTTGAAACACGCAGCGGGGCGGGGTGCATCATCGATACCCCGCCCCGCTGCCCGCCACCACGCTTTGTCGGAGGCTTTCGTTGGCAACCGCAGAACTCGCAGGAAAACACCTCGTCCTCGGCATGTCGGGCGGGATTGCCTGCTACAAGATCGCCGAACTCACGCGCCTCCTGACCAAGGCGGGCGCAACGGTCCAGGTCGTCATGACCGAAGCGGCCACGCAGTTCATCACCCCCGTCACCATGCAGGCGCTCTCGGGCCGTCCGGTCTACACGAGCCAGTGGGACGGACGCGTGCCGAACAACATGGCGCATATCGATCTGTCGCGTGAAGCCGACGCAATCGTGATCGCGCCCGCCTCCACCGATTTCCTCGCCAAACTTGCGCACGGCATGGCCGACGATCTGCTGTCGACGATGTGCGTCGCGCGCGATTGCCCACTGCTCGTCGTTCCGGCGATGAACCGTCAAATGTGGCAGAACCCGGCGACCCAGCGCAACGTCACGCAATTGCGCGCGGATGGCGTCGAAGTGCTCGGTCCCGATTCGGGCCCGCAGGCGTGCGGCGAAATCGGCGATGGCCGTATGCTCGAAGCAGCGGCGACGTACGAAGCGATCGCGTCGTTCTTCTCGCCGAAGATTCTGTCGGGCAAGCGTGTGTTGTTGACCGCCGGCCCGACTTTCGAGCCGCTCGATCCGGTGCGCGGCATCACCAATCGTTCGAGCGGGAAGATGGGGTTCGCGTTGGCGCGCGCCGCGCAACAGGCAGGCGCGGACGTGCATCTGATCGCTGGTCCCGTCGCGCTCGACACGCCATGGGGCGTGTTCCGCGAAAACGTGCAAACCGCGCAGCAGATGCACGACGCGGTAATGCGCTCGGTGTCCGACGCCGACATCTTCATTGGCGTGGCCGCGGTGGCTGACTGGCGCGTCGATCACGTCAGCGAGCACAAGATCAAGAAGGCCGCCGACCGCGCGTTGCCGACCTTCTCGTTCGTCGAGAACCCGGATATTTTGGCCTCGGTCGCGAGGTTGCCGCATCCGCCGTTCGCGGTGGGTTTTGCAGCAGAAAGCGGCGACCTCGAAGTCCACGGCGAAGAAAAGCGTGTCCGGAAAAACGTGCCGCTGCTAATCGGCAACCTCGGCCCACTGACATTCGGCCTCGACGATAACGAAGTGATTCTGTTCGAAGCAGCCGGTGCCACCAAGCTGCCACGCGCCGACAAGCAGACGCTCGCGCGCGCACTGATCGCGGAAATTGCGAAGCGTCTGCCCGATACGAGTCTGATTCGCTAAAGCCGCCGCTACGTGAAAAGCGTGTGCGTCAGTCCGCGCACGCTCAGCGAATTGAATCCTCAGGAGCAGTACTGACATGACGCTACTTTCCGTGCTCGATCAAACGCCCGTGATCGCCGGGCACTCGGTGGCGGACGCCATCGCCGCCACCGTCGAACTCGCACAACTCGCCGACAACCTCGGCTACACCCGCTACTGGTGCGCCGAACATCACGGCTTGCGCGGGGTCTCGAACCCATGTCCCGAAGTGATGCTCGCGCGCCTGGGCAGCGTGACCCGGCGCATCCGACTCGGCTCCGGCGGCGTGATGCTGCCGTACTACAGCCCGTTCAAGGTCGCCGAGCAATTCATGATGCTCGAGGCGCTGTTCCCGAATCGCATCGATCTCGGCGTGGGACGCGCGCCGGGCGGCGACATCCGCACGGCCCAAGCGGTTGCGGCCGGCGACTACAATCGCGGCGACATTTTTCCGCAGCAAGTGGCCGATCTGGTCGGCCTCATGCACGGCACGTTGCCGCCCGATCACATCGCGCAAGGCGTTTTGCTGCAGCCACAAATCGAAACGCGTCCGCAATTGTGGATGCTCGGTTCCAGCGAATTCGGCGGCTTGCTCGCCGCGCAACTCGGTATTCGCTTCGCGTTCGCGCATTTCATCAATGCGCATTTCGGGCACCAGGTGGCGCTCGCTTATCGCGAGCGCTTCAAGGCGAGCCAGGAATCGCAGCAGCCGTATCTGGCCGCCGCTGTTTTCGTCATTTGCGCGGACACGGAACAGGAAGCCGCCGACCTGGAAAAAGCCGTCGATCTGCGTCGTGTGCAAATGGCATATGGACTCAACGAGCCGATTCCGTCGATTGAACAAGGCGTTGCGCAGGAATACGGCGAGCGAGAAAAACTCGTGATCGCGCGCGAGAAACCGCGCAGCATCGTCGGCACGCCTGAAACGGTCACCGAACGGCTACATGCTTTGCAGGAACAGTTCCAGGCCGACGAATTGATGGTGCTGACGGTTGCCGGCAGCTACCGCGCGCGCTTGCGCTCCTACGAACTTCTCGCCGACGCGTTCCAGCTCGGCTCGAACACCACTCAGCCCTAACCCTCAAAAACATTTCCAATCTGCATGAAACTCGACCTGAAGATTCTCGATGCGCGCATGCGCGATCAGCTCCCCGCCTACGCGACGACCGGCAGCGCGGGCCTCGACCTGCGCGCGTGTCTCGACGAACCGCTGACGCTGAAACCCGGCGAAACCGCATTGGTGCCGACGGGTCTCGCGATTCACGTCGGCGATCCGGGTTATGCGGCGCTGATCCTGCCGCGTTCGGGTTTGGGCCATAAGCACGGGATCGTGCTCGGTAACCTGGTCGGCCTGATCGACTCGGACTACCAGGGTCAACTGATGATCTCGACCTGGAATCGCGGTGAAACGACGTTCGTGCTGAATCCGATGGAGCGTCTCGCTCAACTGGTTATCGTGCCGGTCGTGCAGGCCGAGTTCAATATCGTCGACGACTTCGAGCAGAGCGAGCGCGGCGTGGGCGGTTTTGGCAGCACGGGCAAGCACTAAGCTATTGCTGCTTCGGCATCGTTCTTTCGAATGACGCCGAAACTTGCCAACCGGAGCGCCAAAAGAAAACGGCGCGGGTTTTTCAACCCGCGCCGTTTTGCTTTCTGGCGCAACTTGGGACGGCTTAAGCCTTACTCGACTTCCACCGCTTCCGGATTTGGATTGCGCGGCGCCGGATGTTCGTCGAAAGTCAACTGAACCTTGTCTTCCGCATCGACGTCGACCGTGACACGGCCGCCGTTCATCAGCTTGCCGAACAGCAGTTCGTCGGCCAGCGCACGACGGATCGTGTCCTGGATCAGACGCTGCATCGGCCGCGCACCCATCAGCGGATCGAAACCGTGCTTGGCGAGATGCTTGCGCAACGCGTCGGTGAAGAGCGCGTCGACCTTCTTCTCGTGCAACTGATCTTCCAGTTGCATCAGGAACTTGTCGACCACACGCATGATGATTTCTTCATCGAGCGAACGGAAGCTGATCGTCGCGTCCAGACGGTTACGGAACTCAGGCGTGAACATGCGCTTGATATCGACCATTTCGTCGCCGGTTTCCCGACGATTCGTGAAGCCGATCACCGACTTGCCCATTGCCTCAGCGCCCGCATTCGTCGTCATGATGATGATGACGTTGCGGAAATCTGCCTTGCGACCGTTGTTGTCTGTCAGCGTGCCATGGTCCATGACCTGCAGCAGCACGTTGTAGATGTCCGGATGCGCCTTCTCGATTTCGTCGAGCAGCAGCACGCAATGCGGCTTCTTCGTGACAGCTTCGGTCAGCAGACCGCCCTGGTCGAAACCGACGTAGCCCGGAGGCGCGCCGATCAGACGGCTAACAGCGTGACGCTCCATGTATTCCGACATGTCGAAGCGGATCAGCTCGATACCCAGCGTGAACGCCAGTTGCTTCGCCACTTCGGTCTTGCCGACACCGGTCGGACCGGAGAACAGGAACGCGCCAATCGGTTTGTCCAGCTTGCCGAGACCCGCACGCGCCATCTTGATCGCAGCCGACAGCGCGTCGATAGCCGGGTCTTGCCCGAACACCACGCTCTTCAGATCGCGATCCAGCGTTTGCAGCTTGCTGCGGTCGTCTTGCGACACGCTTTGCGGCGGGACACGAGCAATCTTCGAGATGATTTCCTCGATCTCGTTCTTGCCGATGGTCTTCTTCTGCTTCGACTTCGGCAGGATGCGTTGCGCTGCGCCCGCTTCGTCGATCACGTCGATCGCTTTGTCCGGCAGATGACGATCCGTGATGAAGCGTGCCGACAACTCAGCCGCTGCCGACAGCGCTCCCGACGAATACTTCACGCCGTGATGCTCTTCGAAACGCGACTTCAGGCCACGCAGAATCGCCACCGTCTGCTCGACGGTCGGCTCGGTCACGTCGACCTTCTGGAAACGACGCGACAAGGCCGCGTCTTTTTCGAAGATGCCGCGATATTCGGTGAACGTCGTCGCGCCAATGCACTTCAGCGTGCCCGACGACAACGCCGGCTTCAGCAGATTTGACGCGTCCAGCGTGCCGCCCGATGCAGCGCCTGCGCCGATCAGCGTATGAATTTCGTCGATGAACAGAATGGCATGCGGACGTTCCTTCAATTCCTTGAGAACCGTCTTCAGGCGCTGTTCAAAGTCGCCGCGATACTTGGTGCCGGCGAGCAGCGCGCCCATGTCGAGCGAATACACCTGCGCATCCGCCAGAATATCGGGCACTTCGCCGCGCGTAATTCGCCACGCCAGGCCTTCGGCGATCGCCGTCTTACCGACGCCCGCCTCGCCGACCAGCAGCGGATTGTTCTTGCGCCGACGGCACAGCACCTGGACCACGCGCTCGACTTCCGACTCTCGCCCGATCAGCGGGTCGATGCGGCCGTCTTTCGCCATCTGGTTCAGGTTCTGCGTGAACTGGGCGAGCGGCGTTTCTTTCTGCGCGGCGGCTTCGTCGGACTCGGCATTCGCGTCGCTCGCTTTCGCGGCGTCGGTGCTGCTCGTCTTGGCGATGCCATGCGAGATGAAATTGACCACGTCCAGACGCGTCACGCCCTGCTGTTGCAGGTAGTACACCGCGTGCGAGTCCTTCTCGCCGAAGATCGCGACCAGCACATTCGCGCCGGTCACTTCCTTCTTGCCATTCGAGGTGGACTGAACATGCATGATCGCGCGCTGGATCACACGCTGGAAACCCAGCGTGGGCTGCGTGTCGACGTCGTCCGTGCCAGGCACGGTCGGCGTGTTGTCATGAATGAAGTTGCGCAGGTTCTGGCGCAGATCCTCGATATTGGCCGCGCATGCACGCAACACTTCCGCCGCCGTTGGGTTGTCCAACAGTGCCAGCAAAAGATGTTCGACCGTTATGAACTCGTGCCGCGCCTGGCGTGCTTCCATGAACGCCATGTGCAGGCTGACTTCCAGTTCCTGGGCAATCATGCTTCCTCCATCACACACTGCAGCGGATGCCCGGCCTGCCGTGCGTGGGTAACGACTTGCTCGACTTTGGTCGACGCGATGTCCCGCGTATAGACCCCACAAACTCCCCTGCCCTCGCGATGCACCTTCAACATTACCTGTGTTGCGGTTTCACGATCTTTATTGAAGTATTCCTGCACGATCATCACGACAAATTCCATTGGCGTGAAGTCGTCGTTCAACAGCACCACCTTGTACATGGCTGGCGGCTTGAGCTTCTTCTCCTGCCGCTCCAGTACGGTGCCGTCCTGCTTGTCCGGGATAATCGCCATACACCCATTCTAAACAACTAGGACAGGCCCGCAATCCTGTCAAAACCCGGCCAACCGGCCGATGAGCCCGTTCGCTACCGCCTGATGGGTGAAACTCCGTCATGCGTGCGATTCGACGAGCCGATTGCGGAGCCGGCCCCTATCCTGATGCAGCGCGGCCGTGTTGCACCGCAGTCGGATCGAGTATCGCACAACCTGCCGGAGCCGGTTGGGACGCTCGTCAAAGCCAGACCAGCCCGGCGACCCTTAGCACAGCATGTGAGTCGATTATGCGACTTTTCAAGCGGTCCCGCTTGCGCAACCGCACATAACGGAAGCGGTAAAAACCCTGGAAACTGGCCTGTTTGCAACGCGACAACGGCATCTCAAAATTTTCTTGACACTCGAATAAAGAGCCTCAACAATCAAGCTGGCACTTTTTTCACTGAGCCATAATTCGAAAAAATGCCGATGGTGAGCTTGTGAGGAGGGAGTGGCTGCATAACGCGGTCACGGAGCTTTTCGAGGGCTCGTGGTAGTGACATGAGTTACAGGGGAAGTTGGAATGGCAACTGGTACGGTCAAATGGTTCAATGACGCAAAAGGTTTCGGATTTATCACGCCTGATGAAGGCGGCGAAGATCTGTTTGCACACTTCTCGGCCATCCAGATGAATGGGTTCAAAACCCTCAAGGAAGGCCAAAAGGTAACCTTCGAGGTCGTGCAAGGCCCGAAAGGCAAGCAGGCATCGAACATTCAGGCTCCCGCCTAAAACTGTTCGTTACCTGTCCTTTGAAACCCGGCTTCGTGCCGGGTTTCTTTTTTGGAGAAACGTTTCTAATTGCCGCCGATTTTTATCGACCGAACGCGACTCCCAATTATTGGGCACAGCTACGTCTAATACTCATTGCGCGATTTAAAATCGGTCGTGGAAATTACTACGGCGCGCAAACAGCATCTGCATTAAAGACGGGTAAATACGTAGGCAAATCGGCGGACAAAAAAATAACCCCGCCGCCTTCCGACGCCGGGGTTATTTATGCGCAATAGATTAATTCAGCGCGCAAGCCTTACATGTTTTCAATCATGACCTGACCGAATGCCGAACACGACACCTGAGTGGCGCCTTCCATCAGGCGCGCAAAGTCGTATGTGACACGTTTTTGCAGAATCGATTTTTCCATCGACTCGATGATCAGGTCGGCCGCCTCGAACCAGCCGAGGTGGCGCAGCATCATTTCCGCCGACAGAATCTCCGAACCCGGATTCACATAGTCCTTGCCCGCGTACTTCGGCGCGGTGCCGTGCGTGGCTTCGAACATCGCGACCGAATCCGACAGATTCGCACCCGGCGCAATCCCGATCCCGCCGACCTGTGCCGCCAGCGCGTCCGAAACGTAGTCGCCGTTCAGGTTCAGCGTCGCGATCACGTCGTATTCGGCCGGGCGCAACAGGATCTGCTGCAGGAACGCATCGGCAATCACGTCTTTCACGACCACGTCGCCGCCCGTCCGCGGATTCTTGACCTTCATCCACGGACCGCCGTCGATCAGCTCCGCGTTGAATTCCTTCTGCGCCAGCGCATAACCGTAGTCGCGGAACGCGCCTTCGGTGTACTTCATGATGTTGCCCTTGTGCACCAGCGTGACCGAGCGGCGATCATTGTCGATCGCATATTGAATCGCCTTGCGCACCAGCCGCTCCGTGCCTTCGCGCGACACCGGCTTGACCCCGATCCCCGACGAGTCCGGAAAGCGGATCTTCTTCACGCCCATCTCGTCCTGCAGGAACTTGATGATTTTCTTCGCCTGCTCGGATCCGGCCGGCCATTCGATACCCGCGTAGATGTCTTCCGAGTTCTCGCGGAAAATCACCATGTCGGTCTTCTCGGGTTCGCGCATCGGCGACGGCACGCCTTTGAAATAGCGCACCGGCCGCAGGCATACATACAGATCGAGTTCCTGGCGCAACGCGACGTTCAGTGAACGGATACCGCCGCCGACCGGCGTCGTAAGCGGTCCCTTGATCGACACGATGTATTCCTTGACCACCTGCAGCGTTTCTTCCGGGAGCCACACGTCCGGCCCATACACCCTGGTCGCCTTCTCGCCCGCGTAGATTTCCATCCAGTGGATTTTCTTCTTGCCCGCGTAGGCTTTCTCGACCGCGGCGTCCACCACCTTGATCATCACGGGCGTGATGTCGATACCCGTGCCGTCGCCTTCGATGAACGGAATGATCGGCTGGTCGGAAACGTTGAGCGAGAAATCGGCGTTGACAGTGATCTTGTCACCACCGGTCGGAACCTTGATGTGCTGATACGACATGATCGGACTCCAGTGAAGGCTATGCAGAAAGCTGATGGAAGACTGCGAAAATGGGTGCTCCTCGCTAAGCGCAATGCCGGACTGCCGCAAGCAGCTTGGCCGCTATTCTAGCCCACGCTCCCGTAGCGACGCGGCCACGGCGGCTCGGGGTTTTCCAACATGGACAGGGGTCGGCGGAGGCGCGGCTCGCATCTTATGTTCTATATAAGAGTCAGGATTGGCCCGATTCGCGAATGCTTTATGATTCCGGCGTCCGCTTTTCGCTCAGCAGACGGCGCGGCACGTTCTGAGCGACATCGGAACGCTGCGCGCCGCGAGCGTTTTTCGCATCACTTCTATCCGTTTCTCTTATGCGCCTTCTCGCTCTGAACAAACCGTTCGGCACCATCTGCCAATTCTCGCCGCACGAGACGCGCGCGTCGCTGGCCGACTGGGTCAAGGTGCCGGATGTTTATCCTGCGGGCCGGCTCGATTCCGACAGCGAAGGCCTGCTCCTTCTCACCGACGACGGCGCACTGCAAGCGCGCATCGCCGAGCCGCGTCACAAACTGGTCAAACGTTATTGGGCACAAGTCGAAGGCGCGGTCGATCACGCCACGCTGAAAAAACTCGCGCGCGGTGTCGATCTCGGCGACTACGTGACACGACCGTGTCGCGCGGAATTTGTCGAGCCGGGCGAATCGCTGTGGGCCCGCACACCGCCCATCCGTTTTCGCGCCGCGATACCGACGACGTGGATCGAACTGTCGATCACCGAGGGCAAGAATCGCCAGGTGCGTCGCATGACGGCAGCAGTCGGCTTTCCGACGCTGCGGCTCGTGCGTGTCGGCGTGGGCGCGCTCGATATTTTTTCGCTTGGACTTCAGCCTGGAGAAAGCGTCGAGTTGTCGTCGAAAGCACCTTGGGAAGGTGTCGTCTAACACTCCCTTACATTTAAAAACAATGCGGCGGCCGCCGGGCCCGTCACGCACGAATCGTCACTACGTGTACGCGTTTTCTCTTCGCGACACGACCTAACCCGTTGTATCCGCAAATAAAAACGCGCGTGAAACGAAGGTAAAAAAACGTGAAACACGAGCGCGCGAGATAAGCCTCAGCGCGCTCATTCGCAGCGCATCATCGTCTTATAAATTTTCCACAAAAATTACGTCAACCGCCGCGCAAGCTCACGCGTTATTCGACGCAGATGCCGCCCGAAGCTATCCGGCATTCAGCCTTAAGGGCCTTTGCACAAGCCGTTCTTGCGGTACGAGCAGGGAGTCTGAGCGCTAAACAGACGCACCGAAAATTTGTTCGATGCGGCTGTCAACCGAAAGGTGGATGGCACGTTTACCGACATGACTCTACATATAACCGGGTCATTTGGTTAATCAACTAAAGCTGAGGATTTACAAAATGAACAAACTGATCGCCGCTCTGGTCGCTGGCCTCTTCGCAACGGCAGCATTCGCACAAGCTTCGGCACCGGAAGCAGCTTCGGCAGCTCCGGCTGCAGCAGCTTCGTCGGCAAAGAAGACCACGAAGAAGGCTCACAAGAAGTCGCACAAGAAGGCAGCAGCTGCTGCAGCAGCTTCGGCAGCTTCGGAATAAGTTTGTAAAAACGCAGTCAAGAACTAGCTTCATTGCCGTTCTTACGGCGTTGAAAGGCAGATCACCGAAAGGCGATCTGCCTTTTTGTTTTTGACGCGCTCGCGTAACATTCGCTGATTAAATTCCAAGCAAGGAGTCTTGCCGTGCGATTTCCCCTGCGCTCGTTGATTGCGCGTTTCGCTGTTGCCGTTGCATTGCCGCTCGCTGCGTTGTCGTTCGTTGCAACTACTGCTGCTCCCGCTCACGCGCAGCAGATGCCGCCTGGCGCGAAGCAGCCCAGCGAATTCCCGCGCGTGAAGCTGACCGCCGGCATGTTCGTGATCGACGCCGCCGTTGCCGCGAACGATGCGGATCGCGAACAAGGTTTGATGTATCGCACGAATCTCGGTCCGAACGAAGGCATGCTGTTCGTGTTCAACGAACATGCCGTGCATTGCTTCTGGATGAAAAACACGTTGATCCCGCTGTCCATCGCGTTCATGCGCGCGGACGGCACGATCACCGACATCGACGAGATGCAGGCCGAGACCACCGACAATCACTGCCCGAAGAACAACGGCGAGTTTGCGCTGGAAATGCCGAAGGGCTGGTTCACGTCGAAGGGCATCAAACCGGGCATGAAGATTCAGGGTCTGCCGCCGCTGCAACAGCAATAAGCCGATCCGGTTTCAGCGGTCACGGAAAAAGCCGGTGCCTTTTGCGAGGCGCCGGCTTTTTTGCATTCGCGCGCCGCGGCAACGCGTGTTGCGGGATCAGGCGAAGTGCGCGCATCGCGTCATCGCGCGCCAGGTCAGCCCAACGCGGTCGCGTAGGCAAACGCCCGCCAGCAGGCGCTTGCGCCCCGCTGGCAAGATTCCTGCAAAAGACTAGCCGACGCGCTATCCTAGTAATCTTAGTAAAGCAGCACCCAGGCTCGCCGGGTAGCACAAACTGCCGTCCGGCCAGCGTTTCAGGCGCGCCATTCCAAGGAGGTTCACGTGCCCCGCAAGACTCCCATCGAGCGCTACCGGAATATCGGCATCAGCGCTCACATCGATGCCGGCAAAACCACCACCACTGAACGCATCCTGTTCTACACCGGCGTGACCCACAAGATCGGCGAGGTTCACGACGGTGCGGCGACGATGGACTGGATGGAACAGGAGCAGGAGCGCGGCATCACCATCACGTCGGCGGCGACTACCGCCTTCTGGAAGGGCATGGCCGGCAACTACCCCGAACATCGGATCAACATCATCGACACTCCGGGCCACGTCGACTTCACGATTGAAGTCGAGCGCTCGATGCGCGTGCTCGACGGCGCGTGCATGGTGTACGACTCGGTCGGCGGCGTGCAGCCGCAATCCGAAACCGTGTGGCGTCAGGCGAACAAGTACAAGGTGCCGCGCATTGCGTTCGTCAACAAGATGGACCGCGTAGGCGCCGACTTTTTCCGCGTGCAGCGGCAGATCGGCGATCGTCTGAAAGGTGTCGCGGTGCCGATCCAGATTCCAATCGGCGCGGAAGAACACTTCCAGGGCGTGGTCGATCTGGTCAAGATGAAGGCGATCTACTGGGAAGAAGAGAACCAGGGCATCAAGTTCGAATACCGCGATATTCCGGCGGAACTCGCGGCCACCGCGAAGGAATGGCACGACAAGATGGTCGAAGCCGCCGCCGAAGCGAATGAGGAACTGCTCGACAAATACCTCGGCGGCGAAGCGCTGAGCGAAGAAGAGATCAAGCACGGCATTCGCGCGCGCTGCATTGCGAACGAAATCGTGCCGATGCTGTGCGGCAGCGCGTTCAAGAACAAGGGCGTGCAGGCGATGCTCGACGCGGTGATCGACTATCTGCCGTCGCCGGTGGACGTGCCCGCGATTACCGGTCACGACGAGCACGACAAGGAGATCGAGCGTCATCCGAACGACACCGATCCGTTCTCCGCGCTCGCGTTCAAGATCATGACCGACCCGTTCGTCGGCCAGCTGATTTTCTTCCGCGTCTATTCGGGCGTGGTGAATTCGGGCGACACGGTCTACAACGCGATCAAGGAAAAGAAGGAGCGCCTTGGCCGCATCCTGCAGATGCACGCGAACGAGCGCAAGGAAATCAAGGAAGTCTATGCGGGCGATATCGCCGCAGCAGTCGGCCTGAAAGAAGCGACGACCGGCGACACGCTGTGCGATCCGAACAACGTGATCATCCTCGAAAAGATGATCTTCCCGGAGCCGGTCATTTCGCAGGCCGTCGAGCCGAAGACCAAGGTCGACCAGGAAAAGATGGGCATCGCGCTGAACCGCCTTGCTCAGGAAGACCCGTCGTTCCGCGTGCAGACCGATGAAGAATCCGGCCAGACGATCATCTCCGGGATGGGCGAGCTCCACCTGGAAATTCTGGTCGACCGGATGAAGCGCGAATTCGGCGTCGAGGCCACGGTCGGCAAGCCGCAGGTCGCATATCGCGAAACGGTGCGCAACAAGGTCGAGGACGTCGAAGGCAAGTTCGTCAAGCAGTCGGGCGGTCGCGGTCAGTACGGTCACGCGGTCATTACGCTCGAACCGGCAGCGCAGGGCAAGGGCTACGAATTCGTCGACGCGATCAAGGGCGGCGTAATTCCGCGCGAATACATTCCGGCGGTGGACAAGGGCATCGTGGAAACGCTGAAGGCCGGCGTGCTCGCGGGCTATCCGGTGGTCGACGTGAAGGTGACGCTGACCTTCGGTTCGTACCACGACGTGGACTCGAACGAAAACGCGTTCCGCATGGCCGGTTCGATGGCGTTCAAGGAAGCGATGCGCAAGGCCAAGCCGGTACTGCTCGAACCGATGATGGCCGTCGAAGTGGAAACGCCGGAAGACTTCATGGGCAACGTGATGGGCGATCTGTCGAGCCGTCGCGGGCTCGTGCAGGGCATGGAAGACATCGCCGGCGGTGGCGGCAAGCTGGTGCGCGCCGAAGTGCCGCTCGCGGAGATGTTCGGCTACTCGACATCGCTGCGCTCGGCCACGCAGGGCCGCGCCACGTACACGATGGAGTTCAAGCACTACGCTGAAACGCCGAACAACGTCGCCGAAGCCGTGATCAACGCGAAGCAGAAGTAAGCTGCGGTCGAAGCATCGACGTTGCAATGCAGCGCAACGTCGATGCTTCAGCACGGCGACCCCAAGCCCGTTCCTTGCGAACGGGCTTTTTTTCGTCCATACGACCGCCGCCGCGCCTGATCCACACAGCACTTTTTGAACATGCAAAAATGCCAGACGGCGCCGACCTGAACACAGGAAGCGCCGGACAACGCCGGGACCGCCGGGAACCATGCTTGGGAGGAGACACCATGAGCCAGGATCACGAACACCCGCATTACCGCGACGATCAGCCCGCAGCGCCGGTCGATTGGCGCGAGCACGGCGTGAAGGTCATCAAGGGCGATCAGCTCGACAGCAATACCGCGCAGACGCCGGGCATGAACCGCGCGGCCGCGATCAACGCCGCGCGGGTCGGCGCGCAGAAAATCTGGGCCGGTACCGTGACGATCCACCCGAACGCGAAGACCGGCGCGCATCATCACGGCGCGCTCGAAAGCGTGATCTACGTGGTGCGCGGCCAGGCGCGCATGCGCTGGGGCGAGCATCTGGAATTCACCGCAGAAGCCGGTCCGGGCGACTTTATTTTCGTGCCGCCGTATGTGCCGCATCAGGAGATCAATGCCAGCACCGACGACCCGCTCGAATGCGTGCTGGTGCGCAGCGACAACGAAGCGGTGGTGGTCAACCTGAACATCGACGCGGTGGAAGCGCCCGAAACCGTGTTCTGGGTCGATCCGATTCACAAGCATCCGCACGACCATTAACTCCTTGCCACGCGACTCATGACGCCAACCGCTTCGCTGCGCCCTCGCCTGTTCACGCTGTATGCCGTGCTGATCGCCGCCAATCTCGGTGCCTGGGCATGGGCGTTGATCGCGTTTCGCCATTACCCGCTGCTGCTCGGCACCGCGCTGCTCGCTTATGGTTTCGGCCTGCGCCATGCCGTCGACGCGGATCACATCGCGGCTATCGACGCCGTCACGCGCAAACTGATGCAAACCGGCAAGAAGCCGCTCGGCGTGGGGCTGTCGTTTTCGCTGGGGCATTCGACCATCGTGATTCTCGCGACGATCGGCATTGCGTGGACCACGCATTCGCTGCACGGCCGCTTCGAGACTTTCAAGGCCGTGGGTGGCACGATCGGCACGCTGGTGTCGGCCACGTTTCTGCTGGTGCTGGCGGCCGTCAATCTGGTGATTCTGCGTGACGTGTGGCGTCGTTATCGCCATGTTCAACATGACGTCGAAACCGCTGTTCAGGCACCGGACGATGCGATTGCGCCCGCTGGCCTGCTGTCGCGTGCATTGCGTCCACTGTTCCGGCTCGTGACGAAAAGCTGGCACATGTACCCGGTTGGCGTGCTGTTCGGCCTCGGCTTCGACACCGCCACCGAAATCGGCTTGCTGGCGATCGCCGCGTCGCAGGCGGGCACGGGTCTGCCGCTGTATTCGATCCTCGTATTTCCCGCCCTCTTCACGGCAGGCATGACGCTGGTCGATTCGACCGATAACGTGCTGATGGTCCACGCGTACGGCTGGGCCATGGACGACCCGAAACGCAAGCTGTACTACAACGCGAGCATCACGTTCGTGTCGGCGGTGGTGGCAATCGTGATCGGCGGCGTCGAGGCATTGGGATTGCTGTCGGACAAATTCGGCCTGAACGGCGGCCTCTGGGATGCGGTCGCCAGCGTCAACGACCGCTTCGGCGCACTCGGTTACGGCATTGTTGCGGCGTTCATGGCGTGCTGGATCGGCTCGGTGCTGTTCCATCGCTGGCGTCGTCCGGATGCGCTCGTGCGGTAATTTCAACGCGTGATCATGCGGTGCCGCGCGGCGTAACCGGTAAGGATGCCAGCGGCGCGTGCGTGCAGTCGTCATGACCGTAAGACTCGCGTGGATCATCGAGCCGCGACCGTTGTGATGGCGATACACAGCGGCTCTTTTATCCGCCAATCGACAATCGGTCGACGCTGCGAGCGTGCCGCATCGCAAGGCAATCGCTTACACTGAAGCGGCTTTGCGCAGGCTTTGATTTTTCGATGTCGCATGCCGACGTCGCCATTGCACTCGCGTTCGTCGCATGGCGTATTTTGCGTCGGCGGCGCGACGCTTCAGAACCGGCAACAGAACGGACTGGACACTCCATCGATGAAAACTCCCGCGGACCGACTTCTCGCACTCGACGCAGCCCGCCTTGCTGCCGATGCTCACGGCACCCACGGCCACCACGCCATCGACGAATTCCTTGCCGGCCGCATCACGCGCCGCGAGTTGCTGCGCTATGCGAGCGTGATCGGTTTGTCGCTAGCGGGCGGCGGTTTGCTGAACCTGCCGCGCGCGCAGGCTCAGGCCGCGGCGGGTGCAGGCAACCAGACGATCCGCGTAGCTCATCTGACGCCTGCGGGCGCTGTCGATCCCCTCACCGTGACAGACGCCGCGAGTCTCGCGCTGCTGAATCAGACCGGCGAGTTCCTGATCGACGACGACGGAGAAAAGCTGATGCTGAAGCCCGCGCTCGCGTTGTCCTGGAAGCCGAACGACAAAGGCGACGTGTGGACCTTCACGCTGCGCCAGAACGTCAAGTTTCACGACGGCCAGCCGTTCGGCGCGAAGGATGTGGTCGCCACCTTCGACCGCCTCGCCGATCCCGCGAGCGGCTCGGCGGCGCTCTCCGTGCTCAAGGGCGTGCTGTCCAAAGGCGGCGCGAAAGTCGTGGACGAGCACACGGTCGCCTTCCATCTGGATGCGCCGAACGGCAACTTCCCGTACTACGTTTCCTCGGACAATTACAACGCCGTGATCCTGCCCGCGAACTACGCGGGCGGTTATGAGAAGACCTTCATCGGCACCGGTCCGTTCAGGTTCGAGAAGTATCAGCCGAAGGTCGGCGCGTCGTTCGTGCGCAATCCCGATTACTGGGGCGAGAAAGCGTTACCGCAACGCGTACAGTTCTCGTTCTACGCCGACGAACAGGCGCAATTGCTCGCGCTGCAGGGCCACCAGGCCGACGTGATGGGCACCTTCACCGTGCAGGGCGGCGCAGGCATTCTGAACAACCCGGAATACAAGGCCGTGGGAGTGAAGTCGAGCGCGCACCGGCAGATTCATATGCGCAACGACAATCCGCTGTTCAAGGACAAACGCGTACGCCAGGCGCTGGCGTTGTCGATCGATCGCGATGTGCTGGTGCGCGGCCTCTTCAAAGGCCGCGCGCAACTCGGCAACGACAGTCCGTTTGCACCGGTGTTTCCGTCATCCGATGCAGGCGTCGCTCAGCGCAAGATCGATATCGCGAAGGCGAAGCAACTGCTCGCGCAAGCCGGCGTGCCGAATGGTTTCGACGTTACGCTGACCACCGAGAAGTACATGGAGATTCCCGATCTCGCGGTGGTCGTGCAGAACGCGGCGAAAGCCATTGGCGTGCGCATCAATCTGAAAATCGAGAGTCAGTCGCTGTATTACGGCGCGGGCACGCCGGGCAAATCCGACTGGCTCGACTCTCCGCTCGGCATTACCGATTACGGTCATCGCGGCGTGCCGAACGTGTTCCTGAACGCGCCGCTCACCAGCACCGGCACATGGAACGCCGCGCACTTCAAGAATCCGCAATACGATCAACTGGTCGCGCAATTCGTTGCGGCAATCGATCTGCCCTCGCAGAAGAAAATCTCCGGGCAAATTCAAACGCTGTTGCTCGACGAGACGCCCGTCATCATTCCGTTCTTCTACGATCAACTGATCGCGATGCGTAAAGGCGTGAACGGCGTGCGCTTCACCGCGCTCGCGCAACTGTATTTCGACCGCGCGGTGCTCAGCGCGTAAGCGCAGGCGATGCCTGGCAGGAGATCACGATGTCGTCCACGGTGACCCCTTCCGCTTCCCGTCCGTCGAATGGCCATGCGGGCCGCGCCGTGCGTTTTCTGGCGACGCGCGTCGGACTGTCGTTGATCACGTTGTGGCTACTGTCGGTGATCGTGTTCGCGGGCGGTCAGCTGCTGCCTGGCGATATCGGCCGCGCGGTACTCGGTCCGCTCGCCGATGCGCGCGCGGTCGCCGCGCTCAATCATCAACTCGGCGCGGATCGTCCGTTGCTCACGCAGTACGTCGACTGGATTTCGCATTTCTTGCGCGGCGATATGGGGCTTTCGTATGCGTACCGCGAACCGGTTGGGCCGTTTATTGCCGCCGCGCTTGGCGCTTCGGCGAAGCTCGGCCTGCTCGCGTTTATCGTCGTGGTGCCGCTTGGGATTGCGGGCGGCGTGTGGTCGGCGATGCACGCGGGACGCTGGCTCGATCGCACGATCAGCATTGCCGGATTGTCGGCCACGGTGGTGCCGGAATTCGTGTCGTCGATCGTGCTGATTCTGGTGTTCGGCGTGTGGCTGCAATGGCTGCCGATCGAAGCGTCGTATCCACCCGAAGCCAGCGTGTTCGAACAACTCAGGCATCTGATTCTGCCGATACTGCCGCTGGTGTTCGTCTTCTTCGGCTATATCGCGCGGATGGCGCGGGCGGGCACCGTCGAGGCGCTCGATGCCGACTACACGCGCACCGCGATCCTCAAAGGCCTGCCGCGGCACATCGTGATCTGGCGACACGTACTGCGTAATGCGTTGCTGCCGACCATCACGGTCGCCGCAACTCAACTCGGCTATATGATCGGCGGACTCGTGGTGGTGGAGACGCTGTTCCACTATCAGGGCATCGGCTCGCTGATCTACAACGCCGCGAAGGCCAAGGATTTCCCGATGCTCGAAGCGGGCGTGCTGACTATCGGCGTGGTCTACACCGTCGCCAATCTCGTGGCCGATGCGCTGCATGTGCTGCTCAATCCGCGTCTGCGTGTGAGGAGCGCCGAATGAGTGCGACCGCTCCGCAAGCCACGCCGCCTGTCCAGACTGCTTCGAAAGAACCGCGCTTCGACTCGTTGCGCGAGTTGCTGCGCTCGCCCACATTCGTCGTGGGCGCGCTCATCGTGTTGTGGTGGATCGTGTGCGCGCTTGGCGGTCAATGGATCGTGCGCATCGATCCGTACGCATCCGATCCGCTCAACTCGTTGACGCCGCCCGATCACACACACTGGTTCGGCACAGACCAATTGGGCCGCGACGTGTTCTCGCGCGTGATCGTCGGCGCGCGCGACATCCTGACCATTGCACCGCTGGCGACCGTGCTCGGCACGGCGGCGGGCACCGCCCTCGGGTTGATCGTCGGCTACTTCGAAGGCTGGGTCGACAGCATCGTGGGGCGCGTGATCGACGCCGTGCTTGCACTGCCGCTCGTGATCGTCGCGCTGCTCGCGCTGGCGGCGGTCGGTGCGTCGAACCTCACGGTGATTCTCGTAATCGGCATCACGTTCACGCCGATCACCGCGCGCACCGTGCGTGCCGCCGTGTTCGCCGAACGGCATCTGGACTACGTCGCCGCTGCGCAACTGCGCGGTGAGCACGCGCTGTACATCATGTTCGTCGAGATTCTGCCGAACGTATTGCCGCCGATCGTCGTCGAAGCCACCGTGCGGCTCGGCTACGCGATCTTCGCGGTCGCCACGTTGTCGTTTCTCGGCTTCGGCATTCAACCGCCGTCCGCCGACTGGGGACTCGCGTTATCCGAGTCGTACACGCTGATGGCGGGCGGCGCATGGTGGACCGTGGTGTTCTCGGCGGCCGCAATTGCGTCGCTGGTGGTCGGCGTGAATCTGATCGCCGACAGCGTGCAAGGCGTACTCGACCGATGAGCCAACCGACGCCCTCCTCTTCAGCCGCGTTCGCCGCCTTCGACGTATCGAAGAGCGACCGCACGGACGCACTGACCGTCGTCGGCCTGACCGTCACGTACCGGATTCGCGGACGCGACCGCGAAGTGCTTCAGGACATCTCGTTTCGCGTCCGACGCGGCGAAGCGTACGGGCTGGTCGGCGAATCGGGTTGCGGCAAATCGACCGTCGCGATGGCGGCTGTGCGCTATCTGCCGCGCAACGGCAAGGTGAAGGCGGGCAAGATCCTCATCGCTGGCGACGACGTGCAGAAGCTCGATGCCGACGCGCTGCGCCATATGCGCGCGAATACGACGTCGATGGTCTATCAGGACCCGGGGCGCGCGCTGAATCCATCGCTGACTGTCGCGCGGCAGGTTTCCGAGGCGTTCGAAGCGACCGGCATGGCGCACGACGAAGCGTTGCAGCGCTCGCTCGACATGCTCAAGCGGGTTCGCATCGCCGCGCCCGAGCGCGTGATGGACAGCTATCCTCATCAACTATCGGGCGGCATGCAGCAACGCGTGGTGATCGCGATGGCGCTGGCATCGAACCCCGCGCTGCTGATTCTCGACGAGCCGACGACCGGGCTCGACGCGACCGTCGAAGCGGAAGTGCTCGATCTGGTGGCGCAGTTGCGCGAGGAACTCGGCACCGCCGTGCTGTTCATCAGCCATAACCTTGCGGTGATCGGGCGAATGTGCGAGCGCGTCGGCGTGCTTTACGCCGGCAAGCTGGTCGAAGAAGGCGCGACTGAAGATGTGTTCGCGCGGCCGCGTCATCCATACACGGTTGGGCTGTTGCGCTGTTTGCCGACCACCGGGCGCAGCAAGGACAGCGAGCGGCTCGACACGATTGCGGGCAGCCTGCCGTTGCCGGGTTCGGTCACGCAAGGCTGCATTTACGCGGACCGCTGCCGTCTCGCCGACGACCGGTGCCGTCGCGACGCGCCGCCGCCGCATCGGCTGAGTGCGGCGCATGGCGATCAGATGTCGCGCTGCCACTACCACGAACGCGCGATCGAATTACCGCGCGCGACGCCGCAAGCGTTGCCTGTCCATGACGCTGCGGCTTTTGCTGCGGGCAAACCTGGCGAGCCGTTACGCCCCGTGCTGCGCGCGCAGAAACTCTCGAAGACATTCCACGTAGGCGGCACACCGCTCCTCGCCCTCGACGACATTTCGCTCGATCTTGTCAGCGGCGAGACGCTCGGCCTCGTCGGCGAATCGGGCAGCGGCAAGACGACGCTCGCGAAGCTGATGCTCGGCCTGCTCACGCCCGACGCGGGCAGCGTGCTCGAACTCGATGGCGCGCCGCTCGCCGCGCGCGTCACGCGACGCAACGACGAACAGATCAAGTCGATGCAGATCGTGTTCCAGAATCCCGACTCGGCGCTCAATCGCGCGCATTCGGTGAAGCGCCTGATTGGCCGCGCGTTGAAGCGGCTCACGCCGTTGCGCGGCGCCGCCGTCGACGAACGGCTCGACACGTTGACCGAAGCCGTGCGTTTGCCCGAACGTTATCTCGACTCGCGCACGCGGCAGTTGTCCGGCGGACTCAAGCAGCGCGTCGCGATTGCGCGCGCGTTTGCGGGCGAGCCGCGCGTGGTGGTATGCGACGAGCCGACTTCCGCGCTCGACGTCTCCGTGCAGGCCGCGATCCTCAATCTACTCGCCGATCTGCAACGAGAACGCGGCGTCAGTTACGTGTTCATCTCGCACGATCTGCATGTGGTGCGCTATCTGTCGGACCGGATCGCGGTGCTCTATCTCGGCAGATTGCTGGAAATCGGCCCGGCGGCAGCGGTGTTCGACGGGCCGCATCATCCTTATACCGAGGCGCTGCTGTCGTCGGCTCCGGCGCTCGACGGCGAGAACAGGCAGGCGCGCATCCGTCTGTCCGGCGACCTGCCGAGCGCGGTCTCGCCGCCTTCCGGCTGCGTCTTTCATACGCGCTGTCCGCGCAAGATCGGCGCGATCTGCGAGCAGGAGCCCCCGCCTTTCGTCGATGCCGATGGCGATGGCGATGCCGTGCATCGAATCCGCTGCCATATTCCGGTGGAAGAATTGCGCGCGCTTCAGCGTGTCTCGCGTGAAGGCGCGAGTGGCGATGCGTCCGGCGATGCGTCCGGGATCGTGTCCACGATGGCATCCAGGGCCGGCAAGGGTAACGAGTAGCGCGGTTCGTCCCAGCCCCGCGCCAGGCGATTCACGCGGCTTTCTGGCCGCGCGTTTCATCGCCGAAACGTTTTCATGCGTTTTTTCATCGTGCGCATCGCACATGCTCATCCGGTACCTGTCGCCGCAAGGCTTTGCGGCCAGTGGCATGGTTATCGCTAAGTATCGTCCAGACATTTGAAGCCGGACAGCGCGGAAGATCGGCGGCGGCATGCGTTTGTGCGCGTGCCGTTCAGCGCCACGCGATGCGGTAAAAGAGTCGGAAATCGTAGCGGTAAAAGAGGTAACGCAGGACTGACGCGCCGGGGCGCGCGTCGGCGAATCAGGCACCGTTTGGGTTGGCAGCAGTGAGTGAACAGGCCCAAACGACCCGGGGGCGGCGAGGTCCGCAGTCAGACAGGTCCGCCGCTGCGGAATCAGCGTGAGAGAGGACGGTAACGAGGCACCGTTGTTCCCTCGGGAGAGACGTGATGAAGACCAGAAAATCCAATCGATATTATTTCGGGATCCTTCGGAGTACAGCTGTCGCGGCTGGCGTGATTGCGCTGGCGACGGGCGTGGCGTATCCCGCATCGACGGAGGTGATCCCCGAGTGGATGCTGCTCGCCGACACGCCGTTGCCTGGCGGCAGCCAGCAGGGCTCGACGCAAGCCGCACCGGACAACGGCGCCGCGCCCGACGCGGTGGCCACGGGCGCGGCGCCCGGCGACACCACCGCCGCCGACGATGCCGCTGCACTATTCGCGCCGCGCGACTGCAATAGCGTCAACATCGGCGGATGCGCTCACCATGGCGGCGGCAGCGGCAGTAACGGCGCGGCGAGCGCGGGCGCGAGCGGCAACAGCGGCGGCGGAGCGGGTGCCGGGAACGGCGGCGGCAGCTCCGGTGCGGGAGCAGGCGCAGGCGCAGGCGGGAAAGGAAATAGCGGTGGCGGTAATGGGGGGAGTAGTGGAAGTAGTGGAAGTAGTGGAAGTAGCGGAAGTAGCGGAAGTAGCGGAAGCAGTGGCAGTAGCGGCAGTAGCGGCAGCAGTGGAAGTAGCGGAAGCAGCGGAAGCAGCGGAAGCAGCGGAAGCAGCAGTGGTAGCGCAGGCTGCGGTTGTGGCTCCAGCGGCGGCCCAGGCGGTGGCAAGAGCGGTGGCTTCGGTGGCGGTTTTGGCAGTGGCAAAGGCGGTGGTTTTGGCGGTGGTTTTGGCGGAGGCTTCGGTGGCGGCTTCGGCGGTGGCTTTGGCGGAGGCTTCGGCGGCGGTCACGGAGGTAAGGGTGGCGGCGGTAACGGCAGTGGCAATGGCGGAGGAAACGGGCACTAACAGTTGCCCGGTCTCCTGGCAGGGTGCCCCCGCGCCCTGCTCTCGCCGGCAACATGCCCGGCACTACCGTTCGCGATCCGCTGGCATCGGCGGTGATGTCTCGATCCCCCGGTCGAGCATCACCGCCCGAGGCCGGTCCGAGGTCCAGCGAGCATCCCGATTCGGGAATCCCCTTAAGCGCGCGGCAGCCGGCCTCCGGTAAGCTGTCGAACAGGCAATACGCGCAGGCGAAGCGGGCTCTCCAGCACTCACAAAACCGTCACATACCCCCGCTCGCGAACAGCTGGAATACAAATCAACCGGTCGCGCACAACTGTTGTGGAACCAATCTGAGGCGACGAGCCTCATATCACATTCAACGTTCGATATGAGGGCCCACCACATGCAACGAAATGTCTCCCCGTCCGCAGCACGCGTGGCCAGCGGCCTGTTCATGACTGCCGCGCTGGGCCTGACCTTGGGCCTGACTTCGCTGGCTCAGGCGCAAACCCCGGCGCAACCTATGCAGCCCACCATGTCGCAAGCGGCTCCGCCCGTCGACCCCACCTTCTCCGCTTACTGGCTCGCCCAGACCTGTCAGAAGAAAAACGACAACGTCGCGCAAGGCCAATGTGTCGGCGCGATTCGCGGCATCATCCACGGTTATCAGTATGGGGTGCTGTTCCTCGGTCAGCGCGGCACGCTGCCGCCCAATGAAACACAGCGCGTGTCGCTGTGCCTGCCCAACACGCAAGTCTCGTCGATCGTCGACGACTTCCTCGCAGACGCTGCCCAGGTCGACCCCGACGCACTCAAGCACACCTCGGCGGAAGTCGCGCTGCTCGGTTCCGTGCACCTCCACCACGCCTGCACCTGATCACGTCGCGGCACAGCGAATCGCTGTGCCGTCGCTGTGCCTTCAACCCGCAGCTAACGCGGCGCTTACAGCATTTCGAGCGCCCGCTTGCTGCGCGGCGGCTTGAAGTATGTGTCGAGAGCCGCCAGTTCATCAGCCTGCAGCCGCAATTGCAACGCGCGATGGTTGTCGCGCACATGCTCGACGCTCCCCGCCTTCGGAATCGCGCACACGCCGGGTCTGAGCAACACCCACGCAAGCGCCACCTGAAACACGGACACTCCGCGTGCATCGGCGATATCGTCGAGCGGCGAGCGTTTCGGCAAACGGGCGTGGTCGACCGGGCTGTAGGCCATGGCCGGCATCTTGCGCCCGGCCATCCACGGCAGCAGATCGAACTCCGGGCCGCGACGTGCGACGTTATAAAGAATCTGGTTGGTCGCGCACGCTTCGCCGCCGGGCATCGCGACGAGTTCTTCCATGTCGCCGGTGTCGAAATTGCTGACGCCCCAATGCCGGATCTTGCCCGCGTCGCGTAACGCTTCAAAAGCTTCGACGGTTTCCGCGAGCGACACCGAGCCTGGCCAATGCAGCAAATAGAGGTCGAGCCGATCCGTCTTCAGACGCTTCAGGCTGCGTTCACACGCCGCGATCGCGCCGCGCCGGCTGGCGTTATGCGGATACACCTTGCTCACGAGAAAGACCTGATCGCGCAAACCGGCGAGCGCTTCGCCGAGCAGCGATTCGGTCGCGCCGTCGCCGTACATTTCCGCCGTGTCGATCAGCGTCATGCCGAGTTCGATACCGCAGCGCAGTGCGTCGATTTCGGCCGCGCGCCGCGCCGGGTTTTCGCCCATCTCCCACGTGCCCTGCCCCAATGCCGGAACGCGCTCGCCGTCGGGCAGGCTCACGCCTGCGATATCGCTTGTCATGCTGACTCCTCGAAATGGCTCGATGCAAAACGATGCCGCGCGGACCCTGTCCAGATGTTCTGGAACGTCCCGACAACCCGTCGCGCGGCGAAAATCATCACGAGGAGTTTAGTCGCTCGACGAGCATTCGACGGGGCACCTGGCAAAAGCCCGCTATAACGTGGCACGCCGATGTCATAGAATTGCCGCTTGCCCATCTTGCGTGAGCCCCATGACCTCTGCCTCGGAAGACCGTTGGCGCGATCTGCGCCCGGACCCGGAAAACGACACGCCGCTTTACCTGCAACTTGCTCGCAAGCTCGGCTCCGCCATCCACGAAAACCGCTGGAATGCCGGCGAAGCGCTGCCCTCGGAACGCGTGCTGTCCGAAGCGCTCGGCGTTTCGCGGATCACCTCGCGCAAGGCAATCGCATTGCTCGTCGAGCAAGGTTTGATCCGGCGCACCCAGGGCGCAGGCAGTTTCATCACGCCGCGTTATGAAGACCCGCTGTCGCGTCTGTCGAGCTTCAGCGAAATGCTGCGGCGGCGTGGCTTCACGCCGAGTTCGAAGTGGTTGTCGCGCGAGATTTCGCCGGCCAATCGCGACGAGGTGATCCAGCTGGGCTTGTCGCCCGCGGCGGCGGTGACGCGGCTGCGTCGCTTGCGGCTGGCCGACGGCATCGTGATGGCGGTGGAAAATTCCACGTTTCCGTCTGCGGTGATTCCCGATCCGCAGGCCATCGGCGATTCGCTTTATACGTATCTGGAGAATCGCGGTCTTTCGATTGTTCGCGCGTTGCAGCATTTTCGCGCGGTCAACGCGAACGAGGAAATCGCGCAGCAGATGAGCATTGCGCCGAACGAAGCGCTGCTGCTGATCACGCGCGTCGGCTACACCGCCGATCAGCGGGCGATCGAATTGACGGATACATACTGCCGCAATGATTACTACGATTTTGTGGCGGAGTTGAGGAAGTAGCAGCGGTTGGCGCTGGCGACGCGGATGCAGGCGCGCAGAGGTTTGCGGAGGATGCGCGGCCTGCTTACGCGCGCTGGCGCATCCTGTCTCCGCTCAACAGCTAACGTGTAAGAGCCGCGCCGCCTCGAATCGTCACCACCACCTGGCCTCGTGCGCCCCCACCCTCGCCGGCGGCAACGAAAAGTACGCAGGCGTCTCACTGAGCTCCTCCGCAGGCTTCACCCCTGACACGCGCCCGAATTCGGAATCGACGGTCATGAGACAGTCACGCACGTCGTCGAGGGTGACATCCGGAGTTTGCCAGCCGTCAGGCATCGTTCCAAAAGACTGCAACCAGCGCCCGGTCTGCGCAAGCGACACGCGCACATGCCAGCTTCCGCCCTCGGTCGCGCGTCGCGCCAATGCGGCCATTGCGCCGAAAGCGGCCAGATAGCCGGTCGCGTGATCCAGCGCCTGACACGGTAAATGCCTCGGCGCGTCGCCGCCCGCCGCCTGCCGTTCGGTGAAAGCAATCCCGCTCGCCGACTGCACGAGGCTGTCGAATCCGCGCCGCTGCGCCCACGGCCCCTCGTATCCATACGCGCAGACCGACACATACACGATCCCCGGCCTGATCCGCGCAAGTTCCTCGGGACCCAAGCCGCGCGCCGCCAGCGCGCCTGGCCGATAAGCCTGCAAGAACACGTCGGCGTGTTCGGCCAGCCCGCGCAACGTCTCGCGCCCGGCTGCATCGCGCAGATCGACCACCGCCGAGCGCTTGCCGCGCCCGTTATCGATCACCAGCGGCGCAATGTTCGGCAGATGCGGACCGTTGATCATCAACACGTCCGCGCCATGCTGGGCGAGCGCACGTCCGGCCACCGGCCCCGCGATGATGCGGGACAGATCGAGCACGTGCACGCCTTCGAGCGGCCGTTCTGCACCTGTCTGGCGCGGCGCCTCCGGCGGCGCATCGCCGATGCGTTCGATTTCGAACAGCGGCAAGCCCGCAATCGCCTTCGCCTGATCCAGCGCGGCCCATTCGTCGGGCGTGCGAATCAGCGCCGCGCAGAGGCCCGCATCGGCCAGCGTCTGGTCAAGCGTCGCGCCGTCCCATCCGCGAATGGCTTGGGCTACCGCAGCAGGATCGTTGTTGCAGCCGAGCACCTGCAGAACCCCGTGCAGATGATGCGCAAAATTCGTATGCAATTGAATCCAGCGGCCGTCGCGCGTCTCGTAAAAGCCAGTCACCGGATCGCGCAACACAGGCGGCGGCCCACCGTCGATCCGCAGATAACGCTCGCTGCGAAACGACGCCAGCGCGCGCCGCATCTGCACCGTGACGTGTTGCCGGCGACCCGTGCGCAAGCGATGAAATTCGGCGGCCGCCAGCCCGGTCGCGGCGATCGTCGCCGAGGCCAGGTTGCCGACCTGATAGACCGAGGGCAAGCCCGGATCGGCACCGGAGAGCGTGACGGATCTCAGCGTAGTCGGGTCGCATCCGGCGACAGTCCAGATATGTTTGAGGGCAAGTTCAGGCGTCATGGCGATGATGTCGGCACAGGAGGAAAGTGAACCGAGTCTAGAATTCCGCTCAGCGCCAATCAATCTTGATTATGATAATCAACATATATTGATTTCTTCGGTTCTTAAGCGTTTTCATGCCAACTGCAAACTTCATGAACGCCACTGAAGCTGCCGCCGCGCTCGGCATCAGCCTGCCGACTCTGTACGCGTACGTGAGTCGCGGCATGCTGAGTTCGTCGGCGGATAGTCAGGGCAAGCACCGGCTCTACGATGCCGCCGAAGTGCGGCGTCTCGCGCGACGCAAGCAGGACGGCAAGCGCGCCGGCAAGGTCGCGCAAAAGGTGCTGGACTGGGGCGTGCCCGTGCTCGAATCGTCGATCACGCTGGTGGCGAAGGGGCGTCTGCTGTATCGCGGGCACGACGCGATGACGTTGGCGCGCACGGCTTCGCTGGAAGAGATCGCCGCGTTGCTGTGGGATTGCAGCGCGCGCCGGATCGCCGATGCGCCCGCCGCGCCGCTCGCCGCCACGCAATGGACGGCGTGGCTCAAGCTCTGGAGCGACAGCACGCCGCTCGATCGCGCGCTCGTGCTGTTGCCTGCCGCGGCGGCGCACATGCCGCGGGTCTGGGCGCTCGGCCGCGATGCGCAACTCGATACCGCTTGCGCCGTCATGCGGCTGCTGGCGGCGGCGATGATCTCGGCGGCGCCGTCGAACGAACCGCTGCATCGGCAACTGGCTGCGGCGTGGAATGTGCGCAACCGCCAGCAAATCAGCCTGTTGCGCGCGGCGCTGGTCGCGTGCGCGGATCACGAACTGAACGCATCAACCTTTACGGTTCGCTGCATTACGTCGACGGGAACGCACCTGTTCGGCGCGGTGGCGGGAGGGCTGGCCGCATTGGCCGGTCCGAAACACGGCGGCGAGACAACGCGCATTGCCGCGCTGTTCGACGAAGCGTCACGCGCGCCCGATCTCGACCGCTATCTGGCAAACCGTCTCGCGCTGCACGAACAGGGTTCTTATGGACCTGGCCTGTCGGGATTCGGCCATCCGCTTTATCCGGACGGCGACCCGCGCGCGCGGCTCCTGCTCGACATGCTCGCGGACTGTGCGCCCGCGCGCTCGCCGATGGGCGAAGTCACGAAGCTCGCGCGCGCCGTGCACGACACGACCGGCGCGGAGCCGACCGTCGATTACGCGCTGGCGGCGATCGAACGCGTGCTCGGGTTGCCGACCGGAGCCGCCTTCACACTGTTCGCGGTGGGACGGGTGGTCGGCTGGATTGCGCATGCGATGGAACAGGCGCGCGATGGACGTTTGATCCGGCCGCGCGCGAGGTACATCGGGGAATACGAAGCGGACACCGAAGGCTGACGGCGTGCTGCGCTTTAGCGTTATCTGGTCAGGTCAGGCGACGCCGAGCCAGCGCGGCAGCCGGCTCAGCGCCGACAACCCGAACATCGGCTTCGGCATCGCGCGCTCGGAACCGCTCGCCAACGCAAACCGCGCGCCGCATTGACTCGCGCTGATCCACGCAACCGATCCGCGCGGCAACTCGATCGATTCACCGGTACGCAGCCAGTGATCCTCGCTGCCACCCTCGACGGTCAGCCAGATCTCGCCCGAGATCACCTTGAAGGTCGACGGACGCGCGACACGCCAGGCCGCCACCGGCTCACCCTGTTCCAATTCGAAAATCCGGACTTCACGCATCGCTGTTCTCCTTCAAGGAATTTTCTTCTGTTGCAGGAATTATTGACGTGCGATGATCGGATACCCATGCACACTTCCGAACACTTTCATCGGAACTGTTCAGTCAAAAAAACGGACAGTTGGCGTGGGCAGGCGTCGTTGGGTGAAGGAAGGACAGGAAGGAAGCAGCAGCATGAAACTCGAAATCCAGCTTGATCGTGAAAACGGCGTACCGCTGACCGAGCAGATCGTCACAGGCGTCATGGGCTGGATCCGGTCTCGCGCGACACATCCGGGTTCGAAGCTGCCGTCCATTCGCCAGTTCGCCGCCGATTTCAACGTGAGCCGTTTCCCCGTGATCGAGGCTTATGACCGGCTCGTGTCGCTGGGTTATGTCGATTCGCGCCACGGTTCGGGCTTCTATGTCGCCGACCGTCAGCCGGTTGGCCCGCACTGTCAGGGCACCTCGGACCCGCGCCGCGCCGAGGACGAATCGGGACATCTGCTGCAGCAGTTCAACCATCCGGGCGAGACGCTCAAGCTGTGCAGCGGGTTTATCCCCGAAGGCTGGCGCGACATGGAGAGCATTGCGCAGGCCATTCGTCACGTGTCGCGCACCGATCCGGCGAGCATGGTCGATTACGCCACGCCGCTGGGCAATCTGACGTTGCGCGAACACCTGCAAAGCCGCATCGGCCTGCTGGGAATTCAGGCCGACACCTCGCAGATTCTGATCACCAACGGCGCAAGCCAGGCGTTCGATCTGCTGATGCGCTACATGCTCAAGGCCGGCGACACGATCTTTGTCGAAGACCCCGGTTACTACAATCTGTACGGGCTGTTCAAGCTGCACGGCGTGAATCTGATCGGCATTCCGCGCACACGGAACGGTCCCGATCTCGATGTGCTGCAGACGCAACTCAAGCTGCACCGGCCCAAGCTACTGTTCATCAACACGGTGTTCCACAATCCGACCGGCACGACGGTCGCTCCGCAGGTGGCGTTCCGCATCCTGCAACTGGCGCGCGAGCATGGTTTCGCGATCATCGAAGACGATATCTACGCCGATTTCCAGACCGAACTCACCGACCGGCTCGCGACGCTCGACCAGCTCGAGCATGTGATTTACGTGGGCGGGTTGTCGAAGACGCTGTCGTCGTCGCTGCGAATCGGCTGCGTGGTCGCGAGCCACGCGATCATCAAGGATCTGGTCGACATCAAGATGCTGACCAGCATTGGCGGCTCGCGCTTTGCCGAAGCAGTGGCCGTGGCGATGCTGGAGCGCGGCGCCTATCGCAAATATCTGGAGCGCCTGCGACGCCGGATGCGCGACGCGCTGGGCTCGACCATCCGCACGCTCGAAGATGCCGGCTGGGAGATTTTCGACAAGCCGGTGGGCGGCAAGTTTGTGTGGGCGCGGGTGCCCCATGTCGGCAATGCTGAGCGGCTGGTGGAATGCGGTGCCCCCATGGGCGTGACCGTGGTGCCGGGCAGCCACTTTCGGCCGAACATGGAAGTTAGCCCCTGGATCAGGATTCATGTGGCGTTTGGGAATGATCCCAAGGCGCAAGCGTTTTTTCGTGCGGCGGCGGAGTTGGACGGCGATTGACGCCAGTACTTAACGTGGCTTGATTGGGCCGCAAGTCGGGCAAGCGGCCGAACCTGATCTGATGCGCGGGTTGTGTGGCCGGAGATTGATCCGGTTGGCATGGAATACCCTCCCCACGCTGCGCGGCACCGCGCTTTTCCCTAGAATACGAATCCCAGCCCGCCCGCACGCGCCCCGCGCCCTCCATGTCCACGCCGACTCCGCCTGCCGCCGCTTCCTCCGCCCCTCCGGCCCGCTCGCTCAGCGTGATGCTGTGGGTTGTCGCCACGGGCTTCTTCATGCAGACGCTCGATTCGACCATCGTCAACACCGCGCTGCCCGCGATGGCGACGAGCCTCGGCGAATTGCCGCTGCGTATGCAATCGGTGGTGATCGCCTATTCGCTGACGATGGCGGTCATGATTCCGGTGTCTGGCTGGCTCGCCGACAAACTCGGCACCCGGCGCGTATTCATGAGCGCGATCCTCGTGTTCACGATCGGTTCGCTGCTGTGCGCGAACGCGCACACGCTGAACCAGCTGGTCATTTTCCGCATCGCGCAAGGCGTGGGAGGCGCGATGCTGTTGCCAGTGGGACGGCTCGCGGTGCTGCGCACCTTTCCGGCCGAACGCTATTTGCCCGCGTTGTCGTTCGTTGCGATACCTGGTTTGATCGGACCACTGATTGGCCCGACGCTCGGCGGCTGGCTGGTGAAAATCGCATCGTGGCACTGGATTTTTCTGATCAACGTGCCGGTGGGCATTATCGGCTGCATTGCGACGTTTATTTTTATGCCGGACAGCCGCAACGAGGACACCGGCAAGTTCGACCTGAAGGGTTACCTGCTGCTGATTGTCGGCATGATCGCGATCTCGTTTGCGCTCGACGGCCGCACGGAATTCGGTATTCAACACGCCACCGTGCTGGTACTGCTGATTCTGAGTCTCGGCTGCTTCGTCGCGTACGGTCTGCATGCGCAACGCGAACCCTCTCCGATTTTCTCGCTGGATCTCTTCAAGATTCACACGTTCAGCGTCGGGCTGCTGGGCAATCTGTTCGCGCGAATCGGCAGCGGCTCGATGCCTTATCTGATTCCTCTGCTATTGCAGGTGAGTCTCGGCTATAGCGCGTTCGAAGCCGGCCTGATGATGCTACCGGTCGCCGCCGCCGGCATGGCGTCCAAACGACTCGTGACGAAGTTGATCATTAAGTACAGCTACCGCAGCGTGTTGATCGTCAACACGGTACTGGTCGGCGTCGCCATGGCGAGTTTCGCGCTCACGAGCGCAAATCAGCCGCTGTGGCTGCGGCTGGTGCAACTCGCGCTGTTCGGCGCCGTCAACTCGATCCAGTTCACCGCGATGAACACGTTGACGCTCAAAGACCTGGGCACCGGAGGCGCCAGCAGCGGCAATAGCCTGTTTTCGCTGGTCCAGATGCTGTCGATGAGTCTCGGCGTGACTGTCGCAGGCGCGTTGCTCGCAACCTTCACGGGCCTGCTCCAGCGAGTGACGGCGATCAATTCTCTGCCTGCATTTCATGCGACCTTTTTGTGCGTTGGGATTATCACGGCGGGCTCGTCGTGGATCTTTGCGCAGTTGTCGCCGGATATCCGCACGCCGGTGAGGAAGACGGATCCGTCGGAGCGGACTTGAGGGGTGGGGGCCTGCTGGTTTGGGGTGACTGCTTCGAGGGGTGCCTTCAAGGGTTGCTGCTTCAGGGCGGCTGGTTCCGGAGTGCTGGTTTGGGATGGCTGGTTTGGGGTTGCATTCGGGAGTTGCCTTCGAGGGTTATTGCTTCAAGGGGTGCTGCTTGAGGGCGCTGGTTCCGGGTCGAGTTGCGGACAGCCCAGGGCGTCACGCGCTTTCGCACCGCGAGCTCGACCCGTTTTCAAGCGACCTTCGGTCCACCCTGAGCGCTGCCCTTTGATCTGCGCGTTCGAACCGCCCTTTTAAACTCCCTTTTCTAGCGGCATTGTCCAGTCGCGCTTTCGCCCCGAACCTCCTCCCACTTCGACCCGCAACGGGGCGGGAACCGCACCAGCAAAGTGCGAACCTACTCCTCCTTGCCCACGCTAGCGCGCAATCGTCGTATCAGACTGCGGAACTTGCACGCTATGTTGTGTTTCCCGCTCGCGCACAGTTCTTGCTCGGCTATCCTGTAAACTCACGTTTTGCGCGTGCCGATCTGTGTCGAGCATGCAACCGCGCAGCACTTCCACACGACTGACATGATGAGCATGATCGAACTCGATCCTCCCGGCTTTCAGCCGCCGCGCCCGGTAGCAGGCGACGAAGGCTCCCGGCGCACCGTTCTATACGGCGGCTACACCGTATTCAGCGTGTTTCAGCCGGTTTTTTCGGTGTCGCACCGGCGTGCGATCGGGTACCACGCGTCGCTGCGCGCCCACGACGAACATGCGCAGCAGGTGCCGTCGCACGAAGTTTTCACGCAGGCCGCCCGACGCGGTGACCTGCTGGAACTCGGCCGGCTGGCCGAATCGCTGCATCTCGGCAATTTCAACGCCTTCGACAGCCACGACGAATGGCTCTTTCTGAGCCTGCACCCAGCGGCGCTGATGGACACGAGCTACGGCGATGCGCTGCTTGCCGGCCTCAAAGCCCTCGGCTTGCCGCCTCAGCGCGTGGTGCTGGAGGTGTCCGAACAGGCAGGTGGTGAAACCACGCGCTTCGCCGAAATCATCGATGCGCTGCGCAAATCCGGCTTTCTGATCGCGCTCGACGGCTTCGGCGCGAAGCATTCGAACATTGACCGCGTGTGGAATCTGCGGCCGGACATCGTCACACTCGATCGCTGCATTCTCGCGCAAGCCAGCGAACACTCGCATATCGAACGCGTGCTGCCTGGCCTCGTTTCGCTGCTGCACGAATCCGGACAACTTGTGCTGATGGGCGGCCTCACCACCGAGCGCGACGCGCTGATCGCGCTCGAATGCAACGTGGACTTTGTCCAGGGCGCATTCTTTGCGGGTCCGAGTGTCGAGCCGGTTAAACCGCAAGCGGCGGCCGGTTTGATGGACTCGCTTTCCGCAGCACTTCGCGAACGGGTCACCGCACGCGAACGCGCACAATCCACGCGACTCGCACCCTACGTCACCGCACTGGAAACCGCAGCCGCACAATTGGTTGCCGGTGACTCGATTTCAGCAGCAACCGCACCGCTACTTACGCTCGGCGAAACAGCCCGCTGCTTCGTACTAGACGGGTCAGGCCGCCAAATTGGCGATAACGTACTGCCACCGGGGCGCACTTCACAACGCGCCAAACGCTTCCGCCCGCTGCTGCATTCGGAAGGTGCGAGCTGGGAACGCCGACCGTACTTTATCCAGGCGATGCGCGTGCCCGGCCAGGTGCATCTCACTCCCCCCTATCTGTCGATCAATGAGGCCCACCTGTGCGTGACAGCTTCGATCGCCGCCCACACGCCGCACGGCACACAGGTGCTATGCGTAGACATCAACTGGGAAGTCGCCGCTCACCGGAATTGACGGAGCGGGATTTTGCTGGATTCGTGTGAGCAGTTGCGTGACTGCCGCACGACCTACCACGCGATTTAGAGCTTGCAGACGCTCCTCGCCGGTCACGATGCGCAACGAGATTATCTTCGTCGACCCCACCACGCCGTCTGTCCACACGTCGAGCAGACCGACCACGTCGCCTTCGAAGAACAGCACGACGCACATCGCTCCCTGCACAGATACCACCTCGGCCGTGTTCGCCTGCCGCGCAAGCGACGTAACGGTGTCCACCCACCCTGCCGAAGCCGGCTCGCGCGCGGACATAGCGGCGCAAACGGGCGCGTCGCTGACAATTTCCGGCGAGTCGCTGAAGAGCCGCAACAGATCTGTTCGATCCCGCGCCTCCAGCGCTGTGCGCAGCCGCTCTACGATCTGTGCATGCGCGGCAGGATCAGGGCGTTGTGACGGTGCACCCGCGCGTTGCAGACGCGCTTTGGCCCGATGGACGATCTGCCGGCAAGCGCCCGGCGTGCGCTCAAGAATGCTCGCAATCTCTGCGTAATCGCAGTCGAAAGCTTCATGCAGCACGAACGCAGCGCGTTCGTCCGGCTTAAGACGTTCGAGCAGCAGCATCACGCCATAAGACATCTCCGCTGCCCGCAAAGCCAACTCTTCCGCCGACGGCGCAACCTCATCGAGCCACGGCTCAGGTAGCCAACCCGAAGCCTGAGACGCGCGTTCGCGCTGCGCCTGCCGCAAACGGTCGATTGCCGTACGGGTGGTAAGCGTGGTGAGCCAAGCAGCTGGAGTTTGCACCGCTCGTGTATCGGCCAGATGCCACTTGAGCCAGACGTCCTGAACTACGTCTTCCGCTTCGGCGCGGCTGCCGAGCATTCGGTACGCCAGCGCAATCAGGCGGGCGCGCGCTGCCTCGAAACTGGATGCCTTGTCGTTTCCCTGTTCCATCATGCGTAGATCTCCAGATTCGTGGTGGTGAAAAATGCTGCCCGCTTGCTTCGGTGCCGTCCTTTTGTTTCTGACTTTTGATGTTCTTCCCAGCTTGACGATCTGGCTACCGACGATGTGACAACAAACGAAAAAAATATTTCTGTCACATCGCAGCCCTCTCCTTCGTCAAATGAGCAATAACCGGCGCATGGGGCGCGTGGTTTCAAATCGGCCGCTGCTATCAGGCATTCGCGTCGCGCCGCTTATAACGAGGCACCTATGCATTCCAGCCATTCCTTTATCACCGGTCTCGGCCTTGTACCTACCGTGATCGAACAATCCGGCCGCGGCGAACGTGCGTACGACATTTATTCCCGTCTGCTGCGCGAACGCATCGTGTTTCTGGTCGGCCCGGTGAATGATCAATCGGCTAGTCTGATTGTCGCGCAACTGCTGTTTCTGGAATCGGAAAACCCCGACAAGGATATTTCCTTTTATATCAACTCGCCGGGCGGCTCGGTGTACGACGGCCTTGCGATTTACGACACCATGCAATTCATCAAGCCTGAAGTATCGACGCTTTGCACAGGCTTCGCCGCGAGCATGGGCACCTTCTTGCTGACCGCGGGCCAACGCGGCAAGCGCTATGCATTGCCGAACGCCCGCATCATGATTCACCAGCCATCCGGCGGCAGCCAGGGCACGGCGGCAGACATCGAAATTCAGGCGAAAGAAGTGCTTTATCTGCGAGAGCGGTTGAATGCAATAACCGCCGAGCGCGCCGGGCGCAGCGTCGAAGAGGTAGCGCGAGACTCCGATCGCGACAACTTTATGTCCGCGCACGAGGCCAAGGAATATGGCTTGATCGACGACGTGCTGGAAACACGCGCTGCGCTCGGCGACCCCAGTCGTTATCGGGATATGTAGGGTTGGTGAGTCGCCGCGTCATGCCATGAAACTTGCGACAGTCAAGGAACGATGCTCACCGGCAGCACTGAAATTTCCACATGCTTTTGCTGAACCTGTCGGTGCGCAAGTGCCACAAATTCTGCTCACCTTCGCTGGAATCGCTATCATGGTCGCGATTCGTCGAGTTCGACGATCGCTTCAATGGAGATATACATGGCGTCATCCAACGAAACCGTCAGCATGGCGCTATTCTGCGACTTCGAAAATGTCGCGCTAGGCGTGCGCGACGCGAAGTACGACAAGTTCGATATCAAGCTGGTGCTCGAACGTCTGTTGCTCAAGGGCAGCATTGTCGTGAAAAAAGCCTACTGCGACTGGGACCGCTACAAAAGTTTTAAAGGCGCGATGCACGAGGCCAATTTCGAATTGATCGAAATTCCGCACGTTCGCCAATCGGGCAAGAATTCCGCCGACATCCGGCTCGTGGTCGATGCACTCGACCTCTGCTACACGAAGTCTCACGTCAATACGTTCGTGATTATCAGCGGCGACTCCGATTTTTCACCGCTGGTGTCAAAGCTTCGCGAAAACGCCAAACAGGTGATTGGCGTGGGCGTGCAGCAATCCACGTCGGATCTGCTGATCGCGAATTGCGACGAATTCTTTTTTTACGACGACCTGGTGCGCGAAAGCCAGCGGGCAGTCGCCAAACGGGAGTCCACGCGTCCGCCCAAAGATGCTCAGCAGGCGGCCAGACGCGCGCCGGGCGAGGAGAAGCCCCGTCACAAGGACGACCTGGAAAAGCGGCGCACCAAAGCGGTCGAAATTGCAGTGCAAACATTCGACGCGCTTGCGTCGGAGCGCGGCGACAGCGGCAAGATCTGGGCGTCGGTGCTGAAGAACGCGATCAAGCGTCGGAAGCCGGACTTCAACGAGACGTACTACGGTTTCCGCGCGTTCGGCAATCTGCTCGAAGAAGCGCACGCGCGTGGGCTGCTCGAATTTGGCCGTGATGAGAAGTCGGGTGCGTATGTGTATCGGAGTAACGCTGCGAGTGCTGCGGGCGAGAATATGAATGAGCCGGTCGAGGCCGAATCGTCCGAGCAGTTGTATGAAACGCAGGTTGCTGAGGCTGTGGTGGCCGAGACAGTTGCCAAGCATGAGTCTCGGCGTCGTGGCCGAGGCAATCGCAAGCAAGGCCGTGGCCAGCAGGAAGCCGTTCACGACGAGCGGACCATCGCCGGGCAGGCGATCGACGTTCAACCGGGGGAAAGCGAACGGTATGAGCAGGATTGGTCTACCAGCGAGCCTGTTTTCGAACAACCGGATGCGGCTTCGGTAGCGTCGGAAGCCTCTTCATTCGCACCAGAACGAGGCGCGGTTGAATCGGAGAACGCCATCGCCGGAGCGCTCCCCGCTGGGAGCGAAGAGCACCAGGAAGCAGACGACAAGCCCGCTGAACGTCGCAAAACAAGAGCACCGCGCAAAACAGCCGCGAAGAAAGCGAAGAAAAGCGCGCCGCGATCAATCGATGAAATACCCGAGATCGCCGTGCCTGCTGAGCCGACCGCGCCGTCGAACGATGTGCAGGAGGCTCCGGTTGCCGCAAAGAAGGCCGCACGAAAAGCCGCGCCGCGAAGCCGGCGTCCGCGCAAGGCAGCCACAGAGAGCGACTCTTAGTAAAGCGGCTCACATTGCGTGATTTATGTCGACAGCAAGAGAAAGTCAGCGGCGGTCGTCGCAATGTGAGTGCGGAACTAGGGGCGGCATCAATAAGTAAGGCCTCATTCGCAATGAAGAGGGCTTGTACGGTCGGCCAAGGTGAAGTGGGTCGTTGCTGAGTAAGCCGAACGGCATAACGGCCGGCCCTCGTGCACTGCCCCCACCAGACCTCAAAAGAACGTGGGCAGCGAAGCATGTTTGCTTCGCCACCTCTGGCCTGCGCATCACCTGCCTGATGCTCATGTTGCGCGGTCCGGGCTACCAACTCCCTGCCCTCTCCCACCCGCTGCGATCCACTCCCGCCCTACAACCCTCACAACAATCCAAACACCGCCACCCCATTGGTCGCGCCCACATAAACCTTTCCTCGCGCGATCATCGGCGTAATGAATTTATTGCCCGCACCCCACTGATCCCGCGTTCCGGCCTGGTTGCTGTTGTACAACTCGCGTGCGAGATTGCTCGCGTCGTAAGCATGCAAAGCGCCGGTTGTGCCGTTTTCTGCGGCCCACACGATTGCGTTGCTCGCGCCGTTCGCCGACACCGCCGGCGTCGCACCGGGGTAGGCAAACGTCGTCGGACTTTTCGACGCGGCGGTCGTCGCCAACAGCGCCCCCGTGACCGGCAACGCCTTCAGGTTGTCGTTCAAGCCACCGTAATACACCACGCCCCCGTAGTAAGCCGGTGATCCCCAGATACCGCCCGCCAGCGTACCGATCAACTCCTGCCAGATATTGTTGGTGGTCGGATTGAATTTGCCCATCGAATCGCGATCGACAACATAGATCAGGTTGTCTTTACCCGCCGCCACCGCGAGATGTTTTACGACACCGTTCGCGGTCGTCTGATCCGGCAGCAACATCACGCCACCCGAGCCGAAGTCATTGTCGGCGGCGGCCTCGGCGACGACGTTGTCCATCGCGAAATAATCGGTCACCTGCAAATTGCTCAATGACAACTTCATCAGCGAGTTGCCGTAGTCGCCATCGACGGGAAATCCTTGCGCATTCAGCGTGGTGCCGAACGTGCCGTTGCCGTCCACGACGTAGAGCGAGGTGCCATCCGATGCCATCCCCGAGCCCGCCATCCAGACCGATCCCTGGCTGCCGTTCGGCGCCACGTTCAGCACACTGGTCTGTTTGAGCGTGTCGGCGCTATATCCCATCAGCCAGCCGTTATATGCGCCCGACATACAGTGCGCCGTCCAGCCCATATAAACGGTTCCGCCGACCAGCGTGAGCGCGGCGCGCACCGAATGCAGCGACGGATTGAACGTGATCACACCGTTGACACTTCCCGCGCCATTGCCGGGGAAAGTGGCCGCGATTTCCGTCGGACCGCCAAGCACCTCGGCGCCGGTGGCGAGATCGAGCGCATGGAGTCGGTGGTGGTAGCCGCCGCTAGCGTCCTTCGTCATCGCGACGGCATAGAGCACGCCATTCGTGCCGCGATTGCGGTCGATCACCGGCGTCGACGTAATGCCGATTTCGGGCGTGATGTCCTGGCAGCCCCGGTCGTCGCTCGGTGTTTCGCCGCTGCCGACCAGCGAGACCTTCCATAGCTGCGCGAAGGTGCTGGCGTCGTATGCGTAGACGCTATCGTGCTCGGTGACGACGTAGACCACATCGTGCGACGCACCGCCAATCGACAGACTGGTGACGAACAGCGGCTGTCCGTCGACCTTGCCGTCGGCGGCAAGAAACGCGACTTTACCGAAGCTGGCGGAATTGACGTTGGTAGGAGTCAGTGCTGTCTCGGCGAGCATCTGACCGGTGCGCGCGAGATCGTTGTGATGCATCAGAACATCGGTGGCAAAAACGATCGTTGACGTGGATGATCCGCCCGAACCGCCAGCGCTTCCGGAAGAACCGGTGCCAGTGCCGCTGCCCGTGCCGGTAGTCGTCCCGCTACCGCCGCTGCCGGAGCCCGTCGACGAGGTTCCTGTGCCGCTGGTCGACCCGCCAGTGGGATTGCTGGCTCCGCTGCCACCTCCCGAACCCGACGACGAGCCGGCCGAACCGCCAGAACCCGAGCCGCCCCCGCCGCCTCCGCACGACACGAACACTGAGACGATCAACGCTATGGACAGCCACGCGCACACCCGCGTCGCCACACTCGGATCAGATGTGCCGGTTCTGGGTCTCCACATAATCGCCTCGTTTTTTTGCACCGTGCCGGGCGCGCTCCGCGTCGAGTGGCGGAGTAAAAACGTCGCGTGCAGGCAGGGATAAGCTGGATGTTGCTGACCGTGCGAGACCGCCGACCAGCGGCGGTCACACACTCCATCCAAACCTACGCCCTTTGCTGACGGCGCTGTCGCCATCCTGTCGCGTGTTTACGCCAGAGATGACGGAATCTTTACAGCGCGTTGCCGGGCTTTCGAAACGGCGTACAGCGAAGCGAATATGCAGATCTTTCCGCTGACTAATTGCCAACTAATGCCGACAAATGCGGATCAATGCAGATTTAGTACGGATACGGCGCGTACATGACCGGCGGCGGCGGAGCGTAATACGGCTGCGGCGCAACATAGACCGGCTGCGGCGCGGCGTAGTAACCGCGCGGCTGGATCGTCTCACCCTTCGACGTCATGCATTGTGCGTAAGCGGTGTCGTAGCGGGATTGCAAGCCCGCTGCGGAATATTGCGCGCTGTTGGCGCCGTTCGAGCCGCCGATCAGCAAGCCGCTGCCTGCGCCGATTGCCGCTCCCGCACCCGCGTTGCCAGCGGCAGCGCCGATCAGCGCGCCGATTGCCGCGCCGCCGAGCGTACCGAGTGCCGCGCTGTTGACGCTGTTGGTGGTGGCTGCCTGCGACGCCGTGCCGTTCGGGTCCGTCGAGCGGTTCGCGTAGTCGCGGCATGCATAGTCGTTCTGCTGGAACTGGCCGAGCGTCTCGCCGCTGTGCGGCAGCGCGACAATGCTCGGACCGCTGGGCGGTGCCACCGCGCAGCCGCCGAGCGCGAGCGCAACGATGACGGCCGGTATCGCAAGACTGATGGATTTAGTGCTGGAAATCATACTGGTGCGCTTCAGAGGATCGGAATTCAAACGTTAGGCCAATCGGCCCGGTTCGTGGTTACTGGATCGTTACAGAAAGTTTATTGCTGCATCGCGCACGTGGGCCGCACGAGCCGCGAGCATACCCGAATCGCCGACGCTCTCGTTTGCGTTATATCGGGTAACGCTTGTAAGTGCGGCGGCAATCAAATTCTGCATCGGGCCGCCTAAACTCGCTGCGAGCCGGGTGGCAAAAAATGCTGCACGAACCGCTCGCCGCGACGCGCGAAACCCGATTTCGGACAACCCGTGCCATTAGCCGCCCATGCGTGTTGCGCCCCTCGGCGGCGGCCGTCAACGAAACAAAGGATGACTCAATGAACCGGCTAGTTTTCGCTGTGCGCGCGGCCTGCGTCGCGTCCTTGTCCTCCTTGATCTGTGCCTCGCCGGCTTTCGCCCAAGCGGATCAGGCCGTGCAGAGCGACGTGATCCAGCATCCGGCCACGAACTTCTCCAGCACCACCGCCGCCATCTCAGACAATTTCCAGTACATCAACCATCCGCCTGCGCCCGCCGTGCCGGCAAGCTCGCCAAAGTCGAACGGCGGAGGCCGGGGGCATCGGCATGGAAAAATGTCGGGGACTCAGGATTCGGACGGCACGGCGTCTACGCAACCCTGAACCGGCCAGACAGTACGCCTGCATGAACGGCCCCAAGCGCAAACAGCCAATCACCACTGCGGACGAACGGCTCAGTTACCAACTGTGACAAACTTTTGGTCAGGTGCAGGTCTGACGACACCACCGCGCCCACACGTCGCGATACACCTTCTCCACATGCGCAGCAAAGCGCATGCCGTTCATCAACGGCGACGCTTCGAGGCGTGCGCGCAAACCCGCTCGTAGTCCGCTCAATCGAGTTAGATCCCGCGCCAGTCCAACTGCGATCTCGACAAACCGTTCATCGCTTTCGGCAACCAGATCCCGCAGTCCCATATTTGCCGATTGGCTCAGCCCGGCGCGCCCGGCCGCCGTTTCGCCTACCCGCGTAACGACCGGCACGCCCATCCAGTACGAATCGAGGCTGGTCGTATGGCCGTTGTACGGGAACGTGTCGAGGCCGACATCGATCCGGTGATAGGTGCGCAGATACTCCGCGCGGCGCTGGAAGGGAGTGAAAGAGATTCGTCCGGCATCGATTCCCACTGCGCCGAGCCGCTCGATCAGACGCACGCGAGCCGGGCCATCCGGCGCCATCAGCAGCAGTCGCGCGTCCTTCACTTCGCGCATCACACCGCCCCACATCCTGAACGTCGCGTCGCTCAGCTTGCAGGGGTTGTTCAGACAGCCGAACGTCGGATACCCATTGGTCAGCGCGGGCAACGCGTTGACCGTCGGCGTGTCCGTCAGCGGGTCGTAGCACCAGAACGAATCAGGCAGACGGATCGAAGTTTCGCTGTACTGGTCATCCGTTCCGGTGGGATCGAGCCACGGATCGGTCAGCCGGTAATCGATCGAGCGCATGCCGGTCGTTCCAGGATAGGCCAGCCACGCAATCTGCACCGGCGCGGGTTTGCGCGCGAACAGCAACGGCCGGCCGTCCGCCATATGCATGGTCAGATCGATCAGGATGTCGATGCAGTCATCGCGGATAACTTGCGCGAGCCGCGCGTCGTCGAGTTCGCGCACATCGCGCCAAACGTCGGCGTGCGACGCGACGCGCTGTGTCAGATCGTCTGGCCGCGTCACGCTGGCATAACAGTAGATCTCGAATTGCGCGTGATCGTGATGCGACAGCAGCGGCAACGTGAACAGCGTCTGACAATGGTCGCGGAAATCCGGCGACACGTAGCCGATACGCAAACGCCGCGACGGCGTCGCATCGTTCGCATGCGGTTGATGGGTGTCGAGATGACGCGTCTCATGTTGCTCGGACCAGCGTAGGCATTCGTCCAGCACGGGCTGCGGATGCTCCGCCTGAAAACTCAGCCCATACGCGAGATTGCTGTGAGCGATCACGTTGTCCGGGTCGCTCGCGAGCGCTCGCCGGTAGCTGTCGATACCATCGTCGAGCCGCCCTTGGTCCTTCAGCACATTGCCCAGATTGTTATGCGTGACGGAGTGCGTGGGATCGACACTCAACGCTTCCCGCAGATGAGCCTCGGCTTCAGCTACACGCCCAAGCGTGCGCTTGAGCGTCGCGGCATTGTTGAGCGCAGCCACGAAGCCGGGACGCAAGCGGATCGCCGTATCGAACGCGTGCTCCGCCTCTTCGTGCGCGCCCGATTCCTGATAGACGATGCCCAGATTGTTATGGGCATCCGCGTGCGTGGGTGTTTGCGCGATCGCCTTTTGATAGTGAAGCGCGGCTTCGCGCCGCCTGCCGAGCGCGTGCAGCGCGTTGGCCAGGTTGTAGGCCGCTTCGGGAACCGCCGGGTCCAACTCCAACGCACGAGTGAGCAGTCCGGCAGCCTCTGCGGGGTCGCCCCGCTGCTGAAGCGCGACGCCAAGATTCACCAGCGCGTAAGCCGACGCGGGAGCCGCACGCACCGCCGCTTCCAGCAATGCAAGCGCTTCCTCCTGACGATCGCCTGATTCGAGCAGCGTACCGAGATTGGTGAGCGCATTGGCGTCGTCGGGATGCAATTCAAGCGCACGTCGATACGCAGCTTCAGCGGCCTTCGTGTCGCCCTGCTGACGGTGACAGTTGGCCAGATTGTTGAGCGCATCGGCGTGCGCGGGTTCGAGTACGAGCGCTGCCGTATAGGCTTCGATGGCGGCAGGATAGTCGGCGCTCGACTGCAGCGCCGACGCCAATGCACACAGCACGTCGGCGGAAGCCGGGTCGACTGCGAGCGATTGCCGGTACGCGCCGATCGCTTCGTCGAGCCGTTGAGCAGCGGTCAGCACATGGCCGCGAACGAAGTGGTATTTCGCGTTATCGGGAACGAGCTTTAACGCCTGGTCGAGCCAGCGGAGCGCGCTGTCGTGGGCACCCGTCTGCATGTCGAGCACGCCGAGACGGAACATCACATTGGCGTCGCCCGGTTCGATGGCGAGCGCGTTTTCGTACAGTTCGCGCGCTTCGCCGAACGCGCCCGCGAGGTGCCGTGCCATCGCGAGTTCCAGAATCTGATTGCGGTCCATCGTGTCCCTGACTGTGTTGCTATTAATCGACCAGGCGTCGCGCTACGGTTGACTCATCCAGCCATTATCGCGGACCAGAAAAACAGAAAGCCCTCACATGTGAGGGCTTTCTGTCGTACTCCTGCTGTTGCCAGCCGTTGGCGCCTGCGTGAAAGTCAGCCGTCACGCGAGACACGCAACCGTCGATCTCACGCGAAGTTCTTCGACGCGAATTCCCAGTTGACGATGTTCCAGTACGCTTCAACAAACTTCGGACGCGCATTGCGATAGTCGATGTAGTACGCGTGTTCCCACACGTCGATCGTCAGCAGTGCCTTTGCGTCGGTGGTCAGCGGCGTAGCAGCGTTGCTCGTCGACACCAGGTCGAGCGAACCGTCAGCCTTCTTCACCAGCCATGCCCAGCCCGAGCCGAACGTGCCGACTGCGGTCTTGGCGAATTCTTCCTTGAACTTGTCGAACGAACCCCACTTGGCGTTGATCGCGTCAGCCAGTGCGCCGGTCGGAGCACCGCCACCTTGCGGCGACAGGCTGTTCCAGAAGAACGTGTGGTTCCACACTTGAGCCGAGTTGTTGAACACGCCACCCGACGACTTCTTGACGATCTCTTCGAGCGACAGGTTTTCGAACTCCGTGCCCTTGATCAGATTGTTCAGGTTGGTCACATAGGTCTGGTGGTGCTTGCCATAGTGAAACTCGAGCGTCTCTTCCGACATGTGCGGGACGAGAGCGTTTTTCGCGAACGGCAGCGGCGGGAGCGTATGTTCCATGGTGCTTTCCTTGTGTCTGTATCTGTTGTGGGGGAGTTTGCGGATAACGCTTTTGAGCACTCGATTGTAGGCGAGTTGGAATAACCCCGCAAACCAACGGACTTTATGCCCGGCATCGGTAAACGAGCCGTGCATGAAGCGTATTCGAGGGTATCCGCACGTCGTGTGCCTGCTTCGTCACGTGTGCGGATCGGGCGTGCTCAGGTCGTTGGCAAAGTGTCAGAAACCATCGGTAAGACGCGCTTGCACGTCGGCCAGTGCGATGTCGGCCGAGCCCTCGGCGAGATGCACGGTCAGGCGCCGCCCCGGCTTCAACGACGACGGCGCGCGCACCGCGCGGCCGTTTTGCGCATCGAGCACGGCGGCGTAACCGCGCTCCAGCGTCCGCTGCGGACTCAGCACTTCGAGCCGTGCAGCAAGCGAGTCGACACGTGCAAGCTGACGTTCATGCTGGCGTAACAATGCCGCATCGAGACGTTGCGAGAGATTACCCAGTTTCGCCCGATGCGCGGCGAGATCGGGACGCCAGCGTTGCCAGCGCATCTGCAGCAGCAAAAACCGCGCTCTTGCATCGCGCACGGGACGCGCGCCGGCGGACCCGAGCCGCACGCTCAGTTGCTGCAAATGCGTGCGTTGTCGCGCGAGACGTTCCGCGGGCGACACGAGCCGGCGCGCAAGCCAGTCGAGTTGCTGCGCGCGCCGCTCCATCATTCGACCGAAACCGCGCGCAAGCGTGGCGTGCCGCTGATCGAGTTCGCGCAACAGCAGCACGCGTTGCGGGCTGACGAGTTCGGCCGCGCCGGTCGGTGTCGGCGCGCGCACGTCGGCGGCAAAGTCGGCAATCGTGAAATCGGTTTCGTGACCGACGCCGCTCACTACCGGAATCGCGCTCTCCGCGATCGCACGCGCCAGCACTTCTTCGTTGAACGCCCACAGGTCTTCGATCGAGCCACCGCCACGGCACACGATCAGCACGTCGACTTCACGCCGCGCATTGGCTGCGTCGACCATCGCCGCGAGCTTGCCGCTGACGCCTACGCCCTGCACGGGCGCCGGATAAACGATCACCGGAATATGCGGCGCGCGGCGCGACAGCGTGGTCAGCACGTCGCGCAGCGCGGCGGCCTGCAGCGACGTGACAATGCCAATCGCTCGCGGATGCGTCGGCAGCGCGCGCTTGCGCTCGGCGGCAAAAAGCCCCTCGGCTTCGAGCTGCGCCTTCAGCCGCAGGAACGCTTCGTAAAGACGCCCTTGGCCCGTACGGCGTACCGCTTCCACGTTCAGTTGCAATTCGCCGCGCGGCTCGTACATCGTGACCAGCGCGCGCACTTCAATGCGGTCGCCTTCGCGCGGCGTGAATTCGGCGTATTGCGCGCGTCCGCGGAACATCACACAGCGCATTTGCGCCTGCGCGTCCTTGATCGAGAAATACCAGTGACCGCTCGCGGCGCGCGTGAAATTGGACACTTCGCCCGCCACCCACACGAGCGGAAACGAGCGTTCGAGCATCGAGCCGATTGCGCGGTTGAGTGCGGAAACGGGAACGACGACTTCACCGCCGGGCGCGGCCGACGAAGCAAAAGGGCTTTCGGGATTCATGCGAGGGAGTATCTGTGACTGGCCGGACAGACGATAGACCGAGCGGCCATCCGCGTCCAGCTTGTCCGCTGAATTGTTAAAAGTGTCCACATGGCGGGAGTCGCCAGGCGAAGTCCGCCAAATCGCCCGCCAGGGCGCATGAATTCGAAGCATCCCATTGATTTATATGGAGTTTATATTCCGCCAATGAGAACCCTTACCGATCCGGAGCGCCCGGAACGGCCCTCTCGGCCCCTCGAATGGGAGGTTCTCCACAAAGTTATCCACAGGCTGCGGTTAGCGCGGACAGTCCCGAAGCGCCGCGCCTCCTCTGTGCCACGACTTGCCGGGCTGGACGCCCGCGCGCTAGAGTGGCGGGTTCCACGGCATGCCAGACGCCCGCGAAACCTGCCATTGCGGCACACTGCATGCGAGCGTCGGGCGTCAATACCGACGTCCTCGTTCAAGCCCTGGTTGCCTCATTTTTCGCCCTACTTTTCGATTGTCCGGAGAACCGCGTTGATGCAGACCCCGCGTATTGCGCATGGCGCCTCCACGCCGGCGAGTTGTCCTTCTGTTTCGGCCCGAGTATCGGCCCGAAGTGCGCCGTCTGTTCGCATGGCTCGCCCATGAGCGAATTCAACGACCGCCTCGAAGCGCGCCTCGCGCGTGAATGGCAACAGCGCGGGCCGCTCGCGTGGGCGTTGTCGCCGCTCGCGTGTGTGTTCGGTACGATTGCCGCCGCGCGCCGCGCCGCGTTTTCGATGGGATGGCTGAAATCGGTGCGCGTTGGCGTGCCGGTGGTGGTGGTCGGCAACGTGACAGTCGGTGGAACCGGCAAGACGCCGACCGTGATCGCGCTGGTCGAAGCGTTGCGCGCCGCGGGCTTCACGCCCGGCGTGGTGTCGCGCGGCTACGGCGCGCGCGTGAAGGGGCCGACACCGGTCACGGCGACGTCGGCGGCGACCGTCGGCGGCGACGAACCCTTGCTGATCGCGCGGCGCACCGGCGCGCCTGTGTGGGTCTGCCCGGACCGCGTGGCCGCTGCACAGGCGCTATGCGCCAGGCATCGCGACGTCGACGTGATCGTCAGCGACGACGGCCTGCAACACTACCGCCTCGCGCGCGACGCTGAGCTGGTGGTGTTCGATCACCGGCTCGGCGGCAACGGTTTTCTGCTGCCGGCGGGTCCATTGCGCGAGCCGCTGTCGCGCCGCCGCGACGCGACGCTGATCAACGATCCCTACGCGCGCTCGCTGCCCGCCTGGCCGAATACGTTCGCGCTGCAACTCGCGCCCGCCGAGGCGTGGCATCTGGATAACCCGGCGCTGCGCCGGCCGCTTGCGCAATTCAGCGGCGACCGTGTGCTGGCCGCGGCCGGCATTGGCTCGCCGGAGCGCTTTTTCTCGACGCTGCGCGCTGCCGGCCTCACCCCCGCTACGCGCGCGCTGCCCGACCACTACGCGTTCGAGCGCAATCCTTTCACCGACGTGGACGCCGACGCGATCCTGATAACGGAAAAGGATGCGGTAAAATTAGGGTCCTGGCACGATGCGCGCATCTGGGTTGTCCCGGTCGAAGCCGCGCTCGATCATCGCCTCATCGCATTAGTTGTGGAGAAAGTCCGTGGACGCTCGCCTGCTTGAAATTCTCGTCTGCCCGATCTGCAAGGGCCCGCTCAGCTACGACCGTTCCGCCCAGGAGCTGATCTGCAACGCCGACAAGCTCGCATATCCGATCCGCGACGGCATTCCCGTCATGCTCGTCGACGAAGCGCGGCAGACTGTCGAAGGCACGCCGGTCGACCTGAATCCGGGCTCGGTGGCCTGAGCCGGTCGATACGCGAGGCGATACGAAACGGCGTTCGCAGAAATGACGCGACGCCTCTTTCGCTTCGTTAAGCCGCGTGCGTTGATCCACCGTTCGTTTCTCCGTCGTTTGCTGTCGTAGCCGTACGCGCCCGCGCTGTCTGCCGGGTCGTTTGACACGGCTTCACCGCGATCCGTCTTTCCGCCGTTCTTCCCGATCACCTCCCTGCTCATCTCGCCGATGACTCAAGCCAACTCCACCACCGCCCCCCCGTTCATCGCCGTCGTACCGGCCCGGCTCGCTTCGACGCGTCTGCCTAACAAGCCGCTCGCGGACCTTGGCGGCAAGCCGATGGTGGTGCGGGTCGCCGAACGCGCACGCGAATCGGGCGCACAGCAGGTGCTGGTCGCGTCCGACGCACAAGAAGTGCTCGACGCTGCCCGCGACCACGGCTTCGAAGCCGTGTTGACGCGCGCCGATCACCCGTCGGGCACCGACCGTCTCGCGGAAGTCGCCGCGCAGTTCGGCTGGAGCGACGACACGATCGTCGTCAACGTGCAGGGCGACGAACCGCTGATCGACCCGGCCCTCGTATGCGGCGTGGCGTCGCACCTTGCAGCCAGCAGCGGTTGCGCGATCGCTACCGCCGCGCACCCGATCGTCGACCCCGCCGAAATCTTCAACCCGAATGTCGTCAAGGTCGTGCTGGACGCTCGCGGCGTAGCGCTGTATTTCTCGCGCGCGCCGATTCCCTGGGCTCGCGACGCTTATCAGCCGCACTGGCCCAATGTCGCGTCGATGCCCGCGCCGCCTGCTCCGGCGGTGGTTCACCGGCACATCGGGCTGTATGCGTATCGTGCGCAATTTCTGCGCACGTATCCCACTCTCGCGATCTCGCCGATCGAGCAGGTCGAAGCGCTCGAACAGTTGCGCGCGATGTGGCATGGCGAGCGAATTGCAGTGCTCGTCACCCAGGACGTGCCGCTGCCAGGCGTCGACACCCCCGCCGATCTCGCGCGCGTAAGGGCTTTATTCGGGTCTTGACCGCAAAAACCCATGGCATAATCGGACGGTTGTGCGCGCCTCCTACAACAAGCGAGCGTCAGGGTTTGCCCCGGTCGCGCCGGTTTCCTCCTGCAGCGCCGTCGTGTTTCGACGTGCAGCGCGAGAGTCGAACGGCAGTCGATGCGGGTCCCTCGGCGAATCGCCGGATGGCTGCAGCGTCTTCAAAGAATTCACATAGATCTGGAGATATCACATGCGTTTGATCCTTTTGGGTGCACCCGGCGCGGGTAAGGGCACTCAGGCAAACTTCATCAAGGAAAAATTCGGTATTCCGCAAATTTCCACCGGTGACATGCTGCGCGCGGCCGTCAAGGCAGGCACGCCGCTGGGCCTCGAAGCCAAGCGTTTTATGGACGCTGGCGAGCTGGTCACGGACGAACTCATCATCAACCTGGTGAAGGAGCGTCTGCAGCAGGCCGATTGCGCGAATGGTTATCTGTTCGACGGTTTCCCGCGCACCATTCCGCAAGCGGAAGCGATGAAGCAGGCGGGCGTTGCGATCGATTACGTGCTGGAAATCGACGTTCCGTTTGACGAGATCATCGTGCGTATGAGCGGTCGCCGCTCGCACGCAGCGTCGGGCCGCACGTACCACGTCAAGTTCAATCCGCCGAAGGTCGAAGGCGTCGACGACGTGACCGGCGAGCCGCTGATCCAGCGTGACGACGACAAGGAAGAAACGGTCAAGAAGCGCCTGCAAGTCTATGAAGCGCAAACCAAGCCGCTGATCGACTACTACAACGGCTGGGCAAAGAACGGCGATACGGCGACTTCGTTGAAAGCACCGCAATACCGTCGCATTTCGGGCCTCGGCAGCGTCGACGAAATTCGTGAACGCGCTTTCGACGCGCTGAAGTAATCCCTCCGGTTTTGTTCGACAAAAAAACCCGCCCATGCCGGCGGGTTTTTTTATTGCCGCATGCGACAGGCGATGTATATGAAATGCGCGTGCCGCCATTTTTTGACGCCATAAGCTCAACTTTAATTAGACCTCCGTATCGGCAGCGCTCCGAATTCCGCGCTCCGATCGCTCGCTTTCTGCATCGCAACACAGCCGCTACAATCGACTATCGAAAAAATATTCGATCTGGCCACGACTGAACAACCGTAGCAAAGGAGAAGAGATGGAGATTCGTGACAATGTGTTCCTGATCACCGGCGGTGCATCGGGTCTCGGCGCCGCCACAGCTCGCCTGTTCGTCGAGAACGGCGGCAAGGTGGTGCTGGCCGACCTGAATCAGGACGCCGGCGAGGCGCTCGCGAAGGAACTCGGTGGCGTGTTCGTCAAATGCGACGTGAGCCGCGAAGACGACGCGACCCAAGCCGTGGAAGCCGCCATCAAGCTCGGCACACTGCGCGGGCTGATCAATTGCGCGGGCATTGCGCCCGCGGTCAAGACGGTCGGCAAAGACGGCCCGCATCCGCTCGACTCGTTCGTGCGCACCATCTCGATCAATCTGATCGGCACCTTCAACATGATCCGGCTCGCCGCCGCGGCCATGTCGAAGAACGAGCCGAATGCGAACGGCGAGCGCGGCGTGATCGTCAACACGGCGTCGGTGGCGGCCTATGACGGGCAGATCGGCCAGGCCGCCTACGCGGCATCCAAAGGCGGCGTGGTCGGCATGACGCTGCCGATTGCACGCGACCTTTCGCGCAACGCGATCCGCGTGATGACGATTGCCCCTGGCATCTTCGAAACGCCGATGCTGCTCGGCATGCCGCAAGAAGTGCAGGACGCGCTCGGGGCAATGGTGCCGTTCCCGCCGCGCCTGGGCAAACCAGCCGAATACGCGATGCTGGCCAAGCAGATTTTCGACAACCCGATGCTGAACGGCGAAGTGATTCGTCTGGACGGGGCGATACGGATGCAGCCAAAGTAATTGCCGTGCCCGCTCAGCTCGGCTCATAACGCGCCAATGCAAAAACGCCTGCTCATGAATCGATCATGAGCAGGCGTTTCATTTTGGTGCGTACGCGGCCTTGCGCGTCGAAAGCCTCGCGCGACTAGTCGCGATCGTCCTGCTGGGTCCGCTGACGCAACTCGTGCAATTGCGACTCCACCACCATTGCGTCTTCCGCATCGGGGCGGTCGCCGAGATAGTTTTCGAGGTCTTCGAGCGCGGGCCGCAGATAATCGAGCCGCGCATACGCAAAACCACGATCGCGCACTTCTTCGATATTGTCGGGCAACAGAATCACCAGACGCTGCTGAACAGCCAGCAGGCGCTGCCACCGTTCAGTCTCGAGATAAGTCGCCTTGAGGTTGCCCAACATCCGCGTGAGGATTTCGCGACTCGTGGCCGGTTGCAGCAGCATCCGCAGCGCCCTGCTCACCGACTCCCCCGCCGACGCCACATAAGGCTCCAGCATGTCGACCATCTCCGACTCGGACAGCGAATGACCGTTGATCGGGTCGAGCATCACGTCGCCGTCGGGCGTCGTGACGCGCAACAGGAAATGCCCGGGGAACGAGACGCCGCGCACCGGAATGCCGATCTGCTCGGCCATCTCCAAGTACAACACCGCCAGCGAAATCGGAATGCCGCGACGACGCTTGAGCACGACATTCAGATGACTGTTGTCGGGGTCGAAATAATCGTTGAGATTGCTGGCAAAACCCAGCTCGCGGAAGAAGAACCGGTTCAGAATGCCGATCTTTTGCCTAGGGTCGGCGTTCTCCGGGATGCGTCGCTGGAGGCGCAGCACGAGTTCGTCGATCTCGGCCAGCGTGGCTTGCAGATCGAGATCGGGATAAGCGTCCTGTGCGAGCGAAAGCGCCGCTTCGGTCAACGGCAGACTTTCGTCTTCGGCCACGAGCGTGCTGAAATAGTCGAGAACTCGCGTCATCGTGATCACTTCACTCGCCTTTTGAAATACGCGTACTTGAAGCCCATCAGCCAAAGCATACCGAAATATAGCGCGGCGAACAGCACGAGGCACGCGCCCAGCAGCACGATCCGGTTGAGCGGCTGATCGTGCATGGCGATCCAGTCAAAACTGATTGCCAGCCACCTCATCACGCCCGCCAGCACCAGACAGGCGCCCAGCAACTGCACGAAGAATTTCAGCCAGCCATTCGACGGCATATAGATGCCGCGCTTGCGCAGACCGAGAAACAGCAGCAACGCGTTGACGCAAGCGCCGAGCCCGACGCTCAGCGTCAAGCCCGCGTGCGCGAACATCGGCACGAACGCGTAGTTGCTCAACTGCGTCACGATCAGCACGCCGATGCCGATCTTCACCGGCGTCTTGATGTCCTGCTTCGCGTAGAAGCCCGGCGCGAGAATCTTGATCAGGATCAGGCCGATCAGCCCGACGCCGTAGGCGGCCAGCGCGCGGCTCACCATCACGACCGAATGGCCGTCGAATTTGCCGTAGTGGAACAGCACGGCCGTCAGCGGCTCGGCAAAGAAGAACAGCGCGACCGCGCTCGGCGCGGCCAGCAGGAACGTCACCCGCAGCCCCCAGTCGAGCAGCGACGAATATTCGTGCGGATCGGCGTCGACGTGCGCCTTGGCCAGACTCGGCAGCAGGATCGTACCGAGCGCGACACCAAGCAGCGCGGTCGGGAATTCCATCAGACGGTCGGCGTAGTTGATCCACGAGACCGCGCCGGGGCCGATGCGCGACGCGATATTCGTGTTGATGATCAGGCTGATCTGCGCAACCGACACGGCGAACATGGCCGGCACCATCTTCGACAGCACCCGCTTGACGCCGCGATGCGCGAGCGCCCGCAAGGGATTCCAGCCGATGCGCGGCACCATGTCGATCTTCTTCAGCCCCGGCAACTGCACCAGAAACTGCAACAGCCCGCCGACGATCACCGCCCACGCGAGCGCGTAGACCGGCGTTTGCAGACGCGGCGCGACGAACACCGCAGCGAGGATGAACGCCACGTTCAGCAGCACCGGCGCGAACGCGGGCAACGAGAAGCTCTTGTACGTATTCAGCACGCTCGACGCCAGCGACGTCAGCGAAATGAAAATGATGTACGGGAACATGATGCGCGTCATCGTGACGGCGAGCGCGTACGCGTGGCCTTCATGCGCGAGCCCCGAGGCCACGATGAACACCACGCCGGACGCGCCCAGCACGCCGATCACCGACAGCACGGCCAGCGCCCAGGCCAGCACGGTCGAGGTGGCGTCGACGAGTGCCTTGGTGGCGTCATGACCCTGCTGGTTCTTGAACTCGGCGAGGATCGGCACGAAGGCCTGCGAGAACGCGCCCTCGGCGGAAATACGGCGCAGCAGATTGGGAATACGGAAGGCGACGTAGAACGCGTCAGTAAATTGACTGGCGCCGAACGCACGAGCGATCAGCGTTTCGCGGGCCAGTCCGGTCACGCGCGACAGCAGCGTGAAGCCGCTGACCGTCAGCAAGGCTCGGAGTAGATTCATGGGGCGCTTATTATACGGGTGCCGCAAGTGCGGACGACGAGCCGGGACGCGATTCGGACCGATTTGCTGCACAGACGTTCGATTGGATTTACGGTCTACGCCGTTTTTCGCGGCTTTTCGGGGATTGCCTCGGCAAGCGTACCAACCCAACCAGTGCTTGGGGGCATGATCAGCGCCTCGCCCGCACCACAGCGGCTCCCCACTCCTCTTGCACGTCGCTGGACCTCGCGCTACACGGGCGACGGAGCGGTCATCAAGCTTTCCCGTTGCCACGTGCCTGATTTTGTTGCTATAATCGTCGGCTTCGAAGAGCTCGCTCAATTTTCGGGCGGTGTTTTATGACATCGCGGACACCGCGGGTTGGCACCACGCCCCCCGCTAAATACCGTCCGGCACCAAGAAAATCCGAGCCCGCCTTCGCGTAGTTCGATCGATTTTTCGACACTTTTTGCGCTCTTGGGCAATCGCTTCCAAGAGTTCGGATCTAAAAGCAGCACCTCACCACTTGAAGGTCAGGTACTGGAAACAGGAACAGGATAAGGAACCGTCATGGCAAACTCCGCACAAGCACGCAAGCGCGCCCGCCAGGCCGCCAAGGCAAACTCGCACAACTCGGCACTGCGCTCGAAGTTCCGCACGGCTATCAAGGCTGTTCGCAAGGCGATCGACGCCGGCGACAAGGCTAAGGCCGCTGAAATCTTCCAGGCATCGTCGAAGACCATCGACATCATTGCCGACAAGAACATCGTTCACAAGAACAAGGCAGCTCGCCATAAGAGCCGCCTCGCTGCAGCCATCAAGGGTCTGCAAGCGGCCGCAGCTCAGTAATTCCGGTCGGCCCGCTTCGGTGGGCTAACTCCTGTTTCCGCTGCACAGAAAGGCCCGCCTCGGCGGGCTTTTTTGCTTGGGACTTTGCGCCCGCCTGGTCCACGAGACCAGCGGATTGCGGCTCAACAGACCGCCCGCCTGGAGCCCTCGCTCCGGGCACAAAAAAACCCGCTTCTGGCGGGTTTTTGCTTTTACAGATCCAACCGGGCGGACCCGGTTTAGATCACATGCCTCTTTTCCCGCGGCGCGACGTGCTCGAGCTCCAGCTCACACGCCTCGGTTACGACGAGGTCGTTGTCCTTTGCAAAATTGAGGACGAAATCGAAAGCCATGGGCTCGATGTCGCGCAGGCGCGAATCGAGGATCACACACTTCAGGTCGCCGATCATGGTGGGCCGCACGTACAACGAATACTGCATGTAGGCGTTCGGCCCCTTTCTCGCACCGGGACCAAAACACGCCATCACGCCCGCGAGCCGCTCCGACCAGTCGCTCGGCCGAAACTTTTTTCCTTTCGACGTGATGCCCTGAATGAAATATTCGGTTGGTGCTTCGGCCATGTAGGAATACCTGTGTGACTGCCCAGCGGATGACGGCAAAGCCGGCGGCAAGCCGGTTCAACTGCCTGAACTCGCCGCATACGCCACGATGGCGAATCGTGCCGCCAGAAACCGCCCGAGGCCAGCGGAACGCCGCCCCGGCGTTTGTCATGACGGCGCACCGCGAGCAGACTTTCCGAACCGCGCGAGCCGTGTCCCGCAAGCAAAATAGCTGCCTGCCGGGCTTTGAGATAACCGGCAGATTATAGCGCAGCGGACCCTTTTCCGCAGCGCACACAAGCCCCGGCCGACACACTTCCGAGGCTTTCACCCTGCTTACCCGGCCTTTTGGCCGACTCGTCAAACGGGGCAAAATCCTTTATGCTGCATTGAGTTACCACAAACGACGGCGGCGCCGTCCGGCAATCCTGCCGGGTGAGACCGCCGTATTTGTTTCATGACCGCCAAGAAAATTCGCCACTATCTGCAGTTCAAGGATTTCTCGCTGGAAGACTACGAATACGTGCTGGAACGAGCACGCATTCTCAAGCGCAAGTTTAAAAACTACGAGACCTACCACCCGCTGCACGACCGCACGCTGGCGATGATCTTCGAGAAAAATTCGACTCGCACGCGCCTGTCGTTCGAAGCCGGCATCTTCCAGCTCGGCGGTCACGCCGTCTTCATGAGCACGCGCGACACGCAACTCGGCCGCGGCGAACCGATCGAAGACGCTGCGCAAGTCATTTCGCGCATGGTCGACATCATCATGATCCGCACGTATGGGCAGGACATCATCGAGCGCTTCGCCGAGAACTCGCGCGTGCCGGTCATTAACGGGCTGACCAACGAATATCATCCCTGCCAGGTGCTCGCGGACATCTTCACGTTCTTCGAACATCGCGGCCCGATTCGCGGCAAAACGGTCGCGTGGGTCGGCGACGCCAACAACATGCTGTACACGTGGATCGAAGCTGCGCAAATTCTCGGCTTCAAACTGCGCCTGTCCACGCCCCCGGGCTACAAGCTCGACCGCGCGATGGTCGCCGCCGAAAGCGCGCCGTTCTACGAAGAGTTCGACGATCCGAACGAGGCCTGCGCGGGCGCCGACCTCGTCACGACGGACGTCTGGACCAGCATGGGCTTCGAAGCCGAAAACGAAGCACGCAAGAAAGCCTTCGCCGACTGGTGCGTCGACGCCGACATGATGGCGCGTGCCAATTCCGACGCGCTCTTCATGCACTGCCTGCCCGCCCATCGCGGCGAGGAAGTCAGCGCTGAAGTGATCGACGGTCCGCAGAGCGTCGTGTGGGACGAAGCGGAAAACCGTCTGCACGTGCAAAAGGCGTTGTTGGAATTCCTGCTGCTCGGCAAGCTGAATCACTGAGCGAGCCCTTCCAGCACCTGCGTGAAGCGCGACGGGGCCTTGGTTACGAGGCAAGCATCCACGTCAGCGCCATGCAGCGAGCCGGAGTCCACGGTTGCCAGTGAACCCGGCTTGCATCACCGCACTGTCCCAAAAACGCGGGCACCCGGCGGTTTAGTGTCAAAATAGCGTTTTTCCGCGCTCCGGACCCGCCGGTGCGCCTGTTTTCCCGCTTTTTCCAGCTACGAGTTCACCATGAGCGATATCAAGAAAGTCGTGCTCGCCTATTCGGGCGGCCTCGACACCTCCGTCATCCTGAAGTGGTTGCAGGACAACTACGACGCCGAAGTCGTCACGTTCACGGCCGACATCGGCCAGGGCGAAGAGCTGGAGCCGGCGCGCAAGAAAGCCCTGCAACTCGGCATCAAGCAGGAAAACATTTTCATCGAAGACCTGCGCGAAGAATTCGTGCGCGACTACGTGTTCCCGATGTTCCGCGCGAACACGATTTACGAAGGCGAATACCTGCTGGGCACGTCGATCGCGCGTCCGCTGATCGCGAAGCGCCAGATCGAAATCGCCCGCGCAACCGGCGCGCAAGCGGTGTCGCACGGCGCAACCGGCAAGGGTAACGACCAGGTTCGCTTCGAACTCGGCTACTACGCGCTGGAACCCGGCATCAAGGTGATCGCACCGTGGCGCGAATGGGACCTGCTGTCGCGCGAAAAACTGCTCGCGTACGCAGAAAAGGCCGGCATTCCTATCGAAATGAAGCACAAGCAAGGCGGCGCGCCGTATTCGATGGACGCGAACCTGCTACACATCTCGTTCGAAGGCCGTCACCTGGAAGACCCGAAGGCCGAGGCCGAAGCCGATATGTGGCGTTGGACCGTGTCGCCGGAACAGGCGCCGGACCAGGCCGAATACCTCGACATCGAGTACGAACACGGCGACCCGGTTGCGATCAACGGCAAGCGTCTGTCGGCGGCTGAAATGCTGACCGAACTGAACCGTTTGGGCGGCAAGCACGGCATTGGCCGTCTGGATCTGGTCGAAAACCGTTACGTCGGCATGAAGTCGCGTGGCTGCTATGAAACGCCGGGCGGCACGATCATGCTGAAGGCGCACCGCGGCATCGAGTCGATCACGCTCGACCGTGAAGTGGCTCACCTGAAGGACGACCTGATGGCCCGCTACGCGTCGCTGATTTACAACGGCTACTGGTGGAGCCCGGAGCGTCGCGCGATTCAGGTGCTGATCGACCACACGCAAGAAAAGGTCAACGGCTGGGTGCGTGTGAAGCTGTACAAGGGCAGCGTGTCGGTCGTGGCGCGTGATTCGAAGGAAACGCTGTTCGACAAGACGATCGCTACGTTCGACGACGACGGCGGCGCTTACAACCAGGCTGACGCTGGCGGGTTCATCAAGCTGAACGCGCTGCGTATGCGGATTGCTGAGAACGCACGCCGTCAGCGTGACTAAAGAAGTTGGTTTGAGATTGGGCTAACTTTGCGCGGCTGATCTCGAACGACAACGTGAAAAAGGCGCCGGGAGGAAACTCCCGGCGCCTTTTTCATTGCCGGCGCACAAATGTCTGCTCAGGAGCGGGCGGCTGCATGCCGATGCAGGAGCGCTGAGTCAGCATGCTCCCGTTGTTAGCGACAACAAGGATCAGAACGACCACTGGGCGTCGCAGCGCCCGTTGGCACCGATTTCGTGCCTCTTGTATTCGGAACGCACATCACGGCGTCACCAGGCGAGATGCGGAAGGAAGTTGACACCCAAGCTCGAAGCCCCGCACGCGCCGCCGGTTCATTCCACGCCGCCCGCGCTGCAACTCACAAACAGACCGGCTCGGCTTCCAGCTCGACCCCAAATCGCGCCAGCACATCGCGCTGGACCGCTTTCGCAAGCGCCAAAACCTCCGCGCCGCTCGCGCCGCCGCGGTTCACCAGCACCAGCGCCTGGCGCTCATGCACCGCCGCCGCGCCCATCGCACGGCCTTTCCAACCGCACCGGTCGATCAACCAGCCCGCCGCAAGCTTTACCCGGCCGTCGGGCTGAGGATAAGACACGACCTCCGGCTCCCGGAGCTTCAGCGCGTCAAACTGCGCTGCATCCACGACCGGGTTTTTGAAGAAACTCCCGGCATTGCCAAGCTCCAGCGGATCAGGCAACTTCGCGCGACGCACGGCTACCACCGCATCGAAAATAGCCTGCGCGGTCGGCAGCGCGTCATCTGAACCCGGCGCAGCAGAGGCTGAAGCGCCTGCCGTCAGTGCTCGCGCCAGATCCGCATACCCGGCGCGTGGCTGCCAGGCCTTTGGCAAGCGGAACGTCACTGACGTGATCACAAAGCGCTCGCGCCCTTCCCGCTTGAAGAAACTGTCGCGGTAACCGAACTGGCAAGCCTGCGCGTCGAGTTCGACGACCTCGCCGGTGGCCAGCTCCACGGCCCGCAGCGACGCGAACCGCTCGCACATTTCCAGCCCATATGCGCCGATATTCTGGATCGGCGCGGCGCCGACCGTTCCGGGGATCAGCGCAAGGTTTTCCAGGCCGGGCATGCCCTGCGACAAAGTCCACGCGACGAACTCGTGCCACGGCTCGCCGCCGGCTGCCTCGACGTACCACGCGTCGTCGTCCTCGCGTACGACCTCGCGGCCGCGCATCGCCATCAGCAGCACCAGCCCGCCGAAGTCGCCGGTCAGCACGACATTGCTGCCGCCGCCCAGCACGAGGCGCGGCAGGCCGGCGGCGCGCGGATCGCGCACGGCGACCATCAATTGCTCTTCGCGTTCGATCCGGCACGCAAACTGCGCACGGACATCGAAGCCGAAGGTGTTGTGCGCCTTCAGCGGATAGCCGGCAATGAACGCGGCGGAATCGGATTGGGACATCGGAATAAGAGCAATGAAACGACGAAAGAGACCACGAACGAGGCCAGGTCAGCCCTCGCCCGCGCGGCATTGCGCGGCGGTCTTGGGCAAAAGGGAGTGGCGTCGGTAAAATGACGTCCGGTCCGTGATTATAGCGAGTGCCCCGTGAGCAGCCGACCGGCCGCCTCACGCATCGCAGCACTATTGGGAGAATGCAATGCCATCGTTTGACGTCGTCTGCGAAGCAGACATGATCGAAGTCAAGAATGCGATCGAACAGTCCAACAAGGAAATCTCAACGCGCTTCGACTTCAAAGGGTCGGACGCGCGCGTCGAGCACAAGGAAAGCGAAATCACCGCATACGCGGACGACGATTTCAAGCTCGGTCAGGTAAAGGACGTGCTGCTGTCGAAAATGGCCAAGCGCAACGTGGACGTGCGCTTCCTCGACTACGGCAAGATCGAGAAGATCGGCGGCGACAAGGTCAAGCAGGTCATCAAGATCAAGAAAGGCGTGTCCGGCGATCTGTCGAAGAAAATCGTGCGCCTCGTGAAGGACAGCAAGATCAAGGTCCAGGCGAGCATTCAGGGCGACGCGGTGCGGATTACCGGCGGCAAGCGAGACGATCTGCAAAGCGTGATCGCGATGCTGCGCAAGGACGTGACCGATACGCCGCTCGACTTCAATAACTTCCGCGACTGAGTCTGCGAGTTCTGCTGTATCTGCAACTGACAACGAGGGGCGCGCGGCGCCCCTCTACCGTCACAGATCGTTGCCTGCCGCTGGGGCGCTCGCCTTCTTTTTATCGCCGATCCGGCTTTCCTGCCCGCGCGCCAGCTTTGCAATGTTGCCGCGATGGCGCCAAACGAGCAGCGAACTCATCGCCACGATAGCCAGCGCGATGATGTGCGGACCAAACAGAAAGGCATCGAAAATCGGCGCGAACACGGCGGCAGCCAGCGCGGCCAGCGACGAATAACGCGTGAAGAACGCGACGATCAGCCAGGTCAGCAACGTAGCGACGCCGAGAATCGGGTTAATCGCGAGCAGCACGCCCGCCGCGGTCGCCACGCCCTTGCCGCCCTTGAAGCGGAAGAAAATCGGGTACAGGTGGCCCAGAAACACCGCGATCGCCGCAATCGCGACCGACGTGTCGTCGAGCCCGTAACGCGCGCCGAAGTGCACGACGAACCACACGGGCAGCCAGCCTTTGAACGCGTCGCCGAGCAGCGTCAGGATCGCCGCTTTCTTGCTGCCGCTGCGCAGCACGTTGGTGGCGCCGGGGTTGCCCGAGCCGTACGAGCGCGGGTCGTCGAGGCCCATCGCGGCGCTTACGACGACGGCGAACGAAATCGAACCGATCAGGTAGGCAACGACAGCAACGATCAGGTTTTGCATCTGGGGACTCTTATAAGGATCGGCGGTCCGACGTTCGGAGAAACCCGACACGTCGACCGCAAAGGAAACGCCGACAGACAACAGGGCGCAAAGCGGCGCACATTCTACCCAACGTGCGCGCCCGGAAAACATTCAGACAAACGTCAATCGACGCTCGCGCACTGAACCGCCTTCGCTGCCAGCAGGTCGGTCAGCACCTTCGGCTCGATGCTGACCAGAAAGCCGCGCCGCCCGCCGTTCAGCCAGATCTTGTCCATCTCCAGAATGGTCGACTCGACATACACCGGCATTTGCTTGCGCGTGCCGAACGGCGAGGTGCCGCCGATCAGATACCCTGAGTGTCGGTTCGCGACCTCGGGCTTGCACGGCTCGACGCGTTTCGCGCCGATCTGCCGCGCGAGGTTCTTGGTGCTGACGGTACGGTCGCCGTGCATCAGCACGATTAACGGCTTGGCGTGCTCGTCTTCCATCACGAGGGTCTTGACCACATGATGTTCGTCCACGCCGAGCTGGCGCGCCGATTCCCCGGTGCCGCCGTGCTCGACATACTCGTAAGGATGCTCTCCGAAAGTGACGCCGTGACGGCGCAGGAACTGCGTGGCGGGCGTTTCGGAGACGTGTCTGGATTTGCTCATCGGCGCATTGTAATGGCGAGTTTGCGCAACGGCTATTTGCCGAACGGCCAATTGTGCGGGGTGGGCGCTTGTGGCACGATCGTTCGATAAATTTTCCGGCGCACTGTATGCCGGTATCGAATCGTAGCCGGAGAGGACCCGAGTAAGCGCTAAAGCGCTAACTCTGGGTCGACCGCCGGGGCATGGGACCCGAGTAAGCGCTAAAGCGCTAACTCGGGGTCGACCGCCGGGGCATGGGACCCGAGTAAGCGCTAAAGCGCTAACTCGGGTCGACAAGGAGACAGCATTGAATATTGATTCACGAACCCGTTCCACCATCGACATCCCCGCGCTGCTGGCCGGCTTGCCCGCGCGCATCGCAGACATTCCGGCATTCGCCGCCGCACGCGATCCGCAACACGTCGCGCTGATCGAGGACGCGCGCCGCCTGACCAGCGCGCAACTGCTGCAAGCCGTCGACGCCGCCACCGCGCTGCTGCGCGAATGGGGCGTGCGCGGCGGCGATCGCGTGATGATCGTCGCGGAAAACAGCATCGTGCAGATCGTGTTGCTGTTCGCGACCGCGCGGCTCGATGCATGGGCGCTGGTGTCGAACGCACGGCTTTCCGCAGCCGAACTCGATTCGATCCGGGCGCACGCACAACCTCGCGTGGTCGCGTATGCGGTGGAAAGCTCCGTCGATGCCCAGCAGCACGCGCAACGCCATCAGGCAACTCAAGCGCCCGCCATCACGCCGGACATCGGCGCATGGTCGTATTCGGTGGACGACGCCGTGCAGGCCGAGCCAGTCGAAGCCGCAAACGACCGCCAGTGCGCCGCGCTCATCTACACCACCGGCACCACCGGCGCGCCGAAAGGCGTGATGCTGTCGCACCGCAATCTGCTGTACATCGCGGCCGTGTCGAGCCGTCTGCGCAAAGTCGGTCCCGACGATGTCGTCTACGCGGTGCTGCCCATCTCGCACGTGTACGGCTTTGCATCGGTGTGCCTGGGCAGCCTGCATGCGGGCGCGACCTTGCGGCTGGTGCCGCGCTTCTCGCCGGAAGCCGTGCGCCGCGCGCTCGCAGACGAACGCGTGTCGATCTTCCAGGGCGTGCCGGCCATGCACGCCAAGCTGCTCGAACATCTGCAGACGCACGGCCACGCGTGGTCCGCGCCGCAGCTGCGCTTTGCGTACTCGGGCGGCTCGCCGCTCGACGCCGCGCTGAAAGCGCAGGTCGAATCCGTCTACGGTCTGACGCTGCACAACGGCTACGGAATGACCGAGAGCAGTCCCACGGTTTCTCATACGATGCTCGACGCACCGCGCAGCGATTGCTCGGTCGGCGAAGTGATTCCTGGCGTCGACGTGAAGTTTGTCGGACTCGACGGTGTCGAAGCTGCGCCGGGCGAGATCGGCGAATTATGGGTACGCGGTCCGAATGTGATGCTCGGCTATTACCGCAGTCCTGAGCAGACACGCGCGGCCGTAACCGAAGACGGCTGGCTGAAAACCGGCGACCTCGCGCGGCAGGATGCCGACGGCGCGCTGCATATCGTCGGGCGTAGCAAGGAGTTGATCATCCGCTCGGGGTTCAACGTGTATCCGGCCGAAGTCGAACATGTGCTGAACGCGCATCCGCAAGTGGTGCAATCGGCAGTGATCGGGCGCGCGGTCGAGGGTAACGAAGAAGTGCTCGCGTTCGTCGAGTTGACCGCCGGGGCGACGGTCACGCCTGCTGAGTTGATCGCGTGGTGCGGCGAGCGGCTTGCACCGTACAAGCGGCCCGCCGAACTGAAGGTGCTTGCCGCGTTGCCGGCTGCGTCGACGGGAAAGATTCTCAAGCACCGGCTGCGCGAATTTATCTGAAGCCTGCGTCTGGAAGTGCGCGCATCATCCTCGCGGATGATGCATCGCATGCAGCGACTTCAGCCGCTCCCGCGCCACATGCGTGTAAATCTGCGTAGTCGAAATATCGGTGTGACCGAGCAGCAGTTGCACGACGCGCAAGTCGGCACCGTGATTCAGCAGATGCGTCGCGAACGCATGCCGCAACGTGTGCGGCGACAACGGCGCATGCACGTCGGCGGCCACCGCGTGTCGCTTGATGATGTTCCAGAACTGCTGACGCGTCATACCCTCGGCGCGGCTCGTCACGAACAGCGCATCGGTCGAACGCGCGCCGAGCAGCGCCGGGCGAGCCTCGCGCAGATAGCGTTCGATCCACCCGTGCGCTTCTTCGCCGAACGGAATCAGCCGCTCCTTCGCGCCCTTGCCCATCACACGCACTACGCCTTCGTTCAGGCCGACCTCCACCGTCTTCAGCGTGACGAGTTCGGTCACCCGCAGGCCGCTCGCGTACATCAACTCGAGCATCGTCCGGTCTCGCAGACCCAGCGGCGTGGAGATATCCGGCGCACCGAGCAACGCTTCGACTTGCGCTTCCGATAACGTCGACGGAAAACGCATGGGCTGTTTGGCCGAGCGGATGCGCAGCGTCGGATCGGCCTGCGCGCGATGCTCGCGCACCGCCCAACCGTAGTAGCGGCGAAACACCGAGAGCCGCCGGTTCGACGACGTCGATTTGTCGGCGTGCCGCGCGGCGGCATAGGCGTTGAGATCGGCTTCGCTGGCGGTGTCGAGCGACGCATTGCGGGTCTGCGCAAGCCATTCGCAAAAGAGCCGGAGGTCGCGGCGATACGCGTCGAGCGTGTTGCGCGACAGGCCGTGCTCGAGCCACAGCGCGTCGCAGAACGCATCGATCGAGGCGGCGCTTGCCAGATAAAGAGGAGACGCGACGACGCTCGTGTCGTCGGCCAGGGAATCGGTCGTGCCCATGCTCGTGCTCATGCGTACGGAATGCCTTCGTGCGCCAATAGCCAGCGCTTGACGTTGCGGAAAAAGCCGTCATCGCCGTGATGCGCGAATCCGCCGATGCCGCTCGAACTCACCACGCGATGACAGGGAATCACAATCGGGAAAAAATTGGCGCCGCACGCCTGACCGACCGCGCGCGGCGCGCTGCCGAGCTGCCTTGCCACCTGTCCGTAGGTCAGCACGACGCCCGGCGGAATATCGCAGATCGCCTGCCACACGCGCTGCTGGAATGCCGTGCCGACCGGCGCCAGCGGCAACTCGAATGTCGCGGACGCCCGCTCGAAATATCGCTCGATCTGCGCGGCGGCCTGCTTCGCCAGCGGCGAGTCGGGCGCGACGCTCGCCATCGAGTCCGGCAGATAGACGATCTCGCGCACCGCTTCGCCTTCGAGACGAATGCCGACCTTGCCGAACGGCGCGTGGATCACTGCATTGAACATGATGGCCTGCTCCTTACTATCGTGGCGGCTCGGTTGTGCGAGATGGCACCGCAGCATGCAGTGCTATTGCCTGCTCAACTTTACGCCGCTTCCAGCGCCCATTGCACGTGCTCGCGTACCACGTCCGAAGCGTCGCCGGCGCGCTGTCGCAACGCCTGCACGATGGCGTCGCGCGCCTGAGTATTCAAACTCTCCGGCGATGCACGCAACGCATTGCCCATCCCCACTGCGAGATTGCGCAACCAGCTTTCGTAGCCGATGCGGCGAATCGCACTGCCCTGCATTCGCGTATCGAACTCGTCGGCGGTCCATGCGAACAGATCGACCAGCGACGCGCGATCGAGTCCGTGCCGCACGTCGAAATCGGCGACCGGCGCGGCCTGCGCAAACTTGTTCCACGGACACACGAGCTGACAGTCGTCGCAGCCATACACACGATTGCCGATCAGCGGCCGCATCTCGAGCGGAATGCTGCCCTTCAGTTCGATGGTGAGATAAGAAATGCACAGCCGCGCATCGACCTTATAAGGTGCGACGATCGCGCCGGTCGGACACGCGCCGATGCAACGCGTACAACTTCCGCAATGCGAGCCCGGCGTTTCAGGCGCGATGTCGGGCGACGTTTCGGCATCGGTCGGCAACGGTACATCGACGTAAATTTCGCCGAGGAAAAACAGCGAACCGGCGTCGCGTTGCAACAGCAACGTGTGCTTGCCGCGCCAGCCGATGCCCGCCTTCTGCGCAAGTTCTACCTCCAGCACCGGCGCCGAATCGGTAAATACGCGGAAGCCGAATGCACCGATCTCCGCTTCGATTTTCTCGGCGAGATGTTGCAGGCGATTACGCATCACCTTGTGATAATCACGGCCGCGCGCATAGACCGACACCACCGCCGCCGACGGGTCTGCGATCCGCGCATGCTCGGCTGAGCGCCAGTCTTGCGCGCTCAGGCCGCCGCTCGAGCCGCTTTCGTGCGCCGCTCCGTTCAATGTTTCGGCGGGCAAATAGGCGATGCGCGCGGTAATCACACGTCGCGTGCCGGCCACAAGCTCAGCCGGCCTCGCGCGTTTCATGCCGTGTTTCGCCATATAATCCATCTCGCCGTGGCACCCCGCTTCCAGCCAGGCTGCAAGCGGCGCTTCGGCCGCGGAGAGATCGGTATCGCTAATGCCGATCGCCCCGAATCCCAGTTCACGGCCCCAGCTTTTGATGTTCAGCGCGAGCGCATTCAGCGCTGCGTCATCGTAATGACGAGCGCTCTCCGCAGCGTTCGTCGCGATGGACGAATGCGCGCTGGTGACAGTGGACTCAGGGGACTCCGGACTTCGGTTCATCACGCCATTTTACGAGAATGCCTGCCAATCCCGATCACGCGATTCTGCCGTCCGCCAATCTTCTGCTCGAACGCAGCTTTGCGCTCGCAGACGAAGCCGCCACGCACGCGTTCGGCGAGCGCTTCGCACAGGCGATCGAAAGCGTTCGCGACGCTGCGCAGCATTCCCAACACGCGCCGGACGCGAACGGCGGCACGGCATTCCACGGGCTGCAAGTCCAACTCATCGGCGACCTCGGCGCCGGCAAAACCACCCTCGTGCGCGCGACCTTGCGCGGCCTCGGTCACACTGGCCGCGTGCGCAGTCCCACGTACACGCTCGTCGAACCTTATGCGCTAGAACGCCCTGCTGGGGAACTCGCGCTGTATCACTTCGATCTCTATAGATTCACCGATCCGGCCGAATGGGCCGATGCGGGCTTTCGCGAATACTTCGACAGCGGCGCTATCTGCCTCGTCGAGTGGCCGCAGCGCGCAGGGCCCCTTCTGGGAGTGCCGGATCTCGTCTTCTCACTCGATCTGGACAGCGAGAACGACGGACGCGTGCTCGTCGCACGGGCATACAGCGAATCAGGAAAGGCATGTCTCGAAAGATGTTGATCAAACCGTTCCGCTCGATCGAATCCGCGGCTACCGCCACGCATAACTGGCGGCGTCGGCAGATTCTGCGGGCGGGAGCGTCCACGCTCGTACTCGGACTCGTCGCGCCGCGTCTGGCCCTGGCCAGCTCGGTGCTCGGCGTGCGGGTCTGGCCCGCGCGCGACTACACCCGGGTGACGATCGAATCCGATCAGCCGCTGCAAAACACGCAGCAGCTCTTGCAGGCGCCCGACCGTCTGGTGGTCGATCTGAGCGGCCTCGATCTGGATCAGGCGCTGAAGGACCTGGTATCGAAGATCACGCCGAACGATCCGCAGATTTCGGCGGTGCGGGTGGGACAGAATCAGCCGCACGTGGTGCGCATGGTGTTCGATCTGAAGGGCTCGGTGAAGCCGCAGGTGTTCACGTTGCCGCCGGTCGGCGCGTACAAGTACCGGCTGGTGTTCGACCTGTATCCCGCAGTCGCGCCCGATCCGCTGATGGATCTGCTCGCGCAAACCGAACACAAGCAGCAGACGTTCAACGAAGAGAACGGTGTGCCGCCCGCCACGCTGAGCGGTCCCGGCACGACGCCGCCCGCCGCGGATAACAGCGAGGCTTTCTTCGAGCGTTACGCGCAGAACGGCAACGGCGGCGCTAACAGCGGCTCAGCACCTGCGCCGGGCGTGCCACGTCCACCCGTGCATGTCGCTCCCACGCCTTCGGCACCGATCATTGCCGGCAAGCCGGCTGTTCCGCTGTCGCCGCCTGCCGCGATTGCGCGCAACAAAGGCAGCAGCAAGCCGAACAACCTGGGCGGCGACAACGACGACAGCAGCGACGACACCTACGCGTTCTCCACGCCGAAGTCCGGCAAGAGCAACACGGTGCGCCTGCTGACCGTCGCGATCGATCCGGGTCATGGCGGCGAAGACCCCGGCGCGATTGGCGGCGGCGGAACGTATGAGAAGCACGTCGCGCTCGACATCGCGAAGAAGCTGCGCGCGAAGATCGACGCCCAGCCCAACATGCGCTCGATGATGACCCGCGACGCCGACTTCTTCGTGCCGCTGAACGTGCGCGTGCAGAAAGCGCGGCGCGTCGGCGCGGACCTGTTCGTGTCGATCCACGCCGATGCGTTCACGACGCCCGAGGCGAAAGGGTCGTCGGTGTTCGCGTTGTCGGACCATGGCGCGTCGAGCGCGGCGGCTCGCTGGATGGCGAACAAGGAAAACTCGTCGGATCAGATTGGCGGGATCAACATCAAGTCCGCCGATGCGACCGTCAACCGCGCGCTGTTCGACATGTCGACCACGGCGCAGATTCGCGACTCGATGCGCTACGGCAACTTTGTGCTGAAGGAAATCGGCGGCATCAACAAGCTGCACAAGGGCTCGGTCGAGCAGGCGGGATTCGCGGTGCTGAAGGCGCCGGACATTCCGTCGATCCTCGTGGAAACCGCGTTCATCAGCAACCCGGACGAGGAGCGACGCCTGAACGACGACGCCTATCGCGACAAGATGGCCGACGCGATCATGAACGGCATCAAGCGTTATTTCGCGGCAAATCCGCCGCTGGCGAAAAACCGGATGACTTGAAGCCGGCTTCTGATAACGCACGAGGCAAAGAAAAAACGGCCGCTCATCAGTGATGAAGCGGCCGTTTTTTGTCGATGCGCGCTGCGGCATGATGCGCACGTCGCACATTGCAAGTTGCAAGTTGCACATCGCACGTTGCTCGCTACATGCTGCGCAGCAAAAAACTCAGCGTGCCGGTGTCAGCCTCTGCACGACCCATCCGCCGAACACGTTCACCGCCAGCCCCGCCATCACCAGCAACGCACCGCCGACCTGCGCCATCGACAATTGCTCACCCAGCAGCAACGACGCCGACGCCAGCCCGACAATCGGCACCAGCAGCGAAAACGGCGCGACCTGGCTCGCCGGATAGCGCGACAACAGACGGCTCCACAATCCATAGCCGATCAGCGTCGCGATAAACGCCAGATAGACGATCGCGAATATCGACATCGCGCTGATGCCGGACAAAGCGGCGGCGATCCGCTGCGGCCCCTCGAACGCATACGACGCCGCGAAAAACGGCAGCGGCGGAATCAGACTCCCCCACACCACCAGTCCGACGAGATCGACCTTGCCGACCTTCTTCGTGACGATGTTGCCGAGTGCCCACGAACACGCCGCGCACAAGGTCAGCGCAAAGCCTGCGGCGGTCATCGCGTGACCGCCTTGCAAACCGATTACAGCGAGACCGGCTGCCGCGATCAGCAGACCCACGAGGTTCGGCAAACGGAAGCGCTCGTGCAGGAAGATCGCCGCGAAAATCAGCGTGAAAAACGCCTGCGCCTGCAACACCAGCGAAGCAAGCCCCGCCGGCATGCCGACGTACATCGCCGAAAACAGGAACGCGAACTGGCCAAACGAAATCGTCGCGCCGTACGCGAACAACCAGCGCCATGGCAGATTCGGCTTCTTCACGAAAAACACCGCGGGCACAGCGGCGAGCGTAAAGCGCAGCGCGCCGAGCAGCATCGGCGGCACGCCATGCAGACCCACCTTGATCACGACGAAATTGACGCCCCACGCGATCACGACGATCAGCGCGAGCAGCAGATCCCTGGGCGACATCCCGGTCTCCATCCGATTGTTGAATCCGGCAGTTTAACGGAGCCTTACATCGGCGGTCATCGCCGTTGCCATCGATTCCGGAGCGCGGGCGCGTAGCGAGGCGTCGGCATTGTGCGCTGCGCAGTAGAATCGTCCATTCAGCAAGATTTCCACCCACCATTTCAGCCGAGCCTGCCATGTCCTCCTCGATCAAAGCCGTCCTCAAACCGCATCTGCGCGACGTCGGCAGCCTGACCGTGCGGCGCGTGCTGCCCGCCATGGCCGCGCGTCTGATCGGCCCCTTCATCTTCTTCGACCACATGGGCCCCGCCACCCTCGAACCCGGCGTCGGACTCGACGTGCGGCCGCATCCGCATATCGGCCTCGCGACCGTCACGTATCTGTTCGAAGGCTCGATCATGCATCGCGACAGCCTCGGCTCGGAGCAGAAAATCGTCCCCGGCGACGTCAACTGGATGACGGCCGGACGCGGCATCGTCCATTCGGAACGCACGCCCGCCGAAGATCGCGCGAGCGGGCTGACCATGCACGGCATCCAGACCTGGGTCGCGCTGCCGCTCGACGACGAAGAAGTCGAGCCGTCGTTCGCGCATCACGCTGCCCACACGTTGCCGGTGGTCGAGCGCAACGGCGTCACGCTGCGCGTGATCGCGGGCACGGCGTTCGGCGTGGAGTCGCCGGTCACGACGTTCTCCGGCACGCTGTACGTCGCCGCCGAATTCGCGCCGGGCGGTGCATTCGCGCTCGAACCGGAACACGAGGAACGCGGCGTCTATCTGGTGGACGGCGATCTGGAAATCGACGGCACGCCGCTCGAAGTCGGCCAGATGGCCGTGCTCGCGCTCGACGAAACCGTCACGCTGGCAAGCACGAACGGCGCGCGCGCGATGCTGCTCGGCGGTGAAAAACTGGACGGCGAGCGCTTTATCGAGTGGAATTTCGTCGCGAGTTCACGCGAGAAAATCGAAGCCGCGAAGCTCGCGTGGACCCACCAGGAAATGGGCCAGGTGCCGGGCGAAACCGAATGGATTCCGTTGCCGGAGCGTAAATAACGAACCCGGGCACGAATCGCGCCGATTAACCCCGACGCTCGCGTGGGCAAGCATGCGACGCATTGAACCCGCGCTGTTCGGCCCCATTTAGTGACAAACCGTTTTATCGACGAGGACGCAATGGACACCACTCTGGCCACTTTTGAACAGGACGTCATCGCGGCGTCGACACTGGCCCCCGTGCTGGTCGATTTCTGGGCGCCGTGGTGCGGCCCGTGCAAAAACCTGGGCCCGATGCTCGAAAAGCTCGAGGCCGAAGCCGCCGGCAAATGGAAGCTGGTGAAAGTGAACGTGGACGAAAATCAGGAACTGGCCGCGCACTTCCAGGTACGCAGCATTCCGCACGTGATGGCGTTTGCCGACGGCCGCCCGGTCGACCAGTTTGTCGGCGTGCTGCCGGAAGGCCAGTTGCGCGAATTCATCGAGCGGCTCGTGCCGCAAGGTGCAGATGCCGCGCGCCTCGAAGCGCAGACCGCATTGGCCGAAGGCCGTCGCGACGATGCGTACGACGCGCTGCAAGCCGCCCTCGCCTACGACCCGGGCTTCGACGAAGCGCGCCTGGATCGCATCGAACTGCTGCTCGAAGACAATCGTGTCGACGAAGTCCGCAACGAAGTCGATCTGCTGTCGCCGAAAACGACGCAGGGTATCGACGCACGTTTCAACGCGATCAAAACGCGCCTCGACGCGCTGGATGCCGCCGCCGACCTGCCGCCCACGGACGCGCTCGAAGCCAGAGTCGCCGCCGCGCCCGACGATCTCGAAGCCCGCTTCGATCTTGCCAGCGCGCTGATCGCCCGACTCAAGTATTCGGAAGCACTCGAACATCTGCTGGCAATCGTGCAACGCGACCGCACGTTCCGCGACGATATCGGCCGCAAGACGATGTTGTCCGTGTTCGATCTGGCCGCGCATCAGCCGGAACTGGTGTCGCAATGGCGGCGCAAGTTGAGCGCATCGCTGTATTGATTCGCGTGCGGTCTGTCGGGAAGGGATAGCACGTAAAAAAGGCGGTGAAAGCGATACCTTGTCGCTTTCACCGCCTTTTGCTTTTCATGGTCGCTTCGCTTGAAACGGCGGTTGGAACTTCGGCCGAACCGTCAACCGGCCGCCTGCTTCGCCAACGCCCGCAACACATGCGCGGCCGCGGCAAAGCCGAAACTCGCCGTCACGCACACGCTCGAACCAAACCCCGCGCAATTCAGACCGACCGGCCCCGTGTGTCCCGGCGACGTGCTCACGTGCTCCGCTTCTTCGTCGATATCGCAGACGGCCACTTCGGGGTAGATCAACGGCTCGTCGGAATACACCGCGCTCACCTTGAACTTCGCCTTCGGCCCGCGCGGAAAACCATGCTGCTTGCGCAACTGTCCGCGCACTTTCGACAGCAACGGATCCTGGATCGTCAGCGCGAGATCGTCGATGCGAATGCGCGTCGGGTCGAGTTGACCACCTGCTCCGCCCACTGTGATCAACGGCTGCTTGCGCTCGACACACCATGCGATCAACGCGGTCTTGGTTCGCACGCTGTCGATGGCGTCGATCACATAATCGAAACCGCCGCCTAAGGTCGCGTCGAAATTATCCGCCTCGACGAAATCTTCGATCAGCCGCACGTCGCAGTACGGGTTGATCATCTTGATGCGCTCGGCCATGGCTTCGACTTTCGGTTTCCCGTAGTTGCCGTCGAGCGCGTGAATCTGCCGGTTCGTGTTGCTCTCGGCCACGTTGTCGAGATCGATCAGCGTCAGCGTGCCAACCGCACTGCGCGCCAATGCTTCCGCCACCCACGACCCCACTCCGCCGATGCCGATCACCGCCACATGTGCGCCTTCGAACGCGGCGAGCGCGGGCGCGCCGTACAGGCGTGCAATGCCGCCGAAACGCCGCGCGTGGTCGGCGCTTTCACTCGCGTCGAGGCTGGTAGTAATATCGGCATACGCGTCGGACTGCGCGTCGGATTGCGCGGTGGTGCTGGACATGGTGGCGGGACTCGTTGAAGACTGGCAAAACGGAAATTGGCGGCGTCCGGGTCGATTCTGAATCGCCCCAAAACGCACTCAGACCGTATTTTGCCTGAACGCGCCGAGCCGCATCGCCGTACACGTTGCGGCGCACGAATCGGCGATCATCATCGGAGTACGCAGTATCCGTTCGTGCAAAGCGCAAGCGCTTGACCTGCCTGCGCGCAAAGAATTTTCTCCTTAGCTATACTTGCCTGACTGTAGCGTTCGCATAAGAACATGACCTCACTCGCCGAACTTCGAAAAAACTATTCGCTGGGTTCTTTGGACGTTGCCGATGTCGACCGCGATCCATTTCGCCAGTTCGACACCTGGTTTGAACAGGCGGTAGACGCCAAACTGCCCGAACCGAATACGATGACGCTGGCTACCGTCGACTCGCGTGGCCGGCCATCGGCGCGCATCGTGCTGATCAAGGGTGTCGACGAACGCGGCTTTGTGTTCTTCACCAATTACGAAAGCCGCAAGGGCCGCGAACTCGCAGCCAATCCGTATGCGAGCCTGCTGTTCTACTGGATCGAACTCGAGCGCCAGGTGCGCGTCGAGGGGCGCATCGTCAAAACCAGTGCAGAAGAAAGCGATACGTATTTCGCGTCGCGCCCGCTCGGTTCGCGTATCGGTGCGTGGGCATCGAATCAAAGTCAGGTAATTGAAAGCCGTTCGCAGCTCGAAACACGTGAACGCGAAATCAGCCTGCAATACGGCGACCAGCCACCGCGTCCATCGCACTGGGGCGGCTATCGTTTGGTCCCCGAAGCAATCGAATTCTGGCAGGGCCGGCCGTCGCGTCTGCACGACCGTCTGCTCTATACGCGCGAAACTGAAAACGGCGACTGGCAAATCTCCCGCCTATCGCCTTGAATCGGAATATAACGTCGGCAGCGCGCCGCCAACGCAGCAGCGCGCACCGGCAGGATTGCGTCTGCGGCATAGGAGTCGAGCCGCGCTGAGTCGCGATCCGCACAAGCTTTGCTTTAATTCAACGGACACGGAGAGATCACATGTTCTGGGAGAAGAAGCTGGCGCAGTGGGTAGAAGATGTAAAGACCAAGGCTAACCTGCCTGCACGACTCGTGCTGTGGGACGGTCAGCAACATGACTTTGGGCAGTTCGCCGCGCCTCAGGTCACGCTACACGTCAAAAGTGCGACGGCGCTGCCGTATCTGCTCGAACCGAGCCTCGACAATCTCGGCGAGGCTTACGTGCAGGGCAAGATCGACATTGAAGGCAAGCTGTCGGACATCATCAATATCGGCTATCAGCTGGCGCGCAATACCGTCACCAGCGCGAGCAAGCTGGCGCGCGTGCGGCGCTACTTTCATCATTCGAAGGCGTCGGACAAGAAGGCTATCCAGTATCACTACGATGTCTCGAACGAGTTCTACAAGCTGTGGCTCGACGAGAACATGGTGTACTCGTGCGCCTACTTCGAGAACGGCGACGAAGATCTCGCGACCGCGCAGATCAAGAAGATCGATCACATCCTCACGAAAATCCAGTTGCAACCGGGGCAGCGTCTGCTCGATATCGGCTGCGGCTGGGGTGCGCTCGTGCTGCGCGCGGCGCAGAAATTCGGCGCGAAATGCGTGGGCGTGACGCTGTCGCAGAACCAGTTCGATCTCGCCACCGCTCGCGTGAAAGCAGCAGGCCTCGAAGGCCAGATCGAGATTCGTCTGCAGGATTATCGCGATGTTCAAGGGCAATTCGACCGCATTACCAGCGTCGGCATGTTCGAACACGTGGGCCGCAAGAATCTGCCGGGCTACTTCGAAAAGATCCACGATCTACTGGTCGATGACGGCGTGGCGATGAACCACGGCATCACATCGAGCGATTCGGACAGCGGCGAAACCGCACTCGGCGGCGGCGAGTTTATCGACCGTTATGTGTTTCCCGATGGCGAGCTGCCGCACATCAGCCTCGCGCTCGAAGCGATGCAGCGCGGCGGACTGGAAGCGGTCGACGTCGAAAGCCTGCGCCGTCACTACGCGCACACGCTGGACATCTGGGCGGAAAACTTCGAGGCGAACGCGGAAAAAGCCCGCTCGCTCGTCGACGACGAAAAATTCCGCATCTGGCGCGTGTACCTCGCCGGTTGCGCGTACGCGTTCGAAACCGACGACGTGTCGATCTATCAGGTGGTCTGCCGCAAAGCCGGCCGCAGCGCGAAAACCTTGCCGTGGTCGCGCCGCTATATGTACGAGAAGACGCTGTGATACGGTTGCGCCGTCGTCGCGAACCGAGTGGGTGAAGCGGCGACATGGCGCAATCTTTTGAACAGCAGGTCGGATAGAGATGGATCAGAGCGGGGCAAACGAAACTGACGGGCCGCAAGGCGGCGATGGCGATGCTGTCGACGTCGGGCATGAGGCTGTGCAGGTCGATCTGTTTGGGATGCCGGTGGAGCGGGCGGAGGTGGCGACCAGGTCGGCGACGGTGACCGTGAAGCCGCAGCACGCGACATCTGTCGTGGCTAAAGCCGGAGGCCGGGCGGGGATTGTGGCGGCGGCCTCCGCCGACGCCGACGCGCAATCCACGGTTGCCGCGTCGACGCAGCCTGAAGCACGGCGTCAATCACGCGCAAAACCTACCGCAGCGGCATCGCTCTGGCAGGAAGACGAAAGCGCCGCCACTGGAACCGAAGCACTCCCCTCTCCCGCCGATTCCCCGAAAAAGCGCCGCACGCGCGAAATCCTCGCTGCCCCGCCCTCGCCCGAACTGCTCGCGCTCGCCGCCGAACTGCCACCGCAAGTCCACCTCGGCACGTCGACCTGGTCGTTTCCAGGCTGGAACGGCATCGTCTACGGCGACGAATACAGCAACAGCAAACTGTCGCGTGAAGGCCTCACGGCTTATGGCGCGCATCCGCTGCTGAAGACCGTCAGCATCGACAGGTCGTTTTATCAGGCGCTGTCGGTCACCGAGTATTTGCGCTACGCCCAGCAGGTTCCGGAGCACTTCCGCTTCATCGTCAAGGCGCCCATGTCGATCACCGACGCCACCGTGCGCGCCGAACGTGGCGAGCCGGTATCGCTGAATCCATGCTTTCTGAACGCGCAGATGGCGATCGACGAGTTCGTCACGCCCTGCATCGAGGGACTCGGCGCGAAAGCGGGCGCGTTGGTGTTCCAGTTGTCGCCGCTACCGGATCAGATGCTCGCGCAGCCGGCAGTATTCATCGAACGGCTGGGCGAATTTCTGATGGCGCTGCCGACGCTGCCCAACGACAGCCGCTACGCGATCGAAATCCGCGATGCGAGCCTGCTGACGCCGCGTTTTATCCGCACGCTGAAAGCGGCGGGCGTGCGCTATTGCGTCGGGATTCACGCGCGGATGCCGGACCCGCAGCGCCAGGCGGCGGCGCTCGCGCTGCTGGACGGCGAACCGGCGGCCGGCGATCCGGCGGCCGGCGCCCCGGCCGGACCGCTGATCGTGCGCTGGAGTCTGCACGGCGGCTTCAAATACGAGCAGGCGAAGGCCAAGTACGAACCGTTCAACCAGTTGATCGATCAGGACCCGGCCACGCGCACGGCGTTGGCCGAACTCGCCGCGCGCTATGCGCTGGCCGGTCAGCCGGTGGTGATCGCGATCAACAATAAGGCGGAAGGATCGGCGCCGTTAAGCTGTCTGGAGCTGGCGCGCGCGATTATCGATGCGTATGCGCGGCTGGTTCGAGAGCGGGAGCAGGCTGAGGGGCGGCCGCAACAGGAAGACGCTGGCGACCGGGAAAGTGAAGGCAAGCCCGGTGACGAACCGGAGTAAAGCGGAGCGGGACACGCGTTAAGGCAGGTTGCTGTGCGGCGGGCGCGATCATGTGCGATCGGATCGCGCCCGCCGCTTTGGGAGTGGGTGCTCGCCTCGTGTTTCGAGGACGGCGGGTGCCGTGCAGACCACCGGGGCACCCACCATCGGCTCTTACCAAGGCTCAGCCCATGCACGCCCTCGTCGTAGCGATCAGCGCCAGGATCGCACGCTGAAACCTACAACCCCAACCCCTACGCCTTAATCCGATGCGCGAACTTCTGACGAAACTTCGCCACTTTCGGCGCCACCACGAACGAGCAGTACCCCTGATTCGGATGCTGCGCAAAATAGTTCTGGTGATACGCCTCCGCCGGCCAGTAGTTGCCATCGAGCGGCAACACCTGCGTCACGATCTGACCGTCGTAAATGCGCTGCTCGCCAACTTCGCGGATTGCCTGTAACGCGGTCTCACGCTGCGCGTCGGAGTTCGTGAAAATCACCGAGCGATACTGCGTGCCCACGTCGTTGCCCTGCCGGTTCAACTGGGTCGGATCGTGGATCGCGAAGAAAATGTCGAGAATCTCGCGGTAACTGATCTTCGACGGATCGAAGTCGACATTCACCACTTCGGCGTGGCCAGTCACGCCGTCACAGACCTGTTCGTAGGTCGGGTTCTGCGTCTGGCCGCCCGCATAGCCCGATTGCACCGAATTCACGCCATCGACGCTCAGATACACCGCTTCGAGGCACCAGAAACACCCGCCACCGAGGGTGGCGATTTCGCCTGTCTGACTCATGCTGCCTGCTCCTTGATCTTTGATAGTCGGCCATGCCGGGCCTGCTTTGCCGCAACGCTCGTGCCATCGGCAGGATTTTGCAGCTTAACGGGTTTCCCCTTCTCCGGCTGGGGTCACGGCCTGCGCGCCGCGATTGCAGTTAAAATTGGGGCTAATCGACGATTTTCACTATGACTTTCGAATCATTTGTTTTCAACCGCGCGCGCGGTGGGTTCAGCCCCGGTTTCACCCGACTGGCGCCAGGAACCTCCCCCCGATGAAGCACGCCAGCCCGCCCAATTTCGACCAGCCCGCCTTCAAACAGGCGCTCAGTCAGTTCGCCACCGGCGTCACCGTTATTACAACGCGTTCGGCATCCGGCCAGTTGATCGGCATCACCGCCAGTTCATTTAACTCGGTTTCGCTGAATCCGCCGCTGGTGCTGTGGAGTCTCGCCACCCGCTCGGCGTCGATGCCGGTGTTCCGTACCAATAGTCACTACGTGATCAACGTGCTGGCGGCGACGCAGCTCGATCTGTGCAAGCGCTTCGCGACCGTGAAGGGCGACCGTTTCGAAGGTGTGTCGCACGCGGAAGGCGATACCGGCATGCCCGTGCTCGATGGTGCGCTCGCGTGGTTCGAATGCCATAACCGCAGCCGTTATGAAGAAGGCGACCACGTGATCTTCGTCGGCGAAGTGGAACGCTGCGGCGTGCATGAGAATGCCGCGGAGATTGCGCCGCTCGTGTTTCAGAACGGACAGTTTCACGGGCTTAAAACGCTGTGAAGGCGTTTGCGGGTGCCGCGTGATAGCGGGCACCCGTCAGTTCAGTGGCATGAGTCGCATCGGCGGCATTGGGATACTTGCGTCCAGCGAGGCTAGCCGCCCGCCGAGGCGCCCGCCTTCTCGGCCGGCGACGCCCACCCTCAGCGATCGTTATGCGCCGCGCTATGCCCGCCGGTTTTCGCCACTAGCGACACCGGCACGCCCGAATCTTCCTTCAGCGTCTGCAGCACGATATTCGAACGGATATCCATCACGCCGGGCGCTTTATACAGCCGCTGCAGCACGAAATCAGAATAGTGTTTGAGGTTGTGCGCGAGCACGCGCAGCAAATAATGGCTCTCGCCAGTGACGACAAACGCGCCGGCCACTTCCGGCCAGTCACGCACTGCCTCTGCAAAGCGCTCGTGCCAGTTTTCCTGGTCGTTGCGCATCGACACCTGCACAAACGCTTCCAGTTCGAAACCCAGAACTTCGCGATTCAGACACGCGCGGTAATGTTCGATGACGCCCTGCTCTTCCAGCAAACGCAGGCGCCGCAGACAGGCTGATGGCGAGAGCGAGATGCGCTCTGCGAGGTCGAGATTGCTGATCCGTCCTTCTTGCTGAAGCACCGTCAAGATACGGCAATCGGTGGCGTCGAGCGAGATCGCGTTCATATTCGGTCTCCCTTTCCGGTTTGAATCAAATTATGTTCCAAGACAGGGCTCAGAAGGTGATTTTTTCGCAATCACATTTCACGGCAAGACACCTATCATTCCCGGATAGACATATTCCGCAGATGGAGACATGCAAACACTCTGGGACATCACCCCCGCCGTCGATACCGCGACGCCCGTCTGGCCAGGCGACACGCCGGTCACGATCGACCGCGTATGGCGCATGGAGGCGGGCTCGCCCGTCAACGTCGCGCGGCTGACGCTGTCGCCGCACACCGGCGCGCACACCGACGCACCGCTGCATTACGACGCAGAAGGCGCGGCAATCGGCGAGGTGCCGCTCGATATTTATCTCGGTTTATGCAGGGTGATTCACTGCATAGGGGTATCTCCTGTTGTGATGCCACAACACCTCGCCGGGTCGCTCGAGAACCTGCCGCCGCGAGTCTTACTGCGGACTTACAGAAATGCGCCGACTGCCGCCTGGGATAGCGCGTTTTGCGCGGTCGCGCCCGAGACGATCGACCTGTTCGCGTCGAAGGGAGTGAAGCTGGTCGGCATCGATACGCCGTCGCTCGATCCGCAGGAATCGAAGACGATGGACGCTCATCATCGAATCCGCGAGCACAAGATGGCGATTCTCGAAGGCATCGTGCTCGATGCGGTCGCGCCCGGCGACTATGAGTTGATCGCGCTGCCGCTGAAGCTGACCACGCTCGACGCGAGTCCGGTGCGGGCGGTTTTACGCGCGTTGCCTGGGGCGCGGGCCGAGGCGCCGCCGGGGGTTTAGTGCCCGTGTTTAGGTCTGGGGCTTCGATCTGAGATTTAGGTCAGGGGCTTAGGTCGGAGGCCTGGCCCCGACGCTTAAGCCCGGCACGTCGCCCCGAAACGTATCAAGCGCCGCACGCGCATTCCCAATCGAACTTTTCACCGAATCTGAACGAATTCACCCACGGAACCGCCATGAACCATCGTGACGAAGCACTGGCGCTCGATAGCGCCGATCCGCTCGCGCCGCTGCGCGCCCAATTTGCGCTGTCGCCGACCACCATCTATCTCGACGGCAACTCGCTCGGCGTGCCGCCTGCCGCCGCCGCGCAACGCGCGCAGACCGTGATCGCCGCCGAATGGGGCGAAGGCCTGATCCGCAGCTGGAACAACGCCGGCTGGTTCGAACTGCCGCGCCGTCTGGGCAACAAGCTCGCGCCGCTGATCGGTGCCGACGACGGCGAAGTGGTCGTCACCGATACGATTTCGATCAACCTGTTCAAGCTGCTCTCCGCAGCCGTACGGGTCGCGAATGCGCGCGATCCGAAGCGTCGCGTGATCGTGTCCGAGCGCTCGAATTTCCCGACCGATCTGTACATCGCGCAAGGCCTGATCGAGCAGCTCGACCGGGGCTACGAATTGCGTCTGGTCGACGACCCTTCCGAGTTGCCTGCCGCCATCGGCGACGACACGGCCATCGCGATGATCACGCATGTGAACTACCGCACCGGCTACATGCACGACATGGCCGCGCTGACCCAACTGATCCACGACAAGGGTGCACTCGCGCTGTGGGACCTCGCGCATTCGGCGGGCGCAGTGCCGGTCGACCTCAACGGCGTCAACGCGGATTACGCGGTCGGCTGCACGTATAAGTATCTGAACGGCGGACCGGGTTCGCCCGCGTTCGTGTGGGTGCCGAAGCGGCATCAAAACGATTTCGCGCAGCCGCTGTCCGGCTGGTGGGGACATCGCGCGCCGTTCAGGATGGAACCGGCGTATCAGCCGGACGACGGCATCGGCCGCTTTCTTTGCGGCACGCAGCCGATGGTGTCGATGTCGCTGGTCGAATGCGGGCTCGACGTGTTCCTGCAAACCGACATGCAGGCGATTCGCCAGAAGTCGCTCGCGTTGACCGATCTGTTTATCGAACTGGTCGAAGCGCGTTGTAGCAAGTTTCCGTTGAAGCTGGTCACGCCGCGTGAGCATGCGCAGCGCGGCTCGCATGCGAGCTTCGAACATCCGCATGGCTATGAGGTGATGCAGGCGTTGATTGCGCGTGGCGTGATCGGCGATTACCGCGAGCCGCATGTGCTGCGATTCGGTTTTACGCCGCTCTATACGCGCTTTGTCGATGTGTGGGATGCGGTTGAAACCTTGCGCGAAGTGCTCACGCAGGAAACCTGGCGTGCGCCTGAATTTGCCGCGCGCGGTGCGGTGACTTGAGGAGCCTGTCATGACCGATCACATGCAAACGCCGGGTTTGCCGGAAGAAAAAGCTGCGCAAGGCTGTCCGTTTGGACATGGGCGTGAGGCAACGGCCGCCGACTCCTCTCCCCGTTCAGTTGACGATGCCACTTCCGGCGATGGCTGGCACGACGCGCAACTCGATTTCTCGGAGTCGATGAGTTACGGCGACTATCTGTCGCTCGGGACGGTGCTGGATGCGCAGCATCCGTTGTCGCCGGATCACAACGAGATGCTGTTCATCATTCAGCATCAGACGAGCGAGTTGTGGATGAAGCTCGCGCTGTACGAGTTGCGTGCCGCGTTGAAGGCGGTGCATCGCGACGAGTTGCCGCCCGCGTTCAAGATGCTTGCGCGCGTGTCGCGGATCATGGAGCAACTCGTTCAGGCGTGGAGTGTGCTCGCAACGATGACGCCGTCCGAATACACGGCCATGCGGCCTTATCTGGGAAGTTCTTCCGGGTTTCAGTCTTATCAATATCGGCAGATCGAGTTTCTGCTCGGCAATAAGAACGCGCAGATGTTGAAACCGCATGCGCATCGGGCGGATGTTTTTGCTGAAGTTAAGGCTTCGCTCGAAGCGCCGTCTTTTTATGATGAAGTGGTGAGGTTGCTGGCACGGCGCGGGTTCGCGATTTCAGCCTCGCGGCTGGAGAGGGACTGGACGCAGCCTACTGTGCATGATGCTTCGGTTGAAGCGGCGTGGCTGGAGGTTTATCGGAATCCTTCGCAGCATTGGGAGTTGTATGAGATGGCCGAGGAACTTGTCGATCTCGAGGATGCTTTTCGGCAGTGGCGGTTCAGACATGTCACTACCGTTGAAAGGATTATCGGGTTTAAGCAGGGGACTGGCGGGACGAACGGCGCGGTTTATCTCCGGAAGATGCTGGATGTGGTTTTGTTTCCTGAGCTTTGGCAGGTTAGGACGATGTTGTAGGTTGGGTTCGCCTCGTGTGGCGGGTTCTGGTTTTGAATGTGGTGTTGGTGGTGTTGGCCTTTTCTTGTGATCACGGTGGTCTATTTGCACTGCCCCTGTGCGGGGGGGAGCTTTTTTGGGCAGCGCCCTTTGGTGGTGTGCTTCGTGGCGTTGGCCTTTCCTTGCTGTCACGGTGGTCTATTAGCGCTGCCCCTGTGCGGGGCGGCACTCACTTTCTTTGCCGCCGCAAAGAAAGTAAGCAAAGAAAGCGGGCTCACACCGCTAGCTCATAAGCGGGTCCCCTGGCTTGGAGGGGGCAGTGGTGCATCTGGAATCAGTGCTTCCGCACACTCCGCCTTAGTGACAAGGCAGTCATTCTTCCGGCGGCGCTTCGCGCGCCGTCGCGGTCCTTCCCAAACCCCGCGCTCATGCTTCCGTGCAACCTCGTTCTGAGGGCACGCTATCCAATCGAATTGTGGTTTATGCGCCCCCGCGTTTCGGCACGGGCGCACTGCGTTCCTGATCGAACAAGCATTCGGCAGAGCATCACGAGGCAACCCGATTGCACACCAACCAACGCGGGGACCGACCCATTCCGGCGAGCACTAGTGCGAGGCGGGAAGCATGACTGCCTTGTCACGAACGCGGAGTGTGCGGGAGCACCGATTCCAGATGCACCACTGCCCCCTCCAAGCCAGGGGACCCGCTTCATAGCTAGCGGTGTGAGCCCGCTTTCTTTGCTTACTTTCTTTGCGGCGGCAAAGAAAGTGAGTGCCGCCCCGCACAGGGGCAGTGCTAATAGACCACCGTGATCACAAGGAAAGGCCAACGCCACGAAGCACACCGCCAAAGGGCGCAGCCCAAAAAAGCTCAGCCCCGCCCCGCACAGGGGCAACGCTAATAGACCACCGTGACCACAAGGCCAACACCACAAAGAACCTACCCAAAACAAAAAACAAAAAATCACCTCGCCGTATACCCCCCATCAACCGGCAAAGCCACCCCACTCACCATCGAAGCTGCCTCACTCAACAAAAACAGAATCACCGCAGCCACCTCAGCCGACTCGGCAAACCGCCGCAAAGGAATCGCCGCCAAAGCAGGATCCCGCTTAACCGGATCACTCCACGCAAGCACCGCCATCGGCGTCAACGTAACCGTAGGATTAACGCTATTCACGCGAATCCCAAACGGCCCCAACTCGATACAAAGCGCGCGCGTCACCGCGTCCATAGCCGCCTTGGAAGCCGAATAACTCAAATGATCGTCCAGCGCGACAAGAGCGGCCTGACTCGACACGTTCACGATACTGCCCGCGCGCTTACCTTCGATCATCCCGCGCGCGACATGCTTGGCAACCAGCACCGCGCCGCGCGTATTCACCGCCATCACCCGATCGAAACTCGCAGCCGTCGTGTCCACCGCGCGCTCCAGCAACGCAATGCCCGCGCAATTCACCAGGCCGTCGAATGCATCGAGCGAACCCAACGCATCGTCGATTGCAGCCTCGTCGCCGACGTCCAGCACCAGCGGCTCGCAACCGGTTTCCTCCGCGAGTCGCGCTAGTTCGTTCACGTTACGCGCTGCCGCCACGACATTCGCGCCCGCAGCGCACAGCGCTTCGACAGTCGCGCGGCCGATACCGCTCGATGCACCCGTCACGAGAATCGAGCGGCCAGAAAAATCGAAAGTAGCATTCATGATGATTGCAACCGATGCATGACCGGCTTCAACGCCGGATAGAGGTCCGTATAAACGCCAAAGCGCTGCTCGTATAACGTCATTCGCACAGCATCGGGTTGCGCGCGTTCGACCAAAGTCACCCAGCCGCGCTGCGCGTCGTCACGCGAAACAAGCCCGACGCCTACCGCTGCAAGTAACGCCGCGCCCATCGCCGCTTCGACATCCTGCTCGATCGTGTAGACCGGATAGCCGGTGATGTCCGCGATAATCTGCATCCACAAATCGGAATGCGCGGCGCCGCCGACGACGATCAGTTTGTCATCGAGCGATTGCGCGCCTTTGCGCCCTGCCTCGATGTTGTGCTTCAACGCAAACGACACGCCCTCCAGCACCGCGCGGTACAGATGCGCGCGCGTATGAAAGAGGCTCAGGCCAACGAACGCGCCGCTCGCCTTTGCGTCCCACACAGGACTGCGTTCGCCCATCAGATACGGCAGAAACATCACGCCGTCCGAACCGGCCGGGACCTTGCCTGCGGACTCTTCCAGCAAACGATGCGCGTCGCCATGCGGCATCGCGCGCGCGGCTTCGATCTCGGCCTGGCAGAACTGCTCGCGATACCAGGTGACCGACGCGCCCGCCGTAATCGCACCGCCGAATACGTAGATATCGTGCTGGCCGTTGAAGACGTGCGGCATGCTGATCAACCCATGACGCGCGTCGACCGATTGATTGATGTAGCCCCAGCACATGCTCGTGCCGATCATCGCGACATGCTGCCCTGACCGCGTGACGCCAGCCGCGAACGTTGCCATCGCGGCATCCACGCCGCCCGCGACGATCGCCGTGCCCGTGTCGAGTCCGAGTTGCTCCGTCCACTGCGATAACAGGCCACCCACCACGTCCGATGAATCGACCAGTCGCTCCGGCATCATCGTCGCGGGAATGCCGAGCATGTCGAGCGCTTCGTCAGACCAGTCGCGTTTCGCGATGTCGTAGACGCCGCCGATGTTGCCCGCCGAACTATGATCGACCGCGACCTCGCCCGTCAGCATGTAGATCACGTACGCGTTCGGCGGCAGGAAATAGCGCGTTTTCGCCCATACGTCCGGCTCGTGATCGCGCAGCCACAACATCTTCGTATAGCCGTAGTAGCTGTCCACACCGTTGCCGGTAATCGTGTAGAGCCGTTCGAGATCGACGTTTGCGCGCACCCACTCGACCTCGCGCGTCGCACGCCGATCCATCCAGATCAGACACGGCGCGAGCGGGCGCATTTCGTTGTCGACCGGAATACCCGAGCCGCCGTACAGACTGCTCACGCACACCGCCTTGATCGACTTCGCCGCGACGCCCGCCTGCTTCGCTTTGCCCACGCAAGCGGCGATGCATTCCACCACCGCCTTCAACCACACCGCCGGCCATTGTTCAGCCCACAGCGGCTTGGGCGTATCCGGCTGATAGCCCGACGCATGTTGCGCGACGATCGTGCCATGCTGATCGACCAGCAGCGCCTTGGTGCTCTGCGTGCCGATGTCGATGCCGATCACGTAGTTCATACAGTCTCCGTTTTATAGTCCGCTGGTGCACGCGCTTTGTACCGCGCAAAAACTCACGCGCGCGGTTTCAGCAGCACCTTGATCGAATCGAGCGAATTCGCAATCCTGATCGCGTCGTCCCACTCTTCCAGCGAAAAGCCGTGCGTGACAATACCTTTCGATGTGACGAGTCCGCGCGCCAGCAGATCGATTGCAATCGGATAGCAGTACGGCCCCAGATGCGCGCCGCGTACGTCGAGTTCCTTGCGGTCGCCGATCACCGACCAGTCCAGCGTCGTATCCGCACCGAACACTGAAAACTCCACGAAACGCCCGAGCTTGCGAATCAGGTCCATCCCCTGGTTGACGCCGATCGGCGCACCGGTCGTTTCAATATACACATCGCAGCCGTAGCCGTCCGTCAGCGAATGGATGATCGCGAGCGCGTCCTGCTCTTTCGGATTGATCGTCACGTCCGCACCGTATTCGCGTGCCAGCGCGAGGCGCTCTTCCACCAGATCGATCACTACCAGTTTCTTCGGTGTCTTCAGATGCGCGACTTGCGTCATCATCAATCCGAGCGGACCGGCGCCTGCGATCACCACCACATCGTCGAGTTGCAGATCGCCGCGATTGACCGTGTGAATCGCGCACGCCAACGGCTCGATAATCGCGGCGTCTTCGAGAGAAATGCCGTCGGGAATCTTATGAACAATCGCGGTCGGCGGAATGCGCATGTATTCGGCCATGCCGCCGTCCGCGACTTCGCGCTGGAAACCGAAAATGTTGTGCACTTCGCACATCCAGTACTTGCCGGATTTGCAATAACGGCACTTGCCACAAGGCACAATCTGTTCGGCGATCACGCGGTCGCCCGGTTCGACGCCGAAGTGTTCGGCTGCGCCTTCGCCGATTTCTTCGACATAGCCAAAGAATTCGTGCCCCGGAATCACCGGCGCTTTTACCCACGGGCTCGGGCCACCCCAGAACATTTTCGCGCCGGAATGGCATTTGCAATCGCTCGCGCAAATGCCGCACGCAGCAATGCGGATCACCAGTTCGTGCGTGCCGGCCTTCGGTTTCGACACCTGTTCGACGCGATAATCTTTCGGCGCGTGACAGACGATGGCGGTCATGTTCTCTTTGTCGGATTGTGTCGTCATTGCATGGTCCTGCTAAAAGGAGTCGAGGGGAATTTACTTTCTACGGTCGCGGCTAATGTAGATCGCGAGCAGAATGATTCCGCCCTTGATCACGTTCTGCACATACGGATTCACGCCGACCATGTTCAGGCCGTTGTTCAGCACGCCGAGCAGCAACGCGCCGATCAACGTGCCGATGATCGAGCCGCGTCCACCGGAAATCGACGTGCCGCCCATCACCACAGCGGCAATCGCATCGAGTTCGAAGCCGACGCCCGCGTTCGGCTGGCCGCTCATCAAACGCGCGGTCAGAACGATGGACGCGAACGCGGACGTCAAACCCGCAATCGTGTAGACGATCAGCTTCACGCGCGCCACGCGCACGCCGGACAAACGCGTCGCCTGTTCATTGCCGCCAATCGCGTAGACGTAGCGGCCGAACGGCATGCGTTCGAGCAGCACCCACGCGATCACGTAGATCACCGCCATGATCACGACAGGCGCCTGAATGCCGAGAATCTTGCCGCTGCCGAAGAAGCTGACCCAGTCGGGCAAGCCGTCAATTGGATAACCGCCGGTGTAGATCAGCGCAAGCCCGCGAGCGATGCCCATGGTCGCCAGCGTGACGATGATCGGCGGCATGCCCGCGAACGCGACGAAGAAGCCGTTGGCCGCGCCGAATCCCAATCCGACCGCGATGCCCACTGCCAGCGCGGCGACAGCGTTCATGCCGGCGACCATCAAACCGGCGGCGAGCGTGCCCGCCAATGCCATCACCGAGCCCACCGAGAGGTCGATGCCGCCGGTGAGAATCACGCACGTCATGCCGACCGCAATGATCGCGTTGATCGATACCTGGCGCAGCACGTTCTCGATGTTCGCCGCGGAGAGAAAGCTGTCGCTGGCAAAGACCATCACGATGCACACGACCAGCAATCCGATGAACGGATAGAACAACGTAGAGCGCTTGAGCGCGGCCCAGGTGAAGCGCACAGGCGCACCAGGTGTGTCGCTACTCACCGTGGAAGTCTTCGGCGAAGAAGAAGGATTAGGCGTGTTCATGGGGTGCTCCAAGGGCGCCGGCAGTGGCATAAGTCATCACGGCGTTCGAGTCGATCGCGTCGCCTTCGAGCATCGCTTCGATGCGTCCCTGCCGGAACACGGCGACGCGGTCGCACATGCCGACGATCTCCGGCAATTCGGATGAGATCATGATGATCGAGTAGCCACGCCCGGTGAGTTCGCGCATCAGCAGATAGATTTCGGCTTTGGCGCCGACGTCGATGCCGCGCGTCGGTTCGTCGAAGATCAGGATGTTGGTGTGGTGATTCAGCCAGCGCGCAATCACGACTTTCTGCTGATTGCCGCCGGAGAGCGTTGCGACTTCGGTGTGCATCGTCGGCGCTTTCACGCCGACGCGTTTCATGATGTCGGCGGTCGCGCGCGCTTCACTGCGCTGGTCGATGAAAAACCGCATCGATCGATATTTACCGAGATTGTTGATCGAGATGTTCTGTTTGATCGAGAAGTCGGTAATCAACCCCTCTGTCTTGCGGCTTTCGGGCAGGATGCCGACGCCCGCGCGCAATGCATCGGCTGGGTCGGACAACTTCGCCGACTCGCCGTTGATGCGAATCTCCTTCACGTAGGCCGGATCCGCGCCGATCACCGCGAGCGCGGTTTCCGTGCGGCCCGAACCGACCAGTCCCGCGAAGCCGAGAATTTCGCCTTCACGCAGCGTGAAACTCAACTCGGGGCTGTCCTTCAGTAATTGCAGCTTCTGAACATCCAGCACAATCTTCGCGTCGGCCCGCAACGGCGGCTTCGGCGGAAAGCTGCTTTCGATCCGGCGTCCCACCATCATCTGCACGAGACGTCCCACGTCGGACTCCGCGACCTCGGTCATGCCGACATACTGGCCGTCGCGCAACACCGTAATGCGGTCGCACACTTCGAAAATTTCTTCGAGATGGTGCGAGATAAAAATCATCGCGACACCCTGTTTTTTCAGGTCGCGCATGATCGCGAACAGATGCTCTGCTTCGGCAGGCGTGAGCGTCGCGGTCGGTTCATCGAGAATCAGAATGCGCGCTTCCAGCGACAACGCCTTGCCGATTTCGACAAACTGCTGCTGCGCGACCGACAGCTCGCGAATCGGTACCGACAGATCGATCGCCACGCCGAGCCGCTGAAAAATCGCCGCCGCCGCGCGCCGCATCTTGCCGCGTTCTAGCAGACCCAAACCGTTCTTCATTTCGCGGCCGAGAAACATGTTCTCCACTGCGTTCAGATATGGAATCAGACTGAACTCCTGAAACACGATGCCGACGCCCGCAGCAACTGCGTCGTGATAGTTCGTGAAGTGACGCGCCTCGCCTTCGATCGTGATCGTGCCTTCGTCCGGCTGATAAATGCCGCACAGGATTTTCATCAGCGTCGATTTGCCCGCGCCGTTTTCACCGAGCAGTGCGTGAATCTCGCCGCGCGCGATTTCCAGGTGAATGCCTTGCAGCGCCTTCACACCCGGAAAGCTCTTGGTGATGTTGTCGAGTTTGAGAATGGTGTCCATCGGGTCCTCCTTTACCACCGGTTGCCATGCGTCAAACGACGCGCGGCAACCGGACTTCGCGTTACCAGCTAAAACCCTTGGCGTTACTCTTGTCGATCATCTTCACGTCGACGGGAATCGCTTTCGGCACATTGGCGCCCCACTTCTTCGCGAGCGCAATGCCGAGTGCAATACGCACCTGGTCAGCCGGAAATTGCGCGGACGTCTCGATGAATTTCGAATTCGGCTTCTGGATCGCGGCGATCGCTTCCGGCGCTCCGTCGACGCTCGTCAGCTTGATGTCCTTACCGGACGATTCGATTGCCGACAACGCGCCCATCGAGCCGCCGTCGTTCACGCTGAAAATACCCTTCAGATTAGGATGCGCCTGAATCATGTTTTCGGTGACGGACAACGCGGTCGCTCGCTCCTGCTTGCCGTTTTGGGTATCCACGAGTTTCACGCCTGGCGCTTTCGCGAGCGCCGCTTTGCAACCGCGTACGCGTTCGAGAATCGGCACCACCGGAATGCCGTCGAGAATCGCGACTTCACCGCTGCCGCCAATCGATTTCGCGAGGTAATCGCAGGCCATTTCGCCCGCATCGTAGTTCTTCGAACCGACGAACGAATCGACCGGGCCGTTCGCGTTTGCGTCGACGGCAACCACAACCACGCCCGCTTTCTTCGCCGACGTCACCGCCGATTGAATGCCGGTCGTGTCGGTCGGATTCACGAGCAGAATGTCGATCTTCTTCTGCAGCATGTCTTCGACATCGCTGACCTGTTTGCTGACATCGTGATGCGCATCGGTGACGACCACCGTCGCGCCGATCGATGCGGCCGCGTCGTTCAACGCCTTCTGCATCGTCACGAAATACGGGTTATTCAACTCCTGGAACGTCATGCCGATTTTCAGCGGCGCGGCTTGCGCGGCGGGCGCGGCAATCAACGAAAGGCCGAATGCGAGCGTCGCGAAAGCCGCCGTGTTGCGCGCGAAACTCGTCAACGTGGCCCGCTGTGAAGGCAGTTGAGGGAATTGCGTCATGGTTTGTCTCCGTTATTAAGGTTGAACGCGTCCCTCACGCTGTCGTGGGACAGCGCGATACGTGTCGAACGCGAGGTGAGATAAAGCGCTTCGGCTACGGGCCAGACGCGCGAACTACGTGGACTACATGAATCAGTTAGTCGCCCGCTGCGCGCCCGTGGCGCGCTTCAGCGGCGGATAGGCAGCGGCAACCGTGGGCGGCAGGCCGGGTGCGAGAACGATGGCCGGTGCATCGTCGATACCCGCGCCGCGCGCGGCGGCTTCTTCGGATGCATCCCGGCTCGCGTCATTCAGTTGCTGATAGCGACGGAATTTCGACGGCGCCATCCCCTTCACCGCAAGGAACTGCCGGTTGAAATTCGACAGGTTATTGAAGCCCGCCTTGAAGCAGATATCGGTGACGCTCAGTTCGTCGTCGGTGAGCAACTGACACGCGAGGTTAATGCGCATCCGGTTCACGTATTGCACGAACGGCAGACCGGTATGCCGGCGAAAATATCGCGAGAAAGCGCTCACGCTCTGGCCCGCGAGTTGCGCAAGATCGGACTCGCGCAGTTCGTTCGCGAGGTTCTTGCCGATATAGGAAAGCGCATGATTGATACGGGTCGATGCAAAGCCCGTCGGGTCCGCCTGATAAGCGGGGCTCGCCAGCGTCTCGCGGTCTTCCGCGTTCATCAGGATGTCGAGCATCGACATGAACAGCGTGAGACGGCGCAATCCGCGCGCGGCCAGCAACTCGTGGAACAGCGGCAGGATCGCCGCGCTGGTCTGCGTACCGAACGACAGCCCGCGCCGTGAATCCGCGAGCAGGGTGTCGACCTGCCGCCACTCGGGAAAGCTGTCGATACAGCTCGACACGAACTCCTGCCCGAATTGCACGACCAGATTGCGCTGCGCAATCGACTCGCCTTCCGGCACGTCGCTGACCCAGTTGTGCGGCAGGTTCGGGCCCATCAGCACGAGATTGCCCGGCGCGAAATTGCTGATGTGATCGCCGACGAACATCTTGCCGGTGGTCGCCACGATCAGATGAATTTCGTATTCCGGATGAAAATGCCAGCGCACCGTCCGGTACGGATAACCATGCGACCACACTTTGAATGATTCGTCGCGGCGTACGGCCACGATCTCGAGATCGGGTTGCACTGTCTGCCTCCATGATGCGGTTCGCCGGGGCGCCGCTGAGCTTCATCTTGTAGAGCGAAAAGTAACCTTCAAACGCGCGATCCACCACTAGAAATGAGACCGCGGACCAATACTTTTTTGCATTCGGGTTACTCCCGACGCGTCGAATGTCAATTTTGGTGCAATGCAATACGCTTAAATGCGCCCATCGATGTACGCCCCATCTGGCGACCGGCGTCGCCGAACCCCGCTGCAAACCCCGCCACGCCGCGCTGCGCCACAAAAAGCCCGTGCACTCGCCTTGACATTCGTTTCAGCGGGTACGATCATTCGCTCACATGCAGAGCAAATGCTCCATCTTAAGAAAAAACGCACGCTCCGTGTCGTGCGAGACATTCAGGAGACGAACATGAACAGCGGGCAAAGCAGCGGCACGGCCGCCCACGTGATCCTGCACATCGGCGCGGGATCGTTTCATCGCGCGCACCAGGCGTGGTATCTGCATCGGCTGAACGAGGCGAAGGTGGCGGGCGAGCCGCACTGGTCGCTCACGGTCGGCAATATTCGCGGCGACATGAACGCCGTGCTCGACGCGCTCGCTGCGCAAAACGGCGTCTATACGCTCGAGACCGTCACGCCTCAGGGCGAGCGCGCTTACGAGACAATCCGCTCGATCGAACGCGTGGTTCCATGGACAGAAAGCCTCGACGGGCTGATCGAAGCCGGCGCCGATCCGGCCTGCAAGATCATCGCGTTCACGGTCACCGAAGGCGGTTATTACCTCGACGAGGAAGACGAACTCGATACCGCGAATGCCGACCTTGCCGCCGATCTGCAAGGCGGCCACACGACGATTTACGGTGCACTCGCGGCGATTCTCGACGCGCGCATGAAGCGCGGCGCGGGTCCGGTCACGCTGCAAACCTGCGACAACCTGCGCAGCAACGGCGAGCGTTTTCACGCGGGCATGAGCGAGTTTCTGGAGCGGCGCGGTGCTGACGAACTCGCGCAATGGTTCGACGACAACACCGCGTGTCCGAGTTCGATGGTCGACCGCATCACGCCGCGCCCTACGCCCGACGTGAGCGAGCGCGTGAAGGCCGCGACCGGTGTCGACGACGCGTGTCCGGTGATGGGAGAAGCGTTTATCCAGTGGGTGATCGAAGACCGTTTTATCGCTGGACGCCCCGCGTGGGAAAAGGTCGGCGCGGAACTGGTCGACTCGGTGATGCCGTACGAGGAAGCGAAAATCCGCATCCTGAACGCGACGCATAGCTGCATTGCGTGGGCCGGCACGCTGGTCGGGCTGAACTACATCCACGAAGGCACGCTCGACGCCGACATCCAGAAATTCGCCTACGACTACGTGAGCGAAGACGTGATCCCGTGCCTCACGCCGAGTCCGCTCGATCTCGAACGTTATCGCGACGTGGTGCTGGAACGCTTCGGCAATCCTTATATCCAGGACACGAATCAGCGCGTCGCGGCGGACGGCTTTTCGAAGCTGCCTGGTTTCATCGCGCCGACGCTGTCCGAATGTTTCGAACGCGGCGTCACACCCGCTGCGACAGCGATGCTGCCCGCGCTGTTCTTCCGCTTTCTCGAACGCTGGCATCACGGCAAGCTGCCGTACAAGTATCAGGACGGCGTGATGGACGACAGCGTCGCGCACGCTTTCTTCGCGGCGCCCGATCCGCTGAAAGCTTTCGCCGCCGACCGGTCGCTGTGGGGCAGCACGGCGCAGACGCCCGAACTGGAATCCGCATTGGCGGGCGCGCTCGCCCGCGTCGACGTGTGGCTCGCCAAACGCGGCGCAGCCTGAGCGCGGCGCTTCAATTCACCTTGATTCACGCGCGGTGCCAGGCTTAATGCGCATGGCACCGTGCGTCATGTGCGGCTAAAGTAGCGCATCTCTAACGACGAAGGTTCCGCGCCCATGTATCTCGGCATCGACCTCGGCACGTCCGAAGTAAAAGTCCTGCTGCTAGCGTCCGATGGACGCGTGATCGGCACCGCAGGCTCCCCTTTTACCGTTTCGCGTCCGCATCAGCGCTGGGCCGAGCAGAATCCCGAAGACTGGTGGACCGGCACGCGCGCGGCGCTCGCCGCATTGCGCGCGAAGCATCCCGATGAGTTCGCGCAGATTCGCGGCATCGGCCTGTCCGGGCAGATGCACGGCGCCGTGCTGCTCGATTCGCAGGACCGTGTGCTGCGCCCTGCGATTCTGTGGAACGACATGCGCAGCGACAAGGAATGCGCCGAGCTGACCGAACGCGCGCCCGATCTGCACAGTGTGGCCGGTAATCTGGCGATGCCGGGTTTCACCGCGCCGAAGCTGTTGTGGGTTGCGCGTCACGAGCCGGAGATTTTTGCGCAGACCGCGTGCGTGCTGTTGCCGAAGGACTATCTGCGTCTGCAACTGACCGGCGGCAAGGTGTCCGATCCGTCCGACGCAGCCGGTACGTTGTGGCTCGATGTCGCTAAGCGCGACTGGTCCGACTCGCTGCTCGCCGCGTGCAACATGACGCGCGCGCAGATGCCGAGCCTCGCCGAAGGCAGCGCGCCGTCGGGCACATTGCTGCCCTCGGTCGCGCGCGAATTCGGTTTGAGCGACGGCGTGATCGTCGCGGCCGGCGGCGGCGACAACGCGACCAGCGCGATCGGCATCGGCGCGACGCAACCGGGCGACGGCTTCGTGTCGCTCGGCACGTCGGGCGTGCTGTGTGTGGTCGGCGACAGCTTCAGGCCGAATCCGGCGTCCGCCGTGCACGCGTTCTGTCACGCGATTCCCGACCGCTGGCATCAGATGAGCGTGGTGTTGTCGGCGGCGAGCTGTTTGCGCTGGGTCTGCAAGCTCACGTCCACCGACGAACCCACGTTGCTCGCCGAAATCGAGGCGCTTCCCGCCGATGCGTTGACCACCGCGCCGCTGTTCCTGCCGTATCTGTCGGGTGAGCGCACGCCGCACAACGACCCGTACGCGCAAGGCGTGTTCTTCGGCATGAATCACGCGACCGACCGCGCCTTACTCGGCTACGCGGTGCTCGAAGGCGTGACGCTCGCGCTCACCGACGGCCTCGACGCGTTACGCGCCGCCGGCACCGAAGCGAAGGCGCTGTCGCTGCTCGGCGGCGGTGCGCGCAGCGACTACTGGGCGCAATTGCTGGCCGACGCGCTCGACACCGCCACCCGCAAACACGGCGGCGGCGAAACCGGCGCGGCACTCGGCGCGGCCCGTCTCGGCTGGCTGGCAGCGGGCGGCGATCCGGCCACCGTGCTGACCAAACCGCCCATCGAAAAGGAGTTCACGCCGAACCCACGTCGTCATGCGGAATTGCGCACGCGGCTCGAAGCGTATCGCGCGCTTTACCGTCACGTGCGTCCGTTGTTCGACCCGGCGCGAGCCCCGCTCGCCTGACCGGTCAGCGCAGCCGGCCCCGTTGAGAGTCGGGACCGGCTGCTATCATCGGCGCACTTCAAGCGAACCGTTACCGTGCCCAAGTCCACAGAAAAACTAGATCTTGCAACCCGTGCGGCGTGGCTTTACTACGTCGCCGGCAATACCCAGAACGAAATCGCCGAGAAGCTGCAGGTGTCGCGCCCGGTCGCACAACGGCTGGTCGCATTCGCCGTCGAAAAGAACCTGATCCGCGTGCGGGTCGATCACAAACTCGCCGACTGCCTCGCACTCGCCGATCAACTGTCGAAGCGCTACGGCCTCACCATGTGCGAAGTCGTGCCGATCGACGGCGATGCCGCCGAAGAGGTCGACCGCAAGCTGGCCGTGGCCGGCGCGCAGGTGATGGAGCGCTATCTCGGCGCGGAAAAACCGATGGTGGTCGCCGTGAGCAGCGGCCGGACGCTGAAGGCCGCCGTCGATCAGATCGCGCAACTGGACCGTCCGCAGCACCGGTTGGTATCGATGGTCGGGGCGATCGCCCAGGACGGCTCCTCGAACCGCTACGACGTCGCGCTGCACATTTCAGAGAAGACCGGCGGCAAGCATTTTCTGCTGCCCGCGCCGCTGCTCGCCGATAACGAGGCCGAGCGCGCGCAATGGTGCAATCACCGGCTGTACCGGATCGTCGAGTCGCTGTCGGCAGAGGCCGATGTCGCGTTCGTCGGGATCGGCAATATCGGGCCGAAATGTCCGCTGCACGAAGACGGCTTCATCACGTCGGCGGAAGTGAAGGAGTTGATGCAGAACGGCGCGGTGGCCGAAATGCTTGGCCTGCCGATCGACTCGGCGGGCGCGCATGTCGAATCGCCTACAGGCCGCCGCGTGACGAGCATTGCGCTCGACACGCCGCCGCGCCGTCCGACGATTGGTTTTGCTGGTGGCCAGCGCAAGCGCGAAGCGTTGATCGCCGTGCTGAAAGGCGGCTGGCTGTCGGGGCTGGTGACCGATGAACTGTGCGCGCGGGCCGCGCTGGAAGCCTGAGCCACGCGCCGGGTGTGAAACCCTAAACCAGCGGCAACCCTTCGGTGATGATGATCCGGTAATCGCCGCCCTGCAGCCGCGTCTGACTCACCTGCTGATACGCGGGACTGCGATACCAGGCGAGCGCCTCGTCATAGCCGGTGAATTCGAGAATCAGAATCTCCTCGATGGCCGGCCCTTCCACCACTTCCTTGCGCCCGTGGCTCGCGAGCATCATCACCGGATGTTGTTCGAACACAGCGGGCGCGACCTGTTTGTACTCTTCGAGCTTGGCGGGATCGAGCGTCTTCTCGCGCGTAATGACGACGTAGGCGGGCATGAGCGTTTCCTGAGCATGATGGGGAGGAAAGCTAAACAGAAAGCTGCGTGCCCACCGCCTGGTTCATCGTTACGCGGCCAGCACCTCGACGATCTTACGCTGGAATGCTTTCCCTTCGCTGTCGAACAAATGGCAGTGTTCGGGCGTGGCGCCGAGCTTTTGCGTCTCGCCTTTGGTATGACGTTCGAGCGGCGGAATCCGCGCGATCAGACCGTCCGGCGCAACGCCCGATTCCGCGTACAGATACGCTGCATCGCCAAGCGATTCGATCGCCATCGTGCGCGCCGAAATGCCGTCGTCGGTCGTGCCCACATGCAGATGCTCGGGGCGAATCCCCACCGTCACCTTGTCGCCCTGCTTGACCGCGCCGGGCTCCACCGCGACGCGCTGCGTCTCGCCGGTTTCGTAGCGCACCGTCACACCGTCGTGCGTGACCGACTGCACCACGCCTTCCATGAAGTTCATTTTCGGCGAACCGATGAAACCCGCGACGAAGCGATTGGCCGGCGCGTGATACAGCATCGTCGGACTGCCCACCTGTTCGAGATTGCCCGCCGACAACACGACGATCTTGTCGGCCAGCGTCATCGCTTCGACCTGATCGTGCGTGACGTAGATCATCGTGGTCTTCAGTTCGTCATGCAGACGCGCGAATTCGAGGCGCATTTTCACGCGCAAAGCAGCGTCGAGATTCGACAGCGGTTCGTCGAACAGGAACACCTTCGGCTTACGCGTAATCGCACGGCCGATCGCCACGCGCTGACGCTGCCCGCCTGACAGCTGCTTCGGCTTGCGGTCGAGCAGATGGTCGATGTGCAGAATCTTCGCGGCATTGCGCACCGCCGCGTCGATCTCCGGCTTCTTGGTGCCCGCGAGTTTGAGGCCGAACGCCATGTTGTCGTACAGCGTCATGTGCGGATACAGCGCGTACGACTGGAACACCATCGCGATGCCGCGCTTGGCGGGTGCAACATCGTTCACGCGCACGCCGTCGATGGTCAGATCGCCGCCGCTGATGTCTTCGAGGCCGGCAATCATCCGCATCAAGGTCGATTTACCGCAACCGCTCGGGCCCACGAACACGACGAATTCGCCGTCCGCGATGTCGAGGTTGATGTCGCGCATCACTTCGTTGTCGTCGTAAGCCTTCCTGATGTTGCGCAGAGTTACGCTTGCCATGATGTGTCTCCGTATGTTGCTCTGTACTGTGCTTTGCTGAGTGCTGCTTCTGAGTGCTGCCTGCCAGATGCTTCAGCGATATGAACTGCTTATGTGCTTATGTTGGCCCCGCCACCTGCTTCGTTGCGCCTGCCTGTGTCACCGTGTTCGCCGCGTTCACGGCGCGGCCGTCGCCGTGCTCAACGTCCATTGCGCGACGAGATCCGGCAACTGGCGCATATCGTCGAAGACGTGGCGTGCGCCTGCTGCATGCAGCTTGTCGATCTGCGCGTCGCTCGCATGACCACCGCCGATAAAACCCAGCACCGTCATACCCGCCGCCGTCGCCGCCGTCACGCCCGTCACGCTGTCTTCGACGACGAGGCACAAGGCCGGTGCGAGACCGAGACCCTGTGCCGCCGCGAGATAGACATCGGGCGCGGGCTTTGGATTCGGCACGGCATCCGCGCAAAACAGCCGGTCGTCGAAAAACTGCACGAGGCCGGTGCGCTTCAGCACAGTCTCCACGTACGGCCGAAAGCTGTTGCTCGCGCAGCCTTTCACCAGCGGCACCTGGGCAAGCGCGGCCTCGATGCCGTCTACCGTCGGCGCCTGCATCGCGGCGGCTTCCACTGCGCGGCGGATCGCATCGATATCGTCGGCGCTGAGGCTCTTGCCGAGTTGCGCCGCCGTGCCCTGCAACACCATTTCGATGCGAAGGCCAAGCAGCGGCAGCACGACCGGCTCGACATCGGTGTCGGGCCAGCGTGCTTCCAGTTCATGCACCAGCATGCGCGCTGCCACGGCTTCGCTGTCGATCAGCACGCCGTCGCAATCGCAGATCAGCGCGAGGTTGCGTGCATTCGTCCCTGCGGTCATTTCACCGCCCCGAATGTAAGGCCGCGCACCAGTTGCTTCTGCGACAGCCAGCCGACGATCAGGATCGGCGCGACCGCCAGCAGCGACGCCGCCGACAGCTTGGCCCAGAACAACCCTTCAGGACTCGAATACGACGCGATGAACACGGTCAGCGGCGCGGCGTTCGAACTCGACAGGTTGATGCTCCAGAACGCTTCGTTCCACGACAGGATCACCAGCAGCAGCGCGGTGGATGCAAGCCCCGGCAGCGACATCGGCATCAGCAGATAGACGATTTCCTGCCACGTCGCCGCACCGTCGATGCGCCCCGCTTCGAGAATATCGCGCGGAATTTCGGCGAAGTACGTGAACGACATCCACACCGCAATCGGCAGATTGATCAGCGTGTAGACGATCACCAGACCCGACACCGTGTCGAGCAGCCCGCTGTTTTTCCACAGCAGATAGATCGGCACCAGCACGCCGACCGACGGCATCATCTTGGTGGACAGCATCCACAGCAACACTTTCTGCGTGCGGCGCGTCGGGAAGAACGCCATCGCGTAGGCAGCGGGCACGGCGAGAATCAGGCACAGCACCGTAACGCCCACTGAAATCAGAATCGAGTTCCACGCGAAGGAAAAGTAGTTACTGCGCGCGAATACTTCGCGGAAACTATCGAGCGTCGGAATAAAAAACAGCGACGATGAATAGGCCTGCTGCTCGGTCTTGAATGCGGTGATCGTCATCCAGAAGATCGGGAAAAACAGCAGCAGTGCGACGAGCCACGCAATCACGCCAGGAATGCCACGGCGGATCACATCGAACGGCGACTTGGCCGGCACGGTCATGGGCGTCGTCGACGACGCCGGAGTGGAGGCAACGTGGCTCATTTTTCGTACTCCCCTTTGAGGTTCTTCGCGAGCATCCGCACGAGGAAGAACGACACGATGTTAGCCAGCACGACAGCGAGAATGCCGCCCGCCGACGCAAGACCGACGTCGAACTGTTGCAGGCCCAGCGAGAAAATCAGGTACGACAGATTGGTGGTCGCAGTGCCCGGACCGCCGCCCGTGGTCGTGTAGATTTCGGCGAAGATCGACAGCAGGAAAATCGTTTCCATCATCACCACCACCGCGATCGCGCGCTTCAGGTGCGGCAGCGTGATGTAGAAGAACATCGAGAACGGCCCCGCGCCGTCGATCTTCGCGGCTTCCTTCTGCTCCTGGTCGAGCGACTGGATCGCCGTGAACAGGATCAGGAACGCGAACGGCAGCCACTGCCACGCGACGATCATGATGACCGCGATCAGCGGGTAGTCGGCGAACCAGTCGATCGGCTGCATGCCCATCGCGCGCATGCCCTGCGCGATCAGGCCATACACCGGGTGCAGGATCATGTTCTTCCAGATCAACGCGCTGACGGTCGGCATCACGAAGAACGGCGCGATGGCGAGCAGCCGCGCGACGCCCTGGCCGTAAAACTTACGGTCGAACAGAATCGACATCAGCACGCCGCCGACCACCGTGATCACCAGCACGGAGATGATCAGTTCGAGCGTATGCGCGATCGACGGGAGAAACGAAGGATCGGTGGCAAGGAAGCGATAGTTGTCGAAACCGGCAAAACCGCGAATATCCGGATTCAGCAGGTTGTAGCGCGAGAACGAAAACCAGATCGTCATCGCGAGCGGGATCGCCATCCACAACACCAGCACGGCGACCGACGGCGTGGCTAGCCAGCGTGCTGAATTGGCCTTGCGGGCTTCACGTTCTTTTTCTGTCTGGGGATGGGCATGCATGAGAGGTAGGCGCAAAGGACGCATGATTGACCACCTGTTCGGTAATGCGCGGACTGTTTGCATCGGCCGCGCGAACTACTGCGGCATCTGGCGACGCCACAACGTCCGCACGCGGCGGAACAGGTCCGCTGTGCTGCGTGGGCCGGCTGACGGGCGTCAGCCGGCGCGTGCCACATTAACCGTGTGGCGGGTTTCCCGATCCGGGCGGCTTACTTCTGATAGCCGGCCTGCTTGACCGCGCGATCCGCGGTGGCGTTGCCTGCTGCCAGCGCCTGATCGACCGTCATCTGACCGGCAATCGCGCCGGAGATGCTCTGACCGACCACGGTGCCGAACGACTGGAACTCAGGAATCCCGACGAACTGTACGCCGGTGTACGGCACCGGCTTGAGCGTCGGATGATCCGGGTCCGCTGTTTCGATCGCCTTCAGCACGAATGCGCCGAACGGTGCGGCTTTCTGGTACTCGGGACGCGCGTAAGTCGACTGACGCGTTCCCGGCGGCACCGAGGCCCAGCCTTCGTCCTTCGCGACCAGTTCGATGTATTCCTTCGAGGTTGCCCATGTGATGAACTTCTTCGCCGAGTCAGCCTGCTTCGACGACTTCGGAATCGCGAGCGCCCAGGCCCACAACCAGTGCGAACCCTTCGGCGTGACCGCGATCGGCGCGGCCGCGAAGCCGACCTTGTCCGCAATCTGCGACTGGTTCTTGTTGTAAAGCATGCCCGCTGCAACCGTCGCGTCGATCCACATCGCGCACTTGCCCGACGACATCAGCGTGAGGTTTTCGTTGAAGCCATTCGAGCTGGCTCCCGGAGGGCCGTCCTTGCGCAGCAGATCGACGTAGAACGTCATCGCCTTCTTCCATTCCGGCGACGTGAGCTGCGCATTCCACTTCTCGTCGAACCAGCGTCCGCCGAACGTATTCACGACCGTCGTGCCATACGCCATGTTTTCGCCCCAGCCCGCCTTGCCGCGCAGGCAGATGCCGTACTGGCCGTTGGCCTTGTCGGTGAGCTTGTCGGCGAATTGTGCGATCTGGTCGTAGGTCGGCTGATCCGGCATCTTCAGGCCGGCCTTGTCGAACAGGTCCTTGCGGTAATACGTCATCGAGCTTTCGACGTAGAACGGCAGCGCGTACAACTGCCCGCCGCTAGACAGACCGTCGCGGGCCGTCTTCACGACGTCGTTCAGATCGTAATCGGCGGGGAGATTCGTGAGCGGCGTGAGCCAGCCGCGCTTGCCCCATTGCGGCGTTTCGTACGCGCCGATCGTCATCACGTCGAACTGGCCGCTGCCAGTGGTGATGTCGGTCGTCGCGCGTTGACGCAACACGTTTTCTTCGAGAATCACCCAGTTCAGCTTGATGTCCGGATTCGCTTTTTCGAATGCGGGCGAGAGCTTTTTCAGCTCGATCATGTCCGGGTTGTTCAACGTGGCGATGGTCACCGTCGCCGCGGATGCGCTCAACGCGAAGCACGCGACAGCGCCGGCACTCGCCGCTTTCAGCGCGGATTTGAAGGCTGGTTTCATGTGATGTCTCCTTTTTCTCGTACGTTATGTGGTGCTGCGTCTGTTTTACGAAAATGACGGTGAAGTGAGCAAGGCTCGCGCCTGCAATCAGCTCATCCAGTTACCGCCGTCGACGTTCAAGGTTTGTGCGGTGATGTAATCGGCGTCCGCCGATGCGAGGAACAATGCAGCGCCGGTCAGATCGTCGGGCACACCCATGCGCCCGAGCGGCACCGCTTCGCCGACCAGGCGTTTCTTCTCGCCGAGCGGCCGGTTTTCATACTGCGCGAACAGCGCGTCGACCTCTTTCCACATCGGCGTATCGACGACGCCCGGCGCAATGCCATTCACGTTGATCTTGTGCGGCGCGAGCGCCAGTGCCGCCGACTGCGTATAGCTGAGCACGGCGGCCTTGGTCGCGCAGTAGTGCGACACGAGCGCCTCGCCGCGCCGCCCGGCTTGCGATGACATATTGATGATCTTGCCGCCATGTCCCTGCTCGACCATTTTTCGCGCGACGGTTTGCATCAGGAAGAACATGCCCTTCACGTTGACCGCGAACAGGCGGTCGAACACGTCCCAGGATTCGTCGAGGATCGGGCGCATGTCGAACAGCGCCGCGTTGTTGAACAGAATGTCGACCTGACCGAAACGCTCCAGCGTGCTCGCCAGAATGCGTTCGATATCGTCGCGGCGCGTGACGTCAGCGCTGACGGTCAGCACGCGGTCGCCGTGAGCGGCACGCAGCGCGTCGCCGAAACTGTCGGCCGGTTTCACGTCGACCAGCACGCAACGCGCGCCTTCGTCCAGATACCGTTTGGCCACCGCCTCGCCGATTCCGCTTGCCGCGCCCGTCAGAATCGCCACCTTGTCTTGCAATCGTGCCGCCACTGCCTGTCTCCGGTTCGTTCTGCTTGTCGAGATTCTTGAGTCGCGGTGAGCGAACGCTCATTGCGCGAACAATTGCTCTGCTTGTGGTCGAATGATCGGATACGGACCGGGTCATGTCAAGGCGCTCTGACAGATTTCGATGGTGCAGCGCGGAAGGCCTCTTACGCGCATTGCATGCCCTCAGCCAAATTAGTACGAGAAATCGCGGACTGCCAATCCGCATTTCTGCGCGACCCGCTGACAAAAAATCGAGATACGTTATATCATTCCGACCTTGCTTCGATTGGGCAGCCAGCGAAGCGTCCGTTGCTCACTCATTGCCGCTTGCCGAGGAGGCCCACGCCGATGGCCATGTCGATTGCAGAACACCGCGCCGTGCGGCTCGCGCACGCCGAAGCGCATGCCGCGTTGCATGGGCTCGCGCTGACGCCGCTGCGTCGTCAGGTATACGCGGCGATCGTGGCGAGCGAGCGGCCCATCGGTGCCTACGAATTGATGGACACGCTCGAACCGCAGCGCGGCCGGATGCCGCCCACCACGGTGTATCGCGCGCTCGAGTTTCTGCTCGCGCACGGCTTTGTCCACCGGATCGAGTCGAAGAATGCGTTCGTGGCCTGTTGCGAGATCGGCGTGCCGCATCGCAGCCAGTTTCTGATGTGCGACGGCTGTGGCGCGACCGTCGAGATTCCCGGCGACGACCTCGCCGATCAGTTGTCGCATAGCGAACCCGCGCATGGATTCGAGGTACGCCGGCAGGTGATCGAACTGAGCGGCTTGTGTGCGCTGTGCGCGCGGGCGGAGCGGGCTGCGGGGGCGTCGGCATGACGGGAACGTGGCGAAAAATGACGCGCCCGGCGGTCTGCATCGCGGCACGCTCGGCAGCGAGCCTGAACGAAGGGCCGCCGCCGCTTAGGGCGGCCACTGCCGCGCACAAAGCCGCGCGTCGATCCACGCACCCGGACCGCGCAACCGCCCACCTTCGCCGCGGCCCGTGCGCCCCATTTCAACCTCTGTGATTCATTCAACTCTCACGCAGCAGGAAACAACGATGAAAAAGATCGGCTCGAAGTGGATCGGGGCGCACCGTGCGCTGAAACTGTCGAAGTATCTGGCCGCAGGCGCGGCGGCATTCGCGCTCGCTCACAGCGCGTTCGCGGCGGACCCGAAAATCCCGGTGGTCGCCGCGGAAAACTTCTATGGCGACGTGGTCCAGCAACTGGGCGGCGATCGCGTGGACGTGACGAGCATCCTCAGCAACCCCGACCAGGACCCGCATCTGTTCGAAGCCAGCCCGAAGACCGCGCGCGCGTTGCAGCATGCGAGCCTTGTGGTCTACAACGGCGCCGACTACGATCCGTGGATGGCAAAATTGCTGGCCGCGTCGAAGGGAGCGAAGCGCACGGTCATCGTCGCCGCCGACCTCACCGGCAGGAAAGGCGGCGATAATCCGCACCTCTGGTACGACCCGGCGACCATGCCGAAAGTGGCGCGCGCGGTGAGCGACGCACTGGTCGCGGCTGACCCGGCGCACAAGTCGGCGTACGATGCGAACCTCGCGAAGTTTCTCGACTCGCTGAAGCCGATCGACGCCAAAGTCGCTGATCTGCATGGCCGCTATGCGGGCCTGCCGGTCACGGCGACCGAACCGGTGTTCGGCTACATGTCGGACGCGATCGGGCTGAGCATGCGCAACCAGCGCTTCCAGCTAGCGGCGATGAACGACACCGAAGCCAGCGCGAGCGATATCGCCGCGTTCGAACGCGATCTGCGCGAGAAGCAGGTGCGCGTTCTGATCTATAACAGCCAGGCAACCGAGGCCCTGACCCAACGTATGTTGAAGCTCGCGCAGCAATCGAAGGTGCCGACGATGAGCGTCACCGAAACCCAGCCGGCCGGCAAGACCTATCAGACGTGGATGCTCTCGCAGCTCGACGCGCTGGGCACGGCGCTGGCTGCGGGCGACGCGAACGGTGCAAAAGCGGCGGCCACGGCTCCGGGCGTAAAAGGAAAAACCCAATGACTTCGACTGGCCGCATCGCGCCAGCTAATCCGGCAGCCAGCGCGGCCGCCAATGCGCCTACGGGCGCAGCAGACCGGGCCTCCAGCGGAGCGCCCGTGCTCGAACTCGACCACGTGACCCTCGAACTCGGCGACCGCACGATCCTGCGCGACACCGGCTTCTCGGTGAATCAGGGCGAATTTATCGGCGTACTCGGGCCGAACGGCGCGGGCAAGACCACGCTGATGCGCGCCGTGCTCGGCCTCGTGCCGGCTGCGCACGGTTCGATCCGCGTGCTCGGTCAGCCGGTGGAGCGCGGCAACGCGTCGATCGGCTATATGCCGCAAACGCGCAGCGCGCTCGCGGGTCGGCGCGTGCGCGGCCGCGATTTCGTCGCGATGGCCGCCGACGGTCACCGCTGGGGCCTGCCGCACGCCGACGCGACAACCCGCGCGGACGTCGAGCGCGTGCTGGATCTGGTGGGCGGTCTGAAGCTGGCCGAACGGCCTTTGTCGGAACTGTCGGGCGGCGAGCGCCAACGTCTGCTCCTCGCGCAATGTCTGCTCGGCAATCCCAAACTGCTGCTTCTGGACGAACCGCTGATCAGCCTCGACCCGCATCATCAGAAAAGCGTGGTCGAACTGGTGCGGCGCGTGCAGCGGGAACTCGGCATTGCCGTGCTGTTTTCCGCCCATGAACTGAATCCGCTGCTGAACTCGCTCGACCGCGTGCTGTATCTCGGCAGCGGCGTGGCGGCGCTCGGCACCGTCGACGAGGTGATCACGCGTCCCGTGCTATCGCGCCTCTACGGCTCGCCGATCGACGTGATGCGCGTGAACGGCCGCATCTTCGTGATGTCGGGCGACGTCGAAGTGGAAAAACACGATCACGAGCACGAACACGACGAAGCCGGCGGCCATTCGCATTCACATTCCCACGGGCATTCGCACGACCACGGCCAGTCGCACGGCCACTCACACCACGACTCACGCGACGGACACAAGCACGATGTTTGAATACGATTTCATGGTGAACGCATTCGCGGCGTCGGGGATCGTCGCGGTGCTGGCGGGCGTGGTCGGCTACTTTCTGGTGATGCGCGGACAAACCTTCGCGGGCCACGCGCTGTCGCACGTCGGCTTCACCGGCGCGACCGGCGCAGTGCTGATCGGCATCTCCCCGATCTGGGGGATGATCGGCTTCACGCTCGCGGCGGGCATCGGCATGGGCGCGCTCGGCGAGCGTCTCGCGGGGCGAGACGTGGCGATCGGCGTGATCCTGTCGCTGTCGCTCGGCTTCGGTTTACTGTTTCTGCACTTCTTCACCGCGTACGCGACCCAGGTCACGGCGCTGCTGTTCGGCAACGTGCTCGGCGTAAATTCGTCGACGCTGGTCGTGCTCGCGGCGTTGGGCGTGGTCAGCCTGGGCGCGCTGGCCGCGATCATGCGGCCCTTGCTGTTCGCGTCGTTGCAGCCGGAACTGGCCGAGGCCAAAGGCGTGTCGCTGCGCCGCGTGTCGGTGCTGTTTCTCGCGATCGCCGCGCTGGCTGTCGCCGCCTGTACGCAGATCGTCGGCGTGTTGCTGGTGTTCACGCTGATGGTCGGCCCAGCTGCGGCCGCACAGAACATGACGACGCGTTTGTCGACCGGCCTCGTGCTCGCTGCGGTATTCGCGCTGGTGCAGGCGTGGCTGGGTCTGACGCTGGCTTTCTATACCGACTGGCCGACGAGCTTCTGGATCACCGTGCTGTCGGCGGTGGTGTATGGCGGGAGTTTGTTGCGACGGCGCTAGGCCGCGAGTGAGGTTTTCCGATAACGGCGGCTGATGCATCTGAGCGCCGCCGTCGTCGGTCTACCCGGTCCTAGAGCAGCACCTTCGCGTGATGCGCGAGGTGATCCTCGATGAACGTCGAGATGAAGTAATAGCCATGGTCGTAATCCGCGTGACGCCGTAACGTCAGCGGCTGACCGGCGGCCTGGCAAGCGGCTTCGAACACATCCGGATTCAGTTGCTCGGCGAGGAATTGATCCGCGAGACCCTGATCCACCAGAATCCCTTCTGCGAACTTGCGCGACGCGCGCGCGACCAGTTCGCTCGCGTCGTACTGCTTCCACGCTTCGCGGTCGTCACCCAGATAACCGCCGAACGCCTTCTCGCCCCACGGGCAGCGCGCCGGCGCGGCAATCGGCGCGAATGCCGACACCGACCGGTAAATCTCCGGATTCTTCAGCGCCAGCATCAACGCGCCGTGACCGCCCATCGAATGCCCGAAGATGCCGAGCCGCGCGCCGTCCACCGGCAGATTCGCGAGCACCGTTTCGCGCAGTTCGTCCCGCACGTACGAGTACATCCGGTAGTGCTTCGACCAAGGTTCCTGCGTGGCATCGACATAGAAACCCGCGCCCACGCCGAAGTCCCACGCCGCGCTTTCGCCCGGCACGCCCGCACCGCGCGGACTCGTGTCCGGCGCGATCAGCGCGATGCCGTGCTGCGCGGCGAAGCGCTGCGCGCCGCCCTTCATCGGAAAGGTTTCTTCCGTGCAGGTCAAACCCGCGAGGTAGAACAGCGCGGGCACGTTCGCGTTCGGCTGCAAAGCCTGCGGCGGCAGGTACACCGAGAAACGCATCGGCAGACCGATGGTCTGCGACGCGTGCCGGTAGAAGCGCTGCTCGCCGCCGTGGCTCGCGTGCGACGACAATAATTCAAGCATCGCTACGCTCCTGGTTTAGTACAGCACGACCGAGCGGATCGACTCGCCCTTCTTCATCAGATCGAAGCCTTCGTTGATGCGTTCGAGCGGCAGACGGTGCGTGATCAGATCGTCGATATTGATCTTGCCTTCCATGTACCAGTCGACGATCTTCGGCACGTCGGTGCGGCCACGTGCACCGCCGAATGCGGAGCCTTTCCACTCGCGGCCCGTCACGAGCTGGAACGGACGCGTGCTGATTTCCTCGCCCGCCGCCGCCACGCCGATGATGAACGACTGGCCCCAACCCTTGTGCGTGCATTCGAGCGCCTGACGCATCACCTTCGTGTTGCCGATGCATTCGAACGAGTAGTCCGCGCCGCCATCGGTGAGTTGCACGATATGGTCGACCACGTTCTCGACTTCGTTCGGGTTGATGAAGTGCGTCATGCCGAATTTCTTCGCCAGTTCGACGCGGCCCGGGTTCAGATCGACACCGATGATCTTGTCCGCGCCGACCATCTTCGCGCCCTGGATCACGTTCAGCCCGATGCCGCCGAGACCGAACACCACCACGTTCGCGCCCGCTTCGACCTTCGCCGAATACACGACCGCGCCGACGCCGGTCGTCACGCCGCAGCCGATGTAGCAGATCTTGTCGAACGGCGCGTCTTCACGCACTTTCGCGACCGCGATTTCCGGCACGACGATGTAGTTCGAAAACGTGGACGTGCCCATGTAGTGAAACAGCGGCTTGCCGTCGAGCGAGAAACGCGAGGTTGCGTCGGGCATCAAGCCCTTGCCTTGCGTCGAACGGATGGCCTGGCACAGGTTGGTCTTGCGCGACAGACAGAACTTGCACTGGCGGCATTCCGGCGTGTACAGCGGAATGACGTGGTCGCCCTTCTTCAACGTGCCGACGCCCGGACCCGTGTCGACGATCACACCGGCGCCTTCGTGGCCGAGAATCGCCGGGAAAATGCCTTCGGGGTCTGCGCCCGACAGCGTGTAGTAGTCGGTATGGCAGATGCCCGTTGCCTTCACTTCGATCAGGACTTCACCGGCACGCGGCCCTTCGAGATCGACTTCTTCGATCGTCAACGGGGCGCCGGCTTTCCATGCAATTGCTGCTTTCGTTTTCATCGTGAATGCTCCTGTGAGTCTGTGAATGCAACGCGTCGCGGGCGATTGCTGCGCGGCGCGTGGGTGTCGGGCTGTTGCTGCGTTTACGTGCGCCTGCTTCGCACGCTGGCATCTGACGCCGGGCTCGCACGCTGTTCGCCGCTCGCGTAAAGCCAGGCGATGACGGCTCAGTGATCGACCTCGGCAGCGTACCTCCCCATGCCGCCGATACCTCCGCGCTTCAACATAGCGTGCGAAAAGCGTAATGGTATTGCAAAGTGCGTCACGGCATTGTCCATCCCGGACATTGCGCAGGCTAGCGCGGCGATGTGTCGCCGAACCAGCTTTCTACCCGGCCATAAAGATCGAGGAAACGTGCGTAACGCTCGGCAAGCTGCGCATCGTCTCGCGGACCGGCGACACGCGTCGCGCCTGGCGCAAGCGTGGCGAGATCGTCCGCGTGCCAGTGTCCGCTTGCGAGACCGCCGAGAATGGCGGCGCCGCGTGGCGCGGCATTCGGGCAATCCACCGCATATAGCTCGACGTTCAACGCATTGGCGAGCAACTGACGCCAACGGGGATCGACGGAACCGCCTCCTGCGAGCTTCAGCATTGTCACCGACGCGCCGCTCGCGCGGATCGCGTCGAGCCCGGCACGCAGTGAAAATGCGACGCCTTCGAACGCGGCACGCATCATCGCGCCGCGCGTGTGGTCGAGCGCGAGGCCGAGCCAGCCGCCACGCGCGCTCGGGTTGAGCCATGGCGTGCGTTCGCCGGTGAGGTACGGGAGAAAGGTCAGGCTGGCGCTGGCGTCGGCATCGTCGAATGCATCCCGGTAAGCGTCGGTCCATTCATACGATAGCCATCCGCGGACACGCTCCAGTGCAATGCCGACGTTCTGCATCGCCGCCATCCGGTACCAGTGATCGCTCACCGCCCGATAGCGATGCAAGCCGCGCACCGCCGTCGGCGATTGTGCGGACAGCACGACGATCTGGCCGCCAGTGCCGGTGGTCAGCAACGCGTCGCCGTCGTGCGCGAGTCCGCTGCCGAGCGCGGCGCACGGCGTATCCGCGCCGCCGGTCGCGAGCACGATTCCCGCGCGCAAACCCAACGCGCGCGCTGCTTCGTCCGACAACACGCCGCCCGCTGCATAAGATGGCGCCAGCGGCGCAAACCATTCACGCGGAATGTCGAGCCGCGCCAGCAGCGCCGCGTCCCACACGCCGGCGGGATCGGCGAGCGCGGTTGCACAGGCGTCCGACGGATCGGTGGCCACCGCGCCGCCTAACGCGACGCGCAGCCAGTCTTTCGGCTGCAACGCCCAGCGCGTACGGCTCACCGACTGCGGCTCGTGCAGCACGATCCAGCGCAACAGCGGCCCCGCCATGCCGGGCGCGACCGGATTCGGCTGCGGCTCGGGCCATTGCGCGAGCAGATCCAGAGCGCGCGTGTCGGGCCACAGCATCGCGGGCCGCACTGCTTCGTGCTGTTCATCGATCAATACGACGCCGTGCATCTGCCCGGAGAAACCGATGGCCTGCACGTCGCCGCGCAAATCGTCCGGCAGACGCGCCATCGCATCGCACAACGCGCGCCACCAGGTTTGCACCGATGTCTCGGCCCAACCCGCATGCGGTGTTTCGAGTGCGTACGCGACGCTCGCGACGGCCTGCTCGCGCCCTTGCCGATCGACGATTGCCACTTTGAGGGAACCGGTGCCGAGATCGATGCCGAGAAAACTCATGAGCGATGTGTTGAAAGTGAGGTAAGCGTGAATCGACGAAAACGGAGCGATGAAAGGCCACGCGACAGGCGGAAAATCATGCGTGCCGTCACACGAAAAAACATCGGGAAAATGCTCGCAAAACGCGTCGGTTTTCACATGCGCGCCGCCCTTTGCAAAGTCTCCCGAACGCCCGCCGAAAAAGCAAAATAGCGGGTTAACCCCGTCACCGGACGAGCCACCTCAAAACAGGACTATGCGTTGCGCGGGATACACCTCATTGATTCTCACACATATCCCATCGGCGAGGACATACGGGGCGGCCGGCGTCGAATCGCCGCTGCAAGGGGCTGAGCGGGTCGGCGAGATTCCCGCACCTTTAAATCCCCTTTCAATCGACGCCCCCGCATATCGTCACCGGGAATGCCGGAATAGGCCCCAGTGGTCTTGTTGCACATTTTCGTCCCCGATACCTTGGAGTCATTCCCAAAACAGATTGGTGGAGACAGAGATATGCAATCGAACACGGTTCACCCGTGCGACGAGAGACTGCCCGCAGCCCAGTTGCTCACCCTCGGCATTCAGCACGTTCTGGTGATGTACGCCGGCGCGGTCGCGGTGCCGCTGATCATTGGCGCCGCTCTCAAGTTGCCGAAAGACCAGATCGCGTTCCTGATCAGCGCCGACCTGTTTTCCTGCGGCATCGCCACGTTGATCCAGACCCTCGGGTTGTGGATCTTCGGCATCCGTTTGCCGGTCATCATGGGCTGCACGTTCGCCGCCGTCGGTCCGATGGTCGCGATCGGCACAAATCCTTCGCTCGGCATTCTCGATATCTTCGGCTCGACTATCGCGGCCGGTGTGGTCGGCATCATCCTCGCGCCGATGGTCGGCAAATTGCTGCGCTTCTTCCCGCCGGTGGTGATCGGCGTGGTGATCTCGGTGATCGGTCTGTCGCTGATGGAAGTCGGCATCAACTGGGCGGCGGGCGGTGTGGGCAATCCCGATTACGGCAACCCGATCTACCTCGGTCTGTCGCTGGTCGTGCTGATGCTGATCCTGCTGATCAACAAGTTCGCCAAAGGCTTTCTCGCCAACATCTCGGTGCTGCTCGGGATCGTTGCGGGTTTCGTGATTGCGCTCGCACTCGGCCGCGTCAACATGGACGGCGTCACGCACGCTCCGTGGGTCGGCTTCGTGATGCCGTTCCACTTCGGCCTGCCGCACTTCGACCCGCTGTCGATCGCGACGATGGTCACCGTCATGTTCGTCACCTTCATCGAATCGACCGGCATGTTCCTCGCGGTCGGCGACATGGTCGATCGTCCGGTCGATCAGAAGACGCTTGTGCGTGGCTTGCGCGTCGACGGTCTGGGCACGTTGATTGGCGGCATCTTCAACTCGTTCCCGCATACGTCGTTTTCGCAGAACGTCGGCCTGATCGGCGTGACCGGCGTGAAGAGCCGCTTTGTCTGCGCGATGGGCGGCGTGATTCTGGTGCTGCTCGGCCTGTTCCCGAAGATGGCGCAGGTGGTCGCGTCGGTGCCGGCTTTCGTGCTCGGCGGCGCGGGTATCGTGATGTTCGGGATGGTCGCGGCGAACGGCATCAAGGTGCTGTCCAAGGTCGACTTCGTGAAGAACCACCACAACCTGTTCATCGTCGCGGTGAGTATCGGGCTGGGTCTGGTGCCGGTGGTGTCGCCGCACTTTTTCTCGAAGCTGCCGCCTGCGCTGTCGCCGCTGCTGCATAGCGGGATTTTGCTGGCTTCGGTGTCGGCGGTGGTGCTGAATCTGATCTTCAACGGCGTGAAGAGCGAGAAGAAGGCGCGCTGCGAGATTCGCAGCGCAGGGCATGATTTCGACGGACGTGGAGGGAATGAAGCGCAGGGAGATCAGATGCTGCGCGCGGTGGATTTGCATTAACGACGCACGGTAGCGCCGCTGCGAATTGCGGCGTCACGCATACCCGTATGGCGGCAGAAATAGAAAAAGCCACGGCATGCCGTGGCTTTTTCTATTTCTGCTCCGCTTCAGCTAACTGCGCAGAACGGTTTCGTTAAAACTGAACCCACTCCGCGCAGCCGCCCGCGCAAGACTTACCTTAACTCACCCCGCCGTCGCCGCCGAAGCCGCCACCGGCGCGCTCGCTGCGCCGTAGTCGACCGGTGCATCGGCTGGACGCGGTTGATCGCCGGTATGCTCGATCCACCCGCCGCCCAGCGCCTGATACAGCGTGACCAGGTTCTGCAGACGTTCCATCCGTGCCGTAATCAGCGACGTCTGCGACGTGTACAGATCGGTCTGCGCCGTCAGCACCGACAGATAGCTGTCGACACCGTTCGTATAGCGCAGATTCGACAGATCGAGGCGACGCTGTTCCGCAAACGTATTGCGCTCCAGCGACTGGATCTGCTGATCGTACGTGCCGCGCGCCGCCAGTCCGTCCGCCACTTCGCGGAAGGCCGTCTGGATCGCCTTTTCATACGTGGCGATCTGGACGTTCTTCTGGATGTTCGCGACGTCGAGGCTGGCCTTCAACTGGCCGCCCTCGAAAATCGGCACCGTGATCGACGGCGCGAAACTCCACGCAGCCGAACCCGGCTTGAACAGACCGCCCAGCGTCGGGCTCAGCGTACCGACACTGCCCGTCAGCGTGACTTGCGGGAAGAACGCTGCCCGCGCCGCGCCGATATTCGCGTTGGCCGCGAGCAGATTCTCCTCGGCCTCCATGATGTCCGGACGACGCGTCAGCAGATCGGACGGCAGACCCGCCGGAATATCCGTGAGCAGATTCTGGTCGTTCAGCTTCAGACCCGGCGCCAGGTCAGCCGGCAACGGCTCGCCCAGCAGCAGCACCAGCGCGTTCTCGGCCTGAGCCCGCAAACGCGCCTGCGCCTGCAGATTCGCGCCGGCCGTTTCGACCACCGTCTGCGCCTGACGCAGATCGAGTTCCGAACCCGTGCCGTTGTCGAACTGCAGCTTGGTGATGCGGTACGAGTCCTGCGCGGTCTTCAGCGTGTCCTGCGTGACCTTCAGCAGATCGTCGAGTTCGAGCACCGTCAGGTACTGGTTCGCCACCTGCGAGACCAGCGCGATTTCCGCTGCCTTGCGCGCCTGGGTCGTGCCCAGGTAGGTCGCCAACGCCTGATCCTTCAGGCTCTGAACGCGCCCGAAGAAGTCGATTTCCCACGACGCATTCAGACCGACCGAATACGTGCTGGTAATCGTCTCAGGAACCGACGACAGATCCAGCGGCGTACGCTGCCGGGTTCCCGAGCCCGCGGCTTCGAGCGTCGGCAGCAGACCGGCGCGAACGATCCGGTACTGCGCCTGCGACGCCTGCATGTTCAGCACCGACACACGCAGATCGCGGTTGTTTTTCAGCGCGATCTCGATCAGCTGCTGCATGCGCGGATCGACGAAGAAATCGCGCCAGCCGATGTCGGCGGCGGCCTGACCATTGGCGCTGCGCGCCGTGCTGGTCGAGCCGGGCTGTTGCTGCTGACCCGGCTGGGTCGCGCCCGGCTGCGTGTCGTACACACCGCCGCTCGGGAAGGTCGACGTCACGGGTGCATCGGGGCGCTGGTAGTGCGGCGCCATCGTGCAACCCGTGGCGAACAACGCGACCGCCACTGCAATCAAAGAGTGTTTTTGCATCTCAATGTCCGTCCTTGCCCGAGCCCTCATCAGCCGCCGAGCCGCCAGCTTGCGGATCATGCGGATGGTGCTGGTTGTAGTGTGCGAGCGCCGCATCCGGGTCTTCCTTGTCACCGCCGAATTTCGCGCGGATCACGACGAAGAACATCGGGATCATGAAAATCGCGAGGAAGGTCGCCGTCAACATCCCGCCGATCACGCCGGTACCGATTGCGTGCTGGCTCGCCGAACCTGCGCCGTTACTGATAGCGAGCGGCAACACGCCGAGAATGAACGCGAGCGAGGTCATCAGAATCGGACGCAACCGCAGACGCGCCGCTTCCAGCGCGGCCTCGACCGGCCCCATTCCTTCACCCTGCTGCAGTTCGCGGGCGAATTCCACGATCAGAATCGCGTTCTTCGCCGACAACCCGACCGTCGTCAACAGACCCACCTGGAAGAACACGTCGTTCTCGAGCCCGCGCAGCGTAGCGGCCAGCAGTGCGCCGATCACGCCGAGCGGCACCACCATGATCACCGAGAACGGGATCGACCAGCTTTCATACAGCGCCGCGAGACACAGGAACACGACGAGAATCGAGATGCCGTACAGAATCGGCGCCTGCGAACCCGACTGGCGTTCCTGCAGCGACAGGCCGGTCCATTCGTAGCCGATACCCGCCGGCAGTTTCGCCACGAGCGCTTCCATGGCCGTCATGGCCTGACCGGTCGACTTGCCCGGTGCCGCCGCGCCCTGGATTTCGACCGACGAAATACCGTTGTAGCGCTCGAGCTTCGGCGAACCGTAGATCCACTCCGTGTTGGCGAAAGCCGAGAACGGCACCATCGCGCCCGCGCTGTTACGCACGAACCACGCACTCACGTCTTCCGGTTTCATCCGGAAAGGCGCGTCGCCTTGCAGGTAGACCTTCTTGATCCGGCCGTCGGTATCGAGGAAGTTGTTCACGTACGCGGAGGCCCACGCAATCGAGAACGTCGTGTCGATATCGGACACGGAAACGCCGAGCGCCTGTGCCTTCTCCCGATCGATATTCACCTTGAACTGCGGCGTATCGTTCAGGCCGTTCGGACGCACCTGAGCCAGCGTCGGATCTTTCGCGGCCATGCCCAGCAGCATGTTCCGTGCTTCCATCAGCTTTTCATGGCCGATACCCGCGCGGTCCTGCAACTGGAAGTCGAAGCCCGCTGCCGTGCCGAGTTCAGGAATCGACGGCGGATTGACCGGGAACACGATCGCGTTCTTGTAGCCGGCGAAGTGCATGTACAGACGACCCACCAGCGACTGGACCTTCTGGTCCGAGTGCTGGCGCTGCGCGTAGTCCTTCATCCGCACGAACACGAGACCCGCATTCTGACCACGACCGGCGAAGCTGAAGCCGTTCACCGTGAAGGTGGATTCGACAATCGACTTCTCGTCGTTGAGCAGGTAGTCGGACACGTCTTTCAGCGCGTGCGCGGTGGTTTCCTGGGTCGAACCCGACGGCGTCTGCACCAGCACGAACATCGTGCCCTGGTCTTCGTCAGGCAGGAACGACTTCGGCAGCTTCACGAACAGCAGACCCACCGCGAAGATCACCACCATGTAGATGATGAGCCAGCGGCCCGAGCGCTTGATCACGTGGTGAACGCCCGAGTGATACTTGTCGCGGCTCTTGTTGAACGTGCGGTTGAACCAGCCGAAAAAGCCAGTGGTCTTTTCCGAGTGCCCCTTCGGAATCGGCTTCAGAATCGTCGCGCACAGTGCCGGCGTCAGAATCAACGCGACCAGCACGGACAACACCATCGCCGCCACGATCGTCAGCGAGAACTGCCGGTAAATGGCGCCGACCGAACCGCCCGAGAACGCCACCGGCACGAACACCGCCGACAGCACGAGCGCCACGCCGACCAGCGCGCCGGTGATCTGGTCCATCGCCTTGCGGGTTGCGTCGCGAGGCGATAAGCCCTCCTCCTGCATCACCCGCTCGACGTTTTCCACCACCACGATCGCATCGTCCACCAGCAGGCCGATGGCCAGCACCAGCCCGAACATGGACAGCGTGTTGATCGAGAAGCCCACCAGGCCCATGACCGCGAACGTGCCCAGCAGCACCACCGGCACGGCGATCGTCGGGATCAGCGTGGCGCGCAGGTTCTGCAGGAACAGGTACATGACCAGGAACACCAGCACGATACCTTCGAGCAGCGTCTTGACCACTTCTTCGATCGACAGGCGCACGAACGGCGTGGTGTCGTACGGATACTGGACGACCAGGCCGTGCGGGAAGTACTTCGACAGTTCAGCGACCTTCGCGCGTACCGCCTTCGCCGTGGCCAGCGCGTTTGCGCCGGTGGCGAGCTGGATACCGAAGCCGGCCGTCGGCTGCCCGTTGTACTTGGTGTCGAAGTTGTAGTTTTCGCCGCCCAGCTCGATGTGCGACACATCGCGCAGACGCACCTGCGAGCCGTCCGTGTTCACCTTCAGCAGGATGTTGCCGAACTGTTCAGGCGTGTTCAGCAGCGTGGCCTGCGTGATGGTGGCCTGCAGCACCTGACCCGGCACCGACGGCGTGCCGCCGAGCGAACCGCCCGCGACCTGCACGTTCTGCGCGGTCAGTGCGGTTTGCACATCGACAGGCGTCAGGCCGAAGTTATTCAGCTTGTTCGCGTCGAGCCAGATCCGCATCGCGTACTGCGAGCCGAACAGCGTCACCGTACCCACACCGTCGATCCGGCTGACCGGATCCTGGATGTTCGACGCGACGTAGTTGGCCAGGTCGTACTTGCTCATGCTGCCGTCTTCGGACACGAAAGCCATGACCAGCAAGAAGCTGCTGCTCGACTTCGTGACCTTGGTGCCCAACTGCTGCACGGCTTGCGGCAACAGCGGCGTGGCGAGTTGCAGCTTGTTCTGCACCTGAACCTGCGCGATGTCAGGATTGGTGCCGGCCGCGAACGTCAGCGTGATGGTTGCGGTACCCGAGTCGTCCGACGTGGACGCCAGGTACAGCAAGTGGTCGAGACCACTCATCTGCTGCTCGATCACCTGCGTGACGGTGTTTTCCACCGTCTTCGCCGATGCGCCCGGGTACGTTGCGCTGATCTGCACGGCCGGCGGCGCGATGGTCGGGTATTGCGCGATCGGCAACGTAAAGACCGACGCGATACCCGCGAGCATCAGAATAATGGCGATCACCCATGCAAAAATCGGGCGATCAATGAAGAACTTTGCCATGAGGCGGGCTCCCTGTTATTACGCGCCCGATGCAGCAGAGGCGGGTTGAGCCGTCTGCGCAGCACCGCTGGCGGCCGGCGCACCCTGAGCGGCTGCGTCGGAAGCGGGGGTGGCGGGAAGTTGCGCGGCAACTGGCTTGACCTGCATACCCGGGCGTGCCTTGTCGGTGCCCTGAACGATCACGCGCTCACCTGACTTGAGGCCGCTTGCGACCACCCAGTTGTTGCCGTACGTACCGTTGGTCACGAGCTGACGCAGCACCACCTTGTTGTCGTCACCGACGACCAGCGCGGTCGGCTGACCCTTCTGGTCATGCGTGATGCCGATTTGCGGCACGACGATCGCATTCTGGTTGACGCCTTCGTCGATGCGCGCGCGCACGAACATGCCCGGCAGCAGCACCTTGTCGGCGTTCTTGAAGATCGCGCGAACCGTGACCGAACCGGTGCCCTGGTCGACCGTCACGTCGGTGAACTGCAGCTTGCCCTTTTCGGAGTAAGTGCGGCCGTCTTCGAGAATCAGCGAGACTTGCGCGGCGTCCGGACCGGTCGTCTTCAGACGCCCTTCCTGCACTTCACGGCGCAGCTTCAGACCGTCGAGGCTCGATTGCGTCAGGTCGACATAGACCGGATCGAGTTGCTGGACGGTTGCCAGCAGCGTCGCGGCGCTCGCCTGCACGTAAGCGCCCGGCGTGACTTGCGACACGCCGATCTGGCCGGTGACCGGCGAGGTCACGTCGGTATAGCCGAGGTTGATCTGCGCGGTGTCGACGGCTGCCTTGCCCGCTGCGACGTCGGCGACCGCCTGGCCTTGCGAGGCGACGGCGTTGTCGTAGTCCTGCTTGCTGACTGCGTTTGCCGCGACCAGCACCTTATAGCGGTTGGCCTGCGCGGTGACCGACACGAGGTTCGCCTGCGCCTTCGCGAGGGTTGCCTTCGCGTTGTTCAGCGTGGCGATGTACGGCGCCGGGTCGATCTTGTACAGCCGCTGACCGGCCTTGACCTGGCTGCCTTCCGTGAACTCGCGGCGCAGCACGATGCCGTCGACCCGCGCGCGCACTTGCGCCACGAGGAAGGCACTGGTGCGGCCAGGCAGCTCGGTGACCACTGACACCGTGGTCGGCTGGAGAGTGACGACGCCGACTTCGGGCGTTTGTGGCGGCGGGGCAGATTGTTTTTGTCCGCACGCTGCCAGCAATACGGCAGCCGTCGCGGCACTGATTAAGCGGAATGGAACCCGTTCGACGCGCATGGAGCGACCTCTGTCTAAGACTGAGAATGAAAAAGTGCGCGCATCCCTACCCCGGGGACGACAGCGCACACATGCGTCTTGCGACGCTCGACCGGAAGCCCGTGGATGCGAACCGCACCTGCAGGGGCATCGTGATGTGAATGCGCCAAACCGGGAAATGCCGCGCGGCGCCGCCCGTTTGGGCACGGCGCAAAGCGTTTGAAAGGCAACAGTGACGGATATTAACCGGTCGTCACGGCTTGGGCTATCCGATCGTGGGCTGCTATTATATATACGTTCATGAATGCACGTAAAAGTGCATTTATTATTCTTGCAGGCGGGGACCCGCAAGATCACAACGCTATTTGCCCATTTAGCAGACAGATTGTCATCGGATTGACTTAATAACGCTCATCCGGCAAAAACCCCACCGTCAGGGCAGGTCTTACCAACATGGTCAGAAGAACCAAAGAAGAGGCGCAGGAGACCCGCGCGAGCATTCTCGATGCGGCCGAACAGGTTTTCTTCGAGAAAGGGGTGTCACGCACCTCGTTAGCCGACATCGCCCAGGCTGCCGGTGTCACGCGCGGCGCCATTTACTGGCATTTCGAGCACAAAAGCGATCTCTTCACCGAAATGTTCGACCGCGTGCTGCTGCCGCTGGACGAACTCAAGGCCGCGTCGCAGGACCCTAACGAGCCTGATCCGCTTGGGCGGTTGATGGAAATCTGCGTGGTGTGTTTGCGCGATACGGCTAACGACCCGCGCCGCCGGCGCGTGTTCGACATCCTGTTTCTGAAGTGCGAGCTGGTCGAGGAGATGGGACCGGTGATGGTGCGCTATCAGACCAATATGCGCGAAGGGCTTCTGAAGATCGAAGGGGGTCTGCGCAACGCGATCTCCAGGGGGCAGCTGCCCGCCGATCTCGATACGAAGCTGGCGGCCGCAATGGTGCATGCGTTTGTCAGCGGATCGCTGCGCGACATGCTGTTTCTTCCCGATGCCACCGATTTCGGCGCGCACGCGCAGCAGATGCTGGAGGGGATTTTCGATTCGCTGCGGTTGAGTCCGGCGTTGCGCAGGAAGACGGCGTAGTTGGCTGCGCGATTTGCCACGCCGTTACCAACAACGCGACGCGTCGTCAGTGCTCGCTGATCCAGCGCGCCACGTACAACAGCAGCGCGACCACGAAGATCATCGCGGCCCACGCCCAGTTCGGCACCGCGCCGGGTCCCGTCGACCGGCGCGACACGCCCGGCAATACACCACGCGAGACACCGTGCGATGCGCTCGCCGTCCGTCCGGCCAGCGCGTTGTCGTGCTCGGTGCGCGAGCGGCGCGCGATGCCGCCCAGCGTGATCGGTCGCAGGAACACATGCTGCCGACGCCCCGCCGATCCACGCGCCCGGTTCGGACCTTGTCCATGCTTGGCCCGCACGACCGCGTTGAATTCGGTGAAAAAATCCTCGGCCAGTTGACGCAGCGCGTTCTCCAGCTGACGCGTCGGGAGTTCGGCAAGCGGCCCGGACGCCGTCGCCCAGACCGTGTACTCGATGCGCGTGCCACGCTCCCGACCCGCGCCGTGCGCGCCCTCTTCCGCGCGCAAACGCATTTCGATCTGACCGCGCAACGCACCGATGCCCTCGGCACGGGCCTTGAAGTTGATCGTGCGGCGCTGCGCATCGGCGGGACCGGAATCCTGACCCGCCACATGAGCGCGCACGTCGTAACGCGCGCGCAGCGGACCGAGCGGCACGGTCATGGTCAGCGTGTATTCGCCGTGGGAAAGACGGGTGAACGACTCGCAATTGTCGAGGCTGGCGCGCAACAGCGCGAGATCCTGCAAAGCCGCCCAGACGTCGGACGGCGCAAGCGGAATCCGTAATACGTCGTTCAGCTCCATACCAGCCTCCCCGATAAACGCGCGACCACGGGATCAGGATGTCTGATCGATGCGGTCGACGCGCGATGAGTAAAACGCGAGATACCCTTTGATTTGCATAGCCGGTTCGAGCGGCGCTTCGTAGCTCCACACGGCGTTTTCGATCAAACCGTCTTCGGTACGCAGATGAAAGTACGACGCGTCGCCTTTGAACGGGCAATGCGACGTATGTGCAGAACGTTCGAGCCGGGCCATGTTCACGTGTTCGCGCGGAAAATAGAACACATCCGGCAGACCGGTTTCGGAAAGCGTCAAACCTGCCTGCGTGTCGGCCATGGTCACGCCGCCGTGTATCACGCGCACCCGGTGACTATTGCCGCTGATCGAGATGGAGTGGCCGCCCGTGCTCGCGCCGGTACTACCGTGAGGGGTCTGGGCATCGCTCATGTCTCGCTCCGTGATGGTGTGCGGCAGGTTGCGTGTGATCCAACAGAAAAGCCACGGGACGGGCCCGTGGCTTCATTATCGGCCAAACTTCCGCCGATTGCGCGGCAGCGCTGCACGGCGTTCCGCGGCGGCCGCAGCGTCGCCGGAACGTTCAGCCGCTTACTTCGCGCCCCAGTAGAACGCGGCCTTGGTGTTGCCGCTGGCCGGCACGGTCACGGATTTCGACTGGTCGCGATCCTTGTATTGCGCGTGCACGGTGTAGTGGCCGGGATGCAGCTTGACCAGCATATAGGGCCCGCGCGACGACGTGTTCAGCACCTCGGTGTTGTGCGCGTCGACCACGCGTACCTTGACGTCGGCGACGAACTCGGAACCCGGTCCGGTGAAGCGCAGCGATAGCGGCCAGTGGCTTTGCGCCTGCTGCAGCGCCTTCGACTCGTCGAGGCCGACGCCGCCCGACACGAACGAGACATCGCCTTGCTGCTGGGTTTGCGGCATGCCGCCGCCGTTGTCGTTGCCCGCGCTGCTTTGGTCGGTGGTGCTGCCGCCAGTCGTGTCGCTTGCCTGTTGTGCATACGCGCCGCCCGCCAGACCGAGCGTGAGCGCTGCGCATACCGCAGCGGCTACGATCCTTCGCTGATTGCGTTGGGTTTTCATCGGTTCGCTCCTTGTTAAGGTCCTTGTCGTCCGGTATGCCTCGATGGGCCCGGATCAAGGCAGACGCAACCTGCATGCCAGGCGGTCTGCGGAACGGGGCGCTGGTTGGAAACGCTGGCGCGTCGCGGCTTGCGGCCAGCGAAGCCGCCGCTGCCCCCGGTTTTCGTCCGCCCAAAAGAAAACGGTCCGTTTGCAGTAAGTGCAAACGGACCGGCAAGCGTTACTTCAATCGCGGGCTGAAACGGGTGATGCGTCGGTCAAACTGCCATTGATGCGGCCGGCCGCACCGCCTGTTCAGCGCGGTGTCATCAGCCGAGATCGACCGGCACGAAGATTTGCGCGTTGTCACGCTGGATCAGCAGCGCGATGCTGTTACCGGCGCTGGAAATCATCTGCTTGAGCTGATCGACGCTCGCGACCGGCCGGCCGTTGACCGCCAGAATCACGTCGCCCGGCTGGATGCCGGCGCTTTCCGCCGCGCCGCCCGACTGCTGCACCAGCAGACCATGCGACACCGACGCGCCGCTCTTCTCTTCCGGGGTCAGCGGACGCACGGCCACGCCGAGACGGCCTTGCAACTGCGTCGGCTCATCGGCCTTGTTCGACGCGACCTTCGCATCCGACAACGAACCGATCGTCACCTTCAGGTCCTTCGTGGCCTTGTCGCGCCACACCTGCACCGTGGCCGAACTGCCCGGAGCCAGACCCGCAACCTGCGCCGGCAGATCCGACGAATCGTTGACCGGATCGCCGTTCACCGACAGGATCACGTCGCCGGGCTGCAGACCGGCCTTCGCAGCCGGGCCGCCCGGATCGACCGAACTGACCAGCGCGCCGTTCGGCTTCTGCATGCCGAACGAGTTGGCGAGTGTCTGGTTCATCCCCTGCACGGCGACGCCGAGACGGCCGCGGCTCACATGGCCCGTCTTGACGATGTCGTCCTTGACCTTGATCGCTTCGTTGATCGGAATCGCGAACGACAGGCCCTGGAAGCCGCCGGTCTGCGAATAGATCATCGAGTTGATGCCGATCACTTCGCCTTGCAGATTGAACAGCGGCCCGCCCGAATTGCCCGGATTCACCGGCACATCGGTCTGGATGAACGGCGTGTAGTTTTCGTTAGGCAGCGAGCGCGATTTCGCGCTGATGATGCCCGAGGTCACGGTGTTGTCGAAGCCGTACGGCGAACCGATCGCGACCACCCACTGACCGACCTTGCTCTGACGCGGATCGCCGATCTTCACGGTCGGCAGATTGCCCGCGTCGATCTTCAGCACGGCGACGTCAGACTGCTTGTCGGCGCCGACCACTTTCGCCTTGAATTCGCGCTTGTCGGTGAGCTTCACGGTGACGACGTTCGCGCCGTCCACCACGTGCGCGTTGGTCAGGATGTAGCCGTCGCTGCTGACGATGAACCCCGAACCCAGGCTCGCGCTCGGCTGATCCTGAGCGTCGCCACCGCCGTCGCCGCCCTGCATGCCCGGTACACCGCCGAAGAAGTGCTTGTAGAACTGATAGAACGGATCGCTCGGATCGATCGGCAACTGGTTGCCGCCTGCGCTCGGGCCGTTACCACCATTGCCGCGCAGCGCCGCCTGTTTGACCACGTGCTTCGCGCTGATGTTGACGACGGCCGGGCCGTAGGTTTCGACCAGACCCGAGAAGTCGGGAATACCGGTTTTGGCGGCGGCTTCGGCTGGCATCATGGCGGCCTGCACGGGCGAGATCACCTGCGGCGCGGGCAGATCGCGATGACCCGCCACATAGCCGGCGGAAAGCGCAACGGCAATAGCCACTGCAACAGCGCTGCGGGACAAGGTTTTCGCGTTCATCGTGCACTCCTGACTGGAGAAAAGAGACTTTGGGGATGTCGAGGAGCGTACGTGCTGTCACTTAAAAGAGTCTTAAGCAATCGGAGGAACCTTATTTGCGATAGAGCGTCGCCTTTAATCAAGGTTTTTTACGGCTTTTGCGTGAGAAACAGCATCGTTTTTCAGAAGCGAATGGTGACCTGCAATCCACCCGCCGACGATTCATCGAGCGAGACGGTTGCGTGGTGCTGCGTGGCGATCCGGCGCACGATCGCCAACCCCAGCCCGCTACCGGCAACGTCCGTGCGCGCGCGATTGGCACCCGCGCCCGCACGATAAAACCGGTCGAACACGCGATCGCGGTCGGCGGGTTCGATCCCCGGGCCGCTGTCGGCGATGCGCACTACCGGACGCCCGCCCTCCGCCCGCAGACTGACGTCGACGCGCCCGCCGTGCGGCGTGTACTTGGCGGCGTTATCGACGAGATTATTGAACATCACGCGTAGCGCGTCGGCGTCACCGGTAACGGTCGCGGCGTCGCTCGTCTCGATGCCCAGATCGACTCCGCGATTCTCCGCAAGCGGCGCGTAAGCCACCACGCACTCCTGCAGCAGCGCGCGCAAATCGATCGGGTTGGCTACCGCCAGGCCGTCCGGTTCGGAACGCGCGAGCGCGAGCAACTGCTCGGCAAGCCGCGTGGCCCGCGTGACGCCGGCCTGAAGATCGGCAAGCGCGTCGCTACGGGCGGCATCGTCCTTTGCGCGACCGACGAGTTGCGCCTGAATCTGCACGGCGGCAAGCGGCGTGCGCAATTCGTGCGCGGCATCGGCGACAAAGGCTTTCTGGATATCCAACGCGGTCGCGAGCCGATGCAGAAGGCCGTTCAACGCGCGCACCAGCGGCTGCACTTCGAGCGGCAGACGCTGATCCGGCAACGGATCGAGCGCTTCGGGATGACGCGCGTCGAGCGCGCTGGTGACGCGCCGCAACGGCCTGAGCCCGCGCCCGACGATCACCCACACCGCCATGCCCATCAGCGGCAGCAGCACGATCAGCGGCCACAGCGTGCGCAACGCGACGTTGGCCGCAAGCCGGTTGCGCACCGACACCGGCTGCGCAAGCTGCACGACGTTATCGCCGACGATCGCGCCATACACGCGCCACTCGCCGCGTTCGGTATGTTCCGTCGAAAACCCCAGCTCGGCGCGCGGCGCGAGCGGCGCGCTCGGCCGCGAGTAGTACATGAGCACGCCATTGCGATTCCAGATTTGCAGCACGATGCCTTCGTCGCCGGTATCGCGCGAACCGAGCACCTGCGAGAACGGTTCGGACGGCAGCGCGGCGGCGATCTGCTCCAGCTGGTAATCGAAGAGTTCGTTGGCTTCGGCGAGCGCCTGCCGGTAGATCAGCCATCCTGCAATGCCGACGCCGAGCAGCACGAGCGCCAGCAACCAGACCAGCAACTGTCGGCGAATCGAACGCATCGGCTCAGGCGTCCTTTGCGATCATGTAGCCCAGGCCGCGCACATTGCGGATCAGTTCCGCGCCGAGTTTTTTGCGCAGCGCGTGAATATAGACTTCGACGGTATTGCTGCCGATCTCCTCGCCCCAGCCATACATTTTTTCTTCGAGCTGGCTTTTCGACAGCACCGCGCCGGGCCGTGCGAGCAGCGCCTCGAGCAACGCGAATTCGCGCGCGGACAACGCGACCGGCGCGCCGTCGAGCGTGACCTGATGCGACGCGGGATCGAGCGTGAGATTGGCGTGGCGGATCGTCGAATCGCTGCGACCCGACTGACGGCGAATCAGCGCGCGCATCCGCGCACCGAGTTCGTCGAGATCGAAAGGTTTGACGAGGTAATCGTCGGCACCCGCGTCGAGCCCTTTGACGCGATCGGCAATCGCGTCGCGCGCGGTGACGATCAGCACCGGCAGCGCATGGCCGCGCGCGCGCAAGGTGCGCAGCACGTCGAGGCCGTCGCGTTTGGGCAGGCCGAGGTCGAGCAGAACCAGATCGTAAGGTTGCCCGGACGCCGCGCGGATCGCCGATTCGCCGTCTTCCACCCAGTCGACCGCGAAACCCTCGCCGCGCAACGCCTTGCGCACGCCTTCGGCGATCATCCGGTCGTCTTCGACTAGCAAAATGCGCATGGTTGTCCGTTCCGAAACATTTGATGATGCCGCATTCTAGCGCCCGCCCCCGCCATGCGCGGCGCGTGCTGCTTTTTTCACCTCAGCCTGGCGGCATGTCACTACAATGGGCGCTTTGCGTCGCGCGGCGGCGATTGCGGTTTGCGTGTGCTGCTCGCGTATGCGAAATGCGTCATTTCTTCGACGCGTCGGCACGTTGGCCAATACCACTTGCGCACGATGCAGCCGCTGAACTGACGCGTCCCGCCATGTGCCGACACAACCCGGATGGCCGCGTGCCCCACGCCCCGACATTTTGCTTCTTCGCCCGTTCATGACGCACGCTTTTCTGTTCTCTATCGCACGCCGCCTGGCGCAGCGTCCACGTCGCTCTTCTGCCTCCACCGTTCCCGCGTCCCCACAGATTGCGCCGCGTGCGGCGGCATGGCTGCTCGCCTGCGCCACGCTCACGTCGGGCGCTGTGCTGCCGCTTGCCGCGCAGGCGCGTGTCAAGGCTGTGCATCCCAGCGTCAACGTTACGACGGTGTTGCCGCAACCGGTCATGGCCGGCTTGCAGCGCGCACATGTGCCGTTGTCGTCGATCAGCGTGGTGGTGGAAAAAGTCGGCGACCGTACGCCGCTGCTCGCGCTGAACGCGGGCAAGCCGATGATGCCCGCGTCGACGATGAAGCTCGTCACCACTTATTCCGGCCTGTCGATTCTCGGCCCCGACTACCGCTGGCGCACCACCGCCTACGCGGACGGCACGCTCGACGGTAACGGCGTGCTGCACGGCAATCTGTACATTCAGGGCACCGGCGATCCGAAGCTCGTGCCCGAAGAACTGATCGACCTCGTTCAGAAGATCCACAAGGCGGGTATTAACGGAATCGACGGCGCGCTGGTGCTCGACAAGCGCTACTTCGATCCGTCCACGCGCGACCTGCCGCCGTTCGACGACGACGCCACCGCGCCTTACAACGTCGGCCCCGATCCGCTGCTCTACGCGTTTAAATCGCTGTCGTTCACGCTGACGCCGTCGCCCGACGGCAAGGTCACGATCGACGTGCTGCCCGCGCTGTCGCAATTGCAGATCGACAACCAGATGCGCGCAGTCAACGGCCCGTGCCGTGGCGACGCAGCCTCGGTTTCGCCGACCGTGACGCCGCAGCCGAACGGCACCGTGATCGCGTCGTTCACCGGCGACTACTCGATGCACTGCGATCCGCGCACGATCAACGTGGCTGTACTCGATCACTCGGCATTTTTTGCAGGCGGTTTCCTCGCGCTGTGGCAGCAGACCGGCGGCACCTTCACCGGCGCGACGCGCGAAGGCGCGGTGCCGTTCGGCGCGAAACTCGTGGCGACGCACGAGGGGCCGGTGCTGTCCGACATCGTTCGCGACATCAACAAGTTCAGCAACAACACGATGGCGCGCAATCTGTTCCTGACGATCGGCGCGGCCGAAGAAAAACCGCCGGCGACGCCGGCCAAATCGGCTCGTGCAATCGAGGCGTTTTTGCGCCGCGATGCCGTCGACATGCAATACCTGTCGCTCGACAACGGCTCGGGTCTGTCGCGCGACGAACACGTCACCGCACTGTCGCTCGCCGATCTGCTGCAGCGGGCCAACGCGAGCCCGGTCGCGCAGGTATTCGTGGAGTCGCTGCCGATTGCGGGTGTCGACGGCACGATGCGCAACCGCCTGACCAATCGTGGCGCGGGCGGCAATGCGCACATCAAGACCGGCACGTTGCGCGACGTGCGTGCAATTGCAGGCTATGTGGCATCGGCGGACGGTAACAGTTACGTGGTCGTGAGCCTGATCAACGATCCGCATTCGGAAGCCGCGCGCGCCGCGCACGACGCGTTGCTCGAATGGGTCTATGAAGGGCCGTCGCAAGGTTTTACCAAGGTCGCCGATCCCGTCGAAGAGCCGCGCAGCAAGCCCAGGAAAAACCCGCGCAAGCGCGCGAGCCACTGAGGATTCATTCTAGCGAAGGCGCGCGCGGCAACGTCCTGAGCGTGTACGCTGTCGGGCAGTGTTTGACACGCGTGTGAAACGCGAGGCAAACACGCAACATGCAGCATAAGCCGCGCAAACGCAGGGCATCGCGCGGCACACTCGAACGACAACGACACCACCCGCTGCGACCACGCAGCGGTCAGGGACCACGGAGGAAGACACCATGCAATTCGATGCCGAATTGCTGCTGCTCGCCATGGCGCCAGTCTTTCTCGCATGCATCGGCTGGGAGGCGTGGCACCTGCGGCGCACACGGCCGGGCGCGCAGCTTTATAGCTGGCGCGACACGCTGTGCAACGCCGCGCTCGCCCTCATGCAGCAGGCCGCCGACAAGCTCGCGTGGCTCGCCATCATCCCCGTCTACGCTTTCTTCTACGAGCACTACCGCATCCACACATGGCCGGCGACGTGGGTGTCGTTCATCGTGCTGTTCGTTGCGCAAGACCTGCTCTACTACGTGTTCCATCGATGCAGCCATCGGGTGCGCTGGCTGTGGGCCGCACACGTCGTGCATCACTCGTCGGAGCGGATGAATTTTTCGACTGCGTTCCGTCAGAGCCTGATGTATCCGGTCGCCGGCATGTGGCTGTTCTGGATCCCGCTTGCCGTGCTCGGCTTTCCACCGAAGCAGATCGTCGCGATCGTGCTGATCAATCTCGGCTTCCAGTTTTTCGTGCATACGCAGGCCATCGGCAAGCTCGGCTGGCTCGAATACGTGTTCAATACGCCGTCCATTCATCGCGTGCACCACGCGCGCAACGACCGTTATATCGACCGGAACTATGCGGGCGTGCTGGTGCTCTGGGACCGCCTGTTCGGCAGCTATGTCGACGAAGATTCACACGACGCGCCGGTGTACGGCATCGTCGAGCCGCTTCACACCTATAACCCGCTGAAGGCGACGTTTCACGAATGGGCGTCGATGGCCGCCGATTTCGCGAGCGTGCGCGGCTGGCGCAACAAGTGGCGCGCGCTGTTCGCGCCGCCCGCGTGGGCAGCGAATTATCATGCGCGCCGCGCCGCCGGCTCGCCGCTGATGAATCCTGCATCGAGCGACCAAACGGGTGATCAATCCGGCATCGGTGAAAACCATCAAGCTGCGTTTCAAACGCCGCGCAGACCGTGAAAAATTCTGTAAGCTGCGCTCACGCCGCCGACGCGGTGGACGCTGCCTGCAACACATGGCGCAAAGGCCACACATACGAGGAGATGTAGTCAACATGAAGCAAACAGCATCGAAAAAACAGCAATGGTTGCGTGTCAAACAGATCGCCGTGGCAAGCGCCGCGTTCGCGATGCTCGCTGCCTGCGGCGGCGGTAGCGACAACAACAATTCGAGCAGCAGCACGCCGGCAGGGGGCGTCAAATTGCAGGTGGTGTCGTTCGGCGACAGCCTGTCAGACGTCGGCACCTATGCACCGGTGATTCAGGCGAGCTTCGGCGGCGGCCGCTTCACGACCAACCCGGGCGAAGTGTGGACGCAGAAGGTCGCCGAATACTACGGCGACACGCTGACGGCGGCGTACCTCGGCGGCTTCGGTCAGCCGCTGACCGCAACGGGCGGCCTGGGTTACGCGCAGGGCGGCTCGGATGTCGTCAATGCTGAAGGCGAAGGTTGGGCGCCGAACAATGCGGCGGCCACGACGGTGCCGGTCGTGACTCAGGTGCAGAACTACCTGAGCGCGCATACGAGCTTCAATTCGAACCAGCTCGTGCTGATCAACGGCGGCGCGAACGACATCTTCCAGTTTGCCGATACCACCGGAAGCCTAGCTGCCCTCGGCGCAGCGCTGCAGACGCAATACCCGACCAGCGGATTGCCACTCACGCAGGCAGGTCAGGTGACGTTCATCGCCGGCTACCTGCAGCAATTGGCCAACCCGCAGGTCGCGCAGGCCGCTGTCGCGCTCGCTGCACAAATCAATACCATCGTTGCTTCGGGTGCGACCCACGTGGTGGTGTCGACGGTGCCGGACATCGGCAATACGCCGCTCGGCGTCGCCGCCGAAGCAGCAACGCCTGGCGCGGCTGCGCTGTTGTCGGGCGTCACTGCAGCTTACAACGGCATCCTGATTCAGGCCCTGACGGCCTACGGCCTCCTGGGAACCGGCAAGGTGGTCGTCGCCGACGCGTTCACGTGGCTCGATCAGCAGTTGCCGAACTACAAGGCGCTGGGCTTCACGGTGTCGAACACCGGCACGGCATGTAATCTCACCAACATGGTCGCGAACGCAACGGCCTACGGTACGGCGAATCCGGCGGCGACCAACGGTCTTACCCCGGCCGAGTACGGTGCGCAGTTCGGTTCGTCGCTGTTCTGCTCGCCGCAAACCTACACGGTGGCCGGCGCCGACCAAACCTACATGTTCGCCGATACGGTGCACCCGAGCACGCACACGCACGCGCTGTTCGCGCAGTACGTTCAGACGCAGATTGCTGCGAGCGGTTTGGGTAAGTAACGGAATGAGGGACGCGCGCCTGATGGCGCGCAGTACCTGGTGTATCGAAAGCGCCTGGCATAGTTATGCCGGGCGTTTTTTATTGCGGTGGACGGTTGGTGCGAATGTCGCGGGAATGCCTGGTTGCGTGTATGGCCAGTCGGCTACCAGTGGCCCACTAACGACTCATTTGAAAAAACGAATCGCCGCCAGCCATCACGAGCGATGAAACCCAACGCCGTCAGCTCTGCGCCTCGAAAGCCGCTGCTGCACGTCCCAAACGATCGTTCACCGCGATCCATTCGATCGTATCCGGCAACTTCTCGATCAGAATCTGCGTGACGTTCGCTCGATCCAACGCGCGCAGCAAGCCATACAACTCACGCGCGTAGACGTGCGGATCTTCGGGCGCGGCGATGAAATGCACACCTTCGGCATCGGCCCAATGACCGGCACGCGATGCGCGCGCCACCAGCGCCACTCGCTCGCCCGCATCACGCGCGATCAGCAACGGCTCCAGCGCACCAAACGGCAACAGCGCCAACGGCGTGCGCGGCGCGTAATGCGCTTTCAACGTGCCAGAAGCACGCGGCGCGGTAGCATCCGAACCGTCGGGTAGACGCGGCGCTTCGCCGAGGACGTCGGCGATATCTTGCGGCGTCACGCGGCCCGGTCTCAACAGCGCGGGAAAACCGCGCGACAAATCGAGAATGGTCGATTCGATGCCGACATCGGACGCGCCGCCGTCGAGCACGTGAATCGAACTGCCGAACTCGTCGCGCACATGCTGCGCCGTGGTCGGGCTCACATGCCCAAAGCAATTCGCCGATGGCGCGGCCACGCCGCCATGTCCGCAGCGCAAAGCGCTGAACGCTTCCAGCAGCGCTTGCGCCACCGGATGCGACGGGCAACGCAGCCCCACGGAATCCTGCCCGCCACTGACCGCTGCCGGAATCCGCGCGGCTCGCTTCAGAATCAACGTAAGCGGGCCGGGCCAGAACGCGTCGATCAGACGCTGCGCTTCAGCGGGTAAATGCTCGACCCAGTAATTCGGATCACCCTGCGGCGCCAGATGCACGATGACGGGATGATTCGCCGGCCTGCCCTTCGCCGCGTAAATGCGCGCGACGGCATCCGGACTCTCGGCGTCGCCGCCGAGTCCGTACACGGTCTCGGTCGGGAATGCGACCAGACCACCCGCGTCGAGCAACGCAGCCGCGTGCTCGATCTGCGCGGCGCTCACAGGCAATGCGCTCGCGGCGCCTTCAGCGGGTTTCTGTTGATCCGGCATGGTGCTCGCGTCAGCTCGTGATGATGTGCAGAAGCCGCGCGCAATCGCGCCCAGCCGTGCGGGCTTCTTCGAGCGACGCCGCCGTGAAGTTGATATGACCCATCTTGCGGCCACAGCGTGCTTCTTCCTTGCCGTACAGATGCAGACGCGCCGCCGGCATCGCCGCGACTTCGTGCCATGGCGGCGTGACCGCAGCGCCCTTCGGGCCGTCCGGGAACCACACGTCGCCGAGAATGTTCAGCATGACGGCCGGCGAGTGCTGACGCGTGTCGCCGAGCGGCATGCCGGTCATCGCGCGAACCTGCTGTTCGAACTGGCTGGTCGCGCAGGCGTCGACGGTGTAATGGCCGGAATTGTGCGGACGCGGCGCCATTTCGTTGGCGACCAGCGAACCGTCTTCGAGGATGAAAAACTCCACGCACAGCACGCCCACGTAGCCAAGCTTCTCGGCGATTTGCAGCGCGGCTTGCTGGGCCTGCTCGACCAGCGTCGGGCTTGCGTCCGGCGCGGGGACGATGGTGTGCGACAGCACACCGTCGCGGTGAGTGTTCTGCGCTAGCGGATAGACCACCGACGCGCCGCTCGAAGCGCGCGCGATCAACGCGGACACTTCGAACTTCAGCGGCAGGCGTTTTTCCAGCACGCAGGCAACACCGGCGAGCGACGCATGCGCCTCGCGCACTTCTTCGGCATTGCGTACGCGAATCTGGCCTTTGCCGTCGTAGCCCATGCGGGCCGTTTTGAGGATGCCCGGCAGCACGGCTTCGAGTGCGGCGTCGTCGAGCGCGGCGAGCGCGTCCGACGACTCGATCACTACGTGCGGCGCCACCGTCACGCCCGACGACGCGATAAATCGCTTCTCGGCAATCCGGTCCTGGGCGACGGCCACGCAGCGGCCCGCCGGGCTCACGAACGTGGTCTTCGCGAGAAAGTCGAGGCTCGCGGCCGGTACGTTCTCGAATTCGGTCGACACCGCCGCGCACAGCCGCGCGAGTTCGGTCAACGACGCTTCGTCGTCGTAAGCCGCGCGCAGATGGCGATCGGCGACGGCGCCCGCCGGACTGTTTTCGTCCGGGTCGAGTACGGCGACGCGATAGCCCATGGACTGGGCGGCAAAACAGAACATGCGGCCGAGCTGGCCGCCACCGACCATGCCAAGCCATGCGCCTGGCAGAATCGGTGAAACCGGTGTGTTGTCTGGGTTCATCTTAGTGGTCGGTCGCGGCCGGGTAGGCCTTGAGAAAAACAGGCACCCGGCCGGGGGTCAGACAGGGGACGTCTTATATCAATCAGCCCGCGCGATTACAGCGCCGGCAATACCATTGCGTGAGCCGCTTCGTTCTGGCGCACGCGGAACGCAGCCAGTTTCTCCGCGTATTCGTCGCTCGTGCCGGCGAGCAGCGACACCGCGAACAGCGCAGCATTCGCCGCACCCGCTTCGCCGATCGCAAACGTCGCAACCGGCACGCCCTTCGGCATCTGCACGATGGAGTGCAACGAATCGACGCCCTTCAGATACTTGCTCGCGACCGGCACGCCGAGCACCGGCACCGTGGTCTTCGCGGCCAGCATGCCCGGCAGATGCGCCGCGCCGCCCGCGCCCGCGATGATCGCGCGGATGCCGCGCTCACGCGCACTTTCAGCATAGGCGAACATTTCGTCGGGCATACGGTGCGCCGACACAACCTTCGCTTCGTACGGCACGCCGAATTCCTGCAAAATCGCCACGGCGTTCTTCATGACTTCCCAGTCGGAACTGGAGCCCATCAGCACGCCGACGACCGGCGCGCCATGCGTATGGGCAGTTTGAGCTTCACTCATCTTACGGCTTCCCTGTTTCTCGAACGGTACTGATACGACAAGCGCGTAATCAGGCGAGCTTCTGACCGGTCAGACGTTCGAGCGCTTCCTGATACTTTTCGCCCGTCTTCGTGACCACGTCGTCCGGCAGCTTCGGCGCCGGCGGTTCTTTCGCCCACGCCTGCGTTTCGAGCCAGTCGCGCACGAACTGCTTGTCGAACGACGGCGGGTTGGTGCCGACCTGATACTGGTCAGCCGGCCAGAAGCGCGACGAGTCGGCGGTCAACGCTTCGTCCATCAGGTACAGCTTGCCGTGGTTGTCCAGACCGAATTCGAACTTCGTGTCCGCGATGATGATGCCGCGGGTCGCCGCGTAATCCGCCGCTTCCTTGTACAGCCTGATCGAGATGTCGCGGATCGTGGCCGACAGTTCGGTGCCGATGCGGCGCTCCATGTCGTCGTACGTGATGTTTTCGTCGTGATGGCCCATTTCGGCCTTGGCTGCCGGCGTGAAGATCGGCTCAGGCAGCTTCTGTGCGTTTTGCAGGCCCGGCGGCAGTTCGACGCCGCACACCGAACCGGTTGCCTGGTAGTCTTTCCAGCCGCTGCCGGCCAGGTAGCCGCGCACCACCGCTTCGACCAGAATCGGCTCGAGGCGCTTGACGACTACCGCCCGGCCCTTCACCTGCTCGACTTCGTCGGCCGCGACCACGGATTCGGGCGCGACGCCCGTCAGATGGTTCGGCACCACGTGCGCGAGTTTGTCGAACCAGAAGTTCGCCATTTCGTTGAGCACGCGACCCTTATTCGGAATCGGCTCGCCCATGATGACGTCGAACGCCGACAGACGGTCGGTCGTGACGATCAGCAACTGGTCGTTGCCCACCGCATAGTTGTCGCGGACTTTACCGCGGCCGAGCAGCGGCAGCGAGTGGAGCGTAGATTCGTAGAGGGTAGACATCGTCGTGGTTCGCTAAAAGTGAGGCAAAAAGTGTGACCGGAACAAAAGGGAAACGCCGTTCCCCCGATGATGCGGGAACGGCGATCTAACGACAACCTGGCCGGATGGCCAGGTGTAGAGCCTGTTACAGCTTAACGGACGACCTGCGCCAGCTCGCCCGACTTGTACTTCTCCGCGATTTTATCAAGCGAGAGCGGCTTGATCTTGCCAGCCTGGCCTTCGCAGCCGAATTGCATGTAACGGTCGATACAAACCTTCATCGCCGCTTCGCGCGCCGGCTTCAGATAATCGCGCGGATCGAACTTGCCCGGGTTGGTCGCCATGTAGCGGCGGATCGCGCCGGTAATCGCCAGACGCAGGTCGGTGTCGATGTTGACCTTGCGCACGCCGTTACGGATGCCTTCCTGAATTTCTTCGACCGGCACGCCGTAGGTTTCCTTCATATCGCCGCCGAATTCGCGGATTTCAGCCAGCAGTTCCTGCGGCACCGACGACGAACCGTGCATCACCAGGTGCGTGTTCGGAATGCGCTGGTGAATTTCCTTGATGCGCTGAATCGACAGAATGTCGCCCGTGGGCTTCTTGCTGAACTTGTACGCGCCGTGCGAGGTGCCGATCGCGATGGCCAGCGCGTCGCACTGCGTCAGCTTGACGAAGTCGGCTGCCTGCTCCGGGTCGGTCAGCAATTGCTCGCGGGTCATCTTGCCTTCCGCGCCGTGGCCGTCTTCCTTGTCGCCCTGCATGGTTTCGAGCGAACCGAGCACGCCCAGTTCAGCCTCGACCGTGATGCCGATGGAGTGCGCCGCTTCAACGACCTTGCGCGACACGTCCACGTTGTACTCGTACGATGCCACCGACTTGCCGTCGGCCTCGAGCGAACCGTCCATCATCACGCTGGTGAAACCGCTGCGAATCGCCGCCATACAGACCGCCGGCGACTGCCCGTGGTCCTGGTGCATCACGACCGGAATATGCGGATACGACTCGACCGCTGCTTCGATCAGATGACGCAGGAACGCTTCGCCAGCGTACTTACGTGCGCCCGCGGACGCCTGCATGATGACCGGGGCATTGACCTTGTCGGCCGCTGCCATGATGGCCTGCACCTGCTCCAGATTGTTCACGTTGAATGCCGGAAGGCCATAACCGTTTTCGGCGGCATGGTCCAGCAGTTGACGCATTGATACGAGAGGCATGCTTTAACTCCATAGATTGAAACGAATTCTTGTGCCGTCGGCATCTATTTGGCGATTTTTCCGCGGTGCAAACTGCATGCCCGTCACACGATGGCTTAAAACGTCGAGCGTTCCTGGCGCTTCCAGACGCAATTGAAGCCTGTGTGCCGCCTCTCGCGGGGCATGTCAGTCTGCACCGCTCAATCGACCCTGCGCCGATCAAGCAGTCACTTCTCAATACGGCTCGCCGACCCGCACGATTTTCAGCGTATTGGTGCCGCCAGCCTGACCCATCGGCTCGCCGACGGTCAGCACGACCATGTCGCCGTGCGACGCGTAACCCTTCTTCACCACGGTTTCCAGCGCCTGTTGCAACGCGGTGTCGCGGTCGGTGTTGGTGTCCAGATGCAGCGAAGTCACGTTGCGGTACAGCGCCATGGCACGCTCACTGCCGATTCGCGGCGTGAGCGCGAAGATCGGCACGTGGGTCCAGTGACGCGACATCCACAACGCGGTCGAGCCGGATTCGGTCAACGCGACAATCGCCTTCGCGCCAAGGTGGAACGCCGTGAACAGCGCGCCCATCGCGATCGACTGGTCGATGCGGGTGAACGTGCGGTCGAGGAAATCCTTGTCCAGTTCCGACTGTTCCGACTTCTCGGCTTCGACGCAGATCGCCGCCATCGTCTCGATGGTCTGCACCGGGTATTTGCCCGCCGCCGATTCCGCCGACAGCATCACCGCGTCCGTGCCGTCGAGCACCGCGTTCGCGACGTCCGACACTTCGGCGCGGGTCGGCACCGGCGCGTAGATCATCGACTCCATCATCTGGGTCGCGGTGATCACGAACTTGTTCGACTCGCGCGCCATGCGGATCATCCGCTTTTGCAGCGCCGGCACTGCGGCATTGCCCACTTCCACCGCCAGATCGCCGCGCGCGACCATGATGCCGTCCGACGCGTCGAGAATGCCTTGCAGCGCCGGAATCGCTTCGGCGCGCTCGATCTTCGCGATCATCTTCGGCTTGATGCCGTACGGCGCACCGGCGATGTTCGCCAGTTGCCGGGCCATTTCCATGTCGGTCGCGTTCTTCGGGAACGACACGGCCACGTAATCGACACCGAGCGACATCGCCGTGCGGATGTCTTCCATGTCTTTCGCGGTCAGCGCGGGGGCCGTCAAACCGCCACCCTGACGGTTGATGCCCTTGTTGTTCGACAGCTCGCCACCGATCTTCACGATCGTGTGAATCTCGCTGCCAATTACGCGTGCGACGTTCAGGACGATCAGGCCGTCGTTGAGCAACAGCACGTCGCCTGCTTTCAGATCGCGCGGCAGGTCCTTGTAATCGAGACCGACGCGTTGTTCGTTGCCGAGTTCGCATTCGGCGTCGAGGATGAACGGCTCGCCGGCAACGAGCATGATCTTGCCGTTTTCAAATTTGCCGACCCGGATTTTCGGGCCCTGCAGGTCCGCCATGATGGCGACTTCGCGGCCGGCCTGACGGGCCGCCTCGCGCACGAATTCGGCGCGTTGGCGGTGGTCGTCGGCGGTGCCGTGCGAGAAATTGAGCCGCACCACGTCCGCTCCTGCCTGAATCATTTGCAGCAGGACTTCCGGCGTGCTGGAAGCCGGTCCGATGGTAGCGACAATCTTGGTAGCGCGATGCATGAGTCTCCTCGTCTGGATGGGATCGCTGGGAAAAGCGCTGCGAGTCGGATGCGGAGGCTGCGCACCGAAAGATGATGCGAGGGGTTGCGCGCCGGTTGAAACCAGCGTCGCTTTATTGGTAAAGGCGGTGTTCGAGACCAGCACGGGGGGTGCCGGTGGGGGCGCGAGCTCTGCGTGTTCGTGCGGGAGTTCAGCCTGCGACGGCGCGTTCTGCGCAACAGGGTCAACGGACGATTCTGCTGCTTCGTCGATGGTGGCCGTGGTCAACTCCGCGAGCGCGAGAGACGAGCCGGATTGTTCTGCTTCAACTGACGCTGCAGACGCCGCCGGAGTGGCGGCGGAGCGCACTGCGCGCTCCCCTGCCGTCGTTGCTGCGGTGCCGCGCGCCGGTTTGGCGCCGCGCGTTTTAGCAGACTTTGTCGAGGGGGAGCGCGTCGTCACGTTAAGCCCGCGATTCCAGGATTTCGACAGCCGGCAACTTCTTGCCTTCGAGGAACTCGAGGAAGGCGCCGCCGCCCGTCGAGATGTAGCTGATTTTTTCCTGGATGCCGTACTTGGCGATGGCCGCGAGCGTGTCGCCGCCGCCTGCAATCGAGAACGCGCCCGACTTGGCGATCGCGTCTGCCAGCGTCTTCGTGCCGTTGCCGAACTGGTCGAATTCGAACACGCCGACCGGGCCATTCCACACGATCGTGCCGGCCTTTTCGAGCTGCGAGGCGAGCGTTTTCGCGGTTTCCGGTCCGATGTCGAGGATCATGTCGTCGTCTTGAACATCGGCGACTGCCTTGATTTCGGCCTTGGCGGTGGGCGAAAACTCTTTCGCGGTGACCACGTCGACGGGGATCGGCACCGAGGCGCCACGGGCCTTCGCGGATTCGATAATGGCTTTGGCTTCTTCGAGCAGATCGGCTTCGGCCAGCGACTTGCCGATCTTCAGGCCGGCAGCCAGCATGAACGTATTGGCAATGCCGCCGCCGACGATCAGCTGATCCACCTTGTCGGCGAGCGACTTCAGAATGGTCAGCTTGGTCGACACCTTCGAGCCGGCGACGATCGCCACCAGCGGACGCTTCGGCGCGCCGAGCGCCTTGCCGAGCGCTTCGAGTTCAGCCGCGAGCAGCGGACCGGCGCAAGCGACCGGCGCGTACTTCGCGATGCCGTGGGTGGTGGCTTCGGCGCGGTGTGCGGTGCCGAACGCGTCGTTCACGTAGATGTCGCAGAGCTTCGCCATTTTCTGCGCGAGCTCGTCGGAATCTTTCTTTTCGCCCTTGTTGACGCGGCAGTTTTCCAGCAGCACGACCGAACCCGGCGCCACGTTCACGCCGTTTTCGACCCAGTTCGCCACCAGCGGCACGTCGCGGCCGAGCAGGTCGGCGAGGCGCCTGGCGACCGGTGCGAGCGAGTCTTCCGGCTTGAAATCGCCCTCGGTCGGGCGGCCCAGGTGCGACGTGACCATCACGGCCGCGCCTGCGTCGAGCGCCGCCTTGATAGCCGGCACGGAGGCGCGGATACGGGTGTCTTCGGTGATGTTGCCTTGATCGTCCTGCGGCACGTTCAGATCGGCGCGGATAAACACGCGTTTGCCGGACAACTTGCCTTCGGCGATCAGATCGGAGAGACGCAATACCTTGTTCATGGGCGTGTGTGTGCGAGTTGATGAGAAGGCGGTGACGGGCGACGCGCGCGCTTCAAGCGCGGCAGACTCCAGCGCTTTTGCACAACGGCGGCTCCACAGGATCGGGCGCGGGCGGCATGGCCGCAGTTCTCGCGCCCTGCACCGGCGCGCTCAACCCGGAAACGAGCATTTTAACCGATCCAAACTGCCTTCTGACCCGCAACTGGGCGAATGACGCGTATTTGAAGATAAGCCTGCCGTGGTGCGACGCAACATTTTCAATCGTTCCAATTACATGAAGACGCGCAACAGAGTGAACACGACCATTCCGGTGACAATCGTGCCGAGCATGGTGCGCCGCCACAAAAACCAGCCGAGACCAGCCAGCGTCGCGTAAAACTCGTGATTGGACGGCGCGAACGACAGGCCGTCGGGCGTCGCCAGCACGTCGGGCAACACCACGGCGGCCAGCGCCGCGGCCGGCGCGTAGCGCAACATCCGTTGCACACGACCCGGCAAAACCGTGCGCTCGCCGCCGATTAGAAACATCGCGCGTGTCAAAGCGGTGACGAAGGTCATGCCGAAAATGGCGAGCCAGATTTGCGTGGATGTCATCGGGAATCTCCGGCGCTGTTGCGGATGCGGCGCAGATCGGCGCGCTCGACCATCAGGTCGGCGGCGCTGCCGGCCACGATCGCCGCAATCACCGCAAGCGGCAGCGCGAGCCGGTACGGCAGGTCGAAAGCGAGCAGCGAGACGACGCCCGCAATCGCGACCGCCACCAGCGTGGAACGCGTCGCGATCGCCGAGACCATGATGGGCAGCAAGGCCAGCGTGCCCGCCAGCGCCAGCCCCCAGTTATCGGGGATCAGGCTCGCGAGCAGGATGCCCGCAATCGACGACACCTGCCACGACAGCCAGCTCGACAGCGCCATGCCCCAGTAGTAAGCCTCCTTACCCGGCACGTAACCCGGCGCGAAGCTCTTCTTCTGGAACAGCAGATAGATGACGTCGCCGTTGAAATAGCCGAGCACGATGCGCCGCCACATCGGCAGATAGGAGAAATGCGGCGCGAGGCCGACGCTGAAAATGACGAAACGCGTGTTGACCATGGCCGCTGTGAGCAGCACGGTCCAGATCGGCAGTTTGGCGGCGAGCAGCGGCAGCACCGCCAATTGCGACGAGCCGGCGTAGCACAGCAGCGACATGGTGAGCGACTGCGGCAGCGTCAGCACCGACTTGCTCATCGCGATGCCGGTGACCAGCCCCCACGAGAAAATCGCCATCAGGGTGGGTGCGTAGTCGCGCGCGCCCTGACGGAAGGCACGGCGATCGAGATCTGACAGACGAGCAGGCATCAGGCGTAGCGCGCCCGCGCAAGGCGCGGCAACGAAGGGAGGTCGACGCCAGGAAAGTCAGACACCCGCTGGCGTATCCGGATTTGATTTATGCGTGCGCCGGATTATAGCGCCGGGCCTGCGGCCAAATGCCCGTTCCGTGTGCAAAAGACGCTAAAATAACGCTCTTGATTAGGCCCCGAAGAAAGTCTCCCTTGGGCAGCACGCCGCACGGGAAACCAACGGGCCACCCCGGTTTTCTTGCTCCACGGGGAGCCTGCGCGCAGCGTCAGGTCTGGGGGCACTCATAACGCACTGCTGGAGAATCGTATGTCAATGGCCGACCGCGACGGCAAGATCTGGATGGATGGCAAGCTCATCGACTGGCGCGATGCCAAGGTCCACGTGCTTACCCACACGCTGCACTACGGCATGGGCGTCTTTGAGGGCGTGCGCGCCTACAAGACGGCCGACGGCGGCACCGCGATCTTCCGTCTGCAGGAGCACACCAAGCGTCTGCTGAACTCGGCCAAGATTTTCCAGATGGACGTGCCGTTCGACCACGAAACGCTCGCCGCCGCGCAGTGCGAAGTGGTCCGCGAAAACAAGCTCGAATCGTGCTATCTGCGTCCGATCATCTGGGTCGGCTCGGAAAAGCTCGGCGTGTCGGCCAAAGGCAACACCATTCACGTGGCAATCGCCGCGTGGCCGTGGGGCGCTTACCTCGGTGAAGACGGCATCGCGAAGGGCATCCGCGTGAAGACGTCGTCGTTCACGCGCCATCACGTGAACGTGTCGATGGTCCGCGCGAAGGCGTCGGGCTGGTACGTGAACTCGATCCTCGCCAACCAGGAAGCCATCGCCGACGGCTACGACGAAGCGCTGCTGCTCGACGTCGACGGCTACGTGTCGGAAGGTTCGGGCGAGAACTTCTTCCTCGTGAATAACGGCAAGCTGTACACGCCCGACCTGTCGTCGTGCCTCGACGGCATCACGCGCGACACGGTCATCACGCTGGCGCGCGACGCGGGCATCCAGGTCATCGAAAAACGCATCACGCGCGACGAGGTCTATACCTGCGACGAAGCGTTCTTCACCGGCACTGCCGCCGAAGTCACGCCGATCCGCGAACTCGACAACCGTACTATCGGCTCGGGCTCGCGCGGTCCGATCACCGAGAAGCTGCAGTCGGGCTTCTTCGACATCGTGAACGGCAAGAGCGACAAGTACGCGCACTGGCTCACCAAGATCTAACGCGCGCTGCGCCGGTTTTTCTGCCTGGCCTCACGGCTGGGGCCGGATCCCGGCGCAACGCCCGCACCCTGCATACAACGAGAAAGTCCCATGAGCGAAATCAAGGAAATGCCGCTGGTCGAACTGTCGGCAAAAGACCTTCCGGCCTACTGCCCGAACCCGAACATGCCGCGTTGGAGCGCACATCCGCGCGTCTTTATCGACGTCACGCACGGCGAAGCGAAGTGCCCGTATTGCAGCACGCGGTACAAACTGCGCGACGGCGAAGTGGTCCGGGGTCACTGAACCCGGCACATCGTGCGTTGTGACTGGCGGCGCTGTTTGTCGAGCGGTGAGGTTTCGGCCTCGATTTGAAGTGCGTGGGTTGTCAGGTCGGCGGGTTACTGCCGGATGAGCGGAGCGATGTCTGGTTCGACATTGACTTCGTAGTTCGTGTCGTCGCCCGTCTGTTCCGTTGTCCGATTCAGCTTTATACGAATCGGCCTCGAACACGCCCCGACCGCCGGCACGCCCACGCTAGAACACACTCGACGTCACGCGCACCACAGCAGCAAAGCCGCAGTCGCGGTGCCACCGGCATGGCCGGAATGGCGTCACGCGGCAAGCGGTTTTTCCCCTTTTACCTATCCGAACGCCACGCGCACTGCGCGCGCAGCGTTTCGTTTCGACACCGGACACTCACTCTGATGCGTCGCGCGTTGGTTATCGCACCGAACTGGATCGGTGACGCATTGATGGCGCAGCCGCTGTTTGCGCGCCTCGTGAAATTGCATCCCCGCATCGTCATCGACGCGGTCGCGCCCTCGTGGGTCGCGCCCGTGCTCGAACGCATGCCGGAAATCCGCGACGTCTACGCCACCGACCTCGCGCACGGCAAACTGCAAATGCTGCGCCGCTGGCAACTGGCGAGCGATTTGCGCGACGTCGGCTACGACGCGGCTTACGTGCTGCCGAACTCGCTCAAATCCGCGCTGATTCCGTGGATGGCGGGCATTCCGCTGCGCATCGGCTACACCGGCGAAAGCCGCTACGGCCTGTTGAACGTGCGTCACGCGAATCCGCGCAAGGACGAGCGCCCGCCGATGGTCGGCCAGTACGCCGCCCTCGCCTACGCGCCCGGCGCGAAGATTCCCGACGACCTGCCGATGCCGCGACTCGACGCGGACCTGAACGAAGCGTCGCGCGTGTCGGCGCGCTTCAATCTCGACACGCGCGTGCCGCTGCTGGTGTTCTGCCCCGGCGCCGAATATGGTCCGGCCAAGCGCTGGCCGCCTGAGCATTTCGCGGCGCTCGCGCAGATGGTCGGCCAGTCGTTCCCATACACGCAGATCGTCGCGCTCGGCTCGCCGAAAGACGCGCCGCTCGCGCAGGCCATCGCCGAGAAAGCGCCCAACGTGCGCAACCTGTGCGGGCAAACCGCGTTGGGCGAAGCTTGCGCGCTGATCTCGCGAGCCAACGCCGTGGTCACGAACGACTCCGGCCTGATGCACGTGGCAGCCGCGCTGCGCCGCCCGCTGGTGGCCGTGTACGGATCGACCGATCCGCGCCACACCCCGCCCCTGTCGGAGCTTGCGAAGGTACAATGGCTTCATCTCGAATGCAGCCCCTGTTTTGAGCGCGAGTGTCCGCTCGGTCATCTGAACTGCCTCAAGCAACTGAGCGCCGAACAGGTATTCGGCGATTTGCGCGGCATGCTGCTCGCGCAACGCTGAGCCGATCAACCACACTCGCTGCTTGCAGTACCGCACGCCCCTTAAGCGCGTCGCGTCATGTTCGTGCCTCACGGCGCGAACATGCTGGCGCCGGGGGGCGACAAGTCCGGTGCGCCGGACTGTCCCGCTGACCGCTGCCCCGCAACCGCGCGCCGCGCACAAGAGACTGACGAGCCATGCCACGTTTTGCCCATATCTTCGAAGCCGCCGCCGATACCCTGAACGCCTACTATCAGGCCATCGCCGAGGTCAATATCGACAGCTTGATGGGCCTGTGGATCGACGAGGAGTTCGTTAGCTGCATTTGCGCCGACGGCTCCCACCTGCACGGCCTGGAAAGCATTCGCGCCGGCTTGCAGATCCAGCTCGAAACCGCGCCCGTTTCGATCGAACCGCTCGATATTCGCGTGTACGACAGCCTCGGCACCGTCGTCTATGCGATTGCCGAAGCGCATCGTCCGGCCGACCCGAAAGCCACGCCCAACATGGTGTTTACGACCTACGTGATGGTCCACGAACGCGGCGAGTGGCGCATCGCGCACATTCACGCGAGCCCGATGCCGAACGAAGCCGCCAGCCAGTTCGCCACCAAGATGCGGCATGGCCAGGGTTCGCTGCACTGACTCGGGGCCGCGTTTCCGGCTCGCGTTTTCATTTTTCGCTCTAACGCCGGCATGAGTTCGACGCCCAATAAACCTCTCTCCTCCGGCACGGCCCGCGCCGTCGCCGAGGCTGCCGTCGAGGCAACCGTCGATCTGCTATACCGCGCGCCGCTCTGGCTGCCGAACCGGCATGTGCAGACCATCGTTCCGTCGCTGTTCGCGCGCCGGCCATCGGTGTCGTTCCGGCGTGAACGCTGGGACACGCCCGACGGCGACTTCATCGATCTCGACTGGGTCGTGCATGACAGCCTGGCTGTGTCCGCGCCGCCGGTTCCCGCGCCCGACGCTCCCCTCTTCGTGCTGTTTCACGGTCTCGAAGGCAGTTCGGCGTCGCATTATGCTGCGTCGTTGATGTCGGCCGCGCAGCAGTACGGCTGGCACGGCGTCGTCCCGCACTTTCGCAGTTGCAGCGGTTCGCTAAACCGCCTGCCGCGCTTCTACCATCTCGCCGACAGCGCCGAAGTCGATTGGGTGCTGCGACGCCTGCGCGCCATGCATCGCGGGCCGATCGTCGCGGCAGGCGTGTCGCTCGGCGGCAACGTGCTGCTGCGCTGGCTTGGCGAGCAGCGCGACGGGGCCGCGTCGGTGGTCTCGGCGGCTGCCGCGATTTCGGCGCCGATCGACGTGCATGCCGGTGGCCGCGCGTTGTCGCAGGGCTTTGGCCTCGTCTACACGCGCAGTTTCCTGAAAACGCTCAAACGCAAAGCCGAGCAGAAGCTGGCCCAGTTTCCGGGTCTGTTCGACCGTGACGCGATGCTGGCGAGCCGCACGATGTACGAGTTCGACAACGTGGTGACCGCGCCGCTGCACGGTTTTCGCGATACCGACGATTACTGGAGCACCGCGACCACGCGCCCGCTGCTGCCGCACATCGAAGTGCCGACGCTCGTGCTGAACGCGCGCAACGATCCGTTCCTGCCGGCCGAGGCGTTGCCGTCGCCGCGGGAGGTGTCGGCGGCGGTGGAACTCGATCAACCCGAGCACGGCGGCCACGCCGGCTTTATGACCGGGCCGTTCCCGGGCCGTATCGACTGGCTGTCGCGGCGCGTGTTCGGTTATCTGGAGCGGCACATCGATCATGGATGACATCGTCAGGCAGGCATTGGCCAAGTGGCCGAACGTTCCCAGTTGCACCGGCTGGCTGATGCTGGACCGGCGCGGCAACTGGCGCATGCGCGACGAAGCGGCTCAGGCGAGCGGCTCGCCGGGCACGCCGATCCGGCACGACGCATTGCTCGGCTTCATCAACCGGAATTACGATGCCGACGAGCATGGGCAGTGGTATTTCCAGAATGGGCCGCAGCGGGTGTATGTCGAGTTGGGGTACACGCCGTGGGTGGTGCGACTGTCGGCGGATGCCGATGGCGCGCTCACGTTGCGGGACCAGGCGGGCGGCGCGTTCGAACCGGCCGCCGTGTTCGTCGATGAAGAAGGCGGGATTCTGTTTGGCGACGTTCAGGCGCCAGCCAGAATCGCCGTGTTGCACGATCACGATCTGGACATCTTCTCCGAACACGCCACGCTCGCCGACGATTCGTTGGGCGGCGAATTCCACTGGAACGGGCAAACCAGCCTGCCGCTGCATTCCGTGCGACGAGCGGATGTCGCCGAACGGTTCGGGTTCGTGGCGAGTCCGGCAGCGCGGGTTTGAGAGTTTGTCCGCTTGGGGTGGCACCGGTCGGGCGAACCTGTGCCCGGACCCCGTAGTTAGCAGAATCCGCTAGCTCTTTTCGTCGAGCCGCTCCTCCTTATAACGGCTCTCCATCTCGTGAAGTCTTGCGTCGACGGTCGCGAGGTCGTAGTAGGCGATTGTCTTCAGGTCACGTGCGTCCTTCAGTTGCCGGATCGCCGACGGCCACGCTCCCTCAAGCGCAAACTTTTCCGCCATCGCCCGATGCTGCGTCAACGCATCGCCGCTGCCCGCGCTGGCCTGCGCCAGATAGAGCCACCACGCCGGCTGGTCGGGGTGCGCGCGCGTTTCCTTTTGCGCGAGCACCTGCGCATCGGCATAGCGCTTCAAGGTCAGCAACGTGCGGATATGCATGTCGATCGCCGCATTCGACTGCGGCCAGCGCTGCTGCGCGAATTCGGCGAGACGGGCGGCTTCGTCCGCGTGGCCCGCACGACGCGCGATGTCGGCGGCCAGCACGTCAAGGCTCGGCGAACTGCGCGCGGGCTCGCCCTCGCTCCGCTCGCCGCCGGCGAAAGTCGCACGCGATGTCGCGAGCGACGCCGCCGCGTCGTCATAACGTTCGAGCAGCATCTGACCGAACGCGATCCCATACCAGTTGGCCGCGATGTTGAGCGCCGTGCGGTCGTCGATTTCGGTGCGCATCCGCGAAATCTCGTCGGCGTATTCGCTGCGCGAGCGATCCTGCAGCAGTCGCGCACGCGCGCGCACAAAACCGTATTCCGGCGACTGATGCGGCTGCCGGTACGCCGCCCGTCGCGCGCGGTCTTCCATGTCGGCGATCCGTTCGCCAGTCAGCGGATGGGTGCGCGCGTAGGCCGGCACGCCCATGTCGCTCATCGCCGCCCGATCGAGGCGGCCGAAGAAGGCGCTCATCGCGTAGGGATCGTAGCCCGCGCCTGCAAGCAGCAGAAAGCCGACGCGGTCGGCCTCCTGCTCGGCGGAACGCGAGAAACGCAACTGGTTGTCGACCGCGTACGCCTCGCTGCCGAGCGCGATCGCGCTGCCGAGGTCACCGCTGTGCGCGAGCACGCCCGCCAGCACCGCGAACAGCATGCCGGCGAGCGCGGCGTAGGTGCTGTGCTCGCCGGCGGTGATCATCCGCGAGATGTGACGTTGCAGTACGTGTCCCATTTCGTGACCGAGGACCGACGCCAGTTCCGACTCGGTTTGCGTCGTCACGATCAGGCCCGTGTTCACGCCGATAAAGCCACCGGGTAGCGAGAAGGCGTTGATCTGCGTGTCGCGCACCGCGAACAGATCAAAGTCCGGCCGATAGCCGCCGATATAAAGCGCGCTCGCCGCCGCAGCCAGTTTCGCGGCGACGGAGTTCAGGTAGTCGCGCACCAGCCAGTCGTCGAGGTAGTCGGGGTCGCGGCGCACGTCGCGCATGACGCGTTCGCCGAGCTTGCGCTCGGCTTGCGGCGTGAGCGTGCCGGCGCCGCCGCTGCCGAGGTCGGGCAACTGTTGCGTGGCGACCGGGTTGCGCCAGTTCGTGACGCCGGAATTGCCGGAGAAGCGGCTCTGCGCGCCGCCGTAGACGCCGAATACGCCCTGCGCGATGGCGGGCGGCACGATGGGATCGACGTGGGGATCGGCATAGGACCCGGTTGGGCCGCTCACCAGCGGGGAGTCGGCGGATTGCGCGGCGGGCGTGTTGAGCGCGATGCTCGAAGCGGAATACGATTGGGCGAACGCGCCCGGCGGGGTCGCGAGCGCGAGTGACAATAACGCAGTAAGAAACCGTTTCGGACGCATCGCAGGGTCGGTAGCACGGAGTCAAAAGGCGACGCCCGCCGCTCGGACTAAGATAGCGGGCATGAGGCAATTGTAGTCAGTCGTGTGCGCGATTCGGCGGGCTTGTTGCGTGACTGTTGCGGGCTTTTTGCAAGACGGTTGCACTGCCTGCCGCTTTGGTTGCTGCAGGGCTGCCGCTGCGGTTTCCGGTTTCCGGTTTCCGGTTTCCGGTTTGCGGTTTGCGGTTTGCGGTTTGCGGTTTGCGGTTTGCGGTTTGCGGTTTGCGGTTTTGCGCGTACCACGGGAACGCGCTCGTGGCACGCCGCGACCGCGCTGCTATGATAGGCGCCCTCTTAAGGAGCCCAACCATGCCTGAACTCACTCATTTCGACGCTGCCGGCCAGGCGCATATGGTGGATGTCGGCGGTAAAGAGGAAACGCGGCGCATCGCGATTGCGCGCGGCTCGATCCGCATGCTGCCCGAAACGTTCGCGCTGATCCGCGACGGCAATGCCAAAAAAGGCGACGTGATCGGCATCGCGCGAATCGCGGCGATCCAGGGATCGAAGCGCACCGCCGATTTGATCCCGCTATGTCATCCGCTCGCGCTGACGCGCGTCAAGGTCGATTTCGAACTCGACGAAACGTTGCCCGGCGTGCACTGCACGGTTCAGGTCGAAACGCTTGGCCGGACCGGCGTGGAGATGGAGGCGCTAACCGCCGTGCAAGTCGGCCTGCTGACGGTGTACGACATGTGCAAGGCAGTCGATCGCGGGATGACGATCACCGATGTGAAAGTGCTGGAGAAGCACGGTGGGAAATCGGGGGATTGGGTCGCGGGTTGATGACCGCTTAAGTCATCGCCCCGCTCGCCTGTTACCGCCTGCTCTTTATATTTGCGGTGCAGATAGCGACAACTCAATCGTCGTCGCTGTCGTCGTCCTGATTCACGTTGGACGGCGGCGTGCCAAAGCGCTTGACCAGTTCGTCCTTGAAACCTGCCAGCGATTTCTGTTCGTCCACGAGCTCGTACAGAAAGCCCAACTGCGACGGCCAGTCCTTCAACTCTTCAGAAAAAATCTTCAGACGGTCGACCGTGTCGAGCGCGCCCGCCGTATCGCCGCCCAGCGCCTGCAGCACCGCATAACGTCGCAGCACGGTTTCGCCCGGCAGCAGCGCAATCGCCTGCTTGTGCATGTCGAGTTTGTGTTGCAGGTTCATGCCGTTCATCGGCTGAAGCGTCGCCATACCGTATTCGCCCCACGCGCGGAACAGGAACGACGGATCCGCCGCATATTGCTCGGCGGGACGCGAACCGTAATACAGCACCTCGGCACGCGCGTAATCGCGATACACCGGATACAGCGCCGCCAGCCCGCCAAACACCACCACCGCAAACGCGCCGAACGAAAGCCGCGCGGGCACGAACCGCAACGGCCGCGTCTCGAGCACGCCGAACACGAACATCGCGGGCAACAGAAAGAACATGTACTGCTGCGGATATTCGACCAGCGCATGCATGGTCAGCACGCCGATCAGCGCGATGCCGAATACACGCGCCGCGCTTTGTGGAGCGCGCACCACGCGCACGAGCCACGCCACCAGCCCCAACAGAACGATCGCCACGCCGATCAGGCCAGTTTTCGCGAGCAGGTCGATGAAAATATCGTGCGAGTTATTGGCGATCTCGACACCACCGAGCTTCTTCACGTACTCGAACTGATAGCTCGGAAATTCGCCCCAACCCACGCCCAGCAACGGATGCGTCTTGAACATCGTCCAGCCGTACTTCCACAGCGCGAGACGCGGCGCGATCTGACTCGCGTCCTTCATGCGCTCTGCGGCCGACTGCCCGAGTTCGAGGTGATAGCGCACGTTAGCCCAGCGGATCACCGCGTTGACCACGAAGAACAGCACTGCAAGCGCGATCGGAATGATCCACTCGCGGTTGCTGCGGCGAAGCAGCGGCTCGTTGCGGGTCTGCGCGAATGCCATCCAGAAACCCGCCACCACGATCACGCCCATTTGCAGCCACGGTCCGCGCGACACGGTAAGCGCGAGGCCAACGGCGAAAATCGTCGAGACGAGCAGCCAGATGCTGACGGCGAGGCGGCGTGTCTGCACGAGGAACAGAGCGCCCGCCATCGCAAACGCAATGTAGGTAGCGAGGTGGTTCGCCTGTGCCATATTGCCGAACGGCCGACGCTCGACGGTCACGTTATAGGCCACCACGAGCGGCGACACGCGCGTCTCGAGGTGAAACAACTGGATCACCTGACTGAACACCGCAAACAGCCCACCGACGATCAACGCCCCGGCCGCCCAGCGCAACGCCGTATCGCCGAGCTTGACGCGCGTAAAGCCGTAACCGGCATGCGTCGCCATGAAGGCCGCCAGCAGGAAACCGCCGCCGAGCCAGTTCATCGACGGTTGCGACACCGGCAACACAATCGATTGCGTGATCAGCAACAGCCCGAACAGCAACGGCACCAGCGCAACAACCGGCGACGCGAACGCAACGCGCGGCTTCGCGGTCGCGACCAGCAGCACGACGCCCGCCCCCGTCAGCAGATACAGCGCGAGTGCGGTGAATTCGGCGTAGAAGGTCGGAATCGGATACGTGTGGTTGACGACTGCATAAGGCAGCACCAACGCGAGAGCCAACAGAATGAGAGACAGGTACCGCGCGAAAGGGGTGGGCATCGATTAACCGGAGGGCGTCAGCAACCGGCGCACTATACAAAAAATTCCTCCTGCTGTGCGCCGGCCGGGCTGAAATAGGCCAAAAATCAGCGCTTTACGTTCTTCCTACGACGTTCCGCCCTCTCGCATGTCATCCGGCATCATCTGCCGCCTCCGGTCACGAACGGCATTCCGGCGGGGCGAGATTCGACGCGAGGGTGGGCGCATCGGCGGGAGCGGGTCCTGCACCAGGCGCAGGCAGCGAAGACGCGGTTTTGCCGCCCGCGAAACACTCCCACGTGAGTGCGCCGCCCTGGGCCGCATCCTTGCTCAAGGCGACCCGTGCGGTGGGCGCGTCCGCGTTGTCAGGCACTGACGGCACGAGCGTCAGCGTGTTCGATCCAACAGGGGCCACGCGTGTCGTGAAGGCAATCGTGATCTGGCCGGTGGTGTCGTCGACCTGGATCGACTCGACGTTGCGCGTGGAGGGCGGCGACGCGAAACCGCCGCTGAACACATTGCCGCTCGCGGCATTCTCAGCCACCGCAATTCGCGCCGCCGACGCCAGCGACAAGCCCTCGCCCACCCGGCTGCGCGCCAGATAGTCCTGATACGCGGGAATTGCGTACGCGGCGATCACGCCGACAATCGCCAGCACGATCATCAGTTCGATCAAGGTGAAGCCGACGCCGAAGCGGCGAAACGCGCTCGCCAGTCGCGCGGGCCAGTTTGCTCGCCGGAAGGCGGAGCGCGCGGAAAGCGTGGCGTGGGAATAAGGGGAATACGGCAAGGTGACGATCATCGGCTGGCTCCTGAAACGAAAAACGCCTGGCCCGCGGTGTGGGGACAGGCGTTTCAATCGTAGCCAGCGAGGCTCGCAACCGACAGTCAGCCGAATGGCTAATGTTGTGAATCTCGCGGCAGTATCAAGCTGCCGCGCGATTCGCGTTCCGTCGCTTGAGCAGATAGCCGACGATCAGCACGAACAACGCACACGCGACGCTCATTCCATATTCGGCGACGGGCGTGTCGAGAATCGGCCAGCGGTCGCCAGCCGGATCGTTGATCATCAGACCGCCCGCGATCCAGCCGAGCAACGCCGCGCCCAACATGATGACGACCGGGAAGCGATCGAGCAGCTTGAGCACCAGCTGACTTCCCCACACGATCAGCGGAATACTCACCACCAGCCCGAAAATCACCAGCGCCAACCTGTGCTCGTGCTCAGCCGCTTCCGCCGCACCGGCGATTGCGATTACGTTGTCCAGGCTCATCACCGCATCCGCGACGATGATGGTCTTGACCGCCGAGATCAGCTTGTCGGCCGGCTTGACGTTTTCATGCGCGTCGTGTGCAGGGGCCAGCAGCCGCACGCCGATCCACAACAGCAGCAGACCGCCCGCGAACTTCAGCAGCGGCACGTCGAGCAGCACCACCGCAAACGCAATCAGCGCCACGCGCAGCACAATCGCGCCCGCCGTCCCCCACAACACGCCTTTGAAACGTTGCGACGGCGGCAGGTTGCGGCAGGCCAGCGCGATCACGACGGCGTTATCGCCACCCAGCAGGATGTCAATGACGATAATCTGAAAGACCGCGCCCCAGTGCAGGGTGGCAAAGAATTCGAGCATGACTGAAAGAATAGGAAGGAATCTGACGCGCGGACGAAAAAAAGCGGGGGAGTTTGCACTCCCCCGCTTTTCAGACCGCACGTTCACGAAAGGACTTCGTAAGCGTATCAAAAAACGCGCCGGTATCGCATGCAGATAACGCGCGCGAATTCAGATTTACAGCATCGCCTTCAGAAGACGCGCCATTTCCGACGGGTTCTTCGTGACCTTGATACCGCATGCGTCCATGATTTCCAGCTTGGCATCAGCCGTGTCTGCACCGCCCGAGATCAGCGCGCCGGCGTGGCCCATGCGCTTGCCCGGAGGCGCCGTGACGCCGGCGATAAAGCCAACCACCGGCTTCTTCATGTTGTCCTTGATCCACTCAGCAGCATTCGCTTCGTCCGGACCGCCGATCTCGCCGATCATGATGACGGCGTCCGTATCCGGATCGTCGTTGAACATCTTCATCACGTCGATGTGCTTCAGACCGTTGATCGGGTCGCCGCCGATACCGACTGCCGACGATTGGCCGAGGCCGATTGCCGTCAGTTGGCCGACTGCTTCGTACGTCAGCGTGCCCGAACGCGACACGACGCCGATGCGGCCCTTGCGGTGGATGTGACCCGGCATGATGCCGATCTTCAGTTCGTCCGGCGTAATCGTGCCCGGGCAGTTCGGTCCGAGCAGCAGTGTCTTGCTGTTCTTCGCGCGCATACGTGCCTTGAGCTCGATCATGTCACGGACAGGAATGCCTTCCGTGATACAGATTGCGAGATCCAGGTCGGCTTCGACTGCTTCCCAGATGGCAGCAGCAGCGCCTGCCGGCGGAACGTAAATCACCGACACGGTCGCGCCCGTTTCAGCCTTGGCTTCAGCGACGCTTGCGTAGATAGGAATGCCTTCGAAATCTTCGCCGGCCTTCTTCGGGTTCACGCCTGCAACGTACGCTTCGCGGCCGTTTGCATATTCACGGCAAGCACGCGTATGGAACTGACCGGTCTTGCCGGTAATGCCCTGCGTGATGACCTTGGTGTCTTTGTTAATCAGAATCGACATGTATAAACCTCTGTTCGTTTGGCGTCACGCGGTGGCGCAGCGAGGGCGGAATGTTCTCGCCCGCGTCGCTATTGCGCCACTCACGCGCCGCCATTCGTAATCCTGGTAAACGCGCTCGGGGTTGGCTTACGCCTTGCCCGCAGCAGCCGCGACGACCTTTTGAGCCGCTTCTTCCATGCTGTCAGCCGCGATGATCGGCAGACCGGATTCAGCGAGCATCTTCTTGCCGAGGTCTTCGTTCGTGCCCTTCATGCGGACGACGAGCGGCACCTTCAGCGACACGGCCTTCGACGCCGCAATCACGCCTTCCGCGATCACGTCGCAGCGCATGATGCCGCCGAAAATGTTGACCAGAATCGCAGTCAGGTTCGGGTTCTTCAGCATGATCTTGAACGCTTCCGTGACCTTCTCGGTCGTGGCGCCACCGCCCACGTCCAGGAAGTTCGCCGGTTCGCCGCCGAACAGCTTGATGGTGTCCATCGTTGCCATGGCGAGGCCTGCGCCGTTCACGAGGCAGCCGATGTTGCCGTCGAGCGAGATGTACGCGAGGTCGAACTTCGACGCTTCGACTTCAGCCGGATCTTCTTCGTCCAGATCGCGATACGCGACGATTTCCGGGTGACGGAACAGTGCGTTCGAATCGAAGTTGAACTTGGCGTCGAGTGCGATGACCTTGCCGTCGCCGGTCAGGATCAGCGGGTTGATTTCGGCGAGCGATGCATCGGTTTCCCACGTTGCCTTGTACAGGCCTTGCAGGATGGCGCGTGCTTGCGGCAGCGAAGCGGCGGGCACGCCGATCTTCGTGGCGAGCTCGTCGGCTTCTGCGTCTTTCAGACCCGTTGCCGGATCGACAGCGATCTTGTGGATCAGCTCAGGCGTCTTTTCCGCGACTTCTTCGACGTCCATGCCGCCTTCGCTCGATGCCATCACGACGACCTTCTGCGAGATGCGATCGATCACCAGGCCGACATACAGTTCCTTCTTGATGTCAGCGCCTTCTTCGATCAGCAGACGGTTGACCTTCTGGCCTTCCGGACCGGTCTGGTGCGTGACGAGCTGCATGCCGAGGATCTGTTCCGAGTACTCGCGAACCTGTTCCAGCGACTTGGCAACCTTCACGCCACCGCCCTTACCACGGCCACCCGCATGGATCTGAGCCTTCACGACCCATACCGGGCCGCCGAGCTCTTCCGCGGCCTTGACCGCATCATCCACCGAGAAGACCGGCTTGCCGCGCGGTACCGCGACGCCGAATTTCCGCAGGATTTCCTTACCCTGGTACTCGTGAATCTTCATGCGTGATTCCCTTCAGTCTGAGAGTTGGGTTGAACATCGTTTCCGCTGCCGTCGTTCATGCCGGACGCGTCGCCGCCTCGTGTTGCATGGCGGACTGCCCCGTCGCCTGACGATGCCGCGCGTTCCGTGGAATACGGTGCGTGGCCATACCAGCGCGGATAAAACTGTTGCACCGCCTCGCCGTCGAAACGCAGCGCGTGGCAGCGTCCCAGCTGGAATGGCGGTTTGTCGTTGGAATGATCGCCTGTGCTGTTAGACGATTCGTCTCCTGAACCTCCGCCCGCGCCCGACGTGCTGTCATTGGTGTTCCACACGTCGCCGGCGAATGCCTGAATCGCGGCGGTCGGCAGGATTGCGCACAACTCTGTGAGATGGGTGCAACCAGCCGTGCCGCCGAGCAAACGGGCAGCATCGCGACGAAAGTTATGGAGCAGATTGAGCCCGATGAGGGCACGGTAGGCGGGATTGTTGACTTGGCACAAACCAGGATAGGGCACCCAGTCGGATGACGCTTCGGCGTCGACGACATTGAGTTTGCGATCGATGGTGATGCGAAGCCAGAGTTCATGGATCGGCTGACCATTGGGCCGGACGCCCGACGCAAGGGCCACATCGCGTGGCTTTTCGTCGGTCAAGCACGCTTCCACATCCCACAGACCATCGGCTCGCTCAAAAGCTTCCGCTCTGATTGCGCGACGATGGCGCAACTGACGGGACACTGGCGTGGAGAGCGGCATGCGGGAAGGAAAGGCCGGATTGGAAAACCCAAGAATTTTAGCATACTGGGTATTTGGGACAGGTCGGAATGCGCAATGAATCACTCCTACCTCGCCAAAAGTCAACGCGGCGATTCGTCGCCCTACTGGCCGTCCTACTCGTCCTCGATGCCCTTAAGGATTTTTCCGATCGTTGAACCGGAAAAACCACGCGACGCAAGGAAACGCATTTGCTTGGCGCGCTCGGCGGGTGTCTGGGGGAGTTCGCCGAACTTTTTGCTCCAAACGGCTTGAGCGCGCGCAAGTTCGGTGTCGCGCAGTTGGGCCTTGGCGTCTTCAACCAGCGTCTGGTCGAGCGCGTGCTGTTTCAGTTCGCCGAGAATCCGGCTGGCGCCTAGTTTCGACGAACGCCGGTGGATCAGGCTTTCCGCGAAACGTGAGTTGGAAAGCCAGTTCTCCGTTTCCAACGTATCGAGCACCGTTTCGAGGGAATCGGTTTCTTCGACGTATGGCTTCAGTTTGCGGGCGAGTTCGGCGCGACTATATTCGCGGCGCGAGAGATAGCCGAGTGCGCGTCCTTTTAGCGAACGTGCCGGGCGTTGGGATTTTTTGGCTTCGTCTTCGCCCGGCTTGACTGCGCCGGGCTCGCGACGCGAACGAGTGTAAGTGGTTTCGGATGGGTCCGAAACTGATGCTGAAGTGGATTCAGACTGGGCGCGCTGCGGGCTATGGCCAGCAGCGCGATCATGTGCGTCGAACGATTCGAACGGGTCGAACGAATCGTCCTCTTCATCACGCGGGCCTTCCGAGTGGCGTCCTGCATTGGACAACGGCCGGCCCTTGCGTATCACGTGATGGTTACTCTTCTTCGTCCGCGACTTCGGCGCTTGCACCGCCGGCTACGGCTTCTGCCATGGCATTCACGCCCAGCGATTCGCGGATACGGTTTTCGATCTCGCGAGCGATGTCCGGATTTTCGCGCAGGAATTCACGCGCGTTGTCCTTGCCCTGACCAATCCGTTCGCCGCTATAGCTGTACCACGCACCGGCCTTGTCGACGATCTTGGCTTGCACGCCCAGATCGATGATTTCGCCCTGACGCGAAATACCCTCGCCGTACAGAATGTCGAAAATCGCCTCGCGGAACGGTGGCGACACCTTGTTCTTCACGACCTTCACGCGGGTTTCGTTGCCGATCACTTCGTCGTTCTTCTTGATCGAACCGATACGGCGAATATCGAGACGCACCGACGCGTAGAACTTCAGCGCGTTACCGCCCGTGGTGGTTTCCGGGTTACCGAACATCACGCCGATCTTCATACGGATCTGGTTAATGAAGATGACCAGGCAGTTCGTACGCTTGATCGTGCCGGTGAGCTTGCGCAGCGCTTGCGACATAAGACGCGCCTGCAGACCCGGCAACGAGTCGCCCATTTCGCCTTCGATTTCAGCCTTCGGCACGAGCGCCGCGACCGAGTCGATCACGATCATGTCGATCGAACCCGAACGCACGAGTGCGTCAGCAATTTCGAGCGCCTGTTCGCCGGTGTCCGGCTGCGAGACCAGCAGGTCGTTCACGTTCACGCCGAGCTTGCGCGCGTACTGGATGTCCAGCGCGTGTTCCGCGTCGATAAACGCCGCCGTGCCGCCGATCTTCTGCATTTCAGCGATGACTTGCAGAGTCAGCGTGGTTTTACCCGACGACTCCGGACCATAGATTTCGACCACACGGCCACGCGGCAAACCGCCGACGCCCAGCGCGATATCGAGGCCGAGCGATCCGGTTGAAACCACCTGGATGTCTTCGACTACCTCACCTGCGCCGAGCCGCATGACCGACCCTTTGCCGAACTGCTTTTCGATCTGCGCGAGCGCGGCAGCCAATGCCTTGCTCTTTTCAGCAGTCAGTCCAGCCGAGCCTTTCTTGCTTTCTTCCATGAATCGTCCTTTGCTATGATGAACGGCGTCTGAGGCAGGTGTGCGGCCCCGAGTTTCAACCCACTCGGAAAGGACAGCACACGAAACTCAGACACTGTATAAAAAAACAGTAGTTTTGGCAAGCGCGATTCTCATGCGAACGCGCATTTTTACTGTCTCGCTGCCCAGACTACCCACAAAAATCTTTGGAGACCGCCGCGCCTGGAGCTATCCATGGTGCCGGCAACGCCAGGTTGGCGAATCATGCGAATTCTGATTGCCGAAGACGACAGCATACTCGCGGACGGTCTGGTTCGATCACTCCGCCAATCGGCCTATGCCGTCGATCACGTGAAGAACGGAGTCGAGGCCGATACCGCCCTTTCCGTGCAAAGTTTTGACCTGCTGATCCTCGATCTGGGCCTGCCGCGCATGTCCGGGCTCGAAGTGCTGCGTCGCCTGCGTGCGCGCAACTCCAACCTGCCGGTGCTGATCCTGACCGCCGCAGACAGCGTCGACGAACGCGTCAAGGGACTCGATCTCGGCGCCGACGACTACATGGCCAAGCCCTTCGCATTGAACGAACTCGAAGCGCGGGTGCGCGCACTGACCCGGCGCGGCGCGGGCGGCGGCCCGACCGTCGTGCGGCACGGCTCACTCGCGTTCGACCAGGTTGGCCGGATCGCCTATATCAACGAGCAGGTGATCGACCTGTCGGCGCGCGAACTCGGTTTGCTCGAAGTGCTGCTGCAGCGGATCGGCCGGCTGGTGTCGAAGGAACAGCTCGTCGACCATCTTTGCGAATGGGGCGAGGAAGTCAGCAACAATGCGATCGAGGTTTATGTGCACCGGTTGCGCAAGAAAATCGAGCCGAGCGGCGTGCGCATCATTACCGTGCGCGGTCTTGGGTACTGCCTCGAAAAAGCGGCAGCCGCGGGCAGCGCAGCCGCGAGTGCCTCCAACGCCGCGGCAATGACGGAACCCGCCGCGCCGGAAACGTCCGAGCCGCCCGCGTCGTCGCCGTCCGTCGCGATGCCCGCGAGCCACCACTACAAATAGAAGGCGCCCATGTCCGCACGCGCAGACCGCGCTCCGGCGCACGCGGCGGATCTCGACGAAGTGCGCGACGAGCGCTACGCCAACCCGTTCGCCCCGCCCGACGAAACCGAAGCCGCCGCCGAAGCCCGTCCCCGCTCGCTGTTCGGCGAGATTCTCGACTGGATGCTCGCGCCGCTGCTGCTGCTCTGGCCGATGAGCCTGGCCATCACCTATCTGGTAGCGAAGTCGATTGCGAACGGGCCGTTCGACCGCGCGCTCGAAACCGACGCGTACGTGCTCGCCCGCCAGATTCACCCGATCAACGGTGTGGCGGAATTGTCGCTGCCCGACTCCACCCGCGATTTTCTGCGCGCCGACAATGTAGACAGCGTGTTCTATCAGGTGCTCGGCACGCGCGGCGAACTGGTAAGCGGCGAGCGCGACATGCCGCTGCCGCACGAAGAGGACCGGCCACAGCCGGGCATCGTCGAATTCCGCGACGACGTGCTGCGCGGCAACGACATCCGCGTTGCCTACACGACCGTCGAATTTCCGCAGACGCCCGGCGCGCAGCCTGTACTGGTGCAGGTCGCCGAAACGCTCGACAAGCGCAGCGAGCTTGCCAACGACATCATCAAGGGCGTGATCCTGCCGCAGTTCGTGATCCTGCCGCTCGCGATCCTGCTCGTCTGGTTCGGCCTTTCGCGCGGACTGGCGCCGCTGCACGCGCTACAGGCGCACATCCGCGCACGTCGGCCGGATGATCTGTCGCCGCTCGAAGCGCGCCGCGCGCCGCCGGAAATCGAGCCGCTGGTGACGTCGTTCAACGATCTGCTGACGCGCCTCGAACAGAACATGGAGTTGCAAAAGCGTTTTATCGCCGATGCCGCGCATCAGATGAAAACGCCACTGGCCGGTTTGCGCACGCAGGCGGAATTGGCGCTGCGTCAGGATGCGTCGGCGGAAGTGCACCGCTCGCTCGAGCAGATCGCCACCAGTTCGGAACAGGCGGCGCGGCTCGTCACGCAGTTGCTGGCGCTGGCTCGCGCGGAAAACCGCATGTCCGGGCAGATTTTCACGCCGGTCGAAGTGACCGAGGTGGCGCGCAGCGCGGTACGCGAGTGGGTGCCGGCAGCGCTCGCGAGGCAGATGGATCTCGGCTACGAAGCTCCCGACGAGCCGGTCGAGGTGGACGGCAACCCGGTCATGCTGCGCGAAATGCTGTCGAACCTGATTGACAACGCGATCCGCTACACGCCGCCCGGCGGGCGCATCACGGTCCGGGTCCGGCATGACGTGGCGGCTCGGCTCGTGCATCTGGAAGTCGAAGATACCGGCTTGGGCATTCCGGTCGCCGAGCGCTCGCGGGTGATCGAGCGTTTCTACCGGATTCTCGGCCGTGAAGGGGATGGCAGCGGATTGGGACTCGCGATCGTCCGCGAAATTGCGACGATGCACGGCGGCGAGCTGACCATCGACGACAACGTCTACCAACAGTCGCCGAGGCTGGCCGGAACGCTCGTACGCGTCAGTTTGCATGAACACCAGCGGGGCGGGACTTACCCTAACGGCGGCTGACGGATCAACTCCAGCGCATCGACTTTGAGAGAAAATAGCCGAAGGTTAGCGACTTTTTGCGGTCAACTTAGCGACAAATGACAGAAAACCAACTTCATTAGCCCGCGCACCTTTTCACCCCGGCACGTCAGTACGCCGTAAGTTTCCACTCCAATAATCGGCTTCACGGGAACGCCTTCACCGGCGAACCGCGTGCATATCAATATTGGAGACGACATATGGCTACCGTTGGCGGGCAAATCTCGCACGTGCCGATGACGCACGATGAGAAGCGGGTGATCTTCGCATCGTCGCTGGGTACGGTTTTCGAGTGGTACGACTTCTATCTGGCCGGCTCGCTCGCGGCCTTCATCAGCAAGAGCTTCTTCTCGGGCGTCAATCCGACCGCCGCGTTCATCTTCACGCTCCTCAGCTTTGCCGCGGGTTTCGCGGTCCGGCCGTTCGGCGCGATCGTGTTCGGGCGACTCGGCGACATGGTCGGACGCAAATACACGTTCCTCGTGACGATCGTGATCATGGGTCTTTCGACCTTCCTGGTCGGCTTTCTGCCGGGTTATGCGTCGATCGGCATTGCATCGCCGGTGATCTTCATTGCAATGCGGATGCTGCAAGGCCTCGCGCTCGGCGGCGAGTACGGCGGTGCTGCAACCTACGTGGCCGAACACGCGCCGCCGGGACGCCGCGGCTTCTATACCGCGTGGATCCAGACGACCGCCACGCTCGGCCTGTTCCTGTCGCTGCTGGTGATTCTCGGCGTGCGCACGGCCATGGGCGAAGATTCGTTCGGCGCATGGGGATGGCGCATTCCGTTCATCGTGTCGATCCTGCTGCTGGCGGTGTCGGTGTGGATTCGTCTGCAACTGCATGAATCGCCGGTGTTCGAGCGCATCAAGGCTGAAGGCAAGACGTCGAAGGCGCCGCTGTCTGAAGCGTTCGGACAATGGAAGAACCTGAAGATCGTGATTCTTGCGCTGATCGGCCTGACCGCCGGCCAGGCCGTGGTCTGGTACACGGGTCAGTTCTACACGCTGTTCTTCCTGACGCAGACGCTGAAGGTCGACGGCAGCAGCGCCAACATCATGATCGCGATCGCGCTGCTGATCGGCACGCCGTTCTTCCTGTTCTTCGGCTCGCTGTCGGACAGGATTGGCCGTAAGCCGATCATCATGGCGGGCCTGCTGATCGCCGCGCTCACCTACTTCCCGCTGTTCAAGGCGCTCACACACTTCACCAACCCGGCGCTGGAAGCCGCAACCGCGCGCGCCCCGATCGTCGTGATCGCGGACCCGGCCGAGTGCTCGTTCCAGTTCAACCCGGTCGGCACGGCGAAGTTTACGAGTTCCTGCGATATCGCCAAGGGCGCGCTGTCCAGAGCCGGCCTGAACTACGAGAACGTCGCGGCGCCAGCCGGGACGATTGCGCAGATCAAGGTCGGCGACACGGTGGTCAACACGTTCAACGGCCGCGCCGCCGACGCGAAAGAGCAAGGCAAGGCGTTCGACAAAACCCTCGCCGCGACACTGAAGGGCGCGGGCTATCCGCCAAAGGCCGATCCATCGCAGATCAACTGGCCGATGAGCGTGGTGATCCTGACGATCCTCGTGATCTACGTGACGATGGTCTACGGGCCGATTGCGGCGATGCTGGTGGAGATGTTCCCGACGCGAATCCGCTATACGTCGATGTCGCTGCCCTATCACATCGGCAATGGCTGGTTCGGCGGCTTCCTGCCGGCCACCGCGTTCGCGATTGTGGCGACCAAAGGCAACATCTACTCGGGGCTGTGGTATCCGATCGTGATTGCGCTTATCACCTTCGTGATCGGGATGCTGTTCGTCAAGGAGACCAAGGACTCGGACATCTACGCGAAGGACTGACACCCCTCGCGCGCCTGATGGCCGAAGCATTTTAAAAAAATTGCGAACTGGGGGTTGACGACCCTCAGTTCGCCCTGCATAATCTCGCTTCTTTCGGCGAATTAGCTCAGTTGGTTAGAGCGACGGAATCATAATCCGCAGGTCCGGGGTTCGAGTCCCTGATTCGCCACCAGTTGCAAGAAAAAGCCGCTGATCCGCAAGGTTCAGCGGCTTTTTTGTTTTGGCCGTCCGGCTTTCGAAAACCGCAACGACTCTGCAACTTCAAGGAGGTTTCTTGATGACGTTCCGCACCGCCGCGCTTGCCGCGGCTACCGTCTCGATCACGCTATTCGGCGCGGCTTCCGCGCTCACCGTCCACGCGCAGTCCACGGCTGACAACCAGTGGCGCAGTTCGCCGCTTACGTTGTCGACGCTGCTTCAGGATGGCTACAAGATCGTCGCCGTGGTGAACAACGCGCAAAGCAGCAGCGGACCGGGCGACACGATTTTCGTCCAGCGCGATCAGAGCGCGTTCAAATGTATCGACCCGCAGCAAACGGATGCGAAGGCGCGAGCCGCGGCGTCGCCCGCCTGCTATGAACTGGTTCCGCCGTCAGGGGCGGCTTCGGGCACGGATTCGAAATAACCGCCTGGCGGCATTGGTTTGCCTTGGCCGCACGACCTGCGCCCCGAGCGGCGCAGGCCACGAACGCACGCGCATCGATCGACGCGTCACCTGTCGACAAGACGGCTCAAATTCCCGCGCACGCGCTGCAATAGCGCGATCAGCTGCTTCGCTTCTTCATCGCTGAAACCGTCGAGCGCTTCGAGCGCAACCTCGTCGCCCACCTTGCGCGCCGTGCCGAGCGTCCGCTCGGCCTTCGGCGTCATCCGCACCTGATGTTCCCGGCGATCCTGCGGATTCGCCACCCGCTCGATCCAGCCGCCCTCCACCATCCGGTCCACCAGACGGCCCGCCGAAATCGGCGCGACTTCGAGTAAATCAGCGAGACGCGCCTGGTTGACGTCGCCGTAATGCGCGAGGTAGGCCAGCACGCGGCACTGCGCGCGCGTCAGATCGACCGAGGACTTCGCGAGATCGTCGAAACGCTTGCCAGTCAGGCGGCCGACGTCGGAAATCAGAAAGCCGAAGCGCTCTTCGAGTTGGGTTTTCATGCGCGAATTATACGAGCGCGCTCCGAACCGTCAGCATCGGAGCATGCGTTATTCAGTCTCCGCATAAATCCCGATTGCGAGGATTTGCAGCGCTCATATACTAAGCATGCTTACTATATCGACGACCCCGCCCAGCCATGTCATCCGCCACCACGCCTGCGAGCGCAACCGCGCCCCTCAACCGGCCGATGATCACCCTCTCGATCATGCTCGCGACGCTGATCCAGACGCTCGACAGCACGATCGCCAACGTCGCGCTGCCGCACATGCAGGGCACGCTATCCGCGTCGCAGGATGAAATCACCTGGGTTCTCACGTCGTACATCGTCGCCGCAGCCATTGCCACGCCGCTCACGGGCTGGCTGTCGGACCGGCTCAGCGTCAAGCGGCTGCTGATCGTCGCGATCGGCGGCTTCACGGTGTCGTCGGCGCTGTGCGGTTTGTCGGAAACGCTGACGCAAATCGTCGCGTCGCGTTTGCTGCAAGGCGTTTTCGGGGCGTCGCTGGTGCCGCTGTCGCAGTCGATCCTGCTCGACATCAATCCGCGCGAAAAGCAGGGCCAGGCGATGGCCGTGTGGGGTATGGGCGTGATGGTCGGGCCGATTCTCGGGCCGACGCTCGGCGGCTGGCTGACCGACAGCTACAACTGGCGCTGGGTATTCTTTATCAACGTGCCGATCGGTGCGTTCGCGCTGTTCGGCGTGGCGACCTTCCTGCCGAGCCGCGAGCCGAAACACGACGTGAAGTTCGACGCGTTCGGCTTCATCACGCTCGGCCTGGCGATCGGCGCGTTGCAGGCGATGCTCGATCGCGGCGAGCAGCTCGACTGGTTCAGTTCGACCGAAATCGTCATCGAGGCGCTGCTGGCGTCGCTCAGTTTTGCGTTTTTCCTCGTGCACACGGCGACGGTCGGCGAAAAGTCGTTCTTCAAATACAAGCTGCTGAAGGACAGCAATTTCGCGACCGGCACGTTCTTCATCTTCGTGATCGGGGCGGTGATGTACGCGACGCGCGCGCTATTGCCGCCGATGCTGCAGAACCTGATGAACTATCCGGTCGCCACTACCGGCCTCGTCACCGCGCCGAGCGGGGCGGGCACGATGATCGCAATGCTGTTCGCGGGGCGCCTGCTGAAGCATGTCGACGCGCGGCTGCTGTTGCTGTCCGGCTTCGTGATTTCGGCGTTCGCGCTCTGGCAGATGATGCATTACACGATCGTGCTGTCGGCATCGGATATCGTGTGGCCCGGCGTGATTCAGGGCTTCGGGCTGGGTCTGGTATTCGTGCCGCTGAGCGCGCTCACGTTCTCGACGCTCACGCCCGCGTTGCGCGCGGACGGCACGGCGACTTATAGCCTGATGCGCAATATCGGCAGCAGTATCGGCATTTCGATTGTGCAGACGCTGATGACGCGCAACACACAGATTTCGCATGCCGACCTTGCCGCGAACATCACGCCGTTCAATCCGGCGGTCCAGCCGATGCTGAACAGCGGCTCGAATTACGACCTCGCGGTACTGAACGTGTCGATTACGCAGCAGGCGTCGATGATCGCGTATCTGAACGACTTCAAGTTGATGTTCCTGGCGACGCTTCTGGTGATTCCGCTATTGCTGCTGATCCGGCCCGCGCATAGGGCGCCGGATGCATCGGTGGCGCATGCGGCGATGGATTGAGCGGAGGAAGCGAGCCGTGGGGCAAATCCGGGATTGGCGGCGTGTGGCCCGGTTTTGCCTGGCACGCTTCAATAGCCCGACCGACGTCAGCGCTGCTGTCCTTCCCTACCCCTCGATCCGCCCACGCGTCACACCTAACAACCCCGCCATTGCCGCCCTCGCCGCGTCCGCATCCCGTGTGCGAATCGCTTCGAACACCGCCGTATGCTCAGCCAGCGACGCATTGAACACATCCGCGCGCTTCGCATTCAACCGAAGTTGCGCCTCCAGCGTTCGCTCGATCAGCGTACCCAACGGAATCAGCAACTCGTTGCTGCACGCGGTGAGCACGCTCAAATGGAATTGCAGATCGGCACGCACCCATTCGTCGACGTTGCGCGCGCCGACCATCGCAGCATGGGCGGACTCCAGCGCGCGGAACGTGTCGTCCGAGTACGAGGACGCAGCCAGCCCCGCTGCGTAAGGCTCGATCATCTCGCGCATTTCCTGCAGCTTCAGCGCAAACGCCATCGGCTCGGCCACCCGCGAATACCAGTCAAGCACGTCGACATCGAGCAGATTCCACGCGGGCTTCGGCCGCACGCGCGTGCCCACCCGCGGACGCGATTCGATCAGCCCTTTCGACGTCAGCGTGCGCAGCGCCTCGCGCAACACCGTGCGACTCACGCCGAATGTCTCCATTAACTCCGCCTCGCGCGGCAGGATCGACTCGGGCGCGTAGTCGCCGCGCAGAATCGCGGTGGCCAGCAAATGGGCGACGCGCCCATGCAGATCGTGCTGAATAGCTTTCTCCCGGCGTACCGATTTGGGGGTTGGTCTGAGATTGGAGGCAGCGTGTGCTGGCCACTATTTGGCGAATAATACTATTAATAGTATTTATGGGGGATTTTGTTGTAGCATAAGAATCCTCGAATCTTCGCAGGCGCGAAGCGCCGACTCTTATCAACCGGCCATAGCCATGGGGCCGGAATTAGCGCTGAAGTGCTAACTCCGGCCGACTTGCCACAGGCATGGGGCCGGAGTAAGCGCAAAAGCGCTAACTCCGGCCGACTTACCACAGGCATGGGGCCGGAGTAAGCGCTAAAGCGCTAACTCCGGCCGACACAGGAGACATACACCATGAAAATCACCAAGCTCGAAACCTTCATCGTCCCACCGCGCTGGTGCTTCCTGAAGATCGAGACTGACGAAGGTATCGTCGGCTGGGGCGAACCGGTCGTCGAAGGCCGCGCGCATACAGTCGCGGCGGCGGTCGAAGAACTGTCCGATTACCTGATCGGCAAAGACCCTCTGCTGATCGAAGACCATTGGCAGGTCATGTACCGCGCCGGCTTCTACCGTGGCGGCCCGATCACGATGAGCGCAATCGCCGGCGTCGACCAGGCACTGTGGGACATCAAGGGCAAGCACCACGGCGTGCCGATTCACGCGCTGCTGGGCGGCCAGGTGCGCGACAAAATCAAGGTGTATTCGTGGATCGGCGGTGATCGTCCGAGCGACGTCGCAAACAACGCGCGCGCCGTGGTCGAACGCGGCTTCAAGGCCGTGAAGATGAACGGCTCGGAAGAACTGCAGATCATCGACACCTTCGACAAGGTGCAGGGCGTCATCAACAACGTGGCGGCGGTGCGCGAGGCCGTGGGCCCGAACATCGGCATCGGCGTGGACTTCCACGGCCGTGTGCACAAGCCGATGGCGAAGGTGCTGGCCAAGGAACTCGACCCGTACAAGCTGCTCTTCATCGAAGAGCCGGTGCTGTCGGAAAACGCGGAAGCATTGCGTGACATCGTGAATCAGACCAACACGCCGATCGCTTTGGGCGAGCGCCTTTATTCGCGCTGGGACTTCAAGCACATCCTGTCGGGCGGTTACGTCGACATCATCCAGCCGGACGCGTCGCACGCGGGCGGCATTACCGAGTGCCGCAAGATCGCGTCGATGGCCGAAGCGTACGACGTCGCGCTCGCGCTGCACTGCCCGCTCGGGCCGATCGCGCTCGCCACCTGCCTGCAGATCGATGCGGTGAGCTACAACGCGTTCATCCAGGAACAGAGCCTGGGCATTCACTACAACCAGGGCAACGACCTGCTCGACTACATCAAGAACCCGGAAGTCTTCAAGTACGAAGACGGCTTCGTGTCGATTCCGCAAGGCCCGGGCCTTGGGATCGAGGTCAACGAAGAGAAGGTGCGCGAGATGGCCAAGGTCGGCCATCGCTGGCGCAATCCGGTGTGGCGCCATGAGGACGGCAGCGTCGCCGAATGGTAATCGCCTGAACCAACGCCGCCTGCGGGCGGCGTTTCGCTTTTATCGCGCGAGGCGGTCGGCAACACGCTTCGCACCGCGTTTCAACCCGCGAGCGATTCCGTTTGCAGCGACCGTGAGCGCCGCCAGAAATAACATCAAGAGGCTCACCTCAGTGGAGACAACCCACATCCAGATGCAGGCGACCGGCAAGCGCCATCGCCTGCTCGCCATGCTGTTCATCACCGTGGTCATCACGTATCTCGACCGCAGCAATCTGTCGATCGCCGCCACCGCCATCGCGCAAGACTTGCAACTCGACCCTGCGCAAATGGGCCTGGTGTTCTCCGCGTTCGGCTGGTCGTATGCGCTGCTGCAGATTCCCGGCGGCATGCTGGTCGACCGGACGCGTCCGCGGCTTCTGCTCGCGCTGGTCATCGGACTCTGGTCGCTCGCGACGATCCTGCAAGGCTTCGCGAGCGCGTTCGCGGTGCTGCTGTCACTGCGCGTGCTGCTCGGTGCACTCGAAGCGCCCGCCTATCCGACGCTCAACCGCGTCGTCACGACCTGGTTTCCCGATAGCGAGCGCGCCCGCGCCATTGCCAGCTATACGTCCGGCCAGTACGTCGGCCTGGCATTCCTGACGCCTGCGCTCGTGCTGACACAGCAACATTTCGGCTGGCAAGGCGTGTTCTTCCTGACGGGCGCGATCGGCGTCGTATGGGGGCTGGTCTGGTATGCGCTGTATCGCGAGCCGTCTGAAGCCAGCGGGATCAACGAGGCCGAACTCGACATGATTCGCGCGGGCGGCGGCCTGGTCGACCTGAGCGGATCGGGCGCGTCGGGCAACCCGCGTCAAGGCCGCACCCGCTACACCGCCGCCGACTGGCGTGCCGTGCTCGGCAACCGCAAGCTGTGGGGCGTGTACATCGGCCAGATCGCGGTGACGTCGACGCTCTGGTTCTTCCTGACCTGGTTCCCGACCTACCTGGTCAAGTACCGGCACATGGACTTCCTGAAGGTCGGCTTCATGGCAGCCGTGCCTTTTCTCGCCGCGTTCGTCGGCATCCTCGGTTCGGGGCTGCTGTCGGACTGGATGATCCGGCGCGGCGTGTCGGCCACGGTCGCGCGCAAGGTGCCGATCGTGACGGGGCTGCTGCTGTCCACGGCGATCGTCGGCGCGAACTATGTCGAGACGCCGGCGATGGTGATCCTGTTCATGGCGATCGCTTTCTTCGGCAGCGGCTTCTCGTCGATCACGTGGGTGCTGGTGTCGTCGATGGCGAAGAAGGAGTTGCTCGGCCTCACCGGCGGCATGTTCAACCTGATGGGCAATCTGTCGTCGATCTGCGTGCCGGTGGTGATCGGCTTCATCGTCAGGAATAGCGACTTCAAGCCCGCGCTGATGTTCATGAGCGCGGTCGGCGTGGTCGGCGCGCTGTCGTATCTGTTCCTCGTGGGCAAGATCGAGCGGATTCGCTGAGGGCGTTTTTCGGCTCCATTTGCGAAGTTTTAAGACCCCTCGCACGCGTTACGGCGACGTGACGCGCGGGGGCTCGCAGTAACGTAACATCCCGGACCAAAGCCACTGGAACACCCGTTTCACGGCCTTCTCCGAGGTTCTCACCGCTCCTCGCAAAGCCTTACCCACAAAGGCTTTCGCGCCGTTTGTTCGGCATCAGACATACACATGGCCCACTCCTTGCTCAAATGGATGCAAACAACATGTATCCGGGGAACATCATGGGCGAATTCCTTCCTGACTATCTGATCCGCGAACAGGCCGCTGTCGGCGCACTGGTGATGTTCGGCGTTCTGCGCATACTCGGCGCGGTGCTGGCTTATGAACGCGGCTGGCGCATCTCGGTAATCGAGAAATGCTTTATCGCGGCCGCGGTGGTGTACTGCCTGCCGCAGCTTTTCGATCTGCTCACGCATATGTACGGCTCGCGCGCTGCCGGCGCCGAACTGGAAGGCAAGGCCGCTGGCTGCGCGATCGCGCTGTTCTGCGCGCCGATCGTCGGACATCGGCTCGGCGTCGAGTAAGCGCGGTAAGCGCGGTAAGCGCGTCGCCACGCGAAGCCGATCATGCGATTGACCGACTTTTTCGGCCGCCGGACCAAACCGGTGTTTCGGCCCGGCGAAATTCTGAAGCTCCGGTCCGGCGGGCATCCGATGACCGCGACATGGAGCGGACCGGTGCTGTTCGCACCGGGCAACTGGCTGATCTGCCAATGGTTCAGCGACGCAGGCGAACTGCAACAGGAAATGTTTCCGGAGGAGACTCTGGAACGGGTGAGACGCGACGTGCGCGCCGCCTGAAGAGGCAGTAACGGATGCTGGCCACCGCCAGGCGACCGTGTGTATTGCGCCGCCGGCTTTTGCCGTGCGGCGCTTTTTTTGGCTTGTGACTTCTGCGGGGAGCGGGATGAGTAGATGTGTCGCGCAGCGTGGCCGCAGTGAACGCGCGTGACGGTTGCAGAATTGATGCATGCCGGGCGCATGCGCGAGGCAGCGCGCGGTCTTCGCAGCATGCGATGCAGCACACGCCACGGCACGCCCGTCACGTCACGCCGGCGAACTACTCCTACCCCAACGACGCAAACGCCGGCACGCTGTGCGACAGCACAGCCGCCGCGACGAACACGCCGATCATCGCCAGTGCTTCGAGGTACAGCACGTTGACGAACGTGTGCGCGTCCATCGTCGATGCCGTGCGGCGCAGGCGCGGCAGCGCCGAGAAACGGTTCAGACCGCCAAGCACAAGCGCCAGCGCGACCAGCGCGAGCTTGAGCGTCAACACATGTCCCCAGGTGCTGAACTGGATCGCTTCGAGCGATCCACCCGAACCACGCAGCGCGTTGAAGACGCCCGACACCAGCACCAGCACGACCGCCACCACCGACACGTTCGACACCTGCGTCGCCGTGCGGATCAACATGCCGCGCGCCGTCGACGTACCGAGCGCGGGCAGCACCGTCAGCCCCGCCGCGATTGCCAGGCCGCCCCACACGCTCGTGACCAGCACGTGCAGCGTTTGCATGCCGATCGCCGCCGAGGCGATCCCGGCATCGGCTGCGTGACCGAGCGATGCCTTGCCCGCCGCGACCACGATCACCGCCAGCCACAGCAGCGCGTTGCGCAACATGCCCGTGTGGCTGGCCATGGCCGTGCCGAGCAACATCAGCGCACCGACGAACGCGACGGTCCAGCCATAGCCGACGTGCGTTTGGGTCAGCACGGTGGGCAGCACGCCGAAAGCGGCGGGCAACGCGACGCCGGCCATCGACGCCGCCTGATACAGAAGCCAGCCGAGATCCGCGAGCACCAGCACGACGGTGGCGATCAGCATGGAACGTTGCGCCCGCAACCACGCGAGGCGCGCGGGCGAGACCTTCTGCTGCGCGTCCTTGGCGAGCCACGCGGCCAGCAGCGCCGAACCGACGGCGAACGCAAACGCGATATTCATGAGCGCGGCCATGGCGACCTGCCCGATCCAGAGTCCGTCGAAGCTCATTTGATGTTGAAAGCGAAGTCACCCTGAGTACGGTGGCCGTCCGTGGCAACCGCAACCCAATGCACCGCGTAGCGGCCCGCAGTCAACTGCGACAATGCGAGGCGCATAACCTTCGCGTCCTTCGCATCGACTTCAGATGCATTGGGCACCGCTTCCTTGCCGTTTGCATCGTCGAGAGTGATCTTGCTGAAAGCCGGTTCGAGCGGCTCGGTGAAATGAATCGTGACGGCCGCGGGGGCCGCGACTTCGGCGTTCGCAGCCGGCTCGCTCGACATCAGATGCGCGTGCGCAAAAGCCGTGGACGTCACAACCAGCGCCGCGGCGCCGAGCATCAACGCACGCAGCGCCGAACGGGAAAATTGGAATAGCTTCATGTAATACCGATAGCTGATGAACAGGGGAACAGTGAGTGTCGACGCGGGCTGACCCGCACCGGTGAGCGCCCGGCGAGCCCGGAAGTGTACGCTTCGATAGCGCTCGCGGGCATCGGTTCAACCCGCATTGTTGAGAACGGCAAAAGGCACGACCATTGCAACATGGATCGCGTGGACAAAATTGAGACTGTGGGTGTACCGTTGCAGCGACACTTGGCTGCAAACTGTTCACGCGACAATCTGTCGCATGGTTGTAACAGCCGGGGCATTCTCTCCTGCGGCAAATAGTCACTATTAGTCGCCAATGATAGAATGCTGCGTCGCCGCAGCGCCGGCTGCCCTTAACACCGAACCGCCTCGAAGTTCGGTCAGGTCCCCGTTCTGATGGAGTTACGCGTGTCTTCTAGACGCCTTTTCCGCCCGCTGCTGGCCCTGTTGCTGATCGGCTCTGCGGGTGTCTATAGCGCTGCAAAAGCGCAGACTCAACCGAAGGCCCCTGACACGATGGCAGCGCGCGTGCAAGGGTGTACGGCCTGCCACGGCACTCACGGTCAAGGCACCGACAACGACTACTTCCCACGCCTCGCGGGCAAGCCGGCCGACTATCTGTTCAACCAGTTGCAGAACTTCCGCGAAGGGCGTCGCAAGTACCCGCCCATGAATTACCTCGTCACGTACCTTTCGGACGACTATCTTCATCAGATCGCCACTTACTTCTCGCAACAGCGTCCGCCCTACCCGCCGCCGGCCAAACCGACGGTGTCGTCGGCCACGCTGGCGCGCGGCCAGCAGATCGTGCTGAACGGCGACGCAGGAAAACAGATTCCGGCCTGCGCGGCTTGCCACGGCAAGGCGCTCACGGGTATGGAGCCGGCTATCCCGGGTCTGGTTGGCCTGCACGCCGACTACATCAGCGCGCAGCTCGGCGCGTGGCGCTCGGGCTCGCGACATGCCATCGCGCCTGATTGCATGCACACCATCGCCACCCGCCTCACCGACGACGACGTGAACGCCGTCGCTTCGTGGCTTGCCACGCAGCAGGCTCCACAGAACCCCGTGCCGGCTCCGGCTCGCTCGATGAAGACTCCGCTTGCCTGCGGCAGCGAACCTCAATAAGCCGCCGGGAGAGACATTCAAATGAAACGCAAGTCTTTGTTCGCCCTCTCGGCAGTCGTGGTAGTCGCGGCCGCCGCACTCGTTCCCGTCCTGTGGTCGGGCGGCGACCACATGCACAGCGGCGAGGCCATGGCAGCAGCGCCCGCCGACCAGGCCGACCTGATCAAGAAGGGCGAGTACCTCGCGCGCGCCGGCGACTGTATCGCCTGCCACACGGTTCGCGGCGGCAAGCAGTTTGCCGGCGGTCTGCCCATGGCTACACCGTTCGGCACGATGTTCACGCCGAACATCACACCCGACGACCAGTACGGCATCGGCAAGTGGACCCAGGACGACTTCTACCGCGCGATGCACACCGGCCGCTCGAAAGACGGCAGCCTGCTGTATCCGGGCTTCCCGTTCACGAGCTACACGAAGGTCACGCGCGCCGACGCGGACGCGATCTACGCGTACCTGCGCTCGGTCACGCCGGTCAACGTGCCGAGCCGTCCGCATGAACTCAAATTCCCGTTCAACCAGCGCAACATGCTGATCGGCTGGCGCACGCTGTTCTTCCGTGAAGGCGAATTCAAGCCGGACCCGACCAAGTCGGTCGAGTGGAACCGTGGCGCGTACCTGATCGAAGGCTTGGGCCATTGCGGCATGTGCCACACGTCGATCAACGCAATGGGTGGTCCGGTCAGTTCGGCGGCGTTCGCCGGCGGCCTGATCCCGCTGCAGAACTGGTACGCACCGTCGCTTACGTCGAACCGTGAAGCTGGTCTAGGCGACTGGGAACTCCAGGACATCGCCGACCTGCTGAAGACCGGCGTGTCGAACCGCGGCGCAGTGTTTGGTCCGATGGCTGAAGTGGTTCACAACAGCCTGCAATACATGACGGACGAAGACATCAAGGCGATGGCGACGTATCTGAAGACGATTCCGCAGAAGAGCGAGGCGCCGGAGCCGCTGCAGCTCGAAACGTCGGAAAAGTTCGGCGGCGAACTGTTGAAGCAAGGTCAGAAGATCTACGCTGACAACTGCGCGAAATGCCACGCGGAAAACGGCCTCGGCCAACCGCCGGCGTTCCCGCCGCTCGCGAACAACCAGTCGATCCAGATGCCGTCGGCGGTCAACCCGATCCGCATGGTGCTGAACGGCGGTTATCCGCCGAGCACGGAAGCCAACCCGCATCCGTACGGCATGCCGCCGTTCGCGCAAGCGTTGTCGAACACGGAAGTGGCGGCGGTTGTGACGTACATCCGTATGTCGTGGGGCAACCACGGTACGCCTGTTTCGCCGCAGCAAGTGTCCGATCTGCGTTCGGCGCCGCTCGACTAACCAGCGCCAGTTGCACCTGGGGCGCGGCCTGCGGAAACGCGGCCGCGCCCTTCGTTTTTTCAGGACCGTCGCGGGACCGGTATCATGTGGGTATTTACCCTTATGAAATCGCGCAGGAGGATGAGCCGTGCATGTCGGTGAGCGTTTCAACAGCATTACCCACCTCGTCGGCGCCGTGCTGTCGGTGGCTGGGCTTGTTGCGCTCGTCACGATGGGCGCGCTCGCCGGCGACGCGTACAAGGTGGTCAGCTTCAGCGTGTACGGGGCGATGCTGTTCGTGCTGTATGCTATCTCGACGCTTTACCACAGCGTGCGCAGCCCGCGTCTGAAAGCGGTTCTACAGAAATGCGACCATTCGGCGATCTACCTGCTGATCGCCGGCAGCTACACTCCGTTCACGCTTGTCACGTTGCGCGGGCCATGGGGCTGGTCGTTATTCGGCGTAAGCTGGGGGCTCGCAGTCCTCGGTATCGTGCAGGAACTGACGCTCGGGCGACGCACCCGCAGCGTTTCGATGGTGCTGTATGTCCTGATGGGATGGCTCGCGCTCGTTGCCGTCCACCCTCTGCTGCATGCCTTACCGGCAGCGGGTACCGCCTGGCTCGTGGCCGGCGGGGTCATCTACAGCGCCGGCATCTACTTCTTCATCAACGACGAGCGCATCCGGCATGGACATGGTATCTGGCACCTGTTCGTTCTGGCAGGCAGTCTGTGTCAATTCGTCAGTGTTGCGCGCTATGTCGCGTGACACCCCCACGGCGGCGAAATGCAACTTAACGCCAGTCAACGTGTCTGCATAGCGCGTTGAAGCATTCGGCACGCATTTGCGCGTGCCGCCGATTTCTCAGCGAACGGAACTGGGTTTTGGCCTCGAACATGCCGTACAGGCGTGTTCATGCGGCATTGATGCCGGCCAGCACCCAGATGTGCCATTCGCGAAACTGCATTGCAAAGAGCATTTATGTCTTTTGATTCCCTCGGCTTGTCCGAACCGTTGGTCCGCGCTGTAAACGAACTCGGCTACACCACTCCGACTCCGATCCAGACGCAGGCAATCCCGGCTGTGCTCAACGGCGGCGATCTGCTGGCCGGCGCGCAGACCGGCACCGGCAAGACCGCCGGTTTCACGCTGCCCATCCTGCAGCGTCTCCATTCGATGCCCGCCGTCGCCACGGCTTCGGGCAAGCGCGCAGTGCGCGCGCTGATCCTCACGCCGACGCGTGAACTCGCCGCGCAGGTCGAGGAAAGCGTGCGCGCATATGGCAAGTATCTGAAGCTGAAGTCGACGGTCATGTTCGGCGGCGTCGGCATCAATCCGCAGATCGGCGCATTGCGCAGCGGCGTGGACATCGTCGTCGCGACGCCGGGCCGTTTGCTCGACCACATGCAGCAGAAGACCATCGACCTGTCGCATCTCGAGATTCTCGTGCTCGACGAAGCCGACCGGATGCTCGACATGGGCTTCATCCACGACATCAAGCGTGTGCTGGCCAAGCTGCCGCCGAAGCGCCAGAACCTGCTGTTCTCGGCCACCTTCTCCGACGAGATCAAAACACTCGCCGACAACCTGCTCGACTCGCCGGCGCTGATCGAAGTGGCGCGCCGCAATACGACGGCGGAAACGGTCGCGCAAAAGATTCACCCGGTCGACCGCGACAAGAAGCGCGAGCTGCTCACGCATCTGATCAAGCAGCACAACTGGTTCCAGGTGCTGGTGTTCACGCGCACGAAGCATGGCGCGAACCGGCTTGCCGAGCAACTGAGCAAGGACGGTATCAGCGCGCTTGCGATTCACGGCAACAAGAGCCAGTCGGCGCGTACGCGCGCGCTGGCCGAGTTCAAGGACGGCACGCTGCAGGTGCTGGTCGCGACTGACATCGCGGCTCGCGGGATCGATATCGATCAACTGCCGCACGTGGTCAACTTCGATCTGCCGAACGTGCCGGAAGACTACGTGCACCGTATCGGCCGTACCGGTCGTGCCGGTGCGACGGGCGAAGCGGTGTCGCTGGTTTGCGTCGACGAACTGCAGTTGCTGAAGGACATCGAGAAGCTGATCAAGCGCCCGGTGCCGCAAGAAGTGATCGCCGGTTTCGAACCGGACCCGACCGCGAAGCCGGAGCCGATTCTGCGTCGCGGCCAGGGCGGCGGCGGTGGCGGTGGTGGCGGTCGTTCGCCGCGTCAGGGGCAAGGTGCGCCGAAGCGTGATGGCGCTGCGGCTGCAAAGCCCGCGCAACGTTCGGGACAACGTCCGTCGAATGGTCAGCAGCCGCGTCCGCAGGGTGCGAAGCCAGCCGGTCAGGGTGGCAATGGTGGCCAGGCTGGTCAAGCTCGCCGCGACGGTCAGCGTCATGACGATCGGCCGCGTGCTGTTGCCCACGAAGGCAGCGCTGCGCAACATGCGCCGCGCAAGCCGCAGGGTGGCAAGCCGCAAGGCAGCAATCCGGGTGCGTTGCTGGGCGGTGCGAAGCCGCGTAACGACGCGCCGCGTGGTGGTCAGCCGACCCGTAGCGGTCAGCGCGGGCGCTAAGTCTCTCAAGGCTTGCCGGGACGCTTAGGCCCGGCAAGCTGCTTAAGTCTTTAAGCCGTCGCCAGTCAGCCTGGCGTTACCGGCCAGCCGCAGCAGCGGCTTGTTTCAGGTGCTCGATCTGCCGTTCCCATCGATCGAGCACCGCCTTCCTCTCCCCTTCCAGCTCAAACGTCACACCACTCGTCAGACGCGCATATCGCACGCTCTGCGCCTCCGCTGTGTCGATCGAACCGGCCAGATAGACCAGTCCACTGTCGTCGCCAGTCACCGCCGCGAGCGGCGTGACCCGCAGTTGCACCTGATAGAAAGCCTCATCGCAAACGAAGCTCAGCGCGGCGCGGCCGTGTTGCGCAATCGCGCGCGTCGCGCGTGCCTGCGGCCACAACGCGAAGCACAGCGTGCGCGAATCAGGCGCGTACAACTCGCCGACACCCAGCAACGACGTCCGCACATGACCGTTCGCATCCACCGTCAGCAGCGACGCCGTGAAGCCCGTCTTGCTTTCAAGCGACGATCCGTCGAATAACGCGCGTACGGCGTCGGGCCATTCATCGAACACATGCTGATCGAGCGGACGTTGGGGGGCGGGAGAATCGCTCATGCTATCGATCCGGTTTGAAATTGACGAAGCTCAATCATGCCTCGAAAAAACAATGGCCCGCGAAGAAGCGGGCCATTGTCATTCATCTTCGCGTTTAAATCGAAAGCTCAGCGGAAGAACACATGCTGCGTAATCTTCGCGAGCGGATAGTGCACGCCCGGTTGAATCCGCGCCGGTAGATCAAGCGGCTTGAGCAGCATCTTCACGCACATATCAGCGGACAGATTGCGCCGCACCAACGCATTGATTCGCGCCGCGCGGTCGCGGTTATACGCCGAGTCGTTGATTCGTTCAGGATAGCGAACCGCGAACACATGCCGCAACGCGATCTCCGAATCTTCGTTCTTGATTTCCATGACACGGCGCATCAACGCGCCGAGCACCGCGAGCCGGCCATTGCCTTCGATCTTGTTGTACTTCTTGAAGAACTTGAAAAAGTGCTTGTAGTGACGGACTTCGTCAGTGCGGATGTTGTCGGTGATCTGCTTGAGCACCGGGTCGTCTGAACATTCGCCGATCGCGCGATACAACGTGGCCGTGCCGGTTTCCACCACGCAGCGCGCGACCATTTCGAGCGCCCGGGTCTTTTCGAAATCTTCCACCGAGCAGGTCAGCGAATACTCTTCCATGAATTGACTGAACGCAGTGTCCCAGTCGAATTCGGGCCACACGTACGCGATATATGTCTTCAGCGCGCGCCCGTGCTGCATTTCTTCCGGCTCCCATTCGTGATTGAGCCAGGCAGAAACTTCAGGGTCGTCGTGGAAAAAAGTGCTCAGATTGCTGGTGTAAAGATCAGTGCCGCTTTCAATAAACGAAGACGCGCAAAGCAGTAAAAGCAGGTCTTCATTCGCGACAGCCTTCTGCCGATCAATGCGGGTGAGGTCGATGTCCTCGATCCGCCAGGGCATGACATGGTTCAGCTCTGTGTGCATCGTGTCTTGCTCCGAAAACCGTACCGACTCGTGGAGCGCGTTCGTGACGCCCGCTCGCACGAAGGCGTTTCGCCATGTCGGATACAGCGCCTTGAATTAGAGTTAACCCCTTGTATCTTGCATCTTAGCCGGTGTTTCACAACTCTGCAGATAACCCAGCACAGACCATGCCGGAGGGTTCCAGTTCCAATTTGCAAGTAGGAGAAAGCTTCGGTTGGCGCCACACGTCGCGCGCGGCAGGCAAAAAAAAGCCAGCTCGGAAGCTGGCTTGAGTCTGGTTTGTCACACCCCGTAATGATTGTGGTGCGAACTGCGGCCTTCGTCTTCAGGCAGGCTGGGTGCCTCGCGTCACGCGCACACCGCGCATGCGCCACGCGACGATGATCAGCGAGATGCCCGACAGCACCGCCGCCAGCAGTACGTAATAACTTGGCGCGAGTTTGTCGCCGGTCAAATGGATGAAGGTTTCGACAATCGTCGGCGCAAAGCCGCCGAAGATCGTCACGCCGATGCTGTAACCAATCGAAAGACCGGTCGAGCGCACTTGCGTCGGGAAGATTTCGGACATCAATGCGGGCATCGGTCCCGAGTAAGCGGCCTTGAAAATACCGGCGACAGCCTGGAGCAACATCAGCGAGCCGATCGTCGGATGAGACTGGAGCCACGCGAACATCGGATAAATCAACACACCCATCAGGATCGACGTGGTCAGCATGATGCGAATCCGGCCGATGCGGTCGGACAACGCGCCCATCACCGGCGACAGGATGAACTGCAGGCTGCCGTTGAGCACGACCACGGCAAACGACGCCGCCGCCGACATATGCAACTGTTTGACCGCATACATTGGCATGTAAAGCTGCAACACGTAAACGCCGACCGTCGACTGCGCGACGATGCCGATCGCGAGCAGCAGGTTGACCCACTGGTTCGCGAACGAAGCGTCCTTCACCTCACTCGCGGCTGGCCGCTCGCCGGCCGCTTCGCGGGCTTCACGCGCCTTTTGCATCGCGAGGAATTCCGGCGTTTCGTCCAGATGCGAGCGGATGTAGTAACCCACCGGCCCGACCAGCAAACCGAACACGAACGGAATCCGCCAGCCCCAGCTATTGAGTTGCTCGGGCGGCAGCCACGCGGTCAGCAGCGAGCCGAAAGCAGCGGCGGTGATCGCCGCCAGCCCCTGGCTTGCGAACTGCCAGCTCGCGTAATACCCGCGACGCGACGCGCTGTGTTCGACCATGAACGCCGTCGCGCTGCCGAACTCGCCGCCCACGGCGAAGCCTTGCACGAGACGCGCGAGCAGGATCAACAGCGGCGCGGCAAGACCGATCGACGCATACGGCGGCATCACCGCCATCGCGAAGGTGCCGACCATCATCAGCGCGATGGCGAGCGTCAGCGCTGCCTTGCGGCCCTTGCGGTCGCCGTAGATGCCGAGCACCACGGCGCCGAGCGGGCGCATCAGGAATGAGATGCCGAAGGTCGCGATGGCGAGCAGCGTCGAGAGCCACTCGTCCTGCATCGGGAAAAACTGTTTGGCGATGATCGTCGCGAAATAGCCGTAGACCAGAAAGTCGAACCATTCGAGCGCGTTGCCGACCGACGACGAAAACACGATCCGCCGCACTACCGCTTTAGAAAGCGGTGCGGCCGACGCGGCATGAGGGGAAGCTGCCGCCAGTGGCGACGGGGGGCTTTGCATGATGTCTCCTGCTTTTATCTGATGCTTGATGCCTGATGACGCGTGTGAGCGCCCGGCTGTGGCTTGGGTGACAAGCGGTGAACCTGGAGCACGCGGTCGCGCTCCGGGTTTGTTTTTCGTGCAATAGGGGTGCTTTGGGTCGAAGTTCGGTAGTGCGCTTGCGAGCGCCGGCGGGTTGAACTGCTACATCAACCGCGCTCGGGCAGCCTTGGCGCGCGTGGCTCTGGAGAGACGCAGCCGTCGCGTAACCGTTCTGAGCGCCCCGCTGACCGCTACCTGCAAGCGACGCCCAACTGGAAGCAACAGCGCAGCCGCCGAATGCGGACGAAGGCAGCGAGCCCAATCAACCCTCTCATCCGCCATCGCCGCAACCGCACCCGCACCACGCGAATCGCTTAAAACCCAGCCGCCAATCCATCACGACGACTATCGCTAGCCGCCACATAGCCACGCTCCGGCTCGTTGCGATCGAGCTTCCAGATGTATTGGCCCGAGCCGAAATCCATATACGGATCGTCGACCGACTTGATCACGTGGCCCAGCTTCTGCAGCGCCTCAGCCGTCTTCGGATTGAGCGTCGATTCGATGTCGATCGTGAAATCGCGGTTGACCTTCCAGCGCGGCGCGTCGCATGCGGCCTGCGGCTGCTGACCGTAGTCGAGCATTCGCACGATGGATTGCAAGTGCCCTTGCGGCTGCATGTCGCCGCCCATCACGCCGAAGCTCATCACCGCTTCCTGCTGGCCGTTCACCTGCTGCGTCAGGAACGACGGGATGATCGTGTGGAACGGCCGCTTGCCGCCTTCCACCACGTTCGGCGACTTCGGGTCCATCGAGAAGCCGCAGCCACGGTTCTGCATGGCGATGCCGCTATCCGGCACGACGATGCCCGAGCCGAAGCCCATGTAGTTCGACTGGATGAAGCTGACCATCATGCCGCGCTCGTCCGCCACCGACATGTAGATCGTGCCGCCCGCCTTCGGCATGCCGAAATCGAATTGCGTCGCGCGCTTGTGGTCGATCAGCTTCGCGCGCGACGTCAGGTACGCGTCGTCGAGCATCTGTTCGGGCGTGACGTCCATCGAACGCGGGTCGGCGACGTAGCGATACACGTCGGCGAACGCCAGCTTCATTGCTTCGATCTGCAAATGCTGCGACTCGACGTTATCGACGGTCATTTCCTTCACGTCGAATTTTTCGAGGATGCCCAGCGCGATCAGCGCCGCGATGCCCTGCCCGTTCGGCGGAATCTCATGCACGGTGTGGCCGCGATATTCCTTGCCGATCGGCTCGACCCAGTCCGCGCGATAGTTGCGCAGATCGTCGAGCGTCAATGCCGCGCCGCCTTCGCGCGCAAATGCGGCGATCTGCTCGGCGATCTCGCCTTCGTAATACGCGCGCGGGCCTTGTTCGGCGAGCTTGCGCAGCGTCTTCGCGTGACCGGGGAAGCGCACGAGTTCGCTCACTTCCGGCGCGCGTCCGCGCGGCATGAAGGTTTGCGCGAAGCCCGGCAGATCCTTCAGTTCGGGCACGGCGGCGGCCCACTTATAGGCGACGATGCTCGCCACCGCGTGACCGCGCTCGGCGATTTCAATCGCCGGTTCCATCAGATCCGCGAACGGCAACGTGCCGAATTTCTGATGCAGCGCTTCCCAGCCAGCGATCACGCCCGGCACCGTCACCGCGTCCCAGCCGCGCTTGGGTTGCTTCGCGAGACCGTTTTCCTCGCCGTACTTCTGCTTGAAGTAATCCACGTTCCACGCTGCGGGCGACACGCCCGACGCGTTCAAACCATGCAGCTTCTTGCCGTCCCAGACCAGCGCGAACGCGTCGCCGCCAAGGCCGCAAGAAACCGGTTCGACAACCGTGATGGCTGCGGCCGCTGCGATTGCCGCATCGACGGCATTGCCGCCTTTCCACAGCATGCGCAGGCCGGCTTGCGCGGCCAGTGGATGCGAAGTCGAAACGATGTTGCGCGCGAACACGGGCAGACGCGGTGTCGGGTAAGGGTTTTGCCAGTTGAAGCCAGTCATGTCGAGCACTCTCAAAAGCGCGGCCCGGCTTTGAGAAAACGCCGGAAACCATGGGAACGTGTAAAAGGCGGGTAAGGCTCGCGTAAAACGCGGAACCCCGGATTGCAGCGCGAACCGGCCCAAAAAACAAATTCATTTATCTAATGAATAAATGCGCAAATTGTCTGAATGGGTCGCGGCCCGCGCGTTCTTGACCACCGCAGGTCTTATGGATGTCGCATGAGTTGGCGGACAACGCGGTCGATGGTCTTACAATACGCTCCATCCCCGTTCTCGCGCTGTGCACGCAGTACGCGGCTTCCGGCTCAGCGTATCGCGCCGGCGTCATGCAGCGCCGATAAAAACCCACGTTTTCGAGACCCATGACCCGAGACCCCCGCCTGACTCTCAACGCCCGGCAACAGGAACTGCTGGAGTGGGTGCAACGCGACGGCTTCGTAACCGTGGACGACCTCGCGGCCCACTTCGATGTGACGCCGCAGACGATCCGCCGCGACGTCAACTGGCTCGCCGACATGAACCTGCTGCGCCGTTATCACGGCGGTGCGAGCCTGCCCACCAGTTCCGAGAACGTCTCGTACACGGCGCGTCAGCGGATGTTCCACGAAGAGAAGCGGCGCATTGCGGCGCTAGTGGCCACTCACATTCCCGACCAGGCGTCGCTGTTCATCAACCTCGGCACCACGACCGAAGAAGTTGCCCGCGCGCTCAACCGGCATCGCGGCTTGCGCGTGATCACCAACAATCTGAACGTCGCCAGCATGATGAGCGGCTATCCAGATTGCGAAGTGCTGGTGACAGGCGGCATCGTGCGGCCTTGGGACAAGGGAATCGTTGGCGAACTGGCGATCGACTTCATCCGCCAGTTCAAGGTGGATTTCGCGATCATCGGCACGTCGAGCATCGAAACGGACGGCACGCTGCGCGACTTCGACACGCGCGAAGTGCGCGTGGCCGAAGCAATCATCCAGCATGCACGCACCGTCTTCCTCGCCGCCGATAACTCGAAATTCGGCCGCCCCGCGCTGGTTCGCCAGGGTCATCTCGATCAGATCGACGCGCTGTTCACCGACATCGCCCCGCCGCCCGACATGACCGAAACGCTCACCGCCGCCAACTGCCAGGTGTACGTCGCCGGATAGTTTGTCTGCCGCTATCGGCCATGCTGCAGCGCACGCGAAACTTCGAGTGAAATCAAGCTTCTGGCCGCGACTGCAAACCGCCGCCCGCGCCCCGCTTTGTCAAAGGGAAAATTTTCTGGGGCCGCTTTGGTGTTTAACGTGCGGTTGACTACACTCCAGTTCCCTGGCGTGTGTTCCGCATTCTGCGTAGCGCCGGTTGCGTGAATCTGTCGTGTAAGCCGTACTTCCCGCCTGATCCTCTAGCGGACTCACTGGCCCTTCGCCAGTTGCCGGCAAGGCTGTCCGCGTTTGTCTGACATGGAGAGAACGATGCTGAGTCCGCATGAATTCGCCACGTTGTTGCTCGTCAAAGACGCCCCCAATCAGGTCGACATGGCGCGAGAAGAACTCGACGCGCTACTCGAACGCCAGTTAGTGCAACTCGAACGGCTCGCATCGGGAAACGAACAATGGCGCGTGACGGAAACCGGCGATAGCGCATTGCGGGCGATCAAGCGGCTTTCCTGAGACATTTCTGATTTTTTCTGATTGCGTGGGCGCGCGGACGCTGCTTCCTTCGAAAGCGGCGGCTGTTTGGTTATGCGCAAGCCAACCCACAACTGCAAGGCAGAAACGTCTGCTGAAATTGCGTCACGCGCTTTCAGCCTTTTTAGTTTGCTTCGTATTCTTCGTGCGAGCAGGCCGCCAATAATGGCGGCCGTTTTGTTGCGGCTTGAGCCGCAACAGCCCGTCAGCCCGATCGCAACGTCGGATCAACCGTCGACCGCCAGCTCAGCGCCTTAGCCCGCTGAGCGGTGAAAAAATCCACCCATTGATTGCGCACCTGCGGATCGGTGCTCATGCCCTCGCTCGCATGGCGCTGCGCGATCGACGCCTGAAACGCGCAGAAATCCTCCTTCGACAACCTCCCACGCCGGTTCGCCACATACGCATCGAAAAACGCCGCGTAGACGTTTTGCGCGTCGGGGCCGTAGTCGACCGTTTGCGGACTGCACATCTGCTGCAACGCCTCGAACGACGTCGCACCCCGAGTGCCCTCCAGGCTTGGCGAGCTGACGCATCCCGCTAGAAGCGCTGCCGCGCCGATCATCGAAAGTCCACGCATTGATTCACCTCGAAATGGCTGCTGCCCGAGAGTATCGTCCGCGGCCGGGTGTTGCGCCACTGTCGCAGATAACTCTTAGGCTGCGCGAGTAACCCAACCGAACTTTACTTTTTCGAATATGTTCATTAAAGTTCGAAAACGAACACGACTTGTTCGCGAGTCTCGTTCACTATGCTTCTTCAAGCCCCCATTCCAGATTCAACGCAAGGACCCAGCAGGTGACGCAAGGCTCGAAATACGATTTGCTCGTCGTAGGCGGCGGGATCAACGGCGCAGGCATCGCTCGCGATGCAGCGGGCCGCGGCCTGTCGGTATTGCTCTGCGAACAGGACGATCTGGCCGCGCACACATCGTCGGCGAGTACCAAGCTGATTCACGGCGGCTTGCGCTACCTCGAATACCGCGAGTTCGGGCTGGTGCGCAAAGCGCTGCAGGAACGCGAAACGCTGCTGCGCGCCGCGCCGCACATCATGTGGCCGCTGCGTTTCGTGATGCCGCACATGCCCGATCTGCGCCCGGCCTGGCTGATCCGCGCAGGACTTTTTCTATACGATCACCTCGCCAAACGCGAACTGCTGCCGGGTTCGCGCGGCATTTCAATGCAGAAGCATCCGGCCGGCGCACCGCTGGTCGATAGCATCAAGCGCGGCTTCGTCTATTCGGACGGCTGGGTCAACGACGCACGGCTGGTCGTGCTCAACGCGCTGGACGCCCAGGAACACGGCGCGACCATCCTCACGCGCACCCGGCTGGTCAGCGCTGTGCGCGTGGGCGGCGAATGGCGCGCGCAACTCCGCCGCGCGGACGGCACGACGCTCGACGTGCGTGCCGCGTCTATCGCAAACGCGGCCGGTCCATGGGTCGGCGAACTGCTGCACGGCGCGCTCGGCCGCAAGTCGTCGCATAGCGTGCGGCTCGTCAAAGGCAGCCACATCGTCACGCGCCGCCTGTTCGAACACGACCACGCGTACATCTTCCAGAACCCGGACAAGCGGATCATCTTCGCGATTCCGTACGAACACGACTACACGCTGATCGGCACGACCGATCTCGAATATCGCGGCGATCCGTCGAAAGTGGCGATCAACGGCGAAGAAACGCAGTACCTGTGCGACTCGATCAACCGCTACTTCAAGCAGAAGATTTCGCCCGCCGATGTGCGCTGGACCTATTCGGGCGTGCGTCCGCTGCTCGAGGATGAAGGCGCGGACAACCCGTCGGCGGTCACGCGCGACTACTCGCTCGAACTCGATGCACCTGCCGGCGAAGCACCGTTGCTGTCGGTGTTCGGCGGTAAAATCACGACCTTTCGCAAGCTGGCTGAAGAAGCCGTCGACAAGCTGGCCGGCGCGCTGCGCAACGAAACGCCCGCGTGGACGGTCGGTGCGCCATTGCCCGGCGGCGATATTCCGAACGCGAATTTCGAGCGTTTCCTGACCGAACTCAAGCAGCAGCATTCGTGGTTGCCCGCCGATCTCGCTCATCGCCTCGCGCGCGCTTACGGTACGCGCGTCAAGCAGGTAATCGGCAACGCGCGCTCGCTGACCGATCTCGGTCACGCGTTCGCGCCGGGTCTTTACGAAACCGAGCTGATTTATCTGCGCGATGTCGAATGGGCGCGGAGCGCTCAGGATGTGCTGTGGCGTCGTTCGAAACTCGGTCTGCATGTCGAGCCGGGCACGCTTGATTCGGTCACGCAGACTATCGACGGCTGGTTCGCGCGCCAACCGGTGCGGCAAAGCGCTTAGTTGCGTGGTCGGCGGGTCGGCGTGATGCGGGCAGGACGCGGGCGTGGGCGCCAAGCGGCTCCGGGTTCAGACACAAGCTGGTTGTTCGATCGCCCTCAGGCAATCGAACGGCCAGCGCGAACCGGATCACCTCACAGCAGCCTTCGCGCCGAACGAACCGGGCCAGAACGCACGAATCAGGCACGCGCGCGCAAACGCACACAAACGCACGCACCCGCAAACGCACAATCACACACTGTTTTGCAGTCCGCTTAAAACAACGAGCCGTTACCATCGCCGGTGAGCAGTCCGGGGATTTGCAAAACGCATGGAGAAGAGACAATGCAGGATCAGTACATCCTCGCGCTTGACCAAGGCACCACCAGCTCGCGTGCGATGCTGTTCGACCGCAGCGGCAATGTCGTGTCGATTGCGCAGAAAGAATTCCAGCAGATCTATCCGCATCCGGGCTGGGTCGAGCACGATCCGCAGGAAATCTGGTCGACCCAGGCCGGCGTCGCCGCCGAAGCCGTCACGCGCGCGGGCATGAACGGCGCATCGATTGCCGCGATCGGCATTACGAATCAGCGCGAAACGACCATTGTGTGGGATCGCGAAACCGGCCATCCGGTCTATAACGCGATCGTCTGGCAGGACCGCCGCACCGCCGATTTCTGCGACCAGCTCAAGGAGCAAGGTCTCGAAGAAAAAGTCCGCGCGAAAACGGGTCTGCCGGTCGATTCGTATTTTTCGGCGACCAAGATCCGCTGGATTCTCGACAACGTCGAAGGCGCGCGCGAGAAAGCCAAGCAAGGCCGCCTCGCGTTCGGCACGGTGGATAGCTGGCTCGTGTGGAATTTCACGAAAGGCGGCCTGCACGTCACCGACGTGACCAACGCGTCGCGCACGATGCTGTTCAACATTCACACGCTGAAGTGGGACGACGAGTTGCTCGACGCGCTCGATATTCCGCGCAGCATGTTGCCGGAGGTGCGGCCTTCGTCGGAAATTTACGGGCCGACCAAGACCACGGTATTCGCGTCGAAGATCCCGCTCGCGGGCATCGCCGGCGACCAGCACGCCGCCCTCTTCGGCCAGATGTGCACGGAGTCGGGCATGGTGAAGAACACCTACGGCACCGGCTGCTTCCTCGTGATGAATACCGGCGACAAGCCGATCGAATCGAAGAACAACCTCGTCACGACGATCGCCTGGCAGATCGGCGACAAGATCAACTACGCGCTCGAAGGCAGCATATTTATCGGCGGCGCGGTGGTGCAGTGGCTGCGCGACGGCCTCGGCATCATCAAGAACGCGGCAGAAATCGAAACGCTCGCGCGCGGCGTGCCGCATTGCGACGGCGTGTATCTGGTGCCCGCGTTTGCCGGGCTCGGCGCGCCGCACTGGAACGCACGCGCTCGCGGCACGCTGTTCGGCGTGACGCGCGGCACGACCTCCGCGCACATTGCGCGCGCGGCGCTCGATTCGATCGCCTATCAATCGCTCGACGTGCTGAAGGCGATGGAAGCCGATTCGGGTATTCGCATCGGCGAATTGCGGGTGGACGGCGGCGCGTGCGCGAACAATCTGCTGATGCAATTCCAGGCCGATATTCTCGGCGTCGACGCGGTGCGTCCGAAGGTGCCGGAAACGACCGCGTTGGGCGCGGCCTATCTGGCGGGCCTCGCGGTGGGCTACTGGAAGGATGTGGACGAACTGCACAGCCAGTGGAAGCTCGACCGCCGCTTCACGCCCGCGCTGCCGCACGCCGATGTCAGGGATTGCCTCGACGGCTGGAAGCGCGCGATTCGCGCGGCGAAAGCATGGGCCGACACGCCCTGACTGGCTGACCGCAAAGTCGCCGCCTGAACCTGCCCGCGCGAATGAAAGCGGCGGCAAGACGTCGCCGCCATGGGGGCGACGTCAAAGCACGTATCATGATGCTTTCAATCAACGCGCATGAGCTTGCCGTTCTTCGGCTCACGCGCTTCCCGCTTCTGCATTTCAGGCATGATCGACCACCTCATCTGTGACTGCGACGGCGTGCTCGTCGACAGTGAAATCATCGCTGACCGCGTGATGTTCGAAACGCTGACCAGCACCTTCCCCGGCCTCGACTTCGAACCGGTCGTCAAGACGGCGTTCGGTCAGCAAACCTCGCGCTTTCTCGAAGGCATCGAGAAGTCGTTCGACATCACGTTGCCCGCGGATTTTCTCAACACCATCGATCACGCCGTCGAGCTTGAACTCGCGGCGTCGCTCAGTCCGATCAACGGCGTGCGCGAGGCGTTGCAACGCGTGACGTTGCCGGCAGCGGTGGTCTCCAACAGCCGGATGGCACGCGTGACCGCGTCGGTGCGGCGAGCCGGTTTACAGCAGATTTTCGGCGAGCGGATTTTCAGCGCCGAACAGGTCGCGCGGCCCAAGCCTTATCCCGATGTGTATCTGTTTGCCGCGCAGACGTTGGGCGTGGAGCCGTCACGCTGCATCGTTGTCGAAGATAGCGTGGCGGGCTTGAACGCGGCGCGCGCGGCGGGAATGAAGACGATTGCGTTCGTCGGCGCGAGCCACATCCCCGATGGTTATGCGGACGCGCTGCGCAAAATGGGCATGACACGCATCATGAAACATATGGACGAGCTGCCCGCGCTAATCGAGGCCGGCGTGCGTGGGGATTTCGGGGACGTGCAGTCGTAGCCTGAATTGCAGTCACGTCGAGTTGCAGCGATAAAAAAGGCCGAATCTGTCTATCAGATTCGGCCTTTGTGTTTGCGCCGCGTGTCTGTGGCTCACATGCGGTGCTTAACGCCAATCAATTCATCAAACCTCTTCCACCTCACGCTCGCGCACCCGCGCCAGCGCTTCACGAAACGCCACCAGCTCCGCAATCGTCAGCATCGGCAGATTGTGTTGTGCGGCGAAACGTTCGACGTCGGCACCGCGCGTCATCGTGCCGTCCGCGTTCATCAGTTCGCACAGCACGCCGGCCGGCTTCAGACCCGCGAGGACCGCGAGATCGACCGTGCCTTCGGTGTGGCCGCGTCGCGCGAGCACGCCGCCGGGCATCGCCCGCAGCGGGAACACGTGGCCCGGGCTCACGATATCGGCAGGCTTCGCCGCGTCGGCAATCGCCGCGCGGATCGTCGTCAGGCGATCGACCGCCGACACCCCCGTCGTCACGCCCTCGCGCGCTTCGATCGACACCGTGAACGCGGTGCCGTAACGGCTTGCGTTGTTGGTGGTCATCGGCGGAAGTTCGAGCGAACGGATTGTGTCGTCGGGCAGGCACAGGCAAACAATGCCGCTGCACTCTCGGATCAGCAACGCCATGGTTTCGACCGACAGACGCTCGGCAGATACCACCAGATCGGCTTCGTTCTCGCGATCGTCGTCATCCTGAAGGACGACGGCGCGGCCGTCGCGCATGGCCTGCAACGCGGCGGCGATGCGGGGCGGCACAGCTTCGGTGGCGAGTAGCGGGAGATCGTCGATTGCATCGCTGGCAATCGTCAAGGGAGCAGGAAATTTAGCAAAAGACATAGTTGAAACGCTCATCGCAAAAGTGGGGCGAAAAACGTTTCAGGGCATTGCAAACAGACAAAGACGCGCCGCTGAACGCCGCCCGATTCAAGCGGGGCGACGCTCGCGCACCGCCTGAACCTCGGGCGACGCCACGACAACGACCATGACTATCTGCACATCTTCTTTCATCCGGACTGTGACCGTCGGCTCTGGCTTTTCACCAGATCTGCTGACCCCGCTGCGGTCCTCGATGCACTGAGAAAAACCGCACGATGCGGGCGCTCGCGGGCTCACCGGCTCACGCTTTCGCGCTGCCGGCATACCGCCGGTGGGGAATTTCACCCCGCCCTGAAGACGCACTGATTGCCGGATCGACCGGCTGGCAAAGCTTACAACAGTCGCGCATGGGCTGCTGCGCGACAGACCACGGCCTGACAGGAAGCTCTATTTCGAGACAAGCTGTCATCAGCCTGAAATTGTGCTCAAACGGGTGTCGCTTCGCGCTGTGGCGTCGCCTGGGTTTGAGCTTCCGGCTGCGTTTCATGCCGCGTCTCGTGCAGCGCGGGCACGTCCCAGCGCGGCGGGGTCTCCGCCTTCAGCGTGACGCGAAACGCGCGCGCCTCGGTATCGCCAGGATTGCGCAGACTATGCGGCTGATCGGCATCGAACACGATTGCGTCGCCGGTTGCGAGCAACTGGCGCTGATCGTGAACGCTGACTTCGAGCGTGCCTTCGCTAACCACCAGATTCACCGTCGTGCCCGGCGCGCGGCGCGTGCCCGCCTCGGTGTGCAACGGCGCGATTCGCAATTCGTGGAACTCGGCGGCAGTCGGTTCGGCATCGGGATAAAGCGGCCGCGCCGAATAGCGCCCGTTCGAACTGACGATGCGCTGCGAGCGCTCGGCCGGCAGATGCTCGAAGCCGTTAGTCGCATGACGCCGCAAGAACGCCGCCACCGATACCTTCAGCGCAGCCGCCACCTTACACAGCACCTTGATGGACGGCACGCTGCGCGCCGATTCGATCTGCGCGAGCATGGCCCGCGACACGCCCGACGCGCGGGCCAAAGCATCGAGCGACAGTTGCCGCTCGGCACGCAGGCGGGCCAGATTGACGCCGACCAGGTGCTCGAGTGCGTCGAAGGGTTCGGCGGCGCGCGGCGACGCATCGGCGTCGATCGAGGGATCGCGGACCAGCGCGAGCGGGGAATGCATGATTGCCTCCAAAGCGCCGCCGGACGGCAACGCATGCGGTTAGTGGAAGCAAGATAGCATCGCGTCCGCCCACGCCCAACGAAGTTATCTTCACACTGTTATCAGTATTGCGGAGGGCGATTCTGGCAAAGCTTGTGCGGATTTTTCATATGGACAGGAGCTAGATTGAAGGCTCCTGGTCAGTCGTGCGGCGCATGCGTAACCGGGCCTTACAGGGTTGAAGGCACAACCGTCCCATACGGCATCGGCCGGTTGCGCCCTCTTCCCTCATCGCTAAATCTCGGTGTCAGACGTGCTCGCGCACTGTCACAGGCTGCTGCGCCGCCTTCGACACCGGCGCATCCATCCGCGCGGCGAACCACGTCAGCAACAGCGCCACCACGCTGACGCCCGCCGCGACCCACGGCAGCGTATCGAGCGAATGGCCGTGGTTGATCACCAGGCCGCCGAGCCACGCGCCGCCCGCATTGCCCACGTTGAACGCGCCGATGTTCAGCGTCGACGCGAGATTCGGCGCGGCGGCCGCCTTCTCGACCACGCGCATCTGCAACGGCGGCACCGTCGCGAACGCGGCAATGCCCCATACGAAAATCGTGATCGCGGCGGCCACCTGCGAATGGCTGGTGCGCGCGAAAATCGCCATCACCACGGCCAGCGCGACCAGAATGCCCATCAGCGACGGCATCAGCGCGCGGTCCGCGAGCTTGCCGCCGACCGTATTGCCGATCGTCAGACCCACGCCGAACAGCACCAGAATCAGCGTCACGCCACGCGGCGAGAAGCCGCTCACCTGCTCCAGAATCGGCGCGATATACGTGAACACGACGAACACGCCGCCGAAGCCGAGCACCGTCATCGCGAGCGCGGTCCAGACTTGCGGGTCTTTCAGCACGCGCACTTCGTGACCGAGACCGACGGGCCCGGAATCGTGACGATTCGGCACCAGCGCGGTCACGCCGAGCAGCGACAGCACGCCAAACGCGCTGACGATCCAGAACGCCGCGCGCCAGCCGAACTGCTGTCCGATGAAGGTGCCGAACGGCACGCCGAGCACGTTCGCGAGCGTCAGGCCGGTGAACATCAGCGCAATCGCGCTGGCACGCTTTTCGGACGGCACGAGCGACGCCGCCACCACCGCGCCGATCCCGAAGAACGAACCGTGCGCGAACGACGTCACGATGCGCGCGATCATCAGCACGGAATAGTCTGACGCCACCGCGCACAGCGTATTGCCGACGATGAACACGCCCATCAGCAACTGCAATGCGAGCTTGCGCGGCATCTTGCTCGTGAGCACCGCGAGCAGCGGCGCGCCGACCGCGACGCCGAGCGCATAGCCGCTCACCAGCAGCCCCGCCGACGGAATCGACACGGACAGATCGCGCGCAACCTCGGGCAGCAAGCCCATGATCACGAATTCGGTCGTGCCGATTGCGAATGCGCTGATTGCCAGCGCGAGTAACGGAATGGGCATTTTAATTCTCCAGTCTTAAAGTTGAGCGTGAATCAGCGTCGTCACGAATTCGATGACGACGCCCGGCGCGAGCGCCACGAACAATTGCCGTTCGGCGGGCTGCGCGCCCATTTGCGGGACCTGCGCGGTTTGATAGGCGACGCCTTCCGCGTCGAGGCGCTCCAGCAACGCCTGCCATTCGGCCGCGCCGTCCAGCCGGAAAGCGATGTGGTCGATCCGCGGCGCCACCCGGCTCTGCGTGGCAGCAGCCGGCATCGTCGAGTCGATCAGATGCAGCACCGGACGGCCGTTTGCGTACAGCCAGTAGCCATCCACCGAAAACGGCGGGCGCGCGCCTTCGGTCAGTCCGGCGATGTCGACGAAGAAATGCCGGGCGGTGTCGAGATCGGCGATGACGATGGTGGCGTGGTCGAGTTGCATGGCGTCTGCCTCGGGAATGCCGACACTTGCACGCGCGGCATCAGGGTTTTCGAGGAGTGCATTGTCGGTGCGGAGCGTCGATTTGATAATTGGCGTAGCATTTGAAGCATTTTCAAATTCTTTTTGAAAGCACGAACGATGGACAACCTCGGTGACATCCGCCTCTTCGTCGAAGCCGCGCAGCAGGGCAGTCTGTCGGCGGCGGGCCGCAAAATGGGCCTGACGCCGGCCGCCGCGAGCGCGCGCCTGGCCAAGCTCGAAACCGGCCTGAAGGCGCGGCTGTTCGAGCGCACCACCCGCCAGTTGCGGCTCACCGACGAGGGCCGGCTTTATCTGAATTGCTGCCGCCAGGCGCTGCAATCGCTCGACGACGCCGAGGCCGCGCTGCAAGCCGGACAAGGCGTCGTGCGTGGCAAAGTGCGAATTTCGGCGACGTCCGACTTCGGCCGCAATCTGCTGATGCACTGGCTCGACGAATTCAACGCGCTCTACCCCGAAGTGACGTTCGCGCTGACGCTGTCCGATTCGCTGTCGAACCTCGTGCAGGAAGATATCGATCTGGCGATCCGTTTCGGCGTGCCGCAGGACAGTTCGCTGGTCGCCCGCAAGCTCGCGCCGAACCGGCGTGTGCTGTGCGCGTCGCCGGAATACATTGCGCGCAAGGGCGAGCCGAAAGATCCGCACGATCTGGCGAATTTCGATTGCATCGTGCTCGGCACCGCTTCCGGCTGGGCGAACGAGTGGCACTTCACGCGCGGCGACGAGGAGCAGAACTACACGGTGCCATTCGAAACCGCGCGCGAGACCAATGACGGCGCGGTTGCCCGCGAATGGGCGTTGCGCGGCTACGGCATCGTGATCAAGTCGATGTGGGACGTGGAAGCGGATCTGCGCGCCGACGGTCTGAAAATCCTGTTGCCGGAGTGGCGCTATCCAGACGCGCCGCTGCACGCGCTTTATCACCGCAACCGCTTCATGGCGCCACGCGTACGCGTGCTGCTGGATTTTCTCAGCGAGCGTTTCGCGCAGGTGTCGGACGAACTGGAAAGCCTGCTGGGCTTGCCGCCGGAGCGGCCGCGCGCTGCCGCAGCGGAGAAAACCGCATCCCGTGAAGGGCTATAATGTTGCGTTACGCTGCAAACGTGTAGAGCCTGCAAACCGCGACTACGCGCAGGTTCCAAAGCAGGCCCGGGCGGCCCAAAGCACCGCCCCTACGTTTCGCCCCCCTTTACCTTTTACCGACGCCCCCAGGTTAACCACTGCGACCGGCGAAATTCGATGACCAAGAAAGTTTATGTAAAGACCTTTGGCTGCCAGATGAACGAGTACGACTCCGACAAGATGGTCGACGTACTCGGCGCGGCGGAAGGCCTCGTGAAGACCGACACGCCCGAAGATGCGGACGTGATCCTGTTCAACACCTGCTCGGTGCGTGAAAAAGCGCAGGAAAAAGTCTTCTCCGACCTCGGCCGGGTGCGTGAGCTGAAGGAAGCGAATCCCAATCTGATCATCGGCGTGGGCGGCTGCGTGGCGAGCCAGGAAGGTGCTGCGATCGTCGCGCGCGCGCCCTATGTGGATCTGGTGTTCGGTCCGCAAACGCTGCACCGTCTGCCGCAAATGATCGACCAGCGCCGCGAAAGCGGCCGCGCCCAGGTCGACATCTCGTTCCCGGAAATCGAAAAGTTCGACCACCTGCCGCCGGCGCGCGTCGACGGTCCGAGCGCGTTCGTATCGATCATGGAAGGTTGCAGCAAGTACTGCAGCTACTGCGTCGTGCCGTACACGCGCGGTGAAGAAGTGTCGCGTCCGCTGGACGACGTGCTGACCGAAATCGCCGGTCTCGCCGACCAGGGCGTGCGCGAAGTCACCCTGCTCGGCCAGAACGTGAACGCGTACCGCGCCGGCCTGACGCTCGGCTCGTCGGACATCGCCGACTTCGCGACGCTGATCGAATACGTCGCCGATATTCCCGGCATCGAGCGGATTCGCTACACCACGTCGCATCCGAAAGAATTCACGCAACGCCTGATCGACACCTACGCAAAGGTGCCGAAGCTGGTCAGCCATCTGCATCTGCCGGTTCAGCACGGCTCCGACCGTATCCTGATGGCGATGAAGCGCGGCTACACGGTGCTCGAGTACAAGTCGGTGATCCGCAAGCTGCGTGCTATTCGTCCTGACCTGTCGCTGTCCACGGACATGATCGTCGGCTTCCCCGGCGAGACCGAAGAAGACTTCGACAAGATGATGTCGCTGATTCACGAGATGAGCTACGACACCAGCTTCTCGTTCATCTACAGCCCGCGTCCCGGCACGCCGGCTGCGAATCTGCACGACGACACGCCGCACGAGGTGAAACTCAAACGTCTGCACCACTTGCAGGCGACGATCGAAGAAAACGTGCAGCGCATCAGCGAGTCGATGGTCGGCAAGATCGAGCGCATTCTGGTCGAGCGCCCGGCGCGCAAAGACCCGAACGAACTCGCGGGCCGCACCGAAAACAATCGCGTGGTGAATTTCCCGGCGCCGGTGGCGTCGCACGCGCGGCTGATCGGCCAGATGGTCGACGTGAAAATCGTCCATGCGTACCCACATTCGCTGCGTGGCGAACTCGTGCTGGTGCATGACGACGCGCCCGCCACGACGCACTGAATGCAGCACTAAGCGACACATCCCAACCGCGTATCGAAACCGACAGGATCGAACCTCCGCCTTGAAGACCGCTCAGCAGCATCTGGAATTCACCGCACCGCGCGAAGACAACGCGCGGCTCGCCAACCTCTGCGGACCGCTCGACGAAAATCTGCGGCAGATCGAGCAGGCGCTCGACGTGACGCTGCAACGCAGGGCTCACCGCATCACGATCCGCGGGCGCGGCGCGAAACTCGCGCTCACCGCGCTCGAGAACTTCTACAACAACGCGCGCGAACCGCTGTCGGTCGACGACATCCAGCTTGCGCTGGTTGAGGTGCGTCATCCGGCGCGGCATCGTCCGAACGGCACCCATGGCGACGAAGCCGGCGATCCGCGTTTCGCGGGCAATCCGGACCATCCGTTCGACCAGCCCGCCGACGCAGCCGATGACGACCTCGACGCACTCGGTCCGAAGCTGTACACGCGACGCGCCGATTTGCGCGGCCGTACGCCGATGCAGCGCGAGTATCTGAAGCAGATCGTTTCGCACGATGTCACCTTCGGCATCGGGCCGGCAGGTACGGGTAAAACGTACCTGGCCGTCGCCTGCGCGGTGGATGCGCTCGAGCGCGATCAGGTCAAGCGTATCGTGCTGACGCGCCCCGCCGTCGAAGCGGGCGAGCGTCTCGGGTTCCTGCCGGGCGATCTGGCGCAGAAGGTCGATCCGTATCTGCGTCCGCTGTACGACGCGCTGTACGACCTGCTCGGTTTCGACAAAACCGCCAAGATGTTCGAGCGGCAGATGATCGAAATCGCGCCGCTCGCGTACATGCGCGGCCGCACGCTGAACCACGCGTTCATCATCCTGGACGAGGCGCAGAACACCACGCCCGAACAGATGAAGATGTTCCTCACGCGGATCGGCTTCGGCTCGAAGGCCGTGGTCACCGGTGACACGACCCAGGTCGACTTGCCGCGCGGCCACAAGAGCGGGCTGATCGAAGCGCAGCAGGTACTGACAGACGTGCGCGGCATCGCCATGACGCGTTTCACCAGCGCTGACGTGGTGCGGCATCCGCTGGTCGCGCGAATTGTGGAGGCGTACGATGCGCATTCGCAGAAAGTCGCCAGCCCGGCGGATTCCCGCTGATTTGCGTCCATTGAGCATGCTTCTGATCCACACGCCTCACCAAGAAACCGCATGAGCCGCACCCCGAAACTGACGTTGAATCTGCAATTCCCCGCCGCCAAGGCCTTCCCGGAACACAAGGCGCTGCTGCCGCGCGCCACGGTGGCCGGCTGGATCAAGGCGGCGCTTTTCGCGGACGGCGAACTGACCGTGCGTTTCGTCGACGCCGAAGAAGGCCGCACGTTGAACCGCACGTATCGCGGCAAGGATTACTCGACCAACGTGCTGACCTTCGCGTACGCCGAATCGGAAGACGATCCGGTGTCGGGCGATCTGATCCTGTGCTGTCCGGTGGTCGAGAAAGAAGCCGCCGAGCAGGGCAAGCCGCTCGTCGCGCATTACGCGCATCTGCTGGTGCACGGTACGCTGCACGCGCAGGGCTACGACCACGAAGTCGAAGAAGAAGCCGAGGAAATGGAAGCGATCGAAACCGAGATTCTCGGCAAGCTCGGCTTTCCAGATCCTTATCAATAGGCTTCGATCACCCTTCACCGACCATTCGTTCGAACCATACCGTGAGCACATTCTCCCCAGAAGCCGACCTCCGATCACCCTGCCCGGACTATCCGCCGGCGCTCGGCGAGTCGCGGCTTCTGACGGACGACGAACTGCGCGCGTCGCTCGAATGCACGCTACGTGACTGGGACCGCAAGAGCGATCTCTGGCTGTTCGGCTACGGCTCGCTGATCTGGAATCCCGGCTTGCCCACCGTCGAGGCAACCCGTTCGAAGGTGCATGGCTATCACCGTGGGCTGTATTTGTGGTCGCGCGTGAATCGCGGCACGCCGGAGCAGCCGGGTCTCGTGCTCGCGCTCGACCGTGGCGGTTCGTGCACCGGCATCGCGTTCCGGCTGGCCGCTGAAGGCTCGGCGCCGCATCTCGACGCGCTGTGGCGCCGGGAGATGGCGATGGGCTCGTATCGTCCGGCGTGGCTGCCGTGCGTGCTCGCCGACGGCCGGCGCGTCGACGCGCTCGCGTTCGTAATGCGCCGCGACGTGCCGAGCTACACCGGCAAGTTGCGCGACGACGTCGTTAAAGCCGTGTTCGGCTGCGCGTGCGGCCGCTATGGAACCACGCTGGATTACGTCAGCCGTACCGTTCATGCGTTGCGTGAGAGCGGAATGCCCGATCGCGCGCTTGAAGCGCTGCTCAAGCGTTGTCGTGAGGAAAGCGATGACGCGGGTCGGCAAACCGGAGCGTCGAGCGGCGCTGCAACGGGGAGCTGAAGGCGTCGCGTTGCGGCGACGTGCGATGGTCGGCCAATGACTGTCCTTCGCCGATCCCGCGACAAAGCAAGCTCCAGCGCACTAACGAAGGCCGTGCCGCGAACAGTGCAGCGCGTTCGGTCCAGCGCTAAAAATCGAGCGGGTAACGGCACGGCGTATTGCTCAGCATGCGCCCAAAGCGCGCAATCGCCCACACCGCTCCTCCCGCACCTCACCTCCGCGAACAAGCTCCTGTCCGCGCCACTTTTTTGCTCAGAAACGCTTTTCCGCGCGTAATCAGTTAGGATTGACCCACGCGCTGTCCATCGCGACAGAGCACGACAAAGCCGCTTCAACCCGCTGCACCCCGGTTTCACCCATCGCCCAGCCCGTCGGAACACGGTTCCGCCATGTGCCTGGTGTATCCTTAATGCTCCGCAACAGCGCGTCCAGTCTTGCCGGGCGCACTACCATGAACGACACGTATCCCAGTCGAAGACAAACCGACAAACCGCAGGAAAAGCGCTCACTCCTCGAGCGTCTGACCGACTTCATCTCGCCCGAGCCCGACTCGCGCGCCGAACTTCTGGAAATTCTGCAGGACGCGCACGAGCGCAACCTGATCGACGCCGACTCGCTGTCGATGATCGAAGGCGTGTTCCAGGTCACCGAACTCAGCGCACGCGACATCATGGTGCCGCGCGCCCAAATGGACGCGATCAACATCGCGGACAATCCCGCCGAATTCATCCCCTACGTGCTGGAAAAAGCGCACTCGCGCTATCCGGTCTACGAAGGCAATCGCGACAACATCATCGGCGTGCTGCTGGCCAAAGACCTGCTGCGCTACTACGCCGAAGAAGAGTTCGACGTGCGCGGCATGCTGCGCCCCGCCGTGTTCATCCCCGAATCGAAGCGTCTGAACGTGCTGCTGCACGACTTCCGCGTGAATCGCAATCACCTCGCGGTGGTGGTCGACGAGTACGGCGGCGTGGCCGGTCTGATTACGATAGAAGACGTGCTGGAACAGATCGTCGGCGACATCGAGGACGAATACGATTTCGACGAGGAAAGCGGCAACATCATCGCGTCGCCGGACGGCCGGTTCCGCGTGCGTGCGCTGACCGAGATCGAGCAGTTCAACGAGGCATTCGGCACGCACTATCCGGACGACGAAGTCGACACGATCGGCGGACTCGTCACGCATCACTTCGGGCGCGTTCCGCATCGTGGCGAAAAAGTCCGCCTCGACGATCTGATCTTCGAGATTCTGCGCGGCGATGCCCGCCAGATTCACATGCTGCTGGTGCGCCGCGATCCGCTGGCTGGTCAGCGCGAGCGCGAAGCGCAGCACGTGCAGACCTGATCCGGTTGCTGGCCGCATCGTTTCACGCGGCTGGCTCGTGGCTGCTTTCGGTCCGCCCGCCGGCTGCTCATCGACGGCTTTCCCGCTTCCTGGCAGCACGTCCCGGCAGTCCCTTCGCAGCCTTTTCACTTTCCCAACTACTCACGCCGACCGCGCAACAATGGCCGACCCGATTACTACCCGTTCGCGCCCCGGCGTGAACGCTTCCGCCGCCGACGCGTCCCCCAACGCAGCGCGCAGTCGCAAGCTGCCTCGCTGGCATTACCTCTTCGCGCTCGTCGCTGGCGCGGCCAACACGCTTTCGTTCGCGCCGACGCCGCACGGCGGCTGGCTCCAGCTCGCCATCTTCGCGTTCTTCTTCGCGTGGCTCACGCGCACGACCAGCTGGAAAAGCGCCGCGCTGACAGGCGGCGCGTTCGGTTTCGGCAACTTCGTGACCGGCGTGTGGTGGCTGTACGTCAGCATGCACTACTACGGCGGCATGGCCGCGCCGCTCGCAGGCGCGGCGCTCGTGCTGTTCTCGCTATATCTGGCGGTTTATCCGGCGCTGGCAGCCGGGGTCTGGTCGTTCTGCGCGGGTCACGCGCGACACGGCTCGGCGGCTGACGATCTGCCGTTCTCGCCCACCTGGCATGGTGCTTTGGCGTTCGCGAGCGCGTGGGCGATCGGCGAATGGCTGCGCGGGACGGTGTTCACCGGCTTTCCGTGGCTCGCGAGCGGTTATGCGCAGGTGGATGGCCCGTTGGCCGGGTTTGCGCCTGTGGTCGGCGTGTATGGCGTCGGCTGGATGCTGGCGCTGGTGGCCGCGCTGATCGCCCAGGCGCTGTTACGGTTGTTGCGTTCGCGCCGGGCCGCGAGCGGCGTCGACGGTACTGCCGATATTGACGGCGCGCCCGCAAAACCAAACGCCGCAGCCATCGTGGTTCCGGCTGTCGTCGCCGTGGCGCTGATCGTCGCGGGCCTGCTGCTGCCGCTGGTCCAGTGGACCGTGCCGTCCAACGCGCCGCTGAAGGTGCGTCTGCTGCAAGGAAACGTCAAGCAGGAAATGAAGTTCGAGGAAGCGGGCATGCGCGCCGCCATCGATCAGTATCAGCAGATGATCACGTCGAAACCCGCCGACCTGATCGTCACGCCGGAAACCGCGATTCCGGTGCTCGCGCAGCAGTTGCCTGCGCCGTTTGCGTCGGCGGTGCGCGAGTTCGCGGATTCCACCGGCACGTCGATCCTGTTCGGCGCGATTGGCGGCACGATCACCCCGGAAGGGCAGGTGATCGACTATACGAACAGCCTGTTCGGCGTCACGCCGGGTTCGCACGACGTGTATCGCTACGACAAGCATCACCTTGTGCCGTTCGGCGAATTCGTGCCTTGGGGTTTCCGCTGGTTCGTCAATCTGATGAGTATTCCGCTCGGCGACTTCTATCGTGGCGCGCCGGTGCAGAAACCGTTCATGGTGCATAACCAGCCGGTGTCGGTGAACATCTGCTACGAAGACATCTTCGGCGAAGAGATCGCGCGCAATATTCGCGAAAGCGCGACGCCCGCCGGCGTGCTGGTCAACTCGACCAATCTCGCGTGGTTCGGCGACACGATCGCGCTCGACCAGCATCTGCAGATTGCCCGCATGCGCTCGCTGGAAACTGGCCGGCCGATGCTACGCGCGACCAACACCGGCATGACCGCCGCGATCGACGCAAACGGCCGGGTGATCGGCCGGCTCGCGCCCTACACGATCGGCTCGCTCGACGTCTCCGTACAAGGCACATCGGGCAACACGCCGTACGTGACGAGCGGAAATAACACCGTGCTGGCGGTTTCGCTGCTGTTGCTCGCGTTCGGCTTCGCGTTCGGGCCGGGCATTACGCGGCGACGCAGCGGGAAGTAAGTCGCAGGGAAACGTGCTCGTCATGCGCAACGCATGGCGAGCGCGAGTTGCAGGTTGCAACCTCCGAGTCGCAACTTTTGAGTTGCAAAACACCGGCCCCACCAAGCAACCCGCAAAAAAAATGCGCCTGCAGAGCAGGCGCATTTTCAATTCCATCACACTCTTCAAGCCAGATTTCCAGGAGCCTGGACCAGCCGGTTCAGCGCTCCGTCAACCTTCGACCGTCAAGCCGCCGGCACCGTATCGATAAACGATTGCCGCTGCGACAGCTTCTGCAAATGTTTGTCCAGATTCGGATGCGGTTCGCGCCAGTTCAACTCCGGCATGCGGAAGTCGAGATAAGCCAGCGCGCAACCCACGGCGATATCCGCGAGCGTGTAGTGATTGCCCGCGCACCAGGTCTTGCTACCCAGCCCCTGTGACATCGCCACCAGACCTTCTTCGATCTTGCGCTGCTGCCGCGCCACCCACGCATCCACGCGTTGCTCCGGCGTGCGCTGGGTGTTTTCGGCGCGGATCAGCACGGCTGCGTCCATCACGCCGTCTGCGAGCGCTTCCCAGCAACGCACTTCGAGCCGCTCACGCCCCGACGGGGGAATCAGCTTGCCGACCGGCGACAGCGTATCCACGTATTCGCAGATCACCCGCGAATCGAACACGGCTTCGCCATCTTCCATCACGAGGCAAGGAACCTTGCCGAGCGGATTGAAGGTGTGAATCTGGGTATCCGGTGCCCAGACATTCTCGGGCACCAGTTCGTAGTCGATCCTCTTGTCGGCCAGAACGATCCGCGCTTTACGCGCGAACGGACTGGCGAGCGAACCGATGAGTTTCATCATGACCATCTGCCTTTTCTTGAATCCGGCGAAAGTATAAGTGCTCGGAGGCCATCACGAGCGCAGCGCCACCGCTTCGCAACCCGCGTGGAGACTCGCTGTGGACGGATTGCAACATGCCGGCGGCCGTCCCGCCAACTGTATTTGCGCAAAATGACTCCGCGCATTGGGCGCTACAATCGCACGATGAACCAGCCGACCGAACCCACCCTCGCCATCGACGTTTACCGCACGCGCCGCGAGCGCGTACTCGCTGCGCTGCGCGCGGCGGGCGGCGGCGTCGCCATCGTTCCGACCGCGCCGGAAGCGGTGCGCAACCGGGACGCCGACTATCCGTACCGGCACGATAGCTACTTCTATTATCTGACCGGCTTCACCGAGCCCGAAGCGCTGCTGGTGCTCGACGCAAGCGCCGCGCCCGGCGAGCCCACGTCGATCCTGTTCTGCCGCGAGAAGAACGTCGAGCGGGAAACGTGGGAAGGCTTCCGGTTCGGCCCGGAAGGCGCGCGTGCCGCCTTCGGTTTCGACGCCGCATTCGCGTTCGGTGAGCTCGACGCGCAAGTGCCGCGACTGCTCGCCGACAAACCCTCGTTGCACTATGCGCTCGGCACGTCGGCGAAACTGGACGAACAGGTGCGCGGCTGGCTGGACGCGGTTCGCGCGCAAGGCCGCGGCGGCATCGCCGCGCCCGCCGAGGCGCGTGATCTGCTGCCCTTGCTCGACGACATGCGCCTGTTCAAGGACGACCACGAACTCGCGATCATGCGCCGCGCCGGACAGATTTCCGCGCAGGCGCATCGGCGCGCGATGGCCGCGTGCCATCCCGGCGTCCGTGAATACGAACTCGAAGCCGAATTGCTGTACACGTTCCGCAAATTCGGCGCGCAGGCACCGGCTTACACGTCGATCGTCGCGGCGGGCGCGAACGCCTGCGTGCTGCACTACGCGGCCGGCAACACGATTGCGCGGGACGGCGACCTGATTCTGATCGACGCCGCGTGCGAACTCGATGGCTATGCATCCGACATTACGCGCACGTTCCCGGCCAGCGGCCGCTTCTCGCCTGCGCAGCGCGAGTTGTACGACATCGTGCTGGCCGCGCAGTACGCCGCCGTCGATGCCACGCGCGCCGGCGCTACCTTCGACGATCCGCACCAGGCAGCCGTCCGTGTGCTGGCGCAGGGGCTGCTGGACACCGGCATCGTCGATCGCGCGAAATTCGCTTTGGTCGACGACGTGATCGCCGAGCGCGCCTACGCGCCGTTCTACATGCACCGCACTGGCCACTGGCTCGGCATGGACGTGCACGATTGCGGCGACTATCGCGAACGCGGTGCGCAGCGCGACGAAGCGGGCGCGTTGCCGTGGCGCACGCTGCAACCGTCGATGACGCTGACCATCGAGCCGGGTCTATACATCCGCCCGACTGAGGGCGTGCCAGAGCGCTACTGGAACATCGGTATCCGCATCGAGGACGACGCGGTCGTCACGCCGACCGGTTGCGAACTGCTCACGCGCGACGTGCCGGTCGAGGCCGATGAAATCGAAGCGCTGATGCAGGAAGCGCGCGCGGCGCATGGAACAGGGAAGTAATCGGCGATGAACGACGTTTCCCAGTCGACGGTGATTCTGAAACCCGCATCGGCCCGCCAGGCATTCGATTTCGACGTGACGATTGTCGGCGCCGGTCCGGTGGGGCTGGCGCTGGCCGGCTGGCTCGCGCGCCGCAGCGTGACGCGAGAGCTGAAGATCGCGCTGATCGACGCACGCGAGCCGGAAGATTCGATCGCCGATCCGCGGGCAATCGCCGTGTCGCAAGGCAGCCGGATGATTCTGGAGCCGCTGCGCTGGCCCGCCGACGCTACCGCGATCCAGCGCATTCACGTTTCGCAGCGTGGTCACTTTGGCCGCACGCTGATCGATCACAGCGAGCATGGCCTGCCTGCGCTCGGCTATGTGCTGCGCTACGGGTCGATCGTGCACGGGCTCGCCGAGGCTGTACACGCAAGCCCGGTGCACTGGTTCCGCTCGACGTCGGCGTCCACGCCGGTCCAGGAGGACGACGGCGTCACGCTGCCGATCGAAACCGCCGGCGTCACGCGTCGGCTGCGGACGCGGATTCTGGTGAATGCGGAAGGCGGCCTGTTCGGCGATCAGAAGTCGGGCAAGCGGAGCGCACACGGCGCCGATGATGCCGACAACGGCAAGGACACCGACGCCGACGCGATCGCCGACAAGAACGCCCGTAGCACGAAGCCAACCACCGGCGCCCGCGACTACGGCCAAACCGCGCTGGTCGGCACCGTCACCGTTTCGGCGCCGCAGCCGCATGTCGCGTGGGAGCGCTTCACGTCGCAAGGTCCGATCGCGTTGCTGCCGATGGGCGGCGTGCGCGGGGCGGATTACGCGCTGGTCTGGTGCTGCGCGCCCGACGAAGCCGCGCGCCGCTCGCAACTCTCCGACGACGAATTCCTGCGCGAACTCGGCGCAGCATTCGGCGACCGCATGGGCCGCTTCACGCAGATTCGCGGCCGCGCGTCGTTCCCATTGGGGCTGAACGCGGTCGATACGCTGGTGAACGGCCACATCGTCGCCATCGGCAATGCGGCGCAGACGCTGCATCCGGTGGCGGGTCAGGGCCTCAATCTGGGTTTGCGCGATGCGCATGCGCTGGCCGACGCGTTGTCGGCGGAAGGCCCCACGCCGGTTGCGCTCGCCACGTTCGCCCAACGCCGTGCGCTCGACCGCCGCATGACGATCGGCGCCACCGACACGCTCGCGCGCCTCTTCACGGTCGATTCGACCCCGCTCGCGATCATGCGCGGCCTGGCGCTCACCGCGCTCGAATTCGTGCCGCCCGTGAAAACCGCGCTCGCCCGCCAGATGATGTTCGGCCAACGTCGCTGAACACGCCGTCCGCGCTCGCGGCGCTGCCTTTTTAAGCAGCCAGAAGAAAGCTCCGCGAGCGCCGCCAACTCTATGAAATCGGCCACTTTCATAGAAGATTTAATGAGTTACGACCGACTCAAGTCCGATGCCGGCTAGCTGTTAACGCTAAAATAGCGGTTTTCCCTCGCATTTCGCGGTTCTCCGATTGTCAAAAAATCGACGGTCGGTTACGCGCGCGTCCACGTCATGCCCACTCTCGGCTCCCACAATCTGCGTAATAACCTGTTCGTCGCGCCCATGGCCGGCGTGACCGACCGTCCGTTCCGGCAACTGTGCAAACGGCTGGGCGCGGGCTATGCGGTATCGGAAATGGTCGCGTCGAACGCACAATTGTGGAAAAGCGAAAAGACCATGCGCCGCGCGAATCACACCGGCGAGGTCGAGCCGATTTCCGTGCAGATCGCCGGCGCCGATCCGGCGATGATGGCCGAAGCGGCCCGCTACAACGTGGCGAACGGCGCGCAGATCATCGACATCAACATGGGTTGTCCAGCCAAGAAGGTCTGCAACGTGGCGGCGGGTTCCGCGCTGCTGCAGAACGAGCCGCTGGTGCAGCGCATCGTCGAGGCGGTAGTCGGCGCGGTGGGCGTCGGGCCCGACGCGGTGCCCGTCACGCTGAAAATCCGCACCGGCTGGGACCGCGACAACAAAAATGCGCTTTCAGTCGCGCATCTGGCCGAAAACGCCGGCATTTCGATGCTGACCGTGCACGGCCGTACGCGCGCCGACCTGTACAAGGGCGACGCGGAATACGAGACCATCGCCGCCGTGAAAGCGTCGGTGCGCATTCCGGTCGTCGCCAACGGCGACATTACGTCGCCGCAAAAGGCCCGCGACGTGCTGGCCGCCACCGGCGCCGACGCGATCATGATCGGCCGCGCCGCGCAGGGCCGCCCGTGGCTGTTCCGCGAGATCGAATATTTCCTGCAAACGGGCGAGTTGCTGCCGCCGCCGCGCATCGACGAAATCCAGCAGGTCATGAACGAGCATCTCGAAGATCACTACGAGTTCTACGGGGAATTTACGGGCGTTCGCACTGCGCGTAAGCACATCGGCTGGTACACTCGCGGCCTTTCTGGCGCCAATGTGTTCCGGCATCGCATGAATACGCTGGACACCACGCGCGAACAACTCCTCGCCGTCAACGAGTTCTTTGACGCACAAAAGGCGATCTCAGACCGCCTCGTCTACGTCGACGAATCGCTCGACCAAACGGGCGAGGACCCAACCGACAAACTAGCAGCATGAGCAAGAACAATATCGAACAATCTGTCCGCGACAGCCTGGGAATCTATTTCCAGGATCTCGACGGCTCGAATCCGCATGACGTCTACGACATGGTTATTTCATGCGTAGAAAAACCCCTGCTCGAAGTGGTGCTCGAGCAGGCCGGCGGCAATCAGTCGCTGGCCGCCGAGTATCTCGGCATCAACCGCAATACGCTGCGCAAGAAGCTGCAACAGCACGGTTTGTTGTAGTTTTTCGGCGCCCCGCCACGATTTTCTTCGGCTTTTCGTCTTCATCATGATCAAGCAAGCGCTCATCTCCGTTTCCGACAAGTCAGGCATCGTCGACTTCGCCAAGTCGCTGTCGGACCTCGGCATCAAGATCCTGTCGACCGGCGGCACCGCGAAACTGCTCGCGGACGCAGGCCTCTCCGTCACCGAAGTCGCCGACTACACGGGCTTCCCGGAAATGCTCGACGGGCGCGTGAAAACGCTGCATCCGAAGGTGCACGGCGGCATTCTTGCCCGCCGCGACCTGCCGGAACACATGGCAGCGCTTGAAAAGCACGACATTCCGACCATCGACCTGCTGGTCGTGAATCTGTACCCGTTCGTGCAGACCGTGTCGAAAGAAGAATGCTCGCTCGAAGACGCCATCGAGAACATCGACATTGGCGGCCCGACCATGCTGCGCTCGGCGGCGAAGAATCACCGCGACGTGACCGTCGTGGTCGATCCGGCCGACTACGCAGTCGTGCTCGACGAAATGCGCGCGAACGCCAACGCGGTGTCGTACAAGACGAATTTCCGTCTGGCCACCAAGGTGTACGCGCACACCGCGCAGTACGACGGCGCGATCACCAACTACCTGACGAGCCTGACCGACGAACTGCAGCACTCGTCGCGCAACACGTATCCGGCCACGTTCAACCTCGCTTTCGACAAGGTGCAGGATCTGCGCTACGGCGAAAACCCGCACCAAAGCGCCGCGTTCTATCGCGACCTGAGCGTGCCGGCCGGCGCACTGGCGAACTACAACCAGTTGCAGGGCAAGGAACTGTCGTACAACAACATCGCCGATTCCGACGCAGCGTGGGAATGCGTGAAGACTTTCGACGTGCCGGCCTGCGTGATCGTCAAGCATGCGAATCCGTGCGGCGTGGCAGTGGGCGCGGACGCGAACGAAGCGTATTCGAAGGCGTTCCAGACCGATCCGACCTCGGCGTTCGGCGGCATCATCGCGTTCAACCGCGAAGTGGATGCGGCGGCGGCGCAAGCGGTGGCGAAGCAGTTTGTCGAAGTGCTGATCGCGCCGTCGTTCAGCGCTGAAGCGCGTCAGGTGTTCGCGGCCAAGCAGAACGTGCGTCTGCTGGAAATCGCGCTGGGCGAAGGCCACAACGCGTTCGATCTGAAGCGTGTTGGCGGCGGCCTGCTGGTTCAATCGCTCGATTCGAAGAACGTGCAGCCGGACGAATTGCGTGTCGTGACGAAGCGTCAGCCGACGGCAAAAGAAATGGACGACCTGCTGTTTGCATGGCGCGTGGCGAAGTACGTGAAGTCGAATGCGATCGTGTTCTGCGCGAACGGCATGACGCTTGGCGTCGGCGCGGGTCAGATGAGCCGCGTGGATTCGGCTCGTATCGCGAGCATCAAGGCGCAGAACGCTGGCTTGACGCTGGCGGGTTCGGCGGTGGCGTCGGACGCGTTCTTCCCGTTCCGTGACGGTCTCGACGTGGTTGTTGCCGCGGGCGCGACGTGCGTGATTCAGCCGGGCGGCTCGATGCGCGACGACGAAGTGATCGGCGCCGCGGACGAGCACAACATCGCGATGGTGTTGACCGGCGTGCGGCACTTCCGGCATTGAGATTGGGTCTCGGTGACGGCTGCCTGATTTTTCAGGTAGCGCTGCCGGACCAAAACACGAAGAAAAACAGCCCGATGGAGTTTTCCATCGGGCTGTTTTTTTTGATGGGATGCTTTTGAGGAAGCGAGAGCCGGCTAGCTGGTGATTTGCTCCGGCTAACTGGCCACCGTCGCGGCAGTGACAGTGGCTGGGGCAGCGGCAGTGGCACGGGTCAGTTAGTTGCGATGGCCCGGCTAAGGCGGTTAGTTGCAACATCGACGCTCATCGCAGCTTGAATACGCGCGCACCATCAATCATCATCCGGCTCCTTCCTCGCGTAGCCGTTTTTCACCTCCCGATGCTGACTGATATACGTGCCCAGCCCTCTCCCGCGCAACGCGAGACGCTTCAGCACAGCGACATGCTGCGCGCCGATCCCCTCCTCCGTGTACCAATACACGACACCCGGCCTGAAGCGAACCGCGACGAAATCATCGCCAATTTCATATGCGTCGACGCCTGAGTCGCCGCTGAGATCCCGATAGCGCTTCATCTGCGATCCCCCTGACCATGCGCGCAGCAGTTTTTATTCCGCCGACAACGCTTAACGCCGTCCGTCATCTGGCGCGTTCGTTGTAGTATCGCAAGCACCTTGTTTTTACTGCATTCGCAGCATTTCATGAGAATTCTCGGCATCGACCCCGGCTTGCGCGTCACTGGCTTCGGCGTGATCGATCAAAGCGGCCACAAGCTCAGTTACGTCGCGAGCGGCATCATCAAAACTGCCGACGCCGATCTGCCCTCACGCCTGGGCACTATTTTCGACGGCATATCAACGTTGGTCCGCCAGCATTCGCCGGATCAATCGGCGATCGAAAAAGTGTTCGTCAACGTCAATCCGCAGTCCACGTTGCTGCTCGGCCAGGCGCGCGGCGCGGCGATCTGCGGACTGGTGGCGGGCGGCGTGCCGGTCGCCGAATACACCGCGCTGCAATTGAAGCAGGCCGTGGTGGGCTACGGCCGCGCGACCAAAGAGCAGATGCAGCAGATGGTGGTGCGGCTGCTCAATCTCTCAGGCGTCCCCAGCACCGACGCCGCCGACGCGCTCGGCATGGCTATCTGCCATGCGCACGGAGGCACGACCCTGAGCACGCTGGGAGGAATTGCGCCTTCGCTGGCGAAGAAGGGATTGCGCGTGCGGCGCGGGCGTCTGGTCGGATAACTCGGCGTTATCAGTTGCGGCTCGCAAGCGCCAGGCGGCAAGCGAGTCCCGCAAACACAGTGCCCAGCACATATTGCGGCGCTCGCGACGGCCGCCGCCCTGCCGACAAAGTGCGGCTCAATTTGCTCGCCATCAGAATTACGGTGCCGTTCACGCAGAATCCGATCAGATTCAGCACGGTCGCCAGCATCATGATCTGCAACGCGACGGACCCCGCCTCTGGTCGCACGAATTGCGGAAACAGCGCGAGCACGAAGAGCGCCATTTTCGGATTCAGCAGATTCGTGAAGAGGCCCTGCCGGAAGATCCGGCCAACCGGATACCGCTTCATCGACGCATCCGGCGACAGCACCGTGCGTTGCGCTCGAATCGTTTTCCACGCGAGATACAGCAGATACGCGGCACCCGCAAAACGCACGACGTCGTACGCCAACGGCACGGCGAGAAAGAGTTGCGACAGACCGAACGCCGCTGCCAACGCGTGGCAGTAAGTGCCAGCCTGAATGCCCGCCAGCGACGCAAAGCCCGCCGACCGCCCCTGACTCACACTGCGCGACGCAATCAGCAACATGTCGGGACCGGGCGTAACGGTCAACGCGAGGCACGCGCCGGCAAACAGCGCGAGAGTGGTGAGGCTCAGCATGGAAGCTCCTTCTGGATGAATGGGTCGAGAACCCGCCAAAAGGGACCTCAGTCTATGGTCCCGATATGCGGCGGTCAACGCAATTTCGGCCGCCGCGCCGCTCATTGGCTGCGCTACACTCGCCCTTTCTTTTGAGATTGAATTCGCCATGATCGGTCGCATTGCCGGCGTTCTGCTGGAAAAAAACCCGCCGCATCTGCTCGTCGACTGCAACGGTATCGGTTACGAAGTCGATGTGCCGATGAGCACGTTCTACAACCTGCCCTCCACCGGCGAACGCATCGTCCTGCTCACACAGATGATCGTGCGCGAAGACGCGCATCTGCTATACGGCTTCGGCACCGCCGACGAACGGGCGACCTTCCGCGAACTGCTGAAAATCTCCGGCATTGGCGCACGCATGGCGCTCGCGGTGCTGTCGGGCATGAGCGTGCACGAACTCGCGCAGACCGTCACGATTCAGGACGCGGCGCGCCTGACTCGCGTGCCTGGCATCGGCAAGAAGACGGCGGAGCGGCTGCTCCTCGAACTGAAGGGCAAGCTCGGCGCCGACCTGGGCGCGATGGCGGGCGCGGCGTCGGCATCCGACCATGCTTCCGATATCCTGAACGCATTGCTCGCATTGGGTTACTCCGAAAAAGAAGCGTTGGCCGCGGTCAAGAACGTGCCTGCCGGTACCGGGATTTCCGAGGGCATCAAGCTGGCATTGAAGGCGTTGTCGAAGGGTTGAAGCGAGCGCCGCAAGGCTCATTGCATGAACGTTCGGGCGGCGTGAATAAAGCTTCCCACAAGCCTCGTCCGAACGCACCCTGGCCATTCGGCCGGGTTTCGCCACGGACGGCGCGCGGTACAATGAACCCATGATCGAAACCGACAAACTCGCCGCTGAGCGCATCATCGCGGCCACGCCCGTGTCATCGAACGAAGAAGCGTTCGAGCGCGCGTTGCGCCCGCGTCAGCTCGAAGAATATGTCGGGCAGGAAAAAGTGCGCGGCCAGCTCGAAATCTTCATCGAGGCCGCCAAACGCCGTTCAGAATCGCTCGACCACGTGTTGCTGTTCGGGCCGCCGGGGTTGGGCAAAACCACGCTCGCGCACATCATCGCGCGTGAGATGGGGGTCAATCTACGGCAAACCTCCGGGCCGGTGCTCGAACGCGCGGGCGACCTCGCCGCGCTGCTGACCAACCTCGAAGCAAACGACGTTCTTTTCATCGACGAAATCCATCGGCTCTCGCCGGTCGTCGAAGAAATTCTGTACCCGGCGCTCGAGGACTATCAGATCGACATCATGATCGGTGAAGGACCGGCCGCGCGCAGCGTGAAGCTCGATCTGCAACCGTTCACGCTGGTCGGCGCAACGACGCGCGCGGGCATGCTGACCAATCCGCTGCGCGACCGCTTCGGTATCGTCGCGCGGCTCGAGTTCTATAACTCCGAAGAACTGGCTCGCATCGTCACGCGGTCGGCTTCGCTGCTGAACGCGCAGATTCATCCGGACGGCGCGTTCGAAATCGCCAAGCGTGCACGCGGCACGCCGCGTATCGCGAACCGCCTGCTACGTCGCGTGCGCGATTTCGCCGAAGTGAAAGCCGACGGCAACATCACCGCGCAGGTGGCCGACGCGGCGCTCAAAATGCTCGACGTCGACGGCGTCGGCTTCGACCTGATGGACCGAAAGCTGCTCGAAGCGATCCTGCACAAGTTCGACGGCGGCCCGGTCGGTGTCGACAACCTGGCGGCGGCAATCGGCGAAGAACGCGACACGATCGAAGACGTGCTCGAACCGTATCTGATCCAGCAAGGTTTCCTGCAACGTACGCCGCGCGGCCGCGTCGCCACGCTGCTGACCTACCGGCATTTCGGCCTCTCCGCGCCGGATTCATCGAGCGCGCTGCCAGGCATCTGGGACTCGGCCGCGAAGTGATACAGGCGTAGCGCGAGGCCGATCAGGATGTCCGACCAGACCAGTCAATCCGGCTCGCCCAACGGCATCGCACAATTGCTCACGCGCCGCCTGCGCGCGAAACTCGCCGCCGGTGTCACGCATCTGACGAGCGGCAGCGGCCCCGTACTCGACTACTCGTCGCCGCCAGGAGATCCCGGTCTGTTCGGCCCCGACTCCGTGTGCTGGAAAGTCCACGCCGATTTCACATCGATGATGACCGGCGGAATCAGCGCGCTGCTGCTTCAGGCCTTGCACCCCGTGGCGCTCGCCGGTGTGTGGGATCACTCCACGTTCCGCACCGATATTCTCGGGCGCTTGCGCCGCACCGCTACGTTTATCGCGGGGACGACTTACGGCAACCGGCACGATGCGCTCGCGCTGATAGAACGCGTGAAGCGCATTCATCTCGGCGTGACCGGCGTCGCGCCCGACGGCCGTCCTTATCGTGCCAGCGAGCCCGCGCTGTTGACGTGGGTGCATGTCGCTGAAGTGTCGAGTTTCATGACCGCTCACTTGCGCTACGTGAACCCGCAACTGCCGGTTGCCGCGCAAGACCAGTATTTCGCGGAAACAGCGCGCATCGCCGAAATGCTCGGTGCTTCGGATATTCCCCGCTCGCGCGCTGAGATCGACGCATACCTGCTGGCCATGCAGCCCGAGCTGGTCGCGAGCGGGCGTACTCGCGAACTCGTCAGGATTCTGATGAACGCACCGGCTCCAAGCATTTCCATGCGGCCTGCGGGCGTGTTGATGCTCAATGCCGGTGTCGATCTTCTGCCGGACTGGGCGCAAAACATGTTGGGATTCGAGCGTTACGCAGCGGTTCGTCGTGCGTTGACGCGGCCGGGGGTTAGGCTTGTCGCGCCGATAATTCGCTGGGCGCTGGTGAATGGCGTGTCCAAGCGGGCGCGTCGGCGGGTTGCGGCTGGGGCAAAGGAAGCTGATTGATGCGAGTTCACGGCTGGCCGGAAGCGTAGGCTTTGAGCTTGCGGCCTTGGTGACCTATGAGATGTGCGACAACCGCAAATGGAGCGCGCGGCCTAAGCGCAACCGGCCGAACCCGCTACCGTAAGTCTCTACGCAAGCTGCTCAACGTCTAACGGCAAACGCGCCCCCAACCTCGAAACTCAAACCCACGCTTCGGTCAGAGCCCCGGCTCCGACACTTTCTTCCTGAATCCATCGTCCGCGCCCGGTGCGTCGAGATGCGAGACATCGCCCCACGAAACAATGCTCGCGTGGCCGTCATCGAAATCCACGATATTCACGCTCGTATTCAGCAGCGGGTAATCGCGCGGAGCATCGAGCGGCAATTGGCACGCAAACCGGCGCACGCAATCAAGCACGCCGCCATGCGCAACGCACGCAATCCGACCGCCGGGGTGCGCCGCGATCAGAGGCTCGATTGCATGCACCACGCGATGATAAAACGCGCGCTGCGACTCGCCTTCGGGCGGGCCAAAGCCAGGGTCGCGGGTTTGCCAGTGTGCGTATTCGTCGGGAAAACGCAGCGCGATCTCGTCGCTGTCATGGCCCTGGAACGCGCCGTAATTGCGTTCGCGCAGACCTTCGCGAAGTTGCAGCGTCAAGCCGAGCGCATCGGCGATGGGCTGCGCAGTTTGTTGCGCGCGTTGCAGATCGCTCGAATAGATCGCGTCGAGCCGCGCGCCCTGCTTCGCCTCGTCAGCGATACGGCGTGCGAGGCGCTGCGCCTGCTCCACGCCGGTCGTCGCCAAGGGAATATCGATGTGACCTTGAATGCGCTTGATGCGGTTCCAGTCGGTTTCGCCGTGCCGGATGAACAGAATCTGCGTAGTCATGAGATGGAAGTGGGCGCCGTTCGCCGGTTGCTGGACCATCTGGTCCGAGCCGCTATTGTCGCAAAAAGCGGCTGGAGGGTTGATGTGCGCGCGATAGTGCACATCGGGAGACAGCAAACGAAACGCGCTTCGATACAACGGGAAGCCGAGGTAAAACTCAGGCGTTCGTCTGCAACCAGAACGTGACTGGCCCGTCGTTGACGAGCGAAACCTGCATATCCGCGCCGAACTCGCCGGTTTCGACGATGGGATGCTTCCCGCGCGCCGCTGCTACAAAGTAATCGAACAGGCGCTTGCCCTCGTCCGGCGGCGCAGCTGGCGTGAAACTCGGTCGCAGACCGCTGTTGGTATCAGCGGCCAGCGTGAATTGCGACACGAGCAGCAGTCCACCCGCGCGCCCTGCGCCATCGAGATTCTGCACGGAGAGATTCATCTTGCCCGCCGCGTCGCTGAACACGCGGTAGCCGAGCACCTTGGCGAGCAGCCGGTCGGCGGCCGCCTCGGTGTCGCCGCGCTCGGCGCAAACCAGCGCGAGCAGTCCGGCTTCGATCGCGCCGGTCACCCGGTCGGCGACGCGCACTTCGGCACGCCGCACGCGTTGGATCAGCGCGATCATCGGCGATTCGAGCGTGAACGCGACATCAGGCCGTCAGCGTGACGCGTGCGAAGCGGCGCTTGCCGACCTGCACGGTGTACTCGCCCGCGTCGACCTTCAGGCCTTTGTCCGACACCGTCGTGCCGTCGATCTTCACGCCGCCCTGCTCGATATTGCGCAGCGCTTCGCTGGTCGACGGCACCAGGTTCGCCTGCTTCAGCAACTGACCGATAGCCAGCGGCGCGCCGGCGAGCGTCACGGCCGGAATGTCGTCCGGCACGCCGCCCTTCGCGCGATGGTTGAAGTCCTCGAGCGCACGCTCGGCATCGGCTTGCGAGTGGAAGCGCGCGACGATTTCCTGGCCGAGCAGCACCTTGAAATCGCGCGGATTGCGGCCCGCTTCGATCTCTTTTTTGAAGCCTGCGATTTCGTCCATCGGACGGAACGACAGCAGTTCGAAGTAACGCCACATCAGCACATCGGAAATGCTCATCAGCTTGCCGAACATGTCGTTCGGTTTTTCGCTGATACCGATGTAGTTGTTCTTCGACTTCGACATCTTTTCGACGCCGTCGAGGCCTTCGAGCAACGGCATCGTCAGGATGCACTGCTGTTCCTGGCCGTACTGCTTCTGCAACTCGCGACCCACCAGCAGGTTGAACTTCTGGTCGGTGCCGCCGAGTTCGAGGTCCGCATTCAGCGCGACCGAGTCGTAGCCTTGCATTAGCGGGTACAGGAACTCGTGAATCGAGATCGGCACGCCGCCCTGGAAGCGCTTGGTGAAATCTTCACGCTCGAGAATGCGCGCGACCGTGTAGCGCGACGCGAGCTTGATCATGCCGTCGGCGCCGAGCGGCATCGACCATTCGCTGTTGTAGCGGATTTCCGTCTTGTCGCGGTCGAGCACGAGTGCGGCCTGCTCGAAATACGTTTTCGCATTCGACTCGATCTGCTCGCGCGTGAGCGGCGGGCGCGTCGCGTTACGGCCCGACGGATCGCCGATCAGCGACGTGAAATCGCCGATCAGGAAAATCACCGTGTGACCGAGATCCTGCAACTGGCGCATCTTGTTCAGCACGACCGTATGGCCGATGTGGATGTCAGGTGCAGTCGGATCGAGCCCGAGCTTGATGCGCAAAGGCTTGCCAGTCGCCTGGCTGCGCGCGAGTTTTTGCGCGAATTCGTCTTCGATCAGCAGCTCGTCGACACCGCGTTTGGTGACGGCGAGCGCGTGCCGGACTTCGTCGGTGATCGGAAGGGCGGGCGCTGAATTGGGCTTGGTGGACTCGGTGCTCATGCTGGAAACGTGAAGTCGCGAAAAAACAGGATTGTCCCATAGATGCAGACCGCCGCGCCCACTGACTCGGACGCAAACGGTCCGCAGGCGCGCGATTTCTGCACAGAGAGCCACGGTCATGGCGTTTCGGCGCTTAAATTCGACCGCGTTCGCGTCGATAATCTGCTAAAACGGATCGCAACGAACCCTCGACAGGAGCAGCAACGTGGCGCAAGACACGGCAGACGGCATCTACTTCGGACTGATGTCCGGCACGAGCATGGACGGAGTGGACGGAATCGCCGTCAGGTTCGCCGAAGGGCGCCCGCCCGAGGTGCTGGCCGAGGCCTTCGTCGGCTTCGCGGCGGGTTTGCGCGACGCGCTGTTCGCGCTGCAACAGCCGGGCGACAACGAAATCGAGCGCGAGGCGCTGGCGGCTAACGCCCTCGCCACGCGCTACACCGTTTGCTGCCACGAACTGCTGCGCGGCATCCACGTTTCCGCATCGGAAGTTCGGGCGATCGGCGTGCATGGGCAGACCGTGCGGCATCGGCCGGAAAAGGGTTATACGAGGCAGATCAACAACCCGTCGCTGCTCGCGGAAATGATGCACATCGACGTGGTCGCCGATTTCCGCAGCCGCGACGTCGCGGCCGGCGGTCAGGGCGCGCCGCTCGTGCCCGCCTTTCATGCGACGGTGTTTGGTGCGAAAGACGAGACGCGGGTGGTCTGCAATCTCGGCGGGATCAGCAATATCACGATTCTGAACGCGACCGGCAGCGTGCGCGGTTTCGACTGCGGGCCCGCAAACGCATTACTCGACGAATGGGCGCAGCGCCATCTCGGCAAGCCGTTCGACGAAAACGGGCATTTCGCGGCGGGTGGCCAGGTGGATCGCACGTTGCTGAATGCTTTGCTCGACGAACCGTTTTTCTCGCAACAGCCGCCCAAAAGCACCGGGCGCGACCTGTTCAATGCCGAATGGCTCGACGCAAAGCTCCAGCCGTTCGCCAACCTCGATCCCGCTGATGTCCAGGCGACGCTGGTCGCGCTGACGGCCGTGACCGTTGCGCGCGAAATCGAGCGACATGCGTCGGACGCGCGGGCGGTTTATGTCTGCGGCGGCGGGGCCCGCAATCCTGAGATCCTGAGGGCGTTGCAGCAGGCGCTAGAGGATAGTGGCGTAAGCGGCGTGCCCGTCTTGACGACCGATGCGCTCGGCGTGCCGCCAAACCAGGTCGAGCCGCTGGCCTTCGCCTGGCTGGCGATGCGTTGCGTGGCGCGTCTGCCGGGCAATTTGCCTGCCGTCACGGGGGCGTCTGCGGAACGCGTGCTGGGGGCAATTTATCCGCGGTGATACTTCGGGAATCGCGCCGTAGTATGGCGTAGAGACAATAAAAAACGGGACCTCGCGGTCCCGTTTTTTTGCACAACCAGTTGCTTAATCAGCCATCAAACCGAGAACGACGAGCCGCAACCACAGGTGGTCGAAGCGTTCGGGTTCTTGATGACAAACTGCGCACCATTGATGTCGTCCTTGTAATCGATCTCAGCGCCGACCAGATACTGGTAGCTCATCGAGTCGATCAGCAGCTGGACGCCGCTCTTGTTCATGACGGTGTCGTCTTCATTGACGGCTTCGTCGAACGTAAAACCGTACTGAAAGCCCGAGCAGCCGCCGCCCTGCACGAAAACGCGCAGTTTGAGGTCCGCATTGCCTTCTTCTTCGATCAGTTGCTTGACCTTGTCAGCCGCTGCGTCGGTAAAAACGAAGGGGGCGGGCATCTCGGTCACGGGTGTATCGGTGACTGCGTTCATTCGAACTCTCCAAAAAGCTTCTAACCGCTATTGTAGGGCTGTTCTCAATATCGTGCTGAAGCCCACAAACGCAATGGGTGCTTTGAGCAAAATCAATGCATTACAAGATTGTCGCCACAAAGCTGACCTGAGCGGCACGAATCATTGCTTCAGCGCCTTGTTCGGCGTGGCCACAAGCCAATCCAAACCGGTGAAACCATAAAAAAAGCCGCCGTCGCGAAAGCGTTGGCGGCTTTTGCAGCGATCCGGCCCGAGAGCCGGTTCGCACCCGAAACGATTAACGCTTCGAGAATTGCTTCCGGCGACGTGCCTTGTGGAAGCCGACCTTCTTACGTTCGACTTCACGAGCGTCACGCGTAACGAAGCCAGCCTTCGACAGTTCCGGCTTCAGCGTTGCGTCGTAGTCCATCAGCGCGCGGGTGATGCCGTGGCGAACCGCACCGGCTTGACCCGTTTCACCGCCACCGTTCACGTTGACTTTGATGTCGAACGTGACGCCGTGGTTCGTGAGTTCCAGCGGTTGACGCACGATCATCAGCGACGTTTCGCGCGAGAAGTAATCGGCAATAGGCTTGCCGTTCACAATGATCTCGCCCTTGCCTGCCTTGATGAACACGCGTGCGACGGCGCTCTTGCGGCGGCCCGTGCCGTAATTCCAGTTACCGATCATGTGGGCTCCCCTTAGATCTCGAGCGCTTTCGGCTGTTGTGCCGAATGCGGATGCGTTGCTTCAGCGTAGACCTTCAGCTTCTTGATCATCGCGTAGCCGAGCGGGCCCTTCGGCAGCATGCCCTTGACCGCTTTCTCGAGCGCACGGCCCGGGAAGCGTTCTTGCATCTTGCCGAACGTCGTTTCATAGATACCGCCCGGGTAACCCGAGTGACGGTAGTACTTCTTGTCAGTAGCCTTGTTGCCCGTGACCTTCAGCTTGCCTGCGTTGATAACGATGATGAAATCACCGGTGTCGACGTGGGGAGTGAATTCTGGCTTGTGCTTGCCGCGAAGACGGTGTGCCACTTCGCTGGCGACACGCCCGAGAACCTTATCCGTCGCGTCAATCACGTACCATTCACGCGTAACCTCATGGGCTTTTGCGGAAAACGTCTTCATGATCGATCCAAAAAAATTGCTGCGCCCAATATGTTTTTTCCTGCTTGTAGTGTGCGCATCGAGGCGCGTGCAGGCTCTCCCTGGTTCTTCCTCCGCGGGCGCGAATGCGGAAAAGCCTTGAATTATAAAGGACTTTGCGGCAGCAAGTCAAAATGTGCGGGGGTTTTTTGAGAAGTAACCGTGACTGAAGGACTCTGGAGAAGCCCCTTTGCGCCCTTTCCGTGCCCGAAACCTGATCGGGCGGGTCGGGAAAGCGACCGGTAGCCCATAAAACGCAGGCGAAAAAAAACCCGAACTATCGGTTCGGGTTTAATCCACCAAAGGAGGAGGTGGAGGAGACAGCGGAAGTTACAGAGCAACTGCAACCAATGAGAGCAATTATACGAGTCCGCCTTGTGCGACGCAAGAACATTTGCATTGCGAAATGCCTTTTCATAATGTGACAACTTGAAATATAAGCGCCAGGACCGCAAATTCCCTTGCCGATCAAGAGATAAGGGCGGGTTTGCCGGACTCGTCCACGGGAATTTTCTAGAGCAAAACCCCTAAAGATGTTAGGGCATTCCCGAATTCGCTGAACATGCCGCACCGCAGCATGCAAGCCGTCATCCCGCATAACTTTGAGGAAAAGTCGCTTCGGGCGGATCCGCAGATGGCGGGCTACAATGCCGTCTCGATATTTGTGAAGCGCGGTGGAGCACAGCATGGAATGCAAAGTAAGCTGGATGGGGCAAGACGGGATGGCATTCGCGGCCGAAACGGGCAGCGGTCATCTGGTAACGATGGACGGCGCGCCTGAAGGCGGCGGTCGCAACCTCTCGCCGCGTCCGATGGAAATGGTGTTGCTCGGCACGGGCGGCTGCACGGCGTACGACGTCGTGATGATCCTGAAGAAAAGCCGTCAGGAAATCGCCGGTTGCTCGGTCACGCTGAAAGCCGAGCGCGCCAGCGAAGATCCGAAAGTGTTCACGAAGATCCACTTCCACTTCACCGTGACCGGCAAGAATCTGAATCCGGCGACGGTGGAACGCGCAATCAATCTGTCGCACGACAAATATTGCTCGGCATCGATCATGATCGCGAAAACGGCCGAGCTGACGCATTCGTTCGAAATCGTCGCGAGCTAAGGCTTGGCGGGCAGCGCTATCGTGCGTGAAGCGCGCCTGAAGTTCCACCAAATAAAAATGCCGGCGTCCCAATGGACGCCGGCATTTTTTTGTCAGGTGGCAAAGCAGGCCGATAAGCCGGATTCTGTGCACGCGCAACGTCCGAAAACGCGACGCGCGTGGCAGCCATTCCTCTAGACGCGCCATTACTGACGCGCTCAAGCTTCCTACCCGCAGACGTGACGGGGGCCCCGTCCTGCATCTCGAAGATGCTAGCCTGCCTACTTGGAATTGCTCCGGGTGGAGGTTACCGTGCCGGTCTGCCTCGCAGCAGCCGCGGTGCGCTCTTACCGCACCGTTTCACCCTTACCTGATCCCGACTTGCGCCGGGCCATCGGCGGTTTGCTTTCTGTTGCCCTGTTCCGCGTGTTGCCACGGATGGCCGTTAGCCATCACCCTGCCCTGTGGAGTCCGGACTTTCCTCGCCCTCTTTGACCGAAGCCGCAGAGGCCGCGACTGCCTGGCCTGCTTTGCTGGGGCGCATTTTAACATCTGCGATGCAGGCAAGCCGGTTTGACGGATGAAATAGCCGAATGGCCAGGGGCTTGCGGGAAGATTGTGCGGAAAGACGGGGTGAAGTCCGGTAGCGAGCCAGAGCGTATTAGCGATTACGCCGTCCCGTGCGAAACACGGACGTATCGTCGTAAAACGCGGGCGATTCGTTCTCCGCCCACCAGCCCGGAATGCCGAGCACAGGAAGCGGCGCGAACATGCGGCTCGTGAGTGCGTCGGTGTTCAGCAACGCCGCGCTGACCGATTCATCGAGGTAGGCGTCCCGCGCTGCCCTGCTCCACTCGAAGTACGCGGACGGCACGTCGACGATCCACGCATGTCCCGTGCAGGCCTTGAACGGCGCGATCAGTTTTTCCAGCAACGCGTGTCCGAAGCATCGCACTTCGCAACGCGAGCCCCATGCGCCTCGCCCGGCCGCCAGCAGCGTTTGCCAGTCGAATCCTCTTAGAGCAGCGCTCAACGAAGGATCAGCGCAAGCAAACAGCAACGCGTTTTCGTCGAATAAAGTCAGCGTATCGCGCACGCCGCCGCGAGTCGGGCCGATGCCCAACACGTCGATCGCCGTCGACTGCCGCGCGTTCAACGCGGCCTTGACGCGCGGAAACGCAAACCACATCGAACCATTGAAGAAATCATGCAGGTTGTGGCGCGTCGGCACGCATCCGGTCGACGCGATATGCGCTTCGTACGAAGCGCCTGGCGGAAGATCGTCCTGCGCGATGAACGCGAGGCGCTGCCCGCGGCCGGTGATCGGCCGCTTCTCGGCGGCGTCGGCGTTCATTTCGGCGAGCAAGGCGGCGTAGCTCGTCAGCGCCGCCTGCTGCCAGCGCTGACCTCTTGCGGCAAACTGCGCGAACCATGGCTTCGACCAGTCGATGGCGGCAAATTCCGACTTCGCCGCATCCTCGTCCGCTGGAAGCCCCGCCTCGTTCGCCAGCATTTAATGGGACCTCAAAACGGTAACCTCAAACCAGCCGCCAACCAATCGACTCGCCACCGCGCAACGGCACGACCGGCGTGTCGCCCACCGGCAACTCAGCGGGCAACGTCCATTCCTCGCGAAGCAGCGTGACCTGCTCGGTATTGCGCGGCAGACCATAGAAATCCGCGCCGAAGAAGCTCGCAAAGCCTTCGAGCTTGTCGAGCGCGCCAGCTTTGTCGAACGCTTCGGTGTAAAGCTCGAGCGCGTGCAATGCCGTGTAGCAGCCCGCGCAGCCGCAAGCGTGCTCCTTCAAACCCTTCGGATGCGGCGCGCTGTCGGTGCCGAGGAAGAACCGCGGATTGCCCGACGTCGCCGCCTCGACCAGCGCCACGCGATGCGTCTCGCGCTTCAACACCGGCAGGCAGTAGTAATGCGGACGAATGCCGCCCTGGAAAATCGCGTTGCGGTTGTACAGCAGATGATGCGCGGTAATCGTCGCGCCCAGCAGGTCCGGCGCGGCACCGGCTTCGCGGATGTAGTCGACCGCGTCTTTCGTCGTGATGTGTTCGAACACCACCTTCAGCGCCGGGAACGCGCGGCGCAGCGGCGTCATCACGCGGTCGATGAACACCTTCTCGCGGTCGAACAGATCGATTTGCGAATCCGTCACTTCGCCGTGCACCAGCAGCGGCATGCCCACTTCCTGCATCACTTCGAGCGTTTTTGCGCACTTCATGATGTCGGTGACGCCCGCGTCCGAGTTGGTCGTCGCGCCCGCCGGATACAGCTTCACGCCATGCACGAAACCGCTCTCACGCGCGCGGCGGATTTCGTCGGGCGGGGTGTTGTCGGTCAGGTACAGCGTCATCAGCGGCTCGAATTTCGCGCCCTCGGGAATCGCGGCGATGATCCGCTCGCGGTACGCCTGCGCCATCGCGGTGGTCGTCACCGGCGGCTTCAGATTCGGCATGATGATCGCGCGGCCGAACTGGCGCGCGGTGTCCGGCAACACGGCGGCGAGCATCTCGCCGTCGCGAACGTGCAGGTGCCAGTCGTCCGGACGGGCGAGCGTGAGGGAATCGAGGGAAACGTTGGAAGCAGTCATGGCAAGTGGGGACGAGACTCTGCGGCAAAAGCCAATCAACCCGGTCAAACCGCCTTGTTGCGGCCTGAACACACGTCAATTTTGCTATTTGGCGTTTCTGGCTCGGTGATATGCTTGGAAAATCATCATTGTAACGGCTCGCCCCGTTCACAGGCTTACCTGCAACATGTGCCAACTCCTCGGAATGAACTGCGCCGCGCCGACGGACGTCACGTTCTCTTTCACCGGCTTTGCGGCGCGTGGCGGCGTCACCGATCACCATGCCGACGGCTGGGGTATCGCCTTCTTCGAAGACAAAGCGTGCCGTTTGTTCATCGACCATCAATCGTCGGCCACGTCGCCGATCGCCGAGATGGTCAAGCGTTATCCGATCAAATCGAAGAACACGATCGCGCATATCCGCAAGGCGACGCAGGGGCATATCCTGCTCGAAAACTGCCATCCGTTCATGCGCGAATTGTGGGGACGTCACTGGATTTTCGCGCACAACGGCGATCTGAAAGAGTACGCGCCTGAACTGACCGGCGTGTATCAGCCGGTCGGCACGACCGACAGCGAACTCGCTTTCTGCGCGCTGCTGGAAGGCTTGCGCAAGGCTTTTCCGGGGGCGCAGCAGCCGCCGCTCGCCGAACTATTCGCCGCGCTCGAAACGATCACGCGCGACATCACACAGTTCGGCGTGTTCAATTTTCTGATGTCGAATGGCCAGGCGCTGTTCGCGCATTGCTCGACGCATCTGCATTACATCGTGCGGCGCTGGCCGTTTTCAACCGCGCATCTGGTCGATGCAGATGTATCGATCGATTTCGCCAAATACACGACGCCGGAAGACCGCGTCGCAGTGATTGCGACCAAGCCACTGACCGACAACGAAGTGTGGACCGCGTTCGAACCGGGCGATCTGATGATGTTCCAGCACGGCGAAGTGATCGACCGTGTGAATGTGCCGGTGCCGGCGTCGGTGCTGGAAAAGCTGCGCAATCCGGCGCTGGATGCATCCGCGTCGGCCACGACGATTGCGGCATCGATCACGCCGACAGTGTCCGAAACAGACACGCTGGCGGCCAATGAAATCGACATCGAAGCCGCAGACGATACCGCCGCGTTCGAATCCTGACCGAATAAGTCGCCCACAAAAAAAGCCGCTATAAATAGCGGCTTTTTTTCATTCTGAGCACACGGCCAGACAACACCGGCCGCGTAATCAAGCTCAATCTCAGTGCAGGATCTTCGCCAGAAAATCCTTCGCGCGATCCGACTTCGGGTTCGCGAAGAAATCTTCCTTGCGGTCGTCTTCGACGATCAAGCCCTTGTCCATGAAGATCACGCGATGCGCGACCTTCTTCGCAAAGCCCATTTCGTGCGTGACGCACATCATGGTCATGCCTTCCTGCGCGAGTTCGACCATCACATCGAGCACTTCGTTGATCATTTCCGGATCGAGCGCCGACGTGGGTTCGTCGAACAGCATCGCGATCGGGTCCATCGACAACGCGCGCGCAATCGCCACACGCTGCTGCTGACCACCCGACAACTGCCCCGGAAATTTGTCCGCATGCGCACGCAGGCCCACGCGATCAAGCAGCTTCAGTCCCTTCGCGGTGGCTTCGTCGTTCGAACGGCCGAGCACCTTCACCTGCGCGAGCGTGAGGTTCTGCACGATCGACAGATGCGGGAACAGCTCGAAGTGCTGGAACACCATACCGACCTTCGAACGCAGCTTCGACAGATTGGTTTTCTTGTCCGTCAGCGACTGGCCGTTGATAACGATTTCGCCCTTCTGGAACGGCTCCAGGCCGTTGACGGTTTTGATCAGCGTGGATTTGCCCGAGCCCGACGGCCCGCACACCACCACCACTTCACCTTTTTTGACTTCCGTCGTGCAGTCGGTCAGCACCTGAAACTGGCCGTACCACTTCGAAACATTTTTGATGGAGATCATCTTGCGACCTTTTTCTGAAGACCTTTGACGAGGCTCGACGCGATCACGCAGACCACGAAATAACACGCGCCCGCGAACAGTACCATTTCGATGTTCGTACCGTCACGATCGCCAATATTCGTGGCGGTGCGGAAGAAGTCGGCGAGGCTGATCACGTAGACGAGCGACGTATCCTGAAACAGCACGATACCTTGTGTGAGCAACAAAGGCACCATTGCGCGGAACGCCTGCGGCAATACGATCAGGCGCATGGCCTGCGAATAGCTCATGCCGAGCGCGAACGCAGCGTTGACCTGCCCGCGCGGCACCGCCTGAATGCCCGCACGAATGATCTCGGAATAATACGCGGCCTCGAACAGCGAGAACGCGACCATCGCCGACGCGAGGCGGATGTCGATATCCGGCGACAGCCCGAGCACGTTCTGCAGCACTTGCGGCACGATCAGGAAGAACCACAGCAGCACCATCACCAGCGGGATAGAACGGAAGATCGTCACATAACCCTTCGCGAACCACTCGAAGGGTTTGAACGACGACAGCCGCAGCATCGCGAGAATGGTGCCCCAGATGATGCCGAACACGATCGCGATCAGCGTGATCTTGAACGTGACGACAGCGCCGGTCCACAGCGTAGGCAGTGCGCCCGGAATACCGCTCCAGTCGAAATGATGCATCACTTGCCTCCGATATAGCCGGGCAACCGGGTTCTGGCTTCGACCCAGCGCATCAGTTGCATCACGACCAGGTTGATCAGCATGTACGCGACCGTGACGGCGATGAATGATTCATAAGTCTGCGACGTGTAGTCGACCAGCTGACGCGCCTGCGCGGACAGATCGAGCAGACCGATCGTCGACGCGACCGCCGAGTTCTTGAAGATATTCAGAAACTCGGACGTGAGCGGCGGCACGATGATCCGGTACGCAACCGGCAGCAGCACATAGCGATACGTCTGCCATTGCGTAAAGCCCATTGCCAGACCCGCGGCACGCTGGCCGCGCGGCAGCGCGTTGATGCCCGAGCGCACCTGCTCGCACACGCGCGCGGCGGTGAACAGGCCCAGGCACAGAATGGACGACGAAAAGAACTGCGCGCCGGGCGGCAGTTGCTTGAACCAGTTGCCCATCGATACAGGCAGCAACTCCGGTATCACCAGATACCAGATGAAGAACTGCACGATTAGCGGGATGTTGCGAAAAATGGCGACGTAAAGTGTGCCGATGCCGGATGCCCATTTATTCGGCACCGTCCGCAGCACGCCGAAAAACGAACCGACGATCAGCGCGATGACCCATGCCGACAACGACACGGTCACCGTCACCCACAAGCCTGAAAACAGCCAGCCCAGATAGGTGGTCGGCTCGCCGGTGGAGACCGGACTCAGCAGAATGCCCCAGTTCCAGTGATATGACATGAGCAAGACTCCAGCAAAAAGAAACGGAAGAAGCGCGTGGCCCCTTCCGTTTCGTTCAGCGTTTCAAAAAGACAGCTAAGGTTTGATCGACTTAGTCGATTGCCTTGTCGTTCGGATTCTTGAACAGCGCCTTCATGTCGTCGCTTTGCGGGAAGTTCAGGTTCAAACCCTTCGGCGGAATCGGCGATTCGAACCACTTCTTGTAGATCGCATCGGCCTGGCCCGAGGTCTGGACCTTGGCGATCGCGTCGTCGGCGACCTTCTTGAATTCCGGATCGTTCTTGCGCAGCATGCAGCCGTACGCTTCACGCGATTGCGGCGCGCCGACGATCACGAAATCGCCCGGATTGTTCGACTTCGCGCGCTCGCCCGCGAGCAATGCGTCGTCCATCATGAACGCAGCGGCACGGCCCGTGGACAAGGTCAGGAACGACTCGCCATGGTCCTTCGCGCTGATGATGTTCATGCCCATGCTCTTTTCCTGATTCATCTTGCGAAGCAGGCGCTCGGACGTGGTGCCGGCGGTCGTCACGACCGTCTTGCCCTTCAGGTCGGCCCAGTCTTTGATGCCGGAGTCTTTCTTGGTCATCATGCGCGTGCCGATCACGAAAATCGTGTTCGTGAACGCAGCCTGTTGCTGGCGCTCGAGGTTGTTCGTGGTCGAACCGCACTCGATGTCGACCGTGCCGTTCTGCACCAGCGGAATACGGTTTTGCGACGTGACCGGCGTGAGCTTCACCTTCAGGTTAGGCATGTTCAGCTTCTGCTTCACTGCCTCGACCACGGCCAGCGCGTACTCCTGCGAATAGCCGATTACATTCTGTTTGTCGTCGTAATACGAGAACGGAATCGACGATTCGCGATGGCCCAGCGAAATGACGCCCGTGTCCTTGATCTTTTTCAGTGTGCCGGCGTCCTGCGCTTGCGCGCCAACGGTAAACAGACCGAGTGTCGCGAGCAGCAGCGCAGCTTTTTTAACCTTCATGTTGTGATCTCCTTGGCAAGAACCGGCGCCAGTTTAGCAAAGTAATTATTCTGAAAGTATCGTTATAAGCCCTGTTGTTGCGCGCGCGCCGCTACGGGTTTTTGCGCGCTTTCAGGGCCATCCGGTCAGGCTTTCCGGATATGCGAAGGCGGGCGGCACCGATAGGATGCCGCCCGCCAGGTAAAACACGCCGTCTCGTGGACGGCGTTCAGCCAGGAATCGACGGCGAACCCGCTTGTGGGCGGGCCGGCCGCTATTCAGACATAAGGATCAGGGATACAGGCCGCGCAGTTCGCGCGCTTCCAGAATCCGCTTACAAGCGACGATAAACGCCGCCGTCCGCACCGAGACTTTCTGCTCGCTCGACACTTGCCACACCGCGGTGAAGGCCTCGCGCATGACACGCTCCAGACGCTGGTTGATCTCGTCTTCGGTCCAGAAGAAGCTCGAGAAATCCTGCACCCATTCGAAGTACGAAACCGTCACGCCGCCCGCGTTCGCCACCACGTCCGGGATCACGAGGATGCCGCGATCGTGCAGGATGTCGTCCGCTGCCGTGGTGGTCGGGCCGTTGGCGCCTTCCACGACGATCTTCGTCTTGATCTTGCCGGCATTTTTCTCGGTGATCTGGTTTTCCAGCGCGGCCGGGATCAGGATGTCCGATTCGACCGTCCAGAATTCTTCGTTCGTTACGGCGTCCGCTTCGGGGAAACCGCCCACGCCGCCCGTTTTCGCAACGTGTTCGAGCAGTGCGCGCGCATCGATGCCGGTCGACTTGTACAGCGAGCCGGTGTGATCCTGCACGGCGACCACTTTCGCGCCCGCTTCCTGGAACAGGCGCGCCGCGATCCCGCCGACGTTACCGAAGCCCTGCACCGCAATGCGTGCGCCTTCGATATCGAGGCCGACGCGGCGTGCCGCTTCGCTGCCCACCACGAACACGCCACGGCCGGTCGCTTCGCGACGGCCCAGCGAGCCGCCGAGCGTGATCGGCTTGCCGGTCACGACGCCGGTGGCCGTCTGCCCCTGGTTCATCGAGTACGTGTCCATCATCCACGCCATGATCTGCTCGTTCGTGTTCACGTCCGGCGCGGGAATGTCGGTGTTAGGTCCGATGATGATGCCGATTTCGCTCGTGTAGCGGCGCGTCATGCGCTCCAGCTCGCCACGCGACAAGGTGCGCGGATCGACGCGGATACCGCCCTTCGCGCCGCCGTACGGCACGTTCACGGCCGCGTTCTTCACCGACATCCACGCGGACAGCGCCATCACTTCCGACAACGTCACGTCCTGGTGATACCGCACACCACCCTTGCCTGGACCGCGCGAAACGTTGTGCTGCACGCGATAGCCTTCGAAGTGCGCGACGGTGCCGTTATCGAGCTCGATGGGCACGTCGACGATCAGAATGCGCTTCGGGCGCTTGAGGGTTTCGAGCCAGCGTGACAGCGAGCCGAGGTACGGCGCGACGCGGTCGACCTGACGCAGGTAGTTGCCCCACGGGCCGAGGTTATCGCTATTGAGGTAGGAAGGAACGGACTGCAACGATGATGCGGATTGGACAGCTTGCGGCTGGGAAGACATGAACGCTCCGGCGTTGATCGAATACGTGCATTGTCGAAAAACGCCGTTTTGAAATCCAATGCCGTTTCATTATCCGATTATGTTTTTTTTGCATAACGTTCGGAAAGCCGCAATTTCGCGTCGTGAGCGTGCAGGTTTTCAGGCTGTGCTGTGCCCTAACTCTTCGGATACCACGTCCCACAACTGGCGTACGAGTATCTGCCGCGCGTCGTCGCTTTTGGCCGCGAGTTTGTCACGGTACAGGCGGATCTCCATGCTCAACGTAAGCTGCCCTTCCGGCGTGCCGCGCGTCGCTCGATCGAGGCGGATCAGCTTGCCATCGGCGACGGCGTCTTCCACGGCGCTGTGCGGCAGGAACGCGATGCCGTGGCCGGCCAGCGCCATCGCTTTGAGCCCTTCGGCCATGTCCGTTTCATACAGCCGATCCAGATAGAGGCGCTCCGGCGCGTTCGCGAGGATCACCTCGGTCATGCGCCCGAGATACGCGTTCGGCGTGTACGACAGATACGGCGTGGGCGCATCGGCGGTGCCCGGCAACGTATGACGCGGACGACCCGCGCGGCCCGGCACGGAGAACGGGCTGATCGGCTCGTTGCCGAGCGTCAGCATGTCGTAGCGCCCGGGGTCGAGCGCCACCGGGTGACTCGGATGGTGATAGCCCATCATCAGATCGCAGCCGCCTTCCACTAACGACAAAGCCGCGTCGTGCACGTTCAGCGCGCGCAGCCGCGTGTGGATCGGGCCCATTTGCGCTTCGATCCGCTGTAGCCAGCGCGGGAAGTAAGTGAGCGACAGCGTGTGTGGCACCGCGAACTCGATCGTCGCCTGCGGTGTCGCCGTGTGTCCGCGCAACAAAGCGCGCGCTTCGTGGAATTGCGACAGCATTGCAAGCGCCTGCTCGTTGAACACCTGCCCCGCCGCCGTCAGCCGCGTCGGATACACCGAGCGGTCGATCAGCTCGGTGCCGAGCCATGCTTCCAGCGCCTGAATCCGTCGTGAAAACGCAGGTTGCGTGACGTGGCGCAGCTCGGCCGAACGGCTGAAACTACGCGTTTCCGCGAGCGAAACGAAGTCTTCGAGCCATTTCAGTTCCATGCGGGGCCTGCTGCCTGCGGGTGGGGAGAAGTCAGCATTCTAGAGGGTGTCGGGGGGCGCGGCTGTCGCGATTGCGGGGCGTTTTGTGCGGGTGTCTACGAGTCTGGTCCGCGCAAATCTGGTTTGCCTGGACCATGTCGCTCGCATGGGCCACCGCGTCAAGCTGCGTTCCGCGCCTGCCGTGAGGTCAGCAGCTCCAACGCGCCGCCCGCCGCCTCGCCGTTTCCGGCGGCCGATATCACCGCGGCTCGCCGCCTCGCAGGCATCACCGCAAAATCGGGACAGCCGCCGTCCGGTGGTAAAATTCGCGATTCCCGCAGTTTCTCCCGCTCTTTCAGCGCTCACGCCTCCATCATGTCCGACACCCGCCCCGACACCCTGTTCGCGCTCAACGCGCTCTCCCCGCTCGACGGCCGTTACGCGTCGAAAACCGAAGCCCTGCGCGACTGGCTCTCGGAATCCGCTTTCATGCGCAATCGCGTGACGGTTGAAATCCACTGGCTGATCGCACTGTCGCGCGCCGGTTTCGCCGAAGTGCCGCGTTTTTCCGAAGCGTCCGAACAATTCCTGCTGCAACTCGCCGAGCGCTTCACCGCGCACGACGCCGCGCGCATCAAGGAAATCGAACGCGTGACGAATCACGACGTGAAAGCGGTCGAGTACTGGCTGAAGGAATCGGTCAAGGGTCAGGAAGAACTGGAACGCGCGAGCGAGTTCATCCACTTCGCGTGCACGTCGGAAGACATCAACAACACGTCACATGGCCTGATGCTGGCCGGCGCACGCGAGCACGTCATTCTGCCGGCGCTGCGCTCGGTGCATCAGCGCCTCGTCGCATTGGCTCACGCTCACGCCGAACAGCCGATGCTGTCGCGCACGCACGGCCAGCCGGCCAGCCCGACCACACTCGGCAAGGAAATCGCCAACGTCGCCGCGCGCCTCGAGCGCGCGATCGACCGCGTCGCGAAGGTCGAACTGCTCGGCAAAATGAACGGCGCGGTCGGCAACTTCAACGCGCATCTGTCCGCGTATCCCGAGTTCGACTGGGAAGCGTTCTCGCGCGAAGTCGTCGAGCAGCGTCTGAAGCTCACGTTCAATCCGTACACGATCCAGATCGAGCCGCACGACTACATGGCCGAACTGTTCGACGCGCTGTCGCGCACCAACACGATCCTGCTGGATCTGGACCGCGACGTGTGGGGCTACATCTCGGTCGGTTACTTCAAGCAGCGCACGAAGGCCGGCGAAATCGGTTCGTCGACGATGCCGCACAAGGTCAACCCGATCGACTTCGAAAACTCCGAAGGCAACCTGGGTCTGGCGAACGCCACGCTGCGCCATCTCGCCGACAAGCTGCCGGTGTCGCGCTGGCAGCGTGACCTGACCGACTCGACGGTGCTGCGCAACATGGGCGTCGCGTTCGGTTACTCGCTGCTCGCGTACGACTCGCTGATCCGCGGTCTCGACAAGCTCGAAGTGAACGCACAGCGTCTGAACGAAGACCTCGACAACTGCTGGGAAGTGCTGGCCGAGCCGGTGCAAACCGTGATGCGCCGTTACGGCATCGAAAACCCGTACGAGCAGTTGAAAGAACTGACGCGCGGCAAGGGCATCACGCGTGAAGCGCTGCAAACGTTCGTCACGGGTCTCGCGATTCCACAAGACGCGAAGGACCGTTTGCTCGCGATGACGCCGGGTTCGTATATCGGCAAGGCTGTCGAACTGGCGAAGCGGATCGCTTAAACGCGACTGCTTTGCTCATGGCAGCCTCGTTTCACACGAGGCTGCACGAAAAAAAAGCCGCTCCGAGGAGCGGCTTTTTTACGGCTCTACAACGAGCGAGTTAGCAAACTCACCGTTGTTCGACCTGCTTGAGCACGTCATCGACGATCTCTTCGGGCGTCAACTCGATGCTCACCGTGATCGCTTCATCCGAACCCGGCTCTTCAAGCGTATCAAGCTGGCTTTGCAGCAGCGACGGATCGAAGAAATGCCCGGTGCGCGTCGTCAAACGCTCTTCGAGCACAGCCCGGGTGCCCTTCAGATAAACGAAGCACACGTCCTTGTCGCCGTCGCGCAGAACATCGCGATACGAGCGCTTCAGCGACGAGCACGTGAACACCGCCGTCTCGCCCGCCTTCTGCTTTTCCACAATCGCCGCGCGGATGGTTTTCAGCCACGGCCAACGGTCCTCGTCGGTGAGAGGAATGCCGTGGTGCATCTTTTCCTTGTTGGCGGCGCTGTGAAACGCGTCGCCGTCGGTGAATGCGCAGTGCAGGCGCTCCGCCAGCATTTCGCCAATCTTCGATTTGCCGGCGCCCGACACGCCCATTGCGATCAAAATCATCAAAAACTCCTTACACAACCGCCGCTAGCGCGAACGTCAAGCCCAAACCCATCAGCGAGATGATGGTCTCGAGGAGCGACCATGTCTTGAAGGTCTGCCCCACCGTCATACCAAAGTATTCCTTGATCAGCCAGAAACCGCCGTCGTTCACGTGCGAGAAGATCAGCGAGCCCGAGCCGGTGGCCAGCACCAGCAATTCCGGCCGGACCTGCACCGCACCGGCTGCCGCGATCGGCGCGACGATGCCGCAGGCCGTCGTCATCGCGACCGTGGCCGAGCCCGTTGCGAGGCGGATCAGCGCCGCGACCAGCCAGCCGAACAGCAGCGGCGACATATGCACCGACGTCGCCGCGTTGACGATTTCCTTCGAAATGCCGCTGTCCATCAGCACGCGGCCAAAGCCGCCGCCCGCGCCCACGATCAGCGTGATGCCCGCGATCGGCGCAAGACATTCGCCGCAGAACTTCTGGATCTGGTCGCGCGTGAAGCCACGTTTCGCACCGAAGGTCCAGAAGCTGACGAGCACGGCCGTCAGCAGTGCGACGTCCGAATTGCCGAAGAAGCGCAGCAGATCGTTCGGCAAGGTTTTCGGCGCAAACACGAGATCGGCCCAACTGCCGACCAGCATCAGGATCACCGGCAGCAGAACCGTGAACAGCGTGATGCCGAAGCTCGGCAGTTCGCGCTTCGGTGCATTCGCTTTCGCCGCATCGTCGCCATTTGCGCCATTAGCGCCGCCGAGAAACTGCGCAGCCAGCGCGTTCTCTTTCGGCAGCTTGATATAGCGGCTGATCAGCAACGCAAACAGCGGACCCGCGACGATCGCGGTCGGAATGCCGACGATCAGACCATAAGCAATCGTGCGGCCGATATCCGCGTGATACGCCTGCACCGCGAGCATCGCGGCCGGGTGCGGCGGCAACAGCCCGTGGACGACCGACAGACCCGCGACCATCGGCAGGCCGACCAGCAGCAGCGATTTATTGGTGCGTTTCGCGACGTTGAACGCGATGGGAATCAGCAGCACGAAGCCGACTTCGAAGAACACCGGCAAGCCGACGATCACGGCGACGACCATCATCGCCCAGTGAATGTGTTTCTCGCCGAAGAAGTCGATCAGCGTGGTGGCGATGCGCTCGGCGCCGCCCGATTCGGCCATCATCTTGCCGAGCATCGTGCCCAGGCCGACCACGATCGCGATGTGCCCGAGCGTATTGCCGTTGCCGGTTTCGAACGATTTGACGATGGTCGCCATCGGCATGCCCGCCGCCAGACCCAGCAGCAGCGACACAATGATGAGAACGAGGAACGGATAAACCTTGTAGCGCGTGATCAGCAGGATCAGCAATGCGATGGCGATCACCGCGATGACCAGCAGCATGCTGCCGTGGAAAGCTCCCATGAAGCCCCTCCTTTTTTGCGTTATTGACTCAGAGTGCAGAACACGCAGCCAACACTTCGTCTCACGGCAACCTGCGCGATGCCTGAAAACCGGGCTGGCCGCGCGGACGCTGAATTTTACTGTTTGTTATCAGAAAACGCGCGCGAATCCTGTGCTCGTAACAAAAAGGAGCCTCGGCGTTACAACCTGAACGGCTGTATCGGCGAGGCTCCTTTGTCACCGGACCACGATCCGGCGACGAATGGCGATTAAGGCCAACTAAAGCGACCTAAAGGTGGCTAAAGCGCTTCCTGCTCAATGAGCAGGCGCAGCCAGCTGGCTCGCAGCACGCGCGAGACGCGTGACTTCGTCCCAGTTGCCGGCAGCCAGCGCGGCCTTCGGCGTCAACCACGATCCGCCGACGCACACCACGTTCGGCAGCGACAGGAAATGCGTGGCCGTCTCAGCGGTGATGCCGCCCGTCGGGCAGAATTTCAGCGCCGGGAACGGGCCGTGGAACGCTTGCAGCATCGGCACGCCGCCGGCTTGCTGCGCCGGGAAGAACTTGACGATTTCATAGCCGAGTTCGAGCGCGGTGATGATGTCGGTCGGCGTCATGACGCCCGGCAGCAGCGGCAGACCCGCATCCAGCGAAGCCTGGTGCATGTCTTTCGTCAGACCCGGCGACACGCCGAACTGCGCACCCGCCTTCTTCGCCTGAGCGCAGTGCTCGGGCTTCGTGATCGTGCCGACGCCGACCACGATGTCTTCGGCCAGTTGACTTGCACGCTCGATCGCTTCCAGGCCGGCTGCGGTGCGCAACGTGATTTCCAGTACCTTCACGCCGCCCGCGTGCAGTGCGCGCGACACGTGTTCGCCCTGTTCGACCGTGTCGAATGCGAGCACCGGAATCACCGGGCCGAGGCGCACGATCTCGCTTACTGTTTTCGCCGTCATAGTCAGACTCCTTGTTTCAGCAACACTTAGCTGGCTTGCGTAGTGCTGGTGTGTTTTTCGGTATGCGCTTTGTGCGCAGCGTGCTGGGCCGTATTCGAAGCGGCATGTGCGCCCGCGTGCGTGCCCGCGCCTTCGCCCACCATCTTGCCGAACACCGACGCGCCCTGTTCCGCCGGGGCTGCCGCTGCACGGAATACGCCGAACAGTTCGCGACCAAAGCCCACTTCGTTTTCTGCCTGATGCTGCGGCTCGGCGTTCGGTCGCGCGGCCCATTCGGCTGCGTCGATTTCGATGTCGAGCACGCCCGCTTCGGCGTCGATCACAAGCATGTCGCCGGTTCGCACTTTGCCGATCGGGCCTTGCAGCAACGCTTCCGGCGACAGATGAATCACGGCCGGCACTTTACCCGATGCCCCGGACATACGACCGTCCGTGACCAGCGCGACATGGAAACCTTGATCCTGCAACACACCCAGCAGCGGCGTCAAACGATGCAACTCGGGCATGCCGTTTGCACGCGCGCCCTGGAAGCGCACCACGGCGATGAAGTCGCGCTTCAACTCGCCTTTGTCGAATGCTTCCTGAACCGCTTCCTGCGAATCGAACACGATCGCCGGCGCCTTCACCTTGCGATGCGCTGCGGCCACCGCCGAAATCTTGATCACGCCGCGACCCAGCTTGCCTTGCATCAGACGCAGACCGCCGTCCGGCTGGAACGGCTCGCCGATGCCGCGCAGCACGGTCGTATCTTCGCTGGCCTGCGCGCCCGGCACCCATTGCAGCTTGCCGTCGATCAGCTTCGGTTCTTCGGTGTAGTGCTTCAGGCCCTTGCCCGCCACCGTGTTTACGTCTTCATGCAGCAGGCCGCCTTCCAGCAGATTGCGCACGAGGAACGCCACGCCGCCGGCTGCGTGGAAGTGATTCACGTCGGCCTTGCCGTTCGGGTAGATCTTCGCGAGCAGCGGCACCGCTTGCGACAGCGTGTCGAAATCATCCCAGTCGATCACGATGCCGGCCGCGCGAGCAATCGCGACGAGGTGCAGCGTGTGATTGGTTGAGCCGCCCGTCGCCAGCAACGCGACGATGCCGTTGACGATCGCCTTCTCGTCGATTACGTGGCCGATCGGCATGTAATTGCCGCGCTCCACCGTCAGATCGAGCACGCGGCGCGCGGCCTGCGCGGTCAGCGCGTCGCGCAGCGGCGTATGCGGGTGCACGAACGCCGAACTCGGCAGATGCAGGCCCATCACTTCCATCAGCATCTGATTGCTGTTCGCGGTGCCGTAGAACGTGCAGGTGCCGTGGCTGTGATACGCGGCGGCTTCGGCTTCGAGCAGCGCGTCGCGGCCGCATTGGCCGGTCGCGAACAGTTGGCGCGTCTTGGCTTTGTCGTCGTTCGAGAGACCGCTGCCCATCGGGCCGGCCGGCACGAAAATGGTCGGAATGTGGCCGAATTGCAGCGCGCCGATCAGCAGGCCCGGCACGATCTTGTCGCAGATGCCGAGGCACAGCGCCGCGTCGAACATGTTGTGCGTGAGCGCGACCGCCGTGCCCATCGCGATGACTTCGCGCGAGAACAGCGACAGTTCCATGCCCGCGTTGCCCTGCGTGATGCCGTCGCACATGGCCGGCACGCCGCCCGCCACTTGCGCGACGCCGCCGTTTTCACGGGCGGCCTGCTTGATGATGTCGGGGTAGTTTTTGTACGGCGCGTGGGCCGACAGCATCTCGTTGTACGAGGACACGATGCCGATGTTCGGCTCGCGAATCTGCTTGATGACGAGCTTGTCGTTGCCTTCCATGCCGGCGAAACCGTGGGCCAGATTGGCGCAGGACAGCGCGCCGCGCGCCGGGAACTTGCCTTGAGCCTGCTGGATGCGGGCGAGATACGCCTCGCGCGTGGGCTTGCTGCGCTCGATCACGCGCTGCGTGACTTTCAACAATTGCGAATGCGGGGAAACCATCGGAGCTCCTTCGTCGCTGGCTTCAGGTGCGTGAGGTGCTCGAGGCGCATGCGCACTTTGCCAGGTAGGTATCGCGGGGGCGTCGGTTCAACCGACGACGCCATCTTAGTAGAAAAACTACACGATCGCAACGTCGTTTCCTGCTGCGCCGCCGCATCGCTGAATATCGCCGAGCGCCTTACTGGCCGCCAGTCAGCGCTTATTTAATCGAAACTAGGGATAACACCTAGAACCAAATATGTAGTTTTTGTAGCTTCTTCACCAATCAGCTATAGTCCACGCATTCTTCAGCATAGTGCGAGTTTTCCAATGATGCTGTCTCAGGTGGAAGAGATGCGCGACCAGTTGCGGCCGTCCGAGCGCAAGCTGGCCGACTACGTGATCGAGGCGCCGCGTGAAGTGCTCGACCTGTCGATGACGGAAGTCGCCGCGCGCGCAGGCGTGAGCCAGCCGACCATCGCGCGGTTCTGTCACGCGCTGGGCTTTTCGGGGTTTCGCGAATTCAAGATCCGGCTGGCGCAAGGGATTGCCGCCGAAGTGCCCGCCGTCTATCGCGACGTGCGGCCCGACGAGCCGACGCCGGGCGTCGCCGCGAAGGTGCTCGACCGGACCATCGGCGCGTTGATCCAGGTGCGCAACAATTTGTCGTCGGATAGCGTGGCGGCGGCCATCGATCTGCTGGCGCAGGCGCGGCGCATCGAGTTCTACGGCGCGGGCGGTTCGGGCATTGCCGCGCTCGACGTGCAGCACAAGTTCTTCCGCCTCGGCATGCCGAGCGTCGCGTACTCGGACCCGCATACGTTTCTGATGTCGTCGGCGTTGCTGGGCGAAGGCGATGTCGTGGTCGCGATCTCGAACACCGGCCGCACACGCGACATCATCGACGCCGCGAAGGCCGCGCTCAATGCCGGCGCGAAGGTGATTGCGATCACGCACGGCAATTCGCCGCTTGCACGGCTCGCGACCGTCGGCCTGTTTGCCAACGTCGACGAAGACACCGATATTTTTTCGCCGATGACCTCGCGCGTGTCGCATCTGGCGATCGGCGATATTCTGGCGGTGGGCGTGGCGCTCAGCCGGGGACCGGAGTTACTGGAAAAGCTGTCGCAGACGAAAGAGGTGATTCATCGGCGCAGGGTGGATTCGCACGGGTGACGGCTTCTGCGTGAGCTTCGGAACGAAGCCAGAATGACAAAAGGGCAGTTGCCGACATGAACGGCAACTGCCCTTTTTCTTTGCTGCACCAGCCCGCTGCAAACCGTCAGAACGGTTTGATCACCACCAGCGCGACCGCTGCGAGCATGCCGAGCACCGGCAATTCATTGAACATCCGATACCACTTGTCCGAGCGCTTATTCTCACCGCGTTCGAAAGTCCGCAGCAGTACCCCGCAATACGCGTGATAAATCACCAGCAGCACGACCACGCCGACCTTCGCGTGAATCCAGCCCTGCCCGCTGCCGATGCCGATTCCGAGCCACAAGTACAAACCGCAAGCCAGCGCAGGCACCGCAATCACCGTCATGAAGCGAAACAGCTTGCGCGCCATGATCAGCAAGCGCGCCGTCGCGGCGGCTTCCGTTTCCATCGCCAGATTGACGAAGATGCGCGGCAGATAAAACAGGCCGGCAAACCAGGAGGCAACCAACACGATGTGAAACGTCTTGATCCAAAGCATCAGCGATCCCCGAACAACTTTGTGACTGGCTGCGCCTGTGCAGACGCACGCCAGATTGCAACGGCCTTATTGACGGCCTTCGCCGTGGCCCAGCACGACGTACTTCAGCGAGGTCAGCCCTTCCAGGCCGACCGGGCCGCGTGCGTGCAGCTTGTCGTTCGAAATGCCGATTTCCGCGCCGAGGCCGAACTCGAAACCGTCGGCGAAACGCGTCGAGGCGTTGACCATCACGCTCGCCGAATCGACTTCGCGCAGGAAGCGCATCGCGCGGTCGTGGTCTTCGGTAACCACGGCGTCGGTGTGATGTGAGCTGTATTCGTTGATGTGCTCGATCGCGGCGTCGAGGTTGTCGACCACCTTGATCGCCAGCACCGGCGCGAGGTATTCCGTGCGCCAGTCTTCTTCGGTGGCGTCGACGAGCGGCGTGACGCCCGCGTCCGCGAGAATCGCACGCGCGGCCGGATCGACCCGCAATTCGACCTCCTTGCTACGGTACAGCTTGCCCAGCGGCGGCAGCACTTCAGCCGCAATGCCGCGCGCGACCAGCAGCGTTTCCATCGTGTTGCAGGTGCCATAGCGATGCGTCTTGGCGTTGTCGCACACGTTCAGCGCCTTGGTCAGATCGGCGCGGTCGTCCACGTACACATGGCAGATGCCGTCGAGGTGCTTGATCATCGGCACGCGGGCTTCGTTGATCAGACGTTCGATCAAGCCCTTGCCGCCACGCGGCACGATCACGTCGACGAATTCGGTCATCGTGATCAGCTTGCCGACTGCGGCGCGGTCCGACGTCGCGACCACCTGCACCGCGTCCTGCGGCAGACCAGCGGCTTCCAGCCCTTCGCCGATCAGCTTCGCCAGCGCCGTGTTGCATTCCAGCGCTTCAGAACCGCCGCGCAGAATCGTCGCGTTGCCGGACTTCAGGCACAGCGCGGCGGCGTCGATCGTCACGTTCGGACGCGATTCGTAGATGATGCCGATCACGCCCAGCGGCACGCGCATCTGCCCGACCTGGATGCCGCTCGGCCGATACTTCAGATTGCTGATTTCACCAATCGGATCAGCCAGCCCTGCGACTTGGCGCAAGCCTTCGAGCATCGTCTTCAGCGCCTTGTCCGAGAGGATCAGACGGTCGATGAAAGCCGCGTCGTGGCCCTTTTCGCGAGCCCGCGCGACATCGCGTGCATTCGCTTCTTTCAGCAACGCGGCGTCGCGTTCGATAGCCTGCGCGACGGCTTCGAGCGCCGCGTTCTTCGAGGCCGTCGAGGCGCGCGCCATTGCTCGCGAAGCGTGGCGGGCGCGACGACCGAGGTCAGTCATGTACTGGTCGATATCCATGGTCATTCTCATGATGCCGCGCACGTCGAGGTGCGGCGGATAAGCGGAATTGGCGGAATTAGCGAAAGATCAAACAATTGTAAGCCGGGTGCAGGGGCTTTGCTTCGAGCGGCGACCGGCGGTTTCGGGAGAGTCGAATTTCAGCTTGCGGAAAATAGCGCGCTTGAGGATTCGTCGATACGCGAACGCCGATGGTTCCGCGCCGCTCTGCCGTTCCTGCCGTTCTGAACGAAGCCTGCTAAAACACGCTTCGTGTTTTTGCGATGCTGCCGCAAATCAGACTGGCCTTCGCGCCGGAGAAGCGCCAGCCGCGCTCCGAGGTCGCGGCGGCGGCGGCACAGGCGATGTTTTCGGCGACGCCACCGACATCGCCAGTTCGAACAGCCCGTCCCACGGATCAGGCGGCGGATCGTTACGATGATTGCCCGGCGTGCCGCCCGACAAACCCTTGACCTGCCGGTCCAGCCGCGCCGCCAGAGCCAGCGCCTTTTCCAGCGCGCCCTCGGTCACGCGCGACAACGCAGGCCCGATCAACCGTTCACGCGGACCCCACACGCGGTTCTCGCGCACCAGCATCGCCAGCGGCTTGCCGGCGGACACGCCGCGCTTGATCCGCAAAAGCGTGCGCACTTCTTCGACCACGGCCCACAACACCAGCACCGACGCCTCGCCTTCGCCGCGCAGCCCGTCCAGCATGCGCGACAGACGGCCGACGTCGCCCGCCAGCATCGCTTCGTTCAGCTTGAACACGTCATAACGCGCGACGTTGAGCACCGCGTCGTGAACCTGCTCGAAGCTCAGCGAACCCGCCGGATACAGCAGCCCGAGCTTCTGGATTTCCTGATGCGCGGCAAGCAGATTGCCTTCCACGCGCTCGGCAATAAACGCCAGCGCGCGCCGCCCTTCTTCACCCGCCACCACCCGTTGACCTTGTGCGGCGAGCCGCTGACCCACCCAGTTCGGCAACTGCGTGCGCTCGACCGGATCGATTTTCAGCGCGACGCCCGCGTCGGCGAGCGCCATGAACCACGCCGACTTTTGTGTGGCCGCATCGAGGCGCGGCAGCGTGACCATGGTCAGCACGTCGTCGTTGACGGCGGCGGCGAGCGTTTTCAGTGCGTCAGCGCCGTCTTTGCCCGGCTTGCCGGACGGAATGCGCAACTCAACCAGTTGACGGTCGCCGAACAGCGACATCGACTGACTCGCGCCGAGCAGCGAACTCCAGTCGAAACTCCGCTCGACCGTGAACACCGAGCGGTCGGTGAAACCGGCCGCGCGCGCGGTGGCGCGAATGCGGTCGCACGCTTCCTGCGCGAGCAGGTGCTCGTCGCCGTACACGACGTACAGTCCGGCGAGTCCCTTGGCGAGATGCGCTTCGAGCGCGTCAAGTCGCAGTTGCATGGCTACCGATCGGCGAGGTTGGACAAGTGCAGCAAATCAGACACGCAACGACGCTCACAGCGGCGGCGGCGGCAACGGCGCACGCGGCGCGATTGCCGGAACGCCCTGGCCCGGCGCCGGAGTAAGCGTATGCACGACGCCCAGACGCCGGATCAACTGGTCGATCGCGTCGTTTTCCATGTCGGCGAACAGGATGTCGGACTCGGCGGCCTTGGCTTGCGAGAACTGGTCGCTGTAGGTCATCGCGCGGTTCAACGCGATCACGCTCGTCGGAATCAGCACGGTGCCGTCCTTGCCGGTCAGCGTGTACGTCATCGTCAGATTCAACTGATATTCCTGGACCACGCCCAGCGAACTCAGCGTCAGCGTGGCGATGCCGCGAGCCTGGGTCAAATTCAGGATCGCGTCGGCGTTGGCCGGCGACGTCACGACGACCGTGTCGCTGCCGCCCTGCACCATGCGCGTGAGTCGCGCGGAGGCCGCCGGGGAACCGCCGGACACGAACAAACGTTTAAAGGCGTAATCCTGCTGGCCGCGCAACTGGAAGCCGCAAGCGGACAACATCAGTACGCTGCAAGCCAGCGTCAAAAACGATCTGCGAGTCACATTGGCTCCCGGTTCGCAGTGAGTTTCGCGGCATGGACAAGCGCCGCCGCGCGCGGCGGCGTCCTGTCTGCCGACATGTTTTTGTGGGCTGTCAAACGACCACGTTCACGAGACGGCCCGGCACCACGATGATCTTCTTCGGGGCGCGGCCTTCGCTGAACTTCGCGACCATGTCGTGAGCGGCCGCGAGCTGTTCGATCGCTTCACGCGTGGCGTCTTTCGCCACGGTGATCGCGCCGCGCACCTTGCCGTTCACCTGCAGCACGAGTTCGATTTCGGCCTGTTCCAGCGCCTTTTCGTCCACCTTCGGCCAGGCGGCGTCGAGCAGCGAGCCAAATTCGTCGGCGTAACCGAGTTCCTGCCAGAGCTGGAAGGTCAGGTGCGGCACCACCGGGTACAGCACGCGCAGCATCACGCTGTAGGTTTCGCGCATCACGCCCGGGTTCGCACCCTTCGCGCTGTCGAGCGCATTGAGCATCTTCATCGCCGCCGACACCACCGTGTTGTACTGCAAACGCTGGTAGTCGAAATCGGCCTGCTTCAGCACGCTGTAGATTTCTCGGCGCAGCGTCTTGTCGACTTCGCCGAGTTGCGCGGCGTCGAACTTGCCGCCCGCGCGCAGTGCTGCCTCGTTGCCCTGACCAAAGCTCCACACGCGACGCAGGAAGCGGCTCGCACCGTCCACGCCCGAACCCGACCACTCCAGCTGCTGCTCGGGCGGTGCGGCGAACATCACGAACAGACGTGCGGTATCCGCGCCGTGCTGGTCGATCAGCAATTGCGGATCGACACCGTTGTTCTTCGACTTCGACATCTTTTCGACGCCGCCGAGCACCACCGGCTGACCATCCGAATTCAGGACAGCGCCGACCGGACGGCCCTTGTCGTCGAACGACACGGTGACATCGGCCGGGTTGTACCAGGTCTTCTTGCCCGCATCGCTTTCGCGGTAATACGTTTCGTTGAGCACCATGCCCTGCGTGAGCAGATTCTTGGCCGGCTCGCCGAACTTGATCAGGCCGAGGTCGCGCATCACCTTCGCCCAGAAGCGCGAGTACAGCAGGTGAAGAATCGCGTGTTCGATGCCGCCGATGTACTGATCCATCGGCGCCCAGTAATCGGTGCGCTCGTCGACCATGGTCTTCGCGTCCGGCGCCGCATAGCGGTAGAAGTACCAGGACGAATCGACGAAGGTGTCCATCGTGTCGGTTTCGCGTTTGGCCGCGCCGCCGCAGGTCGGGCACGCGCAGTTCACGAACGCTTCGGACTTGGCGAGCGGATTGCCCGTGCCGTCCGGCACGAGGTCTTCCGGCAGCACCACCGGCAGATCTTTTTCCGGCACCGGCACGTCGCCGCACGTCGGGCAGTGGATGATCGGAATCGGCGTGCCCCAGTAACGCTGACGCGACACGCCCCAGTCACGCAGACGCCACGTGATCTGCTTGTCGCCGAGACCGAGTTCCTTCAGGTCCGCTGCGATCTGGTCGACCGCTGCTTCGTACGCGAGACCGTCGTATTTGCCGCTGTTGATCAGCGTGCCGGTTTTCTCGCCGTACCACTCTTGCCAAGCTTCGGTCGAGAATTCCTTGCCTTCGACCGCCACCACCTGCTTGATCGGCAGGTTGTATTTCTTCACGAACGCGAAGTCGCGTTCGTCGTGCGCGGGCACGCCCATCACCGCGCCTTCGCCGTAGCTCATCAGCACGTAGTTGCCGATCCACACTTCGACCTGTTCCTGCGTCAGCGGATGCGTGACGTAGAAACCCGTGCCCATGCCCTTCTTTTCCATCGTCGCGACATCGGCTTCAGCCACGCCGCCGCGCTTGCATTCTTCGATGAACGCCTGCAGTTCCGGCTTGCCTTGCGCGAGGCGCGTGGCGAGCGGATGCTCGGCGGCGATCGCGCAGAAGGTCACGCCCATGATCGTGTCGGCACGCGTGGTGAACACGCGCAGCAGCTTCTGTTCGCCGTCGATTTCGTACGGGAAGCCGAAGTTCACACCGAAGCTCTTGCCGATCCAGTTCTGCTGCATGATCTTGACGCGCTCGGGCCAGCCGAGGCCATCGAGGTCGTTCAGCAGTTCGTCCGCGTACTGCGTGATACGCATGTAGTACATCGGGATTTCGCGCTTTTCGACGAGCGCGCCCGAACGCCAGCCGCGGCCGTCGATCACCTGCTCGTTGGCGAGCACGGTCTGGTCGACCGGGTCCCAGTTGACGGTGCCGGTTTTCTTGTACGCGATGCCTTTTTCGAGCATCTTCAGGAACAGCCACTGATTCCACTTGTAGTAATCGGGGCTGCAGGTGGCGACTTCGCGCGACCAGTCGATCGCGAGGCCCATCGACTGCATCTGCTTCTTCATGTAAGCGATGTTGTCGTAGGTCCACTTGGCGGGCGGCACGTTGTTGGCCATTGCCGCGTTTTCCGCCGGCATGCCGAACGCGTCCCAACCCATCGGCATCAGCACGTTGTAGCCGTTCATCCGCAGATAGCGGTACATCACGTCGTTGATCGTGTAGTTGCGCACGTGGCCCATGTGCAGCTTGCCCGACGGGTACGGCAGCATCGAGACGCAGTAGAACTTGGGTTTGTCGCCGGTTTCCGTCGACTTGTACGCGTCAATCGCGCGCCATTGCCCTTGCGCGGCGGATTCGACGTCGGAGGGAACGTATTTTTCGTGCATGGTGTGATGGGATCGCTGGGTCGGTGCTTTCGCACCGGCCGCTTTGGTGCTCTGCTGGATGAAATGGCTTCGATTCCCCTTCGACGGGGAAAGGGCTGATTATACCGTCCGCGGACGGGTACGCCGCGTGGTGTGGCAGGCGGTCTTCGCGCGGTTTACGCCAGTGCGGCGGGTTCGGGCGGATTCGGATGGGCCCGGGCGGGGCAAAGGCAACCGCAGCAGAGTGACGCAGTGTCGTACTACACCTTCAACCGAGGGCGACACGCTTCGACACAATCAGCGCGACGACTGGGCCGTGTCGGCAGACACCGCGGGCAAACCGCTCGCAGCGCCTGCCGGCGCATTCAGTGCGCGGTAGCCGGCGAGCCTGCCGCACCGGCTGGCGGTGGCGGATCCGTGACGAAGCCAAGCCGCTCCAGCCCAGCCTGCTGCGCTGCGCCCATCACCTGGGCGATCACCTCATAGCGGGTCGAACGTTCCGCACGCAATTGAATCTCCGGCTGTTCGGCCTGCTTGCCGGCGTCCGCGAAACGCGTGCGCATCTGCTCGGACGTGATGACGCTGCCGTTCCAGTACAGCTTGCCCGCAGCGTCGATGGAAAGAGAAATGGTTTGCGGCGTCTGACGTGCAGGAGCCGCCGCGACCTTGGGCAGATCGAGCCGGATCGCGTGTGAGAACAAAGGCGCGGTAATGATAAAAATCACCAGCAGCACCAGCATCACGTCGATGAGCGGCGTCATGTTGATCTCGGCCATGGGCGCGGCCGCCTGCTTTTTTTCGAGTCCGCCGAATGCCATGTCGCCTCCTTTTACGAGAGTGAGCTAGCTCTGGATGGGTCTTGAGGCGTCGTACTCGCGAGTGGGTGTCTCTTGCGAGAACTTTCCCATGACTCGTAGTTCGTTGCACCGCTCACGGGCAATCGAAACAGCCAATCAAGCCTGATGCGTCGACGCCTGCTGCGCCCGCACCATCGGCTGAGCCTGCTCGGCCGGCGCGCACACATACGCATGCAGATCGTGCGCAAAGCCGTCGAGTTCCTCCGACAACTGCCGCACGAGACGCCCGAGCACGTTATAGGCAAGCACCGCCGGAATCGCGACCACGAGGCCGAAGGCGGTCATGATCAGCGCTTCGCCAACCGGCCCGGCGACGTTCTCGATCTGCGCCTGCCCGCTCGCGGCGATGCTGCCGAGCGCGTGATAAATGCCCCACACCGTCCCGAGCAAGCCGACAAACGGTGCCGTGCTGCCCACCGACGCCAGCAGCACCTGCCCGAACTCGAGCCGCCGCTGCGACGCGCTGAGCGCCTGGCGCAGCGCCCGCAGCACGCGCTCGCTCCGTTCGACGCGAGCCAGCAACGCACCGGGAATGTCGACCTCAGCCGCGTGAAGCGCCGCTTCGGCGAGCGGCGCGAACACGCGCTCGCGATCCGTACGCTTGAGCACGGAGACGCCTTCGGACAGCGTAGGGGCCTGCCAGAACCGCGTAATGGCATGCGTAGCCTGACGTTTGGCGCGAGTGAGAATCCAGCTTTTGACGATCAGAAAGCACCAGCTTGCGATCGACATGGCCAGCAGCACATACGCGACACCGTGCGTAATCGCATCGCTGGATTGCAGGTAATGGATGATGCCGCTGCTGCCTGCCATCTGACCTCGCCGGAGAAAGTGGTTTCACGAGCAGGACAGGAGCCGCGATGCCCCTGTCCTGTCCGAAAGACCTGTGCGTAAGGCCCTCTTACCGCAGACCCAACACGTCCTGCATATCGAAGAAACCCGCTTGGTGATTCTCGAGAAAATGTACAGCACGAAGCGAGCCTTGCGCATAAGACAAACGGCTCGACGATTTGTGCGTGATCTCGATACGCTCGCCAGTACCCGCGAACAGCACCGTATGATCGCCGACAATATCGCCACCGCGAATTGCCGAGAACCCGATCGTGGACGGATCGCGCTCGCCGGTCACGCCTTCGCGGCCATAGACCGCGCAGTCGTCGAGATTACGGCCGAGCGCGCCGGCGATCACTTCGCCCATGGTCAGCGCGGTGCCAGACGGTGCATCGACCTTGTGACGGTGATGCGCCTCGATGATTTCGATGTCGTAGCCGGTCGCGAAATGCTTTGCAGCGAATTCGAGCAGCTTCAGCGTAACGTTCACGCCCACGCTCATGTTCGATGCGAACACGACGCCGATCTTGTCGCCGGCCGCGCGCAGCTGCGCTTTCTGCGCATTGTCGAAACCGGTCGTGCCGATCACCATTTTCACGTTGTGACGCTGCGCCGCTTCGAGATGCTGCAGCGTGCCGTCGGGGCGCGTGAAGTCGATCAGATAGTCGGATTCGGCGAACACGCGCTCGATGTCGTCGGTCAGCAGAACGCCCGTGGGTTTGCCGAGAAACGCGCCCGCGTCCTGGCCGAGATGCGCGGAGCCGCTACGGACAAGCGCGCCGGACAGCGTGGCGGCGGGATCGTTGAGGACGGTTTCGATGAGCATGCGGCCCATACGGCCCGATGCGCCAGCAATGGCAATTTTCATGGCGATGAGGGTGCAAAAAATGCGAAGAAAGTGCAACCCGGCAGAGGCGGGCTAATGTGGCGACGGCAGGCAGCACACCCACACGCCGCGCACATCATGAGAAAGCGGAAAAGCCGGCGGGCGTAGCGCCCGTCGGCGTTGCCCGCCTTAAGACAGGGACAGCGCGATTAGCTGCCCGTTCCCGACGAAGTGGCCGGGGACGCGGTCAACGGTGCGTTGAGCGTCGGGCCGCCGTTGCTGCTTTGCGGACCGGTCGGTCCCACCGGATTGCTGTTGTTGTCCGGCTGTTGCGGCGGCGGCGGACGATGGAACTGGAACTGCGGCTGGCCTTGAGCCGTCGGACCTTGCGACGGGATGCCGCCGCCATTCGCGGTCGGCGCGCTAGGCACGGCCGAGCGCGGATTACCCGGCGACGTTTGCACAGCACCGGTCGCCCGATTGGCGGCCTGCGCGGCTTCCGCGTTTGCGTCCGCGGACGGAACAGCGGACGCCGCGGCACCGTCGACAGCCGACGCGGCAGCAGGCGCCGCAGCGGTAGCTGCCGGCGCGCTCGCCGCACTGGCGGCAGTCGCCGTAGCCGCCCTTCTGCCACCGCGCCTGTCGCCGTCGATTTCGGCGAGCAACTCGAGGTTGGACGGCAGATCTTCGCCACCCTGCCAGCTGGTGACGATGTCACCCGAGAAGAACACTACGAAGTCGCGCTGCTGCACGATTGCCGTCGAGCCGCGCTTGAAATAGAACACGTAGTCCCAGCGGTCTGCGTGGAACATGTCGGTCAGAAGAGGCGTGCCAAGCAACTGACGCACTTGCGCACGGGTCATGCCGACTTTCATCTGGGCTGCAGCTTCTGCCGAAACAAAATTGCCTTGCACCACTGTAATCCGGTACGGCGTGATGCTTTGGGCAACACGCTGTGTCAGGCTGTCGTAAGTGGAACATCCGGCAAGAACCGCGACAGTCGCAACAGCGATCAAGGTACCCCGCATTCGGCTCCCCCGGTAGATCAATTGAGATTTTGAAATCATTTCACTCACCGTGCGGGCCCGAAGACGAGCCGCGCGAGTTTCATTCCATCGAAGATGACCAGAGAACGGCAAAAACACATTACTATGAGAGCCCAGCATTGTACTCTAGGGATCCCTTGTCATGACCAATCCAACCGATCTCAAGAATATCGGGCTCAAGGCGACCCTTCCGCGCCTCAAAATCCTTGAGATTTTTCAGCATAGCCCGGTGCGTCACCTGACCGCCGAAGACGTGTACCGCAACCTCCTGCACGAAGAGCTCGATATCGGCCTGGCAACCGTATATCGGGTGCTGACGCAATTCGAGCAGGCAGGCCTGCTCTCGCGCAGCAATTTCGAGTCGGGTAAGGCGGTGTTCGAATTGAACGAAGGGTCGCACCACGACCACCTCGTGTGCCTCGATTGCGGGCTCGTCGAAGAATTTTTCGACCCCGAAATCGAGAATCGCCAGCAGTCCATTGCGAAGGAACGCGGCTTCAAGCTGCAGGAACACGCACTGGCGCTCTACGGCGCCTGCACGAAGGAAAATTGCCCGCATCGCAAGCACTGATGCGGGTTTGGCCGCGTCGGAGGACGCGGCCAAATACACAAGAAAGCCCCGGCCGATGCGAATTGGCCGGGGCTTTTTTCATGATCGGCGCCTGCTGTGATGCAGCCGGATTTACGCCTGCGCGATCAGCTCCTCACTCACCTCGAACGCCAGCCGCCAAGGCTCGGTTAATGAGATTTCATCGCAATTGGGCTGCTCGCCGCCCCGGTCCACCACGATGAAATCGCTCACCCGATCGAGCGCCAGCAACGGGTGATGCCACACGCCTTTTGCATAGCTCACGCCCTGCCACGAATCGGTCCAGAAAGCGCGCATCTGGGCCGGGTCGAACTCGCCTGCGGGCGCGACCACGACCAGGTAATGTTCGTCGCGTAAGGGAATGAAAGCCTGACTGCCGAGCGGATGCCTTTCCATCATCGTGATATCGACCGGAAAGGCGCGTGGCTGCGCGCGGAACAGGTTGATCAGCGGTCGGCCGCCCTGCTCCGTCACGTCGACGCGAGCGAGGTCGTGATAGCGCTCGGTCGTGCCCCCATTGATCGCGAAATGACGCGCGCCATCCAGTTCGATGACCTCGCCGAACGGCGCGAAAGCCGCGCGCGTCAGGCGTTCCAGCTGCAATGTTTTCATCGGCGAACCCTCCGTTAAGCGATTTCACCCCACAGACGCAGCCGCGATACGCCGCCGTCCGGAAAGATATTGAAACGAACGTGGGTCACCGGACCGAGCGATGCGAGGCCGTCGGTGAAGGTATGCACGTGATCCATCTGCAGCTTCTGTTCGTCGAGCAGCAGCGGCCAGAACATCGCCTGCGTGACGAGCGAATCGTCGGTGCCGCCCGTAACCGACGCGGCCTGCAGCGAACAGCGGTCGGGGAAATTGCCCTTGAAGTGCGCCGTATCCACTTCGATCTTGCGGATCACGCCCGGCCGCGCCAGCGCGACGATCGCCCAGTCGTTGCCCGGCTCGCGACGCCGCCGCGTTTCCCAGCCGTCGCCCATGTTGACGCCGCGGCCCGGCATCAGCATCTGCGAAGCAGGACCGAAATGCTGATTGTTCGCGGCCACCAGATACGCGCCGTTTTCGATGGCGGCAAGGTCCAGCAGCGTGCCACGCTCGACGCGTTCCCAGTCGCGTTTCGGCTGACCGTACACGCGCAAACGCGCGAGGCCGCCGTCCGGGTACAGATTCACGCGCAGATGCGTGAAGGCGCGCGCGTCGTTCACTTCGACGTAATGGTGCTGGTTACCCTGCAACGTGGTCGCGGGCACGAGCGGCTGCCAGTCGGCGTTATCGGGCGGCGTGTCGCCGTCCGCGTAACAGGCGTCGATCGACGCAGCCGGCGGAAAATTGCCCGTGAAGTGGCTCGTGTCGAGGTCCACGCCGTGCACGACGCCCGGTCGCGCGAGGCGGATCACGCAGTGGTCGTGGCCGGTGGTGCGCTTGCGGCGGGTTTCCCAGCCGTCCATCCATTTGCCGTGATCGTCGTACTTGCCGGGGATAAACACCGCCGGTTGCGGGTCGAGCATGCGCTCTTTCGGCGCGAAGAATTCGTCGCTCGCGTACAGCGCCTTCGCGCCCAGACGCGGGTCGGCGAGATTCATGTAGCGACGGGTGAAGGCGGGAGCGTTGGGGTCGAGGATCGGATTAGCCATAGTCTCAGTCAGGCAGCGAAAAGATGAAGGACAACCGGCGGTGCTTGCAGGGTCCGCCGGTGCGGAAAGCGCGCTGCACTGGCGCGCGGAATTCGGGACGGTGGTGATGTCGACAGTCGGGTTGCAAGCTGCGGGGGACCGACCGCGCTGTTCTCAGCAGCAGGAGCGGTGGCAAAGGCGGCGGAGGCAGCAGCGAATCGCAACTTCGGCGCAGCAGGCCCGGATTCCCGCCGCCACACTCGCGGCAGACCACGAAACACATCTGCCTCCCCAGCGCCGGCTTCAGACTGCCGGCACACGCTCGCCGCTCAGCGCTTCAACGCCCGCGTCCTCGCCAGCGGGCACGTAACGCAAAGCCGCATCGCGATTCAGCACGCGATGCGCGCGCACCCGGTCGATATCGTTTTCCCACACGGCCACGACCACCGTCGCCACGCAGTTGCCGATCAGGTTGGTCAACGCGCGGGCAATGCCGACGAACCAGTCGACCGGCAGAATCAGCACGAGGCCGAGCACCGGGATCGCCGGAATCGCCGACAACGTGGCCGCCAGAATCACGATGGCCGAGCCAGGAATGCCGTGCGCGCCTTTCGACGTCACCAGCGATACGAGCACCACTACGATCAGGTCATGCAGCGACAGAGGCGTGTTCGTGGCCTGCGCGATGAAGATCACCGCCAGCGTGAGATAGATGGAAAAGCCATCGAGATTGAAGGAGTAGCCGGTCGGAATGACCAGGCCGACGGTCGAATCCTTGACGCCCATCCATTCGAGCTTGCGCATGATCTGCGGCAGAACGGCGTCGGACGAAGCGGTGCCGAGCACGATCGACAGTTCTTCGCGCAGGTAGCGGATCAGCTTGAAGATGCTGAAGCCCGCGAGCCGCATGACGACGCCCAGCACGACCGCGACGAACACGAAACAGCTCACGTAAAACACCAGCACGAGCATGCCGAGTTGCTTCAGCGACTCGACGCCGTAGGTGCCGGTGGTGAACGCAATCGCGCCGAGCACGCCGAGCGGCGCGAGCTTGATGATGAAACCCATCACGCGGAAAAACACTTGCGAGAGTTCGTCGATCAGGCTGCTCACGCGCTGCGCCTTATTTCCAAGCAGCGACAGAGCGGAGCCGAACAGCACCGAAAACACCAGAATTTGCAGGATATCGCCGGTGGCAAACGCGTTGATGGCCGTGTCGGGGATGATCTTCAGCAGAAATCCCGCGGTGTCCTTGAGACTTTTCGCGTTCTCGGTGTAAGTCGCGAGCGACGCCGGATCGAGTGAATGCAGGTTGATGTTCATGCCGACGCCCGGCCGCGTCGCGTAGGCGAGCACGGCGCCGATCACGAGCGCGATCGTCGTCATGACCTCGAAGTAGACCACCGCTTTCAGGCCGACGCGCCCGACCTTGCGCAGATCGCCCGCGTGCGCCATGCCACTGACCACCACGCAGAACACGATCGGCCCGATCACCATTTTGATCAGCTTGAGAAAGCCGTCGCCGAGCGGACGCAGCGACTGCGCGAAATGCGGATACACCGCGCCGATCACGATACCCGCCACCAGCGCTATGACGACCCGGCCAAACAGCGAATTGAAAAATTTCAACACGGCTTCCTCCTGGTTGAGATTTGCATCTGTTCAGACTGGTCGGACCAGTACTGTTATGGGCAATAGTAGGAAGCCGATATACTGGCGTCAAGGAATCATAAAACAGTGTTTACCCGTTGTTTTTCCAGCTGTTTCGGGTCGGATTGCGTCAGCAAATGTTCCGACGATACAGCCGCCCGACGCGCGTATTAGAATGCTGGTCAGACCGCGCCACCCAGTGAGCCACGATGAAAAACGTCCCGCATACCGTTACCGATGCCGCCATCGCGACCATCCGCGAACGGATTGAAGCGGGCGTCTATCCGGTGGGCAGTCTGCTGCCCGCACAGCGCCAACTGTCCGAGGAACTGTCGATCAGCCGCGCGTCGTTGCGCGAGGCGCTCTCCACGCTGGAGGCGCTCGGCTTGCTGGTGATTCGCCCGGGCAAGGGCGTCTATGTGGAAAGCGCGCAGGCCGCAGCCGCGCAGTCCTGGCGTTTCGCGGAGCAGTCGTCGCTGCCGGACACTTATCAGATGCGTTTCGCACTGGAAGGCTTTATCGCGCGGATGGCGGCGCTGGCGGTCAGCGATTCCGACCTTGCGTGGTTCGAAGAAAACATCACGGCCATGCAAACCGCGCTCGCGTGTGATGAGCTCGACGAAGCCGCCCGTCTCGACTACGACTTCCACATGCGGATCGTGAGCATTGCCGGCAACGCGGCAATTGAGTCGATTCTGAGCAGCAGCGCGGACATCATGAAGGAAAGCCAGCGGATGCCGTTCTACCGGCGCGAACTGGTGTTGTCTACGTACACCGAGCATCGCGCGATTCTGGATGCGCTGAAGACACGCGATTCCGCCGCCGCTGGCAAGGCGATCGAAACGCATATTTCGAACGCCGCACAGCGCGCAGGCGTCTATTTCCCGACACCACAGACGTAAAAAAGCCGCTCCGAAGAGCGGCTTTTTTATCTACGACGACCGGCCAGAAAACCGGTGTCGCCGAGCATGCAGCGCGCGATAACTTACTTCGCGTTAGCCAGCGCCACAGCCGTGTCCAGCATGCGGTTCGAGAAGCCCCACTCGTTGTCGTACCAGCTCGACACCTTCACCAGACGGCCCGACACCTTGGTCAGCGTCGAGTCGAACGTCGACGAAGCCGGGTTGTGGTTGAAGTCGATCGACACCAGCGGTGCCGTGTTATAGCCGAGGATGCCCTTCAGCGAACCTTCCGAGGCTTCCTTCATGATCGCGTTGACTTCTTCGACCGTCGTGTCGCGTGCAGCGATGAACGACAGATCGACGACCGACACGTTGATCGTCGGGACGCGGATTGCGTAGCCGTCGAGCTTGCCGTTCAGTTCCGGCAACACCAGGCCAACTGCCGACGCTGCGCCGGTCTTGGCCGGGATCTGGCTGTGCGTCGCCGAGCGGGCGCGGCGCAGGTCTTCGTGATACACGTCCGTCAGAACCTGGTCGTTCGTGTATGCGTGGATCGTGGTCATCAGACCGTTCACCAGGCCGATCTTGTCGTTCAGCGGCTTGACCAGCGGTGCCAGGCAGTTCGTCGTGCACGATGCATTCGAAATGACCGTGTCCGATGCCTTCAGCACGTTGTGGTTCACGCCGTAGACGATCGTTGCGTCGACGTCCTTACCGCCCGGCGCCGAGATGATGACCTTCTTTGCGCCGCCCTTGATGTGCGCGCTCGCCTTTTCCTTGGTCGTGAAAAAGCCCGTGCATTCCAGCACGATGTCGACGTTCAGCTCGCCCCACGGCAATTCAGCCGGGTTGCGGTTAGCCAGCACGCGGATCTTGTCGCCGTTCACGACCAGGTAGTCACCGTCCACCGACACTTCGCCCGGGAACTTGCCGTGCGCCGTGTCGTATTGGGTCAGGTGAGCGTTGGTCTTGGCATCGCCCAGATCGTTGATGGCGACGATTTCGATATCGTGCTTCTTGCCGTTTTCATAGAAGGCGCGCAGCGTGTTGCGGCCGATACGGCCGTAGCCGTTGATTGCGACGCGAATCGTCATGGTCTATCTCCTGATGGCTGAAAAAAATTCGTCCAGGTTTCGTCTGACTGGCTGCGTTGCCGCGCGTTCAAGCCGAGGCGTGAACGCGGACGGCAACGCCGGCGCGAAATCAGCCGAGTGCGGCTTTAGCCGTCTCTACAACGTTTTCGACGGTGAAGCCGAAATGCTTGAACAGCACGCCAGCCGGGGCCGATTCGCCGAACGTGTCGATCCCGACCACGCCGCCTTCCAGACCCACGTACTTGCGCCAGAAATCCGTCACGCCCGCTTCGATCGCGACGCGGCGCACGCCGTGCGGCAATACGCGTTCGCGGTATTCGGCGTCCTGCTTGTCGAACACGGTGGTCGACGGCATCGACACGACACGTGCCGCGATACCTTCGCGCGCCAGCGGCTCGACCGCGTTCAGCGCCAGTTCGACTTCCGAACCCGTCGCGATCAGGATGATCTTGCGTGCGACGATTTCATCGTTCCAGTCGCGCAGCACGTAACCACCCTTCTCGATGTTCGCGATCTGCGCGTCGGTGCGCTCCGAGAACTTCAGGTTCTGACGGCTGAAGATCAGGACCGACGGGCCGTGATGTTCGACCGCGTGGGTCCAGGACACCGCGGTTTCGACGGTGTCGGCCGGACGCCAGACTTGCAGATTCGGGATCAGACGCAGGCTGGCAACGTGTTCGATCGACTGGTGGGTCGGGCCGTCTTCGCCGAGGCCGATCGAGTCGTGCGTGAACACGAAGATCGACGGTGCTTTCATCAGCGCGGCGACGCGCAGTGCATTGCGGCTGTAGTCGGAGAACGTCAGGAACGTGCCGCCGAACGCCTTGAAGCCACCATGCAGCGCGACGCCGTTGATCGCGGCGCTCATGCCGAATTCGCGCACGCCGTAGTTCACGTAGTTGCCGGCCGCCTTGCCTTCTGCGTTCACACGCACCGGAACCGCTGCCTTCCAGTTGGTCAGGTTCGAGCCGGTCAGGTCGGCCGAGCCGCCGAGCAGTTCGGGCAGAACCGTCGACAGACCTTCAATAGCCTGCTGCGATGCCTTACGCGTCGCGATGGTTTCAGCGCGCTCGTTCGCACCGGCGATGATCGCGGCTGCCTTTTCCTTCCAGTCAGCCGGCAATTGCTTCGCGTCGCGGCGCTTGAATTCGGCCGCTTCCTGCGGGTACTTGGCCGCGTAAGCCGCGAATGCCTTGTCCCACTCGGATTCGATCTTCGCGCCCGCGTCCTTCGCGTCCCACGCTGCGTAGACTTCCTGCGGAATCACGAACGGCTCCCACTTCCAGCCGATCGCTTCACGCGTTGCCGCGATTTCCTTGTCGCCGAGCGGCGAGCCGTGCGAATCGTGGCTGCCGGACTTGGTCGGCGCGCCTTCGCCGATCACGGTCTTGCAGCAGATCAGCGTCGGCTTGTCCGACAGCTTGGCCTGCTTGATCGCGGCGTCGACGGCGTCGACATCGTGGCCGACCACGTTCGGGATCACGTTCCAACCGTACGCCTCGAAGCGCTTCGGCGTGTCGTCGTGGAACCAGTGAACCACTTCGCCGTCGATCGAGATGCCGTTGTCGTCGTAGAAGGCGATCAGCTTGTTCAGCTTAAGCACGCCGGCCAGCGAGCACGCTTCGTGCGAGATGCCTTCCATCAGGCAGCCGTCGCCGACAAATACGTACGTGTGGTGATCGACGATCTTCGCGTCAGCCTTGTTGAATTCGGTCGCGAGCAGCGACTCGGCGAGCGCCATGCCGACCGCATTCGCCAGACCTTGACCCAACGGGCCCGTGGTCGTTTCGACGCCCGGCGTGATGCCGTATTCCGGGTGCCCCGGCGTCTTCGAATGCATTTGACGGAAGTTCTTCAGCTCTTCCATCGGCAGGTCGTAGCCGGTGAGATGCAGCAGCGAGTACAGCAGCATCGAGCCGTGGCCGTTCGACAGCACGAAGCGGTCACGGTCGGCCCATTGCGGGTTCGTCGGGTTGTGACGCAGATGGCGCGACCACAAAGCCACGCCGATTTCGGCCATGCCCATTGGCATGCCGGGGTGGCCGGAATTCGCTTTTTGAACGGCATCCATGGACAGCGCACGGATTGCGTTGGCCATCAGGGAGGGGGTTGCGGGAGACGAGGTCGTCATGTCGAGTCCGGAGACAGAGTCAGAAAGCGGTGCGCGCTTGAGGACCGGAAGCTCGAATGCCAGTTCGCTTCGGCGCACGATGCGGCGCCAGGAGACGCGAAACGGGCAGAGCAAACGGACAAGGCTGAAAGCGAGACATTCTAGCAGAACGTGACCGGCGACCGGCCCGGAAAGCCGCGTCGTCGTGTGGTCCGATACACGAGGTGCGGCCCGCCGCCACACGGCCCTTTACAATTGCGTACAACCCTGAACCACCGCGCTCGTGACAGAGCCCGCCACCCGTGAGCGCTCCGCTGCTGTTCCACCCGAGTCCCGACGCCGTCTACGGATTTCCGCACGCGCGGCTGATCGAACGAGTCGACTCGCCGTATCAGCGGATCGAGGTGTGGGATACACCGCAGCTTGGCCGGCTTTTCACGCTCGACGGCCGTCCGATGACCTCCACCGGCGACGAGTTCATCTATCACGAATGCATGGTGCACCCGGCCGCGCTCGCGCATCCTTCACCACGCGCCGCGCTGGTGCTGGGCGGCGGCGATGGCGGCGCCGCGCGGCAACTGCTGCGGCATCCGTCGATCGAGCGGATCGTGGTGGCGGAACTCGATGCGGAAGTCGTCCGCCTGACGCGCGAGCATTTGCCGGAAGTGCACGGCGGCGCTTTCGACGACCCGCGTGTCGAACTGGTGATCGGCGACGCGGCGCATTACGTGGCAGCGGCCGCGTCGGCGCAATTCGACCTTGTGATCTTCGATCTGACGCCGCCCGACTCGCCCGCCGCCGGCCTTTACACACGCCCCTTCTACCAGCAACTCAAGCGCGCGATGAGCCCACTTGCCGCGCTGTCGGTCCATCTCGGCTCGCCGTATCAGCATGTAGAGCGCATTGCCGGCCTGCTCGACAACCTCAGCGCCGAATTCAGCAGCGTCCGCACGATGAACACCTTCGTCCCCCTCTACGGCTCGCTCTGGATGATGGCAACCGCGAGCAACACGCTCGACCCCGCAGCCCTGCCCGCCGAAACAATCGCCGAACGCCTGGCCAATCGCCGGATCGATTCGCTAAAGCACTACGATCCCGCAATCCACGCAGGACTGTTCTCGGCATCGCGAGCCGTGCGCGATAAACTAAGTCAATTCTTAAAGCCATCAATCTGACGTGTGGGCACAATGCGCGATTGGTCAGGCGACGCCATCGGAGCATCGATACGCGACCGCCCATCCAGCCTTGCAGCATGTGTTCCGCCAACCTTCTAGATCGGAGAACCCCATGACCGCCCTCCGCCCAGCCGGTGTGCCCTGGTTGACCCCCTATCTGACGGTACGTGACGCGCGCGCCACGACTGCGTTCTTTTCGGCGGCGTTCGGCTTCGAAGTGCGCGACAGTGTCCAGGACGACGGCGTCGTCATGCACGTCGAGATGACCTATCAAGGGCAGTTGATCGTGATGTTCGCGCCGGAAGGCGCGTTCGGCTCGGCCGCGAAAACACCCAAAAGCGCGGGCGCGATCGCCCCGCAATCGTTCTATGTCTATGTCGACGATGTCGACGCGGTTTATACGCGGGCGCTGGCGGCCGGCGCAAAATCGCTGAGCGAGCCACAGGATCAGTTCTGGGGCGACCGGTTCGCCCAGGTCGAAGATCTGGACGGCTACCGCTGGGCGCTCGCTCGCCACCTTTCCTGAGCCAATGAGTATTTTTCTGATGCCCCGCTTTTTCGTCAGCACCCCGCTCAATCCCGACGACGTCATGCAGCTTCCCGATGACGTCGTCCGGCACGTCCTCGTGCTGCGCTTGCAGTCCGGCGATTCGATCGTGCTTTTTAATGGCGAGGGCGGCGAATACAGCGCCGAACTCGTCGAAGTCGAACGTCGGTCGGTTTCGGTCCGAATCCGCGAATTTCGCGCGATCGAGGTCGAGACGCCTTATCAGCTAACGCTCGCGCAGGGCATTGCCGGCGGCGACAAAATGGACTGGCTGATCGAAAAAGCAGTCGAACTGGGCGCATCCTGCTTCGTTCCGCTGACTACGACGCGCAGCGTCGTGCGCTTATCGGGCGAGCGTGCGCAGCGGCGGCATGCGCATTGGCAGGGCATTGTGCGCGCGTCGTGCGAACAATGCGGACGCAACCGGTTGCCCGAAGTCATGCCCGTGCGCGAGATCGCGACGTGGCTCGGCGCGCTGCCCCGCGAGCTTGCGGAAGGTGAGTTGCGGATTCTGCTGTCGCCGCGCGCCAGCATCAGCTTCGCAGCATTGCCGGCGACGCCGCCGCGCGGTCGCGTGACCGTGCTGGTCGGCCCGGAAGGCGGTTTTTCCGCTGCGGAAGAAGCGGCAGCAACCGATCACGGATTTATCGCCGTGGGCCTTGGACCGCGTGTGTTGCGCACCGAAACGGCGGGCATTGCGGTTCTGTCGGGGTTGGCTGCGCGTTGGGGCGGATGGTAAGTCGCCTCCAACTTCGCGCTACGCACCGTCACGCGGAATGAAAAAACCCGAAGCCCAAAAGCAAAAGGCCCGCCAATTGGCGGGCCTTTTTTCTTATTCCATCATGCAACGTGCAGCTATCTGTGCGGAATTTCACGCAAACGAGTAAAACACCCGGAACGCCACTTTGCGCTCGGCCCAGAATTCGGCGGCCTCGCGGAACACGTCGAGCAGCGTCTCACGCCCTTCCTTGTCGAATTTCTGCGCCACCGGCAACTGGTCGAGCACGATCACAAAGCCCGGCTGCGTACCGGCTTTATGAACGAGATCGGTCAGGCTGTCATAAAGCGCGTCGTAATTTTTGCCGAAATGCTTGGGAAACAGGAACGACGTAGCAATGGTTTCGAGCACTTCCTGTTTGGACGCCGCGTTCGCGCAGTACGCATACAAAAAATGCTGGCCGAGCTGGCTGGCTTCGTCAGCGAGATCCTGCACGCGGAACGCGCGGATCGACTGTACGATGTTCGGTCGTACGGTCTTGAAAAGGCTCATGGGCTCCTCGTTCGATGAAACCACCGTGCCAGCTTCGCTCTGGTTATCGCGACCCTGCTCGCCGGCGCGCATCTTCATGACGCGTTGGAACAAATTGCCGTCGCCGGCCGCGAAAAGATCCGTCGCGACTCCGGTATCGTGCGCGTAGACGTTGTCGCTCATGCCGTTCATCCCGATGTCATTCAACAATACGATTAAAACTGGTGTAGTGGTCGTCCGAGTAGTAACAATTGTCGGTTCGCTTTAGCGGACCTCCGCAGACGATGCGACGCGCCCCGCGATTGTGCGCACGAGGCGTGGGAACGGTGTATTCGTGGTAATAGCCGCGCCGATGGGCCGGCAGCAACCGTTCGCGATTGCCGAATACGATGCCGTCCTTCTCATACGGGTAAGGCCCGCCAGCAGCAATCAAGTTCAATGTATTGACCGCTTCGCGCGGTAACTGAGCCAGCGCGACCGTGCCCTGTGCGTTCGTATCGACAGGCGCCGTGTAGTCGCGGGCAAACGCGCCAGGCACGGAGCCGGATAACGCGTACAGCGTAAAAGCACCGAACAGCACGCCTTTAATGCGCAGCCACTTGCGTGCCATGTATCAAGGTTCCCCGCTGTTAGATCACGAGTTTGACGACCATGAAAGTCGTAAGGGTATCGCTAATAGCCCCCGGAATCAACGTTAGCCGGGCAGCCTAAGGCCATCCAATCGCGCGGGAAAGGCTACAGGTGGGTGTTTGACGAGTTTTGACAGAATGTTTAGCTTGATCGAGCTAAACTGAGCCCGACTGCGCAAATTGGTAGTGCATGACAGGCTAATCAGCACGTTGGCTGCGTGCACTGCTATTCCCCGGCTAGCGCGCCGTGGCCAGTTGCAGTCTTTGAAATTTGATGTGTGAGTAGCTGGTTTTAGGGTGGCTATCCCCTGCTTACCCTCGGGCGTGCCCATTGCGGGCACGCCTTTTTTTTCGCATGGCGCCTCAAAAAACAGCGCCATGCCTGCCCGGATCGCGAAGATCAGCGAGCAGCGATCACGTCTGCAACCAGCAGGGCCGTCATGTTGACGATCCGGCGAACCGTCGCCGACGCCGTCAGCACGTGCACCGGCTTGGCCGCGCCCAGCAGCATCGGGCCAATCGCGATGTTGTTGCCGGCTGCCGTCTTCAGCAGGTTGTACGAAATGTTGGCGGCGTCGATGTTCGGCAGCACCAGCAGGTTCGCTTCGCCTTCGAGCGTCGAGTCGGGCAGCACTTCGCGGCGCAGATTCGCGTCGAGTGCGACGTCGCCGTGCATTTCGCCGTCAACATGCAGTTCCGGCGCACGCTCGCGCAGGATTGCCAGCGTATCGCGCATCTTCTGCGCGGTCGGCGCGTTGCTTGAACCGAAGTTCGAGTGCGACAACAGTGCGACCTTCGGCTCGATACCGAAGCGGCGAACTTCTTCCGCCGCCATGATCGTGATTTCAGCCAGTTGCTCCGGCGTCGGATCGACGTTCACGTGCGTGTCGACCAGGAAAATCTGGCGATTCGGCAGCACGAGGCCGTTCATTGCCGCGTAGACCTTGGCGCCTTCCTTCTTGCCGATTACCTGGTCGATGAAGTGCAGGTGACGATGCGTCGTGCTGACCGTACCGCAGATCATGCCGTCCGCTTCGCCCTTCTCCACCAGCATCGCGCCGATCAGCGTGGTGCGGCGGCGCATTTCGAGCTTCGCCATTTGCGGCGTGATGCCCTTGCGGGACATCATCTTGTAGTATTCCTGCCAGAAATCGCGATAACGCTCGTCATGATCGGTATTGACGATCGTGTAGTCCTGACCCGCGACCAGACGCAGACCGAAGCGCGCAATGCGCTGCTCGATCACTGCCGGACGGCCGATCAGAATCGGCTTCGCCAGCTTTTCGTCGACGATAATCTGCATGGCGCGCAGCACGCGCTCTTCTTCGCCTTCCGCGAACACGATGCGCTTCTTCTCCGGCTCGACGCCACGCGCCAACTGGAAAATCGGCTTCATCGTCGTGCCGCTGTGATACACGAACTGCTGCAGATGCTGCTCGTACGCTTCCATGTCCTCGATCGGACGCTCGGCGACGCCGCATTCCATCGCGGCCTTCGCCACAGCCGGTGCGACCTTGACGATCAAACGCGGGTCGAACGGCTTCGGAATCAGGTATTCGGGACCGAACGACAGGTCCTGAATGCCATAAGCCGTCGCGACGATATCGCTCTGCTCCTGACGAGCCAGTTCAGCGATTGCGTTGACCGCTGCAATTTCCATTTCCCGCGTGACCGTCGTCGCGCCTGCATCGAGCGCGCCGCGGAACAGGAACGGGAACACCAGCACGTTGTTCACCTGGTTCGGATAGTCGGTACGGCCCGTGCACAGCACGGCGTCCGGACGCACTTCGAGCGCCAGTTCCGGCAGGATTTCCGGCGTCGGGTTGGCCAGCGCGAGAATCAGCGGCTTCTCCGCCATCTGCTTGACCATGTCCTGCTTCAGCACGCCGCCAGCCGACAGGCCCAGGAAAATGTCCGCGCCGCCGATCGCTTCAGCGAGCGTGCGAGCGTCGGTTTCGCGCGCGAAGCGCTCCTTGTCCGGGTCCATCAGTTCGACGCGGCCCTTGTAGACCACGCCGGCCAGGTCGGTCACGGTGATGTTTTCGAGCGGCAGGCCGATATCGACCAGCAGGTCCAGACAGGCCAGCGCAGCCGCGCCCGCGCCCGACGACACCAGCTTGACGCTCTTGATGTCCTTGCCGACCACCTTCAAACCGTTGGTGATCGCCGCCGCGACGACGATTGCCGTGCCGTGCTGGTCATCGTGGAAAACCGGGATCTTCATGCGCTTGCGGCATTCGCGCTCGACGATGAAGCAGTCCGGCGCCTTGATGTCTTCGAGGTTGATCCCGCCGAAAGTCGGTTCAAGCGCGGCGATCACGTCGACCAGCTTGTGCGGATCGGATTCGTTCAGCTCGATATCGAACACGTCGATGCCGGCAAACTTCTTGAACAGAACAGCCTTGCCTTCCATGACCGGCTTCGACGCGAGCGGCCCGATGTTGCCCAGGCCCAGCACCGCAGTGCCGTTCGTGACGACGCCGACCAGGTTGCTGCGCGCCGTGAATCGCGCGGCATTCAGCGGGTTTTCGACGATTTCCTCGCACGCGAATGCGACGCCCGGCGAATACGCCAACGCGAGGTCGCGCTGGTTGATCATCTGCTTGGTCGGGGCGATCGCGATCTTCCCCGGGGTGGGGAACTCGTGGTAATCGAGGGCGGCTTCGCGGAGTTTGCTATTGACGGGATTCGACATAAGGCGGGCTTCGAAGTGCAGATTAGAATAGATGTTCGACGGCATTGTAGCCCCAATTGCCTACGCGATTCCTTCAATACGGGTGCAACTGCCGCGACTTAAAAGGAGTGAACGTCCACGCCGATTCGTGTCGCCCTGTCGAAAGTCCCGCAAGAAGTTGCATGCGGATTGAATCCCAATGCAGCAGCAACTTCGTACAATGCACGCCGTTAGCCGCTTTTCGCGGCGTTCCTTCCTTTTCTGCTGGCCGCCATGCTCTCCGAGTTCTCGCTGATCGATCGATTTTTTGCTCGCCGGGCCGCAGCGGTTCGTCCATCTGACGCTACCGAAGGGACGCTCGGCATCGGCGACGACTGCGCTTTGCTCGCGCCGCGAGCAGGCGAGATGCTGGCGATATCGACGGACATGCTGGTAGAAGGCCGTCACTTCTTCCCCGATGTCGATCCCGAAGCGCTCGGTCACAAAACGCTCGCTGTGAATCTGTCGGACCTTGCGGCAATGGGCGCGCAACCGCAGGCCTTCACATTGGCGTTTTCTTTGCCGAAAGCGGACGAAGCCTGGCTAGCCGCATTCAGCGAAGGACTCTTCGCGCTCGCCGAACGTTACGGTTGCGAGCTGATCGGCGGCGACACGACCGGCGGTCCGTTGAATCTGTGCGTGACGGTGTTCGGCAGCGTGCCGCCGCAATCGGCGTTGCGCCGCGACGCAGCCAGACCGGGCGACGACATCTGGATCTCCGGCACACTCGGCGACGCGCGCGCCGGGCTTGGCGTGCAACGCGGCGAGTGGTCTGCTGATCCGGGCGACGCTGCGACATTTCGCCGCGCCCTCGAACGCCCGGAGCCGCGGGTGCCGCTCGGGCTCGCGCTGCGCGGCGTCGCGCACGCGGCGCTCGACCTGTCCGACGGACTGGCCGGCGATCTGCGGCACATTCTCGAACGCTCGTCGGTCGAGGCCACGGTCGACATCGATGCCATTCCGCGCTCCGACGCACTGCGCCGTCTGTCGCCGGAAATTCAGCAGCGTTGCACGCTCGCCGGCGGCGACGACTACGAACTCTGCTTCACGGCGCCGGCCGAAGCGCGCGCGTCGGTCGAAGCGGCGGGTCGGAAGGCGGCCGTGGCGGTCACCCGCATCGGTACAATAAGCGCTCTCCAGGCGGCAGAAGACCGCCCGGCGATCCACTGGCGCAACGCCGCCGGGACGCCGCTCAACCTGACGTTGCAAGGCTTCGATCACTTCCATGCAGACTGATCCCCCGCTCGGCCCCGCCGACGAACTCATCGGCGGCCCGTCGCCCCAGGCGCCCGGGCCGGACGCGCCCCGGCCCCGTCCGCGCCGCGCGACTGCGCGTTTCATGCTGTCGCATCCGCTGCATATTCTGTCGCTGGGTTTTGGCAGCGGCCTGTCGCCGGTTGCGCCGGGCACGATGGGAACGCTGTTCGCGTGGGCGTCGTTTGCCGTGTTGAGCCGATATCTCACCGTGGTCGAGTGGGCGGTGCTGATCGTGGTGGGATTTATCGCCGGAATCGGGATTTGCAGCTTCACGGCGAAAAAGCTCAATGTCGCCGATCCGTCGCAAGTCGTGTGGGACGAAATCATCGCGTTCTGGCTAGTGCTGCTGATGGTCACGCCCGTCACGCTGACCGGCCAGCTTTGGGCGTTCATCGTGTTCCGTTTCTTCGACATGGTGAAACCGCCGCCCATCGGTTATTTCGACCGCCGCCTGAAAGGTGGTTTTGGCATCATGTTCGACGACCTGGTCGCCGCGTTTTTCACATTGCTCGTGATCGCGTTGTGGCGCATGTCGGTTTGAGCGCCAGCCGCGCGTAGTCTCATCTTCTGTCTCCCGGACACACCATGCCTACCGATTCCGTGGTTCACCAGCTCGCGATTCGCGTCAGCAACCGTCTGCGCGATGAGCGCCTGATGCTCGTCACCGCCGAGTCCTGCACGGGCGGCATGGTGGCGACCGCGATCACCGACATCTCCGGCAGCAGCGGCTGGTTCGAGCGCGGTTTCGTCACGTATTCGAATCAGGCAAAAAGCGAAATGATCGGCGTCCCACCCGACCTGATCGACAAGCACGGCGCGGTCAGCGAACCCGTGGCGCGTGCGATGGCCGAAGGCGCGCTGCGCAATAGCCGCGCGCAGGTGTCCCTGTCGATTACCGGCGTCGCCGGGCCGGGCGGCGGCACGGAAACCAAGCCGGTCGGGATGGTGTCGTTCGGTTGGAGCAACCGGCTGCATACGTCGGTGGAGACGAAGGTTTTTAAGGGCGATCGCGAACAGATTCGCGTGCAGGCCGCCGCTCATGCGTTGCGCGGCGTGCTGGCGCTGCTCGACGAGCGCGAGCATTAAGCGTCCCCTTCTCCTTTTGCATGGCGGAAAACGATGCCCGATTCGCATTCAGCCAAAGACGAGTTGATCCGGCGCTTCGATCTGAAGCCGCATCCCGAGGGTGGTTTTTTTAGCGAGACTTACCGGTCAAAGGCGCTGATAAGCCGCGACGACGGCTCGGCGCGTTCGGCATCGACGGCGATTTACTACCTGCTTTGCGACGGCGCGCATTCGGCGTGGCATCGGATCAAGTCCGACGAAGTCTGGCATTTTTATGCTGGCGAGCCGTTGCTGGTTCACGTGCTCGACGCAAACGGCGCACTGGTCACGCACAGGCTCGGCAATGCGTTGACGCATCCCGAAGCCGTATTTCAGGCGGTCGTGCCCGCCAGTTTGTGGTTTGCGGCGGAGTGCGCCGATCCGGCGACGTTCGCGCTAGTGGGCTGCACAGTGGCGCCGGGGTTCGAATTCAGCGAGTTCGAACTGGCTGATGTCGACGTGCTGAAGCGGCAGTATCCGCAGCATTCGGATTTGATCGGGCGGATGAGGTCGATGGGCTGACCGGGCCGGATTCGGCTCCGGTCGTTCAGAACTCAGAACTCAGAAGAAACTCCGTCTCTGCCGCTGCGTCCCTTACCCATCCAACGGGCTGCAGGTCCTCAAACCAGCAGCCCTTCTACTCACCGGAACGCATTGATCCGGTCACGCGTTTCCATCGCCGCCTTCGCTGCGGCTTCCGCGAAGTCATCACCCTTGCCCGCGTAAATGATCGCGCGCGACGAGTTGATCAGCATGCCCGTGCCATTCGCGGTACGGCCGGCGTTGACCGTCGCCTGCACGTCGCCGCCTTGCGCGCCAATGCCCGGAATCAGCAGCGGCATATCGCCGACGATCCCACGCACCACCTCGATCTCCTTCGGGAACGTAGCGCCGACCACCAGCGCCAGTTGGCCACTCGCATTCCACTTGTCCGCCGCGAGTTGTGCGACGACCTGATACAGCGGACGCCCGCCCGTCTCCAGGAATTGCAGATCGGAACCGCCCGCGTTCGACGTACGGCACAGCACGATCACGCCCTTGCCTTCATGTTCCAGATACGGCTGGATCGAATCGAAACCCATGTACGGATTCACCGTCACCGAATCCGCCTGATAGCGCTCGAACGCCTCGCGCGCGTATTGCTCGGCGGTGCTGCCGATATCGCCGCGCTTCGCATCCAGAATCACCGGCAGGCCCGGATGATTCGTGTGAATGTGCGCGATCAGTTGCTCGAGCTGGTCTTCCGCGCGATGTGCGGCGAAATACGCGATTTGCGGTTTGAACGACGACGCATACGGCGCGGTGGCATCGACGATCGCGCGGCAGAAGTCGAAAATCGCGTCGGGCCGGTTCGCAAGCGCGCCCGGGAATTTGCTGGGCTCGGGATCGAGGCCGACGCACAGCAGCGAGTTCGTGCGCTGCCAGGCGTCGTTGAGTGTCTGGATGAAATTGGACATGGTGAGTCTCGCGGCGAGCCGGTAATCGGAAGAGGCGCGTATTTTACCCGTCCTGCGCGGCGGGTCGGGTCGCGCGCGGCGACGGGCGTCGGCGCTGGCCGCTAAAACCGGCAACCGCCGACTACACCCCGCCCATTCGCCTCTTTCTCCGTCACGACCGCCGCCGCGCTCCCGGCATCGAGCGCAAGCCCGTCCGCTCCACCGTGAACCGGAACGTCCGCGTCAGACGCTCGCCGCGCGCAAGCAACGTCATGCCGTTCTCGCTCGCGCCGCCTGCCAGATTCATCGCGTTGATCGGGTGATCCACGGGTTCGAAGCAGAAGAAATCTTCGCCGGGCGGCGTGTACAGCACGTAGTAATCGGTATCGGCGGCAATATTCAGCGACAGACGCCGCTTCGGCCACACCACCGCCGCCTGCCCGCTCCATCCAGTGAAAGCGTGGTTGACGATGGTGTCCGGCAGCGGATACGCGACGCCGAATTGCCACGCGGGCGGCGCAGGCACATGCCGCACCGGCAGCCAGTCGTCGCCGGAAAGCCAGAGACCGCCGGCCGCCGCCGATAACTCGGTATCCGCGTCGCGCACGAAGAATGGATGCACGCCGAGTCCGAACGGCAGCGCCTCGCGCCCCGCATTCTCGATTTCCAGCGCAATCACGAGCGTCGGGCCGTCCAGCGTATAGGTCTGACTCGCGCGGAATGCGTACGGCTTGCCGTCGCGGCGATCGAGCGTCAGACGCACGTTTTCGCGGTCCGACTCGGCCACCTGCCACGCCGACAGCCAGCCGTCCCCGTGAATCGGCAGCGGTTCGTCGTTACGATTGCGCGGTACTTCGACACGCCGTCCGCCGACATTGAATTGTCCGCCGCCGATCCGGTTCGAATACGGAAGCAGCGGATAGCAGGCGAGCTGGTTCGGTTGCGTATCGGCGGAAACGTGACGGCAGCGGCGGAAAATCGGCGTCAGCGCACCGTCGTTGCGCCAGTCGAACCGGGTGACGCCGCCGCCGAGAGTCGGCGCAACGTCGAGGCGCAAATGCGTATTGGCGAGCGTGATGCATGCCACGTCGCCGGCACTGGTTTCGCCGACCGCGACCGCCGACGTGCTCGGTCCGGCCAGCACCGGATTGGCCGCCGCGGCCAGCCGCGAGCGCCGGCTCTGAGAGGTAGGAGAAGAAGCGGAAACAAGATTCGCAACAGTCATATCTGGCTCCATCGAGAGGCGTGAGACGTTGGTGTCATTGCTGACAGATGCGGTAGGGCGATTTTTTTGTGTACGGATCGCCTCAGGGTCCAACTACAAGCTGCCGATTTGCTGCCACTGAAAATCACTGGAATTGCGACTTCAACTTCTGGATTTCGGTCAGGATCACTACGGATGCCAGCCACCCGATCGACTGGGTGGCCGGCTGCGTCATTCTGCGCTATGCAGGCGCGCCCTGGAACACCGGCTCGGGCAAACCGTGGCGCGCTTGCGTCGCCACGAACACGCCACCCGCGTGAGTATCGATCGCGAGCGCCGCTTCGTCGAGATCGGCGCGCGCGCTCGTGACGTACAGCGTGTCGAGTTGCGGGCCGCCCAGCGCGACGCAACTCGTGTGCGCGGTCGGCACCTCGACGCGTTCGGTTTCGACGCCATCGGGGCCATAACGCACCACGCGACGGCCGCCCCACTGCGCGTTCCACAAGCCGCCGTCGCTATCGACGGTCGAGCCGTCGGGCTCGACGCTGCGGTCCGGCAGACGGAAGAACAGGCGGTCGTTGGAAATAACGCCGTCCGCATGATAGTCGCAGGCGCGGATTTCGAAGGCCAGCGAATCGCAGTAGTACATCGTTGCGCCGTCCGGGCTGAACGCGATGCTGTTCGCAATCGCGGGCGACGGCAGCGGCAGGCGTTCCAGCGACAGATCGCAGTTGAGCCGGTAAAAACCGCCAATCGGTTGCGCCGGCGACGTGTCGTCTTTCGTACCGAACACGAAGCGGCCCTGACGGTCGCAACGCCCGTCGTTGACTCGCGTATGCAGGCCCGGTTCGACATCGACGACAGGACGGATTTCGCCGGTCGTCAGATTGAAAAACGCCAGTTGCGACGCGAGACCGAGCAGCACAAAACGCGGGTCTGCGCACAACGCGAAGCAGGCGAGCCGCTCGGGCATCGGCCACGACGCGTTGGTGCCGTCGACCGGATCGTAGCGCCACAAACGCGCGCCCTCGATATCCGTCCAGTAGAAGCGATCCGTGCTCGCGCACCAGGTCGCGCATTCGCCAAGCGTGCATTTCGTATCGAGCAGCAGCGTCGCCTTTTGCGAGGTCGAGCTGGAAGGCACGCCCGAACTCACGCCCAGCCTCCGTCGACCACGACGTCCTGCGCGGTGATCATGCGGCTGTCGTCGGCCGCGAGGAACAGCGCCATGCGCGCGAGGTCGGACGGCTCGAGTTCGGCGTCGATACACTGCCCTTCCTTGATCTGACGACGCCCTTCGTCGTCGAGCCACAGGCGCTTCTGCTTCTCCGTGATCACCCAGCCCGGCACCAGCGTATTCACGCGGATATTGAAATGGCCGAGGTCGCGGGCGAGACCGCGCGTCAAACCTTGCACCGCCGATTTCGACATCACGTAGACCGGGTAACCGCCGTTCTTCAGCATCCAGCTAATCGAGCCGAGATTGATGATCACGCCGCTGTTGGCCGCCTTCATGTCTTCCATCACCGCTTGTGCCGCGAAGAACTGGTGACGGATGTTGACCGCGATACCCGCGTCGAAAAACTCGCGCGTCACGTCGCCGATCTGATGACGCTTGTCGTTCGCGGCGTTGTTCACCAGCACCTGGATCGGGCCGAGCGCGGCCTTCACGTCGGCGATGGCTTTTTGCAGCGCGTCGATATCGGTCAGATCGCACGTCAGGAACAGCGGCTTGTGCTTCGAATCGCCGAGCTGGTCGGCGAGCGCTTCACCGGCGCTCGCGTCGATGTCGAAGAACGCGACGCGTGCGCCTTGCGCCGCGAAATGCTCGACGAACGATGCGCCGATTCCGGTCGCGCCGCCCGTGATCAACACCGTGCGGTCGACGAGACTCGGATAGCGCGCGAACGCGGTATCCGCGAGACGGGCGTTTGCATTGGCCGGAGACGACATCGTTCGATTCCTTTAAGAGCGGTTAGATAAGTGACGAGGTTCGGGGATCAGTCCCGCGAGCCACGGTTCTTCAACTGGTCGAGCAGCACGGCGGCGAGCAGGATCGCGCCACGCACGAGGTACTGATAGAACGCGTCGATGTTCAGCAGGTTCATCACGTTCTCGACCGTGCCCATGATCAGCACGCCGATCACGACGCCGGAAATCGTCGCGCGTCCGCCGAGCAGCGACACGCCGCCGAGCACACACGCCGAGATCACGTTCAACTCGAAACCTTCAGCGGCATTCGGCTGACCCGACGTAATACGCGACGCCAGAATCACACCGGCCAGCGCGGTCACCGCCCCCTGAATCAGGAAGATGTAGACGCGCGTGCGTTCGACGTTGATACCGGCCAGACGCGATGCTTCCGGGTTGCCGCCGATCGCCAGCGTGTTGCGGCCGTACACGGTCTGGTTGAGCATCACGCCGAACACGATGAAGCACAGCAGCGTGACCCAGATCGGCAGCGACACGCCGAAGAAGCTCAAACCGCCCAGCGCGATAAACGTATCCGACGACACGCCGACTGCCTGGCCGTGCGACACGATGAAACCGAAACCGCGCACGATTTCCATCGTCGCGAGCGTCGTGATCAGCGCGTTGATGCGCAGATACGCGATCACCGCGCCGTTGACGAAACCGATCACCGCACCCGCTGCAACAGCAGCAATGATCGCAATGAAGGTGTTGCCGGTCGCGTTCAGCACCATCGCGCACAGCACGCCCGCAAACGCGACCGTCGACCCTACCGACAAATCGAAATCGCGTGACGCCAGGCAGAACATCATCGTGCACGCGACCATGCCGATCTGCGAGATCGACAGTGCGAGGCCGAGCATGTTCTCGATCGAGAAGAAGTGATCGACGGTCAGCGACATCGTCACGAACATCACGACGAAAATCACGATCAGGCTGTACTCGGTGATCTGCTGCCACCATTTCGTCTTGTCGTTCGACGCTGGAATCAGCGCTTCCGCCGCGCCTTTGGCGGCTTGCTGCGCGAGGTTTTCTCTAGCTTGCATGATGAAGACTCCTCCCGTTCCCCACGGGTTGCCGGACTTGCGTCCGAATAATGTTCAGGCCGCCTGCTGGGCAGCGGTTTCAGTTCCGGTACCGGGCAGTGCAGTCGAGCTTTGCGGCAACGCGAGGCTCAACACCGCTTGTTCGTTTGCATCCTTGCGCGACAGTTCGCCGGAAATCCGGCCCTGACGCATCACGACGATCCGGTCGGATACGCCGAGCACTTCCGGCAACTCCGACGAAATCATCACGATTGCGCAGCCGCGTTCGGCAAGCTGATAGATCACGTTGTAGATTTCGTGCTTCGCGCCGACGTCGATCCCGCGCGTCGGTTCGTCGAGAATCACGACCTTCAGATCCGGTTCCGCGAGCCAGCGCGACAGAATCGCCTTCTGCTGATTCCCGCCCGACAGGAAGCGGATTTTCTGGCGACGGCTCGGCGTCTTGATCTTCAGCAGCTTGATGAAACGGTCGGCGGTTTCCGCTTCTTTCTTGCGATTGAGGAACATCCCTCCGCGCAGATAATGACGGCGGCAACTGATGTTGATGTTCTCCGACACCGTCGCCATCGCAACGATGCCCTCTTCCTTGCGGTCTTCCGGGCACAACACGATGCCGTGCCGGATCGCTTCGCCCGCGCTGCGCACCTTGATCGGCTTGCCGTCGAGCAGCAGTTCGCCGCCCTTCTTGCGATCCGCGCCATACACGAGGTGCATCAGTTCGCTGCGGCCTGCGCCAACCAGGCCGAAGAAGCCGACGATCTCGCCGCGCCGCACTTCGAAGCTGGCCGGTTGCGCGAGCGCGTGACCTTCGATCGCTTTCGCCGCGAAACGCACTTCGCCGAGCGGCCTTGGCGAATAGCTATAGATGTCCGAAATTTCCCGCCCCACCATCTCGCTGACGATGGTGTCGCGCGACACGCCTTCGAGCGTCGTGTGCGAAGCGATCTTGCGGCCGTCGCGGAAAATCGTGCAGGCATCGCACAACTCGTAGATCTCGTCCATCCGGTGCGAGATGTAGATCATTGCGCGGTTGTCGGCGCGCAGGTCGCGCACCAGCTTGAACAGCACTTCGGTCTCGCGGTGCGACAGCGAACTGGTCGGTTCATCGAGCGCGATCACGCGTGCATTGCGCAAAAGCGCCTTGCAGATTTCGACCATCTGCCGTTGTGCGATCGAGAGCTTGCGCAGCTTGGCGTTCGGATCGAGTCCGACGCCCATCGCTTCGAGGCGTTCGCGCACGAAGCGTTTTGCCTCGCGCTTGTTGACCCAGCCGAGCGAGTTGGGCAACTGGCCGAGCAGCAGGTTTTCCGCGACCGTCAGATCGGGGACGTACTGCAATTCCTGGTGAATCACCGCGATTCCCGCCGCGATCGAAGACGCCGCGCTCGTGAAGCGCACCTCGTTTCCGTCGATCATCACGCGGCCCGAATCGGGCTGATATTCACCGCCGAGAATCTTCAGCAGGGTCGACTTCCCTGCGCCGTTTTCGCCCATCAGACCGTGAACCTGGCCGACGTTGACGTCGAAGGACACACCGTCGAGCGCACGCACGCCTGGAAAGACTTTGCCGATATTGTCAAAACGTAGCGTCGCTGACACTTCGCCTCCTAGTAGACCGGAGTTTCTGGTGCGAAAGCACTGACTCCAATCCCATGCAGTTATTGCTGCTTCATATGAACCGCGTTGTGAAACGCCTCGTGGACGCACTCAACCCGGCCTGTCTCTACTGCTTCTTTTATTCCTGCCACCGACGCGCCGCTTTCAGAGATGTCCCCTGAAAATGACGCGCCGGCAGTTCACTTCATCTGCATTACAACCGCGTTACCCACCCGCTTAGTTCGCAGCCAGACCCATCTTCTGACGAACGTCGGCCACGTTGTCACGCGTCGCCAGCATGCCGGTGGTCAGCGTGAGCATCGGCGGTTCCTTGCCTTGCGTGATCCAGTCGTACATCAGCGTCGAAGTTTCTTCGCCGTGACGCTTCGGGCTGATGATGACCGTGCCGTAGAAGCCCGTCGGCGTCGGCTTCTTGAACTCGTTGAGTGCCGAGTCCGAACCGCCAATGCCGATACCGATCATGTTGTCCGCCTTAAAGCCGCGGCCTTCCGCTGCGCGCACCGCGCCGAGCACGCCTTCGTCGTTCAGCGCGTAAGCAACCCAGTGCTTGTACTGCGGGTTCTTCGTCAGCGCGATGTTGGCTGCGTTGAACGCGTTTTCCGTGTCGGTCTTCGCTTGCGGCGCCATGATGATGTTCGCCTTCGGGAAGCCGGCGGCGACCAGTGCGTCGGTCGCGCCCGACGTACGGTCATGCGCGGTCGGCAGTTGCTCGTAGGTCACGTCGATCGCGCCGACGTCCTTCATGTCCCAGCCGCGCTTCTTGATTTCCGCCGCCAGGCCGTCGCCGACCTGCTTGCCGATGTTGTACGCGGAGATGCCCATATGCGGCACCGAAGCGATCGGCTTGCCCGCGCCGTCGACCAGGCGGTCGTCGACCGTCATCATCTTCAGGCCGTCAGCTTTCGCTTTCGCAACGATGCCCGGCCCGAGCTTGACGTCCGGCGTGCAGATCACGAAGCCTTGCGCCTTCTGTGCCGACAGGTTGTCGATTGCGCTCATTACCTTCTCGCCCGACGGCGCGCCGATCTTCACCAGCGTGAAACCCTTCTCCTTGGCGGCGATTTCGGCGAACTTCCATTCGTCCTGGAACCACGGTTCTTCCGGCTGCTTCACGAGGAAGCCGATCTTCACCGGATCAGCAGCTTGCGCGGCCGTTGCGTTGAACAGCACACCCGTTGCGGCTGCCATCAGCGTGAGGAAAATTCTACGTTTCATGATGCTTGTCTCCTGACTAATTGATAACGAGAAGGTATCGGCCGCGTCTTCTTGTACCGGGTATGACACACGCGGCCAGCGCGTCGTCCGGTGTACTTTTTTGCCCTTCTACTTTCTTGTTGCGTGAAACGTGCTGCGTGAATCTGGTGCTTGAATCTGCTGAATGAATCAGTCGTGGTACAGCGCGGAGCGGCCGCCGTCCACGGTAATGCAACTGGCGTTGATGAACGGCGCTTCGTCCGATGCGAGGAACACCGCCGTCATCGCCACTTCTTCGGGGCGGCCGATACGCTTCATCGGCGGCAGAGCGAGTGTGGCCAGTTTCGCGGCGGCCGGATCGGGCTGCTCGTTCCACCAGTCGTGCGTCAGTTGGGTTTCGATATAGCCTGGCGCGATTGCGTTGACGCGCACGTTGCGCGGCGCGTATTCGATGCCGAGCGCGCGCGTCAGACCGATCACGCCATGCTTCGCCACCGGATACGGAAAGCAGCCCGGAATGATCTTGAACGAATGTGTCGACGCGATGTTCACGATGCTGCCCGCGCCACGTTCGACCATGCCCGGCAATGCCGCACGGCAACCGTTCCACACGCCGTCGAGATCGACCGCGAAGCAGCGCCGCCAGTCGTCGTCGGTCATGGTCAGCGGATCGCAGAACACGTTGATGCCAGCGTTGTTCACGAGCACGTCGAGCGGACCGAGGTTTTTTTCGGCCTCGCTCACGGCCTGCTGAACCGACGCCGACTGCGTCACGTCGGTATGCACCGCGAGCACCCGCGCGCCGGTTTGCGCGCGGATCGACTCGGCCGTTTGCTGCGCGGTGTCGATATCGAGTTCCGCCAGCACGACCGACGCGCCTTCACGCGCAAACGCAAGCGCGATCGCCGCGCCGATGCCGCGCCCGGCACCGGTGACCAGCGTGGTTTTGCCGGCGAGCCGCTTCATTTCTTCGCGCCCGCGCGGGCGATCCGCAAGCCGTTGATGTACGCCTTCGCATGCGACGCGGTCACGGCTGCGCTCTGACCCGGCTTGTACAGCGCCGAGCCGAGGCCGAAGCCATTCGCGCCCGCGCTGAGGAACGGCCCCATGTTGTCCGGCGTGATACCGCCGACCGGCACCAGCGGCACCTCGGCAGCGATCACCGCGCGCCATGCTTTCACGACCTGGCAGCCGAGCTGTTCGGCGGGGAACATCTTCAGCACGTCCGCGCCGTTCTTCAACGCGATGAACGCTTCGGTCGGCGTGGCGACGCCCGGCGCACAGGCCATGCCTTGCGCCTTGGCGGCGGCGACGACTTCCGGATCGCTATGCGGCATCACGATCAACTCGCCGCCCGCCGACTTCACATCGTTGACGAAGCTCGGATGCAGCACCGTGCCCGCACCGACGATCGCATCCGCCGGCAGCACCTTGCGGATCGCGGCGATGCTGTCGAACGGTTGCGGCGAATTCAGCGGCACTTCGACGATGCGAAACCCGGCTTCGTACAGAGCCTGGCCGTGTTCGGCGGCATCGGCGGGCGTCACGCCGCGCATGATCGCGACCAGCGGACAGGCTTCGAACGCCGCGATCAGACCCGCGTGCGGCATATACGGAGCGGGCAGATTGATGTGAGGTTGCATGTCGGTTCCTTGTTTCATAAGCGGCGGTGCGGCCGGTTAGCGGGCGAGCGCCGGTTGGGCGGCCGGATTGACGAGCCCCGCCTGCGAGGCGACGCGCCACAGACCGCGCTCGGTCGCCTGTTTGACCAGTTCAGTCTGCGTGCAGCCGAATTGCGCGAGCGCGAGGCGATAACGCTCGCACAGCGCTTCGTTGCCGATCAGACGCAGGCTTTGCCCGGCGAGTGAATCCTGTTGTTGCGCCAGCACGGCGTCGAGACCGGCCAGTTCGTGGCCGATCAGCAGGCCCGACAGATAATCCGGCTGCTTCTGCCCCGGCAACTGTCCGGTGAGACCGAGCGAGCGGGCGCTGAAAATGGTCGCCAGCACGCCAGCCTGGCCTTTTTCCCGCGCGATGTTCACGCCGTGCAAAAACGCTTCGGCATCCGGACGATCGGGCGTGACCATCGTGCGGCCGAGAATCGTGTGTTCGCGTAACGCCGCGAACACTTCGCCGGTCATGAAGGTATGAAATCGTTCGATCCGCCCTGCCTGCACCACCGCCCATTTCGCGTGGGTGCCGGGCAGGCCGATCAGTGCGCGGACGTTGCTGTCGGCGGGGTCCACTTCATTCGCGGCCTCGCCGAGCGCGCCAAAAATCTGCGTTTCTTCGCCACGCATCACATTGGGCAACTCGCCGCGTTGCAGCACGCCCGGCACGATATGCAGCGTCGCGCCGCACGCCGCCTTCACGCGGACAATACCCGCGACCAATGCGTCGGCATTGGCGGGCGCATCGACATACGGTGCTTCCAGCCAGCCTTGCGCGCTGCCGACCATGCCCGCAGCGATGGCCGGTACGTTCGGCGCGTCTTTGAGCCACTGGCCGCAGACGTCGTCGAACGCTGCATCGAAACCGCCCTGCTCGGCGCTGCGCGGCAAATTCATGATGCCGGCCGGCGACGAGCGCGTGGCCAGCACCTGGCCCGCTGCGTCGAACAGATACGCGCGCAGCGAACTCGTGCCCCAATCGAGCGCGATCAGCGCGGCGTCCGGGAAATGCGCGACGGCGTCGTTGGCGAGAGAAGTCGTTACCATTTGAGAAGAACCCGCTTGTGTCATCGTTTGATCCTGCGGGTTGCCGGTTGCGGTGCGCGCCAACCGAGTTCCTCCGAAATCGCGCGCGCTTCGCGCTGCACGACCGGAATCAGTTCGTCCATCCGTTCGAGCGACATGTACGGAATCGTGCTCGCCACCGACAGCGCCGCCACCACCGCACCCGACGCATCGCGCACGGGCGCCGCGACGCAACGGATCGCCGCTTCGTTTTCTTCGAGATCGAAGGTGTAGCCGCCGGCTGCATAGCCCGTCATGCGCTGCATGAAGGTCGGTGCGTCGGGACGGTTATCCGGCTTGAACGTGACGCCGGCCAGTGCGCGGCGCGATGCATCGAACAGCGACTGCCAGGTGTCCGGCGTGAGATCGAGCATCATCGCCTTGCCGATTCCCGTCGACGCCAGCGGCATCCGGTGACCGACGCGCGAGCGCATTTCGAGGCCACGTGTGCCCGGGATCTTGTCGATGTAGAGCACGTCGTCGCCGTCGCGCACGCCGAGGTGGATCGTGTCGAGCGTCTGCTCCGCCAGCGACTCGAGGTGCGGACGGGCAACCGCCGTGAGCGGCATCTGTTCGAGCGCGATGGTGCCCAGTTCGATCAGCTTCGGTCCGAGCAGATATCCGCCCTGCACCTGCCGCAGATAGCGCGCCTGCACGAGGCTGCTGACTAGCCGATGCGTGGTGCTGCGAGTCGTGCCGAGTGCCGCGCCGAAGGTGCGGAGATCGCGCACGCCGGCGGCGGCGGCTTCGAGAATCGCCAGGCCGCGCAGCAGCGTTTGCGTGCCGGCTTGTTGCGGCGTGATGTCCAGCAGGGTGCTCGGCAGCGCGATGGAGTCGACGGAAGCCGGTTGGACGCTGGCTCGCGGTGCTTTGACCGCGGAAACCGGACGCGGCGTGGCGCTAGTCGCGTGATCAGCTTCGGACGCGCTCGCGGCGTGGGTGGGCATCGCTTTGTTCATGGCGATTGGCTTTTGGATGGGTTTTTTGCGCTTACAGCGCGGGGCCGGAGATGCGGCTCGGGCTCGATGTGCTCGCGATGCTGCGGGCGCGGGGGTGCTGCCTCAAGCTATTGGGCATGGTTGGCCTTGTCTCCGATTTTTTTGCATGCGCTGTTTTTTCCGCGCCCTTTGATGCGCGCTTTTTTATGGCGCTGCTGGGGGGCGGTGCGTATTGGATTGGATTGTAGGAGGGTTTGTGAGAAATCACCAATATGTGAATGGTGGATTCATATATTGGGATTTTTGGTTGGCGTGGCTTGGGGTTGGGTGTGCTCTGTGCGGTTTTGGCCTTTCCTTGATGTCACGGTGGTCTATTAGCTCTGCCCCTGTGCGGGGCGGCACTCACTTTCTTTGCCGCCGCAAAGAAAGTAAGCAAAGAAAGCGGGCTCACACCGCTAGCTATGAAGTGGGTCCCCTGGCTTGGAGGGGGCAGTGGTGCATCTGGAATCGGTGCCTTCGCACACTCCGCGTTCGTGACAAGGCAGTCATGCTTCCCGACTCGCACTAGTGCTCGCCGGAATGGGTCGGTCCCCGCGTTGGTTGGTGTGCGATCGGGTTGCCTCGTGATGCTCTGCCGAATGCTTGTTCGATCAGGAACGCAGTGCGCCCCGTGCCGAAACGCGGGGGGCGCATAAACCACAATTCGATTGGATAGCGTGCCCTCAGAACGAGGTTGCACGAAGCATGAGCGCGGGGGTTTGATAACTACCGCGACGGCGCGCGAAGCGCCGCCGGAAGAATGACTGCCTTGTCACGAAGGCGGAGTGTGCGGGAGCACCGATTCCAGATGCACCACTGCCCCCTCCAAGCCAGGGGACCCGCTTAAGAGCTAGCGGTGTGAGCCCGCTTTCTTTGCTTACTTTCTTTGCGGCGGCAAAGAAAGTGAGTGCCGCCCCGCACAGGGGCAGAGCTAATAGACCACCGTGAAAACAAGGAAAGGCCAACATCGACAGAACACAGCCAACCCGCCGCAAAGGCAAAGACAAAAGCAAAAGCACCACCCTGCAAGGGCAAAACCAACCCCTTTAATCCGGCAATTCCGCCGCCCCCATCCGCCGCGCAATCACCCTCGCCCTCTGCACGAGATAAGCCGACCCGCGATGATCATCGAAATACTTGGGCCTCGGCAGCATCACCGCCAGGCGGGCCGACTGCCCCGCAGTCAACTTACCGGCCGACGTCTTGAAGTAATACTGCGCCGCCGCCTCGGCGCCATACACCCCATTACCCCACTCAACGGAATTGAGATAAATCTCAAAGATCCGCTCCTTGTCCATCAACGTCTCAAGCATCCACGTGATGATCAGTTCCTGGCCCTTGCGGATATAGCTCTTCTCACGCGATAAAAACAGATTCCGCGCGAGCTGCTGCGTAATCGTCGACCCGCCTCGGACAATCTTGCCCTTGGCTTTGTTGCGCTCCCAGGCCTGCAGGATCGCATCGGTTTCGTAGCCGTTGTTGTTGACGAAATTCGCGTCTTCGGAGGCGATGATCGCTCGCTTCAGGTTGTGCGAGATCTGGTCGTACGGCACCCACGTATGCTGCAACGAGATACCGGGCCGGTCTTTCGGCAAAGTCCACGCGTCCGAGCGCATGAACGCGGTCGACTGCGGATTGACGTAATTCCACACCGCGATCTGCGCAAAGTAATAAGCCTGCGTGGCAAGCCACGCAATCACCAGCATCGCGCCGAAGTAAAACACCCATCGCACCGGAGCCGGCCGGTTCGCACGCCGTGTCGCTGTCATCGTGCTTCCAGTCCTCGAATCGGAGAGTTCGGCCAGGTCGGAGATTTACGCGTGAGACGGCGCCGTCAGCAGCGCACGCAATTCGGCCAGCACTGGCGCGCCGTCGGGCCGCACGCCGCGCCACACGTAGAACGATTCGGCCGCCTGCTCGACCAGCATGCCCAAGCCGTCCGCACCGCGCGCGCCAAGCTTGCTCGCGTGCTCCATGAAAACGGTGGGATGCGCGCCGTACATCATGTCGTACGCGAGCGTGCCGTTGCCGAACGCGCGGTCGTCGCACTCGGGCAACGACGCGTCCAGACTGCCCGCCGTCGCGTTGACGATCACGTCGTAGGTGCCCGCGTCGATCGCGCGCGCGCTGCCGCCGGTCAACCGGCATGCGGCGTCGCGAGCGGCTTGCGCGAACTGGTCGACCAGCGCTTCAGCCTTCGCCGCCGTGCGATTGACGATAGTCAGCGTATGCGGCGCCCGGTCGAGCATCGGCAACACGACGCCGCGTGCCGCACCGCCCGCGCCCAGCAACAGAATGCGAGCGCCCTTCAGCGACACGCCGAGATTCACTTCGATATCGCGCACCAGGCCGAAACCGTCGGTGTTGTCGCCGTAAATTCCGGTCGAATCGATCCGCAACGTGTTCACCGCACCCGCCGCTGCCGCGCGCGGCGACAACGTGTCGGCAAATGCATGCGCGTCGAGCTTGAACGGTACGGTCACGTTCAGGCCGCGCCCGCCCGCGTCGATGAAGGCACGCACGTGCGGCACAAACGCATCGACGGGAGCCAGCAGGTGGCCGTAGTCGACCGGCTCACCGGTTTGCGCGGCAAAGCGTCCGTGGATGAACGGCGATTTGCTATGGCCGACCGGATTACCGATGACCGCATAGCGGTCGCGTGTTGCGTTCGTGCTCATCGTCCCGGCTCCGCGATGTGCTGATCGGCGGCGGCGCTCGTGGTGTCAGTGTCGGCTTCTTCGACTGCACCCGCCTCACCGTCGAGGTCGGCTTCGGCCTGCGCCTCGGCTTCGCCTTCGGCGCTGTCGTCGGCGGCGTCGATCAGCTCTTCTTCACTTTCGTCCGCTTCTTCAGCTTCTTCCGCTTCGTTGCCGCTCGTCACGGTCGGCGCGTCGAGCACGTGCAACAGACGAACGGAGGCTTCGACGGTCAACTCGTCGATCGACATCACTTCCATCTGCAAACGCGTGCCGCGTGCGTGTACGCCGAGGCCCGGCACATGCAGCAGCAGCGGAATCTCTTCGAGGCGCACCAGATCGCCCTTCACCACCGACGCCACCACCTGCTTGCGGTTTTCCTGTTTCAGCCAGCGCAGACACCAGAAATACTCCATGCGGCGCTGATGATCGGCATACGCGGTGTAGGTATCGTCGAAACCTTGCACGACGGCGAACAGGTCGGCGTCTTTCGGCTTGAACGGCGCGGCCAGCTTCGCGGTCACGCCATGCTGCACGCAGGCGATCAACTGCCACTGGTTCACGAGGTCGGTATAGCGGCGCAGCGGCGACGTGCTCCACGCGTACTGCGTGACGCCCAGGCCTTCGTGCGGCGCGGCGTTGGTCTGCATGCGGGTGCGCTTCGGACCGGTCGGAGCGCCGAACGCGCGCTGCGTGCGGTAGATGCCCGGCACGCCGTGGTCGTGCAGGAATGCGCCCCACGACGAGTTCGCGAGAATCGCCAGTTCGGCGACGATCGTGTCGAGCGGCGAACCGCGCCGACGCGGCGTGATCGTGATGTGCTCGCCTTCCACGTAAAAGTTGAAGTCGGTATTGCGCTGCACTTCGCGTCGCAGGCCGTAACCGGCGCGCGCGGTCTGACGCTTTTCGAACAACGCCTGCGCGAACGGCCACAACACGGCGATGTCGTCCTTGTGCGGATATTCGCCGGTGCCGTTGGCCAGAGCCTCTTCGGTGACGAGTTCGTCGAGCGTGTTGTGACGCAGATTATTCGCGACGAACACACGCTCGGCGCGCGTTTCGCTCGCGACGATCTCCTGCGTCTCGCGATTGATGATCACATACAGCGACAGCGCGGGACGCAAGCCGCCTTCGGCCAGCGTGAACGCCTCGACGACACTGTCGGGGAGCATCGTGATCTTGTCGCCGGGCATATACACGGTGGACAAACGCGTGCGCGCAATTGCGTCGACTTCGTCGCCGCGTTGAATGCCGAGCGCCGGTGCCGCGATGTGCACGCCGATCCGCACGCGGCCATCGGCCAGATGCTCGACGGAAAACGCATCGTCGATCTCGGTCGTGGTGATGTCGTCGATCGAGAACGCCTGCACGTTGGCTTCCGGCAGATCGTCCGGCAGGCTGCCCGCGGTGACTGCCGGGAAGCCGGTGCCGTGCGGGAAGAATTCGGAGAGGAATTTCGCCTCATGCAAAGCCCGCGCGGACGGAATCGCGCCGCATTCGAGCATCAGACGCGCCTGCGAAATGCCACGCGCGGCCGCCGCGTTTTCGAGCGCCTTGTATTCGATCGTGTTCTTGTCCGGCTTCGTCAGCAACGTGAGCGCGGTTTTACCGGCCAATGCGTCGGGCAGACGGCCAGCCTTCAACTCATCTTCGTAGCCCTGCTGCACCAGCGCCTGCTGACGCTTGCGCTCGAGCCCGGCCAGCGCCATCTTCAACTGTTCCTGCGGCGCGCGCTGATACATGCCGCGCCCCTTGCGGCGGAAATACACCGGCGCGCCATGCATGCGCAGCACCAACGCCGCACGCTCGATCGAACCGAAGCTTTCGCCGAAGTACTCGGCACCGAGTGTCGCAAACGGGAATTCATCTTCCGGCGCGCATTCCCACAGAAAGTCCAGATCGATGTCCTGCGCGATGGTGTCGGCCTGCTGCATCAACTCGGCCGCGCTCGGCTTTTCGAATTCGATCAGCACGTCTTTCGCGCGCACCTTGGCACGGCGGCCGCCCGGCAACTCGACCTGAAAAGCATCGCCCTGGCGCGACAGCACGCTGCCCGCCTTGAAACTGCCCGATTCCTCGAAGAAAACGTTCACTCAATACTCTCGTTCTGTCTTGCATCTGCCGGCGCGCCCGATCCTGTTCGGCGATCGGTCACTGCGTGCGCGGCACGGCAACGTGTTCGTGGTAGTGGATCCGCGGCGCGATACGCGCGCCTGCGGGTTGAATCTGGTGACGGGTGACAGATGACGGCTGGCTGGAGGCGGCTTGTGGTCGCTTCAATCACCATCAGTCATACCGATCTGGGTCCTTTTCTCATGTCGCACCCAGGTCGTCACCGGCTGCATCCAGGCCGTTCTGTTGTCCGTCAGCCGACGAAAACCGCTGAGGCCGTCTTTACCGCATGGCCACTCGTGTCGTCTTTCGTCGCCTTATGGTGTCTTTCGTCGCTTAAGGCTGCTTCACGCTGCTTCGCGCGGCGCGGGCGGCTCGACGTCTTCGGCGTCGCAAAACGCCAGGACGTCGTCGACGTACTGCGCGAATTCGCTGATCGCGTGGTCACTCCCTTCGATCAGCGTAGTGCGTGCGCCCGGATAGTGCGCGAGCATTTCGCGATAATCGAGCACTTCGTCGCCGGTGGCGGCCATCAAATAATAGCGTTCGGGCCGCGTGACCGACGCGACGCTCAACGCCCGCAGTTCGTCCAGATGATGCGGCTCGACGACGATACTGCCGCCGCCGTGCCACAACGGCTGCTCGCCGAGATACGCGCTCAGATCGCGCTGCGGCACGACCGCCGGGTTCAGCAGCACAGCCGGCCAGCCGTGCTTTTCGGCCAGATAGGTCGCGAAGTAGCCGCCGAGCGAACTACCGATCACCGTCACGTTCTTCGGTTTGGCTTGCGCCACCAGCGATTCGGCGAGCGCCACCGTTTCGAACGGCGAAACCGGCAGCATCGGGCAACACCATTCGTCGCCGCGCCCCAGTTCCAGCAGACGCGCCGCCAGCACGCGCGCCTTGAACGAATTCGGCGACGAGCGGAAGCCGTGCAGATAAAGAATCACGAAGCGCCTCGCGCGGAAAGGGCGTCGAGCAGTTTCTGATGCACGCCGCCGAAGCCGCCGTTGCTCATCACCAGAATCTGGTCGCCGGGGCGCGCTGCATGGACCACGGCTTTCACCAGCGCGTCGAGATTGTCGAAGGCTTGCGCTTTGCCGCCGAGCGGCGCGAGCGCTTCGCCGAGGTTCCAGCCGAGCGCGTCGCGGCCGTTCGGCGCGCCGTAGCCGAATACCAGGTCGGCGTCGGCGAGGCTGGCGGGCAGTTGCGCTTTCATCACGCCGAGCTTCATCGTGTTCGAACGCGGTTCCAGCACGGCGAGAATCCGCGTATTGTCGCGGCCGACGCGCGCGCGCAAGCCCGCCACGGTGGTGTCGATTGCGGTGGGATGATGCGCGAAGTCGTCGTACACGGTCACACCGTCGACGCTGCCGCGCACTTCCATGCGGCGCTTCACGTTGCGGAAGCTCGCCAGCGACTTCGCGGCCTGCGCGGGCGGTACGCCGACATGACGCGCGGCGGCGATTGCAGCGAGCGCGTTCATGCGGTTGTGCTCGCCCTGCACCTGCCAGTCGACCACGCCTACCCGCTCGCCGTTGTGATACACGGCAAATTGTTCGTCGACGGGAACGCCGTCTTCGGCGGGCTGGGTTTCCCAGCCGCCCTGCACGCCGAAACGCTCGACTTCGCTCCAGCAACCGCGCGTCAGCACGCGCTCGAGCGCGCCTTCACGGCCATTCGTCACGATCCGGCCGATGCCCGGCACCGTGCGGACCAAGTGATGAAACTGCGTCTCGATCGCTGCAAGATCCGGGAAGATGTCAGCGTGATCGAACTCGAGGTTGTTCAGCACCGCCGTTTTCGGCCGGTAATGGACAAACTTCGAGCGCTTGTCGAAGAACGCGGTGTCGTACTCGTCGGCTTCGATCACGAAGAAGCTCGAATCGGTCAGCCGCGCCGACACGCCGAAATTCAGCGGCACACCGCCGATCAGGAAGCCCGGATTGAGACCGGCGTCTTCGAGCAGCCAGGTCAGCATCGAACTGGTGGTGGTCTTGCCGTGCGTGCCCGCCACCGCCAGCACCCATTTGCCGTTCAGCACATGCTCGCCGAGCCATTGCGGGCCGGACACATACGGCAGACCGCGGTCGAGAATCGCTTCCATCAGCGGGTTGCCGCGTGAGACCACGTTGCCGATCACGAACAGGTCGGCGTTCAGGCCGTTTAGCTGATCGGCGTCATAACCTTCGATCAGACGAATGCCTTGTGCCTCGAGCTGCGTGCTCATCGGCGGATAGACGCCGGCGTCGCAGCCCGTCACGGTATGACCCGCGCCGCGCGCGAGAACCGCGAGACCGCCCATGAACGTGCCGCAGATACCGAGGATGTGGATATGCATAAGCCTGTCGTGCCGCGCGGGCGTTTTTTGCGAGGGATGGAGGTGCAAAAGCGGCCGGAACGACCGTCTGCAAAGGACGTTATTGTAACCGAGCCGCCCGGCTCTCCCCATCGAGCGTTGTCCACGCTGCGCCCGGCCTGTGGGTCGGGCGGCCCGCCTGGAAAGGCCTGTCATCAATCTCTAGTATGATTGGCGGATGGTTCGCAAATCACATTTCGATCCGCAGCGCGTGCGCGAGGAAATCGCCATAGCAGCTGCGCGCATGATCGCCGAAGACGGTCTGGACTACGCCACGGCCAAGCGCAAAGCGGCCCGACAGGTTGTCGGCGAGACGCGCGTTGCCGGCGAATGGCTGCCGGATAACGACCAGATAGAAGAAGAAATCCGCGAATATCAGACGCTCTTTCAGGGCGACAGCCAGCCGGCGCTCCTGCGACGGCTGCGCTGCATCGCGATTGACTGGATGGAGCGGCTCGCGGCCTTTCATCCCTATCTGACCGGCGCCGTGCTGGGCGGAACGGCCGGCGAGCATTCGGACATTCATCTGCAAGTGTTCTGCGACAACCCGAAAGAAGTCGCGATCTACTTTCTGAACGCCAACATTCAATATGACGTGTCCGAGACCCGGCATTTCGCGGGACGCGGCTACGTCGAAACGCTGAGCTTCCTGTGGCGCCCCCTGAACGAAGGGCGCGACGCCGAACCGGCGGGCATCCACGTCGCGCTGTACGAATCCGACGACCTGCGCGGCGCAGTCAAGGCCGACGCGCGCGGCCGCACGGCGCGGGCGAATCTGCAGGCGGTTCAGGCGCTGCTCGATAGCAGCGAAGCTGCCTCCCCCACTAATTAGACCGACCGACAATGAATACGAGACGGATTCTGGCAGGCGCAGTTGTGGCGATCGTCGCGGCGGGCGGCGGTGTGCTGGCCAATCACTGGATGAATGGCGACGCCGAAATTGCGCACGCCGCGCAGCCCGCTTCCCAGCAGAGCGCGGTCGACCAGCTGTGGGCCGCGGCAGTCACGAACGTGGACGGTAAGCCGCAATCGCTGAGCATGCTCAAGGGCCACCCGATCGTCGTCAACTTCTGGGCGTCGTGGTGCGGGCCGTGTGTCGAAGAAATGCCTGCTCTCTCGCAACTTCAACGCGAGTACAAGAAGAAAGGCATCCAGTTCGTCGGACTTGGTGTCGATTCGGACAAAAACGTACAGGCTTTCCTGCAGAAGGTGAAAGTGGCCTATCCGGTCTACGTCACCGGTTTCGGCGGCGCCGACCTTGCTCGCGCGTTTGGCAACAATGCAGGCGGCTTGCCCTTCACGGTTGTGATCGACGCCAAGGGTAACGTTCGGTCGACAAAATTGGGACAAATCGACCCTGCGACCCTTCGACAGACGCTCGACGCGCTTTAAATATCACATTCTTTTGACGCTCAGTTACCGTCGGAACGAGCAAAAATGCGCGCAAATCGCGCGAATTTGAGGGAAGATGCACGCCCGGCGACGTGACACGGTTATCGCATTAATGTTCCTTACCTCCGGAAAACTAGACAAGTTTCTCTAATCAGCGCTAAAGTGCGCCCAATTCCACGGAAAAAGAAGCGACCATGACGCGACTGCTGGTACTGCACGGACCCAACCTCAACCTTCTCGGCACCCGGGAACCCGAGGTCTACGGTCGCGTGACCTTGCCGCAGATCGATCAGGCGCTGGCGGACCGCGCAGCGGACGCAGGCGTCGAACTGGCGTCGTTCCAGAGTAACCACGAAGGCGCTCTGGTCGATCGCATCCAATCCGCCCGGACTGAACAAACCGATTTCATACTGATCAATCCCGCCGCGTACACGCACACCAGCGTGGCCATTCGGGACGCACTGGCGGGGGTCGGCATCCCGTTCGTCGAGATTCATCTGTCGAACGTGCATCGTCGCGAACCGTTCCGGCATCACTCGTATTTCTCCGACCAGGCTGAGGGCGTGATTTGCGGCCTCGGCTGGAAGGGATATATGTACGCGCTCGAATTCGCGCTCGACCGGCTCGCCGCCGGCTCGTCGCGCGGCTGAATCCAAACACGACTAATTTGAGCCGGCTCTCGCAAGCGCCGGCACTTTTTGCATTGAAAGGGGCTTCCTGATGGATCTTCGTAAACTGAAAACTCTGATCGACCTCGTCTCGGAGTCCGGTATTTCCGAACTCGAAGTGACCGAGGGCGAAGGCAAGGTGCGTATCGTCAAGAACGCGCCGCCGGTTTACGTCCAGCCGTCCGCCTCGTACGCGCCGCAATACGCGCAACCGGCCCCGCCGATGGGCGGCGAAGCGCCGGCTGCTGCGGCTCCGGCTACTCCGGCTGTCGCCGCGCCGCAAGGCCACGTGGTGACCTCGCCGATGGTCGGCACGTTCTACCGCGCGCCGTCGCCAGGCGCGGAGCCGTTCGTCCAGGTGGGCGACACGGTCAAGGAAGGCCAGACGATCTGCATCATCGAAGCGATGAAGCTGCTCAACGAAATCGAGTCGGACAAGTCCGGCGTGGTGAAGGAAATCCTCGTCGAAAACGGCCAGGCGGTCGAGTACGGCCAACCGTTGTTCGTGGTCGGCTAACGCGGCACGCTTTGCGCTTTTTGCGCCTGCCGCCCGCGTGCCCGCTGTCCGGGGTGCGCGACCGATCCTCAGAGGCAGCCGGTGTTGCATTCAACCCGGCGCCCATTGATGAGTCGAAAAACCGCTATGTTTGAAAAAATTCTCATTGCCAATCGTGGCGAGATCGCGCTTCGTATCCAGCGCGCCTGCCGCGAACTCGGCGTCAAGACGGTTGTCGTCTATTCAGAAGCCGATAAAGAAGCCAAGTACGTAAAGCTCGCCGACGAGGCGGTCTGTATCGGCCCGGCTCCGTCGAATCTGAGCTATCTGAACATGCCCGCGCTGATCAGCGCGGCTGAAGTGACCGACGCCGAAGCAATTCACCCCGGCTACGGCTTCCTGTCGGAGAACGCCGACTTCGCCGAGCGTGTCGAGCAGTCGGGCTTCACCTTCATCGGCCCGCGCCCGGAAACCATCCGCATGATGGGCGACAAGGTCACGGCCAAGCAGACCATGATCAAAACCGGCGTGCCTTGCGTGCCGGGTTCGGAAGGCGCGTTGCCGGAAGATCCGAAAGAGATCGTGAAGATTGCCCGCCAGGTCGGCTATCCGGTCATCATCAAGGCCGCCGGCGGCGGTGGTGGCCGCGGCATGCGCGTGGTCCACACGGAAGCGGCGCTGGTCAACGCGGTCAACATGACGCGCGAAGAAGCCGGCCGTGCGTTCGGCAACCCGCAGGTCTACATGGAGAAATTCCTGGAGAACCCGCGGCACATCGAAATCCAGATTCTGGCCGACTCGTTCAAGAACGCGATCTGGCTCGGCGAGCGCGATTGCTCGATGCAGCGCCGTCACCAGAAGGTGATCGAAGAAGCGCCGGCGCCGGGTATCGCGCGTCGCCTGATCGACCGTATCGGCGATCGTTGCGCGGATGCGTGCAAGAAGATGGGCTATCTTGGCGCGGGTACGTTCGAGTTCCTGTACGAAAACGGCGAGTTCTACTTCATTGAAATGAACACGCGCGTGCAGGTCGAGCATCCGGTGACCGAACTGATTACGGGCGTCGACATCGTTCAGGAACAGATCCGCATCGCGGCTGGCGAGAAGCTCGCCTTCCGTCAGCGCGATATCCAGTTCAAGGGTCATGCGATCGAATGCCGGATCAACGCTGAAGATCCGTTCAAGTTCATTCCGTCGCCGGGCCGTTTGACGTCGTGGCATATGCCGGGCGGCCCCGGCATTCGCGTCGACTCGCATGCCTACAATGGCTATTTCGTGCCGCCGAACTATGATTCGATGATCGGCAAGCTGATCGCTTACGGCGCCACGCGCGAACAGGCGATCAAGCGGATGCGCATCGCGTTGTCGGAAATGGTGGTGGAAGGCATTCAGACCAACATCCCGTTGCACCGCGAACTGATGCTGGACGCGAAGTTCGTCGAAGGCGGCACCAGCATTCACTACCTCGAAAACCGGTTGGCCGCGAAGCTGCAGGCCGCGCCGGAAGAAGCGTAAGTCATGAGCTACCGGGAACTGATCGCCGAGCTGGCACGCGAGCACGCGGAAGAATTCTCCGACGCGTTGCTCGAGTTGGGCGCGTTGTCCGTGTCGGTTGAAGATGCGGACGCCGACACGCCCGACGAACAGCCGTTGTTCGGCGAGCCCGGTCTCACGCCGGATCGCACGGCGTGGCAGCGTTCGCGCGTGATCGCCTTGGTCGCGCCGGAACAGGAGCCTGCCGTGCTGCTGACTGCCGCGGCCAACGAGATTGGTCTGGAGAACGCACCGACGTTCACCGTGCGCGTCGTCGAAGACCAGGATTGGGTGCGGCTCACGCAGTCGCAATTCGATCCGATTCCGATCGGCGAACGCATCTGGGTCGTGCCGTCCTGGCACGACGCGCCGGACCCCGAAGCACTCGTGCTGGAACTGGACCCGGGCCTCGCGTTCGGCACCGGCAGCCATCCGACTACGCGGCTGTGCATGGAATGGCTCGAGCAATCGGTCAAGCCGGAACAGTCGGTGCTCGATTACGGTTGCGGCTCCGGCATCCTCGCGATCCTCGCGAAGAAGTGCGGCGCGAATCCGGTGTACGGCATCGATATCGACCCGCAAGCGGTCGAATCGGCGCGTCACAACAGCGAGCGTAATCGCGCTGACGTCACGTATGGTTTGCCTGACGAATGCCCGGCCGGCGAGTTCGATATCGTGGTCGCCAATATCCTGTCGAATCCGCTCAAACTGATGGCGTCGATGCTGGTGTCGAAGGTCAAACCGGGTGGACGAATCGCACTGTCCGGCATCCTGGCGCGCCAGGCCGACGAAGTCGCGCAGGTCTACGCGCAGTGGATCGATATCGGCGTATGGCGCGAACACGAAGGTTGGATATGTCTAACGGGAACGCGCCGCGAAAGCCATTAGAATAAGGCGTATTGTCAAACCACCGGCCTTCTGGCTTACCGGCTCAATATGCTCCTGGCGACGCGTTGCCCCTTTTGTGAAACCGTCTTTCGCCTGCAACCGGCGCAGCTCGCGCTGCGCCGCGGTCTTGTACGCTGCGGGCATTGCCAGGAAGTGTTCGATGCGTCGAGCAGCCTGTTCGATGTAACCGAAGGCGGCGACTTCTCCACCGCCAAACCGGTCGCCGCAGCCGCGGCGATCGAAGCGCTTTCCGGCGTCCGTCCGAAAGGTCCTGACTTCAGCGCCGAAGCGTGGGACCCCTGGGCTCCCGCCACCGACGCCGCGATCGACAACCGTCTGCGGCACAACGCCGGCAACCTCCCGCTCTCGCCTGTTTCCACCGACGCGGGCGTTGCCGTCACCCCGCGCCATGCTACTGAGCCGGAACTGCCGGCCAGCGCTTTCACTACACCTCCGCCCGCCGACGAAGAACCGGTACTGGCAGATGCACCGCTCGACCCCTTCGCCTATCCGGCCGACGAAGAGCCGCCCGCAGAGCCGTCCATCGACGAAGCGCCGCGTGTCTGGCACCGGACCGAGCGTCCTTCAGAAACGCCACCGGATGAGCCTTTGCTGAACCCGTCCGCGACATTCCACGGCATTGCCGATAACGAACCGCATTTCGGTGCTGCGGCCGCAGCCACTGCGGCTGAAATGGGTGGAGCGACAGCCTTCGGCGCCGCAGCTGCCGGTCTGGGCCCGACCGATCCCGCCGCGCGTACGGCCGCGTCGGGCGGAAGCGGCGGCAGTGGCGCAGGATTTCCTCCGTCTCCGGTTGCAGCCGGCGGCGAGCCCTTCTCCGTCAACCCGGTGAACGACGGCGACGATCCGTTCCCCGTGGTGCGCGAAACCCGTCCCGCCAAACCCCGTCGGATGGGCTGGGCGATTGCCGGCTCGGTGCTGCTCGTTCTGCTGCTCCTCGCTCTGCTCGTGCAACTCGCGTGGTGGCAGCGCGAAACAGTGCTTGTGTATGTTCCGCGTTCGCAGGCGCTCTACGTGAAAGTCTGCTCGGAGCTAGGCTGCCAGATCACGCCGCCGCATAACATCGAAGGATTGCTGGTCGAGCCGTCCGATCTGCGGCAGATCGACGGCCCGCACAAGCTCGAACTGAAGATGCCGCTGCACAACCGTCTCAACATCGCGCTCGCGTATCCGGCCATCGAACTCACCCTTCTCGACGACCAGAACAACGTAGCGATCCGGCGCGTGCTGTGGCCGCAAGACTATGTGCCGCCCGGCACGCTGATCGCGGCGGGTCTGCCAGCGCATGCCACGCAAACCATGATCGTGCATCTCGACACGGGCGCCGCGGTCGCTTCCAATTTCCGCGTACAGATTTTTTATCCGTAACGCATCCTCGCGCGCCCGGCGACGACCGGGCGCGTTCACCGTCATTCCTGACGAATTTTCGGAGCACATCAACATGAGCCAAGTCACGCTGGGTGGTAACCCGATCGAAGTAGCCGGCACGTTCCCGTCGGTTGGCAGCAGCGCCCCTGCTTTCTCCCTGGTGGGTAAGGATCTGAAGCCGCTGTCGCTCGCCGATTTCGCCGGCAAGCGCAAAGTGCTGAACATCGTGCCGAGCCTCGACACGCCGACCTGCGCAACGTCGACCCGCAAGTTCAACGAAGCCGCTGCGAAGCTGACCAACACGGCTGTCATCGTCGTGTCGGGCGACCTGCCGTTCGCGGCATCGCGCTTCTGCACGACCGAAGGCATCGAGAACGTCGTCACGGCCTCCACGTTCCGCGGCCACGAGTTCGCGCAGGCGTACGGCGTCGACGTGACGAGCGGCCCGCTGACCGGCCTGACGGCGCGCGCCGTCGTGGTCGTCGACGAAAACGACAAGGTCGTGCACGCTGAGCTCGTCAGCGAAATCAAGAACGAACCGAATTACGACGCAGCACTCGCCGCGCTCAAGTAAGCCCTTCCGGGCGAACGCGGCGCCGCGCTTCGCGTGCGGCGCCGCCTGATCGCCACTCTTTTCCCTTCATTGTTTTTTACAGGAACGTTCGCCTTGGCTACGCTCATTTGCGGCTCGCTCGCCTACGACAACATCATGACTTTCGAGGGCCGCTTCCGGGAGCACATCCTGCCGGATCAGGTCCACATCCTGAACGTGAGCTTTCTCGTACCGACCATGCGCCGCGAATTCGGCGGCTGCGCGGGCAACATCGCCTACTCGCTGAAGCTGCTGGGCGGCGACGCGCGCATCATGGGCACGCTCGGCTCGGTCGACGCGCAGCCGTACATGGACCGCTTCGAGAAACTCGGCCTGTCGACGGAAAGCGTGCTGGTCGTGCCCGACACCCACACGGCGCAGGCAATGATCACCACCGACCTGGAAAACAATCAGATCGCCGCGTTCCACCCGGGCGCGATGATGCAGTCGCATCTGAACCGCGCCGACGAAGCGAAGGGCATCACGCTCGGCATCGTCGCGCCGGACGGCTACGACGGCATGATTCAGCATTCCGAACATCTGGCGGCGGCTGGCATCCCGTTCATCTTCGACGTAGGCCAGGGCTTGCCTCTATTCGACGGCGACACGCTGCGGCGCATGATTGAACTTGCCACGTATGTAGCTGTCAACGATTACGAAGCCAAGCTGGTGAGCAACAAGACCGGCTGGTCGATCGAAGAGATCGCCGGCAAGGTCGACGCGCTGATCATCACGCTCGGCGAGCAAGGCGCACAGATCCATCACGCCGACGGCATCGAAGAGATTCCGGTAGTGAAAGCGAAGCAGGTGCTCGATCCGACAGGTTGCGGTGACGCGTTCCGCGGCGGTCTGCTGTACGGCATCGAGAACAAGCTCGGCTGGGCGACCACGGGCCGTCTTGCGAGTCTGATGGGTGCGTTGAAGATCGAGCAACAGGGGCCGCAAAATTACGCGCCCACCCGGGCGGAGATCAACGAACGGTTCAAGCAGGCGTTCGGATACGACCTGCCGTGAGCTGAGCAATGGGAGCGAAGTAATGAGAACGACGAGTCGCCTGATAGTAGCCACCCTGATTGCCGGTTCAGTGGCCATGACGGGGTGCGCGGTTAACAGTAGTTCTCCCGACGTCTTCACTTCGTCGCAGGCACAGCGCGAACAGACGGTGCGTATGGGCACCGTCGACAGCGTGCGCATGGTGCGAATCAGCACCAACAACGGCCAGCCTAGCGGGCTGGGCGCGGTTGGCGGCGGTGCGCTTGGTGCGCTGGCGGGCAGTTCGATCGGCGGCGGCCGCGGCTCGGTGGCCACGGGCATCATCGGCGGTATCGGCGGTGCGGTCGCGGGTAACGCGATCGAGAACAACGTCGCGATGCGCGACGGCCTCGAAATTACCGTGCGGCTCGACAATGGCGACCTTCGCGCGATTACCCAAACCGCCACCGGCGAAACCTTCCGTGCCGGCGACCGTGTGCGGATTCTGTCGAGCGGCGGCGTCTCGCGTGTCACGCGATAGTCGCGCGCAGATCACGCTCTAACCATTTCCCCTCTCGCGCGGCCGGCTGAAACGCCACCGCGACGACCTCAGACGCATGCCCTCCCCTGTGCATGCGTCTTTTTTCGTCTGCAGGTTTTGTGCGCTCTGCACTCTTCGCGCTTTGTCCGCGCGCCTGCAACTCGATCCTTCCTGAACAACATGCGTCGTCGCGATATATGACGCCTGACGCTATGTAAGCACCGCGCAAAAAAAATCCCGTCGCCGGAAACCAGCAACGGGATCATGACCGGGTAGCGCTCGCTAAGACGGGAGTGCTACCCGGTCATCGGACACATCGTGCGACGTGTCGAACTACTTCTACTGCTAACTACTGCCTGACTAAGGCTTACGGACGGCTGCCCGTCGGGAACGGCCATGCCGCTGCCGGGTTCAGCGCGGTCTTCACCGTTGCTGCCGGTGCGCTCGAGACAGAAGTCGCAGCGGGTGCAGGCGCAGCCTTCTTGGCAACAGCCTTCTTCGCAGGTGCAGCCTTCTTGGCAGGTGCAGCAGCCTTCTTCGCCGGAGCAGCAGCTTTCTTCGCGGGAGCAGCAGCCTTCTTCGCAGCAGGAGCCTTCTTTGCAGCAGGAGCCTTTTTCGCAGCGGGCGCAGCCTTCTTCGCAGCAGCCTTTTTCGCAGGCGCAGCCTTCTTGGCAGCAGCCTTCTTGGCCGGTGCTGCCTTCTTAGCCGGTGCTGCCTTCTTCGCTGCAGCCTTCTTTGCCGGCGCTGCCTTCTTCGCCGCAACCTTCTTCACTGCAACTTTCTTTGCAGCGACTTTCTTCGCCGGAGCGGCCTTCTTGGCCGGTGCTGCCTTCTTCGCCGCGACCTTCTTCACTGCGACTTTCTTGGCTGCAACCTTCTTAGCCGGAGCAGCTTTCTGCGCTGCAACCTTCTTCGCCGGTGCTGCCTTCTTTGCTGCAACCTTCTTCACTGCGACTTTCTTGGCAGCGACTTTCTTAGCCGGAGCGGCCTTCTTTGCCGGCGCAGCTTTCTTAGCTACAACCTTCTTCGCTGCGGGCTTCTTAGCGGCGGCTTTCTTTGCAGTTGCCATCATTTTCTCCTTCAGGTTTTCAGATGAGAGTCAGTTCAAACTACACCCTTCGTCAAAACCCGCTTCCCGCGGACGCTTCTCAGGGCGCGCGCTACGAAGCGGGCTATTCATCGGCGTACGCAGGTGCCGCGCGCTTACGCTAATGAATGCGGTAAGGCGCGCCGTGCCACAAGGCACCGCGCGCCAGATCTGTTCGGCATCGAATCTCAATGCCGGCAATTGCTTGATCGAGCCGCTGGCGACAACGCCAACGGCTTTTTCCGGGGGGAAGTTTGCCCATCCCACTGAAGGGTCCGCAAAGTGCCAGTCATATTTGTGGGCCGCGAAGGCACGCGACGCACCGGGCAAGCTTTGCATCAGGCGGTTAAGCTCCTAGCCAAAATTGCCGCGGCCGAAGCCGACGGCATCCCCATCGATATTGCGTCTGCGACACGAACCCGGATCACTCCCAGGTCAGCGCGCCGCCAGTTTGATATTCGATCACTCGCGTCTCGAAGAAGTTGCGTTCCTTCTTCAGGTCGATCATCTCGCTCATCCACGGGAACGGGTTTTCCTCGTTCGGGTACAGCGGATCGAGACCGATCTGCTGGCAACGGCGGTTGCAGATGAAGCGCAGATAGCTCTTGAACATCGACGCGTTGAGGCCGAGCACCCCGCGCGGCATCGTGTCTTCTGCGTAACGATATTCAAGTTCGACCGCTTGCTGGAAGATCTCGCGGATTTCCGCGCGGAACTCAGCCGTCCAGAGTTGCGGGTTTTCGAGTTTGATCTGGTTGATCAGGTCGATGCCGAAGTTGCAGTGCATCGACTCGTCGCGCAGGATGTACTGGTACTGTTCCGCCGCGCCGGTCATCTTGTTCTGACGGCCGAGCGCCAGGATTTGTGTAAAGCCGACGTAGAAGAACAGGCCTTCCATCACGCAGGCGAACACGATCAGCGAGCGAAGCAGCGTCTGGTCAGTCTCGAGCGTGCCGGTCTTGAAGCCTGGATCGGTCAGCACGTTGATGTACGGAATCAGGAATTCGTCTTTCGCGCGGATCGAGGCAACCTCGTGATACGCGTTGAAGATTTCGCCTTCGTCGAGACCCAGCGATTCGACGATGTACTGGTAAGCGTGCGTGTGGATCGCCTCTTCGAACGCCTGGCGCAGCAGGAACTGACGGCATTCGGGCGCCGTGATGTGGCGGTAGGTGCCCAGCACGATGTTGTTGGCGGCGAGCGAGTCGGCCGTCACGAAGAAGCCCAAGTTGCGCTTGACGATGCGGCGCTCGTCTTCGGTCAGACCGTTCGGGTCTTTCCAGAGGGCGATGTCGCGCGACATGTTCACTTCTTGCGGCATCCAGTGGTTGGCGCAACCAGCCAGATACTTTTCCCAGGCCCACTTGTATTTGAACGGCACCAACTGATTGACGTCGGTCTGGCCGTTGATGATGCGCTTGTCGGCGACATTGACTCGCGCTTCAGAAACCGCTGCCGTTCCGGCAGCGTGAGCAGCGGCAATGCCTTTTTCGAAAACGTCTTGAGACGCGAAGACGTTTCGGTCCGAGGGAGCATGAGGAGCGGAACGCGTTCCGATTTGCGAACCGACAGCCGGTCCCGCTGCGTTGCGCAACGCATTCTGTTGCGCGCCGCTCGAGGGAGTTACGGCAGTGATCTCGTCATCCCAGTTGAGCATAAATGTCACCATCAATTTAGAACGGTTTGTACCATCTTTTCACGAGCGATAAAAGAGTTCGTTCGCGAAAAATCCTGTTTTCGATTCGCGTTGCTACGTTCATACAACACTTTGTTCAACCTACTGTGTGTGACGCCTCAGATGAAGCGTGTTGAACGTGTGTCGTCGACGTGCTTCGCGAGCTCGAAGAGCAACGTGTCGCGATGACGTTTCGCTGCTCTATCTATCTGTATTGCGGAGCGTGTTCGCAACGTCTTGCGATTGCTGGAGCGTTGCGTTTGCGATGCTCTGCGCGGTGGTCCGCGCTCGCTTCGCAGTTGCTTTGCGTTGCCTGACACATGCCTCGCGTTTGCCTGTTCGTCAGTGGAAGCGAGGTGAAGTTCAATGTCATGTCGAGCGATGCTTGCGGTCGATTCCGTTGATCGACCCACCACTCGAAGCGTTTGCTGAGCGCCCTGTGTCGCGCGCTTGGTAGTGATGCCGGCTGCTGACTGCGTGCTGCTGCTCTGCGTCGCTGATGTCGCTACCGACGATGAACGGCGCGCTTCCAATTCCACTCGCCGTTCATCGTCTTCCCTTCTTCCACTACGACCAACTTTTGCTGATCGTTACCTGCGGGTACTGCTGCGGGTCATTACCTACACCCGTCAGCAAGCAGCGATCCTGCTGCTCGCTGACTGCTTGCCGACAACTTACTGGCAAGCCTCGCACTCTTCGAAACCAGGATCGCCCGGACGCATCATGCAGACCGGACCATCCGCTTCCGGCGCTGCTTCAACCCCGACTGCTGGCGTGGACGCTGAAGCCTGAAAGCCGCCTGCGGCACCACCAACCGCGCCGTTGTTCGTACCGAATCCACCCGCCGCGCCACCTGCTGCACCGCCCGAACCTTCGCTGCCACCTGAGCTCACCGCGTTCAGCGCGCCGTGCGCAACCGTCGACTTCTCGACGTGCGTCGCCGCCATCGTGCGGAGGTAGTACGTAGTCTTCAGACCGCGCACCCATGCGAGCTTGTAGATCTCGTCGAGCTTCTTACCCGACGCACCGCCCATGTAGATGTTCAGCGACTGAGCCTGGTCGATCCACTTCTGACGACGCGACGCAGCTTCCACCAGCCATACCGGATCGAGTTCGAACGCGGTCGCGTAGATCGCGCGCAGGTCGGCCGGAATGCGGTCGATGCGCGACAGCGTGCCGTCGAAGTACTTCAGGTCGGCGACCATCACTTCGTCCCACAGACCGCGTGCTTTCAGGTCGCGCACCAGGTAGTCGTTGACCACCGTGAATTCGCCCGACAGATTCGACTTCACATACAGGTTCTGGAACGTCGGTTCGATACAGGCCGACACGCCGATGATGTTCGAGATCGTCGCCGTCGGCGCGATCGCCACGCAGTTCGAGTTGCGCATGCCGTACTGGGCGATACGCGAACGCAGTTCGGTCCAGTCCATCGATTCGCTCGAATCGACTTCGACGTAACCGCCGCGTGCATCGGCCAGCAGTTTCACCGAGTCTTGCGGGAGGATGCCGCGATCCCACAGCGAGCCGCGGTAGGTGGAGTAACGGCCGCGCTCCTGCGCCAGTTCCGTCGACGCGTAGTAGGCGTAGTAGCAAACCGCTTCCATCGACGTATCGGCGAACTTGACCGCTTCTTCCGACGCGTACGGCGTGCGCAGCAGGTGCAGGCAATCCTGGAAGCCCATGATGCCCATGCCGACCGGACGATGCTTCAGGTTCGAGTTACGTGCCTTGGCGACCGCGTAGTAATTGATGTCGATCACGTTGTCGAGCATGCGCATTGCCACGCTGATGGTGCGCTTCAACTTGTCGTGGTCGAGCACGAGCGTGCCGTCGGCCTGTTCCTTCAGGTGAGCGACGAGGTTCACCGAACCCAGGTTGCAGACGGCGATTTCGGCGTCGCTGGTGTTCAGCGTGATTTCCGTGCACAGGTTCGACGAGTGGACGACACCGACGTGCTGTTGCGGCGAACGCACATTGCACGGATCCTTGAACGTGATCCACGGGTGGCCGGTTTCGAACAGCATGCCCAGCATCTTGCGCCACAGTTGCGCCGCCGGCACCTTCTTGAACAGCTTGATCTCGCCGCGCGCGACCTTCGCTTCGTAAGCCGTGTAAGCCGTTTCGAATTCCGCGCCGAACAGGTCGTGCAGATCCGGGCAGGTGGACGGCGAGAACAGCGTCCAGTCGCCGCCTTCCATCACGCGCTTCATGAACAGGTCGGGAATCCAGTTCGCCGTGTTCATGTCGTGCGTGCGGCGACGGTCGTCGCCCGTGTTCTTACGCAGCTCGAGGAATTCTTCGATGTCCAGGTGCCACGTTTCCAGGTACGCGCACACCGCGCCCTTGCGCTTGCCGCCCTGGTTCACCGCGACTGCCGTGTCGTTGACGACCTTCAGGAACGGTACGACGCCTTGCGACTTGCCGTTGGTGCCCTTGATGTGCGAACCGAGTGCACGCACACGCGTCCAGTCGTTGCCCAGACCGCCGGCGAATTTCGACAGCAGCGCGTTTTCCTTCAGCGCTTCATAGATACCGTCGAGGTCGTCTTCGACCGTCGTCAGGTAGCACGACGACAGTTGCGAGCGATGCGTGCCCGAGTTGAACAGCGTCGGCGTGGACGACATGAAGTCGAAGCTCGACAGGATGTTGTAGAACTCGATGGCGCGCGCTTCGCGGTCGATCTCGTTCAGCGACAGGCCCATTGCGACACGCATAAAGAATGCCTGCGGCATTTCGATGCGGACATTGTCGTGATGCAGGAAGTAGCGGTCATACAGCGTTTGCAGACCGAGGTAGCCGAATTGCAGGTCGCGGCTGTTGTCGAGCGCAGCGCCCAGGCGCTTCAGGTCGAATTGCTGGAGCTTGTCGTCGAGCAGGCCGGCGCCGATACCGCGCTTGATGAACTTCGGGAAGTACTCGGCGTAGCGCTCGGCCATTTCGCCTTGCGTGACTTCTTCTTCGAGGATCTCGCGGCGGATCGTGTGCAGCAGGATGCGCGCGGTGACCTGGCTGTACGCCGGGTCTTTTTCGATCATCGTGCGGGCAGCGAGAATGGCCGAGTCGTAGACCTGCGTCATCGGCACGCCGTCGTACAGGTTCTTCACCGTTTCCGCGATGATCGGGTCGGCGCTCACCGCGTCGCCCAGGTTCGCGCAGGCGGATTCGATCACGTTGCGCAGTGCAACCAGATCGAGCGGACGCGTGACGCCGTTGTCGGTTACGTTCAGACCCGGCGCGCTGGCCGCGACGAGCTCGTCATGACCGCGAGCCTGCGTACGCTTCTCGCGATACAGCACGTAAGCACGCGCGACGTTGTGCTCGCCGCCGCGCATCAGCGCGAGTTCGACCTGGTCCTGAATGTCTTCGATATGGAACGTGCCGCCGTTCGGACGGCTGCGCAGCAGCGCGCGCACCACGCTCGCCGTGAGTTGTTCGACCAGTTCGCGCACACGCGCCGACGCCGCACCTTGACCACCGTTGACGGCCAGAAATGCCTTCGTCACAGCGATGGCGATTTTCGACGGTTCGAACGACACCACGCTGCCGTTACGACGGATCACCTTGTAGTCGGCGTAAGTCGCCTGCGGCGCGAGCGACTGGGCGTCTTGAGCCTGGCCGAACGCCTGGCCAGTCGATGAGCCCTCGTAGCGGGTCGTCGCGTTGTCGGTGGTTTGCATGTGCAAAGCTCCTGGTTCTGGAAATGGTGCGGCGAGTGCCGCGGATTAAAACGAACGCTGCGCAGACATGTACGCAAGCAATGGGGCGCGGGAAAAAGGCCGGCTGGGCCGGGTGGCGGGATGCGACTGCGATGAAGCCTGATTCGAATTGAAAACGGTCTTCATGGTGTGTGTCGCGATCACTTGCTGTGCCCTTTTCCCGAATGTTGCTGGATGACGCCGGAGGTCTCTACCGGCTCCACCACAGGGATATTTCACTGCCTTGGAATGCTTGCGGCGCCATGCTCGGAGAGCGGGGCGCCGCGGACTTATACACTCGGTTATTCACAGAGTTATGCACAGACCACACAAGATATAGTGCACAACCCGGTTTGTGGCACCAAGTATAGTGGAGAATCAAAACAGATCAAATGGTTTTATTTGCTCTGGAAGTCTTGACTTTTCGGATCGCACGGCGCGAAGCGGCCTCCCCGAAGAACACGGCTGCGCCGCGCTTTCGTCGGGTTCTGCGATATCACGCAAAGGGGTGTTTACCGCGTCCCGGAAAACTTGAGATAGGGGAAGTACCGAGCGTCGAGCGTGGTGTCGGCCTGCAGACGCGACCACTCGAAATGGGGTCCGGGATCGGTCTTGCGACCAGGTGCGATGTCCGAGTGACCGGCCAGCGCTTCGACCGGATAGCGCGCCTTCAACGCGCTCACGAGTGCCGCGAGCGTGCGGTATTGCGCCGCGTCGAAGGCAGTGGTGTCGCTGCCTTCCAGCTCGATGCCGATCGAGAAATCATTGCAGCGCTCGCGGCCGAAGAAATTCGACGCGCCCGCATGCCACGCGCGTTCGTTGCACGACACGAACTGTTCGAGCGTGCCGTCGCGAAGAATCACGAAATGCGCGGACACCCGCACGCCGCGCAGATGCGCGTCGTAGTACGGATGCGCGTCGCAGTCGAGCGTGTTCTGGAATAGCTCGGCGATCGCCGTGCCGCCGAACTCATTGGGCGGCAGGCTGATGTTGTGGACCACGACCAGCGTCGGCACGACCCCTTCGGGCCGCGCTTCAAAATTCGGCGATGGCAGTTTGCGTGCGGCGGCGACCCAACCGTCTGCATCGACGGTGAATTCGACCCTCATCGAGCGTCGCGGCCCGACGGACGCGCGCCGTGACGTTGCGCATGCGCGGCGCTGCAGAACGGCTGGCCGGCTACCACAACGGAGTCGCTCTTCGGCGCATGCACGCCGCACTCGACGCAACGGATCATCGGCTCGGCGAGCTTCGGTGCTTCCGCCGGACGCGCGCCGCCATTTGCACCTTTGGCACCCGCGCCGTTCGCATTGTTCGCGCCGGCGCTCCCGGTGCGTTGCGCGGATTGTGCGTCATGACGACGCAGTGCCTTCACCAGCCATTGGCCGACGATAAACAGGAGGATCAGCAGAAAAATTTGTCGCATGGGGACACGCTCACACTACAGCACGGTGCAACAGCACCTCGAAAACAAAACGGCTGCCGACGTACGCCAGCAACAGCGCGACGAACGACGCCAGCACCCAGCGCAATGCCGCACGGCCGCGCCAGCCGGATACCTTGCGCGCAGTCAGCAGCGCGCCGAACATGACCCACGAAAGAATCGCGAACACGGTCTTGTGATCGAGCCGCAACGCGCGGTCGACCAGTTGCTCGCTGAACAGGATGCCCGATACGAGCGTCAACGTCAGCAGAACAAAACCTGCGCCGATCAGACGGAACAGCAGTTTCTCCAGCGTCAGCAGCGGCGGCAGCGTATCGAGCCAGCTCGACAGCCAGCCGTTGCTCGCGGCGGCCACGTTTCGTTGCGCGAGCCCCCCGCGCATGGCATGCAGACGACGCTCGACCAGCAGCATCAGGATTGCGTGCAGCGCCGCGATCGCGAACAGACCATACGCGATGTTGGCGATCAGGAAGTGCAGCTTGAACATCGGCGCGGCCGAATACGGCAACACGCGGACGCCGCCGAACGCGAGCGGCATCAGCGAGGCGATGCAGGCGAGCGGCAACACCAGCAGACGCAAGCCGTCGAGCGGAAAGAAAAAGCTCTCGATCCAGTAGATGCCCGAGCCGAGCCAGAACATCGCCGACAGCGCGAACGCGAAGCCGAACACCATCGCGTTCTGCGGAAAGATGGTGGTGTGCAGCAGCACGCCATGCGCAAGCAGCGCGACGAATAGCAACGCGCGTCCCGGCGTGCTCATGCCCGACGCCGCGGAAACCGATGTCGGGTCCGTCGCGGCGGGCACCGGCGGCACGCTCTCGAGCATGGGGCGCACGGCGGCGTGCCGGTGCGAGCGCCAGCCAGCCACGGCGAGACCGCCATAGAGGAGCGCAGTGAGGGCATACAGTACAATATCCATATTCGAAGTTTACACTAGGCCCCTACTCCACGACGTCTCCTCGTCGCGTGCTGCGCGGGCCGCACCACCGTTCATCGCTCCCCATGCTCGACAATCTGACTCAACGGATGGCGCGCGTCGTCAAGACGCTGCGCGGCGAAGCCCGGCTCACCGAGGCGAACACCCAGGAAATGCTGCGCGAAGTTCGCCTCGCGCTCCTCGAGGCCGACGTGGCGCTGCCCGTCGTGCGCGAGTTCATCGCCAAGGTGAAGGAAAAGGCCCTCGGTGAGGAAGTCATCAGCAGCCTGTCGCCGGGTCAGGCGCTGGTCGGCGTGGTGCAGCGCGAGCTGACCGCGGTGATCGGTGGCGACTACGAAGGCAAGGCCGTCGAACTGAATCTCGCCGTCACGCCGCCGGCCGTCATCCTGATGGCGGGTCTGCAAGGCGCCGGTAAGACGACCACGGTCGGCAAGCTCGCGAAGCTGCTGCGCGAAAAGTACAAGAAGAAGGTTCTGACCGTTTCGTGCGACGTCTACCGCCCCGCTGCTATCGCGCAGTTGAAGACGGTGACCGAGCAGGTCGGCGCAGACTTCTTCCCGTCGGAACCCGATCAGAAGCCGGTCGACATCGCGCGCGCCGCGGTGGATTGGGCCAAGCGCCACTACCACGACGTGCTGCTGGTCGACACGGCCGGCCGTCTCGGTATCGACGAAGCGATGATGGCGGAAATCACCGCGCTGCACGGCGAACTGAAGCCGGCGGAAACGCTGTTCGTGGTCGACGCGATGCTCGGTCAGGACGCGGTCAACACCGCGAAAGCGTTTAGCGACGCGCTGCCGCTCACCGGCGTGGTCCTCACCAAGCTCGACGGCGATTCGCGTGGTGGCGCGGCGCTTTCCGTGCGTCACGTGACGGGCAAGCCGATCAAGTTCGTCGGTGTCGCCGAAAAGCTCGACGGTCTCGAGATTTTCTACCCGGACCGGATGGCGAACCGGATTCTTGGCATGGGCGACATTCTCGCCCTCGTCGAAGAAGCGCAGAAGGGCGTCGACGTCCAGGCCGCGCAGAAGCTCGCCGACAAGGTCAAGAAAGGCGGCGACTTCGATCTGAACGATTTCCGCGCGCAACTCACGCAAATGAAGGGCATGGGCGGTCTGTCGTCGCTGATGGACAAGCTGCCCGCGCAATTCCAGCAAGCCGCCGCCGGTGCCGACATGGGCCAGGCCGAAAAGCAGATGCGCCGCATGGAAGGCATCATCAATTCGATGACGCCACTCGAGCGCGCGAAGCCCGATCTGATCAAGGCCACCCGCAAGCGCCGTATCGCTGCGGGCGCGGGCGTGCAGGTGCAGGAAGTCAACCGCATGCTGAACCAGTACGACCAGATGCGCACCATGATGAAAAAGCTCAAGGGCGGCAATCTGCAGAAGATGATGCGCGGCATGAAGGGCATGTTGCCCGGCATGCGCTAAGCTTGAACAGGATGGCGGACGCGCGTTCTGGTAGATGCATCACGGAACGCGCGGCAACTTTCAGATTCATGCGGGTTTGTTCTGTACCGCGTGCCGCCCTTCTCACCCACACTATGTATACAGTCACCGCCCGTCAGACGTCATGAACCGCGAAGAAGCTCTCCACATTTTTAGCCACTCCGAAGAAATCGTTTCGGCCGACGACGTCAACGCGTCGATCAGCGGCATGGCGTCCGCCATCCGCGACGAGATGAGCGAGGACTTCCCGCTCGTGCTGTCGGTCATGGGCGGAGCGGCGGTGTTCACCGGCATGCTGTTGCCGCACCTCGATTTCCCGCTCGAGTTCGACTACATCCACCTGACCCGCTACCGCAACACCACCAAGGGCGGCAACGAGATGCAATGGCGCGTGGCGCCGGCCGAGTCGGTGAAGGATCGCGTCGTGCTGGTGCTCGACGACATTCTCGACGAAGGCGAGACAATGGCCGCGATCCGCGACCGCATCATGGCCATGGGCGCGAAGCGTTTCCTGAGCGCGGTGCTGTGCGAGAAGATCATTCCGAAGGCGAAGCCGCTGCGTCCGGATTACTGCGGTTTTGAAGTGCCAGACCGCTATGTGTTCGGCTGCGGGATGGACGCGAAGGGTTACTGGCGCAACCTGCCGACTATCCGCGCGCTGACCGAAGGCGCGTGAAGTTAAAGCGTCTACGCGAGTAGCGATAGATGTAAAAAAGCGGCCCAGATGGCCCGCTTTTTTATTGGTCGCGTTGCTCTCGATTCAAAGCTGATGCACGAAGGAGCGGATGCCGCCGAGCATCATTTCCACTGCGATCGCCACCAGCACCAGGCCCATCAGGCGTTCGAACGCGGCCATCGCACGCTCGCCCAGCCACGCCTGAATGCGCTCGGCCAGCATCAGTACGATCGCGCAGACAATCATCGTGACGGTCAGCGCACCGATCCATTCGAGCGTCTTGCCGGGCGCCTGCGACGTCAGCAGCATCACCGTTGCCAATGCCGACGGACCCGCGAGCGCGGGAATCGCGAGCGGCACGATCAGCGGCTCGCCGCCGCGTGAATCGCCGCCAAACGGACCGTCCGGATGCGGAAACACCATCCGCAGCGCGATCAGAAACAGCACGATCCCACCACCGATCCGCAGCGACTGGTCGGTCAGGCTCATTGCGCGCAAAAAGCCCTGACCGAGCACCATGAACACCAGCAGGATCGCAAACGCGATCGCCACCTCACGGAGAATGACGATCGTGCGACGCTCCGGCGACACGCTGCGCAGGCAGCTGATGAACAGCGGAATATTGCCGAGCGGATCAGTGATCAGAATCAGCAGGATGGTCGCGGACAGGAAGGTGTACTCCACCGTCCGCTCCGCTTAGCGAGCCAACGCTGCGCGGACTTTTCCGATCACCGTTTGGGCGGCGTCTTCGACCGGCAGCAGCGTTGCTTCAGCGTCGCGACGGCCCTGGTATTCAAGCTTGCCGTCCTTCAGCCCGCGGTCGCCGATCACCAGACGATGCGGCACGCCGATCAGTTCCCAGTCGGCGAACATCACGCCGGGGCGCTCGCCACGATCGTCGAGAATTACGTCGACGCCCGCTTCGACCAGTTCCGCGTACAGCTTGTCGGCCTGCTCGCGCACGGCTTCGCTGCGGTCATAGCCCATCGGGCACAGCACGACTTCGAACGGTGCAATCGATTCCGGCCAGATGATGCCCTTGTCGTCGAAATTCTGTTCGATCGCGGCGCCGAGAATGCGCGTGATGCCGATGCCGTAGCAGCCCATTTCCATCGGCTTCGGCTTGCCGTTCTCGTCGAGGCAATTCGCGTTCATCGCTTCTGAATACTTCGTGCCGAGCTGGAACACGTGGCCCACTTCGATACCGCGGCAGATGTCGATCACGCCCTTGCCGTCCGGCGACGGATCTCCCTTCTTCACGTTGCGGATGTCGGCGACGACCGGTTCCGGCAGATCACGGCCCCAGTTCACACCGGTGATGTGGAAATCCACCTCGTTCGCGCCGACCACGAAGTCGCTCATGTTCGCGACGGTGCGATCCGCGACGACCTTGACCGGCTTTTTCGTGTTGATCGGGCCGAGGTAACCCGGCGGCGTACCGAACGTCTCGACGATTTCGGCTTCGGTTGCCATGCGGAAGTCGGCCAGACCCGGCAGCTTGCTTGCCTTGATCTCGTTCAGATCGTGGTCGCCGCGCAGCATCAGCAACCAGATGGTCGGCTCGGCGCCTTCGTTTTCGGTAGCGAGGATGATCGACTTGATCGTGCGTTCGAGCGGAATGTTCAGCAACTCGGCGACAGCCTCGCACTTCGCCTTACCCGGCGTGGCAGTCTTCTTCATGTCTTCGGCAGCGGCCGCACGTTCCGCGTACAGCGGCAGCGCTTCAGCCGCTTCGACGTTCGCCGCGAACTCCGACGTCGGGCAATAGGCGATCGCGTCCTCACCGGTATCGGCGATCACGTGAAACTCATGCGAACCGCTGCCGCCGATCGAACCGTTGTCCGCCGCCACCGCACGGAAGTCCAGACCGAGGCGCGTGAAAATACGCACGTACGCGTCGTACATCTTGCGATACGACTCGCGCAGACCGTCCGCGTCCTTGTCGAACGAGTACGCGTCTTTCATGATGAACTCGCGGCCGCGCATCACGCCGAAACGCGGACGGATTTCGTCGCGGAACTTGGTCTGCACCTGGTAGAAGTTGACCGGCAACTGACGATAGCTCTTGATCTGGTTCCGCGCGATGTCCGTCACCACTTCTTCGTGCGTCGGCCCGAGCACGAAGTCGGATTGCCTGCGGTCCTTGAAGCGCAGCAGTTCAGGACCGTATTTTTCCCAGCGGCCCGATTCCTGCCACAACTCGGCCGGCTGCACCGACGGCATCAGCAGTTCGATCCCGCCTGCCCGGTTCATTTCTTCGCGCACGATGTTTTCCACCTTGCGGATCGAGCGCAGGCCGACCGGCAGGTAGTTATAGATACCGCCGGCCACGCGACGGATCATGCCGGCGCGCACCATGAGCTTATGGCTGACGATCTCGGCGTCGGCCGGAGCTTCTTTCAGGGTGCCGATAAAGAAACGGGAAGCTTTCATTCAGATTTTCCAAAAGCGGCGGCTCCGGAGGGACCGCCCGAAAGGTGAAAACGGTGGGGAAATCGACACAGACCCGGCGCGAGCCGGCACGGTTTGTCCGACAACCGGTACGCATACCGTTCGCGGCGCCGCTGGCTGGACAAACCGCGCCGCGCAAAGCCTTTTGCACAAGGGATAAGGCACGGAAAGACTGACAGGCTACCGCAAACGCTGCCCTTTTGCGGCGAATCGTTCCATTCTGGGCCGATTCGGTGCGTCGGGACCGTTATCTGTTTATAATCAAAGCAATTTTAAAGGATTCGAAGGTGGTTGTATGCTGGATCGTGAAGGCTTTCGCCCGAACGTCGGCATCATCCTCTTGAACGCGCACAACGAGGTGTTTTGGGGCAAACGGCTCCGTGAACATTCCTGGCAGTTTCCGCAAGGGGGCATCAAGTACGGAGAGACCCCCGTGCAAGCGATGTATCGGGAGTTACACGAAGAAACCGGGCTGCTTCCTGAGCACGTCAAGGTGATCGGTCGCACGCGCGACTGGTTGCGTTACGAGGTGCCTGACAAGTTCATCAAGCGCGAAGTACGCGGTCATTACCGCGGCCAGAAACAAATCTGGTTCTTGCTCCGGATGGTAGGACGCGATTGCGACATCTGCTTGCGCGCCACCGACCACCCTGAGTTCGATGCCTGGCGTTGGAACGAGTACTGGGTGCCGCTCGACTGTGTGATCGAGTTCAAGCGGGATGTGTATCAGTTGGCGCTGACGGAGCTATCCCGTTTCATGCGCCGGGCTGCGCCGCGTGCGGAAAAACCTGGCGGGCACCATGGGCCTCGTTATCCCCGGATAGCGTCGTCAATGGAAAGTCCACCGGATTCCACGGTAATGACGGTGACTTCGATAACCACCGTCAGCATCGAAACATCGGTTCACGTCACGATCGCATCCGATTGCGGTCCGGGCTCCGGGTCAGCGGCTGAAGTAGACGCCGAGTCGGAACACGAAGACGAATCGGCCAGCGAAACCCTCGGCTCGCTGTACCGCCCGGGCGTGCGCAATTAACAACTTCATGCGGCTGTCCAGGCCGTCTCTGCTGGCGCGGCTCCTCGAGCCGCGCCAGTATTTCGAGGAAACCATATTGAAAGCAATTGCACTCGTCGTGGCGTGCGTCGCCACCGGCGCCCTGCTGGCTGGTTGCGCCAGCAAACCCACCAATAAAGACGACAGCACATTCGTTTATCTGCTGGACCGGAAAGGCACCTGGGTTGAAAACAAGGTGGACACGTTGCCGCCGCTGCCGCAAGAATCGAATTTGCTGCCTTTCGAAGTGTCGGGCAATACGCCGCTGCAATTCGCAATCGACCGGACCTCAGTTAGCGTCGGTTCCGACGGCGTGGTGCGCTATGTCGTGGTGGTGACCAGCCCGAGCGGCGCGCGCAACGTGAATTACGAAGGGATTCGCTGCGATACGTATGAGACACGTCAGTACGCGGGTTTGAACGCGGACCACGATGGCTGGGACACGACCGTCGCGAACGAATTCAGGCGCATTGAGAACGGCACGCTGAATGCATATCAGGCGTCGCTCTATCAGGATTACATGTGCGCGAACAAGATGCCGACAGGCAACGCGCAGCAGATCGTTGAGAACATTCGCTACAAACGCACGGCAGCTTCGTTGATCCATTGAGACGCCGGCAGGTTGGCCTGATGCGAATCCGAACACGCGTTGAATATAAAAAAGCCGCTCCACCGAAAGTTGGAGCGGCTTTTTTTACGTACTCTTCGCGAGGGTCAGGCAGTGACTAAACCAGTACCAGGTTGTCGCGATGGATCAATTCAGGTTCCAGCATGTAGCCGAGCACCGATTCAATCTCGCCACTCGGACGCCGTTGGATCAGCTTCGTCTCCGCGCTGCTGTAGTTGGTCAGGCCGCGCGCCACTTCGAGCCCCGCCGCGTTCAGGCAGGCAATAACCTCACCGCGCGCAAACGCGCCATGCACGCCGACAATACCGATCGGCAGCAAACTCTTGCCACCACCGGTCAGCTTTTCAACCGCGCCGTCGTCGATAACCACGTGGCCGCGCACCTGCAGGTGGTCGGTCATCCATTGTTTGCGGGCGGCCATCCGCGCCGTGCGTGCAATCAATTGCGTGCCGATTGCTTCACCCGATGCGAGTCGGGACAACACATCCGCCTCACGCCCACTCGCTATCACCGTATTCGCGCCGCTGTGAGCGGCGCGTTTGGCGGCGAGAATCTTGGTCAGCATGCCGCCCCGGCCAAGGCTCGAACCCGCACCACCCGCCATGGCTTCGAGTTCCGGCGCACCAGCATCGGCCTCCTGAACCAGCGTGGCGTTCGGATCCTTGCGCGGATCAGCGGTGAAAAGACCTTGCTGATCGGTAAGGATGATGAGCGCATCGCCTTCGATCAGATTGGCGACCAGCGCACCTAGCGTGTCGTTGTCGCCGAACTTGATTTCGTCGGTAACGACCGTGTCGTTTTCATTGATGATTGGCACCACGCCGAGACGCAACAGCGTCAGCAACGTGGAGCGCGCGTTCAGATAACGTTCGCGGTCGGCAAGATCGGCGTGCGTCAGCAGAATCTGCGCGGTTTGAATGGAGTGTTCGGCAAAGCGGCTTTCGTAGACCTGCGCGAGGCCCATTTGACCGACAGCCGCGGCCGCCTGCAATTCGTCGATTTCGCGCGGCCTTTTGGTCCAGCCGAGCCGCTGCATTCCTTCAGCGATGGCGCCCGAGCTAACCAGCACCACTTCCTTGCCTTGTGCACGCAGCGCGGCAATCTGCGCGGCCCAGCGGCCGATCGCAGCATGATCGAGGCCGCGCCCGTCATTCGTGACAAGGCTCGAACCGACTTTCACTACCAATCGCCGTGAATCTGCGATGACGGAACGCATTGTGCGCAGTCTCCCAAGATAACGCGTGATGCAAGCCGGCAGCACGCAGAGGCTGCCGGCGCTCGAGCTTTTTATTCCTGCGGATCGACGCTGGACTCGTCTGCCGCAGCCGCTGCTTCCGGCTTTTCGCGGAAACGCACGTCGGCGGCGAGATCTTCGGCTTCCGCCTGGCGCTGTGCATCCGAATGCGCGGCGATGTGGTCGAACACTGCATAGCAAAGGTTTTCACAACCCTGGCCGGTCAGCGCCGAGATTTCGAACACCGGACCTTCCCAGCCGAAGCCTTCGAGGAACGCCGAAACACGTGCTTCGCGTTCGTCTTCGGGCACCATATCGAGCTTGTTCAGCACGAGCCAGCGCGTTTTTTCATACAGCAGTTCGTCGTACTTGCGCAGTTCGTTGACGATCGCCTTGGCTTCCGCGACCGGATCGACCGCCTCGTCGAACGGTGCGAGGTCGATGATGTGCAGCAACAAGCCCGTGCGTTGCAGATGTCGCAAGAACTGGTGACCAAGACCCGCGCCTTCTGCCGCGCCTTCGATCAGACCAGGAATGTCGGCGATCACGAAGCTGCGGCTCGGCCCGACGCGAACCACGCCGAGGTTCGGCGCAAGCGTCGTAAACGGGTAGTCGGCGATCTTCGGCTTCGCATTCGACACCGACGAAATGAAGGTCGACTTGCCTGCGTTCGGCATGCCGAGCAGACCGACGTCGGCCAGCACCTTCAACTCGAGGCGCACCATGCGGCGCTCGCCCGGCTTGCCGTCGGTCTTCTGACGCGGCGCGCGGTTCGTACTGGATTTGAAATGCAGGTTACCGAGACCGCCCGCACCGCCTTGCGCGATTTGCACGCTCTGGTTGTGCTCGGTCAGGTCGGCGATCAGCTCGCCCGTTTCCATGTCGGTGATGGTCGTGCCAACCGGCATGCGCAGCGTGATGTCATCACCGCCCTTGCCGTAGCAGTCCGCGCCACGGCCGTTTTCGCCGTTGCGCGCCAGATGTTTTTTCGCGTACCGGTAGTCGATCAGCGTGTTGATGTTGCGGTCTGCGATCGCGATCACGCTGCCGCCCCGGCCGCCATCGCCACCATCAGGGCCGCCGAACGGAACGAACTTCTCGCGGCGCATCGACGCGCTGCCATCCCCTCCGTCGCCGGCGATGACTTCAATCCTCGCTTCGTCAATGAACTTCATGCGTAACTCCGTCCCGTGGTGTACTGCCAGATGGTGCTGCTAGATTTAATGCTGCTTTGTGTTGCCAGATGCTTGAAATGCTATTTTGCCGCGCCCGCCGCACGTTGATCAATTGGCCGAACGGCATAGGACCGAAGGCAATCGACCGTCGCGAATCCGGCAAAGCGCTGCAATAAAAAAAAGCCCCGCTAACTTCGCGGGGCCTTTTTTCGGTCCTGAAGCCCGTGCCTGACTAAACTCAGACTGCTGCCGGGACGACGTTGACCATGTGCTTCTTCGCTGCGCCTTTCGTCGAGAAATTGACGTGGCCGTCCGTCAGCGCGAACAAGGTGTGATCCTTGCCGATGCCGACGTTTTCGCCCGGGTGCATACGCGTGCCACGTTGACGAACGATGATGCCGCCAGCGTTGATAGCCTGACCGCCATAAACCTTCACGCCGAGACGCTTCGATTCAGAGTCGCGGCCGTTGCGGGATGATCCGCCTGCCTTTTTGTGTGCCATTTGATTTGCTCCTTAACCGGTGCGCTTACGCGTTGATCGCGTCGATGCGCAGTTCGGTATAGTTCTGGCGGTGGCCGCCATGCTTCTGGTAGTGCTTCCGGCGACGCATCTTGAAGATGGTCACTTTTGCGTGACGACCTTGCGACACGACGGTAGCCTTGACGGAAGCCCCACTGACCAGCGGCGTACCGAACTTAATCGATTCGCCTTCGCCCACTGCGAGAACCTGGTCGAGCGTGATTTCAGCGTCAATGTCTGCCGGTATCTGTTCTACTTTAAGTTTTTCGCCGACGGCAACTTTATACTGCTTGCCACCGGTTTTTATGACCGCGTACATTGAGAACCTCACTCTGTGTTCATTTTTTCCACGCACCGCGCGCGGAAACCCGTGATTATACATAGAGTTAGCTGCTCGGTCAAAACTCATTGCAAGCCGCCGTGCATAATGCCCGCACCCTGCCGCACAGCCCGGCGCGCGGGTTCTGACGCGGCTTCGAACGCACCGCGCCGCAGCCTGCGACCCGGAACTGTCGCGATTCGCCTTATAATTCGCGGCACTACCCAATTCAGCCATCATGTCGTCGACTGCCACCCCCTCCTCAAACGCCGCCAGCCTGCTCGCTCCGATCGCCGAAGACATGCAGCAGGTCAATCGCGTCATCAGGCACCGTCTCGCGTCCGACGTGATGCTGATCAATCAGATTTCCGAGTACATCATCAGCGCCGGCGGCAAGCGGCTGCGGCCAGCGCTGCTGTTGCTGGTGGCCGGTGCGCTGGGTGAAACCACGGGACATCGCCATGAACTGGCCGCTGTCGTCGAATTCATTCACACGGCGACTCTGCTGCACGACGACGTTGTCGACGAATCCGATCTGCGGCGCGGCCGTCAGACCGCCAATGCGCTGTTCGGCAACGCCGCGAGCGTGCTGGTCGGCGACTTTTTGTACTCGCGCTCCTTCCAGATGATGGTCGGCGTGGGCAAGATGCGGGTCATGGAGATTTTGTCCGAGGCGACCAACGTCATCTCCGAAGGCGAAGTTCTGCAACTGCTGAACATGCATGACGCCGATGTCGACGAAGCCCGCTATATGCAGGTGATCCGCTACAAGACTGCCAAGCTGTTCGAGGCCGCGGCCCAACTCGGTGCGGTGCTGGCCGGTTCGGACGCGAAAATCGAGGCAGCCGCAGCGGAGTTCGGCCGCCGGATCGGTACAGCTTTCCAGATCATGGACGACTGGCTCGACTACACGGGCACGGCTGAATCCATGGGCAAGAATGCCGGCGACGATCTTCGTGAAGGCAAACCCACGCTCCCGCTGATCTATCTGATCGAACGCGGCACGCCGGAACAGTCGGCGCTGGCGCGCGAAGCCATCGAACAAGGCGGCACGGATCGCTTCGACACGATTTTCGAGGCGATCACCCGTTCAGGCGCCCTGGATCACACGCTCGAATGCGCAAAACAGGAAGCTCAAGCAGCCGCAGCAGCAATTTCTTCATTTCCTGATTCCATTTTTAAAGATACCCTGCTAGAATTATGTTCTTACTCGACGGCAAGACAGTCTTGAACGAGACTGAAACACCGTAAGAGTCCAGCAGTAGAAATCGGGGTGTAGCTTAGCCTGGTAGAGCGCTACGTTCGGGACGTAGAGGCCGGAGGTTCGAATCCTCTCACCCCGACCAGATTTTCCTTGTTAGTTCAAGGCTCGAAAAACCGCCCAGCTTGCTCGGCGGTTTTTTGTTTTTCAGCGCAGCTTTTGCGTCGGCCGCACATGCGCTCGGCGAGCAATGCTGTTTGGCCGCCGCCGCCCGCTCAGGCGGCTCGCGCAGCCCCCTCTGCTATATTCTCTCCATCCTCTCCCCTATCCTTCACGACGCGTGGAACAACTTCCCTTATGGGCGCAGATTGGCGCCGTCTTTCTGCTGCTTGTCTGTTCGAGCTTCTTCTCGATTTCCGAAACGGCGATGATGGCGATCAACCGCCATCGCCTGAAACACCTTGCAAGTAAGAACGCACTTGGCGCCAAGACCACTCAAGGTCTGCTTGCGCATACCGATCAACTGTTGAGCGTCGTGCTGATCGGCAACAATCTGTTCAATACGATCATTCCGGTACTGACTACGTCGATCGCATTGCATACGTTCGGACGCAACAACGTAGTGCTGTCGATCGCGACCGGCATCGTCGCGTTCCTGATCATCGTGTTCGCGGAAATCACGCCGAAGATCGTCGGCGCAACGTTCCCTGAGAAAATCGCGCTGCCGGCGAGCCTGTTGATCGCGCCGATGATGCGAGTCGCCAAACCGCTCGTCTGGATCGTCAATCTGTTCGCGAACGGCATTCTGCGTGTGCTGCACATCAACACGAAAGGCGCACGCGACCAGCGTCTCTCGACCGAAGAATTGCGCTCCATCGTGCTCGAATCCGGCAGCTTCATGCCGACCAAGCACCGCAGCATTCTGCTGAACCTGTTCGACCTCGAAAACATTTCCGTCGACGACGTGATGATTCCGCGTCGCCGTATCGAGGCACTCGATTTCGATGCGCCGTTCGAACAGATCCTCCATCAACTCGAAACCTGCTATCACAACAAGCTGATCGTCTATCAAGGCGACATCGACCGGGTGCTGGGCGTGCTGCATGTTCGCAAGACGTTGGCCGCCTTGCATAACCAGGAGCTTGAGCGCGAAACACTGCGCGAACTATTGGCCGAACCGTATTTCGTTCCGTCCGGCACGCCCGTATTCCAGCAACTTCAATACTTCCAGGAGAGCCGTCATCGCACGGCGCTGGTCGTCAACGAATATGGCGAACTTCAGGGTCTCGTCACGCCTGAAGACATCATCGAAGAACTGATCGGTGAGTTCACGACGTCGATTCCCCGTAGCGCCAATTCACGCGGCGGCTGGAACGAGAGCGGCGAATGCATCGTCGCGGGCAGCATGCCGTTGCGCGAACTGAATCGCTGGCTGCAAATCACGCTGCCGACCGACGGGCCGAAAACGCTCAACGGCCTGATCCTCGAAATTCTCGAAGACATTCCCGACGGTGACGTGTGCGTGCAGATCGGCGATATCAAACTCGAAGTCATGCGCAGCGACGATCAGGCGATTCGCACCGTCAAGCTGTTCAAGCCGCCGGCACGCGCAAAGGCCGGTAAGGCGCTGCTGGGCTAGCTTCCCGGCTTGGGGCCACGACTGATTCGCCCAGCTTCGCATAGCGGCGAGACTCGCGCCATTAGCCGAATGGCCGAGTGGCACTAAGCCACCTCCTCGCCGGAAGATGACGCCATCGTGTTCAACAGGCGGCTCATCACCGGTCTCTCATGCAAACGTCTTTTCCTAACGCAGCTGCCTCGCCGCGGTCGAGCGCGCTCGACCGCGAAGGCGCGGCCAGGCCGAAACCCCATGCGTTCGCGGGCGAGGCCAATGCGGCGAATCCTGCCGCGAATCGCGCCGTAGCCAACCCATCCGCCAATTCAGCTAGCAACGCGGACCCCGACAACGCCCCCGCCGTCCGTCTCCTGACCGACACCTTGCAGGAAGCCACCCGTCGCAACGCATCCGATCTACATATTGAACCGGCGGAACACGGCTGGCGCGTGCGCCTGCGAATCGACGGCGTGCTGCATGAAATTCCGCAGCCGCCCGCGCATCTGCGAGACGCATTTATTACGCGTGTGAAAGTGCTGGCGCGCATGGATATCGCCGAGCGGCGAGTGCCGCAAGACGGGCGGTTGCGCATCGCCACGTCGCCGGGTCGCGTCGAGGACTATCGTGTCAATTCGCTGCCCACGCTGTTTGGTGAAAAGCTGGTGTTGCGCCGTCTCGACGCACTACCGGCAGATCTTTCACTCGACACGCTCGGTCTGAATCCGCGCCAACGCGAGACGCTTGATGCCGCGATTCGTGCGCCTCACGGTCTGGTGCTAGTCACTGGCCCTACTGGCAGCGGCAAAACGTTGTCGTTGTACTGCTTCCTGAATCTTCTGAATGGTGAAGCGACCAATCTGTGTTCGGTGGAAGATCCAGCGGAAATTCAGCTCGCCGGCATCAATCAGGTCAGTGTGCGCGAAAAGGCCGGACTGACTTTCGCGGTAGCGCTCCGCGCGTTTTTGCGGCAGGACCCCGACGTGATCATGGTCGGCGAAATCCGTGACCACGAAACTGCGGACGTCGCCGTAAAAGCCGCTCAAACCGGCCACCTCGTGCTGTCGACTTTGCATACGAACGACGCACCCGCAGCGGTCGCCCGTCTGATCGATATCGGCGTCGAACCGTACAACCTGGCGGCCGCACTGAGGATGGTGACGGCGCAGCGGCTGGTCCGGCGCCTGTGCGTCGCTTGCCGTGCGCCCGCGTCACAATCGTCGGCCGCGCTGCGAGCGGCAGGCTTCGACGAAGACCAGCTCGAAGGCTGGCAGCCCTACGCGGCGGTCGGCTGCGCGGCCTGCCACGGTATCGGCTACCGTGGACGCATCGGCGTTCATCAGGTGATGCCCGTCTCCGATGCCATGCGTGAACTGATCGTGGCAAGCGCCGGCTCGCATGAGCTTGCACGGCTCGCCCGAACCGAACAGGTCGACACTTTGCGCGACGCCGCGTTGGCGCGAGTGCGCGACGGCACTACCAGTCTCTCCGAGGCATTGGCTGCCACCGAGGTCGCATGAGCCCAACGACAACACATCGACCGTCCATTGCCGATACGCACTTCAAATGGCGAGGCGCCAACGCTGACGGCATCCACAAGAACGGCACGCTCATAGCGCCGGACGCTGCCGCCGCGCGCGCCATGCTCAAGCGCGACCATCTGTTCGTCATTGAACTGACCGCGCACGGAACGGCATCGAGTCCGAAAGCACGCGCCACAGAGGTCACCCTGTTCACGCATCAACTCGCGAGTTTGTTGCGAGCGGGTTTGCCGCTTGCGCCCGCGCTGGATCTGCTAGCGCAAGCGCAGTCTTCGAACCGGCAAGGCATGCCGCGAATAGTCGGCGCGTTGGCCCGCGACATCACCGGCGGCTTGCGTTTCTCGGCGGCATTGCAGCGGCACCCGGGGCAATTCAACGTGCTGTATTGCCAGCTTGTCGAAGTTGGTGAAGCAGCCGGCGCACTCGCCGCCGTTCTCGCCCGTATCGCGGAAGACCGCGAGCGCGCCGCCGCGCAACGCGCAAAAGTGCGCGCGGCACTCACCTATCCTGCTGCGATTCTGTTGCTGGCAATGGCGATTACCGCGGCATTGCTCGTGTGGGTGGTGCCGACTTTCAAACAGATCTTCGACGGATTCGGCGCAAAGCTTCCGGCGCCGACACAGTTCGTGCTCGCGTTATCGGCGGGCGCGGCGCGCTGGAGCGTGCCGTTGTTCGTCATGATCTTCGCATTGTCTTCGGCCGTGACGTTTCTGCTCCGGCGTTCCGAAATGGCACGTATCCGGTTCGCGCGTCTGTCGCTCAAAATGCCTGTTGCTGGCCCGTTGCTGAGCACGTTGTGCGCGGCACGCTGGAGCCGCGCGCTGGGCACGTTGCTGTCGGCGGGAACGCCTTTGGCCGATGCATTCGACTCGTTGACTCATGCCACCGGCAACGCTTTTTTCGATCGCGCCACCACGGAAATCGCCGCGCGCTTGCGGCGCGGCGAGCGGCTAGCTGCAGCGATGCGTGCGGAGCGCTGTTTTCCGCCGGAGGTCGTGCAGCCGGTCGCCGTCGCCGAAGAGTCCGGTGCGCTCGACACCATGCTGATCGACATAGCATCGCTCGCAGATCGTCAGGTAGATGAAAAGATTGGCACACTGGCCAGCTTGTGCGAACCGCTTGTCATCGTGGTGCTGGGCGCGCTGGTCGGCGGGCTTGTAATCGCGATGTATCTTCCCATTATTCAACTCGGCAACGTGGTGTAGGATCGCAGCCGAATCCATCCCTTATCTATGCGGGCTCCTCTTTCATTCGTGCCAGAAACCTCTTCCAGCCTGCTCTCGGGCTTATTGCCCGAGCACTTCACAAGCGCTCTCGGCGCGGCGTTCGGCAGCTTGCCTAGCGGCCTGCAATTTGCGTTCGCGATCGTGTTCGGCCTTGTGATCGGCAGCTTCCTGAATGTGGTCGTGCATCGTCTGCCGATCATGCTGGAGCGTGCCTGGCGCGATGAAATCCGCGAGTCCACTGAACAGCCGCCCGAAGACGACGGTCTGCCGGAGCGTTATAACCTGTCTGTGCCGCGCAGTGCATGTCCTCATTGCGGCCACGTTCTGAGCGCGTGGGAAAATTTGCCGGTACTGAGTTACGTGCTCTTGCGCGGGCGTTGCTCGGCTTGCAAAACACGCGTGAGCCTGCGCTACCCGTTGCTTGAAATCGCAACCGCAGCGCTTGCCGCCGGTTCGCTCGTGACGTTCGGTCCAACTCTAACCGCGCTCGCCGCTTTCGGCCTCTGCGCGACGTTGCTTGCGATGAGCGCGATCGATATCGACACCCATCTGCTGCCCGACTCGATGACGCTGCCACTCCTCTGGGCTGGTCTCATCGTCAATTTCGGCGGCACGTTTGCGAACCTGCACGATGCCGTGCTCGGCGCTATCTTCGGCTACCTGGTGCTGTGGGCCGTGCATTGGCTATTCAAGCTGGTGCGTGGTGTTGAAGGCATGGGTTATGGCGACTTCAAATTACTGGCGGCACTCGGCGCGTGGCTCGGTTGGGCCGCGCTCCCGCAGATAGTTCTGGTCGCGGCAGTGACCGGCGCAGTCGTGGGCCTCGCGGCAACATGGAGAGGCCGCATGCGCTTCGAAGAACCGTTGCCATTCGGACCGTTTCTCGCTGCGGGTGGCGCGCTCACGCTGTTCTTCGGCACGCCGCTTTACCTGGCTCTGGGAGGCTGAACCATGTTTGTCGTGGGACTGACCGGTGGCATCGGCAGCGGCAAATCGACCGTTGCAGACCTGTTCGCCGCGCGCGGTGTACCGCTCGTCGACACCGACCTGATCGCGCATCGCATCACCGCGCCGCGTGGTCTTGCAATGCCGCAGATTGCCGCCGAATTCGGCGAGGCGTTCGTTGCTCCAGACGGCTCGCTCGATCGCGCCCAGATGCGTGCGCTTGTCTTCAGCGACGAGGGCGCGCGCAAACGCCTCGAAGCCATCACACATCCACTGATTCGTGCAGAGACCGAACGCGAACAGCACGAAGCGCAAGGACCGTACGTGATCATCGTGGTGCCGCTGCTGGTCGAATCCGGTAGCTGGAAAAATCGCGTGAACCGCGTGCTCACCGTCGATTGCAGTGTAGAAACACAAATTGCGCGCGTGATGAATCGCAACGGCTTCAGCCGCGAACAGGTGCTAGCTATCATCGCCCGTCAGGCTACACGTGAAGCCCGTCTCGCCGCCGCCGACGACGTGATCGATAACGACAACGCCCCGCTCGAATTGCTGGAAACGCAGGTCGAAGCGCAGCATCGCGTGTACCTGTCGCTCGCGAATACGTGAAAGCCGCTGCTGCGTTTTGCGACAGCGCACGAATCGAAAGGTGAATCGAAGCACGCGCCGAAGCACGCAGAAACCGCTAGAAACAGGAGAAAAAAGTTGCAAAAGCGCGCGGAAAAAGTGCGTGATTGCTAGGGTAGTCTCACGGCATTAGAATGTTCTGCATTCCCGTCACCGACCACGCCCGAGGCGAGCCCGCTTGATCCTTTACGAGTATCCCTTCAACGAGCGAATCCGGACGCTATTGCGCCTCGAAGACCTGTTTGAGCGCTTCACGTTCTTTCTGACTCAGGAAGACGCCAGAGAGCATCACGTCGCACTGACAACGTTGTTCGAAATCTCAGAGGTCGCGGGTCGCGCAGATCTGAAGTCCGATCTGATGAAGGAACTCGAGCGTCAACGGCAAACACTGGCGCCGTTTCGCGGCAATCCGGGAATCGAGCAGAACGCCCTCGAAGCGGTGCTCGGTGAAATCGAACAGACCCTGGCGGGACTTTCGCAGATGCAGGGCAAGACCGGCCAGCATCTTGCAGACAACGAGTGGCTCGCCAGCATTCGCAGCCGCGCAATTATTCCCGGTGGCACCTGCAAGTTTGACTTGCCGTCCTACTACGCGTGGCAGCAGATCCATCCCGATCAGCGTCGTCAGGACATCGCGAAGTGGGTCACTCCGCTTCTGCCGTTGCGCGACGCGGCCATCATCGTGCTGCGGCTCGCGCGTGAGTCCGGTCAGGCGTCGAAAGTCATGGCAATGCAGGGCAGCTATCAGCAAATGCTGTCCGGCCGCTCGTATCAACTGATGCAGGTTCGCGTGTCGCCCGAGTTGCGGGTGATTCCCGAGGCAAGCGCCAACAAGTACATGCTGTGGGTGCGTTTCACTGTGCAGGACGGCGATCTGCGTCCGCGTGCCGTGGATGTCGACGTGCCTTTCCAGCTCACGCTTTGTAGCCTGTAAGCTGGGCGTCAGCGCGCGCCGCAGACTCGCTTCGCATGGGGCGCGCCTTTAAACCGACGCGAAAAGCCCCTATATTCGTTACTTGTTCCGTTTGCGATTGATTGCCTGACCGTATGCCTACTGTCGTCAAATGCCCTACATGCGGCAAGGATGTCCGCTGGACCCCTGAAAACCGCTTTCGTCCGTTCTGCTCCGACCGTTGCAAGCAGATCGATCTCGGCGCCTGGGCCGCTGAGAAATACAAGATTGGCGGGACCGATCAGGAAGCGTCGTCGGATGAGACGCCTGATGGGGATTTCCACCCGCATTGAGTTCGGCCCTGATCTGGCTGCTACCGTGGCAGCCAGATACCGTGCGGGCAGGCGCTGCTGATGCATGCGCCAGCAAACGCCCACTACCGCGCGGATCAACCTTTCAGCTTTTTTCAGCCGCGAGCCATTCCAGCACAGGAATAGTCGCCGGCAATAGCGGCTCGACGTCCGCCGGCAACGTCTGCCAGACAAAAGCCTGACCTTCGCGACCGTGCGGCTCGCCGGACCACTGCGTCACCTTGCAGAAAAACAGCCGCACATACGCGTGCGGGTAATCGTGTTCGAGCGTATGCCACAGGTGGCTCGCCTTCACGTCGATACCCAGTTCCTCGTGCAACTCACGAGCAAGCGCGGCTTCGACTGACTCGCCCGCCTCCAGCTTGCCGCCCGGAAACTCCCAGTAGCCTTCATATGGCTTGCCAACCGGGCGCTGCGCCAACAGATAGCGCCCATCCGGCTGAACCAGCACGCCGACAGCCACTTCCGTCACCTTGCGGCCGGCGGCGTTTTTCTGCGTGTCGCTCATACCGGGTTCTTCCGGCCGGACCAGTCGCGTGCGAACTGCCACGCCACGCGCCCCGAACGCGAACCGCGTTCGAGCGCCCATACCAGCGCATCGCCGCGCGCCGCTTCGACTTCAGCGTCGTCGCAACCAAAATGCTTCAGCCAATGGCCGATGATCGACAGGTAATCGTCCTGCTTGAACGGATAGAAGCTGACCCACAGCCCGAAGCGCTCGGACAGCGAAATCTTTTCTTCGACCAGTTCGCCAGGGTGAATTTCGCCGTCTGACGTGTGCTTGTACGTCTCGTTGTCGCTCATGTATTCGGGCAACAGGTGACGGCGGTTCGATGTCGCGTAGATCAGCACGTTGTCGGACTGCGCGGCGATCGAGCCGTCGAGCGCGACCTTCAGCGCCTTGTAGCCCGACTCGCCGTCTTCAAACGACAGGTCGTCGCAGAACACCACGAAGCGCTCCGGCCGCTGCGCGATCAGATCGACGATATCGCCGAGATCGTGCAGATCGTCTTTATCGACTTCGATCAGACGCAGGCCGTCTTTCGCGTACGCGTTCAGGCACGCCTTGATCAGCGACGACTTGCCGGTACCGCGCGCACCCGTCAGCAGCACATTATTGGCCGGCTGCTTGTGCACGAATTGACGCGTGTTTTGCTCGATCAGACCTTTCTGGCGATCGATGTTCTGCAGGTCGTCAAGCGTGATCGACGAAATGGCGGGTACCGGTTGCAGGTAGCCCCGCCCTTGGCGCTTGCGCCAGCGAAACGCCACCGCCGCCGACCAGTCGATTTCCGGCGCGGCAGGCGGAAGCATCGCTTCCAGGCGGACGAGCACAGCTTCGGCCCGGGTCAAAAACTGTTCGAGTTTGTCCATGACAGTGAAGTAAGCGGCCGAAGCCGCGTATTAAACCTGATTACGAACGATAGTCGGCGTTGATGCTCACGTAGTCGTGCGACAGATCGCAAGTCCAGATCGTGGCTTGCGCATCGCCGCGGCCGAGTACGACGCGAATGCCGATCTCGCTCTTCTTCATGACGCGCTGACCGTCTTCTTCACGGTAGGCCGGATTGCGGCCGCCAGCAGTGGCAACCAGCACGTCGTCCAGATACAGATCGATCTTGCCGACGTCGAGATCGTCCACGCCGGCATAGCCGATGGCCGCCAGAATGCGGCCGAGATTGGGGTCCGATGCGTAGAAGGCCGTCTTCACGAGCGGCGAGTGGCCGATCGCATAGGCGATCTTGCGGCATTCGTCCACGTTCGAGCCGCCTTCGACATGCACGGTCATGAATTTCGTCGCGCCTTCGCCGTCGCGCACGATCAGCTGAGCGAGGGTCTGGGCGACGTCGGTCACCGCGTCGCGCAACGCTGCATAAGCGGGCGAATCGGTGGAGGTGATCGCCGGCAGGCTCGATTTGCCCGACGCGATCAGGATGAACGAATCGTTGGTCGAGGTATCGCCATCGATCGTGATGCAGTTGAACGAGCGGTCCGCGACGTGCTTGACCAGCGCGTCGAGCACCGGCTGCGCGACAGCCGCGTCGAACGCGAGGAAGCCGAGCATGGTCGCCATGTTCGGCTTGATCATGCCCGCACCCTTGCTGATCCCGGTCAGCGTGACCGTGTGGCCGTCGATCGTGACCTGACGCGAGGTGGCTTTGGGCAGCGTGTCCGTGGTCATGATCGCCTGCGCGGCGTCGTACCAGTTCGCTTCCTTGCGGTTAGCCAGCGCGGCCGGCAAACCCGCCTTCAGACGGTCGACCGGCAGCGGCTCCAGAATCACGCCTGTCGAAAACGGCAGCACCTGTTCCGGCGCGATGTCCGCGAGACGTGCGAGTTCGGCGCAGGTTTCGCGCGCCGCCAGCATGCCCGGCTCACCCGTGCCCGCGTTCGCGTTGCCGGTGTTGATCACCAGCGCGCGGATCGGCTTGCCGCCCCCGCGCACGCGCTCCAGATTCTCACGGCAAACCGTCACCGGCGCCGCGCAAAAACGGTTCAACGTGAACGCACCGGCTACGGTCGCGCTTTCGTCGACGGTAATGACGAGCACGTCCTTGCGGTTCGGCTTGCGGATATTCGCCTCTGCCCAGCCAAGCGAAACGCCGGCGACAGGGTGGAGTTGAGCGGGATCGATCGAAGGGAAATTGACAGCCATGGTCGCGACCTGTCGAAGAAAATGCCGGCAGGCGCCGGCATTAGGGAAACGGAAACTGATGGCTCGGGCAGGTTGCCGAACCACCGCGAAATCTGATGCGAAACTACAGCGAAGCACAGGATGAAACGACGCGGCGCGCTCGGGAGCGCGCCGCTTTCGGCATTACACGATCTTGCCGTGGCACTGCTTGTACTTCTTGCCGCTGCCGCATGGGCACGGGTCGTTACGGCCGACCTTCGGCACGTTGTCCGCGCTCACGTTGGCTGTGACTTGCGACGACGAGCCGTGGCTCATCGCGTCGCCGATCATCGCAGCGGTCGCTGCTTCTGCCGCAACCGGCACGGCCGCTGCGGCTGCCGCTTCAGCGAACTCGGCGTGGCGAAACTCGACGTTCTCGAGATGGCCGCCCTGCTCTTCCAACTGATCGGCTACGTCTTCCAACTGTTCCGGCGACTGGATCTGCACGTTCATCACCACGCGGGTGACTTCGAGCTTCACGGCGTCGAGCATCGCGGCGAACAGTTCGAACGCCTCGCGCTTGTATTCCTGCTTCGGATTCTTCTGCGCGTAACCGCGCAGATGGATGCCCTGACGCAGGTGGTCGAGCGCAGCCAGATGTTCGCGCCAGCTACGGTCCAGCGTTTGCAGCATGATCGAGCGTTCGAACGAGCTGAACGACTCGCGGCCGACCAGTTCGACCTTTGCTTCGTACGCTTCGTCCGCTGCGGCTTCGACTGCTTCGAGAATTTCGTCCGCGCTGATCGAATTCGACTCGTTGATCATTTCCTGGATCGCGAGGTCGAGCTGCCATTCGTTGCGCAGCACTTCTTCGAGTTCAGGCACGTCCCACTGTTCTTCGATGCTGCCTGCCGGCACGAACTGATGAACGATATCGGCGATCACGCCATGACGCATTGCGCCGATGGTTTCCGTGATGTCGTTCGCTTCGAGCAATTCATTGCGCTGCTGGTAGATCACCTTGCGCTGATCGTTCGACACATCGTCGTATTCGAGCAATTGCTTGCGAACGTCGAAGTTGCGCGCTTCAACTTTACGCTGCGCCGATTCGATGGAGCGCGACACGATGCCCGCTTCGATCGCCTCGCCTTCCGGCATCTTCAGGCGATCCATGATTGCGCGCACGCGGTCGCCCGCGAAAATGCGCAGCAGCGGATCTTCCAGCGAAAGATAGAAGCGCGACGAACCCGGGTCGCCCTGACGGCCGGCACGGCCGCGCAGCTGGTTGTCGATGCGGCGCGATTCGTGACGTTCGGTGCCGATAATGTGCAGACCGCCAGCGGCCTTCACCTGATCGTGCAGCGCTTGCCACTCGTCGTGAATCTTCGCGATACGGCGCTGCTTTTCGTCGTCGGAGAGCGTTTCGTCCTTTTCGAGGAACGACGCCTGCTTTTCTGCATTGCCGCCGAGCACGATGTCCGTACCGCGACCGGCCATGTTGGTAGCGATCGTGATGCGTTTCGGACGGCCCGCTTCGGCAACGATTTCCGCTTCACGTGCGTGCTGCTTCGCGTTCAGCACCTCGTGCGACAAACCGGCCTGCTTCAGCAGATGCGACAGCAGTTCCGAGTTTTCAATCGACGTCGTACCGACCAGCACCGGCTGACCGCGCTCATAGCAGTCGCGAATGTCGCGGATCACCGCGTCATAACGCTCTTTGGCGGTCTTGTAGATCTGATCCTGCTTGTCGATCCGCTTCGGAGGACGATTGGTCGGGATCACGACCGTTTCGAGACCGTAGATCTCGTTGAATTCGTACGCTTCCGTATCCGCCGTACCGGTCATGCCGGACAGCTTCGCGTACATGCGGAAGTAGTTCTGGAACGTGATCGACGCGAGCGTCTGATTCTCGCTCTGGATCTTGACGTGTTCCTTCGCCTCGACGGCCTGGTGCAGGCCATCCGACCAGCGACGACCCGACATCAGACGGCCGGTGAATTCGTCGACGATCACCACTTCGTTGTTCTGCACCACGTAATGCTGGTCTTTGAAGAACAGCGTGTGTGCGCGCAATGCTGCGTACACGTGGTGCATCAGCGTGATGTTTTGCGGCGCGTAAAGGCTCTCGCCTTCGCCGATCAGGCCCCACTCGGCGAGCAGACGCTCGGCCTTTTCGTGGCCCGATTCGGTCAGGAAAACCTGACGGCCTTTCTCGTCCAGCGTGTAATCGCCCGGCTTTTCGACGCCGGTGCCGTCCGCCTTTTCTTCGCCGATCTGGCGTTCGAGCAGCGGCGGCAGCGCATTCATGCGCACGTAGAGTTCGGTGTGATCTTCGGCCTGGCCGGAGATGATCAGCGGCGTACGGGCTTCGTCGATCAGGATCGAGTCGACCTCGTCGACCACCGCGAAATTCAGCGCTCGCTGCACGCGCGCGTCGGTCTCGTAGACCATGTTGTCGCGCAGGTAGTCGAAGCCGAATTCGTTATTCGTGCCGTACGTGATGTCGGCAGCGTAGGCCTGCTGCTTCGCCTCGTGGTCCATCTGCGACAGGTTGATACCCACCGACAGACCGAGGAAGTTGTACAGACGCGCCATCCATTCGGCGTCGCGCTGTGCCAGGTAATCGTTGACCGTGACGACGTGCACGCCGCGGCCCGACAACGCATTCAGATACACCGGCAGCGTAGCGACAAGGGTCTTGCCCTCGCCCGTGCGCATTTCGCCGATCTTGCCGTAGTGCAGGACCATGCCGCCGATCAGCTGCACGTCGAAGTGGCGCATTTTCAGCACCCGCTTGCTGGCCTCGCGGCAGACCGCAAAGGCTTCCGGCAACAGCTTGTCGAGCGATTCGCCGCTCGCGACGCGCTGGCGGAATTCACCCGTTTTGGCGCGCAGTTGATCGTCCGTCAATTGCTCGATCTGCGGTTCGAGCGCATTGATCGCCGCGACGGTCTTTTGATATTGCTTGACTAGCCGCTGGTTGCGGCTGCCAAAAATCTTCTGTAGAAAACCGGTGGTCATCGGATCGGTGTCTGCGTCGCGGCTTCGGCTGGGTTGCGCGGTGCCGATCGTACGGATCATGCACTGCGCTCCGGGGTCGGAAGGGCCTCGGCGGCTTAGTCCAAGAGTGAATTCGAATCGGGCATTTTAGCACGCGCCCCCGGCCGCGCCTGTGTCAGAGGCGCTACGTTGGCCTTGTGGACAATGCCCGCTGCGTCGGCTTGTGACCGTACGACTCGAGCCGGGCTGGCGTGCATCCCGCGCGGTACAATCGCGGCGTGAACGCGCAATAGGGTGCGAACACGCCCTTATTTACAAACATGAGCCGTTTTCCGTCCTTTTCAAGGCCGCCGCCGCAGCAGTTCAAAGCGCGCCGCCCGCAGCCCGTCGCCGAAGTGCTGAATCGCACGGATGCGTACGCGGCGCTGCGCGCGGGCGTCGAGCAAATTGCCGCGCTGGAAAAGGATTTGCGCTCGCTGCTGCCCGATTATCTGGCGACGAGCGTGGAGCCGGGCTTTATCAAGGACGGCGTGCTGGCGCTGTTTGCCGCGCACAACGCGCTCGCTGCGCGGCTGCGACATCTTGAACCACGGCTGCTGTCGGATTTGCAGCAGCGCGGCTGGCCGGTCAATGCGCTGCGAATTCGCGTGCGGCCTCAGCCGGTCAAGGAGCCGCCGCCGGTCAAGCAGGCACGCATGACGCCGGTCGGTGCCGATGCGCTGCATGCGTTGAGCGAATCGCTCGAACCGTCGCCGTTGCAGGAGGCGCTGGCGCGAATGGCGGCCCGGCATCGGAGAAATCGCTAAGGTTGTCGAAGTCGCGCTGAAAACAAAAACGGCCCCTAAGGGCCGTTTTTTCATGCTTGCTACTACCTGAAGACGTTACGCAAACGCCGTTTGCGTCTCGTACGCAAAGCCGCGCGGTGCCTTCTGCGTGTCGTCGAACGTGACGATTTCGTACGAATCTTCGTGCGCCAGCAGTTCGCGCAGCAATGCGTTGTTCAGACCGTGGCCCGACTTGTACGCGTCGTACGATGCCAGCAACGGATGACCGACCACATACAGGTCGCCGATCGCATCGAGCATCTTGTGCTTCACGAACTCGTCGTCGTAACGCAGACCATCGTTGTTCAGAATGCGGTATTCGTCGAGCACGATCGCGTTGTCCATGCTGCCGCCGCGTGCCAGACCGAGTTCACGCATCATTTCCACTTCGTGCGCGAAACCGAACGTGCGAGCGCGGGCAATTTCGCGCACGTAAGACGTGTTCGCGAAATCCACTTCCAGCGCCTGGCCGGTCTTATCCACAGCCGGATGACGGAAGTCGATCGTGAACTTGAGCTTGAAACCGAAGTACGGGTCCAGACGCGCGAACTTGTCGCCGTCACGAATTTCGACCGGCTTGGTGACCTTGATGAACTTCTTCGCAGCGTTCTGCTGCTCGATTCCGGCCGACTGGATCAGGAACACGAACGAACCCGCGCTGCCGTCCATGATCGGAATTTCTTCAGCGGTGACGTCGACGTAAAGATTGTCGATGCCAAGACCGGCGCAGGCGGACATCAAATGTTCGATGGTCGACACGCGCGCGCCGTCTTTCTGCAACACGGAAGCCAGACGCGTATCACCAATCGCCATCGCCGACGCAGGAATGTCCACCGGCGTGGGCAAATCCACGCGCGAAAAGACGATGCCAGTGTCTGGCGCCGCCGGGCGAAGCGTCAAATTGACCTTCCGACCCGAGTGCAGGCCGATGCCAACTGTCTTGACGATTGTTTTGATAGTGCGCTGCTTCAGCATGGTGATCTTCTATTCGATTGAAAATCCCAATCGGGACTTTTTATTCCATAGCACGAATTATACTCCAATACCCTTGGGGTCGTCGTTGCACGGAACGTATCAATCTGTTTCGCTACATTACCCAATGGGCGCCCGTCAGGGAAAGCGTGACGGGCCGACGTCCCGGAACGGAGGCGTTTCCGGTCGTCGGCCCGCGTAACGGCCTGTCACAAAAGCGTCTTACCACCCGTTGCCCTCGTACAACGCGACAAAACCGCGCGCTGCCAAGGTGAAGGGCGACGCCCGCGCAACTAGCTCAACGTGGCAAGAACGCTTGCTGCATCGCTCACTTCGAATTTGCCGGCAGCCTCGACGTTCAACGTCTTGACCACGCCGTCGTCGACCACCATCGCGTAGCGCTGGGAACGGATTCCCATGCCGCGCGCCGACAAATCCTGCTCCAGACCAAGCGCCCGTGTGAAAGCCGCACTGCCGTCCGCCATCATGCGCACCTTGCCCGAGGCGTGCTGATCGCGTCCCCACGCGCCCATTACGAACGCGTCGTTGACGGACACGCACCAGATCTCGTCGATGCCCGCAGCGCGCAACTGCCCGGCGTGCTCGATATAACCCGGTACATGTTTGGCCGAACAGGTCGGCGTGAACGCGCCCGGCAATCCGAAGATCACCACGCGCCTGCCCGCCGTCTGCTCGCGCACGTCGAAGCTGTTCGGCCCCAACGTGCAGCCCGCCCGCTCATCTTCGACGAATTCGAAGAGCGTTGCGTCGGGCAGCTTGTCACCTGCTTGAATCATGCTCAGTCCTTTGCATCGATGCGAAGCACGCTCGCACGTCGTCGTGTCGCAGTGAAATTGGCATGCAGCCCGTTAAGGCTACGCCGTTCGGCGACAGTCGCCCAATCCGCTTCGCGAATCCGAAGAGGGCAGTTGTCCTTGCCGCGAATCTGACGATACGCGACCTGTTCGCCGTTCACCCGCCACGCTCGTGCATTCGTCCGCCAGCGCTGCACTGCAAAACAACTGCAGCGCGGCAACGAAAGCCTGCTCGCGCGCTCAGTCCGCCTGCTTGCGCAGGAATGCCGGAATGTCGTACGTGTCGACGCCCTTTTCCTGCAGCGCCTGCACATGCGACGCAGCCGTATCGCGCGACGTGCGCCACACAGCCGGCGTGTCCAGCGCGCCGTAGTCGGCCGTAGCCGCGTGCGACGTTGCCGGTGCGTAAGCCGCGTGTTGCATCGTGCCGATCGGCTGATTGTCGGTGCCGGTGCGCAGCAGCGTCATCGGTGCCGATTGCTGCTTCTTCGCCGCACGGCCCAGACCCGTTGCGACGACCGTCACGCGCAGCGCGTCGCCCATTGCATCGTCGTACACCGCGCCGAAAATCACCGTTGCGTCTTCTGCTGCGTAGCTCTTGATCGTGTTCATCACTTCGCGCGTTTCCGACAGACGCAGCGAACGGCTCGACGTGATGTTCACCAGCACGCCACGCGCGCCCGACAGATCCACACCTTCCAGCAGCGGGCTGGCCACAGCCTGCTCGGCGGCCAGACGCGCGCGATCGACACCGGCAACCGTCGCCGTGCCCATCATCGCCTTGCCTTGCTCGCCCATCACCGTTTTCACGTCTTCGAAGTCGACGTTCACCAGACCGTCGACGTTGATGATTTCCGCGATACCGGCCACTGCGTTGTTCAGAACGTCGTCAGCGCACTGGAAGCACTTGTCCATCTCGGCGTCGTCGCCCATCACCTCGAACAGCTTGTCGTTCAGAACGACGATCAGCGAGTCGACGTGATCCTCCAGTTGCTGCGAACCGGCTTCTGCAACGCGCATGCGCTTGCCGCCTTCGAATTCGAACGGCTTGCTGACCACGCCAACAGTCAAGATACCCATTTCCTTGGCGATCTGCGCGACCACGGGTGCTGCGCCCGTGCCCGTACCGCCGCCCATACCGGCCGTGATGAAGACCATGTGCGCGCCGCGCAGTGCGTCGGCGATGCGCTCACGTGCTTCTTCCGCTGCGGCGCGGCCCATTTCCGGCTTGGCGCCAGCGCCCAGACCCGTGTTGCCGAGCTGGATCACCGCGGTGGCGCGCGAACGCGACAGAGCCTGCGCGTCCGTGTTCATCACGATGAAGTCGACGCCTTGCACGCCTTTGTTGATCATGTGCTGAACGGCATTGCCGCCAGCGCCACCTACTCCGACCACCTTGATGATGGTGCCGTTCGTTTCGGTTTCCAGCATCTGGAATTCCATGTTGCCTCCGTCAAGATAGAAAAGTACAGCCACTCGGCCGTTATCCGGCAGGAGATCGGGCAACCTCCTGTCGCGCGCTGGTCGCCGGCACCTGCGCGTGTTTGTTCAAACCTGCTTTGAATCCGACTGCTTGTTTCACTGCTTGTTCGATTGCTTATCCGACTACTTGTGCCACTGCAAAACCGTTAGAAGTTGCCGAGGAACCAGTCTTTCATGCGCGTGAAAACCTGTCCCATCGAGCCCGACTGCACCGCGACCTTGCGGCCACGCATACGTTGCGAGCGTCCTTCGACGAGCAGGCCCATTGCCGTCGAATAACGCGGATTACGCACGACGTCCGCAAGGCCGCCCGCGTATTCCGGCACGCCGATTCGCACCGGCTTCAGGAAAATGTCTTCACCCAGTTCGACCATGCCGAGCATCATCGACGCGCCGCCGGTCAGCACCACGCCGGAACTCAGCAGTTCCTCGTAACCCGACTCGCGCACCACCTGCTGCACGAGCGAGAACAGTTCTTCGACACGCGGCTCGACCACTGCCGCCAGCGCCTGGCGCGACAACGTGCGCGGACCGCGCTCGCCGAGACCCGGCACTTCGATCATCTCGTCCGGATCGGCAAGCGCCTGCTTGGCGATGCCGTAGTCGACCTTGATGTCTTCGGCATCCGGCGTCGGCGTGCGCAACGCCATCGCGATGTCGCTCGTGATCTGGTCGCCGGCAATCGGAATCACTGCCGTGTGACGGATCGCGCCTTCGCTGAAAATTGCGATGTCGGTCGTGCCGCCGCCGATATCGACCAGCACCACGCCGAGTTCCTTCTCGTCTTCCGTCAGCACCGCGAGCGACGACGCGAGCGGCTGCAGAATCAGATCGTTCACTTCGAGCCCGCAACGGCGCACGCACTTCACGATGTTCTGCGCCGCGCTCACCGCGCCGGTGACGATATGTACCTTCACTTCGAGGCGGATACCGCTCATACCGATCGGCTCGCGCACATCTTCCTGACCGTCGATGATGAATTCCTGCGTGAGGATATGCAGCACCTGCTGATCGGTCGGGATGTTGATTGCCTTCGCCGTTTCGATCACGCGCGCCACGTCCGTCTGCGTGACTTCCTTTTCCTTGATCGCCACCATGCCGCTCGAATTGAAGCTGCGGATATGGCTGCCGGCGATTCCGGTGAACACGTTCGTAATCTTGCAGTCGGCCATCAGCTCGGCTTCTTCGAGCGCGCGCTGAATGGACTGCACGGTGGCTTCGATATTCACCACCACGCCTTTCTTGAGCCCCTTCGATTCGCTCTGGCCAAGGCCGATCACCTCGTAGTGACCTTCGCCCTTCAACTCGGCGACGATGGCCACGACCTTCGACGTCCCGATGTCGAGGGCGACCAGCAGATCTTTATAGTCTTTACTCATAGAGTGCTCATTGCGTGTGATGTCCGTTTACTTCTTGCCCTTGTCGGGTTCGCTGATAAAGCGCATGCCAGCGGCACGAATCGCGAAACCGTTCGGATAGCGCAAGTCCGCATACTCGATATCCTTTCCCCAACGTTGCGTCACTGCGCCCCACGCCGCCGTCAGGCGCTTGCTGCGATCCAGCAGCGTGTCCTGATTGCGTTCGCGCCCAAGTTCAACCTGCGTACCGTTCGACAACTTCACCGTCCACGCGTAACGCGGCGACAGCGTCACTTCGTCGGGCGTCGCGCCCAGCGGCGCAAACCACTTCTGAAAGTCGTGATAACGCGCGACCACTTCTTTCGCCGAACCGTCGGGGCCGTCGAACGCGGGCAGATCCTGCTCGAGTTCGCCCTGATTCGCGGTGAACAGCTCGCCATCGGTGCTCACCAACTGATCGCTGCCCCACGTTCCCAGCGGTTTGTACTCCTCCAGCGTGACAGCCAATGCATTCGGCCAGACCCGGCGCACACTTGCATGACGCACCCATGGCATCTGCTCGAACGCCTGACGCGCAACGTCGAGATCGACCGTGAAAAAGTTGCCCTTCAACCGCCCTACTACACCGGCGCGCACCGTCGGCGAATTGATGTGCTCCGTATCGCCGCCGATCTGGATTTCGCGCAGTGCGAAATTCGGACGCTGGATCAGCCAGTCAGCGCCTGCCGCCAGCAGCACGAGCACCAGCAACACATGCAATGTGTTGGCGGCGAGATTGAGCTGGCGAACGTTGTTCCACATGGTGTTGCTTTCGGGTCACCCCGGTTAGTCCTTAAGCGTCAGCGCCAACACGCCGACAACCAGTTCCTGATAGCTGATGCCCACCGCGCGCGCCGCTTTCGGCGGCAGCGAGTGATCGGTCATGCCAGGCGCCGTGTTCACTTCCAGGAAGTACGGGTTGCCGTCTGCGTCGAGCATGAAATCGGCACGGCCCCAGTCGGTGCAGCCGAGCACCTCGAACGCGCGGCGCGCCAGCACTTTCAGACGCGCTTCTTCTTCCGCCGCGATACCGCACGGAATCAGATACTGCGTGTCGTCGGCGATGTACTTCGCGTGATAGTCGTAGAACTCACCGGCCGGCACGATGCGGATCACCGGCAGGTCCAGATCGCCCGCGATGCACGCGGTAAATTCGCCGCCGCCTTCGATGCTCTTTTCGACCACGACGATCTTGTCGAACTTCGCGGCTTCGATCAGCGCAGCCGGCAACGCGTCGGCCGTCTTCACCTTGATCACCGCCACGCTCGAGCCTTCGCTCGCGGGCTTCACGAACAGCGGCAAGCCGAGCTTCGCGACGATGTCTTTCGCGCGCGCTTCGTAGTCGTCGCCACGCATGACCGCTTCGAACGGCGGCGTCGGAATACCGAGTTGCTGCCACACGAGCTTGGTGCGGAACTTGTCCAGACCCAGCGCCGAACCGAGCACGCCGCTGCCGTTGTACTTGATGCCGTAGAAATCGAGCGCGCCCTGAATCTGGCCGTTCTCGCCATAGCCGCCATGCAACGCGATGAACGCGCGATCGAAGCCTTCCGCCTTCAACTCAGCGAGCGGACGCTCGGACGGGTCGAACGGATGCGCGTCGATGCCGGCGTCGCGCAGGCCTTGCAGCACGAGGCGGCCGGACGTGAGGGACACCTCGCGCTCAGCGGATTCACCGCCGAGCAGCACTGCTACCTTGCCGAATTGTTTTGGATCAATACTGCTCATCTCACACCTTGGTTTCCTGCGCGAGGCGACCCGGCACGCCGCCGATCGAACCCGCGCCCATCGTAATCACCACATCGCCGTCGCGCACCACTGCTGCGAGCGCGTCCGGCACTTCATCCACCGTATCGACAAATACCGGCTCGACCTTGCCCGCCACCCGCAGCGCGCGCGCCAATGCGCGGCCGTCAGCGGCGACGATCGGCGCTTCGCCGGCCGAATAGACTTCCGTCAGCACAAGAGCGTCGACGGTCGACAGCACTTTCACGAAATCTTCGAAGCAGTCACGCGTGCGCGTGAAGCGGTGCGGCTGGAACGCCAGCACCAGACGACGCCCCGGGAATGCACCGCGCGCCGCCGCGACCGTCGCCGCCATTTCGACCGGGTGATGACCGTAGTCGTCGACCAGCGTGTAGGCGCCCGTCGCTTTGCCTTCGGCCGCGACCGGCACTTCGCCGTAACGCTGGAAGCGTCGGCCAACACCGTTGAAATCCGCCAGCGCTCGCTGGATATCGGCATCTTTCACTTCAAGTTCAGTCGCAATCGCGATGGCGGCCAGCGCGTTCTGCACGTTGTGCTCGCCCGGCAGATTCAACACGATGTCGAGCGGCGCCGCGTCTTCGCGCAGCGCGGTGAAGTGCATCTTGCCGTCCTGCGCTTTCACGTTGACCGCGCGCACCTGCGCGTCCGCTGCGAGACCGTAGCGGATGATCGGCTTCGACACGAACGGCAGGATTTCCTTCACGTTCGGATCGTCGACGCACAGCACCGCGATGCCGTAAAACGGCAAACGATGCGTGAATTCGATGAACGCCTGCTTGAGCCGCGCGAAGTCGTGGCCATAGGTGTCCATGTGATCGGCGTCGATGTTCGTGATGACTTCGATCACCGGGAACAGGTTCAGGAACGACGCGTCCGACTCGTCTGCTTCGGCGACGATGAAATCGCCCGTGCCCAGCCGCGCATTCGCACCCGCGCTGATCAACCGGCCGCCGATCACGAAGGTCGGATCGAGGCCGCCCGCCGCCAGCACGCTCGCTACCAGCGAGGTGGTCGTGGTCTTGCCGTGCGTACCGGCAATCGCGATGCCCTGCTTCAGGCGCATCAATTCCGCGAGCATCACCGCGCGCGGCACGATCGGAATGCGGCGATGACGCGCGGCCAGCACTTCCGGGTTGTCGCTACGCACTGCCGTGGAAACGACCACTGCGTTCGCGCCTTCGATGTTCTCCGCCGCGTGACCGATCGCGATCCGCGCGCCGAGTTTCGCGAGACGGTCGGTGATTGCGTTGCTCGACAGATCCGAGCCGCTCACCTGATAGCCGAGATTGACCAGCACCTCCGCGATGCCGCTCATGCCGACACCGCCGATGCCGACAAAATGAATATGTTTGACGATGTGTTTCATTGCTTTCCTTCTGGGCTCGCGCCCGAAATCGAACCCGCCACGGTGGCGCAAATCTGCGCCACCTGTTCCGTGGCGTCGGGTTTCGCGAGCGAGCGCGAACGCTCCGCCATCTCCGCGAGAGTTTCTCGCGTCTGGCTGCGCAACCAGTCAGCGAGTTTTTCCGCCGACAGGTCACGTTGCTGCACGACCAGCGCCGCGCCGTTGTCGGCGAGGAACGCTGCATTGGTTGTTTGATGATCGTCTACTGCATACGGGAACGGCACGAAAAACGCTGCCACGCCCACCGCCGAAATCTCCGACACCGTCATCGCGCCCGAGCGGCAGATCACCAGATCGGCCTTCGCGTACGCGCTCGTCATGTCGTCGATGAAAGGCACGAGTTCAACATCCGCGCCCGTTTGCAAACCCGCTGCCGCGTAGTTCTCGCGCAGCGCCTCAATATGCTTCGCGCCCGCCTGATGCACGATGCGCGGACGTTCGTTCGGCGCGAGCATGGCGACGGCACGCGGCACCACTTCGTTCAGTGCAGCCGCACCGAGACTGCCGCCCACGACGAGCACATTTAGCGGACCGTTGCGTTGCGCGTAGCGTGCTTTGGGTGCAATCGCGCGCGCAAGTTCCTCACGAATCGGATTACCGGTCCATTCACCGTGCGGCAGTGCATTCGGAAACGCGACCAGCACGCGCTTCGCGACTTTCGCGAGCACCTTGTTCGCGAGACCTGCAATCGAATTCTGCTCATGCAGCACCAGCGGACGGCCGCTCAACGCAGTCATCAAACCCGCCGGGAACGTGATGTAGCCGCCCATGCCGAGCACCACATCCGGCTTCACGCGACGCAATACCGACAGGCTCTGCGTACACGCACGCAGCAGATTCAGCGGCAGCATCAGCTTGGTCTTCATGCCCTTGCCGCGCAGTCCGCCGAAACGCACGTACTCCATCGGAATGCCGTGCTTCGGCACCAGCGTGGCTTCCATACCGGCAGGGTTGCCGAGCCAGACGACCTTCCAGCCCCACGCCTGCATCAGATGAGCGACCGCAAGCCCCGGGAACACATGTCCCCCGGTGCCACCAGCCATCACCATCAGCGTGCGTTGCGGCACAGCGGTCATACCTTGCCTCCGCGCATCAGCAGAAAGAAAAATCGGTTTTGGCTTCGGCCGCTGCGCTTAACTTCGTGCGCGTTGCGCACGAAGTTAGCCTTCGCCGAAATCGTGTACCGCTGCGTGGGGGTCATACCTTCCCCCCACGCATCAGCACACGATTTTCATAATCCACGCGCATCAATACCGCCACCGCGACGCAGTTCAGCAAAATGCCCGAGCCGCCGTAACTCACCAGCGGCAACGTGAGACCTTTGGTCGGCAACAAACCGAGGTTCACGCCCATGTTGATGAAGGTCTGCGCGCCGAACCAGATGCCGACGCCCTTCGCCACCAGACCCGCAAACGTGCGATCGAGTGCGAGCGCCTGACGGCCGATTTCGAACGAACGGCGCACGATCCAGTAGAACATCAGGATCACGACCAGCACGCCGACAAAACCGAGTTCCTCGCCGATCACCGCGAGGATGAAGTCGGTATGCGCTTCCGGCAGATAGTTGAGCTTCTCGACGCTGCCGCCGAGACCCACGCCGAACCACTCGCCGCGGCCGAATGCGATCAGCGAGTGCGTCAATTGATAGGCCTTGCCTTGCGCGTAACGGTCGTCCCACGGATCGAGGTAAGCGAAGATCCGCTCGCGACGCCACGGCGATGCCCACACCAGCAAGCTGAACGTGCCCACTGCGGTGGCCACCAGCCCGCCGAACAGCTTGCCGTTCACGCCGCCGAGGAACAGCACGCCCATCGCGATCGCTGCGATCACCATGAACGCGCCCATGTCAGGTTCAAGCAGCAGCAACGCGCCGACCACGCCGACGGCAAACGCCATCGGCAGAAAGCCTTTGGCGAAGCTGTGCATGTATTCCTGCTTGCGCACCGTGTAGTTCGCCGCATAGATCGTCACGGCGAGCTTCATGATTTCCGACGGCTGCATGTTCGTGATGCCGAGCGGAATCCACCGACGCGCGCCGTTCACGCCCTTGCCGATGTGCGGGATCAGCACGATCACGAGCGCGACGAGCGAGATCAGGAACAGCTTGGGTGCGTACTTGTCCCACGTCGAAATCGGAATCCGGAACGACACGACGCCGACCACCGCGCCCATGGTCACGAAAATGATCTGGCGCACGAGGAACGCCCAATCACGATACGACGAGTACTTCGGCGAATCGGGCATCGCGATCGACGCCGAATACACCATCACGACGCCGAGGCCGAGCAGCGCGACGACCACCCACAGCAGCGAGTGATCGTAGTCGAGCATCCGCGAGCGCAACGGACGCACGCCGTTGACCGCGCTCGCCAGCCCGCTGCCGCCCGTGCGGCCACTCGAGACGCGCGCGCCGCCGCCCGCATCGCCTGCGGTTGCCTCGCGCGAACCGAAACGTTCCGACCAGCTCATATCATCGTCCCCCGTTCGGCCGCGATATCTTCGACCGTGCTGCGGAATACGGCCGCACGGTGCCCATAATTCTTGAACATGTCGAAGCTGGCGCAAGCCGGCGACAGCAGCACGGCGTCGCCCGGTTCAGCCAATGCGGTCGCTGCGCGCGTCGCTTCTTCGAGCGTCGCGTGATCGGTCATCGCGACGCCGCTATGTTCCAGCGCCGCGCGAATCAATGGCGCGTCGCGGCCGATCAACATCACGGCGCGGCACCAGCGCGTAACCGGCGCGGCGAGCGGGTCGAAATCCTGGCCCTTGCCTTCGCCGCCGACGATCAGCACCACGCGTTGCGCGAGGCCGTCGAGCGCGGCGACCGTGGCGCCGACATTGGTGCCCTTGCTGTCGTCAACGTAATCGACGCCTTCGATCGACGCGATCAATTCCACGCGATGCGGCTCGCCATGGTATTCACGCAAGCCGTGCAACAACGGTGCGCCGGGCAAACCAACTGCGCGGGCCAGCGCATACGCGGCCAGCGCGTTTGCCGCGTTGTGCAGGCCGCGTATGCGCAGCGCGTCCGCCGGCATCAGGCGCTTGAACGCGATGTCCGGCGCGCTCACCACTTCATTCTTCCGGCGACGTTTCGGCGCAGGTTCGTCGCTCGCGTCACGATCGTGCGCTTCGACGAGCCACACCATGCCGTTATCGCGCAGCAAGCCGTAATCGCCGTCGTTCTTCGGCTCGGTGACGCCGAACGTGATGACTTCCGCTTCCGCATCCGCCGAGTTGGCGAGCGACATGACCCGCGAGTCGTCGCGATTCAGCACACGCACGGTCTGTGTACCGAAGATGCGCCCCTTCGCGGCCGCATATGCATCGAGCCCACCGTGCCAGTCGAGGTGATCTTGCGTGATGTTCAGCACCACGGCTGCATCCGGTGCAAACGTGTGTGCGGTTTCAAGCTGGAAGCTCGACAGTTCGAGCACCCAAACGTCCGGCAGTGCGGTCTGATCGATGGCTTCGGTGAGCTTGTCGAGCAGCGACGGGCTGATATTGCCCGCTACCGCCACCTTCTTCCCGGCGCGTTCGCACAGCAGGCCGGTCAGGCTCGTCGTCGTGGTCTTGCCGTTGGTGCCGGTAATCGCGATCACCTTCGGCGCGTAGCCGCTTTCGCCGAGCGTCTTCAATGCCTGCGAAAACAGTTCGAGTTCGCCCCACACCGGAATGCCCTGCTCGCGCGCTGCCGTAATCAACGGCAGTAAATCGGCGGCAAGCGGCGACAAACCCGGGCTGATCGCCACGAGTTCGACGCCTTCGAGCAGCACCGGCGAAAACGGTCCGCCGACGAAATCGGCTGCGACGCCGTGCGCTTCGAGCGCGGGCAGATTCGGCGGCACCTCGCGCGTATCGGCCACACGCAGCCGACAGCCGTGCCGCGCGCACCAGCGCGCCATCGCGAGACCGGATTCACCCAGTCCCAGCACGAGCACCATCGGCTTTTGCCGATCCCGAAACTTCTCGCCGAACATCGCTTGCTTTCCTATTACCCGTTTAACGCAACTTGAGCGTGGACAAACCGAACAGACACAACATCAACGTGATGATCCAGAAACGCACGACCACCTGCGTTTCCTTCCAGCCCGACAATTCGAAATGGTGATGCAACGGCGCCATCTTGAAGAGACGCCGCCCTTCGCCGAAACGGCGCTTGGTGAACTTGAACCAGGTGACCTGCAACATCACCGACAACGTCTCGGCGACAAAAATGCCGCCCATGATGAACAGCACGATTTCCTGACGCACGATCACCGCGACTGTGCCGAGCGCGCCGCCGAGTGCGAGCGCGCCGACGTCGCCCATGAACATCTGCGCCGGGTGCGTGTTGAACCACAGGAATGCGAGCCCTGCCCCGCCCATCGCCGAACAGAAAATCAGCAATTCGCCGGCGCCCGCGATATGCGGGAACAGCAGATATTTCGAATAGACCGAACTGCCCATCACGTACGCGAACACGCCGAGCGACGCGCCGACCAGCACGACCGGCATGATCACGAGACCGTCGAGGCCATCGGTGAGGTTGACTGCGTTGCTCGCGCCGACGATCACCAGATACGTCAGCACGATGAAGCCCCACACGCCGAGCGGATAGCTGATCGACTTGACGAACGGCAGCATCAGGTCGGCGCGCGCGGGCAGACTCATCGACAAACCGCTCTTCACCCACGCCATGAACAGGTCGAACACGCGCACGTTGGTCGCTTCGGACACGCTGAACGCGAGATACACCGCAGCGAACAGGCCGATCACCGACTGCCAGAAATACTTCTCGCGCGAGGACATGCCACGCGGGTCCTTGTAGACCACCTTGCGGTAATCGTCGACCCAGCCGATCACGCCGAAGCCGAACGTGACGAGCATCACGATCCAGATAAAGCGATTGGTCAGGTCGGCCCACAACAGCGTCGCCACGGCGATGCCGAGCAGAATCAGCACACCGCCCATGGTCGGCGTGCCCGACTTGACGAGGTGAGTTTGCGGTCCATCTTTACGGACTGCCTGGCCGACCTTCATCGCGGCCAGCTTGCGAATCACCGCCGGGCCGCAGACGAGCCCGATCAGCAGCGCAGTGATGGTCGCCATCACTGCACGGAATGTCAGATAACTGAACACGCGCAAGAAGCTTGCGTCATTCTGCAGCCATTGCGCCAGCGCCAGTAGCATGCTTCGGTCCTTCTATTTCAATGTGCGGCGGGCGTCGAGCCCGCTGCGTTGGGTTGTGGACTCGTTACGGCGTCCACCACGCGCTCCATTTGCATGAAGCGCGAGCCTTTCACGAGAAGCGTTGCAGCAGCACCGAAACCGGCCTGCTGCAATTGCGCGATCAGCGTGCCAACGTCGGCCACGTGATGCGCGCCCGCGCCGTAAGCGGTGCAGGCGTCGCGAGATGCGTCGCCCAGCGCGTACAGCGCGTCGATACCGCGCTCCTTGGCGTAGGCGCCAATTTCGCGGTGGAATACGGGACCGTTGTCGCCGACTTCGCCCATGTCGCCCATCACCAGCACGCGCGGTGACGTGCGCGACGCGAGCACGTCGATTGCGGCGCGCATCGAGTCGGGATTGGCGTTGTAGGTGTCGTCGATCACGGTCGCGCCAGCGAGCGTGCCGAGCACGGCCTGCTTCACCTGCAAGCGGCCTTTGACTGCACCGAACGATTCGAGACCGCGTTTGATCGCGTCGAGCGACACGCCGGCTGCCAATGCCGCCGATGTCGCGGCCAGCGCGTTGTGCGCGTTGTGGTCGCCGAGCACTCGCAGCGTGACGTCGATGTGGCCTTCCGGCGTGTCGATGGCGAGCTGGTTGCCGTCGAACGTGCCGGTGACTGCGGCTTCCGTGACCCGGTCGTCGTGATTCAATGCGAAGTCGATGATGCGATTGCCTGTTGCCGCCACGCGCCAGATGCTCGCGTACGCGTCGTCGGCGGGAAATACGGCGATGCCTTCCGGCGTCAGTGCATGAATCACGCTCGCATGTTCGAGCGCGACCGCTTCGACGGTCGCCATGAATTCCTGATGCTCGCGCTGCGCGTTGTTCACCACGGCCACCGTCGGCTCGGCGATTTTCGCGAGCAACGAGGTTTCGCCGGGATGGTTCATGCCGAGTTCGACCACGGCCAATTCATGCGCAGCGTGCAGACGGAACAGCGTGAGCGGCAAGCCAATGTCGTTGTTGAAATTGCCAGCGGTTGCAAGACGCGCTTCCGCACCGACCGCGGCGGCAAAGATCGACGCGATCATTTCCTTGACCGTGGTCTTGCCATTGCTGCCCGTCACGGCGACCAGCGGCATGCTGAACCGACGACGCCAGCCGCGAGCCAGCGCGCCCAATCCGACGCGCGTGTCGTTCACGCGAATCGCGGGCACGTTCCAGCCTTCCGGCGTACGCGTGACGATTGCAGCGGCGACATTGCGCGCCGCGACTTCCGGCAAAAAGTCGTGCGCGTCGAAACGATCACCCTTGATCGCGACGAACAGATCGCCGGGACCTGCACTGCGGCTGTCGGTCGACACGCGATCGAATGCAATGCTGTCGTCGCCGGTCACGGTTGCGCCGGGAATCAGTGCGGCGGCATCACGCAGCGTGAACATGCTCATTCGCCACCTCCGCGTGTGTGCGTCGCACGCGCGGCGAGCGCGAGGCGGGCGTGATCCTGATCGGAGAAAGCGCGTTTCTTGCCCATGATTTCCTGTGTTGCTTCGTGCCCCTTGCCGGCCAGCACGATGACGTCCTCGCGCGCGGCGCCGCGAATGGCCTGCAGAATCGCGCTCGCGCGGTCTTCGATACGACGCGCCTTCGACGCGTCTTTCATGCCGCCCGCAATCTGCTCGATGATCGATTGCGGATCTTCGCTGCGCGGGTTGTCGCTCGTGACGACCACGCCGTCCGCAAGCTTTTCGACAATCGCGCCCATCAACGGACGCTTGGTCGCGTCGCGATCGCCGCCGCAACCGAACATGCAGATGAGTTCGCCGCCGCGTGCTTCCGCCATCGGGCGCAGTGCTTCGAGCGTCTTTTCCAGCGCATCGGGTGTGTGGGCGTAATCGATTACAACCAGCGGCTCGTCGTTCTGCAGACGGCCACCGAGACGTTGCATGCGGCCGTTCACCGATTCGAGCTTCGCCAGTTCGGCGAGTGCGGCGTGGAACGGCACGTCGGCGGCGAGCAATGCGCCAAGCACGCCCAGCAGATTGCTGACGTTGAACGCGCCGAGCGTTTGCACTTCGACGTCGGCGTCGCCCCAATCCGATGTGCTCAAATGAAACGCGGTGCCCGTGGCCGTTGCCCGCACCTTCGACGCGAGCAGCAACGCGTCGGCTTGCGGCGCGTCCTGCAAGGTTGCGTCGAGGCCGTAAGCAATGGTGCGCGCGTGGCCTTGCGTGCTTTCCAGCAAACGGCGGCCAGCGGCATCGTCGCGATTGATCACGGCTGCGCGCAGTTCCGGCCACGCGAACAGACGCGCTTTGGCCGCTTCATACGCGTCGAACGTACCGTGGTAGTCGAGGTGATCCTGCGTGAGATTCGTGAACACGGCGATGTCGAACGCGGTGCCGTTCACGCGCCCCTGATGCAACGCGTGCGACGACACTTCCATTGCCACCGCCTGAGCACCCGCGTCGCGCAATTGGGCGAGACTGCGTTGCAGTTGCGGCGCGTCGGGCGTCGTGAAACCGGTGTGCACGAGTTGACCGGGCAAGCCGGTGCCGAGCGTGCCGATGATCGCGCAACGCTTGCCCAGCGCGGTCAGCGCTGCCGAAATCCACTGGCTGCACGAGGTCTTGCCGTTCGTGCCGGTGACGCCGACCGTCAACATGCTGTCGCTCGGATCGTCGTACCAGCCGCTCGCAATCGAGCCGGCGAGTTCGTTCAACGCCGGCACGGCGAGCGTGTTCGACGGATCGATTGCACCGTTGAAGCCCTCGGGCTGAACCAGCACCGCCGCCGCGCCACGTTCAAGCGCGCCGTCGATAAACGCGCGGTTATCTGCGCCATCGACCGCGTAGGCGAAAAACACATCGCCTGCTGCGAGCGAGCGGGTGTCGGCGTGCAGATGCGCACCTGGCTGCACGCGAGCGTGCAGCCAGGTGAGGGCGTCGGCGATCTGCCGGTGCGCGGGATGTTGCTTGCGCAGCGCGCTCATCGCACCACTCCGGGGTGATTCCTGGCGTCGGCGGAAATCGTCAACTTCTTCGCGCTGGCGCTGGTGGAAAGTTTCTTTGCGGCAGTCGGCGTGGACGGCGTGGCTGAATTGCCGGCGCCGCCTGGCGCAGCGTTTGCCGAATCGTCCGACACGACCATCTGCTTGACCGGCATGTCGGGCGGCACGTTAAGCGAGCGCAGCGTATCGCCGACGATGCTGGAGAACACCGGACCCGACACCTGACCGCCGAAGTGGCTACCCGCCGTCGGTTCATCGACCGACACGGCCACGACGATGCGCGGATTCGGCATCGGCGCCATGCCGACGAACGAAGCGCGGTATTTGGAGTGGTCGTACCCGTGAGCGCCGTGTTTATAAGCCGTACCGCTCTTGCCGCCGACGCGATAACCCGGCACGGCCGCATCCGGCGACGTGCCGCCAGGCGCGACCACGGTTTCGAGCATCGCGCGCACTTCGCGCGCGGTAGTCGGCGCGAAAATTTGCGGACCGGTAGCCGGTTGATCGCCAGGCGTGCGGAAAATCGACACCGGCATGATCTCGCCGTCGTGCGCGATCGCGGTGTACGCGCGGCCCAGCTGGAACAGCGACACCGACAGACCATAGCCATACGACATGGTGGCCTGCTCGATCCGGCGCCAGCTTCTCCACGGACGCAAGCGGCCCGCCGCCGCGCCGGGGAACCCGACCTTCGGCGCCTGACCGAGACCGATGCTGGTGTACATGTTCCACATCTCTTCGGGCTTGAGCTGCATCGCGATCTTCGTCGCGCCGATGTTGCTCGACTTCTGGATCACGCCGCCCACCGTCAACACGCCGAAGCCGCTGTCGTCGGTAATCGGTGCACCGTCGAGCACGAAGCGGCCGCCCCCCGTATCTACCAGTGTAGTCGGCGTGACGCGGTGCAGATCGAGCGCGAGCGAAACCGTGAACGGCTTCATGATCGAGCCGGGCTCGAACGTGTCGGTCAGGATGCGGTTGCGCAACTGGTCGCCGGTCAGGTGCGAGCGGTCGTTCGGGTTGTAGGTCGGGTAATTGACGAGCGCCAGCACTTCACCGGTACGCACGTCGATCACCATCGCCGCCCCGGCCTTCGCCTTGAACTTCTCGACGGCGGCTTTCAGGTTCGTGTAGGCGATGTACTGGATCTTGCTGTCGATAGAAAGATCGACGTCCTGGCCGTTATGCGGCACGACCTGCTCGTCCACGTCCTCGATGATGTGGCCCATGCGGTCTTTAATTACGCGGCGGCTGCCCGACATACCGGCGAGCAGCTTCTGGTCGCCCAGTTCGACGCCTTCCTGGCCCTCGTCTTCGACGTTAGTGAAGCCGATCAGGTGAGCCGTGATCTCGCCTTCCGGGTAGAAGCGCTTGTACTCGTCGCGCGCATAAATGCCGGGGATGTCGAGCGCGGCCACTTTCTCGGCGACGTCGACCGGAACCTGGCGCTTCACGTAGACGAAGTTTTTATCTTCGGACAGCTTCGTGCGCAGTTCCTTGTTGCTCATGCCGAGCAATTGCCCAAGCGAATTCAGCTTGTCTGCGCCGAGGTCGTCCGGCACCGATTCGGGAATCGCCCAGATGGCGCGCACCGGCAGACTCGTGGCGAGCACGAGACCGTTGCGGTCGAGAATCTTGCCGCGCGTGGCCGGCAATTCAAGCCGGCGCTGATAGCGGATTTCGCCCTGCTTCTGATAGAACGCGTTGCCCGGCCCCTGAATCCAGAACGCGCGACCAGCCAGCGCGAGGAACGCCATGAACAGCAGGAACACGACGAGCTTGGAGCGCCACATCGGCAGACGCACCGACAGGATCGGATTGGCCGAAAAAGCCACGCTCTTGCGAGCCGACGATTTTTTCATCGCACGCCTCCGCGACCTTTCGCTGCCGGTGCCGACGCCGGAGCGGACGTGGGGATCGGCGCATCTTCAGCCTTCACGGCGCCCGGGTCGAGCGTCAGGTATTGGGTGCGGCCGGTGGTGACCGATTGCATCTTCAGCGAGTCGGTGGCGAGTTGCTCGATACGCGAGGTTTTCGACAGCGCGCTCTGCTGATATTGAAGCTGGGAATAGTCCTGCTGCAGCTGGCGCTCCTGCGATTGAGCGCGCTGCAACTGGATAAATATCTGCCGCTGCTGATTGGTCGCGTTAACGACCGACAAAGCACAACCCATCACGATAATCAGCAGGAAGATGTTGAGGCGATTCATGGCGCGATTCGCTCCGCCACACGCATCACGGCAGAACGGGCGCGCGGATTCGCGGCGACTTCAGCGTCGCTCGCGAACACACGGCCGATGATTTTGAGCGGAGGGCTCGGCAGGTCGACGGCGCGAATCGGCAGACGACGATCGATTGCAGGCGTACTGGCGTGCGCCTGCAGGAATCGTTTGACGATCCGGTCTTCGAGCGAATGAAAGCTGATGACCACCAGCCGCCCCCCTTGCTCCAACAGCGACAACGCTGCTTCTAAAACGACTTGCAGCTCCGCAAGCTCTTGATTGATGTGAATCCGTATAGCCTGAAAGGTGCGGGTTGCCGGATCCTTGCCCTTCTCACGGGTTTTGACGACGTTAGCCACGATTTGGGCAAGCTCGCCCGTGCTGACGAGAGGCCCAAGACGGTCGGACTCTGCCCGGCGAGCAACAAGCGCCTTTGCAATCTGAAAAGCAAACCGTTCTTCCCCATAATCTCGTATCACCTCCGTCAGTTCCTGCACCGTGGCCCGCGCCAGCCAGTCAGCGGCAGACTCGCCGCGCGTCGGGTCCATCCGCATGTCGAGCGGGCCGTCGGCGCGGAAGCTGAAGCCCCGCTCCGGATCGTCGATTTGCGGCGACGAAATGCCCAGATCCAGTAACACGCCCGACACCCGCCCAACTCCACGCTCGTCGATTGCCGAGCGCAGTGAAGCAAAACTCTCGTGCACGATCTCGAAGCGCGGATCGGCGATCTGCTGAGCCGTGGCGATGGCGAGCGGGTCTTTGTCGAACGCGATCAGACGCGCCGATTCACCGAGCTTCTCCAGCACCAGGCGGCTGTGACCACCGCGCCCGAACGTACCGTCCACATAAACGCCGTCCGCGCGATTAACCAGCGCGTCGACCGCTTCATCCAGCAGCACCGTGCGATGCTGCAATTCGTTTCCCATCGCAGGTGCCATATATGTATGCCGCGATCAGAACGTGAAATTCTTCAGCGCTTCGGGCATGCCCTCGGCGATCGCCGCCTGTTCCTTCGCGGCGTAAGTTTGTGCGTCCCATAACTCGAAGTGACGGCCCATTCCGAGCAGGTTCACTTCTTTTTCCAACCCACCAGCCATGCGCAACTCCGGCGACACCAGCACGCGGCCTGCGCCGTCCATATCTACATCCATTGCATTACCGAGAAAAATGCGTTTCCACCAAGCCGCGTTCATGGGCAGCTTGTCGACTTTGTCGCGAAAGATTTCCCACTCCGGGCGAGGAAAGAGCAACAGGCAGCCGTCCGGGTGCTTGGTGATCGTCACCCGGCCCTCTGCCTGTGTTTGCAGCGCATCCCGATAGCGAGAAGGGATCGACATCCGCCCTTTCGCATCGAGCGTCAGCGCCGACGCCCCTTGGAACACTTCGCTCTCCCCTGTCGACCGGATTCGGCGCTTTTAGCGCCTGCTCCGCTCCCCATGCATCTGGTTGCTCGCGGCACGTTTTGCGCCGGCTGCCCGATTCGTGAAAATCTACCCGAAACTGCTTGTGAGATCACACAAAAATACACTTTCTCACACTGTCTCCCACTTTAGAGTAACGCTAAACAGGGGTCAAGGGAGACCGGCGCTTTTCGAGAGGATTTTGTTTGTTAGAACAAGGACTTAGCGCGACTCCTTCACATCATGCATAAAACGGAAAACCGTTATAAATGAATGAGCTAGTGCAACTTGTGAAGGTGATACGTGAAAAGTGCGGGGGAACAGCGCGGAATGAAAGAGATCGTTAAGCGGATTTAGGAAATGCTTGAGGGTATTTGAGGGGCATTGAGAGGACGACGCACGCGGCGCCGTCCCACTTGAGAATAGATAAGAACGAGCGGGTTAAACGCTATATGTAATAGGCGGTTTTCGTCATCACTTTCGATACAGCACGCATCAACGCGCGCGCCGGAAACGGCAGTTCGATACCGCCCGCGTCGATCGCGGCTTTGCCGTGCTCCGCTTCGTCCGTCCGCATTTGCTGGACGATGGCGCGCGACTCGTGGTCGGCGGCCGGCAACTCATCCAGATGACTGTCGAGATGCTGCTCCACCTGACGCTCTGTTTCAGCCATGAAACCGAGGCTGACACGGTCGCCCAAACGCCCTGCAGCGAGACCAATGGCCAGCGCGCCGGAATACCAGAGCGGGTTCAGCAGACTGGGACGCGAGTCGAGTGCTTCGAGGCGTTTCGCGGTCCACGCGAGGTGATCTTCTTCTTCAATGGCGGCATGATTGAAAACGGCGCGCAGCGAAGGAGATTTCGTGGCGAGTTTCTGAGCCTGATAAAGCGCCTGTGCGCAAACCTCGCCGACATGGTTCACGCGCATCAAACCTGCGGAATGCGCGCGCTCGGCTGGCGACAATTCGGGCGCCTCCGCCGTTGCCGCCGATTCTTGCGGAACCGGCAACGGTCGACTCATTCGCGACACGCCGGTCATTGAGCGTAAACCCCGATCAAACTCGCTAATCAACTCGTCCAGAAACATTAAGCACTCCCTGATTCAACAACTGCCTCGCCGAACCGGCAGGTCCGCGCGACAAGGCTTTGCGACGCAAAACCGGCTTCGCGAGAGCCTCTATTTCGCATGAAATCGGCAGCTAATTCAAGATTTTAGACCATGTTGCGTAAACGAAACAGGAGCCTTCCAGGCCATCTCCTTTTTCTTTGTGCCATGTATGCCTTTTGTTACATTACGTGCAACTTCTCGCGAAGTTGGAATAGCAAGGCCCCTAGAGCCACACAAAATATTCGCCTTGTATAAAAGATTCGTAATCCTTGGAGATCATTCGATGAAAAAGTCGCTTCTCGCTCTCGCAGCACTGGGCGCATTCGCGGGCGTCGCACATGCTCAGAGCAGCGTGACCCTGTACGGCATTATTGATGTTGGTATCAACATGAATACCAACGCAGGTGGCTATCACAAGTACGACATGTCCAGCGGCGTGCTGCAGGGTTCGCGTTTCGGCCTGCGCGGTACGGAAGATCTGGGCGGCGGTCTGAAGGCAATCTTCGTGTTGGAAAACGGCTTTGACGTCACGAACGGCAAGCTCGGTCAAGGTGGTCTGATGTTCGGCCGTCAGGCTTACGTCGGTCTGTCGAGCCAGGCTGGTACGGTCACGTTGGGTCGTCAGTACGACTCCGTCGTCGACTACGTCGGTCCGTTTGAGGTAGGTGATCAGTGGGGCGGCTACATTGCCGCTCACCCGGGCGACCTCGACAACTTCAACAACGCATACCGCACGAACAACACGGTCAAGTACACGAGCAGCAACTACGGCGGCCTGACGTTCGGCGGCACGTATAGCTTCGGCGGCAAGGCTGGTGACTTCACGAGCAACCAGATCTGGTCGTTGGGTGCTGGCTACAACAACGGCCCCCTGGCATTGGGCGTCGGTTATTTGAACGCACGCACGCCGGCAGCTTCGGGCGGCCTGTTCAACAACGGCGGCTCGATCGCAACGAACACGCCGGCGACGGGCACGGCCGCTGCCAGCTACGCAGTGACGTCGGCGATCTACACGGGCTTCGCGTCGGCGAACACGTACCAGGTCGTTGGCGCAGGTGGCGCTTACACGCTGGGCGCAGCAACGATCGGTGCAACGTACTCGAACGTTCGCTTCGGCAACCTGGGTGCGTCGTACGCATCGCCGTTCGCAGGCCAGACGGCTACGTTCAACAACGGCGAAATCAACTTCAAGTATCAGTTGACCCCGGCATTGCTGGTCGGCGCAGCGTATGACTACACGCGCGGCACGCAAATCGAAGGCAACTCCCGCGCTCAGTACCACCAGGGCGCAGTGGGCGTGGACTACTTCCTGTCCAAGCGTACCGACGTGTACATCACCGGCGTGTATCAGCACGCTGTTGGCGACACGCTGAACGCAGCAGGTCAGGTTGTCGAAGCACACGCAGCGATCAACGGTCTGTCCAATTCGTCGACGAACAATCAGTTCACGGCGCGCGTTGGTATCCGTCACAAGTTCTAATAAGTCGTAAAAAAGCAGTTTGTCTCAAAGGCGCCTTCGGGCGCCTTTTTTTGCCTATCGCTGCTCCACCTCTTCAGTTGGCTCAGCGCATTCAATAAAGCAAAAGGCCCCGGCAAACTTCCGTTTGCCGGGGCCTTCTTCACTTTGTGGCTACTGCTTACACGCGTCCGTCACGCAGTTCGCGGCGCAAAATCTTGCCGACATTGCTCTTCGGCAGCTCCGTGCGAAATTCGACGATTTTCGGTCGTTTATAGCCGGTCAATTGCGTCTTACAGTAAGCGAGGATATCGGCGTCGGTCAGCGCCTGATCTTTCTTCACAACGAAGATCTTCACCGCTTCGCCCGAGTGCTGATCCGGCACGCCCACCGCGGCAACTTCAAACACGCCCGGCAACTTCGCGACCACGTCCTCGATTTCATTCGGATAAACGTTGAAGCCGGACACCAGAATCATGTCCTTCTTCCGGTCGACGATTTTCACGTAGCCGCTTTCATTCATCAGGCCGACATCACCGGATTTGAAGAAGCCGTCCGGCGTCATCACCTTGGCGGTTTCGTCGGGTCGCTTCCAGTAGCCCGCCATCACTTGCGGTCCGCGAATGCAAATCTCGCCAGGCTGGCCGAGCGGTACTTCGTTGCCTTCGTCGTCGCGGATCGAAATTTCGGTGGACGGCAGCGGCAAGCCGATCGTCCCGCTGTACTCGGTGACCGTGGCCGGATTGCAGGTCACGCACGGCGACGTTTCCGACAGACCGTAGCCTTCGATAATCGGCGTATGCGTCTGTTCGAACCAGCGTTTGGCCACCGCTTCCTGCACGGCCATGCCGCCGCCGTTCGCGGCGAGCAGCTTCGAGAAGTTGAGCTTGTGGAAGTCCGGGCTATTTAGAAACGCGTTGTACAGCGTGTTCACGGCCGGAAAGGTGGTGATCGCATAACCCTCGAGCGCCTTGATCGTGCCGGGAATGTCACGCGGATTCGGAATCAGCACGCCGAGGCCGCCGGTACGCATGGTCAGCAGCCCGCACACGGTCAGCGCAAACACGTGATACAGCGGCAACGCGACCACGGTGATGAACTGATCGATGTCAGGACGATTCGCGCGAACCGGATTGAGCCAGACTTCAGACTGCAACACGTTCGCGATCAGGTTCCGATGCAACAGCGTCGCGCCCTTCGCCACGCCGGTTGTGCCGCCCGTGTACTGGAGAAACGCGACGTCGTCCGGACCTTGCTGGACCGGCTTGAAACTCTGGCGCGCGCCCTCGGCAATCGCGGTGTTGAACGGCACGTGACCCGGCAGGCTCCACGCCGGCACCATTTTCTTCACCTTGCGCACGACGAAGTTCACGAGCGCGCCCTTGACGCCCATCAGGTCGCCCATCGCCGCCACGACGACATGCTTGACCGACGTGTTGCGCACAATCTGCTGCAACGTCACCGCGAAGTTTTCGAGCAGGATGATCGCTTCCGCGCCACTGTCCTTGAGTTGATGTTCAAGCTCGCGCGGCGTGTACAGCGGGTTCACGTTCACCACCACATAACCCGCGCGCAGGATGGCGGCGATCGCCACCGGATATTGCAGCACGTTCGGCATCATGATCGCGATGCGCGCGCCGCGGGCGATTCCCTTTGACTGGAACCAGGCTCCGAGCTTCTGCGACAACGTGTCGAGTTCACCGTAGCTGATTTCCTTACCCATGCAGACGAACGCCGGTTTCGCGCGATGTTCGCGGAAAGCTTCCTCGAGCAGTTCGGCAACCGAGGAATAGCGATTCGTGTCGATTTCTGCGGGAACGCCGGGCGGATAAGATTTCAGCCAGATTTTGTCCATGCAGCGTCTCCTGATTTATTTTCGAATGGTCGTGCTAAAAACGCATCGTAGCATGGGCACCTCATTGCTATTCGCGAAAAGCAGCTTGGTTAGACTGCAGCCTCGAACCGGCCCCGGACGAGCGCTGCAGGGATTTTTTCCGTCTTTTCAAACGCGTTCGACTTCGACGAGGCAGTCGTAGAAAGTCGCCGATCCGCCGAGGTCGGTCAGCGCCTGACTCGTCACCTGATTGGCGTTGCGGCCGTCCGGCGCAAGTTTCTTCCACCAGATCGACAGCCCGACAACGAGCCCTTCACGTGCTTTATCGGTGACCCGAGCGCGCGCCTGCATCGAACCGCGATCATTGAAAATACGCACCTGGTTTCCGTCGACGATCTCGCGTGAATGCGCGTCGGCCGGATGAATATCGAGGTGCGGCTCGCCTTCCGTCGAACGCAGGCTCTCGATATTCACGAACGTGCTGTTCAGGAAATTGCGGGCGGGCGGCGAAATCATCGCGAGCGGATAGCGGGCCGCGAGTTCGGGCGCGCCGTCTGCGGATTCGTACGGCGGCAGATAGTCCGGCAGCGGGTCGAGGCCCTGCTGCGCGAGGCGCTCGCTGTAGAACTCACACTTCCCCGACGGCGTTCTGAAGCCGCCCTCCGCGAACGGTGCGTCGGGCAGGTTCAGCTGGATCCAACCCGTGTTCTTTAGCGTGTCCCAGTCAGCGCCTTCGAGCGTTTTGTCTTCCCAGCGGAATGCGGCCTGCGCGACGGCTTCGTCCGTTTCGAACAGCGCGGGTTCGTCGAGTCCCATCTGACGCGCAAGGCCGCGGAAAATCTCGGTATTCGCACGCACGTCGGCAGCGGGGGCGATGGCCGGCTGGTTGAGCATCACGTGCGTGTGTCCGTATGATTTGTGCACGTCGAGGTGTTCGAGTTGCGTCGTCGCGGGGAGCAGCAGGTCGGCGTAGTCTGCGGTATCGGTCTGGAAATGTTCGAGGACGATCGTGAAGAGATCGTCGCGCGCGAAGCCTGCCGCGACCCGTTCCGAATCCGGCGCGACGGCGACGGGATTCGAGTTGTAGACGACGATCGCTTCGACCTTGGGTCCGAACGCCGCGTCGCCCGGATGCAGCAACGCATCGCCAATCGCATTCATATTGATGACGCGGCTGAGCTTGGATGGCCAACCGGGCATCAGATCCGGGCGCTGAAGCGCGTGCGAGTCGACCGGCGCCCAGCCCCCCGACGACAGCAGCGCACCGCCCGCCCGATCCCGCCATGCGCCGGTCAGCGACGGCAGACAGGCGATTGCGCGCACGGCATTGCCGCCGCCGCGAACCCGTTGCAGCCCGTAGTTCATGCGAATCGCGGCTTTTTTCGTGCTGCCGTAAAGTCGTGCAAGTTCGATGATTTCCTGCTCTTCGACACCGCAAATTTCACTAACACGCGACGGCGAATAGCTCAGCGCACGCTCCTTCAATTCGTCGAAGCCCAACGTGTGGTCGGCAATGTACGCGTGATCCAGCAGATCCTCATTGATCAGCACATTGATCATGCCCAACGCTAAAGCGCCGTCCGTGCCGGGTTTCGGCGCAATATGCTGGTGGCATTTTTCAGCGGTCAACGAGCGATACGGGTCGATTGCGATCAGACGCGCGCCGCGACGTTTGGCTTCCTGCGCGCGCGTCCAGAAATGAAGATTCGACGCGATCGGATTCGATCCCCAGATCAAAATCACTTCGCTCTCGGCAAAAAACTCGGTGAGCATGCCGACGCTCGCGCCGTAGGTGTACTTCAGGCCCGCAGCACCCGCCGCAGCGCAGATCGTGCGATCCAGTTGCGACGCGCCGAGCTTGTGAAAAAACCGTTGCGCGATGCTGTCACCTTGCACGAGACCCATCGTGCCGGCGTAGCTGTACGGCAGGATCGCTTCCGGCGCGCGGCTCGCGATCTCCGATAGACGCGTTGCCGCCAGTTCCAATGCCTCATCCCAACTGATCGGCTCGAAGCGGCCCTCACCCTTTTTGCCGACCCGCTTCATCGGCGTAGTCAGCCGGTTCGGATGGTACACACGCTCGGGATAGCGCGTAACTTTGGTACACAACGCACCTTGCGTCGGCGGATGATCGGGATCGCCGGCGACCTTGATCGCGCGTCCATTCTCGACGGTCACACGCATCGCGCAGGTATCAGGGCAATCGTGCGGGCACACAGCACGCGCGAATTCAGTCGGAGCATTCATGGGTATGGATCAGCGGGAGCGAGAAGCGGTGGAGCAATGCGGGATTTTACGTCCATTGGGGTTCGGCCTGGACGGTGCCGCCAAAAAGGCCTTCGGCGTAGAATCGATTATCACGTGCCCGGGTCAATGTGACCCCGAGCGATCCCTCGCAAGTCAAAGCACCAGCGCATCAATCACTCCATCATGAAACTGATTCCCGAAATTCAAGCCGCTCACGGCGAAATTCAGACCCTTCGACGAACGATCCACGCTCACCCGGAGTTGCGCTACGAAGAAACGGCGACGTCCGATCTTGTTGCTAAAACCCTTGAGTCGTGGGGTATTGAAACTCACCGCGGATTGGGCAAAACGGGCGTTGTCGGCGTGCTGAAACGTGGCAATAGTTCGCGCTCTATCGGCCTTCGCGCCGACATGGATGCGCTGCCAATCCAGGAGCTGAACAGTTTCGAACATCGGTCGAAAAATGACGGCAAGATGCACGCGTGCGGCCACGATGGCCATACGGCCATGCTCCTCGGAGCGGCTCGGCATCTGGTTAAACATGGCGAATTCGACGGCACGATCGTGTTCATTTTCCAGCCGGCCGAGGAAGGAGGCGCCGGCGCTCAGGCCATGATCGACGATGGCCTGTTTGTGAAATTTCCGGTTGATGCGGTGTTCGGTATCCACAATTGGCCCGGTATGCCCGCTGGACACTTTGGTGTGACCGAAGGTCCGATTATGGCGTCGAGCAATGAATTTCGCATTGAAATCAGCGGCATAGGATCACACGCAGCACTACCTCACAACGGCCGCGATCCGGTTTTCACCGCGGTGCAGATTGCCAACGGGTTACAGGGCATCATCACGCGGAATAAAAAGCCGCTCGATACCGCAGTGTTGTCGATCACTCAGATTCACGCGGGCGACGCGTTGAACGTCGTCCCGAACGACGCATGGATTGCGGGCACGGTGCGGACATTTACCACCGAAACGCTCGATCTTATCGAAACACGCATGCGCAAGATCGCGGAGAGCACCGCCGACGCTTACGACTGCTCGGTCAATGTCCGTTTCCACAGAAACTATCCGCCAACGATTAACAGTAGCAAAGAGGCTCGCTTTGCGGCGACGGTAATGAAGGAGATCGTGGGCGCCGAAAATGTCGACGACGCGGTGGAACCGACAATGGGCGCCGAAGATTTTTCGTTCATGCTGCTGGCAAAGCCTGGCTGCTATGCGTTTTTAGGCAATGGCGACGGTGGCCATAGGGATTTGGGACATGGCGCGGGTCCGTGCATGCTGCATAACGCAAGCTACGACTTCAACGACGAGTTGCTGCCGATTGGTTCGACGTATTGGGTACGGTTGGCGCAGCGCTTTCTTGGCGAGGGGAGATAAGCCCTCGTTGTAAGGTGTTAAGGCTAGGGACGGGGACACGACCGGGTGGCTGGCGGTGCGCAGTCATCTAGCGAATCAGGAGAGAAGCGCTGATTGTTAGCGCTGAGGGATTGGCAACTGCGTCTAGGTTTTTTGAGGTTCCGTGCCAGACCACAGCGCTAACAGACTTGCCAGATAACTACGTCGACTAGCGCGTTGGCATGTGCGCCTGGATAAAGTGCTCGATGCAAGATGCCGAGAGCCGTCAGGAATTTAGCCGCGCTTATTGCTAGCGTTTTTTTTGCTTGCAGCGTTTGCCCCCCGGTGCATTGCACTGACGCAAGACCGACGACTACGCCCTACCTGGGCCCCACCACTTTCGTATCTCAGGATGCGGACACGATCAAGTGTTGAGGTGAGCGGATGGGTATCAACACCCGAATGCTCTGGTGAGTATCTACGCGGGAGACAGAGTGGAGCTTCGGCGTTTGGCTAGGGCTTCGTGTTGGCGAAGCGACAGCCACATTAGCGCTCGATGCCAGTTTCGGACATAACCGCTGAACAACGTTTATCAAAGTTCAGGCGCGTTTATCACGCTATTCCGGAAGACGATGCTCGGTAATAAGCCGCAGCGGCTTCTGGGACGGAACAAGGCAGAGGACTGCTTTCGATGGGCCGGCCGCACGTGTCAGGACATGGCTACTATGGCAGTCCCCTGCCATGGCCGGGATTCCTCTGCAGCCTGCGGGATGCGCCCCCCCCCCCGACGCTTTCAGGATGGTGAATCGGTGCGTGTAAACGCAGAAACCCCACCTTTGCGGGGTGGGGTTTCTGATGCTGCTGGGGAGCCTGACGATTACCTACTTTCACACGGGCAATCCGCACTATCATCGGCGTGGAGTCGTTTCACGGTCCTGTTCGGGATGGGAAGGGGTGGTACCGACTCGCTATGGTCATCAGGCATGACTTGTTGTCGCACTGCTCGTGGAGCAATACAACCAATCTGGAAGAAGTAGTTTCTGGTGATGCTCACCAGAGAAGCTTTTGGGGTTGTGCTGTTTCTGGCACAACACTGATCACTCAACCGTGCGTCTCGTGTCCCTTTGCGGGAGCAAGACACACCTGTTATAGGATCAAGCCTTACGGGCAATTAGTATCAGTTAGCTTAACGCATTACTGCGCTTCCACACCTGACCTATCAACGTCCTGGTCTTGAACGACCCTTCAAGGGGCTTAAAGCCCCGGGGATATCTCATCTTAAGGCGAGTTTCCCGCTTAGATGCTTTCAGCGGTTATCTCTTCCGAACATAGCTACCCGGCGATGCCACTGGCGTGACAACCGGTACACCAGAGGTTCGTCCACTCCGGTCCTCTCGTACTAGGAGCAGCCCCCTTCAAATATCCAGCGCCCACGGCAGATAGGGACCAAACTGTCTCACGACGTTTTAAACCCAGCTCACGTACCTCTTTAAATGGCGAACAGCCATACCCTTGGGACCGGCTACAGCCCCAGGATGAGATGAGCCGACATCGAGGTGCCAAACACCGCCGTCGATATGAACTCTTGGGCGGTATCAGCCTGTTATCCCCAGAGTACCTTTTATCCGTTGAGCGATGGCCCTTCCATACAGAACCACCGGATCACTATGACCTGCTTTCGCACCTGCTCGACTTGTCGGTCTCGCAGTTAAGCACGCTTATGCCATTGCACTATCAGCACGATTTCCGACCGTACCTAGCGTACCTTCGTACTCCTCCGTTACACTTTGGGAGGAGACCGCCCCAGTCAAACTGCCTACCATGCACTGTCCCCGACCCGGATAACGGGTCAAGGTTAGAACCTCAAACAAACCAGGGTGGTATTTCAAGGTTGGCTCCACGCAGACTGGCGTCCACGCTTCATAGCCTCCCACCTATCCTACACAGATCGGTTCAAAGTCCAATGCAAAGCTACAGTAAAGGTTCATGGGGTCTTTCCGTCTAGCCGCGGGGAGATTGCATCATCACAAACACTTCAACTTCGCTGAGTCTCGGGAGGAGACAGTGTGGCCATCGTTACGCCATTCGTGCAGGTCGGAACTTACCCGACAAGGAATTTCGCTACCTTAGGACCGTTATAGTTACGGCCGCCGTTTACCGGGACTTCAATCAAGAGCTTGCACCCCATCATTTAATCTTCCGGCACCGGGCAGGCGTCACACCCTATACGTCCACTTTCGTGTTTGCAGAGTGCTGTGTTTTTATTAAACAGTCGCAGCCACCAGTTTATTGCAACCCCTTCACCCTTTGCCCGCAGGGGCATCAAGCTACAGGGGCGTACCTTATCCCGAAGTTACGGTACCAATTTGCCGAGTTCCTTCTCCCGAGTTCTCTCAAGCGCCTTAGAATACTCATCTCGCCCACCTGTGTCGGTTTGCGGTACGGTCTTGTTAAACTGAAGCTTAGAGGCTTTTCTTGGAACCACTTCCGATTGCTTCTTCACCTAAGTGAATGGCCTCACACCCTTGAATTCCGCGCCCGGATTTGCCTAAGCGCCTTCTCCAATGCAAGGACCGGGACTTCCAACACCCGGACAACCTTCCGCGATCCGTCCCCCCATCGCATTTAACAATGGTGCAGGAATATTAACCTGCTTCCCATCAGCTACGCATTTCTGCCTCGCCTTAGGGGCCGACTCACCCTACGCCGATGAACGTTGCGTAGGAAACCTTGGGCTTACGGCGAGGGGGCTTTTCACCCCCTTTATCGCTACTCATGTCAGCATTCGCACTTCCGATACCTCCAGCACACTTTTCAATGCACCTTCGCAGGCTTACGGAACGCTCTCCTACCATGCACATAAATGTGCATCCGCAGCTTCGGTATATTGCTTAGCCCCGTTACATCTTCCGCGCAGGACGACTCGATCAGTGAGCTATTACGCTTTCTTTAAAGGATGGCTGCTTCTAAGCCAACCTCCTGACTGTTTTAGCCTTCCCACTTCGTTTCCCACTTAGCAATATTTGGGGACCTTAGCTGGCGGTCTGGGTTGTTTCCCTCTTGACACCGGACGTTAGCACCCGATGTCTGTCTCCCGTGATTGCACTCTTCGGTATTCGGAGTTTGCTATGGCGTAGTAATCCGCAATGGACCCCACAACCATGACAGTGCTCTACCCCCGAAGGTGATACACGAGGCACTACCTAAATAGTTTTCGGAGAGAACCAGCTATTTCCAGGTTTGTTTAGCCTTTCACCCCTATCCACAGCTCATCCCCTAACTTTTCAACGTTAGTGGGTTCGGACCTCCAGTACGTGTTACCGCACCTTCATCCTGGCCATGGATAGATCACCTGGTTTCGGGTCTACACCCAGCGACTGAATCGCCCTGTTCGGACTCGCTTTCGCTACGCCTGCCCTAATCGGTTAAGCTTGCCACTGAATGTAAGTCGCTGACCCATTATACAAAAGGTACGCAGTCACCCCTTGCGAGGCTCCTACTGTTTGTATGCATGCGGTTTCAGGATCTATTTCACTCCCCTCCCGGGGTTCTTTTCGCCTTTCCCTCACGGTACTGGTTCACTATCGGTCGATCACGAGTATTTAGCCTTGGAGGATGGTCCCCCCATCTTCAGACAGGATTTCACGTGTCCCGCCCTACTTGTCGTACACCTAGTTCTTCCATAATGTTTTCGTCTACAGGGCTATCACCTGCTATGGCAGCACTTTCCAGAGCTTTCGACTAACACTACAGATAAAGAGTACAGGCTGGTCCCATTTCGCTCGCCACTACTCTGGGAATCTCGGTTGATTTCTTTTCCTGCGGTTACTTAGATGTTTCAGTTCACCGCGTTCGCTTCTCATGACCTATGTATTCAGTCATGGATACTCCATAAGGAGTGGGTTTCCCCATTCGGATATCGGGGGATCAAAGCTCGTTTGCCAGCTCCCCCCCGCTTTTCGCAGGCTACCGCGTCCTTCATCGCCTGTGATCGCCAAGGCATCCACCACATGCACTTGTTCGCTTGACCCTATAACGGGTGTGTCTCCCGATTCCCGAAGGAATCCGTCCACTCACTCGCTACAGGTTGAGTATTCGTGTTGCGCCGTATTCCAAGGCAATCTTTCGATCACCTTTTCATACATTGATACAATCACAACCCTGATCCACCTACTCACACACCCATCTCTAGATATGCTTTCGTGAATCTCTTTACTACTTCTTCCTGATTGTTAAAGAACGACAGCCGATATCGCGATTGCTATAACCGCGTATCCCTACTGACTGGCTCAATCGCCAATGCATAACATTCTGTGCACTCACAGAACACTAGGCATTGAAGATTGGTGGAGGATGACGGGATCGAACCGACGACCCCCTGCTTGCAAAGCAGGTGCTCTCCCAGCTGAGCTAATCCCCCAGTCATACAGATATCACAGAGGTTTTTATCGATTAGTGCAGCCACCGCAGAAACAGTGGTGGGTCTGGATGGATTCGAACCATCGACCCCCGCCTTATCAAGACGGTGCTCTAACCGACTGAGCTACAGACCCCTGAGTCTGTCTTGATTTACAGCCGATAAGCGTGAGCGCTCAACACTTGATGCGTTAGCTCGAGAAAGGAGGTGATCCAGCCGCACCTTCCGATACGGCTACCTTGTTACGACTTCACCCCAGTCATGAATCCCACCGTGGTAAGCGCCCTCCTTGCGGTTAGGCTACCTACTTCTGGTGAAACCCACTCCCATGGTGTGACGGGCGGTGTGTACAAGACCCGGGAACGTATTCACCGCGGCATGCTGATCCGCGATTACTAGCGATTCCAGCTTCACGCACTCGAGTTGCAGAGTGCGATCCGGACTACGATCGGTTTTCTGGGATTGGCTCCCCCTCGCGGGTTGGCGACCCTCTGTTCCGACCATTGTATGACGTGTGAAGCCCTACCCATAAGGGCCATGAGGACTTGACGTCATCCCCACCTTCCTCCGGTTTGTCACCGGCAGTCTCCCTAGAGTGCTCTTGCGTAGCAACTAGGGACAAGGGTTGCGCTCGTTGCGGGACTTAACCCAACATCTCACGACACGAGCTGACGACAGCCATGCAGCACCTGTGTTATGGCTCCCTTTCGGGCACTCCCACCTCTCAGCAGGATTCCATACATGTCAAGGGTAGGTAAGGTTTTTCGCGTTGCATCGAATTAATCCACATCATCCACCGCTTGTGCGGGTCCCCGTCAATTCCTTTGAGTTTTAATCTTGCGACCGTACTCCCCAGGCGGTCAACTTCACGCGTTAGCTACGTTACCAAGTCAATGAAGACCCGACAACTAGTTGACATCGTTTAGGGCGTGGACTACCAGGGTATCTAATCCTGTTTGCTCCCCACGCTTTCGTGCATGAGCGTCAGTATTGGCCCAGGGGGCTGCCTTCGCCATCGGTATTCCTCCACATCTCTACGCATTTCACTGCTACACGTGGAATTCTACCCCCCTCTGCCATACTCTAGCCCGCCAGTCACAAATGCAGTTCCCAGGTTAAGCCCGGGGATTTCACATCTGTCTTAGCGAACCGCCTGCGCACGCTTTACGCCCAGTAATTCCGATTAACGCTTGCACCCTACGTATTACCGCGGCTGCTGGCACGTAGTTAGCCGGTGCTTATTCTTCCGGTACCGTCATCCTCCCCGGGTATTAACCAGGAAGTTTTCTTTCCGGACAAAAGTGCTTTACAACCCGAAGGCCTTCTTCACACACGCGGCATTGCTGGATCAGGCTTGCGCCCATTGTCCAAAATTCCCCACTGCTGCCTCCCGTAGGAGTCTGGGCCGTGTCTCAGTCCCAGTGTGGCTGGTCGTCCTCTCAGACCAGCTACAGATCGTCGCCTTGGTAGGCCTTTACCCCACCAACTAGCTAATCTGCCATCGGCCGCCCCTGTAACGAGAGGTCCTAAGATCCCCCCCTTTCCTCCGTAGAGCGTATGCGGTATTAATCCGGCTTTCGCCGGGCTATCCCCCACTACAGGACACGTTCCGATGTATTACTCACCCGTTCGCCACTCGCCACCAGGGTTGCCCCCGTGCTGCCGTTCGACTTGCATGTGTAAGGCATGCCGCCAGCGTTCAATCTGAGCCAGGATCAAACTCTTCAGTTCAAACCTGTTACTGTTTTTCGGTTCCGTTAAGAACCGGTCGCTCACTCAACGTACTGACGAATGATTATCTGTCCGAGGACAGAAAAACCTTCCTTTCATTACTGTGTGAGACTTGATACTTTTGCTTTGCAGCAGACCCCGAAAGATCCACTCGCACCGCGCATCAAGCGCCCACACTTATCGGCTGTTAATTTTTAAAGATCGATCCGCTCACAAAACTGCGCCCACTCCAACCACCCGGCACCGCTTCGTTCTGCGTCGCTGCGTCTGCAGCAGAGAAACGAGATTATGAAGAACTTTCGCAGCGTCGTCAACAGGTTTTTATCACTTACCAAACCTGCCTACTTCGCTGGAAGCCTTGCCACTGCTGGCTTTCCCGCTCCCCCGTGCTCCGGTATCCGAAGCACGAAAGAGCGAGATTCTAGCGAGCCGCGCAGGCACTTGCAAGCGTTATTTTGACAAGCGTATTAACGGTTCTTAAAAACCGGTTTGCGCTTCTCGACGAAGGCGGCCATGCCCTCTTTCTGATCTTCGGTCGCGAAGAGCGAATGGAACAGGCGGCGCTCGAAATGCACGCCCTCGGCCAGCGTCGTTTCATATGCGCGATTGACCGACTCCTTCACCATCATCACCGCGGGCAAGGGGAATTCGGCGATGGTCGCGGCTGCCGCGATCGACTCGTCAATCAGAGAGGCCGCCGGAATAACTCGCGATACCAACCCGGCCCGCTCGGCTTCGGCTGCATCCATGAAACGGGCGGTCAGGCAAAGATCCATTGCCTTGGCCTTTGACACGGCACGCGGCAATCGCTGCGTACCGCCAGCACCAGGCATTACGCCGAGCTTGATTTCCGGCTGCCCGAACTTCGCGGTGTCTGCAGCGAAGATGATGTCGCACATCATTGCCAGCTCACAACCGCCGCCCAGAGCGAAGCCGGCCACCGCGGCAATGATCGGCTTGCGGATGGAACGCACTGTCTCCCAGTTGCGGGTGATGTAGTCGCCCTTGTAGACATCCATATAGGAGTACGTCGCCATCATGCCGATGTCGGCCCCGGCGGCAAACGCCTTTTCGCTGCCGGTCACGACGATCGCACCGATCGCGTCGTCCGCGTCGAACTCGCGCAGCGCGGCGCCCAACTCGTCCATCAGCGCGTCGTTCAGCGCGTTCAGCGCTTTCGGACGATTCAATGTGACCAATCCAACCCGCCCTCGCGTCTCAACCAGAATGTTCTCGTACGCCATGCCGCCTCCTTCCTAATGGTTAATCACACGCGAAAACGCTTCGCGTGGCTCGATTAATGATGCTACCATTCACCAACCAACCGGTCGGTCAATTATTAGACAGGCTTTTCCCCAACGTACAGCCAAGCCCCTCTGCCATGACACATCAGCTATTCACCAAGCACGAAGACACGCTGCAAAAGGCACTCACCGCGGTCGAAACGCGAGGTTACTGGAGCCCGTTCGCTGAGATGCCCAGTCCAAAAGTGTACGGGGAAACAGCTAACGCGGACGGTGAAGCCGCATTCAAAGCGCTTCTCAACACGACATTCGATCTGGATCAACCATCGACCGGGGAAACGATCGGCGCCGAAGTCTCTCCGTTCGGCTTCCCGCTCGGCATTCGCTACCCGAAAGCCGACCCCGACGCGCTAATCGCAGCCGCCGCTGCCGCCCAGCGCGACTGGCGCGCCGCCGGCCCGCAGGCGTGGATCGGCGTGAGTCTCGAAATTCTCACGCGAGTAAATCGAGCCAGCTTTGAAATTGGCTACAGCGTCATGCATACGACCGGCCAGGCATTCATGATGGCCTTTCAAGCCGGCGGCCCGCATGCTCAGGACCGGGCGCTTGAAGCCGTCGTCTATGCATGGGACCAGTTGCGACGAATCCCCTCCGACGCTCACTGGGAAAAGCCCCAAGGCAAAAACCCGCCACTCGCCATGCGCAAGCGCTACACGGTGGTGCCGCGAGGAACCGGTCTTGTACTCGGCTGCTGCACGTTCCCGACATGGAATGGCTACCCCGGCCTCTTCGCCGACCTGGCCACCGGCAACACAGTCATCGTTAAACCGCACCCGGGCGCGATTCTTCCGCTCGCGTTGACGGTGCGAATTGCACGCGACGTATTGCGCGAAGCCGGCTTCGATCCGAACGTCGTCACGCTGCTCGCCACCGAACCGAACGACGGCGCACTCGTTCAGGACCTGGCTTTGCGGCCAGAAATCAAACTCATCGACTTCACGGGCAGCACACAGAACGGCACCTGGCTCGAGCGCCACGCGCACCAGGCGCAGGTCTATACCGAGAAAGCCGGCGTCAACCAGATCGTGATCGATTCGGTCGACGACATCAAAGCTGCTGCCCGCAACATTGCCTTCTCGCTCGCGTTGTACTCGGGCCAGATGTGTACCGCTCCGCAAAATATTTACGTGCCGCGCGACGGCATCCGCACGACTGACGGCACGCTCGGTTTCGACGAAGTCGCTCAGGCCATTGCCGGCGCCGTGCAAAAACTCGTGGCCGACCCGGCCCGCGCGGTGGAACTGCTGGGCGCGATTCAGAACGAAGGCGTCACGCAGCGCATTGACGAAGCCGCGAAGCTCGGTCGCGTTCTCGTCGAAAGCCAGACGCTTGAGCACCCTGCCTTTGCCAATGCTCGTGTGCGCACGCCGCTCGTTCTGCAACTCGATGCCGCTAACGACCACGCACAGTTCACCCGCGAATGGTTCGGCCCGATCTCTTTCGTCATCGCGACAGATTCGACTGCGCAGTCACTCAACCTTGCGGGCGCAATCGCCGCCGAGCACGGTGCGCTGACGTTGTCGGTCTACAGCACCGATGAAGCTGTGCTCGAAGAAGCACACGAAGCGTCGATTCGCGGCGGCGTAGCGCTCTCCGTCAATCTGACTGGCGGGGTATTCGTCAACCAGTCCGCTGCATTCTCCGATTTCCACGGCACGGGCGCCAACCCGGCTGCCAATGCCGCGCTGGCCGATGCGGCCTTCGTCGCAAACCGTTTCCGCGTAGTGCAAAGCCGCATTCATGTTGAACCGAAAGCGGCCCCAGCGGTAGCTGGCTGAACGTCATAAGACAAAGCACGGCTTCGTCCTATGCCATTTGGCCGAATGGACCGGGCCGTGCACCCCAACTAACATGAGACATCGGATCGGCATTGCTCGCTGATCCGTTTTTAGCGGGAACTCCAATGAACGACGCCTTCATTTGCGATGCGATTCGCACTCCAATCGGCCGCTATGGCGGCGCCCTGAAGGACGTCCGCGCGGACGATCTCGGCGCCGTTCCAATCCGTGCGCTGATCGAGCGCAATCCCGGCGTGGACTGGCGAGCGCTCGACGACGTGATCTACGGCTGCGCCAATCAGGCCGGCGACGACAACCGCAACGTAGCGCGTATGTCCGCGTTGCTGGCCGGCCTGCCCACCGACGCACCGGGTGCAACCATCAACCGCCTGTGCGGCTCGGGCATGGACGCGGTCGGCACGGCCGCGCGTGCGATCAAGTCGGGCGAGGCGCGCCTCATGATTGCGGGTGGCGTCGAAAGCATGACGCGCGCACCGTTCGTCATGGGCAAGGCGGCCAGCGCGTTTTCGCGTCAGGCTGACATTTACGACACGACTATTGGCTGGCGCTTCATCAATCCGTTGATGAAACGTCAGTACGGTGTCGACTCGATGCCGGAAACAGCAGAAAACGTCGCAGTAGAGTTCGGTATCAGCCGCGCAGATCAAGATCTGTTCGCGCTCGCGAGTCAGCAGAAAGCGGCCCGCGCACAGCGCGACGGTACCTTGGCCCACGAAATTGTCGGCGTAGAAATCGCTCAGAAGAAAGGCGACCCGGTGCGAGTCACTCTCGACGAACACCTGCGGGAAACGTCGATCGAAAGCCTGGGGAAACTCAAGGGCGTGGTTCGTCCGGACGGCAGCGTAACGGCGGGCAATGCGTCCGGTGTGAACGACGGTGCCTGCGCGCTGCTGCTCGCGAATCAACAGGCGGCTGATCAATACGGCCTGCGTCGCCGTGCACGAGTTGTCGGCATGGCTACAGCGGGCGTCGAGCCGCGCATCATGGGAATTGGTCCCGCGCCAGCAACGCAAAAACTTCTGAAGCAACTCGGCATGACGCTCGAACAATTCGACGTGATCGAACTGAACGAGGCATTCGCATCGCAAGGGTTGGCCGTGCTGCGCACACTCGGTCTGCGCGATGACGATCCGCGAGTGAATCCGAATGGCGGCGCCATCGCGCTTGGTCATCCGCTGGGTGCATCGGGGGCGCGTCTGATTACGACCGCGTTGTACCAGTTGGAACGAATCAACGGCCGTTTCGCGCTTTGCACGATGTGTATCGGCGTGGGTCAGGGTATTGCGTTGGTCATAGAGCGGATCTGACAGCAACGCTGGCGCGCCTTTCGGCCAGATGAGACTTTGAGGAGACACCCAATGTCATATGAAGCGATTCGCCTGGACATCGATCCATCGAGCCATGTGGCGACTATCACACTGAACCGTCCGGATAAGCTCAACAGCTTTACGCGCGCGATGCATCAGGAACTGAGCGCAGCGCTCGATCAGGTCGAAGCGTCCAATGTCCGCGCACTCGTGCTTACCGGTGCCGGTCGCGGATTTTGTGCAGGACAGGATCTCGCCGACCTCGATTTCACGCCGGGCGACATGACCGATCTGGGCGATCTGATCGACGAGCACTTCAATCCGCTGATTCGCCGGCTGCAAGCGCTGCCTCTTCCTGTCATTGCGGCGGTCAACGGTACGGCTGCGGGCGCCGGCGCCAATCTCGCGCTCGCTTGCGACCTCGTGCTCGCGGCTCGAAGCGCCAGTTTCATCCAGGCGTTCGTGAAAATCGGCCTCGTGCCGGACTCCGGTGGCACCTGGTTCCTGCCGCAGCGTGTCGGCATGGCGCGCGCGTTGGGACTCGCCATTACCGGGGACAAACTCAGCGCGGAAAAAGCCGAAAGCTGGGGCTTGATCTGGCAAGCGCTCGACGACGCGGAACTCGCGCCCACCGTAGCCAAGCTCGCGGCCCAACTCGCGCAGCAACCCACCCGCGCGATCGCCGCGATCAAGCAGGCAATGCGTGCCGGCGTCACGCAGACGCTCGACCACCAACTCGATTTCGAACGCGATTTGCAACGCCAACTCGGTGCGTCTCACGATTACGCCGAAGGTGTACAGGCGTTCGTCGAAAAACGCGCGCCGCGCTTCGAAGGTCGCTGATATGTCCACCCAAACTAACCACGCCACCCAGATGACGCCCGACGAACTCGCCCGCGCAACCGCCGCGGCAATGTATGAGAACGACGCTTGCAGCCGGGCGCTCGGTTTGGAAATCCTCGAAGTACGCGCCGGCTACGCGCGTTTGCGCATGGCCGTCCGCGACGACTTCCTGAACGGCCATCAGATTTGCCACGGCGGCCTTATTTTCACGCTCGCCGATTCGACGTTCGCGTTCGCCTGCAATACCTACAACATCAACACGGTCGCGGCGGGATGCTCGATCGAGTTCCTGAAGCCGGTACCGCGCGACGAAGTGCTGACAGCTGAAGCCATGGAGCAGACGCTGAGTGGGCGCACTGGCATTTACGATATTCGCGTCACGAACCGCGCGGGGGAAACCGTCGCGATGTTTCGTGGCAAATCGGCACAGATCAAAGGCAACCTGATTCCCACCGGCGACTGAAAGACGGTAAAGCAGCAAGCGCAGCACATATATATATGCAGCCCTACGGCGACATGGCGACGAATGTCGCAACAACGCCGTGGTGAAAACGCAGTGGCGCCTCAACGGCATCACGCAAAAATTTCAGACAGTCCCCGGTTTTGCGCACAAGCGCACCGTATATCAGACACAAGCATTGAGCCAGCAAGGAGACATTCGATGACCACCGACCTTCCGCTCGACCCGATCGAGACCGCCAGCCGCGACGAACTTGTCGCGCTTCAACTTGAACGGCTCAAATGGTCGCTGACACACGCTTATGAAAATTCGCCGGTCTACCGACGCAAGTTCGACGAAGCCGGTGTTCATCCAAGCGAGGTGAAAACTCTTGCCGACCTCGCGCGCTTTCCGTTCACCACGAAGAAGGATTTGCGCGATAGCTACCCGTTCGGCATGTTCGCCGTCCCGCAGGAACAGGTTTCGCGGATTCACGCGTCGTCCGGCACGACGGGTAAGCCGACCGTCGTGGGCTACACGGCGCGCGATATCGACACGTGGGCAAATCTCGTCGCGCGCTCGATCCGCGCCGCCGGTGCGAAGCGCGGCGACAAGGTCCACGTGAGCTATGGCTATGGGCTTTTCACCGGCGGCCTCGGTGCGCACTACGGTGCCGAGCGCGCAGGGCTGACCGTGATTCCGTTCGGCGGTGGCCAGACCGAAAAGCAGGTGCAACTCATCCAGGATTTCAAGCCGGACATCATCATGGTCACGCCGAGCTACATGCTCTCGATTGCGGACGAACTCGAGCGACAAGGCATTGATCCGGCCAGTTGCTCGCTGCGTCTCGGCATTTTCGGCGCGGAGCCGTGGACCAACGACATGCGTCAGGCAATCGAAAAGCGCATGGGCATCAATGCGGTCGACATTTATGGACTGTCCGAAGTGATGGGCCCCGGCGTGGCGTCTGAATGTGTGGAGACGAAAGACGGCCCGACCATCTGGGAAGACCACTTCTATCCCGAGATCATCGACCCGGACACAGGTGAAGTACTGCCGGACGGCGAACTTGGCGAACTGGTGTTCACGTCGCTGACCAAGGAGGCACTGCCCATCGTCCGCTACCGCACGCGCGATCTCACGCGTCTGTTGCCCGGCAGCGCGCGCACCATGCGCCGGATGGAAAAGATCACCGGCCGTTCGGACGACATGATGATCGTGCGCGGCGTGAACGTGTTCCCGACGCAGATTGAAGAACTGCTGCTCAAGCAGCGCGCGCTCGCGCCTCACTATCAGATCGTGCTGACCAAGGAAGGCCCGCTCGACGTATTGACGCTGAACGTCGAACCATGTCCGGAAAGCGCACCGGATTCAGGCGCATTGAACACCGCAAAGCAGGCGCTTGCCTATGACATCAAGGCGCTGATCGGCGTGAGCGCGGTAGTGAACGTGTTGGGCGTGAACGGAATCGAGCGTTCGGTGGGTAAGGCGCGACGTGTGGTGGACAAGCGTAGATCGGGCCTTTAACTACGCGTAAAAAGTAAAACGGCGTCACGTGTGGATTTAAATCCACACGTGACGCCGCTTTTTCATTTCAGCTATTCCTCTGAGGTGCCACAGGCTGGCGGTCAAACCCGGCTTTGCCGCTAACTGTGCTTTGCAAATCTATAAATCCGCAAATCGCATGGCGGCCACTTCGACTTCGAAATTAACAGAAGTACGGAAAGCAGCCGCCTCACCAGGCCTTCACGAATTCGGCAGCAACAACCACATCCGGCCACCCTGCTTCATCTTCCCGGCAAGATCGCCCGCATCGTCGCCCAAGCCCCAGAAGTAATCGGCACGCACGCCACCCTTGATCGCCGAACCCGTGTCCTGCGCGAACACGAGGCGATTCATCGGCGAGTTCGTCAACGGACGCGTGGTCTGCAAAAACACCGGTGTACCAAGCGGAATCGAACTCGGATCGACAGCGATCGACCGTTCCGGCGTCAACGGCACGCCGAGTGCGCCGATAGGACCATCGGCGCCGCCACTCGGCACACTCTCACCAGCCGGCATCTCGCGGAAAAACACGAATCGCGGATTCGTATCGAGCAGCATATCGACACGCGTCGGATTCGCGCGCGCCCATGCCTTGATGCCTTGCATGGTCGCCTGCGAAGGCGTCAGTTCGCCTCGATCAAGCAGCCAGCGTCCGATCGACTTGTACGGTTGATTGTTCGTGCCACCAAAACCGACGCGCATCACGCTGCCGTCTTCCATCACGACCCGGCCAGAACCCTGCACCTGCAGGAAAAACGCCTCAATCGGATCGTCGACCCAGACAAGTTCGTTGCCGGTGAGCACACCTGCACGCTCAAGCTGCGCACGCGCCGGCATCGCCGCGCCTGCGCGATAACCGGACGGCCAGCGATACAACGCCGTCTGATACACGCCATGCCGCGTGCGCGATCCGCGCAGCAACGGCTCGTAGTAGCCTGTGACGAGTCCGTCGAGCGTGCCGTCGGTATTGGCCAGTTGGAACGGGGTGAAATAGGCTTCGAAGAAAGCCCGCGCACTGGTGACGTCGAGGTCGTCGATTTGCGCGGCTGCAGCACACGCGCGGGACCAGTTAGGTTGACGCGCCAGCCTCACGCAGTTTTGCCGCAACGCAGCCGTCGCCCCGATCAGCGAGTCATCCTGCCAACCCGGCACCTGTTGCCAGGCAACGGCCGTGAGCCGCGTGGCGGCAATCTGGCCAGGAATGATCGCGGCGCCCGTGGGTGGCGAAACCGTCGACCGGACCGCGCCGCCGCCCCCGCAGGACGCCAGCATTACCGCTACCGAAAGCGCTCCGAGCCATGCTCCGGCCGTGCGGACAAAACGCATACAATGTTCGTTCTTGATGGAAACCGCCATGTCTGATCTGTTCGACGAATACCCGATGCTCATCTTCGCGCTGGAGTCGCTCATCGCGCTCTTCCTGCTCGTCTTCATCGTCGTATGGACGTCGTCCGGCAAGAAGAAAACGGCGCGCGCCAAAGCCAATGAACAGCAGAAGCAGCAAAAACCACAGTGACGCAAGGCGCTCCACTTCACGCTTAATAGTGAATCAACCGCTCGTTCAACCGTTTTAAAGACCGCGGACCAACGCCCCAGTTCAATGCAACGTACGCGGCATGCGCAAAATGAACTCCGACACCGGCGCATCAAAACGCTCGCCGTCTTCTGCCACGCAAAAATAAGCGCCACGCATGGTACCGACCGGCGTGGCAATCACCGCCCAACTCGTGTACTCAAAGTGCTCGCCTGGTTTAAGCAGCGGCTGATGCCCTACCACGCCCAAGCCCTTCACTTCCTGAACATTGTTATCGCTGTCGGTAATCACCCAATGACGCGCGATTAACTGCGCAGGCACCTGACCGGTGTTACGAATGGTCAGCGTGTATGCGAACGCATACTGGCGGCGCTCCGGGTCCGACTCTTCGGGCAGAAACTGCACCTGCGCCGACACGCTGAATTCGTACTGGCTCATCCTGATTCCGGTCTGATCAAACTGCTATGGAAAATCGCGGGAAAGCCCGAACGCCAATGGTTTGCGGCGTACCGGCGATGCGGCGCGTATGGATTGGCATTCTGCTTGATGCGGGGGATGCCCGCAACCGGACAAATCCTCGAGCCAAAGGCCATTAAGGCGATTTGTGATTTCGTCGCAAGAACTTGGGGCGCAGGCTTATAACCTTTGGCCAGGCGGTTCTGAGGCGAACAAAACGGTAAAATGACGCTTTCCCGCTTGCATCCTCCCCCACCATGACGCAATTCCGCATTTCTCCCAGCATTCTGTCCGCTGATTTCTCCCGCCTGGGCGAAGAAGTCCGCAACGTCGTCGCCGCCGGCGCCGACTGGATTCACTTCGACGTGATGGACAACCATTACGTGCCGAACCTGACCATTGGTCCGCTCGTCTGCGAGGCGATCCGCCCGCACGTCGACGTGCCGATCGACGTGCACCTGATGGTGCGCCCGGTCGACCGCATCGTGCCGGACTTCGCGAAGGCCGGCGCCAATATCATCAGCTTTCACCCGGAAGGCTCGGACCATATCGACCGCACGCTCTCGCTGATCCGCGATCACGGCTGTAAGGCCGGCCTGGTGTTCAACCCGGCCACGTCGCTCAGCCATCTGGATTACGTAATGGACAAGGTCGACCTCGTGCTGATCATGTCGGTGAATCCGGGCTTTGGCGGCCAGTCGTTCATTCCCGAGGCGCTGGTCAAGCTGCGCGAAGCCCGCAAGCGGATCGACGCTTACAAGGAACGCACAGGCCGCGAGATCCATCTGGAAGTGGACGGTGGCGTGAAAGTCGACAACATCGCGGAAATTGCGGCGGCTGGCGCGGACACATTCGTGGCAGGTTCTGCAATCTTCGGCCAGCCCGATCACAAGGTCGTGATCGACAAGATGCGCGCCGCGCTCGCCAACGTTCAGCACTGATTACCCGCACGCAATATGACCACTCCGTTCCCTGCCCCGACCTTCACCGGCCCGCGCCTGCAAGCCGCGATCATCGACCTCGACGGCACGATGATCGATACCGCCGACGACTTCACAGCCGGCCTGAACGGCATGCTCGCGCAACTCGACGCGACGGAAACATCGCGCGAGGAGGTGGTCGGTTACGTCGGCAAGGGTTCGGAGCATCTGATCCGCAGCGTGCTCGCGCCGCGCTTCGAGACGGAGCACGCGCAAGACCGCTTCGACGAGGCGCTCGCGATCTATCAGGCCGAATACGCGAAGATCAACGGTCTGCACACACGGCTTTACCCCGATGTCGAGGCTGGTTTGCGCGCCATGCGCGACGCCGGCCTCAAGCTCGCCTGCGTGACCAACAAGCCGCATCGGTTCGCGGTCGAATTGCTTGAACAGTACGGGCTTGCCCAATACTTTAGCGTCGTGCTCGGTGGCGACAGTCTGCCAAAAAAGAAACCGGACCCGTTGCCCATGCTTACCGCTGCGACGCAACTGGGCGTCGAACCGCAGGCTACGGTGGCCATCGGCGATTCGGAAAACGACGCGCTGGCGGGCCGCGCGGCGGGCATGGCGACGCTCACCGTGCCGTACGGCTACAACCACGGCCAAGCTATACAAACAATAAAATCCGATGGTATAGTTGCCTCGCTGTCCGATGCCGCCAAGGCGATCGCAGCGCACCATTCCACGACTTGAAAAGTCCTTCAACCTCATGTTTCTGAATAAAAAACGGAGTCTGATTAGCATCGACCGGGGAGCCTGGCCCTGGCGTCGCTGGTCGCGCTAACCTCGCCTGAGGTACGCTGAAGCTCGTCTTCGGCAACCGTTTTTTACTTCGCTGCGCTCACGCGTTTTTTCCATCATCTTGTTTCGCTGCATCGGTTGATTCGGCCTGCATGTGCCCGCAAAGTACATCTGTGCGCTGAAACCCTTTGCACGCGTCGATGGGAAACTCGCGCCGGTCGGTATCATCATCGTGTTGAGTAGTCCACGAACACCCTGACCGGTTGCGCTACGCCCCGCTTTGTCCGACGCACCCTGCTGCCGGACCACCGTACAGGATCGGAACATGACCGAACTCGAATTCCAGTCCCTCGCCAACGAGGGTTTCAACCGCATCCCGCTGATCGCCGAAGCGCTGGCCGACCTCGAAACGCCGCTTTCGCTGTATCTGAAGCTGGCGCAAACCGAGCGCAACGGCGCGAACTCGTTTCTGCTGGAATCGGTGGTGGGTGGCGAACGTTTCGGCCGCTACTCGTTCATCGGACTGCCGGCGCGCACGTTGCTGCGCACCCGCAACGGCGTGTCGGAAGTGGTGCGCGACGGCAAGGTCGTCGAAACGCACGAGGGCGATCCGCTCGAGTTCATTCAGCAATTCCAGGGGCGCTTCAAAGTGGCGCAGCGCCCGGGTTTGCCGCGATTCGCAGGCGGTCTCGCCGGATATTTCGGCTACGACGCAGTGCGTTATATCGAGAAAAAGCTCGCGAACAGCGCGCCGAAAGACGATCTGAACCTGCCGGACATCCAGTTGCTGCTCACCGAAGAAGTCGCGGTGATCGACAACCTCGCGGGCAAACTTTATTTGGTGGTCTACGCCGATCCGGCGCAGCCCGAGGCGTACGCGAAGGCCAAACAGCGTCTGCGTGAATTGCGTCAGCGTTTGCGGACGACCGTGCAGCCGCCGGTCACGTCGGCCAGCGTGCGCACCGAGACTTACCGCGAATTCGCCAAAGACGACTATCTGGCAGCCGTGCGCAAGGCGAAGGAATACATCGCAGCCGGCGAACTGATGCAGGTTCAGGTCGGCCAGCGTCTGACCAAGCCGTATCGCGACAATCCGCTGTCGCTGTATCGCGCGCTGCGCTCGCTGAATCCGTCGCCGTATATGTATTTCTACAATTTCGGCGATTTCCATGTGGTCGGGGCGTCGCCGGAAATTCTGGTGCGTCAGGAAAAGCGCGGTGAGGATCGTATCGTCACGATCCGGCCGCTGGCGGGCACGCGTCCGCGCGGCAATACGCCGGAACGCGACGCGGAACTCGCGACCGAACTGCTGAACGACCCGAAGGAAATCGCCGAACACGTAATGCTGATCGACCTCGCGCGCAACGACGTGGGCCGTATCGCGCAAATCGGCTCGGTGGTCGTGACCGACAAGATGGTGATCGAAAAGTACTCGCATGTTCAGCACATCGTGAGTTCGGTCGAAGGCAAGCTGAAGCCCGGCACCACCAATTTCGACGTGCTGCGCGCGACCTTCCCCGCCGGCACGCTGTCCGGCGCGCCGAAGGTTCGCGCGATGGAACTGATCGACGAACTGGAACCGGTGAAGCGCGGTCTGTACGGCGGAGCAGTCGGCTACCTGTCGTTCACTGGCGAAATGGATCTCGCCATCACGATCCGCACCGGCGTGATCGCGAACGGCAATCTGTATGTGCAGGCGGCTGCTGGCGTAGTCGCGGATTCAGTGCCCGAATCCGAATGGCAAGAGACCGAGAACAAGGCACGCGCCGTGTTGCGCGCCGCCGAACAGGTTCAAGACGGCCTCGATAGCGACTTCTGACCGGAGATACACCATGCTGCTCATGATCGACAATTACGACTCGTTCACCTACAACCTGGTGCAATACTTCGGCGAACTCGGCGAAGACGTCCGCACCTACCGGAACGACGAAATCACGCTGGACGACATCGCGAAGCTCAACCCCGAGCGCATCTGCCTGTCGCCCGGTCCGAGCAACCCGCAGCACGCGGGCATTACCCTCGACGTGCTGCGCGAATTCGCCGGCAAGACGCCGATTCTCGGCGTGTGCCTCGGCCATCAGGCCATCGGCGAAGCATTCGGCGGACGCGTGGTGCGCGCGCAGACCATCATGCACGGCAAGGTCAGCACGATCGAAACCGACTGCAAAGGCGTGTTCGCCGATCTGCCGAAGCATTTCGTCGTGACCCGCTATCACTCGCTCGCGATCGAACGCGAATCGCTGCCCGATTGCCTCGAAGTGTCCGCGTGGACCGAAGATGGCGAGATCATGGGCGTGCGTCACAAGGAACTGGCGGTTGAAGGCGTGCAGTTCCACCCGGAATCGATCCTGTCCGAACACGGCCACGCGTTGCTCGAAAACTTCGTCAAACAATCGAAGCTCGCGAGCAGCCAGATGGCGGCTCAATCGAACCGCAACGCTTGATGAAGAGAGACGAAATCATGTCGATTACGCCCCAGGAAGCGCTGCAACGGACCATCGAGCACCGCGAGATTTTCCACGACGAAATGCTGCATCTGATGCGGCTCCTCATGCGCGGCGAGCTTTCGCCCGTGATGTCGGCGGCGATCATCACCGGTTTGCGCGTGAAGAAAGAGACGATCGGCGAGATCACGGCCGCGGCCACGGTCATGCGTGAATTCGCGCGCCACGTCGAGGTGCAGGACAACTCGAATTTCGTCGATATCGTCGGCACCGGCGGCGACGGCGCGCACACCTTCAACATTTCCACGGCGACGATGTTCGTCACGGCCGCGGCTGGCGCGAAAGTCGCGAAGCACGGCGGCCGCAGCGTGTCGAGCAAGTCGGGCAGCGCCGACGTGCTCGAAGAACTCGGCGTGAATATCGATCTGCAACCGGACCAGGTCGCGGCGTCGATTGCGGAAACCGGCATGGGCTTCATGTTCGCGCCGAACCATCACCCCGCGATGAAAAACATCGCACCGGTGCGCCGCGAACTCGGCGTGCGGACCATCTTCAACATTCTCGGCCCGCTGACCAACCCGGCCGGCGCGCCGAACCAGTTGATGGGCGTGTTCCACGGCGACCTCGTCGGCATTCAGGTTCGCGTGATGCAGCGCCTCGGCGCGAAGCACGTGCTGGTGGTGTACGGCATGGACGGCATGGACGAGGTGTCGCTCGGCGCGGCTACGCAGGTCGGCGAATTGCGCGACGGCGAGATTTTCGAGTACGAGATTCACCCGGAAGATTTCGGCATGCAGATGGTATCGAACCGTTCGCTGAAAGTGGCCGACGCGAGCGAATCGAAAGCGATGCTGCTCGACGCGCTCGACAACAAACCGGGCGTCGCGCGCGAAATCGTCACGCTGAACGCGGGCACGGCGCTGTATTCGGCGAACGTGGCGTCGTCGATTGCGGACGGCATCCAGTTGGCGCGCGAAGCGATCGCGAGCGGCAAGGCTCGCGCGAAAGTCGACGAGTTGGTCCGCTTCAGCCAGCAATTCAAGAAGTGATCCACCAGTCATCAACGTAGCGAGACACTTATGAGCGACATCCTCGACCGCATCATCGCGGTCAAACGCGAAGAAGTTCGCGCGGCCGAACAGAGCGCGCCGCTTGAAGAACTGCGCCTCGAAGCGTCGTCGCGCGATATCCGCGATTTCGTCGGCGCATTGCGCGCCAAACACGCCGCCGGCCTGGCCGCGGTGATTTCCGAAGTGAAGAAGGCAAGCCCGTCGAAAGGCGTGTTGCGCGAAAACTTCGTGCCGGCCGAGATCGCGCGTTCGTACGAGAAGCACGGCGCAGCCTGTCTGTCCGTGCTGACCGACGTGCAATTCTTCCAGGGCAGCGTCGCGTATCTGCAGGAAGCGCGCGCGGCTTGCAATCTGCCGGTGCTGCGCAAGGACTTTATCGTCGATCCGTATCAGATCGTCGAAGCCCGCGCGATGGGCGCCGACGCGATCCTGCTGATCGCCGCCGCGCTCGACACCTCGCAAATGCAGGACCTCGAAGCGCTTGCTCATTCGCTGGGCCTGGCCGTGCTGGTCGAAGTGCACGACAGCCGCGAGCTGCAGGAAGCGCTCACGCTGAAAACGCCGCTGATCGGCATCAACAACCGTAATCTGCGCACGTTCGAAACGTCGATCGACACGACCATCGGCATGCTCGAATCGATTCCCGACGACCGGATCGTCGTCACGGAATCGGGCATTCTGGCGCGCGCCGATGTCGAGCGTTTGCGTGCGATGAACGTGCACACGTTCCTCGTCGGCGAGGCGTTCATGCGCGCGGACGAGCCGGGCGTGGAACTTGCGCGGATGTTTTTCTGATCACGGTTTAGCGAACAGCGAACGCAGCGGAGCAGTACATGGGCATGGAACGCGAAATCAAACTGGCATTGCCGGTTGAGCAGGTGCAATCGGCAGCGCAATGGTTCGTCGCGCGGACAAAAGTCGATGGGCAGCCGGTCAAGCTGGTGAACATTTACTTCGACACGCCGCAGCTCACGCTGGCAAGCTCGAAAAGCGCGCTGCGTCTGCGTCAGACGCCGGACGGCTGGTTGCAAACATTCAAAACCGTGGGTCAGGCGAAAGACGGTTTGCATAGCCGGCACGAGTGGGAAATGCCGGTCGCCGGTCAAAAGCTGGAGATCGACGCGTTGCTGCGCGAATGCGACGAACCCGCTGCCGCTGACGCGTTGCGTCAGGCGGCCCCCGCGTTGATCGAATTGTTCCGCACGAATTTCACGCGGACGCTGTGGCATGTCGAATTCGACGGCTCGGAAATCGAAGCTGCGATCGACCAGGGCGATGTGCTCGCCGAAGTAAATGGCGAAAACCGTCGCGCGCCGATTTCGGAAGTCGAACTGGAACTGAAGTCCGGCGACGAAGCTGCGCTCCACTCGCTCGCGGCGGAACTCGGCAAGCAAGTCAAAGGCCTCGCGCCCGACAACGTCAGCAAGGCGCAGCGCGGGTATCAGTTGCGGGCCGGTTGAGCCGGACCGCGTTTGCTGCGACACTCCCCCGCCATGACCTCCGCCTCCCGTACCCGCTCCAGTTCGTCGCAAGCTTCCTTGTTCGACGACGCCTCCGCCGCGCCGGCCAATGCAGATGCGCAACCGCAGTCGTCTGCGGCCGCTGGTTCGCCGCCGCCCACGCTCGAAGCCCAATTCGCCGCGCTGCCGCCCGCTTGGCGCGCGCATCTGAAGCCGTTCATCGACAGCGATGCGTACGCGCCGCTGTGCCGTTTCGTCGACGGTGAGCGCGCGGCCGGCAAAACCGTTTATCCCGCCGATGTTTTCCGCGCGCTGCGCCTGACCAGCCCCGACGAAGTGAAAGTGGTGATCCTTGGCCAGGACCCGTATCACGGCGAAGATCGCGGCACGCCGCAAGCGCACGGACTCGCGTTTTCCGTCGCGCCGAACGTGCGCACGCCGCCGTCGCTGCGCAACATCTTCAAGGAAATCGCCGCGACTCTCGGCCACGAAACGCCGCGCCACGGTTGTCTCGACACGTGGGCCAAACAGGGTGTGCTGCTGCTGAACACAGTGCTGACCGTCGAACGCGATAGCGCGGCGAGTCACGCGAAACGCGGCTGGGAAAAATGCACGGACACGCTGATCCACGAACTGGCGATGCGTCACGACGGCCTCGTGTTCATGCTGTGGGGCGCGCATGCGCAGGCCAAGCGCGCGCTGCTCGGCGGGAAATCGCATTACGTGCTGGAGGCGCCGCATCCGTCGCCGCTGTCGGCGCACCGAGGCTTTCTCGGCTGCGGGCATTTTGTGAAGGCTAACGACTATCTCGTCGAGCATGGCCGTCAGCCAATCGACTGGCGTCTGCCCGACGAAGCGCAAATGCTCGCGTAACTGCACCTTCGCGAAACCCAGCCCGGCACCCATCGCGCCGCAAAAACAAAACGCCACGAATTCACATTCGTGGCGTTTTTTCATTCAACCGCAAATCGAACGCCGTCCGCCGCGTCGACGCGCCGGCCGGTGGATCAGAACTTACGCGGCGGCGATCGCTTCACGCGCGGCAGCCAGAGCGGCGCCAGCAGCGTCCGGGCCCATGTTCAGGCCTTCAGCGTAGATGAAGTTCACATCGGTCATGCCGAGGAAGCCGAGGAAGCTCGTCAGATACGGCGTCTGGCTGTCGTTCGGCGTGCCGAGATACTTGCCACCGCGTGCCGACACGACGTAGACCTTCTTGCCCTTCACGAGACCTTCCGGGCCGTTCGCCGTGTACTGGAACGTGATGCCGGCACGCGCGATGAAGTCGAAGTACGTCTTCAGTTGCGACGAGATGCCGAAGTTGTACATCGGTGCGCCGATCACGACGATGTCGGCGGCTTGCAGTTCGGCGATCAGCGCTTCGCTGCGGGCAGCGATCGCAGCCTGTTCGGCCGTGCGCTGGTCTGCCGGCGTGAAGAACGCGCCGAGCACGGCGTCGTCCAGATGCGGCAGCGGCTCAGCTTGCAGATTGCGGACGACGACTTGCGCGCCCGGATTCGATTGTTGCAGCTTTGCGGTCAGCTCGTTGACGAGCAGCGTCGAGTTCGCGCCTTGCGAGCGGGCTGCCGAGTTGATTTGCAGGATCGTGGTCATGGTTGACTCCAGAGTGGGGCGCGCAGTGTTGCGCGAGTGGAGCCATTGTGTTTTTTTACCGATCCGGGAAAAAGCCATCCGGCGGCGACGGATTGTTGCACTGGTAGGACAATCCGCCGCCGTCGCCGCTAATGAATAGCGGCCGGAATGACGGTCAGCTTGCCAGCCACGCGTCGCGAGCCTTGCGCGCCGCCGCCCGTTTGTCGCTGACGGCGAGCTTGTAGCGCTGTACTTCAGGCCCGTCCAGCTTGACTTGTGCGGTACGCAGCTCGTCGCGGCGGAACGCGTGAATCTCCACTTTCGCACCCGGCTGATAACGCGACAGCAGTCCGTCAAGATTCGAGCCGGTCACGCGCAGGCCGTCGAGCGCGATCAGCACGTCGCCCGCCGACAGCCCGGCTTTTTGTGCGGCGCTGCCTTCGTGGACAGCGGCCAGCGTGCAATCCGCGCCGCCGCGCAGACGCGCGCCGAGCGTCGGCTTGCCGCTCTTGTCGAACTCAGGCGTCAGCGAAACGCCGAGCGGTGCGAGCAATGTGTCGAGCGGCAGATCGCGCGTGCCGTGCACGCCTTCGGCGAACAGTTCGCCGAGCTCCGCGCCGGTTGCTTCGGCGAACAGCGCCTCGATCTCGCTTTCTTCGACGCCGACCGGCTTGCCGCGATAGAAGTCGCGGCCAAAGCGCTGCCACAGCAGACGCATCACGTCATCGAGCGATTTGCGGTTGTTGGTTTGCGCGCGAATCGTCAGATCGAATGCGAGCGCGACCAGCGAGCCTTTCGTGTAATAGCTGACGATCGCGTTCGGCGCGTTTTCATCCTGCCGATAGTATTTGACCCACGCGTCGAACGAGCTTTCGGCGACGGTCTGCTTCAGACGGCCGCTGCCGCGCTGCACGCCGCCCACCACCTTGCCGAGCAGGCCGAAATAGTCGTCCTGCGAGATCAGGCCGCTACGCACGAGGATCAGGTCGTCGTAATAAGACGTGAAGCCTTCGAACAGCCACAGCAGCGACGTGTAGTTTTCGACGCTCAGGTCGTACGGCGCGAACACGGCGGGCTTGATACGCTTCACGTTCCACGTGTGGAAGTATTCGTGGCTGCACAGGCCGAGGTAAGTCCGGTAGCCTTCGCTGGCGGCGTCGCGGCCCTGCACCGGCAGGTCGCCGCGATTGCAGATCAGCGCGGTGGATGCGCGATGCTCCAGCCCGCCGTACCCATCGGTCACGGCTTGCGTCATGAACACATAGCGGTCGACCGGCGCTTTCTTCGTCTTCGGTTCGAACAGCGCAATTTGCGCTTCGCAAATACGCTTCAGGTCGGCGGACAAGCGCGCCATATCCAGCCCGACCACCCGTCCGGCGATCACGATATCGTGCGGCACACCATGCGCGCTGAACGTCGCCAGAGCGAATTCGCCGAGTGTCACCGGATGGTCGATCAGTTCGTCATAGTTCTGCGCGCGATATTCACCGAAGCCGTAGCGCTTCGTGCCGCGCGCTTCCGGCAATGCGGTCGCCACACGCCAGCCGCGATACGCCGCGCCTTCCGGCTTCTGAATATCCACGACGCACTGCGCCTCCTCATGACCGAGCGGCGACAGAAACACGCTCGTGCCGTTGAAAAAGCCGGTCGTATCGTCGAGATGCGCGGCACGCACCGACATGTCCCATGCATACACCTCGTAGCGCAACGTCAGCGCGCCTTTGACCGGCGCGGCCTGCCACGTGTGCTTATCGGTCTTTTCGACGCGCACCTTGCGGCCCGCTTCGTTGGTCGCGCGCAGCGTGACGATGTTGCGCGCGAACTCGCGCACCATGTAGCTGCCTGGAATCCACACCGGCAGCATGAAACGCTGACCGGCCGGATCGGGATCGGCGACGGTCACGATGACTTCGAACAGATGGGCGGCAGGTTGCTTCGGAACGATGGTGTAGCGGATCGGCTTCATCGGCGGCGGAATTGGATGTTGAGAGATTGACTTGAGGCGGGGAGATTCGGAGTCTTGATGCGAAAGGAGGCGCCCTGCGCGCCTCCTTGTCCTCACTATGTACCGCGTGCTCAATGCACCGCGGACATTTCCTTGTCCAGACGGTCGGCCGGCACCGCGCCCGGCAGACGGCGGCCGTCGGCGAGGAACACGGTCGGCGTGCCGTCGACGTTCATCGCGTGGCCGAGCGCGAGGTTCTTGTCGATCGCGGCGGTGTCGCACGTGCCGGCGGCGGTCGGCGCCTGATGGTCCTGCATCCACGATTCCCAGGCCTTCGCGCGATCCGTCGAGCACCAGATCGACTTCGACTTGGCGGTCGAATCCGGCGACAGAACCGGGTACAGGAACGTGTAGACCGTCACGTTATCGAGCGATTTCAGCGACGTTTCGAGCTGCTTGCAATACGGGCAGTTCGGATCGGAGAACACGGCGATCTTGCGCGCGCCGTTACCCTTCACGACCTTCACCGCATTCGCGAACGGCAGGCTCGCGAAGTCGATGCGGTTGGTTTCCGACAGACGAGCTTCGGTCAGATTCTTGCGGGTCTTCGCGTCGACCATGTCGCCGAGCAGCAGGTAATCGCCGTTGGCGTCGCTATAGACGATTTGCGTGCCGAGGTTCACTTCATACAAGCCGGCAATCGGCGACTTCGTGATGCTCTTGATCGTCACGTCAGACAAACGCGTTTGCAGCGTGGCTTTGAGCTTGTCGGTGGCCTGGTCGGCCTGGGCGGAGCAGCCCAGCGTGACGGCAGCGATCGCCAGCGCGGCGGCTACCATGCGGAAGGTCTTTTTCATGCTGAATTCCTGAGTTCAATCGCGTGAATTACGCGTTTTCAGACGTTTCCGATCTGACCGGAACGGCGTCGATCCGTTCATGATACCTGTGTCGCCAGCCGCGGCTGACGCGCCTCTGGTTTATCCCAACGCAGCCGACACCAGCCAGCGCTTGATGAACGGCTGCGCGCCGACGAAGGCCATGCCCGTGTTGCGCAGAACCTTCGCAAACGGTCCGGGGACGGAGAAGAGTTTTTGCAGACCGTCGGTGGCGACCATCAGCGCGCGAATGTCTTCGCGGCGCGCGCGTTCGTAGCGGCGCAGCAGCACCGTGTCGCCGAGATCGCGGAACGACTCCTTGCCCGCGACCGTTTCGGCAAGCGCGGCAACATCGCGCAAACCGAGGTTCATGCCTTGCCCCGCCAGAGGATGAATCAGATGCGCGGCATCGCCGACCAGCGCGACACGCGGCGCGACCAGCCTGTCCACCGTTTGCAACGCGAGCGGGAAACCTTGCGCGGGCGTCACGCATTCGAGCGCGCCGAACTGCTCGCCGGTCACGCGTTCCACCTCGGCGGCAAGCTGCGCGGGATCGAGCGCGAGCAGTTGCTCGGCGTGCTCGGTACGCGCCGACCAGACTAGCGACAGATGGCCATCCGGCATAGGCAGCAGCGCGATGATCTCGCCGTCCTTGAACCATTGGTAGGCGGTTTCGCCGTGCGGCCTGCCCGCCTTGAAATTGGCGACCACGCCGGTTTGCTTATAGTCGCGCCGATCCATCTTCGAGCCGATTTGTGCGCGCACCCATGAATGGGCGCCGTCCGCGCCGACCAGCAGATCAGCTTCGATCACGTTGCCGTTGGCGAGGCCGACGCTCGCGCTTTCCGGCGTGAAGTCGAGCGCCTGAGCGCGGGTGTCGATCCAGGTGAGATTCGGCTGAAAGCGCAGCGCGGCGTCGAGCGCGCGTTCGATTACCGACGACTCGACGATCCACGCGAGTTGCGGCACCGAAGCCTGAAAGGCGGAAAAATGCAGTTCGGCGTGCGCGTCGCCGTAGACGCGCATGTCGTAGACCGGGCCGAGCCGTGGCAGATCGAGCGCCTGCCAGACCCGCAAGCGTTCGAGCAACGCCTGCGAACTCGACGACAACGCGTAGACCCGCGAATCGAAAGACGCGCCGGCGGGCAACGGTGCGCAAGCTTGCGCGAGCAGCGCCACGCGCAGTCCGCCTTGCGTGAGCGCCAGCGCCGCGGTCTTGCCGACGAGCCCGCCGCCGATCACGGCGGCATCAAAGGTCTGGTGATGTGCGTTCATCCGCGCATTATAGCTGCGGGGGGTGCGAGGGACGGATCGACCCACACGCCATTTGCGCGTTCGCAAATGGCGTGTGGGCGTGCAACGGAGCCTTTAAATGCGGGACTTGCGGCGAGGTCCCGCAACGGCCGCTAATGCGAGCCCGCTGCCATCGCTGCATTCGATTCGCGCAGCCTCGCGAAATCGGGATCGGCTTGCAAGGTGCGCCAGGCGCTCGCTTCGAGTTCGGTTTTGCGATCGCGCTGATCGCCCCGCACGGCGCAGTCCGGGAAATAGCGGTCGTAGACATGCCACAGCGTGTCGAGATCGTTCCTGTCGGCGGATTGGGCGATGGTCGCCCGATCTTCTTTCGTCAGACGGCCTGTCAGGCAATCGACCGTTTGCCGGTCCGAATTCGCCTGGGCCTCGTCGAAGCCCGTCGACAGCCACGTCGCGGCCGCGCTGGCGACTATCACGACGGCCAAACCAACCCCCACCCATCCGATGATTTTCACGCTGCGCCCCCCTGTAAAGGGCTCTGGCGGCCCCGGTTCGGCGATTCTACAGGGGTCGCACGAAATCGTCAGAAGGATGCAATAAGGTTCCGGCGACGATCCGGGCGGCCTTGTCGGCGCTGCGCCCCGCCGCCGGTTCGCGCCCATTCGGGCGCAATGCGCGCGAGTTCCTCGCCGGGCACCGGCCAGCCGATCCGAACGGGTTACAATTGCGCTTTCCGTGACAAAACTCGCACTCAATCGTTGAGCCAACGCCCCGATTCGGTGACTTGTCCCGCTCCGCTGCGTTTGCCGCCGCCACGCCACCGCGAAGGCTTTTCGAATCCCGCACACAGCGTCGAGCACATCACGCAACTTACTGATTCATCGAAGGATTTCCATGAGCCTCAAATGCGGCATCGTCGGCCTGCCTAACGTCGGCAAGTCCACCCTGTTCAATGCGCTGACCAAGGCGGGCATCGCCGCCGAAAACTATCCGTTCTGCACGATCGAGCCGAATGTCGGCATCGTCGAAGTGCCGGACGCGCGTCTGAAGGCGCTCGCCGAAATCGTCAAGCCGGAGCGCATCCTGCCGGCCGTGGTGGAATTCGTCGACATTGCCGGTCTGGTCGCGGGCGCGAGCAAGGGCGAAGGGCTCGGCAACCAGTTCCTCGCGAACATCCGCGAAACGGATGCGATCACGCACGTGGTGCGCTGCTTCGAAGACGACAACGTGATTCACGTCGCGAACAAGGTCGATCCGCTGTCGGACATCGAAGTCATCAACACCGAACTCGCGCTGGCCGACCTCGCCACCGTCGAAAAGGCTTTGACGCGCTACTCGAAGGCCGCCAAGTCGGGCAACGACAAGGAAGCCGCGAAGAACGCCGCCGTGCTGGAAAAGGTCCGCGCGCAACTCGACCAGGCCAAGCCGGTACGCGCGCTCGATCTGTCGGATGAAGAAAAAGCCACGCTCAAGCCGTTCTGCCTGATCACCGCGAAGCCGACCATGTACGTGGCGAACGTCAAGGACGACGGTTTCGAAAATAACCCGCACCTCGACGCCGTAACGAAATTCGCCGCCGCCGAAGGCGCGCCGGTCGTGGCCGTGTGCGCGGCGATCGAAGCCGAAATCGCCGACCTCGACGAAGCCGACATGGAAGTGTTCCTCGCCGACATGGGCATGGAAGAGCCGGGCCTGAACCGCGTGATCCGCGCGGGCTTCAAGCTGCTGGGCCTGCAAACCTACTTCACCGCAGGCGTGAAGGAAGTGCGCGCATGGACGATCCATATCGGCGACACGGCACCGCAGGCGGCCGGCGCGATTCACACCGACTTCGAGCGCGGCTTCATTCGCGCGCAGACCATCGCGTTCAACGACTTCATCACCTACAAGGGTGAACAAGGCGCGAAGGAAGCGGGCAAGATGCGCGCGGAAGGCAAGGAATACGTCGTTCACGACGGCGACGTGATGAACTTCCTGTTCAACGTCTAAGCCGCGTGATTGCGCGACGGCCAACGGGTCGTCGCAGCAAATTGTGCGTTCAGAAAGCCCGCTTTTATAGCGGGCTTTTTTCATTTCCGGCGCAGCGCCCGCCCGTTCCCCGTCATTTCCGTTTCCTGACAGCCGATGCTACATTGCGGCTTCCGATGACCGCCGTCGTACTGTCATCGAGCATAAATAGAATCGCGCGATCCGCATTCGCGCCCGTTCCGATCAGGAGACACAACGATGAGTTGCAAGCCGCTGTTCCGTTCACTTTCCGTCGCTGCCGTGTTGAGCTTCGGCATCAGCCAGGCGGCTCATGCCGCGACCGAAATCCAGTTCTGGCACGGCATGGAAGCCGCGTTGGGCGAACGTCTGAACGACATTGCCAACGCGTTCAACGCATCGCAGAGTGACTACAAGATCGTCCCGGTCTTCAAAGGCACGTACGACCAGACTCTCGCCGCAGGTATCGCCGCTTATCGCAGCGGCAACGCGCCGGCCATTCTGCAGGTCTACGAAGTCGGCACCGCCACGATGATGCAGGCGAAGAAAGCCGTCATTCCGGTCACCGAAGTGTTCAAACAAGCAGGCGTGCCGCTCGATCAGAAGGCCTTTGTGCCGACCATCGCCAGCTATTACAGCGACTCGAAAACCGGCGAGCTGATCTCGATGCCGTTCAATAGCTCGACGCCGGTGCTCTACTACAACAAGGATGCGTTCAAAAAGGCCGGGCTCAATCCGAACCAGCCGCCCAAAACCTGGGCCGAGTTGCAGGTCGACGCGCAGAAGCTGAAAGCGTCGGGTATGTCGTGCGGTTACTCGTCGGGCTGGCAAAGCTGGATTCAACTGGAGAACTACAGCGCATGGCACGCCGCGCCGTTCGCGTCGAAGAACAATGGGTTCGACGGCCTCGACGCGCAACTCGAATTCAACAAGCCGCTACAGGTCGCGCACATCCAGTTCCTGCAGAACATGGCGAAGGAAGGCACGTTCACCTACGTCGGCCGCAAGGACGAACCGGTCTCGAAGTTCTATAGCGGCGATTGCGGGATCATCACGAACTCGTCGGGTTCGCTTGCCACGATCAGGAAGTTCGCGAAGTTCAGTTTCGGCACCGGCATGATGCCGTACGACGCGAGCGTGAAGGGTGCGCCGCAGAACGCAATTATCGGCGGGGCGAGTTTGTGGGTGCTGTCGGGCAAGGACCCTGCCGTCTATAAAGGCGTGGCGAAATTCCTCGCGTATCTGTCGTCGGCGCCGGTGGCCGCGAAGTGGCACCAGGACACGGGCTATCTGCCGGTCACCACCGCCGCGTACGACATGACCCGGCAACAGGGCTTCTACGACAAGAACCCCGGCAGCGACACCGCCATCCGTCAGATGCTCAACAAGCCGCCGCTGCCGTACACGAAGGGTCTGCGTCTGGGCAACATGCCGCAGATTCGCACGGTCATCGACGAGGAACTCGAACAGGTGTGGGCGCAGAAGAAGACGCCGCAACAGGCGCTCGACTCGGCCGTGGCACGCGGTGACGACTTGCTGCGCCGCTTCGAAAAAGCGGGTAACTAGCCAGGCGCTCGCCTGCACGAGGCGCGGCGCACTCATCTGCGCCGCGCCCCGATCAAGGTCGCTGCATTCCCTGGGAGTTCCCAACAAAAATGGAAAAGCGCTCCAGCTTCGGCACCAGCCTGCTGCCCTACCTGCTCGTCGCGCCGCAACTCGCGATCACGCTGCTGTTTTTCTTGTGGCCCGCAGGCGAGGCGCTCTGGCAGTCCACGCAAACGCAGGACGCATTCGGCACGTCGAGCGAGTTTGTCGGGCTTGCCAACTTCAGGCAGCTCTTCGCCGATCCGCTTTATCTGTCGTCGTTCTATACGACGCTGATCTTCTGCACACTCGTGACCGTGTCGGGACTGGCCATCTCGCTGCTGCTCGCGGTATGCGCCGATCGCGTGACGCGCGGCGCGCGCATCTATCAGACGCTGCTGATCTGGCCTTATGCAGTCGCGCCCGCGATTGCCGCCGTGCTGTGGTCGTTCCTGTTCAATCCGAGCATCGGCCTGGTCACCTATACTCTGGCGAAATACGGGATCGTGTGGAATCACGCGCTGAATGCAGGTCAGGCGATGTTCCTGGTGGTGCTCGCGTCGGTCTGGAAACAGGTCAGCTATAACTTCCTGTTCTTCTACGCCGGTTTGCAGGCCATTCCGCGTTCGCTGATCGAAGCGGCTGCAATCGACGGCGCGGGTCCGGTGCGCAGATTCTTCGGTATCGCTTTGCCGCTGCTTTCGCCGACCAGTTTCTTCCTGCTCGTCATCAACATCACGTATGCGTTTTTCGATACGTTCCCCGTCATCGATGCAGCTACCAGCGGCGGCCCCGCTCAGGCAACCCGCACGCTGATCTACAAGATCTTCGCCGAAGGCTTCCAGGGACTCGACATCGGCAGTTCAGGCGCGCAGTCGGTGGTGTTGATGGTGATCGTCGTCGCGCTGACAGTCGTGCAATTCCGCTTTATCGAACGCAGGGTTCAATACTCATGATCGAGAACCGGCGCGGCTTCGACCTCTTCTGCCACGCGGTGCTGCTTGTCGGCGTCGTGCTGGTGGTGTTTCCCGTGTACGTGGCGTTCTGCGCGGCCACGATGAGCGAGCACGAGGTGTTCAGCGTGCCGCTGTCGCTGGTGCCGGGCACGCATCTGTTCGAGAACATCGCGACCGTGTGGACGCACGGCAGCGGCAACGCGGCGGCGCCGTTCGGCCGCATGCTGCTCAACAGCCTCGTGATGGCGCTGGTGATCTCGATCGGCAAGATCGCGGTCTCGATGATCTCCGCGTACGCAATCGTCTACTTCCGTTTTCCGTTCCGCAATCTCGCGTTCTGGCTGATCTTCGTCACGCTGATGCTGCCGGTCGAAGTGCGGATTTTCCCGACCGTTCAAGTCGTTTCGTCGATGCATCTGAGCAACACGTACAGCGGTTTGACGCTGCCGCTGATCGCGTCGGCCACCGCGACGTTTCTGTTCCGCCAGTTCTTCATGACGCTGCCGGACGAATTGATGGAAGCGGCGCGCATCGACGGCGCGGGGGCGATGCGCTTTTTCTGGGACGTGGTGTTGCCGCTGTCGAAAACGAACATGGCCGCGCTGTTCGTGATCACGTTCATTTACGGCTGGAATCAATATTTGTGGCCGATCCTGATCACGAGCCAGCAGTCGCTGATGACGGCCGTGGTCGGCATCCGCAGCATGATCGCGTCCGGCGACACCGCGACTGAATGGCATCTGGTGATGACCGCGACCTTGCTCGCGATGCTCCCGCCGCTCGCCGTCGTGCTGACGATGCAGCGCTGGTTTGTGCGCGGGCTGGTGGACTCGGAAAAGTGACCGGCGGCGACGCAATCGCGGCGCGTGTCGCGTCAGGAATCAAGCAAGCAAACAAAGGCTAAAACCGCATGGCTGCACTGACTCTGCAACGCGTTAAGAAAACCTACGACGGCAAACAGTTCGTGCTGCACGGCATCGACGTGGACGTCGCCGACGGCGAATTCGTCGTGATGGTCGGACCGTCCGGCTGCGGCAAATCCACGTTGCTGCGGATGGTCGCGGGACTCGAACGCATCTCCGAAGGCAGCATTTCCATCGCCGGAAAGGTGGTCAACGAGCTGGAGCCGAAGGACCGCAACATTGCGATGGTGTTCCAGAACTACGCGCTTTATCCACATATGAGCGTGGCCGAGAACATGGGCTACGCGCTGAAGATCGCCGGCGTCGAAAAAGCGCAGATCGCGAAGCGCGTGCAGAACGCCGCGCAGATTCTCGAACTCGAAGCGCTGTTGCAACGCAAGCCACGCGAGTTGTCCGGCGGACAACGGCAGCGGGTTGCGATGGGCCGCGCGATCGTCCGCGAGCCGGCGGTATTTCTGTTCGACGAACCGCTATCGAATCTCGACGCGCGTCTGCGCGTGCAGATGCGCCTCGAAATCCAGCGCCTGCATGCGCGGCTTGCGACGACGAGCCTGTACGTCACGCACGACCAGATCGAAGCGATGACGCTGGCGCAACGCGTGATCGTGATGAACAAGGGTCACGCGGAACAGATCGGCGCACCGACCGAAGTCTACGAGCGGCCGGCCACGGTGTTCGTCGCGAGCTTTATCGGCTCGCCGGGGATGAATCTGCTGGAAGGCCGCATATCGGATGACGGCGCGACGTTCGATGTCGCCGGCAACGGCCCGAAACTTCCGCTAACGGGTGCGGCCGCGATCGGCAATGAAGTCGCCCGAGGCCGCGAATGGACGCTCGGCATTCGTCCGGAGCACATGAGTCCGAGTCAGGTGGACGTGGCTCACGCGACTCTCACCGTCGATTCGTGCGAGCTGCTCGGCGCGGACAACCTCGCGCATGGCCGCTGGGGCAAGCACGATGTGACGGTGAGATTGCCGCATGCGCATCGGCCTAAAACGGGCGACGCGTTGCAGGTGGCACTGCCCGCAGCGCATCTGCATTTCTTCGACCCGGCGACGGGACGGCGGGCGAATTGAGGTTTCGCTAAGCGCGTAAGCCAGAAAAAATCAGAACAACAACGTCATCCATAACAATGAAAAATATCGCCGCCAAAACCGTCCGCTTCTGCTGCGCCGCTGCTTTGGCGATGCTATTCGGCGTGTCGTCCGGGGCCGCGTTTGCGTACGCCGCGCCGGCCCCCGGCTCGGATTCCGGCGAAGCCGACCTCAGCAATCACAATACATACACCAACCGCGACGGCAACACCGTCCACGCGCCGGCCCGCTCGCTGTCCGGCAAAGCGCCGGAAGGCGCAAGCGCACGCTGTCGCGACGGCACCTACAGCTTCAGCCGACACCGCAGTGGTACATGCTCCCGGCACGGCGGCGTCGCGGACTGGCTTTGAGCTTTGAGGCTTCGAGCTTCGGGCAGGGGCTTCGAACCCCGAAGCCCCCGCCCCAAAACCAAAGCCCCTGCCGCCCCACCCTCACCCCGAAGTACAATGCCAGCTGAACCACCCGCCCGCGCGCGGGGCGTCGCTGAGTCCGACGCCGCGCTCGATACCGCGCCGGCCGGCGCCAGGCACTCCGCCTGGCTTGAGCACCGCTAATACCGATTACCCATCCACCCCACGACTGCCCGCCCCCGCGCGGCCGGCGTCGTCAACGTCTATTGCAAGCAAATGGCCCAATACGTCTTTACCATGAACCGGGTCGGCAAAATCGTGCCGCCCAAGCGTCAAATCCTGAAAGACATCTCGCTGTCGTTTTTCCCCGGCGCGAAGATCGGCCTGCTCGGCCTGAACGGCTCGGGCAAGTCGACGCTGATCCGCATCATGGCCGGTGTGGACAAGGACATCGAAGGCGAAGCCACGCCGATGCCGAACCTGAACATCGGCTATCTGCCGCAAGAACCGCAGCTCGACCCGAACCAGACGGTGCGTGAAGCGGTCGAGGAAGGTCTCGGCGACGTGTTCAACGCGCAGAAGAAGCTCGACGAAATCTACGCGGCCTACGCCGAGGAAGACGCCGACTTCGACGCGCTCGCGGCCGAACAGGCGAAGTACGAAGCGATTCTGGCGACGTCGGACGGCAACGCCGAACAGCAGATCGAAATCGCCGCCGACGCACTGCGCCTGCCGGCCTGGGACGCGAAGATCGAGCATCTGTCGGGCGGCGAAAAGCGCCGCGTCGCACTGTGCAAGCTGCTGCTCGAAAAGCCCGACATGCTGCTGCTCGACGAACCGACCAACCACCTGGACGCGGAATCGGTCGACTGGCTCGAACAGTTCCTGACGCGCTTCCCGGGTACCGTCGTCGCCGTGACCCACGATCGCTACTTCCTCGATAACGCCGCCGAGTGGATTCTCGAACTCGACCGCGGCCACGGCATTCCGTGGAAGGGCAACTACAGCAGCTGGCTCGATCAGAAGGAAGAGCGCCTGAAGCAGGAAGAGTCGTCGGAATCGGCGCGTCAGAAGGCGATCAAGAAGGAACTGGAGTGGGTGCGCCAGAACCCGAAGGGCCGTCAGGCGAAATCGAAGGCGCGTATCGCCCGCTTCGAGGAACTGAACAGCCAGGACTACCAGAAGCGCAACGAAACGCAGGAAATCTTCATCCCGGTCGGCGACCGTCTGGGCAATGAAGTGATCGAGTTCAAGAACGTCAGCAAGTCGTATGGCGACCGTCTGCTGCTCGACGACGTCAGCTTCAAGATTCCGGCGGGCGCGATCGTCGGCATTATCGGGCCGAACGGCGCCGGTAAATCGACGCTGTTCCGCATGCTGACCGGCCGTGAACAGCCGGATTCGGGCGAAATCGTGCAAGGTCCGACCGTCAAGCTCGCTTACGTGGATCAAAGCCGCGACGCGCTGGACGGCTCGAAGACCGTGTTCGAAGAAATCTCCGGCGGTGCGGACGTGCTGACGGTCGGCAAGTACGAAACGCCGTCGCGCGCATACATCGGGCGCTTCAACTTCAAGGGCGGCGACCAGCAGAAGGTCGTCGGTAACCTGTCGGGCGGTGAGCGCGGCCGTTTGCATCTGGCGAAGACGCTGATCGCGGGCGGCAACGTACTGCTGCTGGACGAACCGTCGAACGACCTCGACGTCGAAACGCTGCGCGCGCTCGAAGACGCGCTGCTCGAATTCGCGGGCTCGGTGCTGGTGATTTCGCACGATCGCTGGTTCCTCGACCGGATCGCGACGCACATCCTCGCGTTCGAAGGCGATTCGCAAGTGACGTTCTTCGACGGCAACTACCAGGAATATGAAGCGGACAAGCGCGCGCGTCTCGGCGAAGAGGCTGCGCGTCCGAAGCGTCTGCGTTACAAGCCAATCGCGCGTTGATTGTAGGGCTGGCGGCCCTGCCCGAGTTTGGGCGGGCCGCTTCGCTCAAGTAGTTTTGCGGGCTGAATCTGGTGGTCGACATGGACCGTGAGAGACGGCCCGTTTTGTATTGGACTCATCGGGCCATCATTGCGGCTTGCCTCAACGGAATGGCGGCAATGGGTGCCAGGGCACATGCATTGCGTGCCACCGCGTGATACATGTCGTGATGCTCGCGGAACGCCGTATTCCGCGAGAACTAAAACGCCGCAAAACCGGCCAGAGCCACACCACGCACAACGTGATGACGAGGAGAAAACATGGCGATGTCGAAGGGCAAGCGCTGGTTGATCGCCGTGGGCGGCGTCCTGCTGGTGCTGGTTGTCGGGGTGCTCGGCGCGCTCCAGTTCGCACAGTGGGAAGTCAAGGAACGCGTGATCGCTGCCCTCGGCCCGCTCGGCAGCGCCGAGAACATCGACGTCGGCCTGACCTCGGTTCATCTCACGAACGTGCTTCTCAAACCGCCGCCCGGCTGGCCGGCCGGCGATCCGCTGCGGGCGGACGAAATCACCCTCACCCCCGATATCCGCGATCTGCTCGCGCGGCGCATCCACATCCGCAGCGTGGTGGTGCGCGGGTTCGACATGGCCGTGCTGCGCACGAAGGACGGCTCGCTGAATCTGCTGCCGAATCTGCGCGAATCGGTCAACAAATCGGATCAGGAAACGAACGGCGCCAGCGGCGCGGAACCGACCACGCCGCGCGAAAAGCAGATCGACCAGATCCGTTTCGAGCAGGGCAAATTCCATTTCTACGACATGACAGTCGGGCCGCCCGCGTTCAAGGTGACGGTTAGCAATGCGAATGCGACCGTCGGCAATATCCATTTGCCTGAACTCACCGAGCAGACCACCGTCGACGTCAGCGGCTCGATCAAAGGGCCGACGCATACGGGCACGGTGTCGTTCGGCGGCTGGATCAGGATCGCCAGCAAGGATTCGCAGACCACCAGCAAACTGCGCGGCATCGATATCGTGATGCTCGATCCGTATCTGCTGAAAAAGGCTGGGGCCAAGGCGCAAATCAACGGCGGCACGGTCGATCTGACGGTCGAGTCGACGGTGCGCAACTATCAGTTGCACGCGCCCGGCAGCGTGACGGTCCACAACCTGCAACTCGCCGACAGCGACAATCCGCTCGACACGTTCATGTCGATCCCGACCAAAGCCGCCGTTGCCGCCCTGAAGTCACACAACGGCGACATCACGCTGCATTTCGTGCTGGACGGAGATTTGCGCGATCCGAAATTCTCGGTGCGCGAAGGCATCATGAAACGACTCGGCGCCGGCTTCGCGAAGGAGTTGGGCGTGAGCGTGGAAGGTGTGGCGAAAGGCGCTGGCGAAACGGTGAAGGGTTTGGGGAACGCGTTGAAAAATTTGCTGGGACAGTGACGATTGTCAGTTGTCGAGGCGGCCGGGCAGTGAGATTGCCTGGCCGACGCCTCTTACGTCAACTGCGCGCTCAAACCGGCAGCCCCAGCTCCCGCAGCTTCGCTTCGGTCTGCGCGGCATTCGTGTGATGCACGCCATGCCAGCCAAGCGCGGTCGCGGCTTGCGCGTTCTTCAGGTTGTCGTCAATGAAAACCAGTTCGGCGGCCTGAATGCCAGGCATCTGCAACTCGATCCGCTGACGCATCTCCGCGAAAATCGCCGGATCGGGTTTCACCAGCTTTACCCGCCCCGACACGACGATGTCGCGAAACCGCCGCAACACCGGGTAGTGCTCCCACGCATACGGAAAAGTCTCGGCCGACCAGTTGGTCAGCCCGAACAGCGGCACATCGGCGGCCTCGAGCTTTTCCATGATCGCGACCCCCTCTTCCAGCACGCCCGCCACCATCTCATGCCAGCGTTCATAGAAAGCGCGGATCAAGGGTTCGTGATCGGGAAACTTCGCGATCAGCTCGTCGGTGGCTTCGACAATCGGCTGACCGCCGTCCTGGCGGATCACCCAGTCCATCGAGCAGACGTGAGTGAGAAACCAGCGGCGCTCCGTTTCGTCGGGAATCAGCTCGCGGTACAGATACTCGGGACTCCAGTCGATCAGCACGCCGCCGAAATCGAACACGACTGCCTTGATGGCCATGCGCTCTCCGTAAAGTCAGTTGCCTGCCAGCCGCCGCCCCACCGCGAGCGGATCGGGTTCAGATTCAGATGGGTTGTGTGCGCAACTCCAGCCACGCAAGCGCGTCGCCCGACACATGCGGCGACAGACGTGTGCGCACCGTTTCGTGATACGCGTTAAGCCACGCACGCTCATCGTCGCGCAGCAGCGACAGGTCGAGACAGCGCGTGTCGATCGGGCAAAGCGTCAACGTTTCGAACTTGAGAAAATCGCCGAATTCGGTTTTCCCGGCCGCCACATTCAGCACGAGGTTTTCGATCCGCACGCCCCACTTGCCCGGCCGGTAAATACCCGGCTCAACAGACGTGATCATGCCTTCTTCCATCGCGGTCCACGGTTCAGCGGGCGCGTAGTGCGAGATCACCTGCGGGCCTTCGTGCACATTCAGGAAATAGCCGACGCCATGACCGGTGCCGTGCCCGTAGTCAGCGCCCGCTTCCCAGATCGGCGCGCGGGCGATGGCGTCGAGCATCGGCGAGCGGATGCCGCGCGGGAATTGCGCACGCGACAACGCCATCGTGCCCTTCAGCACGATCGTGAAATCGCGCCGCTGCGCTTCGCTCGGGGTGCCGACCGGCACGACGCGCGTGATGTCGGTCGTGCCGCTCAGGTATTGCGCGCCGGAATCGATCAACAGCAATCCATCGCCTTCGACCACCGAATGTGATTCTTCGGTCGCGCGGTAATGCGGCATCGCGCCGTTCGCGTTGAAACCGGCGATCGTCGCAAAACTTAGCGAGACAAAGCCCGGACGACGCGCTCGCGCCGCCGTCAGCTTTTCGTCGATGGTCAATTCGGTGATCGTCTCGCGGCCCAGCGCGCTTTCGAACCACGCGAAGAATTCGGCCAGCGCCGCGCCGTCCTGCTCCATCGTCGCGCGCACGTGGGCGGCTTCGGCCTCGGTCTTGCACGCCTTGAAGAACGTGGACGGATTGACGGCCTCCACCACCTTCACGGTCGACGGCACCGGTTGCAGCGAGCCATAAGTGATGCGGCGCGGGTCGATCAGCAACGTGCTGCCGCCCGGCAATGCGGCAAGCGCGTCGGCCGCTTTTGCATACGGCTCGACTTTGATGCCGTCGCGCGTGAGCGCCGCGGCCAGCTCTGGCGAAACCTTGCCGTCTGCAACAAACAGCGACGCACCATCGACACCGATCAGCGCGTGCGCGACAAACACCGGGTTATAGCTGACGTCGGCGCCGCGCAGATTCAGCAGCCACGCGAGGTCGTCGAGCGTGGAAATGAAGTGCCACTGCGCGCCTTTGTCGGCCATCGCGCGACGAATCTGCGCCAGTTTTTCCGAACGCGCGACGCTGGCATGCGGCGCCGCGTGTTCGAACACAGCCTCAGCAGGCAACGACGGACGCTGCGGCCAGATTGCGTCGAACAGATCGACGTCGGTGCGCAGCTTCACGCCGCGCGCGTTCAGCGCCTGGGTCAATGCCCGCGCCGCCGCCACGCCGAGCACCGCTCCGTCGACACCCACCGTGCCGCCCTCCGCCACGTTTTGCGCGAGCCAGTCGAAGTGCGGCGCGGTTTGCTGGCCGCCTGTCATCTTCATGAGCTGGACGCCCGTTCCGGCCAGCTGCGCGTTGGCCTGCTCCCAGTAGCGGCTGTCGGTCCAGACGCCTGCGAAATCGGCGGTGACGACCAGCGTGCCAGCCGAACCGGTGAAGCCCGACAGCCATTGCCGGCCCTGCCAGCGCCCCGGCAGATACTCAGACAGATGCGGGTCGGCGGACGGTACCAGATAGGCGGCCACGCCCTCGCGCGCCATGGCGTCGCGCAAAGTCGTCAAACGTTCGGGGATGGAGGAAGTTTCGGGGAGTCGGGCATTCATGGGAGTCACCTGCAAGTATTCATCGACGGGAAAGCAAGCCGACCGTCACGGCAACGGCGAACAACGCAACGGCAGCGCAGACCGGCCATTCGAGCGTATCACCATCATGGAAAAGACCGGTCACATTGCCGGCCATGCGCGCGACGGCCGCGCCCAGAACGCCGGCCAGCAGCGCGAGCCACCAATGGGCACGGCTCGACCGGCGCAGCGGATGCAACCACCAGCCGGCGAGACCAATGACGACGCCGAGTACAACGATGCCGGGCCATCCCATTAGCGGTCAACCTCGCGCAGTTTCAGATTTGTCTCATGGGCGCAGAGGGCCAAGACGTCTAGCATTTTTGTCTCATTAACTTTGAAGTTCGGCACGGCGCTTTCCGCATAGCGGTTGAGTTTAGGGGTCGGGGTGATGTTAGGCAAGCCGTCAGCCTTCGGCCAAGCCTTCCCCGGTCATTGCCAGGCTGACACCGCGCCATGCGAATCGCTCTAATCGAACCCGACGTGCAGCATGCCCGAGCGATCGACCGGCTGGTCTTTGCCGGCGGCCATGTGTGCCAGCACTTCACCGCAAGCGCTCCATTTCTGCAGAGCGCGCAGACCGACTTCTTCGATCTTCTCATCACCGAAAACTGGGCCGGCGACCATTGCGCCGAAGACGTGATTCCGCTGGCCCGCGCAATCCTGCCGGATTTGCCGGTCATGGTGCTGATGGCCGCGCCGCGCGAAAGCCAGATTGTCGCCGCCTTGCACGCCGGCGCCGACGACTGCCTGAACAAACCGGTGCGCGGCCCGGAAATGCTGGCGCGCATCCACGCGCTGATGCGTCGCGCGGGGCTACGGCGACCGCCCAACCGGCGGCGGGATGTGATCGGCGGCTATTCGTTCGACGCCGCGCATTTCGCGGTCGCCTTCCGTGACCAGACGGTTATCCTGACGCCCAAGGAATTCCGGCTGGCGCTACTGCTGTTCAGCAATCTCGCGCGGCCCGTTTCGCGCGTACATATCCTCGAAGTCGTCTGGACACGTGGCCGCGACGTACCGTCGCGCACCGTCGACACCCACGTGTCGCGCGTACGCAGCAAATTGCAGTTGCGCGTCGAGCTCGGCTATTGCCTGACGCCGCTTTACGGCTACGGCTATCAACTCGACCCGGTTCCGCTCGAGACTCCCGCCGAGACCGCGTGACGGCTCGAGGATGTGGAAATCGTGGAAACGCTATAATATTGGGCTAAACCATAGTGCCCCCAAATGCAGCTTCTAACGATCGGAATCAATCACCACACTGCGCCTGTCGCCCTGCGCGAACGCGTGGCGTTTCCGCTCGAACAGATCAAGCCTGCACTGGACACATTCAAAGGCGTCTGGCTCGGCCGCACCGCCCGCACGGCGCCTGAAGCGGCAATTCTTTCCACGTGCAATCGCACTGAGCTTTACTGCGTCACCGACGACCAGGCCGCGCGCGAAGCCGCGATCCAGTGGTTTTCGAAGTACCACAATCTCCCCATCGACGAACTCGCGCCGCACGTCTACGCACTGCCGCAGTCTGAAGCGGTGCGCCATGCGTTCCGCGTCGCGTCGGGGCTCGATTCAATGGTGCTCGGCGAAACGCAAATCGTCGGACAAATGAAGGATGCGGTGCGCACCGCATCCGAAGCCGGCGCGCTCGGTACGTATCTGAACCAGTTGTTCCAGCGCACCTTCGCGGTCGCGAAGGAAGTACGCAGCACGACGGAAATCGGCGCGCAGTCGGTTTCGATGGCGGCCGCGGCCGTCCGGCTCGCACAGCGCATCTTCGACAAGATTTCGAACCAGCGCGTGCTGTTCATCGGCGCGGGCGAAATGATCGAGTTGTGCGCGACCCACTTTGCCGCGCAGCATCCGCGTGAACTGGTGGTCGCAAACCGTACCGCCGAGCGCGGTTCGCGGCTTGCCGAGCGCTTCAACGGCCGCGCTATTCCGCTGTCGGAACTGCCGTCGCGCATGCATGAATTCGACATCATCGTGTCGTGCACGGCGTCCACGTTGCCGATCATTGGGCTCGGCGCGGTCGAGCGCGCGGTGAAGGCGCGTCGTCACCGGCCCATTTTCATGGTCGACCTGGCCGTTCCGCGCGACATCGAGCCCGAAGCCGGTCAGCTCGAAGACGTGTTCCTTTACACCGTCGACGACCTCGGTGCGATCGTCCGCGAAGGCAATGCTTCGCGGCAAGCCGCGGTCGCGCAGGCCGAAGCGATCATCGAAACGCGCGTGCAGAATTTCATGCAGTGGCTCGACGCGCGCAGCATCGTGCCGGTTATCCGCCACATGCATACGCAAGCCGACGTGCTGCGCCGCGCCGAAGTCGAGCGTGCGCAGAAAATGCTCGCGCGTGGCGAAGATCCGGCTGCGGTGCTCGAAGCGTTGTCGCAGTCGCTCACCAATAAGCTGATCCACGGTCCCACGCATGCGCTCAATCACGCGAGCAGCGAAAGCCGTGACACGCTCATCGAACTGATGAGCGGTTTTTACAAACACTCCGGTTCCACCGAGCGTTAGCGGCGCAGCCTGCGCCGCGCTGTCCGCGCCTCGCACGAGTGGCGCGCGACGTGCTTCTGACAGGGCATCTGCCCACTCCCCTAGTCGCCGTCCCGCGGAGTCCGCTCCGATACCGATACCCGTCCGATGAAAACGAGCATGCAACGCAAGCTCGACCAGCTCACCATAAGGCTGGCCGAACTGAACGACCTGTTGAGCCGCGAGGACGTCACCTCGAATCTCGACCAATACCGCAAGCTGACGCGCGAACACGCCGAGCTTGGGCCGGTGGTCGAGCATTACGCGCTGTGGCGCAACGCGATGAACGATGCGGAAACCGCGCAGGAACTGCTGACGGACGCGTCGATGCGCGATTTCGCGGAAGAGGAAATTCGCGCGGCGCGTGACCGGATGGAGCAACTCGGTGCCGAACTGCAGAAGATGCTGCTGCCGAAAGATCCGAACGACGACCGCAATATCTTCGTCGAAATTCGTGCGGGTACGGGCGGCGACGAGTCAGCGCTGTTCGCGGGCGATCTGCTGCGGATGTATTTGCGCTATGCCGAGCGTAATCGCTGGCAGGTCGAAATGATGTCGGCGAGCGAATCGGACCTCGGCGGCTACAAGGAAGTGATCGTGCGGATCGCGGGCGAAGCCGCCTATTCGAAGCTGAAGTTCGAATCCGGCGGACATCGCGTGCAGCGCGTGCCCGCCACCGAAACTCAGGGCCGGATTCACACGTCGGCGTGCACGGTGGCTGTCATGCCTGAAGCCGATGAAATCGGCGAGGTCGAGATCAATCCGGCCGATCTGCGTATCGACACGTTCCGCGCGTCGGGCGCGGGCGGTCAGCACATCAACAAGACCGATTCGGCGGTGCGCGTCACGCACTTGCCGACGGGGATCGTCGTCGAATGTCAGGACGACCGCTCGCAACACAAGAACAAGGATCGCGCGCTGAAGGTGCTCGCCGCGCGCATCAAGGACAAGCAGTCGCACGAGCAGCAGGCGAAGGAAGCCGCGACGCGCAAAAGTCTGATCGGTTCGGGCGACCGTTCCGAGCGGATTCGTACGTATAACTTCCCGCAAGGACGGCTGACCGATCACCGGATCAACCTCACGCTGTATCGCCTCGACGCGATCATGGACGGCGATCTGGACGAACTGATCGCGGCGCTCGTCAGCGAGCATCAGGCCGAGTTGCTGGCTTCGCTGGGCGACGCGGACTGACCGGCAAGCCGATGACTTCTGCCACTCCGGTCACGCCCGCCGCGCTGTTGCGCGGCTCGCCATTGCCGCCGCTCGAAGCGCGGATTCTGCTCACACACGTGCTCGGCTGGCGGCCCACGCAGTTGATTACCCGCAGCGACGAAGCGCTCGATGCCGCGAATGTTGAGCAATTCCGCGCGCTCGAAGCCCGGCGCGTGGCCGGTGAGCCTGTCGCGCAACTGGTCGGCGCACGCGAGTTTTTCGGGCTGGATTTCGAGGTGACGCGCGACGTGCTGATTCCGCGTCCCGAAACCGAATTGCTGGTCGAAACCGCGCTGGCTGCCATGGAGGGCATTTCGCGTCCGCGCGTGCTCGATCTCGGCACTGGCACGGGCGCAATTGCCGTGGCGATTGCGTCGATGCGGCCCGACGCACAAGTCTGGGCGCTCGACCGTTCGGCCGAAGCGCTGGCGGTTGCCACACGCAATACGGTCCGTCTGCTGGATGCAAAACGGCCGGGGGGCGCTGTCGCGTTGAGCCGGAGCGACTGGTACGACTCGCTCGATCCGGCGTTGCGCTTCGACGTGATCGTCAGCAATCCGCCGTATATCGCGGACGGCGACCCGCATCTGTCGGAAGGCGATCTGCGCTTCGAACCGCGCGGCGCGCTTACCGACGAAGCCGACGGCCTCAGCGCGATCCGCAAAATCGTCGCTGGTGCGACCGCGCGGCTCGCCGCCAACGGCGTCCTGTGGATCGAGCACGGTTACGATCAGGCCAAAGCCGTCCGCGAACTGCTGACGGCGCAATGCTTCGCGCAGGTTCGCTCGGAGCGCGATCTCGCCGGAATCGAGCGGATCAGCGGCGGCCGCGTGAGCGCTGCCGCCTAGAACCGGCGGATCTCAAACCGGCCCTCGGCCGGCCGAAGCGAAATCCGCTATCATTTCAGCCTATTCCCTACACATCACGGAACCGCAAGGTCAGTCATGGATACGCAACAACGCATCAAGCAAATCGTCGACGAAAATAACGTCGTCCTCTTCATGAAGGGCACGGCCCAGTTTCCGATGTGCGGCTTTTCCGGCCGTGCCATCCAGATCCTGAAGGCATGCGGCGTCGGCGAAATCAAAACCGTCAACGTCCTCGAAGACGACGAAGTCCGCCAGGGCATCAAGACGTTCTCGAACTGGCCGACCATTCCGCAGCTCTACGTGAAGGGCGAGTTCATCGGCGGCTCGGACATCATGATGGAAATGTACGAATCGGGCGAACTCCAGCAGCTGTTCGCCGCGGCCTGATCGGCCTCGTCCGGACGTTTGTTCCCCCCGCATTTCCCGATAAGGCGCCGCGAGCCATGGAAACACGCGCTGCGGCGCCCCGCCGGCTGATCGTCGCGATCACCGGTGCAACCGGCGCCATCTACGGCATCCGGCTGCTTGAAACGCTGCGCAGGCTCGGCGGCGTCGAGAGCCATCTGCTGATTTCGAGCGCAGGCTGGCTCAATATCCAGCACGAACTCCAGTTGAGCAAAGAAGACGTGCATCCGCTCGCGGATGTCGTCCATTCTGTGCGCGACGTCGGCGCGAGCATCGCGTCCGGCTCGTTTGCCACCGACGGCATGGTCGTCGCCCCCTGTTCCATGCGAACGCTCGCAAGCGTCGCACATGGCTTTTCGGACAACCTGATCACCCGCGCCGCCGACGTCACGCTGAAAGAGCGCCGCCGGCTCGTCCTGCTTGTGCGCGAAACGCCGTTCAACCTCGCGCATCTGCGGAATATGACGGCGGTGACCGAAATGGGTGGCGTGATTTTCCCGCCCCTGCCTGCTTTCTACAATCAGCCCACCTCAATCGATCAGATGGTCGACCACACCGTCGCACGCGTGCTGGATCTATTCGCGCTCGGACCCGCGTTGTCGCCTGCCTGGGCTGGGTTGCGCGGTCCTCAGGAATAACGGGCCGACCGATTCTGGTCGGAATCAGCGAGCGCCGATTAATAACAACGGCGACACAATCAATTCTGATTTCGCCCGTTTATCAAACCTCAGTGTGGGCCTATATTGGTAGCAACCCCACTTCTGCGCCGCATTCACGCGGCTGCGTTGCTGCCATGAACCGCCTTCCTTCGCTTTTTCTTTCGCACGGCGCGCCCACGCTGCCGATCGATCCGTCCATGCCGTCCGCCGAATTCGGCTCGCTGAGCGCCCAGTTGCCGCGCCCGGAGTCCATCCTGATGCTGTCGGCCCACTGGGGCACGGCGCAGCCCGTGGCGAGCACGTCAACGGCCCCGGAGACCATTCACGACTTCTATGGCTTTCCGCGTCAGTTGTACGAGATCCAATATCCGGCTCCCGGGGCGCCCGACGTTGCGCGCCGCGCCGCCGCGCTGCTCGGCGACAACGGCATCCTCGCGGATGTCCAGCCGCACGGGCTCGACCACGGCGCGTGGGTGCCGATGCTGTTGATGTTCCCGCACGCCGACGTGCCCGTCGCCCAGTTGTCGATCCAGCCGCACATGGACGCCGCGCACCACTTCCACGTGGGCCGCGCGCTGCGTGCGCTGAAGGACGACGGCGTGATGGTGATCGGCTCCGGCCAGATCACGCACAATCTGCGCGCCGCCGATTTTTCAGCGCGTCCGGAAGACGCCGATCCGCGTGTTACGGAGTTCACCGACTGGTTCGAAGACAGGCTCGCCGCGCACGACGTCGACGCGCTGCTGGACTACCGCCGCCAGGCTCCGCACGCGGTGCTGATGCATCCGACGGACGAACATCTGCTGCCCGTCTTCGCTGCGCTAGGTGCCGCCGACGACGATTATTCGCTCGGCATCCAGTCGCTCGGCACGTTCCAGCGGTCGCTGGCCATGACGAACTACGTGTTCGGCACCGCCTGACCGACGCCGCCGCGCGAGCCGTCGGCAAACAAAAAGCCCGCCTGAGCACAAACTCAGGGGGGCTTTTTTTATCCGCCGACTCTAATCAGGAGCCGGCATCCAGCATTCGGCGCAGCAAAAAGTTAATGCGCGCCCATGCCTTCGAGCACTTCGTCGTGCGTCTGACGCTCTTCGAGGTATTCCGAGCGGTAGCCGCTCTGGACGCCCCAGTAGTAGAACACCAGCGCGAAAGCGATCACCACCACCATGTCCCAGCCGTACGGCAGGATGCCGAAACCGCCGAACTCCTTGCTGCCGATCAGCGACAACACCGCCATCACCGGCAGATACGCGACCAGCCACCACGCCGCCTTCAGATCGCGGCCCCAGCCGGCAAAACCCGACTTCGCCTGGAAGTAGAAGTACACCGGCAACGCGACGACCATCAGCAGAATGATTTCGCCGGTGAGCGGCCACTTAGCCCAGTACAGGATCAGCGACGCGCACGTGAACGCGAACGGCGCAATCACCTTCATGCCGACGATGTGCAGCGGACGATCGAGGTCAGTCGCCGCGCGGCGCAACGCCATCAGGCTGATCGGGCCCGTCAGGTACGAGATCACGGTCGCGACCGAAATCACGGCCGCCAGCGAGCTCCATCCACGGAAGAAGAACAGGAAGATGAACGACACCAGCAGGTTGAACCACATAGCCTGACGCGGTACGCCGTAGAACGGGTGCACGTTGCCGAACATCTTCGGCATCGTGTTGTTGCGCTCCATCGCGTAGATCATGCGGGTCGTGGTCGCCATGTACGTGGTACCCGTGCCGCTCGGGCTGACGAATGCGTCGACATACAGCAGGATCGCGAGCCAGTTCAGGTTCAGCGCAATCGCCAGTTCCGCGAACGGCGACGCGAAGTTGAAGTGACTCCAGCCCTTCATCACGTCGGTCGGGTTCACCGCGCCGATATAGGCGATCTGCAACAGCACGTAGATCACCAACGCCAGCAGAATCGAGCCGATCACCGCGAACGGCACGCTCTTGGCCGGATTACGCGCTTCACCCGCGAGGTTGATCGGGCTCTGGAAACCGTTGAACGCGAACACAATGCCGCTCGTGGCAACCGCCGTGAATACCGACGACCAGCCGTACGGCGCGAAGCTGCTCGCTTCACCGAAGTTTTCCTTGTGGAAACCCGTCAGCATCAAGCCGAGGATCGTCGCGCCAGGAATCAGGAACTTGAAGATCGTGATCGCCGAATTGGCGCGCGCGAACAACTTCACGCCCCAGTAGTTCAGCAGGAAGTAAATGATCACGAGACCCGCGGACAGTAATAACCCGTTGGTCGTTAATGACCCATTCACGAATAGCGCATGCGCCCATGGATAGGGCCACGTACTCATATATTGAATGGATGCTTCAGCCTCGATTGGAATCACCGAGACAATGGCAATCCAGTTGGCCCACGCGCTGATAAAGCCAACCAGCGCGCCATGCGAATAGCGCGCGTAACGCACCATCCCGCCGGATTCCGGGAACATTGCGCCGAGTTCGGCATAGGTCAACGCAATCGCGAGAATCACGACTGCGCCGATAATCCACGCACAAATGGAAGCCGGACCTGCAATTTTTGCGGCCTTCCACGCGCCGAACAGCCAGCCCGATCCGATGATCGAACCCAGGCCGGTCAGCATCAGCGCGAACGGCCCGATGTTCCGTTGTATAGAACTTTTCACGTCTTCTCCTGTTTCAGAACCATGTCGGCACCGCGTGACATCGCTTGGGGCGCTGGAGACGGGGTGACGCGCATGCATGCGCGACGGGTTCCATTCTAGACAGGTGCAACCGACGCGCGGCGCGTAGTTTAACGGTTGCACCGCATGGATGCAGCGAAACTAAGGGTTCTCCCTGGCAAATTTATGAGACACGCAGCAAGCTTTGTAAGCAAATTCCGCGCCCGTTAGTCAAATATTCGTAAAGTTTTAGGGAGAGTGTTGACCTTCTCTCAAAATCGCCGTATAACGTCCGGGCAGGATTTCAAGCGGCGAGTGAATTGGTCTTTCGTAGGTCGCCCATCAACGGTACTCCGGTTGTCCCATTACCCCCTTCCTTGATTTTCATGCACTTTCTGGGCTTCGGCCTTATTTACCATCTTTAGGAACAAGTAATATGGAAACCGGTACCGTCAAGTGGTTCAATGACGCAAAGGGCTTTGGCTTCATCACGCCGGACGGCGGTGGCGAAGATCTGTTCGCGCATTTCTCGGAAATCCGCACGGAAGGCTTCAAGACGCTGCAAGAAAACCAAAAGGTCACGTTTGAAGTCAAGACGGGCCCGAAGGGCAAGCAGGCTGCTAACATCAAGCCGGCTTAAGTGGCCAGGTAAGCAGACAAGCTTCCTTCTGGACGCAAAAAAACCCCGCCTCGGCGGGGTTTTTTTATATCCAGCTCAATTGAATCAATTGAATAAGCTGATTATCTTCGCGATACGCGATTGATTAAGTTCGGGTTTATCCGAAGATACGGCGTGCGTGAATACCGAGTCCCGTTGCGACGCTGGCGAGTCGATCGCCGAATACCGCTTTAGCGTCCGGAAATGCCGCCGCCAATGCACCCGATAGAAACGAAAGGCCGGTCGATCCACCTGTGAAATAAATCGCGCTGACGTCGCGGGTCGCGACGCCTGCCGCCTGCACCGTGTCGCGTGCGGCTTGCACAATGCGCAGCGTTTCGTCATGACCGGCTTTGATCAGTTGCGCTTCGTCGAATGCGAGGCGCAGGTCGTCTTCCACTTCGTCGAGATCGATCACGGTCTCACCGCCCGCCGCCACGCCGATCTTCGCTTCTTCCGCGTGCGCGGCCAGTGCGTGACCCAGACGGCGGTCCACGACGCGCATCAGCCGGTCGTGGTGCTTCGTCTCGGTGAACAGGTGGCGCATCAGCGTGAGTTCGCTGATGCGTTTCGGCGCGTAGACCGTGTTGATCAGATGCCACGTCGCCAGATCGAAATAGATCCGGTTCGGGATTTCGCGTCCTTCCGAATCCAGCGACTGGTAGCCGAGTTCGCGCAGAATCGTCGCCAGTTCGACGCGGCGGTCGAAGTCCGTGCCCGCGACGTGCACGCCGTGGTGCGCCAACACGTCGTCCTTGCGCTCGACGCGCTTCATCCGCTCCGGCCCCACCCGCACCAGCGAAAAGTCCGACGTACCGCCGCCGATGTCGGCAACCAGTACGAGCCCTTCTTCCGTCAGATGCGACTCGTAGTCGAACGCGGCTGCGATCGGCTCATACTGAAAGTGGATTTCCCGCAAACCGACTGCGCGCGCGGCCGCTTCGAGCTGCTGCTGCGCCATCAGATCGGCGCGCGGGTCGTCGTCGACGAAAAACACCGGCCGGCCCAGCACCGCGCGATTGATCGCGCCGCCCGTGCTCTTTTCGGCCGAGCGCTTCAGATGATCGACGAAGATCGCGATGATATCGGTGTACTTGATCGCCGTACCGTCGCCGAGATCGGTGGAATTCTCGGCAAGCGGCGAGCCGAGAATGCTTTTCATCGAGCGCATCAGACGGCCGTCGAAACCGTCGATGTAGGCCGCAAGCGCCGCCCGCCCGAACTCACGGGTGTCTTCGTCAGTGTTGAAAAAGACCGAGGTGGGCAGCGTCGTGTAGGCGCCTTCGACCGGCGCGAGCTTGAGCTGCGCGCCGTCAGGCACGGCTACGGCCGAGTTGGAAGTACCGAAGTCAATCGCGCAATAGTTCATGGCAGGAATCGCCGCTCACGGCTGGCGCGGACAGAAAGGGGAGCGGCTTTGTAACACGAAAGCTCGATCAGCATCAACTAACGTCCTCGGATAGCTGCGAAAAACGCAAAAGCTGCGCTCAACGGAACGAATATTGCTCTTTCGGACAGGATACGCCGCCAAATTTCTTTATTCAGGAGACCTCCAGCAATGAGCGCGCCGCCTACCGCCGTTGTCCGCGAAAAAAATGCCGGCCTGATTGAAACGGATTTGCCATCGCGGCTCGACCGTCTGCCGTGGGGCCGCTTTCACTCGCTGATCGTCGTAGCGCTAGGCGTGACGTGGCTGCTCGACGGTTTGGAGGTGACGCTGGCGGGGGCTGTGGCGAGTGCGCTGAAAACCAGTCCGGCGTTGCGCTTTACCAACGCCGACGTGGGTCTCGCGGGCAGTGCGTACATCGCGGGCGCGGTGCTCGGGGCGCTCGGTTTCGGCTGGCTGACCGACCGGCTCGGACGACGCAAACTGTTTTTCATCACGCTCGCGCTGTATCTGGCGGCAACCGCCGCGACCGCGCTGTCGTGGAATCTGGCGAGTTTCCTGCTGTTTCGCTTCCTGACCGGTGCAGGCATCGGCGGCGAATATACGGCAATCAATTCGACGATTCAGGAGTTCACGCCGGCGCGGGTGCGCGGCTGGACCGATCTCGGCATCAACGGCACGTTCTGGGTCGGCGCGGGGCTGGGTGCGGCGGGGTCGCTGGTGCTGCTCGATCCTCATTTGCTGCCCACCGACTGGGGCTGGCGCGCGTGTTTTTTTATCGGCGCGGTGCTGGCGCTGGCGATTTTGCCGATGCGCATCTGGGTGCCCGAAAGTCCGCGCTGGCTTCTGACGCACGGCGACGAGCGCGATGCACGCTCGATTGTCGACGGTATCGAAGCGCGTTTTCGCGCGGAAGGTCATACGCTTTCCGACGAGCATCTCACCCGCCTGCGATTGCGCGCACGCGGCCACACGCCGCTGAAAGAGGTTTTCCACACGCTGTTCAACGTGCACCGTCGACGCGCGCTAGTCGGCCTGACCCTGATGACCGCGCAGGCGTTTTTCTACAACGCGATCTTTTTCACCTATGCGCTGGTGCTCACCGATTTCTATCACGTGCCGGGCGATCACATCGGCTGGTATCTGCTGCCGTTCGCGCTCGGCAATTTCCTTGGGCCGCTGCTGCTCGGCCGCCTCTTCGACGTGATCGGGCGACGCAAGATGATCGCGACGACTTACGGCCTGTCCGCGATTCTGCTGACGCTCAGCGGTTACCTGTTCGAGCAGCAGATGCTCACCGTCGTCACGCAGACCATCGCGTGGATGGTGATTTTCTTCTTCGCGTCGGCCGCGGCGAGTTCGGCGTATCTGACGGTCAGCGAATCGTTTCCGCTCGAAATCCGCGCACTGGCAATTGCGGTTTTTTACGCGTTCGGAACGGCGCTGGGCGGCATTGTCGGACCTGCATTTTTTGGACGGCTGATCGACACGCATCAACGCAGCGCGGTGTTCTCGGGCTACCTGGTCGGCTCGGGGTTGATGCTCGCGGCCGCTATCGTCGCGGCGATCTGGGGCGTGGATGCGGAGCGCAAGTCGCTCGAAAACGTGGCGGCACCGTTGTCGAGCGTCGCCGATGGTGACGGTCACAGCGAAAACGCCGCGTAATAAAAAAACGCGCGGTCAGCGCCGCGCGTTTCGCCTGCTTCAAATAAACCAGCCGCTCAAAGCGCCTTCTTCCAGCCGCCACCAAACGCGATATCCGCCAGCGGCAAACGCTGACGCACCGACTTCTCACGCTCACGCAGCACCGGGTCGAGCTTGTCGACATCGCCGAAATGACCAATCGAAATCATCGCGATCACATCGACGTCGTTCGGCACGTTGAAAGCCGTGCGGAACGCGTTCGGATCGAACCCGCTCATCTGATGCGCAGCGAGACCGAGCGCATGCGCCTGCAACACCAGAGCCATGGCCGCAGCACCCGCGTCGTATGGCGCGCAGCGGTTCACTTCACCCTTGTTGTTGAGCGTGTGCGTGGTCACGGCGATCAGCACCGGCGCGGGCGCATTCCAGCCCTGGTTGAACGGCACCAGCGTGGCAAAAGCCTGCTTGAACGAAACTTCATCGACGCTGCGGTCGAATACGAGGAAACGCCAGGGTTGCGCGTTATACGAAGACGGTGCCCAGCGAGCCGCTTCGAGCACGGCACGCAGATTCTCGCGGCTCACCGGCTCGCTCGAATACGCGCGCGGGCTCCAGCGGCCTGCAAGCAGCTCGTGGATGGCAACTGCGGTAGGGGCGGGTTTGTTGGTCATGCGCTTCTCTCGGTCGAAATTCATGATCGCCGGGCGGGCGCCCGGGGCCACATAGCATACCCGGGCTTCGGCGCTCGTGCTCCAACTGGCGGGCAGTTTGTCTTCGCACGGCGTGGAAAAGAAACGGCCCTGCACAGAGGGCCGTCGATCGTTCGATTCGTCAGACTTTTCCGTTCTTTTACAGCACCGTGTATTACACCGCCTGCGTCTCAGGAACCTTGGCTGGCCGGTTGATCTGCAACACGATCACCGCCGCGACCAGGCACAAACCGCCGGAGATCATCGACGCCACCGTGTACGTGCCGAGGCTCGCGCGCAACATGCCCGCACCGAGCGCCGCGAAAGCCGCCCCGAGCTGGTGACCCGCGACAACCCAGCCGAACACTACGGGCGCCGATTCCTTGCCGTACACATCCGTCGCGAGACGCACGGTGGGCGGGACGGTCGCGATCCAGTCGAGACCGTAGAACACGGCGAACAGCGGCAAACCGAAGAAGTCGATCCCGAAGGCGTGCGGCAGATACATCAGCGACAAGCCGCGCAGCCCGTAGTACCAGAACAGCAGCACGCGGCTATTGAAGCGGTCCGACAGCCAGCCCGACAACGTCGTGCCGAACAGATCGAAGATGCCCATCGCGGCGAGCAGCGACGCGCCCTGCACTTCCGTCATGCCGTAGTCGCCGCACATCGCGATCAGATGGGTGCCGACGTAACCGTTGGTGCTCGCGCCGCAGATAAAAAAGCTGAAGAACAGCAGCCAGAAATCGCGCGTTTTGCTCGCCATGGCCAATGTGCCGAAAGCGATAGCCAACGGATTCTGCTTCTTGACGGCGCCGGCTTCCGGCGCGTCGTGCGGCTCGCCGTACGGACGCAGTTTCATATCAGCCGGACGTTCGGGCAGCAGAAAGGCGACCAGCGGAATCACCACCGCCGCCGCGAGCGCGACCACCCACACGACCTGACGCCAGCCGTAATGCTCGGCGATAGCGGCGAGCATCGGCAGGAACACGAGTTGGCCGGTGGCCGAACTCGCCGTGAGAATGCCCATGACGAGACCACGGCGCGTGGTGAACCAGCGTGTCACCACGGTCGCCGACAACGACAGCGCCGCCACGCCGGTCGAGCCGCCGACCATCACGCCCCAGATCAACACCATCTGCCACGGATGCGTCATCAGCGACGACAGCGCGACACCCGCCGCCATCGTCCCGAGCGCGGCCAGCAATGTCGGACGAATACCGAAGCGCTGCATCGCCGCTGCCGCGAACGGCCCCATCAGCCCGTAAAGCGCGATGTTCACGGAGATGGCGAGCGAGATCGTCGCGCGGCTCCAGCCGAATTGATGCTCCAGCGGCACCATCATCACGCTCGGCGTGGCGCGCGTGCCGGCCGCCGCCAGCAGCACCAGAAACACCACCGCGACGGTCAACCAGCCGTAGTGAAAACGCCCGCCAATCAATCTCGCTGCCCAGTTCATCGGTTCTCCCATCGACGCCCGACCGATCAGCCGCGTCGCATCCATTGTTACTGCTTCAGTAAGAGACTTGTGACAGATCAGTCACAATTGTGGTTGCGATATTAGTTACTGGTCGGTAACATGTCAAGGCGTCAATTCAATTCAGGTGGTCCCATGTCCGATAGTGAAACCGACAAGCCGGTCCGCGCAAGGCGCGCGCGCGGCGCGCAAACGGCCGGGCCGCAGGCGCAGGAGAATTTGTTGCGGGCTGCGGGCGAGCTGTTCTATCGCGAAGGGGTACGCACGGTCGGCGTCGATGCGGTGGTCGAGCGGGCTGGCGTGAACAAGATGAGTTTGTATCGCCAGTTTTCTTCGAAGGATGAACTGGTGATGGCGTATCTGGAGCGGAAAGACGAGCAGTTCTTCGGCTACGTCGAGAAGAGTTTCGCGCAACATCCCGGCGAACCAACTAAACAGCTTCAACAGTATTTCGACGACCTCGCACAGCGTGCGTCGATTGACGACTATCGCGGATGTCCGTTCGTGAACGTGTCGGTGGAGTTTCCGGACCCGGCGCATCCGGCGCGGCAGTTCGTCTTCAGCAACAAGCAGCGTTTGATGGCGCGGCTGCTCGAATTGACGACCGCCGCGAGCGCCGACGATCCGCCAGCGCTGGCCGACGCGCTGGGGCTGCTGATCGAAGGGGTGTACGCGGCGAGTCAGACCTATGGGCCGGGATGCGGACCTATTCGGGTCGCACCGAAGGTGGCTGCGCAGTTGATCGCGGCGGCTTGCGAGGAACGTGCGACGAAGCAGACCATGTAACGCGGGCCGCCTGATTTAGCCCGGTAAAATGACGCTTTTCCTCCAGCATTTCCCCGCCATGTCGTCGTTGCCCGCCGAATCCCACGAAGCCGTTATCGCCACCACCCGTCACTGGCTGACCGAGGCCGTGATCGGCCTGAATCTGTGTCCGTTCGCGAAGGCTGTGCACGTAAAGGGGCAAATTCGCTACGCCGTCAGCGACGCAGTGGACATGGAAGGCGTCCTGACCGATCTCGAAGCCGAGCTTCAGACGCTGGTCGCCGCCGACCCGACCGCCGTCGACACTACACTGCTGATCCTGCCGCGCACGCTCAGCGATTTTCTCGACTACAACGACTGCCTGTTCTTCGCCGAACGAATGCTCAAGCAGCTTCGGCTGGAAGGGATTGTTCAGATCGCCAGCTTTCATCCGGCTTATCAATTCGAAGACAGCGAGCCGAACGACATCGAAAACTACACGAACCGCGCGCCCTACCCGATTCTGCATTTGCTGCGCGAGGACAGCATCGAGCGAGCCGTCGACGCGTTCCCCGATGCGGAAGATATCTACGAACGCAATCAGGAAACGCTACGGCGTATCGGCCTCGCGGGCTGGAACGAGTTGATGAAGCGCTAACCGGCGCGGCAGATCAGGCGACGCTCGTTTCGACGAAAAACCGCTCCTTCAACTCGCCGATTCCGAGTGTTTCCATCACTTCATTGAGCCGTTCGGCCGGCCGGCGCCGCGGCAAATCCTTGTACTGCGCGATGATCAGTTCATTCTTCATCGAATGCTCCCAGCCCACGAGTTCGGTCACGCTGACCTGATACCCATGCGCCTCGAGCTGCAAACAGCGCAGCACATTCGTGATCTGGCTCCCAAATTCCCGTGTATGCAGCGGATGCCGCCAGATTTCGGTCAACGCATTCGCGAGCGACTTCTGCTTGTTCTGCCGTAACACCCCCGCCACTTCAGCCTGACAACAGGGCACGACCACGATGTACTTCGCCTTCTTTTCGAGCGCGAAGCGGATGGCGTCGTCGGTGGCGGTATTGCATGCGTGCAGCGCCGTCACGATGTCGATTTCGGCGGGCAGACGCGTCGACGTGATCGACTCCGCCACCGACAGATTCAGGAACGACATCCCCTTGAAGCCGAGCCGCGCGGCCAATTCTTCGGACTTCGTAACGAGGTCTTCGCGCGTTTCAATGCCGTAAATGTGCGAAGCCCCACCTGCAGCGTCCTGAAACTCCTTGAAGAAAAGATCGTAGAGGATAAAACCTAGGTATGACTTGCCCGCGCCGTGATCGACGAGGGTCAGGTTGCCCTGGTTCTCCTTGAGGTCTTTGAGCAGCGGCTCGATGAACTGAAACAGGTGATAAACCTGTTTCAGCTTGCGGCGGCTGTCCTGATTCATTTTGCCGTCGCGCGTGAGGATGTGGAGTTCCTTCAGGAGTTCGACGGACTGATTCGGGCGGATTTCGTGGGTTTTGCTGGACATCATGGGGGACCGCCATCAATTGCAGTACGAACGTGCGACAGATGACGGAAAAAAGGAATAGTTGCTGCCAGTTTACCCAAAGTGCGGCGCGCTTACCGAAGGAGCCGCGCTGACCATGCAAGAAATGCCGTCAACCTGGAACACTTCCTGCTCGATTTGAACTACGCGGGCCGTTCCGGGGAGTAGCAGAAGACAGCTTGCGCATCGGGCAAAGTCAATTTGCACAAGCCATGTCGCTGATAACAATAGGCTAGCGGCCGTGACAAGTTCACGCGAACCGGATGCATGTGGGGAGGGCGGTCCCGGAACACGGGCCGAACGTTACGTAACCAGCAGCGCGCCGAGACACTAACCGGACGCGCGCTCGGATAGATGAGGCGGCAATGGATACGGTACCCAACGGAAACGTAGAACAGAAGTTTCAGGAAATGCTGGCGAAGCTCATCGCGACGCCGGCCTGGTCGGAGAAGCAGCAGTTGGAACTGGAGATGGCGCGCGACATCTCCACGGAAATGCTTCGCCTGGCGGAAGTCATGCGCGATGGCAGCGTCGATATGGAAACGTGTCTGACGATGCTCAAGTACGCGAAGGTGCTCGATTTCGTGATGACGACGCTCGCGTCGCGGCGCGATATCAAGCCGCAAACGCTGCGGGTTATTTTCAAGCTGGCGGGGTTGAAGGTGGATGAGGCTTATCCTGGATAGGTTTCGTTCCGGTTTTTTGGTTTTGCAGTTCCGTCGATGCGGATAGAGATAAAACGGCGACAACGCCGCGATTTGCAAAAGCGGTTTCGTGCCGCTTGCGCGGGTCGCGGCGTTGTTTTTGGCGGCGGCTTCAGGCGCGCGGTGCTTCGACGGGCGGCGTACCGTCGTGAAACAGCGTCTTGAGTTGCGCGCGCAGTTCCGGCGAATCCGTGTGTTTGTGCACGGTCACCGCGTGCTGGACGGCGGCGTCGAGAAGCTCGCTCTCGGTGTCGGCGGATAAGGCGATGGTGCAGTTCGTGTCGCTCGGAAACTCGCGGCAATCGATATATTTGCGGGTCATGGCAGCCTCCTTGATCGGTATCGAGCAGCTATCGGATTTCCATGCGAACGGGCGACGCGTGGATTTCGTCGGTTCGTCCGTCAAGTCATTGCGGCAGTCGTGGACGCAACCGCCAACGGCTTTGCGGAAACGATGGCGATTAGCCAGTCAGGCTGGACGAACGAGAAAAACGGCGGGCGGGTTTAACTTAACGCGCGAGAAAATACGCGAGTCGCGTCGGATGGAAGGTGTTTGAAAAGTATAGGTCGCGTAGGGTAATAGCCAAGTCCAGCAAAGGCTCGGCGGCCGCCGCCAATGCAACGTAATCGCCACGACACAGCGCAGCGTTCCGGCTAGATCGCGCTGCAAATCACCGCTTTTGCAGCTTGCCCAACCGCCCACCCGTTTGCCCTGCGCTGTCCGCGATGTAAAAATAGCGCCCTCCGCGCCGCCCGATCATCCGATCCCGCCGACGCGCCGCCTCTTCCGCTTACCTCGCAGGTCCGCATGTCATCCTCGTTCGATTCCGTCCGTGTCGCCGTCATTGGCGGCGGTCCTGCTGGCCTGATGGCTGCCGAGGCACTCGCCCGCCCGGGCGTGCAGGTCGACGTCTATGACGCGATGCCGTCCGTCGGCCGGAAATTCCTGATGGCGGGCAAAGGCGGCATGAACATCACGCATTCGGAGCCGCTCGAGCCGTTTCTCGGCCGCTACGGCGCGCGTCGCGAGCAGATCGCGCCGCTACTCGACGCCTTCGGGCCCGACGCGCTGCGGGCCTGGTTGCAGGGGTTGGGTGTCGAGACATTCGTCGGCAGTTCGGGACGGGTTTTCCCCGCCGACATGAAGGCAGCGCCGATGCTACGAGCCTGGCTGCATCGATTGAGGGAAGCCGGCGTGCGCTTTCACATGCGGCACAGATGGAACGGTTGGACATCGCCCTCTTCCCGCAGCGACAACGACACCACCACGCACGCGCTCACCTTTGAAACGCCCGAAGGCGTGCAAACCGTGACTTGCGACGCTGTAGTGTTCGCGCTCGGCGGTGCAAGCTGGCCGCGCCTTGGATCGGACGCCGCCTGGGTCCCGCTGATGACCGCGCGCGACATTCCCATCGCACCCTTGCGCCCCGCGAACTGCGGCTTCGACGCGGATTGGAGCCCTTATCTGCGCGAGCGTTTCGCGGGTCAGCCGGTCAAGCCGGTGGCTATCACCGTCACCGATGTAGACAATAGAGTCCACAATCGACAAGGTGAAATACTTCTGACCGAAACGGGCCTCGAAGGAAGCCTGATTTATGCGATGTCGGCGTTCATCCGCGACCGGATTCTGGCCGACGGCGAAGTCACGATTTCGCTGGATCTGGCGCCAGGCCTGGCTCTCGAGCGAGTAGTCGCCGAGGTCACGCGTCCGCGCGGGTCACGTTCGATGTCGAGTCACCTGCACGGTCGAATCGGGATTGGCGGAGTAAAACTGGCGTTGCTGCACGAGATTTTGTCGAAGGAAGCGTTTTCGGACGTGGACGTTCTCGCGCAAGCGATCAAGGCGCTGCCGGTGAAGCTCGTGCGCACGCGGCCAATCGCCGAGGCGATTAGCACGGCAGGTGGTATTCCGTTCGAGGCGCTGGACGAGCGAATGATGATCGAGCAGTTGCCCGGCGCGTTTTGCGCGGGCGAGATGCTCGATTGGGAAGCGCCGACGGGCGGCTATCTGCTGACAGCCTGTTTCGCTAGCGGCCTGGTGGCAGGCAGAGGGGCGCTGGATTATCTGAAGGCTCGCGGCGCATCGGTGTGATGTAGCGCCGGGGCGCGGTTTCAATGGGCCGATGTTCGTGTAGTCGCACGCTCAATACAAAGCGTAAAGCGACAATTGACGCCTCACAACCAAGTCGTGACCCCTCGAATCAGCCACGTCACTTGAGGTCAAATCGAAACAAGCGTCGCGTTGATGCAAAACCCGGCGACACGCGCCGACGCATCAACGCGACGCTCATCGGCTCACCGCACCACTCGTTACCGCGGCTTCAACCGCCACAACGACGTCACCTCGGCCACACGCGCCTGATGCAGTGCATCCGTTTCATCGGTCGACTTCGGATGCCGCGGACGAATGTCCTCACGCCCGACCACCGTCAGCCCTGCTTTCTCGATCGCAGCCAGCAACCATTCGCGCGTCCGCAAGCCCAGGTGCTCGGCGAAATCCGACATGATCAGCCAGCCCTCGCCGCCCGGCGACAGATGCTCCGCGAGACCATTCAGGAAACCGAGCAACATCCGGCTCTCCGGATCGTAGATCGCGTACTCGACCGGCGACGCAGGCCGCGCCGGCACCCACGGCGGATTGCACACCACGAGCGGCGCGCGGCCTTCCGGGAACAAATCCGTCTGGACAATCTCAACCTGCTTGTCATAGCCGAGACGCGTGAGGTTTTCACGCGCACAAGCTAGCGCTCGCGGATCCTGATCGGTTGCGATAATTTTCTTGACGCCGCGTTTCGCCAGCAACGCGGCAAGCACGCCCGTACCCGTGCCGATATCGAACGCCTTGTTTAGCGAAGGCAGCGGCGTGCGCGCGACCAGATCCACATATTCACCGCGCACCGGCGAAAACACCCCGTAATGCGGATGAATCCGCTCGGCAAGCGCAGGAATCTCGACGCCCTTCTTGCGCCACTCGTGCGCGCCGATCAGTCCGAGCAGTTCGCGCAGCGACACGACCGACGCTTCTTCATTGGACGGCCCATAGGTTTCGATGCAGGCTTGCGCCACATCCGGCGCGCGGCGCAGCGGAATGCCGTAAGCGGCGTCGAGCGGAATCAGGATCATGCCGAGCGTGCGCGCGCGTTGCGACTGCGCCTGCCGATGCAGGTTGAATGCGTCGACCGGCGTCTCGCCCTGCTTGCGCGGTTTGCGCTCCAACCGGCGAGTGACCGCCTGCAGCAACTGGCGAGCGTTCTGGAAGTCGCCGTTCCACAGCAGCGCCGTGCCTTCACAGGCGAGGCGGTAGGCCGAGTCGGCGGTCGTCCGGTCATCCGCGACGATCACGCGCTTGGGCGGCGGCACGTTCGCTTCGGAGCGCCAACGCGCGGAACGGGGGCCTTCAGCTTCGGGCCAGGTAATGAATGCGGGGCTGGTCATGATGAGGTGGGATCGGTGTTGCGGGAGTGACGCGATGAGACGCTGCGTCGTCGGGGGCGTTGCCCGCCGGACGGAGTACTTGATAGCAATGCCGACTGACGCCCGAATAGTACCTCTGCTAAGCGGCTTCGCGGCGGGCTATTCGTCGACCGGAACGGCTAGGGTGAGTATCGAAACACATCAAATGTAGACAAAACAATCCACAATCGACAAGGTGAAAGAGATATGGTGATTTTGGGCCGTTCGCGGCCTCACCGGTGAGTGCGTGACCAATGGCTTTTCAGCTCCTTTGACACGCCTTCAGACAGCCCGGAAGCGCGGCCCGGCAAGCCTTTCGCGGGGTTCGGCGAACTTGCGACGACGCAGCGAACCCAGCCGCGAGCACCTAACGTGAACCGTCGCATTCAGCCAAATTCCGCCTTTTTGACAGCAAAATAGCCAATCCACGCGCGCAATAAAAAACGGGGTTTCTGACTGAACAGAAACCCCGTTTCGTACAACTGGTGCCGGCTGCAGGACTCGAACCCGCCACCTCATGATTACAAGTCAAGCGCTCTACCTGATGAGCTAAGCCGGCATGAGGCCGTGATTCTACTTCATTTCACGATCTTAAGGCGAGCCCTTCCGCCACCTTTTGTTCCATCGTCGTCAGGTTGCGGATTGTCGGTTGCGCTCTCGGCTTTCGCCGCCAGATCGGCTGCCGACAAAGTCTCGACCGCGCGCGGCGCAGCCGGTGCTTCGACTTCGTCGACCGCTTGCGCGTCGGCGCCCGAATCCTGCGCCTCGCCCCCCGCCGATTCGACCGGGAACGCCATGCCCTGGCCGTTTTCGCGTGCGTAAATCGCGAGAATATTCGCGATCGGCACTTCGATCTTGTGCGACTTGCCGGAGAAACGCGCGCTGAACTCGATCCACTCGTTGCCCATCTGCAACTGGCTGGTGGCCTCGAAGCTGATGTTCAACACGATCTCGTTGTCGCGCACGAACTGACGCGGCACGCGCGTCTGGTTGTCGACCCGAACGGCGATGTGCGGCGTGTAGCCGTTATCCGTGCACCACTCGTAAAGCGCGCGCAACAGGTAAGGCTTGGTGGAAATCTCTTGCATCTACAGTCCTCTTACCGGGCGCGAGCCCGCGCGGTCTATGCGCGGCGCCCTCGCCCCATAGCCAAACTCAACGACGCATCACCTTTTCCGAAGGCGTCAGCGCTTCGATATAAGCCGGGCGGCTGAAAATGCGCTCGGCGTACTTCATCAGCGGTGCGGCGTTCTTCGACAGCTCGATGCCGTAGTGGTCCAGACGCCACAGCAGCGGAGCGATCGCGACGTCGAGCATCGAGAACTCTTCGCCGAGCATGTACTTGTTCTTCAGGAAGATCGGCGCGAGCTGCGTCAGACGATCGCGGATCGCGAGACGTGCCTTCTCGTGATTCTTCTCGGCAGCCTTGCCCTTTTCGTTTTCGAGCGTGCCGACGTGCACGAACAGTTCCTTCTCGAAGTTCAGCAGGAACAGGCGGGCGCGGGCGCGCTGAACCGGGTCGGCCGGCATCAGTTGCGGGTGCGGGAAGCGCTCGTCGATGTATTCGTTGATGATGTTCGATTCGTACAGAATCAGGTCCCGTTCGACGAGAATCGGTACCTGACCGTACGGATTCATCACGGCGATGTCTTCCGGCTTGTTAAACAGGTCGACGTCGCGGATCTCGAAGTCCATGCCCTTTTCGAACAACACCAGCCGGCAGCGCTGGGAGAACGGGCAAGTAGTGCCGGAATACAGAACCATCATATTTACGTTTCCTCAAAAAGCTGAAAGGCCAGCGCGCGGAAAAACCGTTCAGCAGGTTCTTCCTGGCGCCGGCCCCACGCCGGGTGACGGCGTGATTATTTGATATGTTTCCAGTACGCGGCGTTCAGTCGCCAGGCGAAAAAGCTCAGGATACCGAGGAACATCAGCACCCACACGCCAAGTTGCTTGCGGGTTTTCTGGGTCGGTTCGGACATCCATGACAGGTACGACACGAGGTCGGCCACAGCAGAATCATAATCTACCGGCGACATGGTCCCCGGAGTGAGCTGCTGGAAGCCGACAAATTTGTGTACCGTTTCGCCGGTTTTTTCATCGGTTTCATCACCGAATTTCGCCGCACGCTGCCCCTGAAGCTGCCACAGCACGTGAGGCATGCTCACGTTCTCATACACGAGATTATTCCAGCCGGTTGGCCGCGTATTGTCGCGATAAAAGCTGCGCAGATACGTGTACAGCCAGTCCTTGCCACGCGCCCGCGCTTCCACCGACAGATCCGGCGGCGCTGCGCCGAACCACGCTTTCGCGTCTTCCGGGCGCATCGCGATGGTCATCGTATTGCCGATCTTGTCGCTGGTGAACAGCAGGTTCGACTGAATCTCGGCCGGCGTGATGCCGAGATCGGTGAGCCGGCTGTAGCGCATCAGGTTCGCGCTGTGGCAATTCAGGCAGTAGTTTACAAACAATTGCGCGCCGTGCTGCAAAGAAGCGAAATTGTCCGCGTTATCCGGCGCGCGGTCGAGAGGGAAATTCTCGTCCGCGTAGGCCGGAGCGGCCAGCAACGCAAGCAGTGTCGCGCCGATCAGCGCGCACGTCGAAAGCAGTTTTTTCATTTCGTGTTCTCCTGGCCCGCGATTAGTGAGGCTTGAACCGCACCCGTTCGGGTGGCTGCTTGAACGTGCCAAGCCGCGTCCAGAACGGCATACCGAGGAAAAACGCGAAGTAGATCAACGCACAGATCTGCGCAATCAGCGTGGAAGCAGGCGACGGCGGTTTGGTGCCGAGGAAGCCCAGCGTCAGGAACGCGATCACGAAGATGCCGTAGAAGACCTTGTGAAAAAACGGCCGGTAGCGGATCGACTTCACCGGCGAGCGGTCAAGCCACGGCAGGAAGAACAGCGAAATCACCGCGCTGCCCATCACCACCACGCCCCAGAACTTCGACTCGGTGAACGCCATCGCCAGAATCACCAGCACGGCGAGCACCGGCAGGCCGAGCTTCCACTTGCCGCGCGCGCGCACCAGTGCCAGCAGGCCAAGCAACGCGATCACGATCATCAGTACGATCTTGAATGGATCGGTGGTGGCGCGAAGCATTGCATAAAACGCTGTGAAGTACCAAACCGGCGCAATTTCTGGCGGCGTTTGCAGCGGATTGGCCGGAACGAAGTTATTCGACTCCAGGAAGTACCCGCCCATTTCCGGCGCGAAGAAAATGATCGCCGCGAAAATGAACAGGAACACCGTCACGCCCATGAAATCGTGCACCGAGTAATACGGGTGGAACGGAATGCCGTCGAGCGGAATGCCGTCCGGGTCCTTCTTCGCCTTGATCTCGATGCCGTCGGGATTGTTCGATCCCACTTCGTGCAGCGCGACCAGGTGAGCGACCACCAGCCCGACCAGCACCAGCGGAATCGCGATCACGTGAAACGCGAAGAAGCGGTTCAGCGTGACGTCCGAGACGACGTAGTCGCCGCGAATCCACAGCGACAGATCCGGCCCGATAAACGGAATCGCCGAGAACAGGTTGACGATCACCTGCGCGCCCCAGAACGACATTTGCCCCCACGGCAGCAGGTAGCCGAAGAACGCCTCGGCCATCAGGCACAGGAAGATCAGGCAGCCGAAAATCCACACCAGTTCGCGCGGCTTGCGATACGAGCCGTACATCAGCCCGCGGAACATGTGCAGATACACGACGACGAAAAACATCGACGCGCCCGTGGAGTGCATATAGCGGATCAGCCAGCCCCACGGCACCTCGCGCATGATGTACTCGACCGACGAGAACGCGAGCGTCGCGTCGGGCTTGTAGTTCATCGTGAGGAAGATGCCGGTGACGATCTGGTTGACCAGCACCAGCAACGCGAGCGAACCGAAGAAGTACCAGAAGTTGAAATTCTTCGGCGCGTAGTACTCGGAAACGTGTTTTTTCCAGGTGGAGGTCAGCGGAAAGCGCCGGTCGATCCAGCCGACCAGCCCGGTCGTCTCAACATCGTGCTCGATCGCCATTACGCTTCTCCTTTCTCGTCCTTGCCGATCACGAGGCTGGTCGCCGACGTGAACATGAATCGCGGGATGTCGAGGTTCTGGGGCGCGGGTTTGTTCTTGAAGACGCGGCCGGCCATGTCGTAGGTCGAGCCGTGGCAAGGGCACAGAAAGCCGCCTGGCCAGTTGTCTGGAAGATTGGGTTGCGCACCCTCCTGGAAGCGTGGCGTCGGCGTGCAGCCCAGATGGGTGCACACAGCAACGGCGACTAGAAGATGTTTGTTCTCGGCGCGTGAGCGGAACTCGTTGTTGCAGTACTCCGGCAACGGCATCGAAAAAGGATTTTTTGTGCGGGGATCGGCTACTTCGTTATCGGCTTTCTGTACATCGGCGAGCATCTGGTCGGTGCGGTTGATGACCCACACCGGTTTGCCGCGCCAGGCGACGGTGACCATGTCGCCGGGCTTGAGATTACTGATATCAACTTCGACCGGGGCGCCTGCGGCCATGGCCTTTTCAGATGGTGCAAACGAACTAACAAAGGGTACGACAATGGCAACGCCTCCTATGCCACTTGCTACGGTCGTCGCTACCAGCCAGTTCCGGCGGCTGCCGTCGACGCGTTCATCTTCTTTGTCTCGCATCACACGCCCCACTTCTGAGTTGGATTTTTCCTTCACGTCGCTTCTACCGCCGCTAGTTTGCGTGAATGGAGTCGCCATTTACAAGGGCTGATTGCCAAAAACCGTGCGAAGCCCTTGATAAATCAGGGTTTCTCCGTACGGTCCGCAAACTTTTTTGTGCCCCCTTTTAAGTGCCCTCTGCGTTAATCAGCGCTTTTTCTTCGTTAATGCAATTCGCAAAACTTTCAATTTCAAACGGGATTAGGGATATCGATAAAGACGTGCTCAATATCGAATTGCTCGGACAGATGTTTGCCCACCGCCTGCACGCCAAAACGTTCAGTTGCATGGTGTCCGGCTGCGAGAAAAGCGACCCCGCTTTCCGCCGAGGTGTGCATCACCGACTCCGACACTTCACCAGTCAGATAGACGTCGGCGCCCGCGTTGATCGCGGCGTCGAACATGTTTTGCGCAGCACCCGTGCACCAGCCCACGCGACGCAGTTGCCGATCCGGGTCGCCGAATACGAGCGGCGTGCGACCAAGCGTTTGTTCGATTTCCGCGGTGAAGTGCGCGAGCGTGATCGGCATCGGAAAAGTGGCGAGCCAGCCGAGGTCGTTCTCGCCGAAGCGCGCGTCGCTGATCCAGCCCATCTTCTCGCCGATCTGCGCGTTGTTGCCGAGCGTGGGATGGTCGTCGAGCGGCAGGTGATACGCGAACAGGTTGAGGTCGTTCGCAATCAGCAGTTTGAGACGCGCGTGTTTGCGGCCGGTGATCTGCGGTGCTTCGTTGCGCCAGAAGTAGCCGTGATGGACTAGTACAGCGTCCGCGCCCCAATCGAGCGCGGCTTCCAGGAAGGCCACCGAAGCGGTCACGCCGGTCGCGATCCTGTTGATTTTGCGACGCCCCTCGACCTGCAATCCATTGGGGCAATAGTCCTTGAAGCGCGCGGTTTCAAGAAGATTGTTCAAGTACAATTCAAGTTCGATCCGATCCATATAAACCTCTAGTCTTCAGATGCTTAGACGCTTTTGGCTGTTCTTTGCCCAAGCGGTGACTGTGCTGTTGGCGCTGATGTTCATCATTGCGACCCTCAAACCGCAGTGGCTCCAGCGTCAAGGGCAATTCGGCAAGCAACTCGCCGAACCCATCGTCGCCCTACGGGAAGTGGCGCCAGGCATCGGCAGCGGGCCAGCCCAGGCGTCCTATGCGGACGCTGCGCAAAAGGCGATGCCCGCGGTCGTCAATGTGTTCTCCAGCAAGGATGGCTCACTGCCGCCCGACCCTCGCGCGAAAGATCCTCTGTTCCGCTATTTCTTCGGCGACAAGAACAAGCGCAAGCAGGAGGAGCAACCCGCATCCAACCTCGGCTCCGGCGTAATAGTGAGTTCGGAAGGTTACATTCTAACGAACCAGCACGTCGTGGACGGCGCCGACCAGATCGAAATCGCGCTGGCCGATGGTCGCACCACGAATGCCAAGGTGATCGGCGTCGACCCGGAAACCGATCTTGCCGTGCTCAAGGTCAACATGACCAACCTGCCCACCATCACGCTCGGCCGCATGGACCAGACGCGGGTCGGCGACGTGGTGCTGGCGATCGGCAATCCGTTCGGCGTCGGGCAAACGGTGACCATGGGGATCGTCAGCGCGCTTGGGCGCAATCACCTCGGCATCAATACATTCGAGAACTTCATTCAGACTGACGCGGCTATTAATCCGGGCAACTCGGGAGGCGCGCTGGTCGATGTGAACGGCAATCTGCTCGGCATCAACACCGCAATTTATTCGCGCTCGGGCGGCTCGCTTGGGATTGGTTTTGCGATTCCCGTGTCGACGGCGCGTAGCGTGCTCGAAAGCATCATCACGACGGGCTCGGTCACGCGCGGCTGGATCGGCGTCGAACCGCAGGACGTGACGCCGGAGATCGCCGAGTCGTTCGGGCTGGAACAGAAGTCGGGCGCGATTGTCGCGGGCGTGCTGAAGAGCGGTCCCGCCGATCGCGCAGGCATCAAGCCGGGCGATATCCTGATCAGCGTGAATGGCGAGGAGATCACTGATACAACGCGTCTGTTGAACGTGATCGCTCAGATCAAGCCGGGGACGGCCGCGAAAGTGCATCTGGTGCGCAAAGGTCGCGAGATCGATCTGGACGTCACCATCGGCAAGCGCCCGCCTCCGCCGAAACAGCCCACCGACGATAACGGTGGTGGTGGCGATCAGCAGGATGATGACGGCGGTTGATGAATCAAGCGCTGCAAGCTAGCGGCTAGCGGTAGCAGCAAAACAAAAGGGGCAGTCCATATCGGACTGCCCCTTTTGTTTTTACCTCTAGGTCCAGCGCCCGAAACCCGCGCTAAACCCCGCACTCAATTCAACTCGGCGGATTCGCCTCTTCAATCACCGCTGGCTGCTTGCCCACAATCAGACGCGCCGCGATGATCCCCGCCTCGTACAACACGATCAGCGGAATCGCTAGGATTAGCTGCGAGAATACGTCAGGCGGCGTCACCACAGCCGAAATCACAAACGCGCCGACAATCACATACGGCCGGATTTCCCTCAGCTTCTTGATGGTCAGCAGGTTCATGCGGACCAGCAGCACCACGACGATCGGCACCTCGAACGTCACGCCGAACGCGATAAACATGGTGAGCACGAAGCTCAGGTAATTATCGATATCCGTCGTCATTTCCGCGCCGAGCGGCGCGTTGTAATGCGCCATCACACGGAAGATGGTTGGGAACACCACGAAATACGCGAACGCCATGCCGCACAGGAATAGCACATAACTGCTGCCCACCAGCGGCACGACCAGTTTCTTCTCGTGCTGATAAAGCCCCGGCGCGACGAATGCCCAGATCTGGTACAGCACGATGGGCAGCGCGATCACGAACGCGACCATCATGGTGACCTTCATCGGCACGAAGAACGAGCCGGTGACGTCGGTGACGATCATCTTGCCGTCCTTCGGCAAGTTCTGCATCAGCGGGCGTGCCAGCAGCCGGAAGATGTCTGGCGCCCAATACACGAGCCCGATAAACACCACGATGACGGCAATGCCCGCGCGAATGATGCGGTCGCGCAATTCAACGAGGTGGGAAATGAAGGTCTCTTCAGTGCCTTCGGTCTGGGTTTGCTGGGGGTCGCTCACGCCGGCCCTCGGTTAGAGATTGTCGTTCTGATCATCAGAAGAACCGCGTCGGACGACGCATGGTGGCCGGCGTATGCCGCGCAACGCGCGCAGCACCCGATTGCACGCGGGTGCGGCGGGTCGTGGCACGCTTGTACCACGTGGGCATGGCGGTCTGCTTGACGCGCCAGTTCTTGCGTTTGGGCGTGGCGGACGGCGTGCTGACCGGCCACGACGAATTGCTCGCCGAATTGCCGACGTCTTCCAGCGCGCCGCCGGCGATGCTCGGCGACACCGACGTTCCGCTGTTCCACGCATCGTTCAGTTCGGATTCGTGCTGGCGCAGGTTGTCCTGAACAGAGGTATGCACATTGGTCGCGGCTGTTTCGAACTCGGTTTTCATCCGACGCAATTCGTCGAGTTCGATTTCACGCGTGACTTCAGACTTCACGTCGTTGATATATCGCTGTGCGCGGCCAAACAGCGCGCCCGCCGTGCGGGCTACGCGAGGCAGGCGCTCTGGCCCGAGAACGACCAGCGCGACGACGCCGATCAGCGCCATCTTGGTTAGACCGAGGTCCAGCATGAAGTGGAATGTCCGTCAGTAACGCGGGTAAGCCGCGGCTTAGCGGTAATCGCCGGAATTCGGCGTCTTTTCCTTCGCTTCCACATCGACCGCGCCGTTGCGCGGCAGTTCGCGCTGTTGCGCTTCGCTGCCCGGCGTTTCGGCTTCCTTCATGCCTTCCTTGAAGCCCTTGACCGCGCCACCCAGGTCGGTACCGATATTGCGCAGCTTCTTCGTGCCGAACACGAGTGCCACGATCAACAACACGATCAGCCAATGCCAAATGCTCAACGAACCCATGACTACTCTCCTTAACCCCGACACCGCATCGCGATGCGGCAAAAAATTCGTGCGCCTTGCGGCGTGACTCGAAGCGCTGACGCTTCATCTATACGTTACCGCCGGCCCTTCCGATTCACTCGCCAGCAAATCAGGTGATTGTGGCCGGGTGAGCGCGTCGCCGTTATTACATTGCGGTAAAAACAACGGCGGCGTTCATTGTCCACGACCAGAATTCACCATGGACGTCGCAACACACGCGACGTGATCAACCCATTCGCTGCCAGGGGCGCGGCCCGGCGAGGATGTGCGCGTGCAGGTGATACACCTCCTGACCGCCGCCCGGCCCGGTATTGATTACCGTGCGAAAGCCCGTTTCACCGCCGGAATACGCCACGCCAAGCTGATCGGCCAGACGCGCCACCAAAACTAACATTCTACCAAGCAGCGGAGCATCGCTTTCGGTGCAGTTGGTCAGCGTGGCGATGTGCTTGCGCGGAATCACCAGCACGTGCGTTTCAGCGGCGGGACGGATATCGCGAAACGCTACGAATTCTTCGTCCTCGTGGACTTTGGTGGACGGAATCTCGCCGGCGGCGATCTTGCAGAAAAGGCAATTCGGGTCGTGACTCATCGTATTCCTGACGCAGTATGACTGGAGCGAGAAACGCGGCGCCGCGGGCTGGCGTGACGGATCGAAGGTCGGACCCGATTAACCATGGTCAGAAGCGGTCGAAAGCGGCCAGCGTTCAGACCCAGCCCCGCGGATTCGCAAGCGGCTTGTTATCGTACAGATACAGCCAGCCTTTGATAATACGGTACAACATCCAGATGCTGACGGCCCACAGAACCGGTATGCCAATCACGACGAACAGCAGCACGCCGCCAATCGCATAACCGAGCAGGCACAGCCAGAAAGAGCGGATCTGCCACTGAAAGTGGGCTTCGTACGGCGTGCCCACCACATCGGGCCGCTTCACGTAGTTGATGATGATCGCGATGAGGATCGTCAGCCCGCCCGTCAGCCAGTGGACCGCATACAACGCATACAGCACGTGGGTAAGCGTGCGCAGGCTGCGCTCACGCTCAGGCTCCATCGCGTTGCGGTAGACCGGCGGCGGATAGCTCTCGTGCGACTGTTCCATGCTTGCGTCCTCCCGAAGATGCGTCAGATACGTTCAGAGCAATGTGGACGCCGGAGCGGCCAACTTCAAGCAGGGCGCGATCAATTGGCACGCAATCGACGCCCGCCCTGCCCGACCACGATTCAATCGCCGTTCTGTTCGCGCTCGAGGCTCTTGCGCAGCGCCTTTTCTTCGAGACCCGACAGGCCTTCGCGGCGCTCGAGTTCGGCGAGCACGTCCGCCGGGCTCAGGTCGAAGTGCGACAGCATCACGAGGCAGTGGAACCACAGGTCCGCGACTTCGCCAACCAGCGCCTTCGGCGCGCCGCCGTGGCGCGTGTCCTTCGCGGCCAGTACGACTTCGGTGGCTTCTTCGCCGATCTTCTTCAGAATCGCGTCGTCGCCCTTGTGGAACAGACGGGACACATAGGAAACGTCCGGATCGCCGCCCTTGCGGCTGTCGATGATCGCCGCGAGACGCAGCAGCGTGTCGTTCGTGGAAGCTTGCGTGGATTGCGTCATTTGTAGATGTGTTCGGGGTCTTTCAGCACGGGATCGACGGCAACCCAGTCGCCATCGTCCACCGAGCCTTCAAATTTCTGGAAAAAGCACGAGTGACGGCCGGTGTGGCACGCGATGCCCGACACCTGCTCGACCTTCAGTAACACGACGTCTTCGTCGCAATCGAGCCGCACTTCATGCACATGCTGCACGTGGCCAGACTCCTCGCCCTTGAACCACAGGCGCTGACGCGAGCGTGAGAAATACACCGCGCGGCCCAATTCAATGGTCTTCGCCAGAGCTTCGCGGTTCATCCACGCGAACATCAGCACGTCGTTCGTCGACGCTTCCTGCGCGATCACCGGTACGAGGCCGTTCGCGTCCCACCTGACCTTGTCGAGCCAATTCACTGCCGAGGGATTCACCACGTCACAACCTCACCGAAATGCCCTGATCGGCCATGAAGCGCTTGGCCTCGCCCACGGTGTGTTCGCCGTAGTGGAAGATGCTCGCGGCCAGCACAGCGTCCGCGTGACCGTTCTTGATACCGTCGGCCAGATGCTGCAGGTTGCCGACGCCGCCCGATGCGATCACCGGAATCGGCACCGCGTCCGACACCGCGCGCGTGAGCGCGAGGTCGAAACCGCTCTTGGTGCCGTCGCGGTCCATGCTGGTCAGCAGGATTTCGCCTGCGCCGAGTTCGGCCATCTTGCGCGCCCATTCGACCGCTTCGAGGCCGGTGGCTTTGCGGCCGCCATGCGTGAACACTTCCCAGCGAGGCGCTTCGCCATCGGCGGAAACGCGCTTTGCATCGATCGCGACGACGATGCATTGCGAGCCGTATTTGTCCGTCGCGTCTTTGACGAGCTGCGGATTCGCCACCGCCGACGAGTTCATGCTGATCTTGTCCGCGCCCGCGTTCAGCAAGCGCCGCACGTCCTCGACCGCGCGCACGCCGCCGCCGACCGTCAGCGGGATGAACACTTGCGAAGCCACGGCTTCGATGATCGGCAGGATCAGATCGCGCTGATCCGACGTCGCGGTGATGTCGAGGAAGGTGAGTTCGTCCGCGCCTTGATCGTCGTAACGGCGGGCAATTTCGACCGGGTCGCCTGCATCGCGCAGTTCGACGAAGTTGACGCCCTTGACCACGCGGCCAGCCGTGACGTCGAGACAGGGGATGATGCGTTTAGCTAGAGCCATGATCTTGCAATTCTGCCAATACCGCTGATGAGGCCGCTCGCCCGCAAGCAGGAAAGCGGCACGGTGCCGGCGCGATGAGCCGCGTCGCGCCGCGCGTGAGGTCATGCCGACACGGTTTGCTGCGTCTTGCCGGCGTGCCGCGTTGCCGGTTGTGGCGTGCCGCGAAAGACCGGACGCGCTAACCGGATGCCGCCATCGAATCCGGCCGCAAGGCACGGCAACCACAAACGGCCGCCGTTTGCGGCTGCGGCAAGCTGCCTTGTATTAAGCGTCGTCCGATTCGCGCAGACGGTCGGCCAGCGTTTGCGCCGCCGCGAAGTCCAGGTCGCCCGAATAAATCGCGCGGCCGCAGATCACGCCTTCGATGCCTTCGTCTTCGACTTCGCACAGCGATTCGATGTCGGTCAGATTCGACAGACCGCCGCTTGCGATCACCGGAATCTTCACCGCGCGCGCGAGGCGCACCGTCGCTTCGATGTTGATGCCTTGCAGCATGCCGTCGCGACCGATGTCCGTGTAGATGATCGATTCGCAGCCGTAGTCCTCGAACTTGCGCGCGAGATCGGCGACTTCGTGGCCGGTCAGCTTGCTCCAGCCGTCGGTCGCGACCTTGCCGTCTTTCGCGTCCAGCCCGACGATGATATGGCCGCCGAACGCCGTGCATGCGTCCTGCAGAAAGCCCGGATTCTTCACCGCCGCCGTGCCGATGATCACGTACGACAGACCGTCGTCCAGATAGCGTTCGATCGTGTTCAGGTCGCGGATACCGCCGCCCAACTGCACGGGGATCTCGCCGCCCACTTCTTCGATGATCGCCCGGATCGCGTCTTCGTTCTTCGGCTTGCCGGCGAACGCGCCGTTCAGATCGACGAGGTGCAAACGACGGGCGCCACGGTCGACCCAATGTCGGGCCATTGCCGCCGGTTCCTCGGAAAATATCGTCGCCTGGTCCATATCGCCTTGTTTGAGGCGGACACAGTGACCGTCTTTCAGGTCGATGGCGGGAATCAGCAGCATAGCAATCGGGTGTTGTCTGGGAAGGGGTTGAAGGTTGGCGGCAGCGGCTGGTCGACCAGTCCGTCTGAACGCCGTTTCGCTAGTTTAGTACAACTCTTTCGACGCCCTTGCGGTGCGTCGTTCGCGAGCAGGTCGAGCGAAATCGTGGTGCTACGGTTGTGGCGCATGGCAGATACCCCGCTTGTGGCGGGACGTTGCATGGCTACGGGATGAAGAAAGGCGCTCACGGGTTCCAGTGCACGAAATTGCGATACACGCGCAGCCCCGCGTCGGCGCTCTTTTCCGGGTGGAATTGGGTGGCGAAGATGTTATCCCGCGCTACCGCCGAGGTAAAGGGCACGCCGTACACCGTTTCGCCCGACGTATGGGCCGCGTTGTCCGGCTGCACGTAATAACTGTGCACGAAATAGAAGAACGCGTTGTCGGCGACACCGTCCCACAGCGGATGCGGCTGCGCCTGGCGCACGCGGTTCCAGCCCATTTGCGGAACCTTGAAGCGCGAACCGTCGTCCTGAATCTGACCTTCCAGATCGAAGCGCAGCACCTTACCCGGCAGCAGGCCGAGGCCCGGCGTATCGCCTTCGGCGCTCCAGTCGAACAGCATCTGCTCGCCGACGCACACGCCCATCAGCGGCTTGCTGCGCGACGCTTCAAGCACCGCTTCCTGCAAGCCGGACTCGGCGAGACTGCGCATGCAGTCGGGTATCGCGCCCTGCCCCGGCAGCACCACGCGATCGGCCGCGCGGATCGCTTCGGGCCGGTCGACGATCGCCACGTCCGCTTCCGGCGCGGCTTTGCGCAATGCCTGGGCAACCGAACGCAGGTTGCCCATTCCGTAATCCACAATCGCTATCGAAGTTTTCATCTCAATTTTGGCTGCAATGCCTTCAATCCATCGACGCCGATTTTCGCCGTCTGTACTGCAAATGCCTGCTTTTGATTCAGGTCCGGCTTCGTAGCGCGAGTTCCGCGTCGAACGACCCATGCTGCATGGATGACGCGATATGCATGGGTCAATGCGTCGCTTAGAGACTGCCCTTGGTCGACGGAATCTGTCCTGCGGCGCGCTCGTCCAGTTCGGTGGCCATGCGCAACGCACGCCCGAACGCCTTGAACACCGTTTCCAGCTGATGGTGGGCATTCAGGCCGCGCAGGTTGTCGACATGCAGCGTCACGCCCGCATGATTGACGAAGCCGCGGAAAAACTCGATCGACAGATCGACGTCGAACGTGCCGATGCGCGCCCGCGTGAATGGGACATGGAATTCGAGGCCCGGACGGCCGGAGAAGTCGATCACGACACGCGACAGCGCTTCGTCGAGCGGCACGTAAGAATGACCGTAACGGCGAATGCCCTTGCGGTCGCCGATCGCTTTCGCGACGGCCATGCCGAGCGTGATGCCGGTATCTTCGACCGTATGGTGGTCGTCGATATGCAGGTCGCCATGCGCTTCGATGTCGAGGTCGAACAATCCATGCCGTGCAATCTGGTCGAGCATGTGGTCCAGAAACGGCACGCCGGTGGCCAGCTTCTGCTGACCGGTGCCGTCCAGATTGATCTTCACACGGATCTGCGTTTCGCTGGTGTTGCGAACGACTTCCGCAAGGCGCATGGTAATTCCTCGAATCGAGCTAGAAAGCGATAGTAGTGTGGGGTGGAAAAACGGCTGGCCGCGCGCGCTGTCCAGTTTGGCGGAGAGCGCTCACGCGGCCGTTCGGCAAGCCGTTCAATGCAGCACGAGTTTCAGTCCGGCGAGCAATTGCGCATTTTCTTCGGGGGAACCGACGGTCAAACGCACGCAATTGGCCAGCAATGGATGCATTTTACTCACGTTTTTGATCAGAACTCGTGCAGTGAGCAGGGTTTCGAACAGAACGGACGCATCGGGCACGCGCACCAGCAGGAAGTTGCCGGCGCTCGGGAACACTTCGGCGCCCGGCAATGCGGCCACTGCATCGGCGAGCCGGGTACGTTCTTCGCGCAATTGCGCGGCTTGCGCGTCGAGTACGTCGACGTGATCGAGCAGGAAATCGGCGGCGGCCTGCGTCAGCACGTTGGTGTTGTACGGCGGCCTCACTTTGTCGAGTTCGGTGAGCCAGACGCGTTTGCCGACCAGATAGCCGAGGCGGATGCCTGCCAGTCCGAGTTTGGACACCGTGCGCATCACGACGACGTTGTCGAACTCGTCGGCGCGCGGCAGCCAGCTTTGCTGCGCGAACGGTTGATACGCCTCGTCGATCACCACGAGGCTCGTGCTCGCGGCGGCGATGATGCGCTCCATGTCGGCTTCGTCGAACAGCGTGCCGGTCGGGTTGTTCGGATACGCGAGGTAGACGATCGCCGGCTGGTGCTCGGCGATGGCCGCGAGCATCGCTTCGGTGTCGAGCGAGAAATCGGCTTTCAGCGGCACACCGACAAATTCCAGGTTCGCCAGCTTCGCCGACATCTGGTACATCACGAAACCCGGCACCGGCGCGAGCACCTTGGCGCCAGGCTTCGCACACGCGATCGACAGCATGCTGATGATTTCATCCGAGCCGTTGCCGAGCAGCACATCGCAGCCGGTCGGCACACCCATCACGCGTTTGATCTTTTCGATCAACGCTTCGGGACGCGGCGCAGGATAGCGATTCAGCGCCACCCCGGCGAGATGCTCGCCGAGATGCGCGGCCAGTACCGGCGGCAGCGAAAACGGATTTTCCATCGCGTCGAGCTTGATGAAGCCCGTCGCGTCCGGAACCGGATAGCTCGTCATGGCGAGCACGTCGCCGCGGATGATGTCGTGTGGTGTCGTCATAGGTCTCGGGAACGGGACGCGAATAACGTGCCGCCCTGGCTTCGGGGCGGCACACGGGCCGTTCCGGCTCGTCTGTATTGTCGTTATTGAACGGGCTGGCGCCTGCAATCTGTCGCTGAAGTTCGCGGGGGCATCGGCTGGATACCCCGGCGTCTTACATCTTCTGCATCAGCTGCGCGGCGCCACGCCCGCTATTGGCATTAGCCGCGTTCGTTGTTGTTCTGCCGCATCCGGTATTCGGCGCTGCGGGCGTGCGCCTGCAAGCCTTCACCGTAGGCAAGTTCGGCGGCGATCTCGCCGAGCGTCTGCGCGCCTTCCGCGCTGACTTGGATCACACTGGAGCGCTTGAAGAAATCATAGACACCCAGTGGCGACGAGAACCGTGCGGTACGCGACGTAGGCAGCACGTGATTCGGGCCTGCGCAATAGTCGCCGAGGCTCTCACTGGTGTAGCGGCCAAGGAAAATCGCGCCGGCATGGCGAATCAGTTGACCCCACTGATGCGGTTCCAGCGCCGAGATTTCGAGGTGTTCCGGCGCGATTTCGTTGGCGATGGCGCAGGCTTCGGCCATGTCGCGCACCTTGATCAGCGCGCCCCGGTCTTCGAGCGACTGGCGGATCACGTCGCGGCGCGGCATGGTCGGCAGCAATTCGTTGATCGCGTCGTGGACGCGGGCGATGAATGCGTCGTCCGGACACAGCAGGATGGACTGCGCGAGTTCGTCGTGCTCGGCCTGCGAGAACAGGTCCATCGCGACCCAGCGCGGGTCGGTTGTGCCGTCGCACAGCACCAGAATTTCCGACGGTCCGGCGATCATGTCGATGCCGACCGTGCCGAACACGCGACGCTTCGCCGACGCGACATACGCGTTGCCGGGGCCGCAGATCTTGTCGACCGCCGGCACGGTTTCCGTGCCGTAGGCCAGCGCCGCCACCGCCTGCGCGCCGCCGATCGTGAACACGCGATCCACGCCGCCCAGCAGCGCAGCAGCGAGCACCAGCGGATTCTTCACGCCGTCCGGCGTAGGCACGACCATGACGATTTCACGCACGCCGGCCACCCGCGCCGGAATCGCGTTCATCAGCACCGACGACGGATACGCCGCCTTGCCGCCCGGCACGTAGATGCCCGCGCGATCCAGCGGCGTGACCTTCTGGCCCAGCACCGTGCCGTCGGCCTCGGTGTACTGCCAGCTATGGCTGCCGCACTCGATCTTCTGCTTCTCGTGATAGCCGCGCACTCGTGCCGCCGCCGCTTCGAGCGCCGCGCGGCGCTTCGGCTCCAGGCTTTCGAGCGCCGCGTCCAGTTCCGACATCGGCAATTCGAGCGCGCCGACGCTCTTCGCGTCGAGCCGGTCGAAGCGGTTCGTGTATTCGAGCACCGCCGCGTCGCCGCGCGCCTTCACGTCGGTCAGAATCTGCGCGACCGAGCGCTCGATTGCTTCGTCTTCGCTCGCCTCGAACGCGAGCACCGCGTGCAGCGACTTGTGGAAGTCGGGAGCGGTGGAATCGAGCTTGCGAATCTTGATAGACATACGTTATCCGTTTCGGTAAGGCGCGCCTGATAGCGGGTGAAGGACAGCGTGACCACGACCGGACCACGCTCGCGCCATCACGCCATCACGCCGCTCAGCCGGCTTGCGACGCGCGTTCGAACGCGTCGAGAATCGGCCGCAATGCGGCGCGCTTGAGCTTCAGCGCCGCCTGGTTCACAACGAGGCGCGACGAAATCTGCATGATCTCCTCCACCTCGACAAGATTGTTGGCACGCAGGGTATTGCCGGAGCTGACCAGGTCGACGATCGCGTCGGCGAGGCCGACCAGCGGTGCCAGTTCCATCGAACCGTACAGCTTGATCAGGTCGACGTGAACGCCCTTGGCGGCAAAATGCTCACGTGCGGTTTCAACGTACTTGGTCGCCACGCGCAGGCGCGCGCCCTGGCGCACCGCGTTCGCGTAATCGAAACCCGCCGCGACCGCGACCGACATCCGGCAGCGCGCGATATCCAGGTCGACCGGCTGATACAAACCGCCGCCGCCATGTTCGAGCAGCACGTCCTTGCCTGCCACGCCGAAGTCGGCTGCGCCGTATTCGACGTAGGTCGGCACGTCGGTCGCGCGCACGATGATCACGCGCACATTCGCGTCGGTAGTCGGCAGAATCAGCTTGCGCGAGGTTTCCGGATCTTCAGTCACTTCGATGCCGGCTGCGGAGAGCAGCGGCAACGTTTCTTCGAAGATACGCCCTTTCGACAACGCCAGCGTGAGCGGTGCGTTCACCGCCGGCGACGACGAAGTTTGCGGCATCGAACTCATGCCTGGCTCCCGGACACGCGACGCACTTTCGCGCCGATTGCGTTGAGCTTGGTTTCCATCCGGTCGTAGCCGCGATCCAGATGATAGATACGGTCGATCAGCGTCTCGCCTTCGGCGCGCAACGCAGCGATCACGAGGCTTGCGGACGCGCGCAGATCGGTCGCCATCACCTTCGCGCCCGACAGCTTCTCGACGCCGTTCACGAGCGCGGTATTGCCGTCGATCGTGATGCTTGCGCCGAGGCGATTCAGTTCCTGCACGTGCATGAAGCGGTTTTCGAAGATCGTTTCGACGACCTGCGAGGTGCCGTCCGCGATCGTGTTCAGCGCCATGAACTGCGCCTGCATGTCGGTCGGAAACGCCGGGTATTCGGACGTGCGGAACGTCACGGCGGCCGGACGCTTGTCCATGCGCACGCGCATCCAATCGTCGCCTTCGTCGATCGTGACGCCAGCTTCGCGCAGCTTTTCTGTCACGGCTTCGAGAATCAGCGGACGCACCTTGCGCAACGTGACGTCGCCACCGGCTGCGGCCACCGCGCACAGGAACGTGCCGGCTTCGATGCGATCAGGAATGACCGTGTGCTTCGCGCCGTGCAGCTTGTCGACGCCCTGAATCACGAGGCGATCCGTGCCGATGCCTTCGATCTTCGCGCCCATCGACACCAGCAGATGCGCCAGATCGCTGACTTCCGGCTCACGCGCCGCGTTCTCGATGACCGTCTCGCCATCGGCCAGCACCGCCGCCATCAGCAGGTTCTCAGTGCCCGTCACGGTGATCATGTCGGTGACGATGCGCGCGCCCTTCAGACGCTTCGCGCGCGCTTCGATGAAGCCGTGCTCGATCGTGATCTCGGCACCCATCGCCTGAAGGCCCTTGATGTGCTGATCCACCGGACGTGCGCCGATTGCGCAGCCGCCCGGCAGCGACACCCGCGCGTGACCGAAGCGCGCGACCAGCGGGCCGAGCACGAGGATCGACGCGCGCATGGTCTTGACCATCTCGTACGGCGCGACGACGTTGTCGACCTTCGACGCGTCCAGCGACACCCGCCCTTCGCCGCTCTCGATCCTCACGCCCATCTGGCCGAGCAGCTTGAGCATCGTGCGAACGTCCTGCAGATCGGGCACGTTCTCCAGATGCACCGGCTCCGCGGAGAGCAGCGCCGCGCACAGGATCGGCAACGCCGCGTTCTTCGCACCCGAGACGACGACTTCACCCGACAGCGGGTAGCCACCTTCAATGACGAGTTTATCCATGCCTGTCAGTTCCTGATCTGCCCGGCCATCAGCCTGGGCTGCGTTGACTTTTGTGTTCGACGCGCCGCTACCGGCGTCGCGTCCATCTTGAGTAATTCGCACTAAATTTCCAGATTACGCGTTCTGCCATTCGGCGGGCGTCAGCGTCTTCATGCTGAGCGCGTGGATTTCTTCGCGCATGCGGTCGCCGAGCGCCGCATACACGAGTTGATGGCGCTGGATCGGGCGCTTGCCTTCGAAGCTCGGCGACACGATGGTCGCGAAGAAATGCTGGCCATCGCCTTCAACCTGAAGATGCTCGCAAGCGAGTCCGGCGGCGATGTATTGCTTGACCTGTTCTGGAGTCGGCAACATGAGAGAAGCTCCTGATCAGTGGCGCAGTTTGTAGCCGGTCGCGAGCATGCGCATCGCGATCGCGGCCAGCACCACAAAGAAACCGGCGACGATCGCAAGGCTCACGAGCGGATTGATATCCGACATCCCGAAGAAACCGTAGCGAAAGCCGTCGATCATGTAGAAAAAAGGATTGAGCCGCGACACTTCGCGCCAGACCGGCGGCAGCGTGTGCGTGGAATAGAACACGCCCGACAGGAACGTGAGCGGCATGATCAGAAAGTTCTGGAACGCGGCCAGCTGATCGAACTTCTCGGCCCAGATACCGGCGATGAGGCCGAGCGTGCCAAGAATCGCCGCGCCGAAAATCGCGAACAGAATGATGTAAAGCGGCGCGGTGAAGCTGACCGGAATGAACCAGATCGTCACGATGAACACGCCGAAACCGACCGCGAGCCCGCGCGCGACCGCGGCGAGCACGTAAGCGGCGAACATCTCGTAGTGCGACAGCGGCGGCAGCAGCACGAACACCAGGTTGCCGGTGATCTTCGACTGGATCAGCGACGACGAACTGTTGGCGAACGCGTTCTGCAACACGCTCATCATCACGAGACCGGGGATCAGGAAGCTCGTGTATTCGACACCCGGATACACCTGCACATGGCCGCGCAACGCATGGCCGAAGATGGTCAGATACAGCAGCGCGGTGATGACCGGCGCGAGCACGGTCTGGAACGCCACCTTCCAGAACCGCAGCAGTTCCTTGTAAAACAGCGTACGAAAACCGCTCATGCAAGCCCCTCGATCACTTCCGGACCGTTCATCACCTGAACGAACACATCTTCGAGGTCGGCCTTGCGGACCTCGATTTCTTCGAACGTACAGCCCGCTGCGCGGCACTGCGCGAGAATCGTCTCGACTTCGTCGTAGCTCGACAGACGCAGCAGATGCTGACGGCCATTGCCGTTACCCGCGCCGCTTTCCACTTCGAGCGGGCGCAACTCGGCGGGCAGCACGCCCTGTGCGAAACGCACGAACAGTTGCATGCCGGCAAAGCGCTGCAACAGCGCGTTGGTGCGTTCGAGCGCGACCACCTCGCCGCGCCGCAGCATCGCAATGCGATCGCACAGCGACTCGGCTTCTTCCAGATAGTGCGTGGTCAGCACAATCGTGTGACCTTCGCGATTCAGGCGCGAGATGAATTTCCACAGCGTTTGACGCAACTCGACGTCGACGCCCGCGGTCGGCTCGTCGAGCACGATGACCGGCGGACGATGCACCAGCGCCTGCGCGACCAGCACGCGGCGCTTCATGCCGCCCGACAGCGCGCGCATGTTGGCGTCGGCTTTATCGGTGAGATCGAGATTGGCCATGATCTCGTCGATCCACGCGTCGTTGTTGCGCAGCCCGTAGTAGCCGGACTGAATGCGCAACGTCTCGCGGACGGTGAAGAACGGATCGAATACGAGCTCCTGCGGCACCACGCCGAGCGAGCGGCGCGCGTCGCGGAAGTCGGTCACCACGTCGTGGCCACGGACCGCGATGCTGCCTTCATCGGCGCGCGCGAGACCGGCGAGGATGCTGATGAGCGTCGTCTTACCCGCGCCGTTCGGACCGAGCAGTCCGAAGAACTCGCCTTCTTCGACCGTGAGGCTGACGCCCTTGAGCGCCTGCAAGTCCTTGTAGCGCTTCTTGACGTTACGAATTTCTATGGCTGACATGACTATGGGCCGCGTGGGACGCGGCGCCTAAAGGAGCCCTGAGGGGGCGCAAAAATGCTGGGAGAGACGAAATTGGGGCCGGTTAGATGCCCCAAAAAACGTTTGATTATAGGGCAAAAATCAGTGGCCCCGCCCCGCTTGGGGGATTGGGGATGACGCTAGTGAAGCGTCAATGTCGGGACGATGACAGAAGCGTATCGACGCCGTAGGCTTGCGCGAGACTGGCGAGACCAGCCGGCAGATTCACAATCTCAAACTTGATACCGCGTGCCTGGGCAGCGCGTTCCCACGCGAGCAGAACCGCCAGCGCGGACGAATCGAATTGCGCGAGCGGCGCGCAATCCACGCCGTTCGCGCCTGCCGCGATACGTTGCAAACCCGCCGCGAGCGCGGCTTTCGCGCTCTCGTGGGTGAGCGTCGCGCCGCTTTCGAAGCGGTTCGCGACGGGGCTCAGCACTTCGCTCACGACTGCTTGCCTGCGGCGAGTTGCTGGTTACGCTGCGTCAGGAACGCGATCAGTCCGTCCACGCCCTTCTGCTGGATCTGTTCGTTGAACTGTTGCTGATACGCCTGAATCAGCCATGCGCCGAGCACGTTGATGTCATACACGCGCCAGCCTTGCGGCGTCTTGTACAGACGGTAGTCGAGTTCGATCGGCGAGCCGTTGTTCATCACGACCGAGCGCACCACAGTGTCGGTGTCGTCCGGATTCATGCGGAACGGCTTGTACTGGATCTGCTGGTCGCGCACCTGAGCGAGCGCGCCCGAGTAAGTGCGGATCAGCAGCATCTTGAACTGTTCGACGACCTGGTCCTGCTGCGCCGGCGTGGCGCTGCGCCAGTTACGGCCCATCGCCAGTTGCGTGGTGCGGCGGAAATCGGTGTACGGCAGGATCTTTTCGTTGACGAGTTTGGTGATGTGCGAGATGTCGCCCTGCTGGATCGACTTATCGCTGCGAACCGCGTCGATCACCTGTTGGGTGACGGTCTTGATCATACCGTCAGGCGAATTGCTGTCGACAGTTTGTGCCGATGCACCGCCACTGACAAACGAGAACAACGCAGCAAACAGCGGAATCAGGAAGAATTTTTTCATATCGAGCCTTGCCTTAAAAATAGTGCAACCGTTTGAGCCGACCTTACCACGCGAGTTCGACAGCAATCCATGCGCAAACTGCGAGAGTCGTATCGATCTGTTACGGCTGCACGTTTAGCGCAATTTGAATGACGGAAAGTTGAAACGCTGCGGCGGAACCAGCTGGCCGGCCGGAATCTGCGTCGTTTCGGGGCCGCCGTTCAGGTCGAGCGGCGGCGTTTCCGCGCTGCCGGACACGGCTTCCGGAGCCTGCGCATTGCTGCCGGTTTCAGGCGCGCCAGTCACCGCGCCCGATGCCGGAGCCGGCTTTGCTGCAGCACCCGCCGTGCCCGCCGCCGCAGCGGCCGGTGCGCCGGCTGCGCCGCCGTCGACGTCGTCGTACTTGGGCAGAGGCGCTTCGTCGTCGTAGTTCGGCAGCGCCTGCGATTGCGGGTTCCGGCTGCCGTTGGACAGCAGATACTGGCGACGCTGCAGATACGCATTACGCACGAACGAATATTTGTCGAGCGCCGCGCCTTCCAGCACGTCGCTCGCGTTCAGCAGATTCGCGCGCGTATTGACGATATTCACGCCGTACAGTGCCCAGCTCAGCCCGTCCGGGTGGATGTAGCTCAGCGGATTCACATAGTAATTGCCGATCGAACCCACGGCATCGCGGACGGTACTCGGTCCGAACAGCGGCAGCACCAGGTAAGGACCCGCCGGCACGCCGTAATGACCGAGCGTCAGGCCGAGGTCGTTGTCGTGCTTGGGCAGCTTGGCCAGCGTCGCCACGTCGAACAGACCGCCAACACCGAACACCGTGTTGATCACGATCCGCATGATGTCTTCGACACCGTCGGTGATCTTCAACTGCAGCAGGTTGTTCGCCGCGATGTAGACGTCGCCGATGTTCGAGAAGAAGTTCGTCACGCTGTCGCGCACCGGCTGCGGCGTGAGCCACACGTAGCCTTTGGCGACCGGCTTCAGCGCGTACTGGTCGACCTTGTCGTTGACCGTGAAAATGGTGCGGTTAAGGCCTTCTAACGGATCGCCCTTGGTCGGCGTCTGCACTGTCGTGCAGCCGGCAAGCAGCGCCGCGGCTATCGCCACTTTGCCCAGCCGAAAGGCGCGCGCGCCCCCGATACGTGTGGTCAGCATTCTTATTCTCCTTATTGGCCGGCGGCGCCGGAAGCAGGCAGACCCGGCGCCGGAGCCGGAGCGGCCGGCGCGGGCGCCGACGCACCAGGTTTCGATGCACCCGAATCCGCGGCCTTGCTATACAGAAACTGTCCAATCAGATTTTCCAGCACGATGGCCGATTGCGTCATCGAGATCGTGTCGCCCGCTTTAAGCATTTCGGTGTCGCCACCGGGTTCGAGCCCGATGTATTGCTCGCCGAGCAGACCCGACGTCAGGATCTTCGCGGACGTGTCCTTCGGAAACTGATATTGCTTGTCGAGATCGATCGTGACAACGGCCTGGTACGCATTGCTGTCGAAGCCGATCGACGCGACCCGGCCGACCGTCACGCCCGCACTCTTCACAGGCGCGCGCGCCTTGAGTCCGCCGATATTGTCGAACTTGAGTTTGACCGGATACGTTGCCTGGAAAGACAACGAGCTCATGTTGCCGGCCTTCAGCGCGAGAAACAGCAACGCCACGAAACCCAGCACCACGAACAGGCCGACCCAGAAGTCGAGAGCAGTCTTTTTCATCGTCATCCCAAAGTGAATCCGCCACGCCGTCGACGCTTTCCGCCGGGCGCCCCGCTATCGGACCCCGGACGAAAACGTGCAGCGCAGTCTTAGCTGAACATCAATGCAGTCAGCAGAAAATCGAGCCCGAGCACCGCGAGCGACGCGTACACGACGGTTTTCGTCGTGGCACGCGACACGCCTTCCGGTGTCGGCTTGGCTTCGTAGCCTTGAAACAGCGCAACGAACGTCACCGCGAGGCCGAACACCACACTCTTGATGACCCCCGCGCCCACGTCGCGCCACACGTCGACGCCGCCTTGCATTTGCGACCAGAACGCGCCTGAATCCACGCCGATCAGCAGCACGCCCACCACATAGCCGCCGAACACGCCGACCGCGCTGAAGATCGCGGCGAGGATCGGCATCGAGATAATGCCCGCCCACAGGCGCGGCGCGACCACGACCTTGACCGGGTCGACGGCCATCATTTCCATTGCCGTGAGTTGCTCGCCTGCCTTCATCAAGCCGATTTCCGCCGTCAGCGACGTGCCCGCGCGGCCGGCGAACAGCAGCGCGGTCACCACCGGCCCGAGTTCGCGCACCAGCGACAGCGCGACCAGCAGCCCCAGCGCCTGCTCGGAGCCGTAGCGGTTCAGCGTGTAATAGCCTTGCAAGCCGAGCACGAAACCGACGAACAGCCCCGACACGGCAATGATCACCAGCGAATAATTACCTACGAAGTGGATCTGCTTCGTGACAAGACGCGGACGGCGCAGCAACGGGAAAAATTCGAGCAGCAGCCGCAGGAAAAACCGCGTGGCATAGCCGGCCGTGCCCAGCCCGCCGATCACCGAGCGACCGATCGCACTGATCATGACTGACCTCCGCCGATGCCGAAGTCCGCCGCCAGCGGCGTCTTGCTCGGGTAATGGAATTTGAACGGGCCGTCGGGCGCGCCGTCGATGAATTGCCGCACCGTCGGATCGGTCGACGCGCGCAGTTCGGCGGGCGTGCCTTCAGCGTGAACGCCGCCGTTGGCGAGAAAGTAGACGTAGTCGGCGATCGCGAACGATTCCGGCACGTCGTGCGTAACCAGGATCGACGTTGCGCCAAGTGCCTGATTCAGCGCACGAATCAGGTTCGCGGTAATGCCGAGCGAGATGGGATCGAGACCGGCGAACGGCTCGTCGTACATCATCAGCTCGGGATCGAGCGCGATGGCGCGCGCCAGTGCGACACGCCGCGCCATGCCGCCCGAAATCTCCGACGGCAGCAGATCGCGCGCGCCACGCAGACCGACCGCGTTGAGCTTCATCAGCACGAGGTCGCGCAGCAGATCTTCGGGAAGATCGGTGTGTTCGCGCAATGCGAAGGCGACGTTTTCGAACACCGACATATCGGTGAACAGCGCGCCGAACTGGAACAGCATGCCCATCTTGCGGCGCAACGCGTACAGGCCGTCACGCGTTTGCCGGCCGATGTCCTGGCCCTGAAACAGGATCTGGCCACGCTGCGCGCGCACCAGACCGCCGATCAGGCGCAGCACCGTGGTCTTGCCGCACCCCGAGCCGCCCATGACCGCGACGACCTGGCCGCGCCTGAAGCGCAGATTCAGGTTCGACAGGACGAGCCGGTCGGCATAGCCGAAGTCGACGTCGCGCAGCTCGAGTAAGGTCTCGGGGGAGGAAGACACGAAACTGACAGTCCTTTTACACGGAAGGCCGAATTATAGGGCCATCATGCAAATGCTGCCGTGAAGGGCCCTGTCCCTTGACGAAGTCTGACGATTATTGCGTAAACCCTTGTTGCAGTGCAGAAACGGCAGCCGCCGGATCGGACGCTTCGGTCACGGCCCGCACCACCGCCGCGCAACCGACGCCTGTGGCCAGCACCTGCGGCAAAACCTGCAGGTCGATTCCGCCGATTGCCACCAGCGGCACCACGCCGTCCAGGAGGCGCACGTAACGGGCGAGGCGCTTGAGGCCTTGTGGCGCCGTCGGCATGACCTTTGTCGTCGTCGGGAAGACTGCGCCCAGCGCGATGTAGCTCGGCCGGAAGTGCAGCGCCTTCAGGATTTCGTAGAAACCGTGCGTCGACAGACCCAGCCGGATGCCGGCCTCGGCCAGCGCCGACAGGTCTGCGGTATGCACATCTTCCTGACCAAGATGGACGCCGTAAGCGCCCGCCTCGAGCGCCGCCCGCCAGTGATCGTTGATGAAAACCTGCGCGTCGTGCGCGCGGCCGGCGGCCACGCTACGAGCGATTTCGTGCTTCAGTTCGTCGGCGGGTTCGGCCGCTTTGTGGCGCAACTGAACCGTCTTCACGCCGAAACCGACCACCCGCTCGACCCACTCGGCGGTCGGCAGCACCGGATAGAGACCGAGCCGGTCCGGGCAGCGCGGAAACGCCTTCGCCGGTGCAGCCGGCAAGCCGGTAAGACGCGGAAAGCGTGTGATATCGGCCGGGAATGCATCGTCTGCGCGGGTTTCGTCGCCGTCGCGCCAGGCGAGTGCCAGCACCAGCGCGTCATGCGGATCGAAACCGCAATCCAGAAACGCAGCCAGCGCGGCAATCCAGTCTTCCGCCAGATGGCCTTCGAGACGATACGTCTCACCGCCCAGATGCAGCGCGGCCTTGCCTTGCGCGGCTTCGATCACGCCCGCGCCCTGCACCTGCCAGCGCGCCACCTGCTCGCCGTGCTGCTGGGCGTCGGCGATCACGATCAGGTCGCCGCCGTTCGATGCGTCCGGCGCGCTCAGGCAGATGCGCCACGGCGCGTGCGTCGGCGGCCAGTCGCCGAGACGGGCGCGGATGCGCTCGGCGGCTTCGGTGAGTTCGTCGGCTGGCGGCCAGAACAGGTCGCGGTCTTTCAATGCCAGTGTTTGCGTCATGCGGCGCTCCCGTCTTGGTGCCAGAACGGCATGCCGACCACCGGCGTGCTCGCGTGTGCGCTTTCGCGCTCGGCCATCGGCCCCGCCAGATAAGCCTGGCGGCCCGCTTCGACACCCAGTGCAAAGGCGCGCGCCATCGCATCGGGGTGCGTGGCCTGCGACACCGCCGTGTTCAGCAACACGCCGTCGAAGCCCCACTCCATCACCTGAGCCGCGTGCGACGGCACGCCGAGCCCGGCGTCGACGATCAGCGGCACGTCGGGCAGACGCTCGCGCAGCACGCGCAAGCCGTACGGATTGATCACACCCTTGCCGGTGCCGATCGGCGCGCCCCACGGCATCAGCGCTTCACAGCCGGCGTCCAGCAGACGGCGGCCGATCACCAGGTCTTCGGTGCAATACGGCAGTACCTTGAAGCCGTCCTTGACCAGTTGCGCAGCCGCTTCGATCAGGCCGACCGGGTCGGGCTGCAGCGTGTAGTCGTCGCCGATCAGTTCGAGCTTGATCCAGTCGGTTTCGAAGATTTCGCGCGCCATGTGCGCGGTCGTCACCGCTTCGCCGACCGTCAGGCAGCCGGCCGTGTTCGGCAGCAGCGGCACGCCGTGGCGCTTGAGCAGGTCGAAGAAACCGGCTTCGGCGCCGCCTTCGTTCATCTGACGGCGCAACGCGACGGTCACCATGCCGGGGCGCGCGGCGTCGATCGAATCGGACAGCGATTGCAGCGACGGATACCGCGACGTGCCCAGCAGCACGCGGCTTGCGAAGGTCTGGCCGTAGAGCGTGAGCGCGTCGGCGGTTGAAGCCGTTGCAGCAGTTTGGGGGGAAGTCATTTGCATAGTCTTTGTCTCCGGCAAGGCGTGGCGGGTTTAGCCACCGGCCACGGGTTGCACGACATCGAGCCGGTCGCCCGGCTGCAGCGCGCGCGCGGCATGCTGGGTGCGCGCGACGAAATCGCCGTTCAGCGCGACCGCGAACGGCGGACGCGCGCCGAACGCGGCGAGCGCATCGGCGACAGTCGCGCCTTCGGGCAACGACAACGGCTTCTGATTGATATGAATGTCCATGGTGTTCGAATACGGTTCAGGCAGGTTCTATCGATGACGGAAGCGGCACAGTGCATCGCGCAAAACGCCTATGACGCGCAACGCTCATGCCGGCTCCCGCGCGGAATCCAGTTGGAAAAGCTCGCTCCAGCGCGCGGCGTGGCGCCAGTCGGCGAACGCGTCGGCATCGCCCACACGGCCGTCGAGCAGCGCTGAAGCGAAACGGACGGCTTCGTCGGCGACCTCGGGCACGATCATGTAGCCGTGCCGGTACAGGCCGTTCACGCGCAGCGTCTGCGCGCCGTCCCACAGCAGCGCCGGCCGGTGATCCGGCAAAGTCGGGCGGCACTGCGAATTCAGTTCGAGGATGCGAGCCTCGCCGAAACCGGGATGCACCGAAAACGCCGCGCTCAGCAATTCGAGCGCCGAGCGCACGCTGACCGGCGACATGTCCTCGCCTTCGACTTCGGTCGCACCGATCACGTACAGATCGTTCTCTTTCGGCGCGATATACAGCGGATAACGCGGATGCAGCAGCCGCACCGGCCGCGTCAGCTTGATGCCGGGAGCGTGCACGCGCGCGACTTCGCCGCGAATGCCGCGCAAAGTGGGCAGCGCGGGCTTCGCGCCGAGCCCCCGGCAGTCGATCGTGATGCGCGCGGGCGGCAGCGCGGCATCGTCGACCGGCGTGTTCCAGTGAGTGTCGACGCCGCGTTGCGCGAGCCCCGCGGCCAGCGCGGCGAGCACCTGACGGTTATCCAGTTGACCTTCGCGCGGCAGCAGCCAGCCCTGATTGAAGCGGCCTGCCAGAGCGGGCTCCGCTGCCCCGACTTGTGCACCCGCCAGCGTCACGAAACCGCCGTCGAGCAACTCGGCTGGCGCATTCGAACGCACCCGGCGTTCGAACAGAGGCGCTTCGGTGCGATCCGCGTGATGCCAGACCACCAGCGTGCCGTTGCGCTGGAAAAACACGGGTTCGGGCAATTCCGCGAGCACTTGCGGCCAGGTGTCGAGCGAACTGGCGCCCAGCCGCGTAATCAGCAACTCCGCGCTGGCGGCTTCGGCGAGCGGCGCGAGCATCGCGGCTGCCACCCACGCTGCGGCCTGAGTGCCGGCGGCATCGCCACGCTCATACAGCGCCACGCGATGCCCCTGCCCTGCCAGACGCCATGCGACCAGCCGTCCGCTAAGACCGCCGCCGAGCACGGCGAAATCGGGTGTTGGGGAGGTGGGACGGTTCATCGTGCGCGCTCCGTCCGGTTGCCGGAGGCAACGCTGAAGCACGGCGCGTCAGCAGCGACGCGGCGAAGAGCAAAACACATATCTGAAGAATTGGCGGTCATCGAGTCCTTTCCGTACGGCAAAAATCGCACGTACCCAGGACGAAACCGGCGGGTAAAGCCGGCCGGACAACACGCGCGCACTGAATGTACGGACGCCGCCCGGCGGGGAATGGAAGATTGGTAGCTTCCGGAAACTTCCCGCGCCGGTATTACCCGGATCGGGTGCAAAGGGTCTCTCTCAGCCTCGCCGCCACGGCGTGAAAACCACGCCGCCAAGGGGCGAAGCACCCCTGTTTCGTCGAAGGTCATTAGACCATAAAACGCGCGCAGCCCGCAAACCAGCGGGCTGTCGCGCCGGCCGGAATTGATCCGGCACGCTATTTCTTTACGCGGATGCGGCCGGGTGCAACGCTCTGGCACAATGCACGAACGCATGTCGTCGAAGCGCGGCGCGAACGGCCTGTCGAGCCGCTTACGCCACGACGGCATGAGGTGAAGCCCTTAAGCGAAAATTAATTTTCGCTTAAGGGCTTCACGCCAGAATCGGACGCTCACCCGGACGCGCGTTCGTCGAGCACGACGCCCGGGCATGTACCGAGAATCCGCCGCAGAGCGGCCCCGAGGGTGGGCCAGCCTGCAAGGGAAACCCGGCACCGAGCCAACCCATCCGGGTCTGCCCAAGCGGGCCGCTCCGAACGGGCCAGCACTTCATCAGGACGCTCATGACACCGACCACCTCTGCCAGCCCCGCGCTGCCGCCAGACGAAAAAGTCTCCGCCTGGAGCCTGATCAAACCTTACTGGGTCTCCGAGGAAAAAAAAGTTGCCTGGGGCCTGCTCATCACGATCGTGGTGATGAACCTGCTTATCGTGTGGATCAACGTGCGCCTGAACCGCTGGAGCGCCGACTTCTACAACGCGCTGCAAAGCAAGAACGTGCACGATTTTCCGCACCTGCTGATGGTGTTTTCGCTGCTCGCGTTCGCCTTCATCATTCTCGCGGTGTACCGCGGTTATCTGCGTCAGATGCTCGGATTCCGCTGGCGTCAGTGGCTCACCACCCGGTACCTGAACGAGTGGCTGAAAGACAGCGCCTTCTACCGGATCGAACGCGACCGGCTCGCCGACAACCCCGACCAGCGGATCAGCGACGACCTGCAATCGCTCGCCACCAGCACGCTGTCGCTAACCCTCGACCTGCTGTCCACCGTTGTCACGCTGGTGTCGTTCATCACGATCCTCTGGTCGCTGGCCGGCGCGCTGAGCATCTCGCTCGGCGGCATGCCGCTGCAGATTCCCGGCTACATGGTGTGGGCCGCGGCGCTGTACGCGGTGATCGGTTCGGTCGTCATCCAGAAGGTGGGCCATCCGCTCGTGCCGATCAACTACCAGGCGCAGAAAGTCGAGGCGGACTTCCGTTTCGGCCTGATCCGGCTGCGCGAGAACGCCGAACAGATCGCCTTCTACAACGGCATGGAAGTCGAGAAGAAGAACGCGCACTCGCTGTTCGGCCGCATCCGCGACAACTGGTGGCAGGTGATGAAGTACACCAAGCGGCTCACTTTCGTATCCGCCTTCTACGGCCAGATCGCCATCATCTTCCCGATCGTGGTCGCCGCGCCCCGCTACTTCGCCGGCGCGTTCTCGTTCGGCGTGCTGATGCAGATTTCGAGTGCGTTCGGCACCGTCAGCGATTCGTTCTCGTGGTTCATCAACAGTTACGGCAGCCTCGTCGAATGGCGCGCTACGGTGAACCGGCTGCGCGAATTCAAGCGCGTCGTGCATGCGCCGCGTCTGAAGGAGTCGGTGTCGCCGGCTACCGAACATGGCGGCATCAACCTGCATTTCGTCGATGAAGACCGCCTCTCCACCGAAGGCCTCAAGCTCGCGCTGCCGAACGGCAGCCCGCTGTCGCGCATCCGCGATATCGCGATCGAGCCGGGTTCGCGCTGGCTGGTGCGGGGTCCGTCGGGCGCGGGCAAGAGCACGCTGATGCGCGCGCTCGCCGGCTTGTGGCCGTTCGGCGACGGCGCGATCGACGCACCGGTCAACGCGCGCATGATGTTCATTCCGCAGGTCAGCTATATGCCGATCGGCACGCTGAAAGCGGCGCTCGCCTACCCCTCGGCCGCCGACACCTATACCGACGACGAATGCCGCGAGGCGCTCGTCATCTGCCACCTGTCGGAATACGCGGATCGCCTGCAGGAATCGGGGCACTGGACGCGGATTCTGTCGCCGGGTGAGCAACAGCGTCTGGCCGGTGCGCGCGTGCTGCTGCACAAGCCCGACTACCTGTTCCTCGACGAAGCGACCAGCGCGCTCGACGCGGAAAACGAGGCGCGTCTTTATCGCCTGTTCACCGAGCGCTTGCCGAAGGCGGCGATTGTCAGCGTCGCGCATCGCGAATCGCTGGCTGCGTTCCACGAAGAAACGCTCGATGTCGAGCGTGCCGGCGAACCTGTCGCGGCATGAGCGACGCCGGCCGCGAAGCGGGCGACGTGATTAGCCCAAAGGCTGATCGCGTCGTGCTGATCACCGGCGCCGGTTCCGGTATCGGCGCGGCGCTTGCGCGTCGTATCGCGGGGCCGCGTCAATCGTTGATGTTGCACTCGCGCGGCGCCGACGATGCCGCCCGCGAACGTCTCGCGCAGGTGGCCGCCGAATGCAGCGCGAGCGGCGCAATCTGCGCGACAGTATTCGGCGATCTCGCCGAACGTGGCGCCGCGGAACATGTGATCGACCAGACGTTGGCGACATTCGGCGCGCTCGATCAACTGGTCGCCAACGCGGGACATGCTCAACGTCAGGCGCTCAATGCGCTCGATCCCGACTCATTCAGCAGCGCTTTTGCTGCGATGCCGGCCGCGTTCGCGGCGCTCGTCAAACGCGCAATGCCCGCGCTGGAAACGTCAAAGCGCGGCCGCGTGATCGCGCTGAGTTCTTTCGTCGCGCATCGTTATCGCGCGGACGCACCGTTTGCCGCGACGGCGGCGGCAAAAGCAGCGCTTGAATCGCTGGCTAAAACGGCTGCGGCTGAACTGGCGCCGTACGGCGTCACCGTTAATTGCGTGGCGCCCGGTTATACCCGCAAGGATCGCGGCCCAAGTGCCGATAACGCATCGGTATGGCAACGCGCCGCCGAAGCAACGCCGCTCGGCCATGTCGCTGAACCTGCCGATGTTGCCGCGCTGATCGCGTTTCTTCTGTCGGACGAAGCGCGTCATATCACCGGCCAGGTGATTCATATCGACGGCGGTCTCACGCTCGGCTGAGCGAACATGGAAGCGCGGCTTCGGCTTCCGAAATCATCCAGCCGACGCAGCAAAACATCATCACAAAATCCGCCTAAGCACCTCTGCCCGGCAACATCAAGAAATATCCCGAAATACCCGACAACAACTCGAAAGCATTTGCGAAGCGGGCGGGCTGTTCCGCCCTTTGAAAATGCCGCCTGGCGGCGACGATAGTCGTGCGGGCCGTACCACGTGCGGTCCGCATGTCATTCACTGCTACAGGACTCTCCGCACATGTCATCCGATCGCCGCTCCTCTGCTTTGATCCAGCGCCTTGCGCTGGCTTTCGGCTCCGCCCTGCTGCTCACCTGTGCCGCGCAGGCAGCGCAAGCCGCTCAATCGGCCGAGCCCGCCGACGTTTGCCCCGCGCTCAAACACATCGTCGACGCCACCGATTTCAAGCAGTTGCAATCGCAACCTGACGCGCGCCTGCCGGGCGTCGCAAACGGCGACGACTGCAACTCCAGCAAGCATTCCTACGATTGCCACTGGCGCGCGCACTGGCAGGCCGACGGCGTGATCAACGATCCGCTCGAGGAAATCGGCGCCGATATCGCCGCGTGCTTCCCGAATGTCGTGCACGACGTCAACACGCCGACGCGTCAGCATTTCATCGTGAAGACGGACGACCGCCGGGTCAGCGTCACCGCAAGCGTTCAGGGACAAAACGAATTGCGCCTGCGCGTGGTTCGCTAATTTCACGCTGAGTTCGCGTTCAGTTCGCGCCGACCTGGCGCTGACTTTACGCAAAACCTGTCGCTGAAAACGGCGCTAATCCGTCGCCAACACGGCGCCGAAACGCAGTCCTGAACGCTGCAAACGCTGTCGTCCGCTGCGATCCCGCTTCCTTTGACCGCCACCAGGCAACGCCTCATGACCTTCATGCCGAGCATCCACGCTTACGCTTTCACGCGAGTCCCACGGACTGCATGGGTCATGTTGCGGCGGCCCTGCGCGTGGCTGGCCATAGCCGGCACGCTCGCGTTCGGGCTGAACGGTTGCGCATGGACGCTGATCTCGGCCGCCGACGCAACCGGTTCGGTGATTCAGGCGGGTTACGCGATCGCCGCCAACTATTCGTCGCCGACGTTCGTCAACGGCCAGCCGGCCGATCTGCATCACGTGTGCATCGAGGTGAACCCGGCGGTGTCGGTCGGCGATTTCGTGCCGTCGCTGCAAATGGCGCTCGGCCATCGTGGAATTCGTTCGGATGTCTACAATCCGGGCACCTCACCCGCTGGCTGCGAGGCGCGTCTCGTCTACAACGCCGCGATCGACTACGGCCGCCGCTCGTTCAGCGACGAATCGATCCAGTATCTGTCGATCATCGACCTGACGTTGATCCAGGACGGCCGTATTCTCGTCACCGCACGCTATCAAACGGGCGGCCTCAACACCGACCGCTTCTCGTCGGCATCGACCAAACTCACCGGTCTGATCGACCGGATGGTGGTCGACAAAAAGGCATTCACGCCGGTCCCCCCGCAAACCATTCAGACGTCGCAGGCCAATTAAGTTCGCAGTTTGCTTGCTTTGTCTTACGCGGGAAAGGATTCGAAAGCGTCATGCGCTTTGCTCCGCGCGTGAGGATCACTAAGATGGCCTGAATGAACCAATCCATCCTGGTCGTCGACGACGACCCCGTCGTACGAGAGCTCGTCAGCGAATATCTGCAGGGACGCGGCTTTAAAGTCACCACGCTCGAACACGGCGTGGCGCTTCAGCGCGCGTTGCAGGAAGAGCGTCCCGCGCTGATCGTGCTCGATATCATGATGCCGGAACTCGACGGCATCAGTGCGCTGCGCGCATTGCGCGTCGCGGGCGACGATATTCCCGTGATTCTATTGACGGCGCGTGCCGACCCGATCGACCGCGTGATCGGTCTCGAACTCGGTGCCGACGATTATCTCGGCAAACCCTTCGAACCGAGCGAACTGGTCGCGCGCATCCGCACGGTGCTGCGCCGTCGCGGCACGATTGCGCCGAGCGCGCCTGAACAGCGTGCACCCTACCGTTTCGGGCATTTCGAAGTGAATTTCCCGGCGCGCGAACTGCGCCGCGACGGCGAACGCATTTCGCTGCGTTCCAGCGAATTCGCAATGCTCAAGGTGTTCGTCACGCACGCGATGACCGTGCTCACGCGCGCGCAGTTGCTGGAGAAATTGCACGGCAACAGCGAGGCGCATCGCAATCGCAGCCTTGATGTGTCGATCTGGCGATTGCGCCGGCTAATCGAGGTAGACCCGTCCGAACCGCGTTACGTGCAGACCGTCTGGGGACGCGGTTACGTGTTCGTGCCGGACGGCGAGATCGGCGCGGCTGAGCGGAGTGGCACACTGGCCTGAAGCACCGTCCTCACGGCATGCGGCGCGTGAATTCACCTGCATCAACACACCATTCGACGTGGGCGTTGCTTCATAGACCGAAGCAACGCCCATTTTCTCTTGAGCGTCAGAAAGTCAGCACGCTCATGAACATTCTTTGCAGCCAGCCCATCGTGGTGGAATCGGACACCATCCCCACGCCGGCCTGCTCGATGCGCGCGTTCGCGACCTTGCTCGACTCGACGTAATTGCCCGATTCGATGTCCTTCGGATTGACGATGCCTGAGAGCCGCAAGCGATCGCGGTTGCCGCTTTGCGAAATCACTTTCTCTCCCGACACCACCAGGTTGCCGGTCGGCATCGTGCCGATCACGGTGACGGCGAGCGTGCCGGTCATCGCGCTGGTATCGGTAATGTTGCCCTGCCCGGCGTAAGTCGTGGACGCCGAGCCGATATTGAACAGCCTCGCGAGTCGCGCGGCCGCGTTGGTCGATTGATCGGCGGCGGTGGCGGTAATGCTGCTCGAACGGCTCGCCGCAGCCGTCGCGCTGTTGTTGCCGTTATATGACTCCGACAGCACGATCGTCAGCACGTCGCCGATATGTTGCGCGCGTGGCGTTTCATACATCAGCAACGTCTGTCCGGCCTGATAGATCGCGCCTTGCGTGTTGATGTTCAACGGCGTGGACGCGAGCGGCGGCGCCATCGGCGTTTCGACGATGGAATCCGAATGGCTCGCGCAGGCCGCCAGCCAGAACGTGGCGCCGAGCGCGACAGTAAGACGTAGCGCAGTCATGCATGCTCCTTGGCCCGATGGGCCGGGTTCGTACGGACACGGTTCATCAACATCAACCAGCCTCGGCGCCGCTTGCCTGCCATTGCCGCACGACCGACTTCACCCAGGTATCCGTGCCTTTCAGCAGATAGGTGAGCGTGCCGTTGCGGCTGCCCGGCAGGAAGCACAACGTGATCGAGCTCACCGCGTTTTCCCAGATATAGGTCGGCAACACGCCCATTGACGCGTTCTGCGTCGCGAGACGTGGCGGCCCATATCGACCTGCAAGTGCATTGCGCAGATCTTCGGCGGTGATCTCGTCGATTAAAAAAGAAATCTCGTACAGACGCAGCGCGCTTTGCCCGTCGATCCGCGCAAAACGCAGCACGTGTTCCAGCGCGGGTGCGCCGTCGACCACGGCCTGCGAGGCAGTCCAATGGTCGTCCGTGCGATGCGCCCAGCGGCACGCGACGGTCAGGCTGTCATGCGATTTCAGCCGCATGCCGAGCGCGCCCGCCTGCACGTCCGTCTCGCAGACGGGCACGCTGTCCGGTGGCGTCGCCCGCACCTTCGAGCCGGCGCGGAAATCGTCCAGCGTGATGCCAAGCGGGACGCCGCGAAAATCGAAGGGCGCATCTCTCGACACCGCACTCGCCGCCTTCGCCTGACGCGCGACGGGTTGCGCCTGCACGGCCATCGGGATGAGGCCGCCAAGCAGCGCCAGGGCGCAGGCAGTCCGTTTGAGAGTCATGATCAGTCGATCGCCGACGCACATGCGTTGAACGGCGTGGCCGCCGCATGGCCCACGACCGGGATGATGTCCGCCGCGGCCGCAGTCAGCCGGCACGGCAGCGCAACGACGCCGCAGCCGCCGAGCGGCAGCAGCGTCGCGCCGAGCGTCAACCACGCAACGACACGTATCAGGCGTTCAGATGTTCTCGAGGTCGACACAAGGGCCTCTTGGGATCAGGCAGTCGTATTGACGTTATGACCGACGAGCCCGGTGGGCAGCGACGGAGTCGCGGTAGCCTTGGGCGTCGTGGCAACCGGATTGCTCGGCGCGGCAGGCTTTGCCGCCGGCTTTGGGGTCAACCCAGGAAGAGCGGTTGAAGTGAGAGTGTTGCTAATAGTCATGAGAACCTCGCATGGCGCTGGATTGTGATTCACGCCGCATGCTGTCGGCCCAGCGCATCAGGCGGAGAGAGCTTCGGCGTACGACGCAATGAACTGCACGACGAATCATCTCTCTGCCTGTTCGCGAGTAATGCACGAAGAAAAGCGCGCTTTCCGGCAGTTCTTACGACCCATTGCGAGGAATTGCTTCGGGTTCCCAATTCACCCAAAATATTTCATCGGACAAATTCAGGTGCTCCGGGACGGATGCGCGCGAGCTTCCGCGAGGGTCCGTCCGGATTCGTTGAAATATGCTGTGAGCCTTGAACGGCGGGCCTTACACGCGGGTCGGCGTGATTGGCGCGAGGGATCGTAAGTGTTGGTAAGAAAACTGGGAAGCGCGTGTCACGCGGACCAGCTTAAAATTTCGGCATGAATCCACAGGTCCTTATCGTCGACGACGATCCGGTCGTACGCGATCTGCTATGCAAGTTTCTGCAATCGAACGGCTTCGACGCGTCCGTGCTGCACGACGGCACTCATCTCCAGCGCCGGCTCGAGCGTGAACGGCCGTCGGTCGTCGTGCTCGACATCATGATGCCCAACACCGACGGCCTGCGCGCGCTCACCGCGCTGCGCGCCGCCGGCGACGACATCCCGGTGATTTTCGTGACCGCGCGCGGCACGGTGGCCGATCGCATTGTCGGGCTCTCGCTCGGTGCGGACGACTATCTGACCAAGCCGTTCGATCCGCGCGAACTGCTCGCGCGCATCCACACGGTGTTGCGCCGCCGGGGTCCGTCCACGACCAGCGCGCCGGAAGCCCGCAAACGCTACAAGTTCGGCCCGTTCGAACTCGACTTCGCGACCCGCTCGCTCACGCGCGACGACACCAAGCTGCCGTTGCGCGACAGTGAGTTCGCGCTCCTGAAGATCTTCGTCAACAATCCGTACAAGGTGTTGTCGCGCGTGCTGATTCACGATCTCGTGCATCGCGACAATCTCGCGTTCCGCGACCGCAGCCTCGACGTGCCGATCTGGCGCCTGCGCCGCGTGATCGAAGACGATCCGTCCAACCCCTGCTACGTGCAAACGGTGCGCGGCAAAGGCTACGTCTTCGTACCCGACGCCGACGGCACGCCTTTCGCCGACGAGGCCCCGCCCAGCGCATGAAAAACCCGCTGAACACGCTGTTCGGCAGAATGGCGTTGCTGTCGGCGGCGGTGTTGTTTGCGATTCAGGCCGGCTGGTTCGTGCTGGTGATCATGCAGCCGCCGCGCCATGAAATCGACGGCTTTGCGCGTGGCCTTCTGCTGGTGCTGCAGGCCATCAACGGCGAGCCGGTGAAGGGCGCTGCCCTCGCGCCCGCCATGCGCGTGCATCTCGTGCCCACCTGGAACATGCCGGCGAGCGTGCATCTGCGCACGCCAACGGAACGTCCGCTGGTCGAACTGAGCCGGCAACTACGCGACAACCTGCCGATCGGTACGCAAATCGCCGTCGACGACGTGCGGCCGCCCCACATCTGGGTACTGTTCCCGGGCAAGTCGAATTGGGTGGTCGTGCCGGTCGACGTGCCACCGCGCCCGCGCTTTCTTGTCGAAGGCGCGTCGATGCTGCTTGCCGCGCTGATCCTGTCGCTGTTCGCGGTCTGGCAAATGCAACGGCCGCTATCACGCGTCGCCGACGCGGCTCGTGCGTTCGGTTCTGGTGGCCGTCCTGAACCGGTGACTGTGCAGGGTCCGCGAGAGTTGCGTGATCTGATCGGTTCGTTCAACGACATGATGCGTCGCCTGAACGAAGCCGGCGACGACCAGGCCGTGATGCTCGCGGGCGTCGCGCACGATCTGAAAGCGCCGCTCACGCGGCTCAAATTGCGCGCGAGCGTGCTGGTGGCGGAGAACGAGCGCGCGGGTCTGATTCGCGATGTCGACTCGCTGACCAACATCGTCCAGCAGTTTCTCGAATTCGCCGGTCAGTCCGCCGATGCCGGGCCGCCTGTCGAAGTCGACGAGTTCCTGCGCGAACAGTTTTCGTCCGGCGATGCGGCCAGCGATTCATCCGGCGACAGCAGCGACGCCCCGCTATTCACGCTCGATCTGCGCGCGGGCTCCGCGTTCGCACTGCCGCGCACGCTGCTCGACCGCCTCGTCACGAATCTCGTCGACAACGCGCTCGAACACGGCGCGCCGCCGGTGGATATCAGCACGTCGCGAAACGACCGGCATTGGGTAATCAGCGTGCGCGATCGCGGCCCGGGCATTCCCGACGACCGCATCGCGGCGGCGATGAAGCCGTTCGTCCGGCTCGACGCGGCGCGCGGAGGCGAAGGTCATTGCGGGCTCGGTCTCGCGATCGTCGCGCGGTTGGCGCACGATCGCGGCGGACGTTGTCACGTGCTCAATCATCCGCAAGGCGGTCTGGACGTGCGGATCGAATTGCCGGTGGCGCTACCGCTGGCATGCTGAAGAAACGAAGGGAATGGAGAGGGAAACAGGCCACTTACGCAGCCTTACGGTGTGGCCTTTGACGAGTGGCGTGGCCTTATAGTCAGCACCGGCAACCTCGATGCCGCCCTTCTCAGTCCGCCCAGTTTTTTAGGGCGGACATTTTTTTGTCCGGGCTTTGTCTACGTTGTTCGGACTTCACGCGCCGCCGCATTTCATGGCGCTCGACGCCGCGCGAGATTCACCGCCTCGCGGCCAATCACACCACTCAACGCACGAGCCGACTGCGCAGCGTATCGATCGTCGTCTGAGACATGCCGAGGCCCTGCGTCAGATAGTTCGCCATCGTGCCGTAGCTTGCCTGCACCTGGTCGAACCCGGCCTGCAGATAACTCTCCTGAACGTTCAGCAACGGCGCCTCGACCGTCGCAATCGCGTCGCCATCCTGCGCGCGCAGCGTGGCGGTCTGCGTCTGGATCGACTGCGCCAGATAAACATTGCTCAGCAGATAGTCCTGCATGATGACGTCGAGCGGAACGTTGGCAATACTCAGCAGCACTGCCGCGACCCAGCCGGTGCGATCCTTGCCCGCGCTCGAATGGAACAGTTGCGCGCCCGCGCCGTCGGCCAGACGCGTCAGCAGCGCGCCAAATGCGGCACGCTGCGCGCCGCCGAACACGTACGAACGCGCCTGCATTTCCATGAACGAGGTGGCGGCATCGGATGTCGCGAAGGTCGGCTCGACGAAGTCGCTGGTGCCGAGCACGTTGTACGTCTGTGAGGTTGCACCGTCCGGCAGGACATCGGCGGTTCGCGCGATTTCACCCGGCGTGCGCAGATCGTAGACCGACGCGATACCGAGTTTGTCGACGGTTGCCTGGTCGGCGCTGCTGAAGGTCAGCACGTTCGCGCGAAAGAAAGCGCCACGGCGCATCTGCTTGCCGTCTACCGTCAGATAGCCGACCGAAGCCCCGGCGAGATCGCGAAAGTTACTCACCGACGCGAGGCGCGGCGTTTCCGGCTGATCGGTTTCGAGATTGCCGCCGCCGCACGCGGACAGCATCGAACTGCCCAGCCCTGAGAAGAGCAAGGCACTGGCGGAACCTTTGAGGAAGCTCCGGCGCGCTGGAGAAATGTGGCTCAGCGCGCCCGGACCTGTCCGCAGGCTCGTGCTCGCGGCACGGTGGGACAGCGAGCAGGTTTTCGCGGTTGCGGGCATTAGGCGTGGCTGGCGCGGACGTGAGGGATCGGAATTGCAGCTTCGGGGCTGAGCGCGCAGTTTAACGGTGCTTACGCCGTTTTACGTTACATGGTAGTAGTTGGTAAGAAAACGTATGGAAGGCTTCCGCGAGCCTGCGGCGGGTTTGCGGGTGCGGATGCACTGCCGGTCGGCGGTCGAAGCGGTTTCAACGGTGTTTCCTTTCCCTTAGCGGCTATTACCTTGTCGTTACCGCGTGAGCCGCGTGATAACGCTGCCAGCCATTTTTGACCTGGCGTGCCTTACAACGCCGCATCCCCGTAAAATACAAACGCCCTTCAATCACGCCCCCGGCACGCAAAAAGACCTGGAGACCACAACAAAACATGCCTTCTCTCCAATGGTTCACCGAGCTGAGTCCGCGCGAGCGGCGCACGCTTTACGCCGGGTTCGGCGGCTACGCAGTCGACGCTTTCGACTTCATGATCTACTCGTTCCTCATTCCGACGCTGATCGCGACGTGGGGCATGACCAAAAGCGAAGCCGGCATGATCGCCACCAGTTCGCTGATCTCATCGGCAATCGGTGGCTGGCTCGCGGGCATTCTTGCCGACCGCTACGGCCGCATCCGCGTGCTTCAGTGGACCATCGCCACCTTCGCGATCTTCACTTTTCTGTCGGGCTTCACCCATTCGTTCTGGCAACTGCTGGCCACGCGCACGCTGCAAGGCATCGGCTTTGGCGGTGAGTGGTCGGTCGTGACGATCATGATGGCCGAGACGATCCGCTCGCCGCAGCATCGCGCGAAAGCGGTGGGCACCGTGCAGAGCAGCTGGTCGTTCGGCTGGGCGGCGGCGGCGATCGTCTACTGGGCGTCGTTTGCGTTGCTGCCGGAACAGTACGCGTGGCGCGCGTGCTTCTGGGTCGGCCTGCTGCCCGCCGCGTGGATCATCTACATTCGCCGTAACGTGAGCGACCCGGAAATCTTTCTCGAGACACGCCGCGCGCGCGAAAACGGCTTCGACACCTCGCACTTCCTGCAGATCTTCTCGGGCGTTCACCTCAAGACCACGCTGCTCGGCAGCGCGCTGTGCACCGGCATGCTCGGTGGGTATTACGCGATCACCACGTGGCTGCCGACCTACCTCAAAACTGTGCGCCATCTGTCGGTGTTCAACACCAGCGGCTATCTGATCGTGCTGATCGTCGGCTCGTTCACCGGCTATATCGTCGGCGCGATTCTGTGCGACACGATCGGCCGGCGCGCGTCGTTCGTGCTGTTCGCGATCGGCTCGTTCGTGCTCGGCATGGTCTACACGATGCTGCCCATCACCGACGGCATGATGCTCGCGCTCGGCTTCCCGCTCGGCATCGTCGTGCAGGGAATTTTCGCGGGCGTGGGCGCGTATCTGTCGGAGTTGTATCCGAATGCGATACGCGGCTCCGGACAAGGCTTCTGCTACAACCTCGGGCGCGGACTCGGCTCCTTCTTTCCGATTCTGGTCGGTACACTGTCGCAAACCATGACGCTCGTTAAGGCAATGGGCATTGTGGCCGGCGCGGGTTATCTGCTCGTGATCGTTGCCGCACTGTGTCTGCCGGAAACGAAGGGCAAAGTCCTCGGTGCGACTGGCTCGGTCGCCTGAATTCGCAGCAGCACTCATCCATGAAAACGATTGTTCTCGGCGGCGGCGTCATTGGCGTCGCCACGGCTTTTTACCTGGGCCAGCAAGGCTGCGAAGTCACGGTGATCGAGCGCGAACCCGACGTCGCGCTGTCCACCAGTTTCGGCAATGCGGGCGTGATCGCCCCGGGCTATGTGACGCCGTGGGCCGCTCCCGGCATGCCGGTCAAGATCCTCAAATACCTGTTCAAACCCGCGTCGCCGCTAATCTTCCGGCCTACGTTCGATCCGGCGCAATGGCGCTGGATCGCGCGCTGGCTGCGCGAATGCGACCTCGAACATTTCCGCGTCAACAAGCAGCGGATGCAGCGCATCGCTTATTACAGCCGCGATTGTCTGCATGAGTTTCGCGGACGTCATCCGTTCGATTACGGTCGCAGCCAGGGCTATCTGCAACTGTTTCGCAGCGAGTACGACGTCGAGCTGGCGCAGCCCGCGCTAACCGTGTTGCGCGACGCGGGCATCGCGCATCGGGAAGTGAGCGCGGCGCAGTGCATCGAGATCGAACCGGGCCTGCGCTGGGCGCGTGAGACGCCGCTCTCCGGCCTCTATCTCCCCGACGACGAAGCCGGCGATTGCGCCCGCTTCACCCGCGAATTGCGCGCGATCTGCGAGCGCAACGGCGTGCGTTTTCGCTTCGATACCAGCGTCACGGGGCTCGATGTGCGAAGCGGTGCGGTGCATGGCGTGCATGTCGACAGCGAACACGGCGCGGAGACCTTGCTGGCCGATGCCGTGGTGGTCGCGCTGGGTGTCGACAGCGCGGAGCTTCTCGCGCCGCTCGGCGTGAAGGTGCCGCTCTATCCGGTGAAAGGCTATTCGGCGACGCTCCCCGTCACCGACGAAGAAAAAGCGCCGCGCGCCGCGTTGATGGACGAGTCGTTGAAAACCGCGATCACGCGTTTCGGCAACAACCTGCGAATTGCGGGCACCGCTGAATTGGGCAACGGCCAGACCACCTTGCGCGAGCAGGCGTTGCAAACGTTGATGAAGGTGCTGCGCGACTGGTTTCCGCACGCGGCCAATCCGACGTCCGCGCATTTCTGGGTCGGACGCAGGCCCATGACGCCCGACGGTGCGCCTTTGCTCGGGCCGTCCGGCGTGGACAATTTATGGCTGAACCTCGGTCACGGCTCGACCGGATGGGCGATGTCGATGGGTTCAGGACGCGTGGTCGCGGATCTGATCACGCAGCGCAAGCCGGAAATCGATCTCGATGGACTGACGTTGGCGCGCTACCGGAAGTAACGCGGCGGTCACCACGCACGTTAAAAAGCCGGGTCCACCTTCTCAGGTGGCCCGGCTCTGTTTTTTTACCGCTTTGTTCTACCGCTGTATGTGCCGCTTCTTAAGCTGTCGCACATTGTCGTCTCCACCTCTTCCTGCAAACTTTGACCGGCTTTCGCTTTTGTTCACACGGCGAAAACCGGCGGCAATCAGGTTTGAGACGTCTTAACGCGGCAGTTCCGAATGACCCATCAGGAATGCATCGACGGAACGCGCGCACTGACGGCCTTCGCGAATCGCCCACACCACCAGCGACTGACCGCGACGCATATCGCCCGCCGTGAACACCTTGTCCACCGACGTGTAATACGCCTTGTCGCCTTCGGTCGCGGCACGCACGTTGCCGCGTGCATCCTTGTCGACGCCGAACGCTTCGAGCACCGGCGACACCGGCTGCGTGAAGCCCATGGCCAGCAGCACCAGATCGGCCTTCATTTCGAATTCGGAGTTCGGCACTTCGACCATCTTGCCGTCCTTCCATTCGACGCGCGCGGCGATCAGCTTCTCGACCTTGCCGTTCTTGCCTTCGAGGCGCTTGGTCGCGACCGCCCAATCGCGCTCGCAGCCTTCGTCATGCGACGACGACGTGCGCAGCTTGATCGGCCAGTACGGCCACACGAGCGGCTTGTTCTCTTCTTCCGGCGGCTGCGGCAGCAGTTCGAATTGCGTGACGCTCTTCGCGCCATGACGATTCGATGTGCCCACGCAGTCCGAACCCGTATCGCCACCGCCGATCACGACAACGTGCTTGCCCTTCGCGAGCAACTGGTTCGTAACCTTGTCGCCGGCGTTGACCTTGTTCTGCTGCGGCAGGAATTCCATCGCGTAATGGATGCCTTCCAGCTCACGGCCCGGCACCGGCAGATCGCGCGGCGTTTCCGAACCGCCTGCCACCACAACTGCGTCGAACTGTTCTTTCAGCTCGGCCGGGGTGATGGTTTCCTTCGCCGTGTTGCCGATCCAGGCCGGCAGCGAGCCTTCCTTGCCGACGAACACGTTCGCGCGGAACGTCACGCCTTCGGCTTCCATCTGACGCATGCGGCGGTCGATCAGCCACTTTTCCAGCTTGAAGTCGGGAATGCCATAACGCAGCAGGCCGCCAATGCGGTCGTTCTTTTCGAACACCGTCACATCGTGCCCCGCACGCGCGAGTTGCTGCGCGACGGCGAGACCCGCGGGGCCGGAACCGACCACCGCGACCTTCTTGCCGGTCTTGTGCTTCGGCGGCTGCGGAGCAACCCAGCCTTCAGCCCACGCCTTGTCGATGATCGCGTGTTCGATCGACTTGATGCCGACCGGATCGTTGTTGATGCCGAGCGTGCACGCCGCTTCGCACGGTGCCGGGCAGATGCGGCCCGTGAACTCGGGGAAGTTGTTGGTCGAATGCAGCACTTCGATCGCGTTCTTCCAGTCCTGATGGAACACCAGGTCGTTGAAGTCCGGGATGATGTTGTTCACCGGGCAGCCGTTGTTGCAGAACGGAATACCGCAGTCCATGCAACGTGCGCCCTGAATCTTCGCTTCGTCGTCGCTCAATGCCGCGACGAATTCCTTGTAGTGCTTCACACGCGTGAGCGGAGCTTCGTACGTCTCGTGTCGACGTTCGAACTCGAGAAAACCGGTTGCCTTGCCCATGTGGTTCTCTTCTCTATCTGTATCTAGGGGTGATCTGGACCCGCCGCGCGTCGAATGGTCGAGAGGCGGCGGGTACGGCTAAATGTGACGTCTGCGTCCGAGCAGCAATCTGGCTGGTTAAGCGGCGAGAACTTCCTTGTTCGCCTTCTTCGCGGCCAGCTCGCCCAGTGCGCGCTTGTATTCGGTCGGGAACACCTTCACGAATTGACGGCGCGACGCATCCCAGTTTTCGAGCAATGCTTTCGCACGCGGCGAACCGGTGAACTGGAAGTGACGCTCGATGAGACCCTTCAGCAGCGCCTCGTCGGTCGTCTCGCAGTGCCACAGGCCCTTGTCGACCGTGCGTTCCTGTTCGGCCTGTTGCAAGACCGGATCGAGCGCGACCATCGACTTGTTGCACTTGCCGGCGAACGTGCTGTCCGGATCGAACACATAAGCGACGCCGCCCGACATACCGGCTGCGAAGTTACGGCCCGTTTCGCCGAGCACGACCACCGTGCCGCCCGTCATGTATTCGCAACCGTGGTCGCCCGTACCTTCGACAACCGACGTCGCACCCGAGTTACGCACGCAGAAACGCTCGCCTGCCACGCCGCGGAAGAACGACTCGCCTTCGATCGCGCCGTACATCACCGTGTTGCCGCAGATGATGTTCTCTTCCGACTTACCGCGGAAATCGTTGGTCGGACGGATGATGATGCGGCCACCCGACAGGCCCTTACCCACGTAGTCGTTGCCGTCGCCGACCAGATCCAGCGTCACGCCCTTCGCGAGGAACGCGCCGAAGCTCTGACCCGCGGTGCCCTTCAACTGGATGTGGATCGAGTCGTCGGGCAGGCCGTCGTGGCCGTACTTCTTCGCGATCGCGCCGGACAGCATCGCGCCGACCGTACGGTTCACGTTGCGCACCGGCTGGATGAACGACACGTGCTCGCCCTTTTCCAGCGCGGCCTTCGCCTTCTCGATCAGCGTGTGGTCGAGTGCCTTGTCCAGACCGTGGTCCTGCACGTCGACGTGCTTGCGCGCGACTTCCGCACCGACTTGCGGCAGGTAGAACACACGCGAGAAGTCCAGACCCTTCGCCTTCCAGTGCTCGATGCCCTTCTTCATGTCGAGCAGTTCGGCGTGACCGATCAGGTCGTCGAACTTGCGGATACCCAGTTGCGCCATGATTTCGCGCGCTTCTTCAGCAACGAAGAAGAAGAAGTTGACGACGTGTTCCGGCTGGCCCTTGAACTTCTCACGCAGCACCGGATCTTGCGTCGCGACGCCGACCGGGCAGGTGTTCAGATGGCACTTGCGCATCATGATGCAGCCTTCGACGACCAGCGGAGCCGTCGCGAAACCGAATTCGTCCGCGCCGAGCAGCGCGCCGATCACGACGTCGCGGCCGGTCTTCATCTGACCGTCGGCCTGCACGCGGATACGGCCGCGCAGATGGTTCAGCACCAGCGTTTGCTGCGTTTCGGCCAGACCGAGTTCCCACGGCGTGCCGGCATGCTTGACCGACGACAGCGGCGACGCACCCGTACCACCGTCATGACCGGCGATCACGACGTGATCGGCCTTGGCCTTCGCCACACCTGCAGCCACCGTACCGACGCCCGACTCCGACACCAGCTTCACCGACACGCTAGCTGCCGAGTTGGCGTTCTTCAGGTCGTGAATCAGTTGCGCCAGATCTTCGATCGAGTAGATGTCGTGGTGCGGCGGCGGCGAAATCAGGCCGACGCCCGGCACCGAGTAACGCAGCTTGCCGATGTATTCCGACACCTTGTGGCCCGGCAGCTGACCGCCTTCGCCCGGCTTCGCGCCTTGCGCCATCTTGATCTGGATCTGATCGGCCGACGCCAGGTATTCCGCCGTCACGCCGAAACGGCCCGACGCCACCTGCTTGATGCGCGAACGCAGCGAGTCGCCTTCCTTCAGCGGAATGTCGGCAATCACTTCGTCGCCGATGATCGACTTCATCGTGTCGCCGTTCTTGATCGGAATGCCGCGCAGTTCGTTGCGATAACGGTTCGCGTCTTCGCCGCCTTCACCGGTGTTCGACTTGCCGCCGATGCGGTTCATCGCGACAGCCAGCGTAGCGTGCGCTTCGGTGCTGATCGAGCCCATCGACATGGCGCCGGTCGCGAAACGCGTGACGATGTCTTTCGCCGATTCGACTTCGTCGAGCGGGATCGCCTTGGTCGGGTCGAACTTGAATTCGAACAGGCCGCGGAACGTCATGTGGCGCTTGGTCTGATCGTTGATCAGATGCGCGTATTCCTTATACGTCTGATACGAGTTGCTGCGAGCCGAGTGTTGCAGCTTCGCGATCGCATCCGGCGTCCACATGTGTTCTTCGCCGCGCACGCGGTACGCGTACTCGCCGCCCGCGTCGAGCATGTTCGCGAGGATCGGGTTGTCGCCGAACGCGTCGCGGTGCAGACGGATCGCTTCTTCCGCGACGTCGAACAGGCCGATGCCGCCAACCTTCGACGACGTGCCCTTGAAGTACTTCACCACGAGGTCTTCAGCCAGGCCGACCGCTTCGAAAATCTGCGCGCCGGTGTACGACATGTAGGTCGAAATACCCATCTTCGACATGACCTTCATCAGGCCCTTGCCGACTGCCTTGGTGAAGTTGTAGACCGCTTTTTCCGCCGACAGGTCGCCCTTCAGGCCGGTTGCCATCTGCGCGAGCGTTTCCATCGCGAGGTACGGGTGGACGGCTTCGGCGCCGTAGCCCGCAAGCAACGCGAAGTGGTGCGTTTCACGCGCCGAGCCGGTTTCGACGACCAGACCCGTGCTCGTGCGCAGACCTTGCTGCACGAGGTGCGTGTGGATCGCGGCCGTGGCCAGCAGCGCCGGGATCGCGACGTTGTCGCGGTCGGTCTTGCGGTCCGACACGATCAGCATGTTGTAGCCGGACTTGACGGCGTCGACGGCTTCCGCGCACAGCGACGCGAGACGCGCTTCGATACCTTCCTTGCCCCATGCCACCGGATAGCAGATGTTCAGTTCGTACGAGCTGAACTTGCCGCCCGTGTACTGATCGATCGCGCGGATCTTCGCGATGTCCTTGAAGTCGAGCACGGGCTGCGACACTTCGAGACGCATCGGCGGGTTGATGTTGTTCGTGTCCAGCAGGTTCGGCTTCGGACCGACGAACGACACCAGCGACATCACCATGTTTTCGCGGATCGGGTCGATCGGCGGGTTCGTCACTTGCGCGAACAACTGCTTGAAGTAGTGATACAGCGTCTTGTTCTTGTTGGACATGACCGCCAGCGGCGAGTCGTTGCCCATCGAGCCGATCGCTTCTTCGCCGGCTTGCGCCATCGGCGCCATCAGGAACTTGAGGTCTTCCTGCGTGTAGCCGAACGCCTGCTGACGATCCAGCAAAGCAGCGGCTTCGCGGCGTTCCGTCGCGACGTCTTCGGCCTTCGCCTCGATTTCGTCGAGCTTGATGCGCACAGCGTCGATCCAGCTCTTGTACGGCTTCGCGTTCGCGAGGTTGTCCTTGAGCTCCTTGTCGTCGATGATGCGACCGTGTTCCATGTCGATCAGGAACATCTTGCCCGGCTGCAGACGCCACTTCTTGACGATCTTCGACTCGGGGATCGGCAGCGTGCCGGCTTCCGACGCCATGATGACGAGGTCGTCGTCCGTGACGATGTAGCGCGCCGGACGCAGACCGTTACGGTCGAGCGTCGCGCCGATCTGACGGCCGTCGGTGAACGCGATCGCGGCGGGGCCGTCCCACGGCTCCATCATCGCGGCGTGGTATTCGTAGAACGCGCGGCGGTTGTCGTCCATCAGCGTGTGCTGTTCCCAGGCTTCCGGGATCATCATCATCATTGCGTGGACGAGCGGGTAACCGGCCATCACCAGCAGTTCGAGACAGTTGTCGAACGATGCGGTGTCGGATTGGCCCGGGTAGATCAGCGGCCACAGCTTCGGCAAGTCGTCGCCGAGCACGTGCGACGCGATTGCGCCGGTACGCGCGTTGAGCCAGTTGACGTTGCCCTTCACCGTGTTGATTTCGCCGTTGTGGGCGATCATGCGGTACGGGTGAGCCAGTTCCCACGCCGGGAACGTGTTGGTCGAGAAGCGTTGGTGAACCAGCGCCAGCGCCGAAACGGTGCGCTCGTCCTGCAGGTCGCGGTAATACACGCCGACCTGACCGGCCAGCAGCAGGCCCTTATAGACCACCGTGCGCGCCGACATGGACGGCACGAAGTATTCCTTGCCGTGCTTGAGCTTGAGCGCCTGGATGCGGTGGCTGCCGGTCTTGCGGATCACGTACAGCTTCCGCTCGAGCGCGTCCGTCACGATGATGTCCTTGCCGCGGCCGATGAAGATCTGGCGGATCAGCGGCTCGCTCGCCTTCACGGTCGGCGAAATCGGCATGGTGTGATCGACCGGCACGTCGCGCCAACCCAGCACGACCTGGCCTTCGGCCTTCACCGTGCGTTCCAGTTCCTGCTCGCAGGCGAGGCGCGATGCGTGTTCCTTCGGCAGGAACACCATGCCGACGCCGTACTCGCCGTACGGCGGCAGCGTCACGCCCTGCTTCGCCATTTCCTCGCGATAGAAACCGTCCGGAATCTGGATCAGGATGCCCGCGCCGTCGCCCATCAGCGGATCGGCGCCGACGGCGCCCCGGTGGTCGAGGTTCTCGAGAATCTTCAGACCCTGCTCGATGATCTCGTGGCTTTTCTGGCCCTTGATGTGAGCAACGAAGCCGACGCCGCAGGCGTCGTGCTCGTTTTGCGGGTCGTACAGACCTTGCGCGGCGGGAACCGGATGAGTCGGTTGCAGGTGGTCGTTCATGGGGACACCGTCTGTAGGGGGCCTGACAGGCCGTTAAACCATTTTTCTATTGCCGCAGTTTGCGTTGCAACTGCGACGGCGCTACCTACGCTGAGATGCTACGCGTAACGAAAAAGCGCCGGAATTCGGAATATACGCGACGAATCAATGGAATAGCAAATAAAACCTTATGTTCGAACCCCAATTATCAAATTGGTGCATCGCACTTAATTTTTAATGGTGCCATATCAAATTGGGGCAAAAGAAAACGGCATGCGCGATGCCGTTTTCGTGCAGATCTTTGATGCGAAACGCTTTATTGGGTATGAGGCGTCTCGCGGACCTTGCGCGGCCGCCCGCGCGGCAGCGGCGATACACGCCTGTTTGCGGCCCGTGCGGCCCATTCGCGATAGGTATCGCTGCCCAGAACCCAGCCTTTTAGCGTGGCCTGCTGAAGCTGGCTGGCTTCGCGTTCGTCGAGCGGCTGCTCGCACAATTCGCGGTACGCGCGTTGACGTTCGAACGGCGTATTGCCGAGCGACCAGTACAACGGGTGGTCGGTGATCAGGCTGTCGAGCGTGAGGCCGATGTGATGCCGGTAACTCGACCAGCGGTAATCTTCCGGCGCGCTCACCAGTTGCGCGCGCACCGGACACATTTCGACGACCCGGCTCGCCAGCAAAAAGTAGCGCTCGCCCTCGATTACCGTGGCACGATAGCGACCCTCCCACAAGGTTCCGCGACGCGCGTAACGCCGGTTGAAGTGCGCCACATAGCGACGCCCCACCGCCTGCATCGCTTTCGGCAGACTCGACTCCTCGGTGGGAGTGACGAGCAGTTGCACGGCGCCAGGCATCAACGCGTACGCATGGATCGAGAGGTGATGGTCGCGCGAAGCCGCCTTCAGGCAGTCGATGAAGAGTTCGTAGTCCTGGTCGTCGACGAATGCGGGCTGCTGATCGAGCCCGCGAAGGATGACGTGCTGCGGCTGGTCAGGGACATAAAGACGTGCAAGCCGTGCCATGCTGGAGTATCCGATAGTCGCGTTGGTACATACCCGAAGGTCCGAAGAGCCGCATGCGCCAAAGGTTCGACGCGGCGCGGCCAGGCCAGAAAGCGCGCGGCGCTTAGGGAGAAAGCTCTAACCGCCGCGTATGGTTAGTTTCAAACGTTCTCGTCATAATGAGCGGGCCTTTTTTGGAGGAGCACATATGAAATTAAAACAGGCCGTAACGGGGATCGCAGCGTTAGCTTGCATGTCAACAGCAGCGCATGCGCAATCGGCCGGTACCATTTACTTCACGACGGGCTGGTTCCACCTGGCGCCTCAATCGAGCAGCAAGCCGCTCACGATAACCAGCCTTGGCGGCAGCCCGACCAACATCACCGAACCCAACACCGGCGCATCGCTTGATTCCGCCGATACCCTCGGCCTCACCGCCGGCTACTTCATCACCGATCACATCGCGACCGAATTTGTTATTGGCGTCCCGCCCAAGTTCGCTCTGAACGGCACGGGCAGCTTCGAACAATACGGCAAACTGGGTTCGGCAAAACAGTGGAGCCCGACTCTGCTGTTCAAGTACTACTTCAACGCACCGACCGCCTCGTTCCGCCCGTATCTTGGCGTCGGCGTGAGCCGCATCTGGTTCACGGACGAAAAGATCACCAACGGCGTGTTCCAGGCAAACGTTCTGCATGGTCCGACCAGCGTCTCTACGGATAGTTCGTGGGAGCCCGTGTTTAATGCCGGTTTCACGTACGCATTCAATCAGCACTGGTTCGCGGGCGTGTCGCTCTCCTATCTGCCGCTCAGCACGACAGCCAAACTGACGACCGCAGCGAATACACCGGTCGGCACACTGACCGCGACGTCGCAAACCAAGATCAAGCTGAACCCGATCGTCACGTACGTCAACATCGGTTACCGTTTCTAACGCTCTCGAAGAAAATTGGGGCCGTTGAGTTAGGTTAGTCGAATTTTCGCGGGTTAGACAACGCCGTCATTTATCCAGTGACGGCGTTTTTTTATTTGGCGCGTAGGGTGTACGGTAATTTTCATGGGCCTGCCGGATGCGAGCTCGAAAGTTTGTAAATTTAACCCGCGACCACGCCGGCTTGTGCAATATGTGCTGACGAATTCGAGCCGGTTCCGCCGCGCTTAGGGGGTTTCAGCTTTGGCACCGAAGTTGCGTTCGCATGGTGTTTCCCGCGTCGCGACGCAACACTGCGTCATGATGAAACGCGTGGGACCTTTTTGACCCTCATCGACGGAGCGACCATGACAGCACTTCCGAACACGAGAGACGCCCTCGGCGAATCCTGGACGAGCACGAGCCGCCGCGCGCGACGTATTGCCCGCCATAGCCGCCATGCGGCAGAAGATATTGCAGGCGAACTGCGCACGCTGATGTCCGAACTCGAGTCCACTTTGGCGGACGGCACCCAGGCCGACGCTGTGGCATTGCGCGGCAAGTTGCGCAAACAACTGGAAGCCGCGCGCGCCCGCCTGAACGACACCCGTGAAGCCGTGCGCGAACGCGCCGAAGTCGCGATCTCGGATGCCGACGATTACGTGCATGAAAACCCGTGGCAGACGATTGCGATCGTCGGCGGGGTTGCGTTGATCGCGGGGGCGCTGTTTGCGTCGCGGTTGCGCTGACGGATTGCGGATTGCGTGACGGTTGGCGACGGCGCGCGCTGAGCGGCCGTCGGTCGCGCGGATTGCGTAAAATTAAAGCGCCGCGCTGTCTGGTGATGAGCTAAATGGATGCGGCTGCCGCTGCCCCATCAGCAACATGTCGCGAATTGCGCGTGTAGGGCAGCGTTTATTTGAACGCTGATCCTTACTAAGCGCGACACCGCCGCCGACGGCTCAAAATACCGCGCCGCCTGGCCTAGTTGTCGTCGATCACAAAGAGCCGCTGATACTCCTTCACCGCGTATCGATCCGTCATGCCCGCGATGTAATGCGCGATTAACCGGGGTTGCGACGCCGCGTCCGTTGACTGATAGCCCGGCGGCAACAGCCGCGGATCTTCCGTGAATGCGTCGAACAGCCCCACCACCACGCGACGAGCCTTGTTGGCCATACGCATCACGCGGTAATGGCGATACAGGTTCTTGAATAGAAAGCGCTTGAGCGTGGCCGCCTGCGCGGCCGTCGTTTCGCTATGCGCAACGAGCGCAGGCGCGGCGCGCACGTCGTCGAGCGACTGCGGTGCATGGCGCACCAGATTCGACTGGGTCGTCTCGATCAGGTCGACAATCAGCGCGTTGATAATCCGGCGCACCGTTTCGTGGATCAATCTGCGTCCTTCGATCTGCGGATAATCGCCGCGCGCCGTCTCGTAATGCGTCTGCCACAACTCCACTTCCGCCAGTTGCTCGACGGTGAGCAAACCGGAACGCAAACCGTCATCGACGTCGTGATTGTTGTAGGCGATCTCGTCGGCAACATTGGCAATCTGCGCTTCGATGGACGGCTGCCGTCCTTCGAGAAACCGTTCGCCTAACGCCCCCAGCCGCCGCGCGTTCTCTCGCGAACAATGTTTGAGGATGCCCTCACGGGTCTCGAAGCACAGATTCAGGCCGTTAAACGCGCCGTAGTGCTCTTCCAGATCGTCGACCACCGCGAGACTTTGCAGGTTGTGCTCGAAGCCGCCATGCTCGCGCATGCATTCGTTCAAGGCGTCCTGTCCGGCATGGCCGAACGGCGTGTGGCCGAGATCATGAGCAAGTGAAATGGCCTCGACGAGGTCTTCGTTGACGCGCAGATTGCGCGCGACCGAACGCGCGATCTGCGCGACTTCGAGACTGTGCGTGAGACGGGTGCGAAACAGATCGCCCTCGTGATTCACGAAGACTTGCGTCTTGTATTCGAGTCGACGGAATGCCGTGGAGTGGACGATACGATCGCGGTCGCGCTGAAACTCGGTGCGCGCGCCTGGCGCGGATTCGGGATAGCGGCGGCCGTGCGACTGCGCGGAATGCGCGGCGTAAGGCGCGAGATGCGCTTCGAGTGCGTCCTGCGTCGGCACGGCGAGCACCGCCATGCGTGCCGCCGGGTCATGCTGTACTTCGTCGCTGCGCCTGTCAGTCACCGGGTTCTCCGAAACATGGGCGGCGCCTCGTGACGCGGGTGCTTGATGCCTCGCTGAAAAATGCTCCGTCGAACTAGATAGCGGCGGCCAGCGTGGCTTGCACTTCGGCGTCGGGCGCCTGGGTGATCAGCGTCTCACCGAAACGCTTCAGCAGAATGAATTTGATTGCGCCGGCTTCTGCCTTCTTGTCGACCTGCATGAGTTCGACATAACGCGCTGCGCCGAGCGACGGCGCTTTGGTCGGCAAATGCGCGGCGACGATCACGTCGACCAGGCGCTTGCGCTCCGCGGCGTCGAGATAGCCCATGCGCACGGAGAGATCCGCCGCCATCACCATTCCGCAGCCGACGGCCTCGCCGTGCAGCCATTCGCCATAGCCGAGTCCGGCTTCGATCGCGTGGCCGAACGTGTGGCCGAAATTGAGGATGGCGCGCAGGCCGCCTTCGCGCTCGTCCTGAGCCACCACCGACGCCTTGATCTCGCACGACCGCTTGACCGCCTCGGTCAGCGCTTCCGGCTCGCAGCGGTTCAGCGCATCGATATTGCATTCGATCCAGTCGAAGAAGCCGGCGTCGGCGATCGCGCCGGTCTTGATGACTTCGGCGACGCCCGCAGCCAGTTCGCGCCCGGGCAGCGTGCGCAGCGCGCCGATGTCGGCGATCACTGCCTGCGGCTGGTAGAACGCGCCGATCATGTTCTTGCCGAGCGGGTGATTGATACCCGTCTTGCCGCCCACCGACGAATCCACCTGCGACAGCAACGTGGTCGGCACCTGGATGAACGGCACGCCACGCATGTAGCAGGCAGCCGCAAAACCGGTCATGTCGCCGATCACGCCGCCGCCCAGTGCGATCAGCGTGGTCTTGCGGTCGGCGCGCGAGCCGAGCAGCGCGTCGAAAATCAGATTCAGCGTTTCGAGATTCTTGTGCGCTTCGCCGTCCGGCAAAACGACCGTCGACACCTGTTTGCCCAGCGGCGCCAGCGCGGCGCGCAGCTTGTCGCCGTAAAGCGGGTCGACGGTGGTGTTGGTGACGATGGTGACCGAGTTACCGGCGATGTGCGGCGCGAACAACGCCGTCTGACCGATCAGATCGGCACCGATATGGATGGGGTAGGCGCGCTCGCCCAGTTCGACGTTGACGGTAATCATACGGTCCATTATGAAGCAGGATGTTTGGCTACGCCGGCCATCTCGAGCTGCATCAGAACCATATTGACGAGTCCGTTGACCGAAGGCCGGCCGGTTTCAATCACGAAATGCGCGCATTCCCGGTACAGCGGGTCGCGCACTTCATAGAGTGCTTCGAGGCGTGCCTTGGGATCTTCGGTCTGCAGAAGCGGCCGGTTCTTGTCGCGCCGGGTGCGCAGCCACAGATCGTGCGGATTGGCGCGCAGATAGATCACTACGCCGTTGTTCTGCAGCGCCGTGCGGTTTTCAGCCCGCAAAACCGCGCCGCCGCCGGTCGCCAGCACGATATTTTCGCGCCCGGTGAGCTCGGAAATCACGCTCGCCTCGCGGTCGCGAAAGCCCGCCTCGCCCTCCAGCTCGAAGATCACAGGGATGCGCGCGCCCGTACGCGCTTCGATTTCATGGTCGGAATCGAAGAACGGGCGATCGAGACGGCGCGCAATGGCCCGGCCCACGGTGGTTTTCCCTGCCCCCATGAGCCCTACGAAAATTACATTGGCGTGTGCGTCCCGCGCTTGCAACGGTGTCCTCTGGCTAATCCGGTATGGGTTCGTGCCGCAGCTTACTGGCAAAGCAGCCGCCTTGTCGAGCCTGAGCGCCGCCGCTGGCGAGCGACGGCACCCTATCCCTAATTTTTCTGGACGACGCGCGGCGTGATGAAAATTGCCAGTTCACTGCGCTGGTCACGATGTGTGGTGTTGCGAAAAAGCGCGCCCAAAAACGGTATTTTGCCCAGGAGCGGCACCCGAGTCACATCATCCCGGTCGTCGGTCGCGTAAATTCCGCCGATCGACACCGTACCACCATCCTCGACTTCGACGCGTGTTTGTACGTGTTTGGTGTTGATCGCGGGTCCGGCGTCGGTCTGTTCGCCGACGCTGTCTTTGGCGACGTCGAGGTCCAGCACAACGCGGCCGTCCGGCATGATTTGCGGCTCGACCTCCAGTTTGAGCGTAGCCCGGCGAAACTGCACGCCCGACACGCCCTGCCCCACTTTCGCCTGATACGGCAGCTCGGTGCCCTGCTCGACCACCGCTTTCATCCGGTCCGCCGTGACGACACGCGGACTCGACACGATTTCCCCGCGCCCCTCGGCTTCGAGCGCACTCAGCTCGACATTCAGCAGACGGGTGGCTGCGGCGGCGAATAGGCTCAGGCCGGCGGTTGCCGCGTCGAAGCCTGAAATCGGCCGGGCCGACAGATCGTAGACGGTGCCGTCCGCGTTGCCGTTCAAACCTTTCGCCGTACCGTCGGAGTTAGTGGCCGCCATCGACAGCTTCACGCCGAGATTGCGCGAAAAACCATGCTCGCCTTCGACGATATGCGCCTCGATCAGCACCTGGCGGGTCGGCCGGTCGACTGCGGCGACCAGCGCCTCAATCTGCGCGAGCCGCCCTTCGATGTCGGTAATGAACAGGAGATTGGTGCGCGGGTCCGCCGTCACGGCACCACGCTTGGACAGCACGCGCTGGGTGCCGGAACCGGTCAGCAGACGCCGGACATCCTCGGCATGCGCGTAATGCAGCTGGACCGTGCGGCTCGCCAGCGGCTCGAGGTCGGCGGCACGCGCGTGGGCTTCGAAACGCTGTCGCTCGCGCGCCGCCAGTTCCGCCTGGGGCGCGACCCAGACCACATTGCCGTGGCGCTCCATGGCCAGATTGTTGACGTCGAGCAAGGTGTCGAATGCCGCTCGCCATGGCACCTTGTCGAGCCGCAACGAGACCACGCCGCGCACTTTCTCGCTCGCCACAATGTTCAGGCCCGTGAACTCGGCGAAGGCCTTGAGGACCGCCCCGAGCTCGGCTTTCTGGAAACTCAGGGAGATCGGTTTGTTGTCGGCGGCAAGATGGGCGTCGGCGGCGGTTTTAGGCGCGCCGCTCAGGCGTTCGAGCGGCGGCAATGGCACCGGCGGACCTTCCAGGCCGGAGGCGTTCGTGGAGTCGTCGCGAGGCTGGTCGGACGGGCGTCTTTGCAGTGGGACCGAACCTTCAACGGCGTCGGCAAATGTGCTCGCGTCGGCTTCGGGCGGCACGCCGTCAGACGATGTGGCGCTTCGCGCGGCGCCTGGATCGTCCGATGAATCGTCGCGAAATGGATTGGCCACTTCTGCGGCGACGGCACGCGGCAGCGGCACTGCGTCGTACGAAGCATCGGACTGCGGCGCAACGGAACCGTCGGCCAGCATATAGGCGGGTAACGGCGGCAGCGGCCCAATCGACGCGTGCGCAAGGCCGCCGCCCAACGTCGCGCTGACGCAAAGGCCGACATATAGGAGAGCGCCACGCGGCGCGCATGCGATACCGGAACCGCGAGCAACCTGCGCGCCGCCATTCGGGTGCACTGCAACGGATGGATCAACAATACGCATCAGGACGCCTCCGCCAGCGCCAGCGTGCGCGTCGTGCCACCGTTAGCAAGCGTGACACCATCCGCGTCGATTCTCGTGACCCGCTCAGCCCCGACCTGTTGCCCGGAGGTCACGGTTGTCGAGCCATCCTGCGTATCTAGCAAAGCCAGACCGCGCGTTAAGTCGCGCAACAATCCGACCACGCGTAGCGACGAACTATCGGGAAGATCGTCACCGGCTTGCATCTGCGGATGCGAAAACGGGTCGAAGAATACGATGTCTTCGTCGTCATCCGAATCGAGACTTGCGTCGTTGAAAGCGTCGGTCGAAGTGGCTGACACAGCCGGTCGCAGCGCATTGAACACGCGCAATGTCGCGCTCACCGATAGAGAGGCGGCATCCTGTTTGACGGTTAAGTCGACTGGCACGATCAGCACCGGCAAGTCGGAAAGCCCGCGCATGAACGCCATCAGATGCACGAAGTCGGTGTGGGCGGTGATCTGTAAGGGACGCCCGCCATCGGCGTTCGCGCTGGTCGGCGCACCCGGCGCCACCGCCTGCAACGACACGCTATTTTGCGCGGCCAGCTCGGAGACGACGCGCACGTCGTCCGCTGAACTCCAGGGTGCGCGCGATGGCTCGGCGGGCATCGCGGCGAACGCGCGACGCAACTTGGGCAATTGCGTGAGCGAGCGCGAAGCATCCGCGAGCCGCTGCTTGCTGGCCGCCAACGCAACGCGGCTCGCCTCGATACTGCTCAAGTCGGCAACAACCGAGCCATACGCGCCCGCGCCAAAAACCAGCGCGGCAATCGCCAAAGCCGTGAGCCAGCGACGCCGCCGACTCCATGCTTCGAGCGGCAACCTCGCCTGCGCCATTAAAGAAGAAAGCGAGATTGCGCTGTTCGCCGCGCCGCCGGATTTGACAAGGATCGTGCTCATTTTGTACCTCCAGAAATTTCCGACTTCACAGGACGCGACGCCGCGGCGGCTGCGACAGCACGAACCGCTTTTAAAACCGGCTCGCGCCAGAGCAACCGCGCGCCAAACTCGATCGGACCGGTCACGCTCTCATCCGCGAGCGCGTGAGCACGCAACACTGGACGATGGAGGTCGCTCATCTCCGTTCCCGTCACGCCGCGAATCGCGCCGAGGCGTTTGAGCCACTCGGCCGAAGCGAGATGTCCCCGCGAAGTCGCCAGCAATTCGGTGTCGTGTTCACGCTGACGCAACTGCCGCAACACGACGCCGTTGCCGGGTTCAAAACTCAGCGCATCGAGCAGATCGCGGAAATGGGTGAGCGGCTCCGACAAGCTCATGGCGAGCGCCGTGGCTTTGCGCTGCTCGTCCTGCGCGCGCGTCAATCTGGCGTGTTCGGCGAGCGGCACGGCCATTTGTGTGAAAGACCGTTCAATCGATGCGCGTTCAGCGTCGGTTCGCGTCTTCCCGAATGCCTGCCACGCGGCCAGAACAACAACAGCGGCGACCCCGGCCAGTGCGGCAGCAAGCCATTCACGCAGACAGCGCCGACGCGCAAGACGCGCATTGCGTTGTCGATAAGGCAGCAGGTTGAATCCGCCGAGCCATGGTTCTGCGACGCGCACTTTGAGCGATGAAGGTGATGCCTGCGAACTCGCGGAACGCGAAAATCTGCGCGAACGGGAAAGCAGAGGTGAGTTCAAAAGGTCGCGCGTCATTCGCACACTCCGCGCAATGCGAGTCCAAATGCCACCGCTCCGGCCGGCTCGTATAACAACGGATCGACGAATTGCCGCGTGCGGCTTCCCAGCGCGGCGCATTCGAACGGCAGCGTCGTACAGCCCAATATGTCGGCGATATCAGCGAGCGAGAAACCCACGCCGTCGAGCAGATCGACCTCGCCGCTCACCAGAGCGCAGTCCAGCACGGGACCGTGGACGAGGTCACGCAACGCATCGGCGAGATCGGCGTGCTCGGGCGCCGGATACCGCATTTCACCGGCGATGCCATCGTCGACGATGCGCCATCCGTACACGCCGTCCGTGCCGATCCATAACGCGACATAAGGCTCGTGCGGATCGAGTTCGTGACTCGCCGCGTAACGCATTGCACGCAGCGCCGCGTGCGGCTCGCCGTCGACGGCCGTCAGCGAAATACCGGCCATCGCGGCGCATTCCATTCGCGCTTCGAGATGTTGGCGCGCTGTGGCCGCAATCGTCACGGAGCGGATTGGCGAAGGGCTTTCGTCGACGAACCAGTCCACCGCGAGCGCGTGCCGCTCCAGCCCTGCGATGCGCTCGGCCTCGCTCATCACGGCGGGTTCCAGCCCAGCGAGCGCGTGTCCACCGTCTTCCGCGCAATGGCTTTGCGCGACGAGCCGCGCGAACGGCACGATGCTGGTCAACGTGGCCGATGCAGGCATCGCCATCGCGCATCGCAATGCATGTGTTGCACAGCCGCGCGGCAAACCGGCGAACGCGTCGCGCAGTGCACGCGCTATCGCGTGCCGGTCGACGATCTCGCTGCCGGCCATTGCCCCTGCGCCCAGCGGCATGGTGCAAAGGTATTCCAGATGCAGTGCGCCGCGAGCACGCGAACGCTGACTCACCACCACCAGCCGCAAGACCTGCGAACCGATATCGATCCCCGCGCCAAAACGCTGCGCACCTGATTTCACAGCCTGAAGCCACGAATTGCTAAAGCTCATCACGTCCCCCCTCTGATCCACGCGACGAACCATTCGAACGCGAGTAACGAGGAAGAATTGTCCGTAGACAGCCGCCCGAGCGACACTCGGCCGAACGGCCAACGTTGCTCAGCGAACGTCCTGCATGGCATCAAAGCGTCTACAGTGAAGTCATCGCTGAGCGCCCCGCTGACTTGCAGGCTACCGTTCGTAAGCAACCCGAAAGCTAACGGCCCTGGCGGCTATAATCGCGGGACTGTTTTTTGGTGCACATATGCAATCAACGTCTCCTACGTCCCCGCCGCCCGCCCCTCAGAAGCGCAAACGCCCGTGGTGGCTCAAGCTCATCATTGGGTTTTTCGGTCTGATCGTCGCGGGCGTTCTGTGCGTGTTGCTGGTGGTCGGATACGCACTGGTCGTAGCAACGCCCAACCTGCCTTCGCTCGACGCGCTGACCGACTACCGTCCCAAAGTGCCGCTGCGCATCTACACGGCCGACCACGTGCTGATCGGCGAATTCGGCGAAGAGCGGCGCGACATCGTGCATATCCAGGACGTGCCCGATAGTCTGAAGAAGGCGATTCTCGCGATCGAAGACGCGCGCTTTTACGACCACGGCGGCGTCGATCTGACCGGTATCGCGCGAGCCGGCATCGTTGCGCTGACCAATGGTCACGCCACGCAAGGCGCGAGCACGATCACCATGCAGGTGGCACGCAACTTCTTCCTGTCGAGCGAAAAGACCTACACGCGCAAGATTTACGAGATGCTGCTCGCGTACAAGATCGAGTCGAAGCTGACGAAAGATCAGATTCTCGAGGTGTACATGAATCAGATCTATCTCGGTCAGCGCGCGTATGGCTTCGCGAGCGCGGCGCGCGTGTACTTCGGCAAGGATCTGAAGGATCTGACGCTGGCTGAATCGGCCATGCTCGCGGGCCTGCCGAAAGCGCCGTCTGCCTATAACCCGGTGGTGAATCCGAAGCGCGCGAAGGTTCGTCAGGAGTACATCCTGGAGCGCATGGTCGAATTGCATTACATCACCCAGGAACAATACGACGAGGCTAGCAGACAGGTGCTTGTCGTGAAGGGCGCGGGCAAGGAGTTCAGCGTGCACGCGGAATACGTCGCGGAAATGGTGCGGCAGATGATGTACGCGCAGTATCGCGAAGAGGCATACACCCGCGGCCTGAACGTCGTGACCACGATCGATTCAGCCGATCAGGACGTCGCTTACCGCGCGCTGCGCAAAGGTCTGATGGACTACGAACGTCGTCACGGCTATCGCGGACCGGAGGCGTTCATCGATCTGCCATCCGACGCGGAAGACCGCGAACAGGCGATCGACGACGCACTGCTCGAACATCCGGATAACGGCGAAATCATCGCGGCAGTCGTCACGGCGGCGAGTCCGAAGCAGGTTCAGGCAACCTTCATCGACGGCAATACCGCGACCGTTCAGGGCGACGGTCTGCGTTATGCGCAATCCGCGCTCAACACGCGTGCGCAGCCGAACCAGCGCGTGCGGCCGGGCGCGATCATCCGTCTGGTCAAGAACGACGACGGCGACTGGTCGATTACGCAATTGCCGCAAGTTGAAGGCGCGTTTATCTCCGTAATTCCACAGGACGGCGCGATTCGCGCGCTGGTCGGCGGCTTCGACTTCAACAAGAACAAGTTCAATCACGTGACGCAGGCATGGCGTCAGCCGGGTTCGAGTTTCAAGCCGTTCATTTATTCGGCGTCGCTCGAAAAGGGACTCGGACCGGCCACGATCATCAACGACGCGCCGCTGTTTTTTAGCGCAGCGGAGACCGGTGGCCAGGCGTGGGAACCGAAGAACTACGGCGGCGGTTTCGACGGTCCGATGACCATGCGTACCGCGCTGATGAAGTCGAAGAACCTGGTGTCGATCCGTATCCTGAACCAGATCGGCACGAAGTACGCGCAGCAGTACATCACGCGCTTCGGCTTCGACGCGGAACGGCACCCGGCTTATCTGCCGATGGCGCTCGGCGCCGGTCTCGTCACACCGTTGCAGATGGCCGGTGCGTTTTCAGTGTTCGCCAACGGCGGCTATCGGGTGAATCCGTATCTGATCGCTGAAGTTACCGATCAGCGTGGCATCGTGGTTTCGCACGCGCAGCCGCTGATTGCGGCGCAAAACGCGCCGCACGCCATCGCCCCGCGCAATGCCTACGTGATGAACAGTCTGCTGCAAAGCGTCGCGCAACACGGCACGGGCGCCAAGACCAACGTGCTCAAACGCACCGATCTCGGCGGCAAGACGGGCACCACCAACGATTCGCGCGACGCATGGTTCGCCGGTTATCAGCACACGCTCACGGCGATTGCGTGGATCGGCTACGACAATCCGCGCAGTCTCGGCGACAAGGAAACCGGCGGCGGCCTCGCGCTGCCGGTCTGGGTCGAGTACATGGCGCGCGCGCTCAAAGGCGTACCGGAGTACAAGATGCCGCGTCCCGAAGACGTCGACGAAATCGGCTCGGAACTCTATTTCGACGACTTCACGCCGGGCAACGGCTTCGTTTCGACGGTCGGCGTGAGTCAGGCGACGCTGGATGCCCAGGCGAGCGCCGCAGCGGCCGCTCCCGAACAGGTCGGCGAGCAGGAAAAGCAGGACATCATGAATCTGTTCCGTGGACACTGACGGCACCGTCAGCTTTTGTTCGGCCCAATAAAAAACCGCCGCGCCCGATGCGCGGCGGTTCTGTTTTCAGCGTGACTTCCAGGCCCGCGTTTAGGGGGCTTTGAACACCACCGGCTCACCCGCCTGCTGCGTCGCGTACTCCGTCAGCGCGGAGAAAAACTCCGTGCCGCCGCGGGTGTCGCGCCATTCGCCGTCGATGAAACGGTAGTGAAAGCCGCCTGCTTTCGCGGCGATCCAGATCTCGCGCATCGGCGGCTGGAGATTGACGATAATCTTCGAGCGGTTCTCGAATTCGAGGGTCAGCACGTTGCCGCTGCGCTCGAGTTCGATGTCGGCTTCGGTGTCGTCGAGCGCGCTTTCGATAGCGGCTAGCGCGGCTTCCGCACGGGTCAGGTAATCACTATCGGACATGCTAAACTCCATCGATTATTTATTCAGGGACAGTCATGCGAGTCGTATCTCGGATGCGCGCGGCGGCGCCCGGCCGCGCGATTGTAGCGGGTTTGGTCATTCTCGCAGGTTGCGCACTTGCCGGCTGCGGGCAACGCGGGGCGCTCTATCTGCCCCAGGTTCCGCCGCTACCCGCCCCACCGGCCACCCGCACGCAGGCACCGTCGCCAGATGACGTAAAACCGGACACCAGCAACGCCTCCGAAGCCGGCACCGTGCCGGATACTTCGGGCACGGCAATGTCGCTTTCGCCGGAAACAGAACTTGCCGCACCGCCCGAGTCCGCAGCATCCGGCACCTCGGCTCCATTGCCTGCCTCCGCTGTCACCCCCGTTCAATAAGACTTTCGCATGACTCGATCCGCATTTGACTACGTCGACGGCGTATTGCACGCCGAAGGCGTGTCCGCCGTCTCCCTCGCCGAACAATTCGGCACGCCGCTGTACGTGTACTCGCGCGCCGCCCTCACCGCTGCATGGAACGCGTACGCGGGCGCTTGCGCCGGCCGTCGCGCAACGGTTCACGTGGCCGTCAAGGCCAACAGCAATCTCGCGGTGCTGAACGTATTCGCGCGACTCGGCGCGGGCTTCGACATCGTGTCGGGCGGCGAACTGGCGCGCGTGCTGGCAGCTGGCGGCAAAGCGGAAAACACCGTGTTTTCCGGCGTCGGCAAGCATGCGAACGAAATGCGCGACGCGCTCGCGGCCGGCGTCAAATGCTTCAACGTCGAGTCGATTCCCGAGCTGGATCGGCTGAACGCGGTTGCGGCGGAAATGGGCAAGAAGGCGCCTGTGTCGCTTCGCGTGAATCCTGATGTCGATGCAAAAACGCATCCGTATATTTCCACCGGCCTGAAGTCGAACAAGTTCGGCGTCGCTTTCGAAGACGCGCGCGCCACGTATCGCGCTGCTGCGGCAATGGCGAATCTCGACGTGGTCGGTATCGACTGCCATATCGGCTCGCAGATCACCGAAGTCGCGCCTTACCTCGACGCGGTCGACAAAGTGCTGGAACTGGTCGAGCAGATCGAACAGGACGGCGTGAAGATCCGTCATATCGACGTAGGCGGTGGGCTCGGCATTACCTACGACGACGAAACTCCGCCGGAGATCGGTGAGTTCGTGCGTACCGTGCTGGATCGTATCGAAGCGCGTGGCCACGGCCATCGCGAAGTGTATTTCGAGCCGGGCCGCTCGCTGGTCGGCAACGCGGGCATTCTGCTGACGCGCGTCGAGTTTCTGAAGCCGGGCGCGGAAAAGAACTTCGCAATCGTCGACGCAGCGATGACCGATCTCGCGCGTCCCGCGATGTACGAGGCGTACCACGCAATCGACGCCGTCGTTAAGCGCGACACTCCGGCTCACGTGTATGACGTCGTCGGCCCGGTTTGCGAAAGCGGCGACTGGCTCGGCCGTGAACGTCTGCTGGCCGTCGAACCTGGCGACCTGCTGGCGATCCGCTCGGCTGGTGCATATGGCTTCGTGATGAGCTCCAACTACAACACGCGCCCGCGTGCGGCCGAGGTGATGGTCGATGGTACACAGGTGTATGTGGTTCGTGCACGCGAAGAGGTTCAGCAGCTGTTTGCGGGCGAAACGATTCTGCCGGCGTAAACGCAACGCGGTGACGCGAGCAACATGAAAAAAGGCGATGCCAATGCGGCATCGCCTTTTTTTCGTGCTGTGCTCAAGTGAATTCGCGAGCGCTCAACGCGTTCTCGACCGACTCCCACGTAGCCACGCGACCAACCTCCAAACCAGCAACACGATCATGATCGCGCCGTAAATCTTCGGCAGAAACAGGTCGTGCTTGCCGGCCTTCATCCACCAGAAATGCAGGATCGCGAGCGCGCCAATCAGATAGATCGCGCGATGCAGCGTCTGCCAGCGTCGGCCGAGTTTGCGCACCATCGCGCGCGGCGAAGTTGCAGCGAGAGCGATCAGCAGCACGAACGCCGCGAAACCCACGGTGATGAATGGCCGCTTGCCGATGTCCTTCAGAATGGCCGCCACGTCGAACCACTTGTCGAACCAGAGATAAGTCGTGAAATGCAGCGTCGCGTAGAAGAACGCGTAGAGGCCGAGCATCCGGCGAAAACGCACGAGCGCCGCGACGCCGGTGAGTCGGCGCAACGGGGTCACGGCCAGCGTGATGCACAGAAAAACCAGCGTCCAGAGACCGGTCGAGCGCGTGATGAACTCGATCGGATTGGCGCCGAGCCGGTCGGTCATCCCGAATAACACGAGGCGCGCGAGCGGATACCAAGCGGCGATGAACACGGCGACCTTGGCTGGCGCGATCCAGCGCGCGCCACCTGCGGACCGAGTCTTATTCGGCGTCTGAATGGTCCGGGATGAAACATAAGACCCTGCCGCTTGCGCACGCTGCGTCTTATGCTCGGACTCGGTCTCGCTGGCCGGTTGCGTATCGGAATCCATCGTCGTGCCTCAGAAATTCTTCTTCAGGTCCATGCCTTGATAGAGCGACGCAACCTGATCCCCGTACCCGTTGAACATCAGCGTCTTGCGCTTCGGCGTGAAAAAACCGTCACCGATACGCCGCTCGGTCGCCTGACTCCAGCGCGGATGATCCACGTTCGGATTCACGTTCGAATAAAACCCATACTCGTTCGACGCATAGGTGTTCCAGCTAGTCGGCGGCTGCTTGTCGAGAAAGCGGATTTTCACCAGCGACTTCGCGCTTTTGAAGCCGTACTTCCACGGCACCACGACGCGCACCGGCGCGCCGTTCTGATTCGGCAGAACCTGCCCGTAGAGGCCCATTGTCAGCAGCGTCAGCGGATTCATCGCTTCGTCCATCCGCAGACCCTCGGAATACGGCCAGTCGAGCACGGGCGTCGACAGGCCAGGCATCTGCGACGGATCGGCCAGCGTGATGAACTGCACGTACTTCGCATTGCCATTGGGCTGCACGCGTTTGATCAATTCCGACAGGGGTATGCCGATCCACGGAATCACCATCGACCATCCTTCGACGCAGCGCAGCCGGTACACCCGCTCCTCGAGCGGCGCCAGCTTGAGCAATTCGTCGATGTCATACACCTTCGGATTCTTGATCTCGCCCTCGACGCTCACCTTCCACGGATGCGGCCGCAGCGTCCCCGCGTTCTGCGCGGGATCGGCCTTGTCGGTGCCGAACTCGTAGAAATTGTTGTAGGTGGTGATGTCTTTGAACGGCGTGGCCTGGTCGAGCGCGACGAAGCGCGCGTTGGTCTTCGCGGCCAGCTTCTGTGCTTTCGCGTCCGGCGATGTGTAAGCCGCCCGCGCCGCCTCGCCATGCGCGCCGATCAGGCCGCCGAGCGCCGTCGCACCGGCCGCCTGCAACACGCGCCGCCGGTTCTCGAAAACGCGCTGCGGCGTGATTTCACTGCGCGCAATGTCGTCGCCGGTCAGTTTTGTTCTGTCGCTGCGTTTGATCCACATCCTGCTGCTCCTTGACGGCCCATCGATCTGCACATCTTACGGGGCCATATTGATGACTGCGGGCGCGGTCGTCGGCCGCTCATCCATAGGTACTCCAACAGCGAACACCTTGGATGCAGCGAATATTCCGCGCACCATAAAAAAACCGCCGGGTGCAAAGCACGCGGCGGTTTCTTGAACGTCTGAAGCAATGGTTCTTACAGCTTGCCGTAGCTATGCAAGCCCGACAGGAACATGTTCACGCCAAGGAACGCGAAGGTCGTGACCAGCAGACCGGTCAGCGCCCACCATGCCGCCACCGCGCCGCGCAACCCCTTCATCAGACGCATGTGCAGCCAGGCCGCGTAGTTCAGCCAGACGATCAGCGCCCACGTTTCCTTCGGGTCCCAGCTCCAGTAACCGCCCCAGGCTTCAGCGGCCCACAACGCGCCAAGAATCGTCGCAATCGTGAAGAACGCGAAACCGACGGCGATCGACTTGTACATCAGGTCATCGAGCACATCGAGCGCCGGCAGGCGGTCGGCCAGCACGCCGCGCTCTTTCGACAGATACGCGACCCCGACCATGGCCGACAGCGCAAAGCTGCCGTAGCCGATGAAGTTCGCCGGCACGTGGATCTTCATCCACCAGCTTTGCAGCGCGGGGACGAGCGGCTGGATTTGCTGCGCGTCGCGAGCGACCGAGTACCACATCAGGAAGCCGACAGCCGCGCTGATCACCAGCAGCACGAACGCGCCGAGCGCGCGGGTGTTGTAGTGCTGCTCGTAGTACAGATAAAACAGCGCGGTGATCAGGCTGAACAGCACGAACACTTCGTACAGGTTCGAGATTGGAATATGACCGACGTCAGCGCCGATCAGATAGGACTCGTACCAGCGCACCATCAGGCCGACAAAGCCCATCACCACTGCGGCCCACGTCATCTTCGAACCGATCGCGGCGCCGGTCGGCGAGCGCGACAGCAGGCCGATCCAGTAGAACACGGTAGCGAACACGAAGAGCGCGCTCATCCACAGAATCGCGGACTGGCTCGACAGGAAATACTTGAGGAAGAACGCGTTATCGGCGCGGCTGAGGTCGCCGTGATAGATCTGGATGGCCAGCAGCGACAGCGCTGCAATGCCCACCATCAGTGGACGCACGGGCTTCCAGCGCCAGCCGAGCGTGATGAACACCGGCACCGCACACACCAGCACGAGCTTGTCGTAGTAATTCATGAACGGGTGATAGCGCGACAGCGCAAAACCCGCGCCCGCGACCATCACCACGGCAAACAGCCAGTCGATCGCGCCGAGCCGCTTCAGGAACGGCCGGTCGTCGTACTGCGCGACATTGAGCGTCTCGCTCGCGAACGTCTTGTCGGGCCGCGATGCGGAGGAGGATGAGGAAACCTGAGTCAAGTCCATGATCTTACCGGGTCGAATCTTGTGAACTGGCGGACGGCGCGCCGGCAGGGCCGGGCTTGCTGGAGGCGCTGTCGGCGTCGGATGCTACGGTGAGTTTCGCGCCGAGCGCAGCGCCTACGGCGTCGCGCGTCTGGACGAACTCCTTTTCGAAGTCGAGTGTTTTGCGTGCGCTCGACATCGCCATTACGACGTTTGTGCCGTGATCGGTATCTTTGAGCCAGAACCAGAGGCGCCGTTCGCGGACGTAGAACATCGAAAAGATGCCTAACACGAGGAGCAGGCTGCCAAGATACACGACTTTTTTGCCCGGCGCGCGCGTCAACTGAAATACCGAAGCTTGCACCTGCTTGAATGAGTCAAGTTGTAAATAGACCGGCGATCCATACAGAAAGCTGTCAGATATTGCGTTGATCGAGCTTTGTACGAAGCGGCTGGCGTCCGCATTGGCCTGCGCTTCGGGCTCGCCGAGCTGCTGGCGGGACAGTTGCCACAGATCCCACGTCGCGCCTTCGAGCATGCGCAGCAGCAGACCCGCGGCCTTTTCCTGCTCGCCCTTCGGCACCGAATGGTCGATAAAACCGGCGATGGCCTGGAAACCGCCGACCGGCTGCCCGTCCGGCATCTTGATGCTGTTGTCGGCGCCCGCGAAAAGGGTCAGCACGCGCAGCGCGCTTTCTTCCAGATGCTGTTGCAACTCGGGGTTCGAACCGGGCACCGAGCGCTGCGCGAAACGGTGAGCCGCCGTCGTACGCATGGCCGGATCTTCGAGCGTCGCGCGCAGGTTCATCCACTCCTTGACCGTGCCGCCGGTGTCGGCGGGAATGCGCAGGTAGCGGAACGGGTCGTCCGGATTCACGCGCATGCCGGCGAGGAACATCTTTTCGCCCGACACGTCCACCGGCAGCATGTAGTTGTTGTACTCGCGCGCCTGGCCGTCCTTGCCGCGCACCTTGTATTGGACCGACGGGCCGACGTTATGCAGATCGAGTGGCTTCGAGGTTTTAGCGCCCGAGCCGAGCCGTTCGTCGAACGCTTCCTTCAACGTTTGATGCGCAGCGACGCCGCGCGCGTCGTTCTGCCCGCTGCCGTTCGAAATGTTTTCGACGTTGATCGCGCGGAAGTCGGTGAACTCGACCGTTTGTCCATCGGCGAGCGGCGTTGCGGTGCTCAACGGCGCATTGCCGCCGATCGTGCCGCCGAACGGCGCGGTTTTCGCGCTTGCGCCGGTCATCGGAAAGGCCGTCATCTGCATCTGCGAGCCGCCGTCCTGGAAGCTCGACTGATAGATCGACACGCCGTCATACGTGAACGGCTTGTTCACTTCGACACGCGCCGGGATGCGCGCGCCCGTCTGGTGATCGACCACGACGATGTCGCTCGCAAACAGCTTCGGCATGCCAGTCGAGTAGTAATCGACGATGAACTTGTTCAACTCGATCGAGAACGGCAGGTCCTGAATGAGCGAGCCGTCGGGCTGGTTCAGGATCGCCGTCGACACATGCTGCCCTTCCGGCACCCATGCATAACCACGGAACGTCGGGTTCGATTGCGACAGACGGTGGTCGGGCGTGATGTCGTTGATCACGGTGTTCGAGCGGATCGGCGACTTGTCGAACATCCACATTTGCAGCTTGATCGGCAGATTGCTGTCGAGCAGGCCGCCCACGCAGATCACGACGATAGCGAGGTGAGCGGAAATGTAGCCGAATTTGGTCAACGCGCCGCGCTTGGCCGCGATCAGTGTCGCGCCTTCGGACTCACGCGTGACGAACTTGTAGCCGAGCTTCGACGAGAGTCTGGCGAGCACCGCCGAGGTCTGCGCACGCGTGCCGCTCACCGCGAACTCGCCTTTGTGATGGAATGCGCGCAGGCTGTTTTCGCGGACCTTGTCCTTCCAGCTCTTTGCGTCGGCGACCATCTTCGGCGCATTGCGGATCACGCATAGCGACACCGACACCATCAGAAAGCCGAGGATCGTCATGAACCACCACGAGCTGTACACCGTGTACAGACTCAGCGAGCGGAAGATGTCCGCCCAGAACGGGCCGAACTGATTGACGTAGTTGGGATACGGATCGTCCTGCGTGAGAACGGTGCCGATGATGCTGGCAATCGACAGGATCACGAGCAGCGCAATCGCAAAACGCATCGAACTCAATACTTCGACGACGCTGCGCGTGATGCGATTGCCCGACTTCGACTGCAAACCCGACGTGGTAACGCTCATTCATACTCCGACTGAACAGCAAAAAAGGGTGAAAGGCTGTCGTAGACACGAAGCCTCCACCCTTTTCTTGTTTTGTACCGACCTTGCCAGGACGGTTGCACTTGCGTGCGGACTCTTAATGCAAGCCCGCGATGTAATCGGCAACAGCCTTGATCTCGCTGTCCGACAGACGCGATGCTATCGCATGCATCGCGTCGTTGTTATTACGGGCGCCAGGACCTTGCGTGAACGCCAGCAACTGGGCCACCGAATATTCCGCCCATTGCCCCGACAAACGCGGGAATTGAGACGGAATGCCCTGACCGGTCGGCCCGTGACAGCTTGCACAGGCCGGCACACCCTTGTCGGCAACCCCGCCGCGATAAATCTTCTCACCTAGCGCGACCGTGTCTTTGTTGTGCGCGTAACCGGGCTTCGGGGTTTGCGTCGAGAAATAGGCGGCCACGTTGATCATGTCCTGATCGGACAGCGCCGCGGCCATGCCCGCCATGATCGCATTGTTGCGCGCGGGCTGTTTGGCGCCCGGCTGAATCTTGAAGTCTTTGAGCTGCTTGACGAGGTACTCAGGATGCTGACCCGCCAGCTTCGGATATGCGCCGCCGGCACTGTTGCCGTCTGCACCATGACATGACGCGCAAACCTGCACCGCGATTGCCTGCCCCCGATTGACGTCCGGCTTGACCGGATCTGCTGCTCGTGCCTGAATTGCCAAACCTGAAAGACCTGCCGCTACATGAAGCACCATCAGAGTCTTGCTCAGTCGATTCATTCGCACACCCTGTCTCGTCTTGTGGGATTTTAGAGGTTTTGCAAAATACGACGGCGACCGAGTGACCACCAGTAACGCGCCAAGGCACGCGGGCTGGCCTCCTCAGGTTTTCAGTAAACCATCGTATTGTACAATAACTCGCTAATCGCTAAGACGCCAGTCGGGCTTGACCCGTCCCCACTCCGGGTTCCCCGGCGTCTCGAATCCTGGCCTGATCATGTCCTTCCTGCTCCACCAATCCCGCTTTTTCACGACCGTCAATCACCTGCGTGATCTGCCGGCCACGTCGCAACCCGAGATCTGCTTCGCCGGGCGCTCGAACGCCGGCAAGTCGACGGCCATCAACATTCTGTGCAATCAGAAGCGACTGGCCTTCGCCAGTAAGACGCCGGGACGCACGCAGCACATCAACTATTTTTCGGTGGGTAAGGAAGACGATCCGACCGCGTATCTGGTCGACCTGCCGGGCTACGGTTACGCCGAAGTGCCGGGAGCGGCGAAGGCTCACTGGGAGGCGCTGCTGTCCACGTACCTGCAATCGCGCTCGCAACTACGCGGCATGATTCTGATGATGGACTCGCGCCGTCCGCTGACCGATCTGGACCGGCGCATGATCGAGTGGTTCGCGCCGACCGGCAAGCCGATTCACACGCTGCTGACCAAGTGCGACAAATTGACCCGCCAGGAAAGCGTCAACGCGTTGCGCGCGACGCAGAAAGGTCTGGCTGAATATCGCACTGCGGGCTATCGCGGCGATCTGACTGCGCAACTTTTCTCGGCGCTCAAGCGTGTCGGGATCGACGAAGCGCATGAGCTGGTTGAAAGCTGGCTGATCCCTTCTGCGAAGGGCGAAGCGGACGCTGCGGAGTAAGCGCAACCGCCGCTGCTCCAGGGGCACGAAACCATCATTTCCGTTCGCCCATAAAAAAACCCGCCGCTTAAACGGCGGGTCAAACAGCCTAATCGAAAAACGACAGGCACCCGCTCAGGGAGGAGAAGCGGGGAGGTCAGCGCCAGGCGCCTTGCTCGATCGGTATGATATACCATTGTCTCGAAAAGTTTCCGGGAGCGGAGGCAGGCGTGATTTGTCCACTCCATTCATCTACGATCTTCGATTCGATATGAGCTTCTATCCGCACTATCGTCCGCGCCGTATGCGCCGCGACGACTTCTCGCGTCGCATGATGCGAGAAAACATCCTCACCACCAACGATCTGATTTACCCCGTGTTCATCGTCGAAGGCACCAACGTGCGGCAAGCCGTACCGTCGATGCCGGGCGTCGAACGCGTGTCGGTCGATCTGCTGATGGGTGTCGCCGAGCAATGCGTCGCGCTGGGCGTGCCGGTGCTGTCGCTGTTCCCCGCGATCGAGCCGTCGCTGAAGACGCCCGATGGCCGCGAAGCGACCAATCCGGCCGGCCTGATCCCGCGCGCGGTTCGCGAACTGAAGAAGAATTTCCCCGAATTGGGCATCCTCACCGACGTCGCGCTCGATCCGTACACGAGCCACGGCCAGGACGGCGTGCTTGACGAAGCCGGCTATGTGATCAACGACGAAACCGTCGAGATTCTGGTCGAGCAGGCGCGTGCGCAAGCCGAAGCAGGCGTCGACATCGTCGCTCCGTCGGACATGATGGACGGCCGGATTGGCGCAATCCGCGAGATGCTGGAGAGCGAGGACCACGTCCACACGCGCATCATGGCTTACGCGGCCAAGTTCGCGTCGGCGTTTTACGGCCCGTTCCGCGATGCAGTAGGTTCCGCGACGAACCTCGGCAAAAGCAACAAGATGACGTACCAGATGGACCCGGCCAACTCGAATGAAGCGCTGCGCGAAGTGCAGGCGGACATCAACGAAGGCGCGGACATGGTGATGGTCAAGCCAGGTATGCCGTATCTGGATATCGTACGGCGCGTGAAGGACGAGTTCCAGTTCCCGACTTACGTGTACCAGGTGAGCGGCGAGTACGCGATGCTGAAGGCGGCCGCGCAGAACGGCTGGCTCGATCACGACAAGGCGATGATGGAATCGCTGCTCGCGTTCAAGCGCGCGGGCGCGGATGGCGTGCTGACCTACTTCGCACTGGATGCCGCGCGGATTTTGCGGGCGCAGAAGTAGGTTGAGGCGCTGCTGGTTTTAGCTTTAACGCTAACTGGAGCTTAAAAAAAACGGAGGCGGACCCAAGGGTCGCGCCTCCGTTTTATATTAGGGCTGCCGGTTTTGCCTTTGCTGATTAAACCCCGGCCCCACTCGCCTTATCCAGCGAGCGCAAGAATTTGTCCGCAGATTCATAACCGACGACGCGCAATACCTCCTTGCCAGCCGGATCGAAGAAAATAATGCCCGGTGGCCCGAACAGGCCAAAGCGTTTCAACAATGTTTGATCGTCGGCGTTGTTCGCGGTGACGTCGGCGCGCAGCAGATTCATCTGCTTCAATTTGGCTTGCACGCGCGCGTCGCTAAAGGTGAACTTCTCCATTTCCTTGCAGCTGACGCACCAGTCCGCATAAAAATCGAGCATGGCTGGCTGAGAAGCCGTTTTGACGGCCTGATCCAACTCATTCGATGAGCGAACCGGTGCAAATGTCAGATCGCTCTGAGGCGCGGCAGGCGCGTTATTGGACACGTTGCCGACGCCCCCCCTTGCGGCCAATACTGCGAGCGGCCTAAGAGGATCGGACGAGCCAGCGGCAAGTCCCACGAGCAACACGGCCGCCCAGATCGCGAGCGCCGCGCCGATACCCCGGCTGAGGCGGCGCCAGATCGACCCGTCCACGGACGCCGCCGAGAACAACCCCAGCGACGCTGCGGCAACCAGCAACCAGAGCGCGCTCAGCAGCATTTGAGCTGCGGCACCGAGTACCGGCCACACGATCCATAACGCCGCGGCCAGCAGCACGACTCCGAAAAACACCTTGACGCCATCCATCCAGGCACCCGCGCGCGGAAGGAGCGTTCCGGCGCCGAAACCGATGATCAGCAGAGGGACGCCGAGCCCAAGACCCATCGCAAACAATGCTGCGCCGCCGAGGAACGCGTTGCCCGTGTGAGCGATGAACGCCAGCACGGCAAACAGCGGCGCGGTCATGCAAGCGCCCACTACGAGGGCGGACAGTGCGCCCATCACCGCGACGGCAGCGAACTTGCCGCCCGAGCGTCCCGTCGACGCACGCGAAACGCCGTCCTGCCAGCGCTGCGGCAACGCAATGTCGAATCCTGCAAGCAAGGTCAGCGCAAAAACGGTCAACAAGACGCCGAACGCGCCCAGCACCCACGGATTCTGCAACCACGCGCCGAGGCTCTGCCCAACCAACGCCGCCGCGACGCCGAGCGCCGTATAAACGAGCGCCATCCCGATTACATACGCCAGCGACAACGCAAAACCGCGCGCACGCGTCACCCGCGCACCCTCGCCGATGATGATTGCCGAAAGAATCGGAATCATCGGATACGAGCACGGCAGCAGGCTAAGCACGGCGCCGGCGACAAAATAGAGCCCGATGATCGCGATGAAACCGCCGCCTTGCAGCAACGATTGCGCGTAGTCAGCGCTCGTGGCGCGCTCGTACCAGGGTTCGTCTTCTGTACTGGACTTTTGGTTTGTCGCATTCGTGGCCGTAGTCGCCGGGGCCGTCGCGCTGCCCGCCGGCTGCAACGCAGCGCCGCTGACGTGGTACACACGCTCCATCGGCGGATAGCAGATGCCGGCATCCGCGCACCCTTGCGACGTCACCGCCAGATCGAACGGGCCGGCCGCCTGCTTGACCGGAATGCGGATCGTCAGCTCGTTACGATACGTCTCGACGTTCTTGTTGAACGTCTCGTCAAACTTGACGTGGCCGGCGGGCAATTGCGGCTCGCCAATCGTGGCCGTGCCGTTGCGGGTCGCAAACGCAAAGCGCTCGCGATACATGTAGTAGCCGTCGGCAATCTTGTACGTGACATCTACCTCGCCGGGCTTTTCGGTCGCGCTGAATTTGAACGCGACGGCAGGATCCAGGAAGTTATCGTCAGCACGGGCAGGCGTGCCGAATTGCGCAAGAATCACGCAGCCGAGCAGGAAAAATGCAGTGCGCAGCGCTTGGCGCGCACGTCGGTCGAGACCGTTAAACATGGAGGGGGCGTTGGGTTTCGGTAGTGATCCACTGGCCGTACGCGGCTGATGCCGACGCCTGCCACATGATGATTTCCGGCGTGTCGTAGGGATGGTGCGCCTGAATGAACTGTTCCAGTTCCAGCGCGCGAGCGACGCTCGTCTTGAACAGCAACTGGATTTCCTGCGCGGTTTCGATCGCGCCCTGCCAGTGATAGCTAGATTGAACGCTGCCAAGTTGCGTGACACAAGCGCAAAGCCGCGCGGCAAGGGCATCCGCGGCGAGTTTCTGGGCAACGGCCGCGTCCGGCACCGTCGTCAGAAGCAAGGTCACATTTACGCTCACACAAACTCCAGCCAGGCACGATTCAGGTGCCGGTATCGTATCACCAGGCTCGGGGTGCCGCAGGCGGCTGGACTGTTGTGGCACAGGGGCGTCACGTTGCGTTGACGACCGCAAAAACCATCACCCTGCGGCCGGAAAAATTTCAAAAAAAAAAGCCAGGCTGATTGCCTGGCTTTCTTTCAATGCCTGAAGCTTACTCAGCTTCTTGCACTTCGACTTCTTCAACTTCCGGACGATCGAGCAGTTCGACCAGTGCCATCGGTGCGTTGTCGCCGACGCGGAAACCGAACTTCAGGACGCGCAGGTAGCCGCCCGGACGGGTAGCGTAACGCGGGCCGAGAACTTCGAACAGCTTCGTGACCGAGTCACGATCGCGCAGGCGGTTGAACGCCAGACGACGATTTGCCAGCGACGGCTTCTTGCCGAGCGTGATCAGCGGCTCGACAACTTTACGGAGTTCTTTTGCTTTCGGCAGCGTGGTCTTGATGACTTCGTGCGCGATCAGCGAGTTCGACATATTACGGAGCATTGCCAGACGGTGGCTGCTCGTGCGGTTCAGTTTCCGCAGACCATGACGGTGACGCATGTTAATTCCTTCGATTCAAAGTTTTGGTCCAGCTCTTCTATCGCGCTCAACTACCCGAAGGTGATGAGTGCACGGGCCGGTAGTGAAAAAAGACAAGACGCGGATTTTAAAGGAAAATCCGCGTCTTTGCCAGTGCAGCGGCGGGTTCTATCCCGGGATTACGTCTCGACTTACTTGTCCAAACCTGCCGGCGGCCAGTTTTCGAGCTTCATTCCGAGCGTCAAACCACGCGACGCCAAGACTTCCTTGATTTCGTTCAGCGACTTGCGGCCCAGATTCGGCGTCTTGAGCAGCTCGTTTTCCGTACGCTGGATCAGGTCGCCGATGTAGTAAATGTTCTCGGCCTTCAGGCAGTTCGCGGAACGAACCGTCAGTTCGAGATCATCAACCGGACGCAGCAGGATCGGATCGATCTGCGGCGCACGCGACGGCGCTTCAGCCGTTGCTTCGGTGCCTTCCAGTGCAGCGAACACCGACAGTTGATCAACCAGAATACGAGCCGATTGACGGATCGCTTCTTCCGGCGAAATCACACCGTTGGTTTCGATGTTCATCACGAGCTTGTCGAGGTCGGTACGCTGTTCGACGCGAGCACTTTCAACGGCGTAGCTCACACGGCGAACCGGCGAGAACGACGCGTCCAGCACGATACGGCCGATGATCTTGGCCGACTCTTCGCCGTAACGACGCACGTTGCCCGGCACATAGCCGCGGCCCTTTTCGATCTTGATCTGCACGTCGAGCTTGCCGCCCTTCGACAGATGCGCGATCACGTGATCCGGGTTGATCACTTCGCAGTCGTGCGCGAGTTCGATGTCGCCAGCGGTGACAACGCCTTCGCCTTCCTTGCGCAGCGTAACCGTCACTTCGTCACGGTTATGCAGCTTGAACACGACACCCTTCAGGTTCAACAACAGGTTGACCACATCCTCTTGCACACCGTCGAGCGTCGAATATTCATGTACGACGCCTGCGATCGTCACTTCGGTCGGCGCATAGCCGATCATCGACGACAGCAGCACGCGCCGAAGCGCGTTACCCAAGGTGTGGCCGTAACCGCGTTCAAACGGTTCCATGACCACTTTCGCATGGCTCTCGCCAAGCGATTCAACAGCGATGATCTTGGGCTTCAACAAACTGGTTTGCATAGGTTTTCCTTTTCAATACCCTCGGCTCGTTACACCGATAAGGCTGACCGGTAACAACCTGAAAATAAACAGCCGGGACGCCCCCTTGCATATCGCAAACAGGGTGCCCCGGCCGTTAATCCGATTACCGCGAATACAATTCGACGATCAGGCTTTCGTTGATATCGCCAGCGATGTCGCTGCGTTCCGGCTTCGACTTGAACGTGCCTTCGAACTTCTTCGAATCGACAGCGACCCAGCTCGGCAGACCGCCTTGCTCAGCCAGCGACAGCGCTTCGAGAATACGCGCCTGCTTCTTCTTCTGTTCGCGCACTGCGACGACGTCGCCTGCCTTCACTTGCATCGACGGGATGTTCGACACAACGCCGTTCACCGTGATCGCCTTGTGGCTCACGAGTTGACGTGCTTCAGCGCGCGTCGAACCGAAACCCATGCGATACACGACGTTATCCAGACGCGATTCGAGCAATTGCAGCAGGTTTTCACCCGTATTGCCCTTCAGGCGGTCAGCTTCAGCGAAGTAACGACGGAATTGACGCTCGAGAACACCGTAGATACGCTTAACTTTTTGCTTTTCGCGCAACTGCGTGCCGTAGTCGGACGTACGTGCACCCGAAGTGCGGCCATGTTGGCCAGGCTTGCTGTCAAGCTTGCACTTGTCAGCCAGCGAACGACGGGCGCTCTTCAGGAAGAGGTCAGTGCCTTCACGGCGGGACAGCTTGGCCTTAGGGCCGATATAACGTGCCACGTTGATTCCTTCATTGATTAATCACGCGAGTGCATGCATTCGCGCTAGTCCGAACCCTTTGGGTCGAACGGTGGGCTTAGTCAATTCAATAGCGCAAGCAGCCTGCCGCCGCGCAGGGCGGCAACAGGCGCTAGCAATACAAGCGTCTTAGATACGACGACGCTTCGGCGGACGGCAGCCGTTGTGCGGGACCGGAGTCACGTCGGAGATCGCCGTGATCTTGATACCAAGACCATGCAACGCGCGCACCGCCGATTCACGGCCAGGACCGGGGCCCTTGATCCGCACTTCGAGGTTCTTCACGCCGTATTCCATCGCCACGCGGCCAGCCGATTCGGCTGCCACCTGGGCTGCAAACGGAGTCGATTTACGCGAACCCTTGAAGCCCTGACCACCCGACGTTGCCCAAGCAAGTGCATTGCCTTGACGATCGGTGATCGTGATGATGGTGTTGTTGAACGACGCGTGAACGTGAACCACGCCCTCGGCGACGTTCTTCTTGACCTTCTTGCGAACGCGTTGCGCCGCGGAGTTGTTCGAAGCCTTAGCCATTACGTTTTCCTGTAACTGTCAGTTCCGCTTACTTCTTCAGCGATTGCGCTGCACGACGCGGACCCTTGCGCGTACGGGCATTCGTACGCGTGCGCTGGCCGCGCAGGGGCAAGCCCTTACGATGCCGAACGCCACGGTAGCAGCCGAGATCCATCAGGCGCTTGATGTTCATCGTCGTTTCACGGCGCAGATCGCCTTCAACGATGAACTTGCCGACTTCTTCACGCAGCTTTTCGAGGTCTGCGTCGTTCAGGTCTTTGACCTTCTTCGAAAATGCCACACCAGCAGCGACGCAGATGTCGCGCGAGCGCGTGCGGCCGACACCGTAAATAGCCGTCAGGCCGATTTCGGTATGCTGGTGATTCGGGATGTTAACCCCTGCGATACGAGCCATTGTTTTTCCTCAAACAAAAAGCGCAGCAAAAAGCGCGGCGTTCAGCCTTGACGCTGTTTGTGGCGCGGATCAGAGCTGCAAATCACGCGCACAACGCCTTTGCGCTTGATGATCTTGCAATTGCGGCAAATGCGCTTAACCGATGCCATCACTTTCATGATATTACCCTTTTTTCAAATCACTTCGCCCGGAACACGATCCGCGCACGCGACAGATCGTAAGGCGTCAATTCAACCGTTACCTTGTCGCCCGGCAAGATTCGGATGTAGTGCATCCGCATCTTGCCGGATATGTGTCCCAATACGACATGGCCGTTTTCCAGCTTCACCCTGAAGGTAGCGTTAGGCAGGTTTTCGATGACTTCACCCTGCATCTGGATAACATCGTCTTTGGCCATATGTCCTTTCAACGCATCGGGACGCCGCCGCCTTTGAAATTAGCTTTCTTAAGCAGCGATTCATACTGTTGCGACATAACGTACGACTGCACCTGCGCCATGAAATCCATTGTGACGACGACAATGATCAGCAGCGACGTTCCACCAAAATAAAACGGCACGTTCCAGCGCAGCACCAGAAATTCGGGCAGCAGACAAACAAACACGATGTAGATCGCACCAGCCAGCGTCAGACGCGTGAGGATACGGTCGATATACCGCGCTGTTTGATCGCCCGGGCGGATGCCAGGGACGAAAGCGCCACTCTTTTTCAGGTTGTCGGCCGTTTCTCTGCTGTTGAACACCAGTGCGGTGTAGAAGAAGCAGAAGAAAACGATCGCCAACGCGTACAGCAACACGTACACGGGTTGACCGGGCTTAAGGGCTTCGGCCACGTTGTGCAACGTGTCTGCGAACCAGCTGGTACGCGACCCCGAACTAAACCAGTTCAGGATAGTTGCCGGGAAGAGAATGATCGACGATGCAAAGATCGGCGGAATCACGCCCGACATATTCAGCTTCAGCGGCAGATGTGAAGACTGTCCGCCGTAAATCTTGTTACCGACTTGCCGCTTGGCGTAATTCACAAGAATCTTGCGCTGGCCGCGTTCAATGAACACCACCAGATACGTCACAGCAGCAATCAGCGCGACCACGATAATCGCCGAGATGATGCTCATCGAGCCGGTTCGCACCAATTCGAAGAGACCACCGATTGCATTCGGGAAACCCGCTGCAATACCGCCGAAAATGATGATCGAGATACCGTTGCCAAGCCCACGCTCCGTGATCTGCTCACCCAGCCACATCAGGAACATCGTGCCCGTCACCAGCGTCACGACCGTCGTCAACCGAAACACCATTCCCGGATCGATCACCAAGCCCGGCTGATTTTCCAGGGCGACGGCAATGCCGAACGCCTGGAACGTCGCCAGCAGGACCGTAAAGATACGCGTGTACTGCGTAATCTTCCGCTGACCCGCCTGCCCTTCCTTTTTCAGCGCTTCCAGCTGCGGCGAGACAATCGCCAGCAACTGCATGATGATCGACGCCGAAATGTACGGCATGATCCCCAGCGCAAAAATCGTGAACCGCGAAAGTGCGCCACCCGAAAACATGTTGAACATGCCAAGGATGCCGCCCGACTGGCTTTGGAACAACTTCGCCAGCTGGTCCGGGTCAATACCCGGCACCGGAATGTGCGCGCCGATACGGTAGACGATCAACGCCAGCAGCAGGAATACTGCACGCCGACGCAGATCGCCAAACTTCGCCGCGCTGCGACCGGGTTTTGCGAGACTCGGGCTGTTAGCCAAGTACCTTCTCCGATGCAAATGCTAGTGACGGCAAATAACTTGCGCGTTACTCGGCAAAAGAGCCGCCGGCTGCTTCGATAGCAGCGCGCGCACCCTTCGTCGCACCCAGACCCTTCACAACGACCTTGCGCTTGAGCTCGCCCGTCGCGATGATCTTGGCGCTCTTGATCAGCTCACCGACCAGGCCGGCTTGCTTCAGAGCCAGCAAGTCGATTTCGTCGACCGGCAGCTTTTCCAGATCAGAGAGACGCACTTCACCAACGAATTCCTTCGTCAGCGAGGTGAAGCCACGCTTCGGCAGGCGACGTTGCAGCGGCATTTGACCGCCCTCGAAGCCAACCTTGTGAAAGCCGCCCGAACGCGACTTCTGACCCTTGTGACCACGGCCAGCGGTCTTGCCGAGGCCGGAGCCGATGCCGCGACCAACGCGACGCTTTGCGTGCTTCGCGCCTTCAGCCGGCTTCAGGTTATTCAATTCCATTATCAACTCCTTGAGTCCTGGTCAGCCGCTTAGCTGATGACCTTAACGAGGTACGAAACCTTGTTGATCATGCCGCGCACAGCCGGCGTGTCCTGCAACTCGCTAACCGAGTTGAGTCGGCGCAGGCCCAAGCCACGCACCGTAGCACGGTGCGTTTCACGGGTGCCGATCAGGCTCTTGACGAGCTGGACCTTGACAGTTTTATCAGACATGGTGTCCACCTTAGCCCAGAATATCTTCGACGGACTTGCCGCGCTTCGCCGCGATGTCGCCCGGCGTGGACTGCTTACGCAGACCGTCGAGCGTTGCACGAACGAGGTTGTACGGGTTCGTCGAACCGTGGCTCTTGGCCACAACGTTCTGCACGCCCATCACGTCGAACACTGCGCGCATCGGACCGCCAGCGATCACACCGGTACCGTCCTTGGCCGGAGCCAGGAGGACCATCGATGCGCCGTGCTTACCGTGCACTTCGTGTTGCAGGGTGCCGTTCTTAAGCGGCACCTTGAACATGTTGCGGCGAGCCTGTTCCATCGCCTTCTGAACAGCGACCGGCACTTCCTTCGCCTTGCCCTTGCCCATACCGACGCGGCCATCACCGTCGCCAACCACGGTCAGTGCGGCAAAACCGAGAATCCGGCCGCCCTTCACAACCTTGGTCACGCGGTTGACCGAAATCATCTTTTCGCGCAGGCCGTCGTCGCGTTCGTCAGCCTGAACTTTCGCTTGCATCTTTGCCATGACGAATTCTTCCCTTAGAACTTGAGTCCGGCTTCGCGCGCCGCATCAGCCAGCGCTTTCACGCGGCCGTGGTAACGGAAACCCGAACGGTCGAAGGCGACGGATTCGATGCCGGCAGCCTTAGCCTTTTCTGCAATGCGCTTACCGATCAGGGTCGCAGCATTGACGTTGCCGCCCTTGCCAGTCTGATCAGCCAGTTGCGCACGCACTTCGGCTTCGAGCGTCGACGCGCTGGCGAGCACCTTGGTGCCGCACGGCGAGAACACTTGCGCATAGATGTGCGTGTTCGTGCGATGCACGGCGAGACGCGCGACCTGCAGCTCAGCGATCTTGATACGCGTCTGACGAGCGCGGCGCAGGCGAGATTGAGTCTTATCCATGATTGCGCACCCTTACTTCTTCTTCGTTTCTTTGAGGATCACAACCTCATTGGCGTAACGCACACCCTTGCCCTTGTAGGGCTCCGGCGGGCGATAGCCGCGCACTTCTGCAGCGACCTGGCCAACTTGTTGCTTATTGATCCCCTTGATCACGATTTCGGTTTGCGTCGGGGTTTCAGCCTTGACACCTTCCGGCATCTGGTGCACCACGGGGTGCGAGAAACCCAGCGACAGATTCAGCTTGTCGCCTTGCGCTTGTGCGCGGTAACCGACGCCAACCAGCGTCAGCTTGCGCTCGAAACCCTTCGTCACGCCGTTCACCATGTTCGCAACCAGTGCGCGCATCGTGCCCGACATCGCATTCGCTTCACGGCTTTCGCCAACCGGCTCGAACTTCAGCGTGCCGTTGTCGTTCACCACTTTAACGAGGCTGTTAGCAGCCTGCGAAATCGTACCCAGCGGACCCTTGACGGTAATCAGTTCGTCGCTCAGGGCCACTTCTGCGCCTTGCAGCGCGATCGGGCTTTTACCTACTCGAGACATGTTTCTCTCCTTTCGGCCTTAAGCGACGTAGCAGATGACTTCGCCGCCAACGCCCGTTGCACGCGCCTTGCGGTCCGTCATCACGCCCTTCGGCGTCGACACGATTGCCACGCCGAGGCCATTCATGACCACGGGGATGTCGTTACGGCCGCGGTACACACGCAGACCAGGCTTCGAAACGCGTTCGATGCGTTCGATGACCGGGCGGCCAGCGTAGTACTTCAACACGATGTTCAATTCAGATTTCGCACCTTCGGACTTCACTGCGAAATCATCGATATAGCCTTCGTCCTTCAGGACCTGCGCAATCGCAACCTTGACTTTCGACGAGGGCATAGTCACCGAGACTTTCTCAACCATCTGCGCATTGCGGATGCGAGTCAGCATATCGGCGATAGGATCACTCATGCTCATTTACGTTTCTCCTATTACCAGCTCGCCTTGGTCAGGCCAGGGATCTCGCCGCGGAACGCGATTTCGCGAATCTTGTTACGCGCCAGCCCGAATTTACGGAACGTGCCACGCGGGCGACCAGTAATTGCGCAGCGGTTGCGCTTACGGGTCGGGTTAGAGTTGCGCGGCAGTTGTTGCAGTTCCAGACGTGCTGCGTAATGCTCTTCGTCCGACTTGCTCATATCGCCGATGATCGCTTTCAGCTCAGCACGCTTGGGAGCGTACTTAGCGGCCAGGCGAGCACGCTTCTTTTCACGTTCGATCAGTGCCAGTTTAGCCACGGTAACCTCAGTTTCTGAACGGGAACTTGAAGCTGGCGAGCAGAGCCTTTGCTTCGTCGTCGGTCTTCGCAGTCGTCGTGATGCTGATGTTCAGCCCACGCAGTGCGTCGATCTTGTCGTAGTCGATTTCGGGGAAAATGATCTGCTCTTTCACACCGATGTTGTAGTTGCCGCGACCATCGAACGCACGACCCGACACGCCACGGAAGTCACGCACACGGGGGAGCGCAACCGTCACGAAACGGTCCAAAAATTCGTACATTGCCTGACCACGCAACGTGACCATTGCACCGATCGGATAGCCCTGACGGATCTTGAAGCCAGCGATTGCCTTGCGTGCCTTCGTGATCACCGGCTTTTGGCCTGCGATCTTCGTCAGGTCGCCAACGGCGTTTTCGATGATCTTCTTGTCAGCAACCGCTTCGCCAAGGCCCATGTTCAGGGTGATCTTGGTGATGCGCGGCACTTCCATCACGGACTTGTAACCGAACTTCTCGATGAGGCCGGGTACAACCTTTTCTTTGTAAAACTCTTGCAAACGAGCCATTTTTTTACTCCGCAGCGTCAGGCGCTCAGCTCGGCACCGGTCGTTTTAAGGAAACGGACTTTCTTGTCTCCTTCGACCTTGATGCCTACACGCGACGCCTTGCCATTCGCGTCGACCAATGCGACGTTCGAAATTTGCAGCGGCATCGTCTTGGCTTCCACACCGCCCGTCGTACCCTTCATCGGGTTCGGCTTGACGTGTTTCTTGACGAGGTTGATACCCTCGACAATAACTTTGTCTTCGCCAACGGACAGCACGACGCCGCGCTTGCCTTTATCTTTGCCGGTGATGACGATAACTTCGTCACCTTTGCGAATCTTGTTCATCGCGACTCCTTACAGCACTTCAGGTGCCAACGAAACGATCTTCATGAATCGTTCGCTGCGCAGCTCGCGCGTAACAGGCCCGAAAATACGGGTGCCAATAGGTTCGAGCTTGGCATTCAACAACACAGCGGCGTTGCCATCGAACTTGATCAGCGAGCCGTCTTGACGACGAACGCCCTTGGCGGTGCGAACCACCACGGCGTTATAAATTTCGCCTTTCTTTACGCGCCCGCGCGGCGTTGCTTCTTTGACGGTCACCTTGATGATGTCGCCAATGCTGGCATAACGACGCTTCGAGCCGCCGAGCACCTTGATGCACATGACTTCACGTGCACCCGTGTTGTCGGCCACTTCAAGCCGAGTTTCGGTCTGGATCATGGTTTATCTTTCCCAACTTAATCCGGCCACACCACCATGGCGTACCCGGTCAGTCTTGGTCCCGTCAGCCAATCGGCTGCTTGGGTATGAACAGCAGCGACGGCAAACGAAACCCGCCATCGCAATCCGGTGAATCCTTCGGAACAGGCTGGCGCCCGAACCGCTTCCCCCACCAACTTCGCCCGCGACGGGGCTCCCATAAAAGAGGGAAGACCGAGATCATATCACATAACCCCGGTCTTGCAAGCGAAACTTACTGCGATTTCAATTACTTCTACAACTTGCGGCGTCAGATGACGCGAGCAGCCTCGACCAGGCGAGCAACAACCCAAGCCTTCGTCTTCGAAATCGGACGAGTTTCCTGGATTTCAACGAGGTCACCCTCGTTGTACGTGTTCGCATCGTCGTGCGCGTGGTACTTCTTCGAACGCACAACGTACTTACCGTAGATCGGGTGCTTCACGCGGTGCTCGACCAGCACGGTGACCGTCTTGTCCATCTTGTTGCTGACGACCTTGCCGACCAGCGTCCGCTTGAGCGAGGTTTTTACGCTATCGTTCATTTCTGGTTCGCCTTCTCAGTCAGGACGGTCCGCACACGTGCGATGTCGCGACGGACCTTCTTCAGCTGGCTCGTGTTCGTGAGCTGCTGGGTCGCGAGTTGCATGCGCAGGCCGAATTGCGCCTTCAACAGGTCCGACAGCTCCTTGTTGAGCGCGGCCTGATCTTTCTGGTGAAGTTCGGAAGCCTTCATCATTTGCTCCTTAGGCGCCGAGCTGACGCACGATAAACGTCGTCTTAAGCGGCAGCTTCGCTGCAGCCAGACGGAACGCTTCGCGTGCCAGCTCTTCGGTTACGCCGTCCATTTCGTACAGCATCTTGCCCGGTTGAATCTCTGCGACGTAGTACTCAGGGTTACCTTTACCGTTACCCATACGTACTTCAGCCGGCTTGTGCGAGATTGGCTTGTCCGGGAAGATCCGGATCCAGATGCGGCCGCCACGCTTGATGTGACGCGTCATTGCACGACGTGCCGCTTCAATCTGGCGCGCGGTCAAGCGACCACGACCGACAGCCTTCAGGCCGAACTCACCGAACGACACCGCGTTGCCGCGGGTGGCGATACCGGTGTTACGACCTTTCTGCTCTTTGCGATACTTTCTGCGTTTCGGTTGCAGCATCGTTATTCTCCAGTCTTCCCGTCGCCACCAGCACGACGAGGAGCGCCACGGCGTGCACCTGCCGGGCCACCACCTTCACCATCGCGACGCGGACGGCGATCGCCACCCGGACGTGCGTTGCGGCGCGGACGCTTTTCTTCGGCGACTTCTTCAACCACCGGTGCGTCGTTGCGGCCGAGCGTGTCGCCCTTGTAGACCCACACCTTCACGCCGATGATGCCGTACGTCGTCTTCGCTTCCGAAGTTGCGTAGTCGATATCAGCACGCAACGTATGAAGCGGCACGCGACCTTCGCGATACCATTCCGTACGAGCGATTTCGATACCGTTCAGACGACCAGCGCTCATGATCTTGATGCCTTGAGCACCCAGACGCATTGCGTTTTGCATCGCACGCTTCATCGCGCGGCGGAACATGATCCGGCGTTCGAGCTGTTGCGTGATCGAATCAGCGATCAGTTGCGCATCGGTTTCCGGCTTGCGGATTTCTTCGATGTTGACGTGAACCGGAACGCCCATGCGCTTTTGCAGCTCGGACTTCAGCAGTTCAATGTCTTCACCCTTCTTACCGATCACGACACCCGGACGCGAGCTGAAAATCGTGATACGTGCGTTCTTTGCAGGACGCTCGATCACCACGCGGCCGACGGACGCGTTCTTCAGCTTCTTCTTCAGGTATTCACGAACACCGATGTCTTCCTGCAACATCGCCGCGAAATTGTTGTTGTTCGCGTACCAACGCGACGCCCAATTGCGGCTGACGGCCAAACGGAAGCCAGTCGGATGAATTTTCTGTCCCATCGTATGACCCCTTAATTCCCGACCGTCACAGTGATGTGACAGGATTGCTTCTCGATGCGGTTACCGCGGCCTTTAGCGCGCGCAGTAAAACGCTTCAGCGATGCAGCCTTGTCGACCATGATGCTCGTTACTTTGAGCTCGTCGATATCGGCGCCTTCGTTATGCTCCGCATTCGCGATCGCCGACAGCACGACCTTTTTCACGATTCCCGCAGCCTTCTTCGGCGAAAACGTCAGAACGTTCAGCGCCTTGTCGACCGGCAAACCGCGGATCTGGTCAGCCACAAGGCGCGTTTTTTGCGCCGAGATGCGGGCACCGCGATGAATTGCTTTCACTTCCATCATGAGCCCCTTATTTCTTAGCCTTCTTGTCGGCTGCGTGACCCTTGAACGTCCGGGTCAATGCAAACTCGCCAAGCTTGTGGCCGACCATGTTTTCCGAGATGTACACCGGAACGTGTTGACGGCCGTTGTGCACAGCAATCGTCAAACCAATGAAATCCGGCAGAATCGTCGAACGACGCGACCAGGTTTTGATTGGCTTCTTGTCACGTGCAGCGGCTGCCGACTCAACTTTCTTCAGCAAATGGGCGTCGCAGAACGGACCTTTTTTTACAGAACGTGCCATTGCCTACTCCTTAACGCTTGTGACGGCGCTGGACGATCATGCTCGTCGTGCGCTTGTTGCTGCGGGTGCGATAACCCTTAGCAGGCGTGCCCCACGGGCTCACCGGATCGCGACCTGCAGCCGTCTTGCCTTCACCACCACCGTGCGGGTGATCGACCGGGTTCATTGCAACGCCACGCACCGTCGGGCGGATACCGCGCCAGCGGTTTGCGCCAGCCTTACCGATTTGACGGAGGCTGTGCTCTTCGTTGCCAACTTCACCAATCGTCGCGCGGCATTCAACGTGAACGCGGCGGATTTCACCGGAGCGCAGGCGGACCTGTGCGTAGATGCCTTCACGAGCCAGCAACATCGCCGACGTACCAGCCGAACGCGCCATTTGCGCGCCCTTGCCCGGCAGCATTTCGATGCAGTGGATCGTCGTACCGACCGGAATGTTGCGGATCGGCAGTGCGTTACCAGCGCGGATCGGAGCTTCCGAACCCGACATCAGTTGCTGACCGACGGTGATACCCTTCGGAGCGATGATGTAGCGGCGCTCGCCGTCTGCGTACAGAACCAGCGCGATGTTCGCGCTACGGTTCGGATCGTACTCAAGACGTTCGACCTTCGCTGCGATACCGTCCTTGTTGCGACGGAAATCGACGACACGATAGTGATGCTTATGACCACCGCCCTTATGGCGGGTGGTGATGTGACCGTTGTTGTTACGGCCGGCGGTCGTGGATTGCGCGTCGAGCAGCGGTGCGAACGGCTTGCCCTTATGCAGATCCTTGTTGACCACCTTGACCATCGCGCGGCGACCCGGCGAAGTCGGCTTAACTTTAACGATTGCCATGATTACTTGGCCTCCGCTTCAAAGTTGATTTCCTGGCCGGGCTTCAGGCAGACGTACGCCTTCTTCACGTCCTTGCGCTTGCCCATGAAGCGGCCAAAGCGCTTGGCTTTGCCCTTCGAGACCAGCACGTTGACGGAATTGACTTCCACCTTGAACAGCAGCTCGACTGCAGCTTTCACTTCCTGCTTCGTGGCATCGGGCGCGACTTCGAACACAACCTGCTCGTTCTTGTCGGCCACCAGCGTCGCCTTTTCGGAGATCACCGGCGCGAGCAGGACCTGCATCAAACGATGATCGTTCTTGCGAATCTCGCTCATGACAGCAACTCCTCGATCTGGGCGACCGCAGCCTTCGTGATCAGGATCTTCTTGAAGTAGATCAGCGACAGCGGGTCGGCGTAACGCGGCTCGACAACCGCCACGTGGGCGAGGTTGCGCGACGCGAGGTACAGGTTTTCGTCAACCGTGTCGGTAATCACCAGCACGGAGTCGAGACCCATCGCCTTGAATTTTTCGGCCAGCAGCTTCGTCTTCGGCGCTTCGAGCGTCAGCTCGTCGACCACCGAGATGCGGCCTTCGCGGGCCAGCTGCGAGAAGATCGAGCAGAGACCTGCGCGATGCATCTTCTTGTTGACCTTGTGCGAAAAGTTTTCTTCCGGCGAATTCGGGAAGATCCGGCCACCGCCGCGCCACAACGGGCTCGACGACATACCGGCACGGGCGCGGCCCGTACCCTTCTGGCGCCACGGCTTCTTGGTCGTGTGCTTAACTTGCTCACGATCCTTCTGCGCGCGGTTGCCGCTACGGGCATTCGCTTGATACGCCACCACGACCTGGTGAATCAGGGCTTCGTTGTAATCGCGACCGAACACTACGTCCGACGCGCTAACGCCTGCACCTTCCTGACCATTGGCATTCAGGAGCTTAAGTTCCATTATTTCGCTCCTTTCACGGCACGCGTCTTCACGGCCGGCGTAACGAATACTTTGCCACCCTTCGCACCCGGAACGGCGCCCTTGACCAGCAACAGCTTGCGGTCAGCGTCGATACGAGCGATCTCGAGGTTTTGCACCGTTACCGTGTCGTCACCCATGTGACCGGTCATGCGCTTACCCGGGAAAACACGACCCGGATCTTGCGCCATACCGATCGAACCCGGCACGTTGTGCGAGCGCGAGTTACCGTGCGATGCACGGCCGGATGCGAAGTTGTAACGCTTGATGGTACCGGCGTAGCCCTTACCGATCGACACGCCTTGCACGTCGACCTTCTGGCCTACTTCGAACAGGTCGGGACCGACCACGGTGCCGTTCGACAACTCGGCAGCCTTGGCAGCATCGATCTGGAATTCTTTGAGGATTTCACCGGCTTGAACACCGGCTTTGGCGAGATGACCGGCCAAAGGCTTCGTCACGCGCGATGCACGGCGCGTACCGAATGCAACCTGCACGGCCGTGTAGCCGTCGGTTTCAACAGTCTTGATCTGCGTCACGCGGTTGTCGGACACGTCCAGCACGGTAACGGGAATCGAATCCCCTTCTGCCGTGAAGATACGGGTCATGCCAACCTTGCGACCTACGAGTCCAAGGCTCATCGTTTTCTCCATTCCCGACTGCGATTGGTCGGGGCTAATTTACAAAATGCCGGTGCCGTTTCGGGCATGAATGCATGCTGCAGCACACCGACTTTTTTGCGCAAATGCGCGAAAAGCCCACCACTATAGCAAGGCTTTTCGTTTTCTGCAAGCAATCAAAGACTTAGCGCTGTCCGGCTTACCGGACAAGCTCTGAAAGCCTTATTGCAGCTTGATTTCAACGTCCACACCAGCCGGGAGGTCCAGCTTCATCAGTGCGTCAACGGTCTTGTCCGTCGGATCGACGATGTCCATCAGACGTTGGTGCGTACGGATTTCGAGCTGATCGCGCGACGTCTTGTTGACGTGCGGCGAACGCAGGATGTCGAAGCGTTGAATGCGGGTCGGCAGGGGCACCGGGCCACGAACGATCGCGCCAGTCCGCTTGGCCGTGTCGACGATTTCAGCTGCCGATTGATCGATCAGACGATAGTCGAAAGCCTTCAGGCGAATGCGGATTTTCTGGTTCTGCATGACAATTCCTTGGAAAAGAGCGAGGCGGTATTGCGCCGCCAGATAGTAAAAGAACGTAGAGCCGGGCGCCCGCGAGGGGCTGGCGCCCGGCTCCGGGCACCACTTACTGCATGTACTGCAAGGTCAACTCGCGATTTTACTCGAGAATCTTTGCAACCACACCAGCGCCGACCGTACGGCCGCCTTCGCGAATTGCGAAACGCAGACCTTCTTCCATCGCGATCGGGTTGATCAGCTTCACCGTGATCGACACGTTGTCGCCCGGCATGACCATTTCCTTGTCCTTCGGCAGCTCGATCGAGCCCGTCACGTCCGTCGTACGGAAGTAGAACTGCGGACGGTAGTTGTTGAAGAACGGCGTATGACGACCGCCTTCGTCCTTGCTCAGCACGTACACTTCAGCCGTGAAGTGCGTGTGCGGGTTGATCGAACCCGGCTTCGCCAGAACCTGGCCACGCTCCACGTCTTCACGCTTCGTGCCGCGCAGCAGGATACCAACGTTGTCGCCTGCCTGACCCTGGTCGAGCAGCTTGCGGAACATTTCCACGCCCGTGCAGGTCGTCTTCACCGTCGGCTTGATACCGACGATTTCGATTTCTTCGCCGACCTTGACGATGCCGCGCTCAACGCGACCCGTCACCACCGTGCCACGACCCGAGATCGAGAACACGTCTTCCACCGGCATCAGGAACGCACCGTCAACTGCGCGCTCCGGCGTCGGGATGTACGTGTCCAGCGCGTCGGCCAGATTCATGATCGCCACTTCGCCCAGCTCGCCCGCATCGCCTTCCAGCGCCAGCTTGGCCGAACCCTTGATGATCGGCGTGTCGTCGCCCGGGAAGTCGTACTTCGACAGAAGTTCGCGAACTTCCATTTCAACGAGTTCCAGCAGCTCAGCGTCGTCCACCATGTCGCACTTGTTCAGGAACACGATGATGTACGGAACGCCAACCTGACGGGCCAGCAGGATGTGCTCGCGCGTTTGCGGCATCGGGCCGTCTGCAGCCGAACACACCAGGATCGCGCCGTCCATCTGCGCTGCGCCCGTGATCATGTTCTTCACATAGTCAGCGTGGCCCGGGCAGTCAACGTGTGCGTAGTGGCGGTTAGCCGTTTCGTACTCGACGTGTGCCGTGTTGATCGTGATACCACGTGCCTTTTCTTCCGGCGCCGCGTCGATCTGGTCGTATGCCTTTGCTTCGCCGCCAAACTTCTTGGTCAGAACCGTCGTGATCGCTGCCGTCAGCGTGGTCTTGCCGTGGTCAACGTGACCGATCGTGCCGACGTTCACGTGCGGCTTGGTCCGTTCGAATTTACCTTTAGCCATGTTTCTCTTCTTTCAAAAAGTTAATCGTTGAATGACTTTGCCGCGCGATTACTTCGACTTGGCGTTGATGATCGCTTCCGACACGTTACGCGGTGCTTCTGCGTAGTGCTTGAACTCCATCGTGTACGTTGCGCGACCTTGGGTCAGCGAACGCAGCGACGTCGAGTAGCCGAACATTTCCGACAGCGGTACTTCTGCGCGGACGATCTTGCCGCCGCCAACCATGTCGTCCATGCCCTGAACAATGCCGCGACGACCCGACAGGTCGCCCATGACGTTGCCCATGTAGTCTTCCGGCGTTTCGACTTCGACAGCCATCATCGGTTCGAGGATGACCGGCTGAGCCTTGCGCATTGCTTCCTTGAACGCCATCGAACCGGCCATGCGGAAAGCATTTTCGTTCGAGTCAACGTCGTGGTACGAACCGAACGTCAGGTGAACCTTGACGTCGACGACCGGGAAGCCTGCCAGCACGCCTGCCTTCAGCGTTTCCTGAATACCCTTGTCGACCGCCGGGATGTATTCACGCGGAATCACACCACCCTTGATCTCGTCCAGGAATTCGTAGCCCTTGCCTTGTTCGTTCGGCTCGAGCGTGATGACCGCGTGACCGTACTGGCCGCGACCACCCGACTGCTTGACGAACTTGCCGTCAACGTCTTCCGCCTTGCCGCGAATCGTTTCGCGGTAAGCAACCTGCGGCTTGCCGACCGTTGCTTCCACGCCGAATTCGCGCTTCATACGGTCAACCAGAATTTCCAGGTGGAGCTCGCCCATGCCCGAAATAATGGTTTGGCCCGATTCTTCGTCCGTTTGAACGCGGAACGACGGATCTTCCTGAGCCAGACGGTTCAGTGCCAGACCCATCTTTTCCTGGTCCGGCTTCGTCTTCGGCTCGACAGCCTGCGAAATCACCGGTTCCGGGAAAATCATGCGCTCGAGAACGATCGGGTGCAGCGGATCGCACAGCGTGTCGCCCGTCGTCGCGTCTTTCAGACCGACAGCAGCCGCGATGTCGCCAGCGTGCACTTCCTTGATTTCTTCGCGCTGGTTTGCGTGCATCAGCAGAATACGACCGAGACGTTCCTTCTTGTCTTTGGTCGCGTTCAGCAGCGTGTCGCCCGACTTCGTCGTACCCGAGTACACGCGGAAGAAGATCAGCTGACCGACAAACGGGTCCGTCATGATCTTGAACGCGAGCGACGAGAACTTCTCGTCGTCGGCTGCGCGACGCTCAGCCTTTTCGCCGTTTTCGAGTTCGCCAGTAACCGGCGGAATGTCGATCGGCGACGGCAGGAAGTCGAGCACGGCGTCCAGCATCCGTTGCACGCCCTTGTTCTTGAACGCGGTACCGCACAGCATCGGCTGAATTTCGCATGCAATCGTACGATCGCGCAGACCCTTGATGATTTCCGCTTCGGAGAGCTCGCCCTCTTCCAGGTACTTGTTCATCAGGTCTTCGCTCGACTCAGCAGCCGCTTCGACCATCTTCTCGCGCCATTCGTTGCACGTGTCGACCAGTTCTGCCGGGATTTCTTCGTACGAGAACTTCGTGCCTTGGGACGCTTCGTCCCAAATGATCGCCTTCATCTTCAGCAGATCGACGACGCCCGTGAAGTTTTCTTCCGCGCCGATAGGCACCACGACCGGAACCGGATTCGCCTTCAGACGCAGCTTGAGCTGATCGTAGACCTTGAAGAAGTTCGCGCCGGTACGGTCCATCTTGTTGATGAACGCGAGACGGGGAACCTTGTACTTATTAGCCTGACGCCACACGGTTTCCGACTGGGGCTGAACGCCGCCCACAGCGCAGTAGACCATGCACGCGCCGTCGAGCACGCGCATCGAGCGCTCAACTTCAATCGTGAAGTCGACGTGACCCGGCGTGTCGATGATGTTGATACGGTGCTCAGCGCGGTCGCCGGCCATGCCTTTCCAGAAAGCCGTGGTAGCAGCGGACGTGATCGTGATACCGCGTTCCTGCTCCTGCTCCATCCAGTCCATGGTTGCAGCGCCGTCGTGAACTTCACCAATCTTGTGGTTCACGCCGGTATAGAACAGGATGCGCTCGGTCGTCGTCGTTTTGCCGGCGTCGATGTGAGCGCTAATACCGATGTTACGGTAGCGCTCGATAGGTGTCTTGCGAGCCACTTTGATCCTCTATTGGGATGACGCGATGCGAGAAAATACCCATCGCGCTGTAACACAAACGGGCGAGGCGCTTTGTAAGCGCACCCGCCCGGAATTTCTTTCCGCTTTTTCAGCTAAACCCGGGTTCGGGAAGCTTAGAAACGGAAGTGCGAGAACGCCTTGTTGGCTTCTGCCATCCGGTGAACTTCGTCGCGCTTCTTCATTGCGCCGCCACGGCCTTCGGCCGCTTCGGAGAGTTCACCTGCCAGACGCAGGGCCATCGACTTCTCGCTGCGCTTCTTCGCGGCTTCACGCAGCCAACGCATCGCCAATGCCATACGACGCGACGGGCGCACTTCGACCGGAACCTGATAGTTTGCACCACCAACGCGGCGGCTCTTAACTTCGACCACCGGCTTGACGTTGTTGAGCGCTACCGTGAACACTTCCAGCGGGTCCTTGCCACCCTTGGTCTGGATTTGTTCGAAAGCGCCGTACACGATGCGTTCAGCAACCGACTTCTTGCCGGACAACATCAGCACGTTCATGAACTTAGCTACATCAACGTTACCGAACTTCGGATCCGGCAACACTTCCCGCTTGGGGACTTCGCGACGACGCGGCATGTTTCTTCCTTTAACTTTTCAGTTGGAGCTACTCAGCTCCGCGGCCACCAACTAACCCGATTCATCTTCAAGACTTACCAGCCTGGTCGGGTGACCACTTACTCGACAGCACCGGCTATTCCGGCACCACCGCTATTACCGCCTTTGCAGGCGACCTGAAACTACTTTGACCGGCTAATTACTTGCCAGCCTTGGCACGCTTCGCGCCGTACTTCGAGCGAGCCTGCTTACGATCCTTGACGCCCTGGGTATCCAGCGAGCCGCGAACCATGTGGTAACGCACACCCGGCAAGTCCTTAACACGACCGCCGCGAATCAGCACGACCGAGTGTTCCTGCAGGTTGTGGCCTTCACCACCGATGTACGAAATAACTTCGAAGCCGTTCGTCAGACGAACCTTGGCAACCTTACGGAGTGCCGAGTTAGGCTTCTTAGGCGTCGTGGTGTACACACGGGTGCACACGCCGCGGCGCTGGGGGCAGTCCTGCAAGGCCGGGCTCTTGCTCTTAGTCGTTTCCGACTGGCGGCCTTTGCGAACCAGTTGATTGATGGTTGGCATTGTTTATTCCTGAAATTGAACAAAATCGACGCATATGTTCCCGGGCAAAGCGGAAACGCTTGCGCATCGAACTTCCGGGTGGTCTGTTTACTCGCGAGTTAACCCCGCGCGCAGGCATCCCAAGAACCGGAACCTAGCATAATATTCCGAAAATACTAAGGGAGTCAACAGGTTGCGATATTTCGCAGGCCTGTCGATCTGTATGAGCCGTCCCGAGCGCTCAATCAGCCGCGACGACTTCCAGCAATTCGTCGCCGAAACGATCGAGTTTACGTGCGCCCATGCCCGGAATGCCGCGCAAATCCTCGATGGAATCGGGGCCATTACGGGCAATTTCTGCCAGTGTCGCGTCGTGGAAAATGACGTAGGCAGGCACGCCGTCGCTTTTTGCCGTTTCTGTACGCCATGCGCGCAGCCGATCCCAACGGGCACGTTCACGCGGACCCATGCCGACCGTAGGATCGGCACGTTCGCTCGTACGCCCGGACGATTGACGGGTGCGAGTCGGCTTCACATAGCGACGCATCGTCACGTTCTGCTCGCCCTTAAGCACCGGTTTGCTCGCCTCGGTCAGGACCAGCGAACCAAAACCTTCGTGGTCCACAGTCAGGTAACCGAACGCCACGAGCTGACGAAACACCGCGCGCCATTCCGGTTCGCCAAGCGCCGCGCCTATACCGAAGGTGGTGAGCTTTTCGTGGCCGCGCTGCAAAATTTTCTCGCTGCTATTGCCGCGCAAGATGTCGATCAGATGGCCGGCGCCGAAATGAAATCCACTTGCCCGTTGCGCGCGGAAGACGCAGGAAAGCGCCATCTGCGCCTCGCGCGTGGCATCCCAAGTGGCGGGCGGTTCAAGGCAGTTGTCGCAATTGCCGCAGGGCTTGCTCGATTCGCCGAAATACGCGAGCAGGCGCACGCGCCGGCAAGTGGCCGCTTCGCACAAGCCCAGTAGTGCGTCGAGCTTGCCCGTTTGGACGCGCTTATGGGCGTCGTCCGCGTCCGACTCGTCGATCATTTTGCGCTGCTGCACGACGTCGCCGAGACCGTAGGCCATCCAGGCGTTCGCCGGCATTCCATCGCGGCCGCCCCGCCCTGTTTCCTGGTAATACCCTTCGACGCTCTTCGGCAAATCCAGATGCGCGACGAACCGCACGTCCGGCTTATCGATTCCCATACCGAACGCGATCGTCGCGCACATCACGATGCCCTCTTCACGCTGAAACATCTCCTGATGCTTCTGTCGGATCTCAAAATCCATACCGGCGTGATACGGCAACGCGCGCATGCCTTTTTCCTTCAGCCACTCCGCCGTCTCTTCGACCTTGCGACGCGACAGGCAATAAACCACGCCGGCGTCGGTCGTGCCGTCCGGCTTCGAATGTTCTGCGCGAATGAAGTCGAGCAGCTGCGTACGCGCGTTGTCCTTTTCGACGATCCGATAGCGGATATTCGGCCGATCAAAGCTCGACACGAAAACGCGCGCGTCGTCGAGTGCCAGGCGGTGGATGATCTCGTCACGCGTGATCGCGTCCGCCGTAGCGGTGAGTGCGATGCGCGGCACGTTCGGAAATCGCTCGTGCAGTACAGACA